>NZ_JBFTNG010000005.1:0-304582 GCF_056397365.1 Stenotrophomonas sp. 05N37 | reverse complement strand
CTCGTCAGCTTCCTCGCATGGCGCTGATCGCTACTTCGAGGGAAAGGCACTGGATCTGGCCATCGCCAGCGAAACGGGAGACGCCAAGGAGATACGGCGACTCATGAAAGACGAGGGCGTGGATCCCGACGTAGCGTTTTCAAAGCGCGAAGGTATTCCGTTGCTCGCCTGGCCGCTACGCGCACAGAGTCTTGAAGGCTTGCGCGCGATGCTGGAAAGCGGCGCAGACCCGAACGCGCGTCGGGTAAGGCAACTGCAAGGAAAGCCATACCGCGATGACAATGCCATGGTTTATGCGGCCCAGCTGAAAGACCCGCGCTACCTCCGCCTCCTTTTGGAGCACGGCGGAGACCCGAATACCCGGAATGCGGACAACGAAACGTTGCTCCTCCAAGCGTTCCTCAGCGGCAACCAATGGGAGAACGTCCAGCTCCTTGTCGAGGGCGGGGCCGATGTAAATTTGGGCAGTAGTTACCGGGATGACACCGTACTCAGCTGGTACACCAAGCGTGGCGGATTCAAACACGCCTACTGGCTGCTGGAACACGGGGCGGACCCCACCATCAAAACAGGGCTGTTCACCGATCCCGTCGAGTCACAGCGCCAACTGATGGTCGAAGCCATCTACTGGGAAATCACCTCGCCCGACCTGCTGCCCTGGCAGAAAAAATGCCAGCAACGGCTGATCGCACGCAATATCCCGCGGCCGCCCATGCCCGAGCACATCCGCAGGAAGCGCGAAGCCTTCAACTTCCCCAGCAAGGAAGAAGACATCCCGCTGCTGTGACCCGCCTGCCTTGAACGGGCACGCCTTGCAGTCAGCCGCCCAGCAGGTGGCTGCCCGGATGCACATGCATCCGCACCCGCGAGGCCACGCACTCGATCCGGAACTGCCGGGCCTGTACCGGCTCGCCGTCGAGGTTCAGCGTGATCGGAGCCTCGGCATGGATCTCCACCCACGGCGCACGGGTACGCTCGGCAACCTGCTCCAGCGCCCCCTGCTTGCCGCCCTTGAGCAGCGCGCCAATGGTGGAGGCGACTTCGCCGGTGAGTTCGGGGATCACGGTGACATCCAGCAACCCGTCATCGATCACGGCATCCGGGCACAGCACCTGGCCACCCCCGGCCTGTCGGCCGTTGCCGATGCCCAGCGCAATGAAGCCGCCTTCCCAGTCGAAGTCCGGGGTGTGCAGGCGCGCGCGGATCGGGTCGATCCGGCCCAGTCGCGAGATGCCGGTGACCAGGTAAGCCAGCCCGCCGAGCACCTTCTTCAGGCCCTCGTCGGTCTCCACGGTGACTTCGGTGCCGAAGCCGCCGCTGGCCACGTTGGCACACCACCAACGCTTGCCGTCGGCATCGATGTTGAGCAGGTCGATCGGGCGGGCGGGATGCTGCTCGATGAGGTCCAGCGCCTCCAACGGATCGACCGGGATGCCGGCCGCGGTGGCGAAGTCGTTGGCGGTGCCCAGCGGTACCAGCCCCAGCGACGGCAGCGCGTCGGCGGGCTCGGGACGGTGCGCGAGGGTCTCGGCCACTTCGCTCAGGGTGCCGTCGCCGCCGGCGGCGATGATGGTGTCCACGCCGTGTTCGATCGCCTCGGCCACGTAGCGCTCGGCATCCCCGTCCTCCCAGGTCACCCGGACCTCCAGCTGCACCCCACGCTCGCGCAGGGCGTGCACGGCTTCGCGCAGGTCCACGTTGCCGGTGGACTTGCCGTTGAGGATCAAACGCCAGTGGGGACTACGCATGCAGCTCGGCCAAGGCAGGGGGAAGCGCAGGCTATCAGCGCGCACCGTGGCGCCCGGTGAACGTCATCAAACGGTCATCGGGCCGCCGGAGAATGGAAGGCCATAGCAGGGACGATGGATGGAGGCAGGATCAGCCTCCGAGTATTCCCAGGGCCGCATCCGTGAGGGTGCGGCCTTTTTTTTGAGCGGCGATGCGCGCAGCCGGGCAACGGTCGGCTCTACGGGTGCTCAGCCTTCGGCGAAGGCCCGCAAGGCCTCGCCGTCCATCCGGTAAACCGTCCACTCGCTCTGCGGCTTCGCACCGGCCGCCTCATAGAACCGGATCGCCGGTTCGTTCCAGTCCAGCACCGACCACTCGAAGCGGCCGCAGCCTTCGGCCACGGCGATGCGCGCGATGTGCTGCAGCAGCGCCTTGCCTGCCCCGCTGCCGCGGCTGGCCGGGCTGACGTAGAGGTCTTCGAGGTAGATGCCGTTGCGGCCCAGCCAGGTGGAGTAATTGTAGAAATACACCGCGTAGCCGATGGCCACGCCGTCGGCTTCGCAGATCAGGGCATGGGCCTTGGCCTCCGGCCCGAACAGGCTCGCGCGGATGCCGGCCTCGTCGGTCTGTACCGAGGACTCGGCCTTCTCATAGATCGCCAGTTCACGGATGAAGCGCAGGATCAGCGCCGCATCGGCGGCGGTGGCCACGCGGATGTTCACAGTGGCCACCGACATGGCTCAGGCCCTCGCCTGGGCGACGTTGTGGCGCATCTGCGCGATCACGTCCTGGTAGCTGGTCTTGGCGTTGAAGATCGCCGAGCCGGCCACGAAGGCGTCGGCACCGGCGGCGGCGATCGCGCCGATGTTGTCGGCCTTCACGCCGCCGTCGATTTCCAGGCGGATGTCCTTGCCGCTGGCATCGATCTTCTTGCGGACCGCACGCAGCTTGTCCAGCGCCGAGGGGATGAAGGCCTGGCCGCCGAAGCCCGGATTGACCGACATGATCAGCACCAGGTCCAGGTCGTCCAGCACCCAGTCCAGGATGTCCACCGGGGTGGCCGGGTTGAGCACCACGCCCGGCTTGCAGCCCAACGAGCGGATCAGCTGGATGGTGCGGTGCACGTGGCGGGAGGCCTCGGGGTGGAAGCTGATGTAGGTGGCCCCGGCCTCGGCGAAGTCCGGGATGATGCGGTCCACCGGCTCGACCATCAGGTGCACGTCGATCGGCGCGGTCACGCCGTGCTTGCGCAGCGCCTGGCAGACCATCGGGCCGATGGTCAGGTTGGGCACGTAATGGTTGTCCATCACATCGAAGTGCACCCAGTCCGCACCGGCGGCGAGCACGTTGTCCACTTCCTCGCCCAGGCGGGCGAAATCGGCGGACAGGATGGAGGGGGCGATGATGCAGTTGGACATGGCCGGGGCCTTCAGTACTTGGAAAGGGGGGCCGCGCGCGCTCAGCGCTTGCGCAGGGTCTTGATGCGGTCGTAGGCGGCGTTGAGCTGGCGCGACTTGCGCTCGGCCTGCTGGCGCAGTTCCGGGGCGGCGCCGACCACCTTGTCGGGGTGGTACTGGGAGATCAGCCGGCGGTAGGCCAGGTCGACCTCGGCATCGGTCGCCTCGGAGGTGAGCCCCAGCTCCCGGTAGGGGTTTTCCTTGTTCAGGCGGAACCAGTCGGCGTCGAAGGCATGCCCGATCAGCAGGCCGACCACGGCACCGAACAGCGGATTGGGCCTGAACAGCAGGGCCCCGGCGATGAATCCGAGCAGTTTTCCGTACCAGCGCATGGTCGTCTGGGCGGCCGTGGCAACAAAGGAGCCCCATTTTACGTCACAGCGGCCCCAACCCGCTTTACACTAGGCCGCCCGCTGTCTGTGCGGGCCCTCAGGGTCCCCTGGACAGCTGTCATGACGAAGCCCCAGGAGTGCCCGTGCCGACCACGTTGTTGCAATCCGATCTCCCCGGCCTGCCCTTGCGCCATCGCGGCAAGGTGCGTGATGTTTTTGACATTCCGCGCGACCGGCTGCCCGCCGGCACTCCGCCGGGGGACTACCTGCTGATGGTCGCGACCGACCGTCTGTCGGCCTTCGACGTGGTGCTGCCCGATCCGATCCCCGGCAAGGGCGAAATGCTCTGCCAGGTCTCGAACTTCTGGTTCGCCAAGACCGCGCACCTGATGCCCAACCACCTGACCGGCATCGACGTGGCCAGCGTGCTGCCCGACGGCGTCGACCCGGCGCTGTACGCCAAGCGCGCGGTGGTCACCCGCAAGCTCAAGCCGGTACCGGTGGAGGCGATCGCCCGCGGCTACCTGATCGGCAGCGGCTGGAAGGACTACCAGCGCACCGGCAAGGTCAGCGGCATCGACCTGCCCGATGGCCTGCGCCAGGCCGAGCAGCTGCCCGAGCCGATCTTCACCCCGTCGACCAAGGCCGCCGTGGGCGACCATGATGAGAACATCGATTTCGATGCGATGGTCAAGGCGGTGGGCGCGGACCTGGCCGAGCGCGTGCGCGATGCCACCCTGCGCATCTACAAGTTCGCCGCCGACTACGCCCGCGAACGCGGCATCCTGCTGGCAGACACCAAGTTCGAGTTCGGCACCGATGCCGACGGCCGCCTGTACATCATGGACGAGATGCTGACCCCGGACTCCTCGCGCTACTGGCCGGCCGACGAATACGAGGTGGGCACCAGCCCGCCGAGTTACGACAAGCAGTTCGTGCGCGACTACCTGGAGACGCTGGACTGGGGCAAGACCGCCCCGGGCCCGTCCATCCCGGCGGAGATCATCGAGCGTACCCGCGCCAAGTACGCCGAGGCGCTGCAGCGTCTGGCCGGGATCTCGGTCGACTGATTCGCCTGCACCCCCGGCGGTGATGGCAGGGGGTCCTGGCGTAGAGTCGCCCGTGGGTCGACTGCCGGGGCCGTGAGTCGCCTATCGCGTGCAGCGCGATGGGTATCGTCTGGGCGAGGAGCAGCCGACCAACGGTCGGCTCTACCCGCCGGGGCGGTATGCTGTGCCGATTCCTGGGAGGGAACATGACCACCACCACCGTTGCGCGCCCGATCGACCGCTACTTCGCCAGTTATTCCGACGATCACCGCAATGCGCTCAACCAGCGCATCCACGTGGTGGCGGTGCCGGCGATCCTGTGGTCGGTGGTGGCGCTGCTGTGGTGCCTGCCGCCGCTGATCACCTGGTTCCAGAACGGGATCTGGGCGGGGTTTGCCATGTTTGCCGCATGGTGTTTCTACAACAAGCTCTCACGCCCACTGGGCATCGGCATGCTGGTGCTGTTGTTCGTGTTCGGCTGCCTGTGCCGCCTGCTGGAGGCCGAAATCGGCCTGCAGAAGTTGTTCTGGCTGGCCATCGGCGTGTTCGTGGTGGCCTGGATCGCCCAGTTCATCGGCCACAAGCATGAGGGGCGCAAGCCGAGTTTCCTCACCGACCTGACCTACCTGCTGATCGGGCCGGCCTGGGTCGTGGCCAAGCTGTATCGCCGGATGGGCGTGCCCTACTGAGGGTGCCGTGCCGCCCACCGGGCGGCGCACGCGTCATTTTTCCTGAACGAGATGGATGCTCACCGGCACGCGACGCCGGAGCGTCCAGCATGGCCGTGGCCGGGCCTCCGCATGCATCCGGCGTTCATCTTCGTGCTGGCGTTCAGCCCCCGTGGTTGCTGGCTTCGGGGTACACCGAGGGGCCAGATCCGGCAAAGTCCCGCAACCGGTTCCATACGCCCCCATGCGGTCTCGAATGGGGGCGATACGAGGGCTGAAAAAATGAATCACGCACGTTACATGCAATTGGTGGCGTATTCGGGTGTATCGGCAGCAATTGACTGCCTGTTAGACTGAACGACCTGCTCGCGAATCCCGTATTCCCTGCATGAATCCCAGCCTGCTCCTGCTACTTGCCCTGCCCTTCCTGATGGCGGTGGCCGTGGCGTCATTCCGCCGCACCTCCCGCTCCACGGCCGCCTGGTTGGCCGCGGCCGCCCCGTTGGGCGGGCTGGCGCTGTTGGCCACGATGACCCCCGAGGTCCTTGCCGGCAGGGTCGTAAGCAGTTTCGGCCAATGGCTGCCGCAGATCGGGCTGGCCTTCTCGCTGCGCCTGGACGGCCTGGCCTGGATGTTCGCCGGCATGGTGCTGGCGATCGGCGCGCTGGTGGTGATGTACGCGCACTACTACCTCAGCCCGCGCGACAGCGCCCATCGCTTCTACTGCTACCTGCTGCTGTTCATGGGCGCCATGCTGGGCATGGTGCTGTCGGGCAACCTGCTGCTGCTGATGGTGTTCTGGGAAATGACCAGCATCAGCTCGTTCCTGCTGATCGGCTTCTGGTCGCACCGCCAGGACGCCCGCGAAGGCGCGCGGATGGCGCTGGTGGTGACCGGTGGCGGTGGCCTGGCCCTGCTCGGCGGCGTGCTGCTGATCGGCCGCATCGTCGGCAGTTTCGAACTGGACGCGGTGCTGGCCGCCGGTGACACGATCCGGGCCAGTGCGCTCTACCCCTACGCGCTGTTCCTGGTGCTGGCCGGCATCTTCACCAAGAGCGCGCAGTTCCCGTTCCACTTCTGGTTGCCGCAGGCGATGGCCGCGCCGACCCCGGTCTCGGCCTACCTGCACTCGGCCACGATGGTCAAAGCCGGCGTGTTCCTGCTGGCGCGCCTGCATCCGGCCCTGGCCGGTACCGACCTGTTTTTCTACACGGTCAGCGGCATCGGCGCGATCACCCTGCTGATCGGCGCCTGGAACGCGATCTTCCAGCACGACCTCAAGGGCCTGCTGGCGTATTCGACGATCTCCCACCTGGGCCTGATCACGATGCTGTTCGGGCTGTCCACGCCGATGGCGGTGGTGGCCGGCGTGTTCCACATCCTCAACCACGCCACCTTCAAGGCCTCGCTGTTCATGGCAGCGGGCATCATCGACCACGAAACGGGCACCCGCGACATGCGCAAGCTGGGCGGGCTGCGCCGGTTGATGCCGTTCACCAGCACGCTGGCGATCATCGCCTCGCTGGCGATGGCCGGCATCCCGCTGCTCAACGGCTTCCTGTCCAAGGAGATGCTGTTCGCCGAGGCGCTGGACGCCGGCGGCCCGGAAACCATGCGCCTGGCCATGTCCATCGCCGCGCTGCTGGCCGGCGTGTTCGGCGTGGCCTATAGCCTGCGCTTCGTGCACGACACCTTCTTCGGCAAGGGGCCACACGACCTGGACCGGGTACCGCATGAGCCGCCGCGCTGGATGAAGGTGCCGGTGGAAGTGCTGGTGGTGGTGTGCGTGGCGGTCGGGGTGGCGCCGGCGATCACCATTGCCCCGGTGCTGCACGCCGCCGCATCCTCGATCCTGGGCACGGCGATGCCGGCCTACAGCCTGTCGGTGTGGCATGGCTTCAACATGCCGCTGATGATGAGCCTCGCCGGCGTCGTGGGCGGCGTCGCGCTGTACTTCGGGCTGCGCCGCCTGATCGACCTGCATGCCGTGGTGACCCGTGCGATCGGGCGCAACATCTTCCACAGGCAACTGGACCTGGTGTTCGGCTTCGCCCACCGGCTGACCCAGGCGCTGGCCAACGGCAGCCTGCAGCGCATGCTGATGGCCTTGGTGGTGGTGGCGATCATCGTCGCGCTGGCCCCGTTCGTGGCCAACCCGGGGTCGCCGAACTGGCCGTCGCCGCAACCGCTGCCACTGCTGGGCTGGACCCTGTGGCTGGTGATGATGGCCTGCGCGGTCAGTGCCCTGTTCGTGTATCGGCAGCGCCTGCTGGCGGTGCTGGTGATGGGGGGCGTGGGGCTGATGGTGTCGCTTACCTTCGTCTTCCTGTCCGCCCCCGACCTGGCCCTGACCCAGCTGCTGGTAGAGATGGTCGCGCTGGTGTTGATGCTGCTGGGCATGAACTACCTGCCCACCCAGTCGCCGCCGGAGCATTCGCGCTGGCGCAAGCGCCGCGACGCGCTGATCGCGGTGATCGGCGGCGGCGGCCTGGCCGCCCTGGCGTATACGGCGATGACGCTGCCGCCCAATACGATGGCCGGCGAGCTGGTCGCCCGTGCGTTGCCCGAGGCCTATGGCCAGAACGTGGTCAACGTGATCCTGGTCGACTTCCGCGGCTTCGATACCTTCGGCGAGATCACCGTGTTCGGCATCGCCGCGCTGGTGGTGCACGCGATGCTGCGGCGTTCGCGGATGGCGCCGGAGCAGATCATGCCGGGCCCGCCGATCAAGCTGCCGGTGCCGGCCGATCTGGCCCAGATCATGTTCCCGCTCACCCTCACCGTGTCGATCTTCCTGTTCCTGCGCGGCCACAACGCGCCCGGTGGCGGCTTCATCGCCGGCCTGGTGCTGGCCGTGCCGCTGCTGATCCAGTACGTCATCCAGGGCACCACCTCGGTGGAGTCGCGGTTCGGCTTCGACTACATCCGCTGCATCGGTGCCGGCCTGCTGATCGCGATCGTCAGCGGCAGCGCGTCGATGCTGTTCGGGGTGCCGTTCCTGACCAGCGGCCACCTGGACCTGCATATCCCGCTGATCGGCGAGGTCCCGCTGGCCAGCGCGATCGGCTTCGACACCGGCGTGTACCTGGTGGTGTTCGGCGGGGCGATGCTGATCCTGTCGATGATGGGCACGATCAAGCCCTCGCGCACCCGCAACGCCCGCAAGGGCGAGATCGATCCCAACCGTCGTTCGGCAGAAACCGGGGAGATGCACTGATGGAACTGGCCCTGGCAAGCGCGATCGGCATATTGAGCGCGATCGGCATCTACCTGCTGCTGCGTGCGCGCACCTTCGACGTCATCCTTGGCATGACCTTCCTGTCCTATGCCACCAACCTGCTGATCTTCGCCGGTGGGCGCCTGGTAACCGGCAAGGCGCCGGTGCTGCGCGAGGGCATCGACAGCGACCTGGGCAACTACACCGACCCGCTGCCGCAGGCGCTGGTGCTGACGGCGATCGTGATCGCCTTTGCGATGACCGCGGTGAGCATCGTGCTGGCCATGCGCAGCCGCAGCGACAACCATAGCGACCACGTCGACGCGCACGAAGAAGAGGCCGACGACGCCCCCGCCGATACCGCGCCGGGCCGGGAGGGTGGCGCATGAACCATGCGGTGATCCTGCCGATCCTGATTCCGTTGTTCGGCGCGGCCTGTTCGCTGTTCGTCGAGCATCGCCGCTATGGCCCCAGGGTGCAGCGCAGCGTGGCCTGGACCACGCTAACCGCGCTGGCGGCGGCGGTGGCCCTGCTGTTCGCCCAGACTGCCGATGGCAGCATCGCGGTGTACCTGCTGGGCGACTGGCCGGCACGGCTGGGCATCGCGCTGGTGGCCGACCGGCTGTCGGCATGGATGCTGGTCACCACCCTGCTGCTGGCCATCCCGTGCCTGCTGCATGCGTGCTCGGGCTGGGACCGGCGCGCGCCGCACTTCCATGCGCTGTTCCAGTTCCAGCTGGTCGGCCTCAACGGTGCCTTCCTGACCGGCGACATCTTCAACCTGTTCGTGTTCTTCGAGGTGATGCTGATCGCCTCCTACGGCCTGCTGCTCAGTGGCGGGCGCGGCCTGCGCATGCGCATCGGCCTGCATTACGTGGTGTTCAACGTCACCGCCTCGACCCTGTTCCTGATCGCCCTCGGCCTGCTGTATGCCTCGCTGGGATCGCTCAACATGGCCGAGCTGTCCCAGCGCATCGCCGAGGTGCCGGCCTCGCACCTGGTGCTGGTCAAGGCGACCATGGGCCTGTTGCTGCTGGTGTTCTGCAGCAAGGCGGCGCTGATGCCGTTGTACCTGTGGCTGCCCGAGGCCTATGCGCGCGCGCCGGCCGCGGTGGCCGCGTTGTTCGCGATCATGACCAAGGTCGGCCTGTATGCGGTGCTGCGGGTGAGCACGCTGTGGTTCGGCGAGGGCGCCGGCCCGATGGCCGGCTACGGCAGCGACTGGCTGCTGTGGGCCGGCGTGGCCACCCTGGTGCTGGGCGGGCTGGGCGTGCTGGCCGCCGCGCGCCTGCGGGTGATGATTTCCTACCTGGTGGTGGTGTCGGCGGCGACGCTGTTCATCGCCTTCGCCGTGCGTACCCCGCAGGTGCTGTCGGCGGGGCTGTATTACCTGCCCCACAGCACCTTCGTGGCCGCCGCGCTGTTCCTGATCGCCGACCTGATCCGCCGCCGCCGCGGCGGGGCCAGCGACAGGAAGGAAATCATCGCGCCGATGCCTGGCAAGCAGACGCCCGCCGTGCTGTTCCTGATCGGGGCGGTGGCCGTGGCCGGCCTGCCCCCGCTGTCCGGGTTCCTGGCCAAGGCCGCGCTGCTGGCCGGGATGCCGGCGCAGTACACCGCCGTAGTCTGGACGGTGGTGCTGGGCAGCAGCCTGATGGTGATCGTGGGCCTCACCCGCGGCGGCATCCGCCTGTTCTGGCGCGTGCCGGTGCAGGAAGAAGGCGTACCGCCGCCACGCAAGGCACCGACCCGCACCGTCGAACTGTTCGCCGCCGCGCTGCTGCTCTGCTACGGCATCGCCATGAGCCTGTTCGCCGGCCCGCTGATGCAGCACACCGATGCGATGGCCAACCAGCTGCTGCATCCCGGCGATTATGTCGGCGAGCTGCGCGCCACCCCGCCGGAGATCCGCCAGCCATGACGCGTACGCCTTCGCTGTACAAGCGCCTGATCCCGTCGCCCTCGTTGAGCGTGATGGTGGTGGCGTTCTGGCTGCTGATGTCCGACAGCTTCACCGTCGGCCAGTTCGTGCTGGGCATGCTGCTGGGCCTGGTGGTGCCGCTGTTCGCCGCGCGCCTGGACCGCGAGTTCGCCCGCATCGGTTCCCTGCGCCCGGTGCCCAAGCTGCTGTTCGTGACGCTGTGGGACATCCTGGCATCCAACATCCGCGTGGCCATCCAGGTTCTCGGGCCGGAGCGTCGCATCCACCCCGGCTTCATCTGGCTGCCGCTGGACATCGCCAACATCCACGGCATCGCCGCGCTCACCAGCATGATCACGCTGACCCCGGGCACGGTATCGGCGGCCCTGTCCGACGACCGCCGCTACCTGCTGGTGCACGTGCTGCACCTGGACGACCCGGACGAGCTGATCGCGCAGATCAAACGCCGTTACGAAGCCCCGCTGATGGAGATCTTCCCATGACCGGTTACACCTTCATCCAGACCACCATGGTGGTGTGCATGCACGTGGTCGGGCTGGCCATGCTGCTGGCCACCTGGCGCCTGCTGCGCGGCCCGACCGTGCCCGACCGCATCCTGGCGCTGGACACCCTGTCGGTCACCGCCATTGCCGAGCTGATGCTGTTCGGCATGTACCTCAACTCGGCGGTGTATTTCGAGGCGGCGCTGATCATCGCCATGCTCGGCTTCGGCAGCACCGTGGTGCTGAGCAAGTTCGTGCTGCGCCGGGACATCGTCGAATGATCACCGTCATCCAGATCGTGCTGTCGATCCTGCTGCTGTTCGGCTGCTTCTTCATCCTGGTCGGCGCGCTCGGCCTGGTGAAGCTGTCCACCTTCTTCAAGCGCCTGCACGCACCGACCAAGGCCAGCACGCTCGGCGTGGGCTGTGTGCTGGTCGGCTCGGTCTGCTACCACATCTTCCTGGGCCAGGACCCGCAGCCGCGCGAGCTGTTGATCACCGTGTTCCTGTTCATCACCGCGCCGATCAGCGCGCACATGATGGCCAAGGCAGCGCTGTCGCTGATGATGGAGAAGCGCCCGAGCCTGCCGGGGCATGAGACCGCCAAGGAAGAGCAGTTGCCGCCGCCGCAACCGGACGTCGACCAGGCGCCGTAATGAGGAAGCCAGGTGGATCCCGGACCGGCATCGGATACCCGCCAGGAACCACGTAGAGCCGACCGTTGGTCGGCTGCCGCCAATCCCACGCGTAGAGCCGACCGTTGGTAGGCTGCCGCCAATCCCGCACGTAGAGCCGACCGTTGGTCGGCTATTGCCAATCCCAACGCGTAGAGCCGACCGTTGGTCGGCTATTGCCAATCCCACGCGTAGAGCCGACCGTTGGTCGGCTGCCGCCAATCCCACCCGTAGAGCCGACCGTTGGTCGGCTATTGCCAATCCCACGCGTAGAGCCGACCGTTGGTCGGCTGCACTCACATCGCACCTGGAGCAGCCGACCAACGGTCGGCGCTACGCGCGGCTTCGTTCAGCCGCCCCGGACCAGCGCCAGCTCCAACCCGATCCAGGCCAGGAACGCCACCACCAGCACCCCGCCCTCGCGACGGCTGATGGTGAGGTCACCCCGCAGCATCGGGTACAGCACCAGCACGAACGCGATCGCCGCCGGCAGTTCCAGGCGCACGAACGAGGCCGGCACCGCCAGCGGTCGCAGCGCGGCCATGCCGCCGACCACCACCAGCAGGTTGAACAGGCTTGAACCGATCACGTGGCCGAGCACCATGTCGCCCTGCCCACGCCGTGCCGCCGCGATCGCCGCGGCCACTTCCGGCAGCGCCGTGCCGATGGCCACCGGCAGCAGGCCGACCAGCAGCGGCGACCAGCCCAGGCCGGCGCCGAACACCGGCGCGGCCTGCACGATCCAGCGCGCGCCGTAGTACAGGCACAGCGCGGCGAACACCAGCCGCAGCACGTTGAGGAACAGCCCGGTGCGGGTCATCGCATAGCCGGCAATGGCCTCGCGCACCGGCTCGGATTCGCGCCGCGCCTGCCGCAGCAGGAACACCAGCACGGCCACGAAAGCGAGCAGCAGCAGCCCGCCCTCCCAGCGCGTCACCACGCCATCCAGGCCGAACACGATCAGGGCCAGGCTGGCCACGGCCAGCAGCACCAGCAACGGTGACAGCAAGCGGGCGCGGACCAGCAACGGGGCCGCCAGCGCGGCCAGGCCCAGGGTGAGCCCGACGTTGACGATGTTGCTGCCGACCGCGTTGCCGAGCGCCAGTTCTTCGGCCCCGACCACGAACGCGCGGGCGTTGACCACCAGCTCGGGCAGCGAGGTGCCGAAGGCCACCAGCAGCAGCCCGGCCACGAATGGCGAGGCGCCGAAGCGCTGGGCCAGGCCCGAGGCCGCCTTGACGATCGAGTCGCCGCCCAGCGCGAGCAGCAGCAATCCCAGCAGGAACCACGCGGTAGCAGCAATCATCGGCACATCCCCAGGCAGCAATGGCCCGATTCTAGAGCCAGCGCGCGCGCAGGGGGGTGAGGACACCGCCGACGCAGGGTGCAGCGGCGCGGCCCGCTCCGGGCACGCGCCGCCGCTGGCTTACGAGCAGCCTTCGACGTAGTCGACCTGGGGGGTCTGGCCGACCCGCCAGGCGGTGACATTGCCGTCGCCGCCGATCTCGAAGTTGATCAGCGCGCCCCCCTCGGTGGCCGGGCGCACCCGCAGGTTGTGACCCTTCTCGTCGTACTTGTGCGCGGTGACGTCGCCGCGATCGGGGTACAGCGTCTGCAACTGGCCCAGCGACATGCCGACCTTACCGCCGCCGGGTGCGACGATGCGGTCGTTGCGCACGTCGTAGCGGACCAGTCGCTTGCCTTCGATCATGAAGACCACGTCATCGGCCTGCGCGCCCTGCGGCCGCAGCGCGTGGCAGTAGTCGTCCGGAACCTCGCCCTGCAGCGGTTCCTTCCAGGCGGCCTGCACCTGCTCCAGGGTGCTGCCCAGGGCGACCGGGCCGTAGCCATCGAGCCGGGCCGGACCGGTCGCGGCGGCGGCGGCATCGGAGCCGGCAGCCGCCCCCTGTTCTGGCGCAGCGCCGGCAGCAGGCGCGGTCGGGGTCGGTGCCGGCGTGGCCGCATCGGCGTCCTTCGACGGGGTTTCCGGGCTGCGCGCGCAGCCACCCAATGCGAGCACGATAGCCAGTGCCAAAACGCTTCCCAGCTGCTTCATATGCGTGTCCTCCAGTCAGTGCCCGGCAGCCTAGCGCGATCGCCGTGCAGCGGCTGCATGCAGGAACGTGATTGTCATCGCGGTTTCACCTGCCGGGTTCAGGCTCGGCCTGCACCGCATCGACCCCACGCCCATGCAACCGCGCAAGACCGACCTCGCCCGCACCGCCCTGCAGGCCCACCGCGCGCCGCTGGACATGCGCCAGCGCCGCCTGCTGATCCTGTGCGACGGCCAGCGCGACCTGGCCCAGCTCACCGGCATGATCGGGCCGGAGGCCTCCGCCATGGTGATCCAGCTGATCCAGGCCGGGTACCTGGTGTCCAGCGCAGCGCTGGAAACGGCCACGCTGCCGGCGCCGCCCGGCGCGGCACCCGTGGCCGCGCCCGCCCCTGCCGAACGCCGTCGCTCGCTGGTGGCCGCGCGCATCTACCTGTTGGGCATCCTCGAACTGCAGCGCCACCCGCAGGCCGCCGCGCTGTTCCACGCCTTGCAGCGCGCGCGCAGCGACGAAGACGTCATCGCCTCGCTGCACACCGCCCTGAGGGCGCTGCCCGGGCTGACCTCGCCCGGGTATGCCGAGCGGGTGCGGCAGCGCGTGGTGGAGGCCATGCCGGATGCGCACGCCGCGCAGTTGGCCCATGCCGCGATCGCCACGGCCTGAGCAGGGTTCGCGACCCGTCGCCGGAACCCTGGATCACGCCACCGCGAGCGCGGCAATCAACGCCGCGGCCACGGCGGGGTCTTCCACGCAACGCAGGTTGTCCAGGTTGAGAACAGTGCCCTGCATCTGCGCATAACGGCGAAGACGGCGCATGAGGACCTTGGTGGTCGTGTCGTGCGGCGCGGCCGGCAACGCATCCAATGCGCGCCGCGCGCGCACCGCGACGTCCCGCACGTAGACATGGCGGGGGTCACGCGGTGGGACGACGTGGTCCAGCCGGCAGTTTTCGAAGGACACGTCGTCCAGGATGCAGCGGCTGAAATCGGCGTCCAGCTGGGCCGGTGCACCGGCGGCAACGAATCTCACGTCCTTCAACGTGCCTTCGAAGCGACACCCGGTGGTGGCGTGCGCGGGCATGTCGGTGTCCACGATCCGACAGTTGATGAACGTGCAGCGGTCGAGCATGCACTCATTGAACCGGCTCTGGCGGAAGTCGCACCGGTCGAAGACGCACTCGCGAAACACGGTGTCATTGAGCCCGCTGTTGCGGAAGTCCGCGCGGGTGAAGCGGCAGCCGGCCAGCTGGTTGCGGTGGAAAAAGCGGACACCGGAGAAATCGCAGTGCGCGAACGTTCCCCGCTGCACCCGGCACCCCTCGAAGATCGGCGCTGCCAGGTTCACGCCCTGCAGCGCCAGGTCGTCGATCTGCTCGTCCACGAAACGCGCACGAGGCGGCAGCGGCAGCGATGCCCCCGCCGCGTACAACATCGCCAACGCGGCCTTCGGCAACGCCGACGTCACGGGACGAAGTTCGCCTTCAGCCCCTTCCAGCACTGCTGGTAACCACGCTGCCGGTGCGCGGCGTCCATCGCCTGCGCGGTGGGGCGGATCACGCCACGCGTTTCAAACATGAAGGCCATGGTGTCCTTGATCACGTCCGGCTTGCTCAGGTCGGCCGCCGACGCCTTGTCGAAGGTCGCCGCATCCGGGCCGTGGCCACTCATGCAGTTGTGCAGCGAGGCGCCGCCGGGGACGAACCCCTCGGCCTTGGCATCGTAGGCACCGTGGATGAGGCCCATGAACTCGCTGGCGATGTTGCGGTGGAACCACGGCGGGCGGAACGTGTCCTGCGCCACCAGCCAGCGCGGCGGGAAGATGGCGAAGTCCATGTTGCTGGTGCCGGCGGTATCGCTGGGCGAATGCAGCACCAGGAAGATCGACGGGTCCGGATGGTCGTGGCTGATCGAGCCGATGGTGTTGAAGCGACGCAGGTCGTAGCGGTAAGGCGCGTAGTTGCCATGCCAGGCGACCACGTCCAGCGGCGAATGGTCGATGTCGGCACGCCACAGCTGCCCGCCAAACTTGGCGATCAGCTCGAAAGTAGCCTCGATGTTCTCGAAGGCGGCCTGCGGTGTTTCGAAATCGCGCGGATTGGCCAGGCCGTTGGACCCGATCGGCCCCAGGTCCGGCAGCTTCAGCAGCGCGCCGAAGTTTTCGCAGACGTAGCCACGTGCCTCACCGTCCGGCAGTTCGACCCGGAAGCGCACACCACGCGGGATCACCGCCACCTGCTGCGGCTCGATCTCGATCACGCCCAGCTCGGTGAGCAGGCGCAGGCGGCCCAGCTGCGGCACGATCAGCAGCTCGCCGTCGGCGTTGTAGAAGTAACGGCCCTGCATGTCGGCGTTGGCTGCGTACAGGTGGATGCCGACGCCATGGTGCGCATCGGGCGCGCCGTTGCCGCCCATGGTGTACAGGCCATCGATGAAATCGGTGGGGGTGCCGGGCAGCGGCAGCGGGTCCCAGCGCAGCTGGTTGGGCGACACCGGCCCGGCGGCGAAATCGCCGTGCAGGTGCGGCTGGGCGTACGCGCTGAATTCGCCGTGCGCCACCGCCGGGCGGATGCGGTACAGCCAGCTGCGCCGGTTGCTGCCGCGCGGTGCGGTGAACGCGGTGCCCGACAGCTGTTCGGCGTACAGGCCATGCGCAACCCGCTGCGGCGAATTGCGTCCTACCGGCAGCGCGCCGGGGACGGCCTCGGTGGCGAACTCGTTGCCAAAGCCGGTCTGGTAGCCGCGGGCGGTGATGGAGGTGCTCATCTGTGCGTGTCCTGGCGGAGCCTGGGAGGTGTGCAATGGGGGGCATTGAAGCAGCCGGGCAGCGCCCGGCGCGACGAGGTGGTCCGGCGCTGCGGACGCCGCGCCGGACCGATGCCGGGTGACGTTACAGCACGCCGCGCTTGATCTGGTCGCGCTCGATGCTTTCGAACAGCGCGGTGAAGTTGCCTTCGCCGAACCCTTCGTTGCCCTTGCGCTGGATGATCTCGAAGAAGATCGGGCCGATGCAGTTGGTGGTGAATATCTGCAGCAGCTTGCGCTGCTTGGTTTCCGGATCGGCGTCGATCAGGATCTTGTTCTTCGCCAGGCGCGCCACGTCTTCGCCATGCCCCGGCACGCGCATGTCGATCACGTCGAAGTAGGTGTCCGGCGTGTCGAGGAACTCCACGCCCTGGGCGCGCATCGCTTCCACGGTGTCGTAGATGTTGTCGGTGAAGCAGGCGATGTGCTGGATGCCCTCGCCCTTGTAGGCGTCGAGGTACTCGTTGATCTGGCTCTTCGGATCGGAGGATTCGTTGAGCGGGATGCGCACGATGCCGTCCGGGGCGGTCATCGCCTTGGACACCAGGCCGGTCTTGAGGCCCTTGATGTCGAAGTAGCGGATCTCGCGGAAGTTGAACAGGCGCTCGTAGTAGTCCGACCACTGCTGCATGTTGCCGAAATACAGGTTGTGGGTGAGGTGGTCGATGAAGGTCAGGCCGAACCCGGTCGGGCGCTGGTTGACGCCTTCGATCGGCGCGTAGTCGGCATCGAACATGCTGCCGGCCGCGCCGTAGCGATCCACCAGGTACAGCATGCAGTCGCCGATGCCCTTGATCACCGGCGCCGGCACGGCCTTGGATTCGGGCTTGAAGTCGATCGGCTCGGCACCGTTGCCCAGCGCCATCTGGTACACCTCATCACCCGGCTTCTTGAAGCGGATGGCGAAGCCGCAGGCGCAGGGACCGTGTTTGTCGGCGAAATCGGCAGCGAACGAGTCCGGCTCTTCGTTGACCAGGAAGTTGACGTCGCCCTGGCGGTAGACGGTAATCGCGCGGCGCTTGTGGCGCAGCACCGCGGTGAAGCCCATCTTGCGGAAGTAGTCGTGCAGTTCGGTGCCGCGGCCGGCCGGTGCGGCGAACTCGACGAACTCGAAACCGTCGATGCCCATCGGGTTTTCGAAGGTGGTGACCTGCATGCCCGGATCGGGTGCGTAGGACGCGGTGCTCAGTTGGCTGGTCATGATGTGGCTCCAAAGCAGGTCCGCAGCGGAAAAAACCAGGTGCGGGCGGAAGGCAGACCCGCGAGAATGCGGTGTCCGGAACTAAGGTTTATAGTTTCACATGAAACCACCATCAAGGTGCACCGCAGCATGAGCCCACCCGATCCCAGCAGCCACAGCATCCGCGCCTCGCACGCCCTGCTCGACCTGGAGCAGTTCCTGCCGTACCGGCTGAGCGTGCTGTCCAACCGGGTCAGCGGCAATATCGCCAAGCTGTACGGGGACCGCTACGGTCTGGCGATCCCGGAATGGCGGGTCATCACCATCCTGGCCCTGTACCCCGGCTCCTCGGCCAGCGAGGTATCCGACCGCACCGCGATGGACAAGGTGGCCGTCAGCCGCGCCGTGGCCAGACTGCTCGAGCGGGGCTTCATCAAGCGTGAAACCCACGGCGATGACCGCCGCCGCTCGGTGCTGGCGCTGTCGGCGGCCGGCTTCGAGGTGTACGAGACCATCGCCCCGCTGGTGATCGAGATCACCCGCAAGCTGATGTCCGTGCTGAGCGAGGAGGAGGAGCAGATGCTGGAAACGCTGATCCTGCGCCTGGCCGGGGAAGGCCTGCAGAAAATGGACCATGGCTGAGCCCGGCGACGCCCCCGCAGGGGCGTTGCGGGTCAGCTCAGGTGCTTGCGCCGGGCATGTACCCAGGGCGCGGCCAGCGCGCCGATGGCGCCACCGGCGAACGCCAGCGAGGCGGCCACCACCGCCGCTTCGATGGCGTTGGGCAGGGCCAGCGCGGCCAGCACCAGCAGCGCCGTCGGCAGGCCGATGAAGGTGGCCATGAAGTAGCCCCAGCGCGGCGCCCAGGTGCCGACCTGGAGCAGGCTCACCGGCATCCAGGTTTCGGCCGAGGCGTCCTGCTGGACCTTGGCGGCGACCTTGGTCAGGTCCACTTCCACCGGCCCCTTGCCGGTGCGCGCGGTGGCCAGCATCTGCACCACCTCCTCCACCGGTGGGAATGAGGTCGGCCATGTCCCCGGCGCCGCGACCCCGTAGGCGGTCAGCAAGGGCACGCTGATCCACGGCGCCAGCAGCGGGCGCAGCTTGCGCCGGTCGAGCACGCACCACAGCTGGCTCACCCCGTTGGCGACCACGCCATACAGCGCCAGTTGGCCCGGCTCCGGATAGGGCAGCAGGTGCACGCGCGCGGCCATGCTGTCGTAGCCCATCTGGCGCAGGAAGCCGGGGCGGGTGCGCCCTTCGTGCGCCCAGGCCAGGCCCAGCGCGGCCACCAGGTAGGCCTCGGCCGGGTCCTTGGCACCCGCGCTGGCGCGATCGTCGCTGGCCAGGAAGAACGCCAGCGACTTGGGCTCGTCCACGTCGCCACTGTCCCAGCGCCCGGTATCGCCCAGCACGTGCTTGAGCGGCAGCCGCGCCGGGGAGGTCTCGGCCTTGGCCGCGTTGTGCAGGAACGGCAGCACCGACAGCACGAAGCCCTGCAGGTCCACCGCCCGCACCCCGCTGCCCTGCCACTCGGCCGGCAGCACGCCGGCCAGGTCCGGGGTGCGCGCCAGCATGTCCAGCTGGGTTTTCTGCTCGACCAGTTTCTGCACCGCGGCCTTGAGCAGCACGTTGTCCGGCACGGCCACCAACGGCAGGCGGTAGCGGATCGCGCCGGGGGCGGGCGTGTCGGCGGCGGCGGTCTCGCCAGCGCCGTGGTCGTCGAGCAGGACGTCCACCGGCGGCAGGCTCACGCCAGCCGGTGCCTCGAGGGTGGTATCGGAAGTGCTGTCGCTGGTGCCCGGCTGCATGCGTATCGATCCGTCGGTTGTGCGCCACGAACTGCGCGGCATGAGGTCCTTGGGGATAGCGGCAGGCAGGCGCGGAAGTTGAGGGCGGGTTCCGGCAGCGCGGCCAATGATGCGACCATGGCCGCTTGATCAGGGACGAGGCAGGGCGCGCCAATGCATTCCGGAACGAGGCGATGGGCCGGTTGCACCCTGCTGCTTGCAGGCATTCTCACGCCAGGAGGGGCGATGGCATTTTTTTCAAAGACGCTGTATCTGTTTTCCGAAGTGCATGGCACGGTGCTGTTGAACGGGCAGCCGGTGCCGGGCGTCGAAGTGGCGCAGGACTACCACTGGCACTGGGGCGAACAGAAGCGCAGCACGACCGTGACCACCGATGCGCAGGGGCGCTTCCACTTTGCGGAAGTGACCGGAACGTCGTGGACCGCCAATCTGCTGCCCCACCAGCCGGTGATCATGCAGACCATCACCCTGCGCTACTTGGGCAAGGAATACAGCGGCTGGAGCCACGGCAAGGACAACTACGACCGGCTGGGCGAAGTGGCCGGCCGGCCGCTGCAGCTGGTCTGCGACCTGGCCGACGACGCAGTGGCCCGTCCGGAGCTGAGAACCTTCGGCATCTGCACGCTGCGTTGAGCAGGCGAGCCACGGCCATGAACGCACAACGGATCCGCTTGACCTGCCTCACGCTGCTGCTGGCGGGACTCCTCACACCAGGATGGGCAATGGCCTTTTCAAAGACGCTGTATCTGTTCTCCGAAGTGCACGGCACCGTGCTGCTGAACGGGCAGCCGGTGCAGGGCGTCGAAGTGGAGCAGGACTACCACTGGCACTGGGGCGAACAGAAGCGCACCACGACCGTGACCACCGATGCGCAGGGCCGCTTCCACTTCGCGGAAGTGACCGGAACGTCGTGGACGGCCGGACTGCTGCCGCATGAGCCGGTCATCGTCCAACGCCTCACGCTGCGTTACCAGGGCAAGGAGCACACGGGCTGGTTCATGGCCAAGCACAACTACGACCGGCTGGGCGAAGTGAAGGGTCGGCCGTTGGCGTTGGTGTGCGACCTCGCGCACGAGGCGGTCGCCCATCCCGACACCGAAACCTTCGGCATCTGCGTGCTGAAGTAGCTCGACTCCCTGCAGCACGCGACAAAAAAAAGCCGCGGAATCCGCGGCTTTTCTGCTTACGGCGCCTTGGGCGCCCAGTCCTTCATGAAGGCGAAGAACCGCGTGCGGTTGTAGCCCTTGGGCTGCCCCTTGTCGGCCTCCAGCTCGCCGGTGAACTGCGAATGCAGCAACGTGCCGTCGGCGTCGAGCACGAACAGGTGCGGGTAGCCCTTGATCGCCGGGAACTGCGACAGGAACGCCGCATTCTCGTTGTCTTCGCTGTAGTTGACCTTCATCCACACGAAGTGGGCGTCGCGGAAGCTGCGGATCTCCGCATCGCCTTCGATGAAGGCATCCATCAGGTGGCACCACGAGCACCACTCGCCGCCCACGTCCAGCACGATCCGCTTGCCACCGCGCTGGGCCTCGACCTTGGCCGTGGCCAGGTCGGCGACCGGATCACGGCCCGGGTCGAACTGCGCGTTGAGCGCGGCGATGGCCGCGACATCGGCCGCGGCCGGGGTGTTGCCCGAGGCGACCGGTTCGCCGGGATCGGCGACCGCTGCCTTCTGCGGCGTGGTGTCCACCGGCTGCGCAGGCGCAGCGGTGGGCGCCGACGATGGCGAGCAGGCGGCCAGCAGGGCGGCCACGATCATCGAATAGCCCCAGGCTTGCATGCGCATCGGGGACCTCACTTGACGCCGTGCATCAGCTTGTTGATCTGCGGGGCGAGCAGGAACAGCAGCACGCCGGAGATGATCAACGCCCAGAAGCCGAAGGTGTAGCCCTTCAGCGCCGATTCGACGGTCATGCCGCCTTCGCCGCTGACCACGCCGGCGAAGATGCCCGACAGGTTGTTGCCGATGCCGGTGGACAGGAACCAGCCGCCCATGCCGAAGCCGACCAGGCGCACCGGTGCCAGCTTGGTCACCATCGACAGGCCGATCGGCGACAGGCACAGCTCACCCACCGACTGGATGACGTAGACCATGAACAGCGTCCAGAACGGGATCTTGCCATCCACCACCATGCTCGACAGCGCCAGCATCAGCAGTGCGAACGCCGCGCCGTTGAACAGCAGGCCCAGGCCGAACTTGCGCGGGATCGACGGGTTGGCGCGGCCCAGCTTGATCCAGATCCAGGCGATGATCGGGGCCAGGGTGATGATGGCCACCGAGTTGACCGACTGGAACCAGGCGGTCGGGAAGGTCCAGCCGCCGAGATTACGGTTGACGATCTCATCGGCCAGGAAGGTGAACGAGCTGCCGGCCTGCTCGAAGAACATCCAGAACATCACGTTGAAGACGAAGATGATCAGCATGGCGATCACGCGGTCGCGCTGGACCTTACCCTCCCGGATGCCTTCGACCAGCAGCAGCACGCCGAGGGCGATGAACATCACGCCCAGGATCCAGGCCAGCGCGGTGGCGCCGGTGGACAGCAGGAAGTAGGCGACCGGGATGGCGACGAGGGCACCGACGAACACCATGACGATGCGGCCGAAGCCTTCGGCACCGACCGGCGGTGCGCCGATGCCCTTCAGGCCGGCACGACCGATGTAGAACCACACCAGGCTGATCAGCATGCCGATGCCCGAGGCGATGAAGACCATCTTGTAGGACGGCATCGCCTGGGTACCGAAGACCTGCTCGGCCAGGTACTGGGTGAGCACCGGGGCGATCATCGCGCCGATGTTGATGCCCATGTAGAAGATGGTGAAGCCCGAGTCGCGGCGCTCATCCTTCAGGCCGTAGAGCTTGCCGACCATGGTGGAGATGTTGGGCTTGAACAGGCCGTTGCCGATGATGATCGTGGCCAGGCCCAGCTCGAACACTTCCTTGTTCGGCATGGCCACCATGAACAGGCCGGCGGCCATGATCACCGCCCCGGTAAGGATCGAGCGCTGGTACCCCAGCACCCGGTCGGCGACGTAGCCACCGAAGATGGCCGCGGCATAGACCAGCGCCAGGTAGGCACCGTAGGTCCGGCTGGCGGCGGCCTGGCCGGCCGCGTCGCCTTCGAAGAACTGCGACACGATGTACAGCACCAGCGCCCAGCGGATGCCGTAGAACGCGAAGCGCTCCCAGAATTCGGTCATGAACAGCATCCACAGCGGGCGCGGGTGGCCCATCGTGGTCTTGAACTCCGGCAGCGCCGGATCGGGGACGGATTTCGCGGCGGCGTCTACGCTCATGCGGGATTCCTGGGTTCGGTGGAAGACATGCACGTCCGATGTGCGAAACAGCGCGGGAGAATCCCAGACCAACGGCGTTCACGTCAAATACACGCCGATTCCTGCAACTGCCGGCACGGTCGCTGAACTTGCATCTGCAACCACCGGCCGGCCCCGCCAGCGCAGCAACGGCGGGGCCTCTCGCACCGTACGGCGGATGCGCTCGACAAATATGAATAGGCTTATTCGTGCACCGGCCGGATCAGGCGTCCGGCGGCATCGGGTCGTCGTTGCGGATCGTGGTGCGCACCTGGAACAGCTCCGGGAAGAAGGTCAGCTCCAGCGCCTGGCGCAGGAACCCCACCCCGCTGGAGCCGCCGGTACCGCGCTTGAAGCCGATCACCCGCATCACCGTGCGCATGTGGCGGAAGCGCCACAGCTGGAAGGCGGTCTCCAGGTCCACCAGGTCCTCGCACAGGGCGTACTCGCGCCAGAAGCGGTCGGTGTTCTGGTAGATCCGCTCGAAGACCGGGTGCAGGGCATCGTCGGCCACGTGCGGCTGGCGCCAGTCGCGGCCGGTGTACGCGGCCGGGACCGGGTGGCCGAAGCGCGCCAGGTAGCGCAGGAATTCCTCGTACAGGCTCGGCGCGTCCAGCACCTCCTGCAGCTGCGCCTGGCCGGCCGGGTCGTGCGAGAACACCTGCAGCATCTGCGCGTTCTTGTTGCCCAGCAGGAACTCGATGTAGCGGTACTGCAGCGACTGGAAGCCCGAGGACGGGCCCAGCACGTCGCGGAAGCCCATGTACTCCGAGGGAGTCAGGGTTTCCAGCACCGACCACTGCTCGGTCAACTGGCGCAGCACCTGCTTGCTGCGCGCCAACACCTTGCGGCACTGCCAGACCTCATCGCGCTGCAGGAAGCCGATCGCCGCGCGCAGTTCGTGGGCCAGCAGCTTCAACCACAGCTCGGAGGTCTGGTGCTGGATGATGAAGAGCATCTCATCGTGGTGCGGCGGGTTGGACAGCGGCTGCTGGGCGCTGAGCAGCTGGTCCAGCCGCAGGTAGCCGCCGTAGGTCAGGCGCCCCTCCAGATCGGTGTGGATACCGGCTTCGAGGTCGCGTTGGTTCTTCTCGACGGACATGGCGTGGGCCAAATGAGGGGGTCAAAGGGTAGCGCAGAGCATGCGCTCCCGGGCGGCGGGCACCCTACGCCGCCGTGTGGTGCCAGGCCTGGCCGCGATTTCTGCGCGGGCAGGCCGCCCACGGCTGCCGCCTGACCGGCCCCGCCAGCACCCGCTCATGCCCGGTTGCAGCAACTGAATACGTTGCAGTCATTGGCATTTCGAACCCCCGATGGGGTATATCGGCGTAATGTCCACCGGGACACTTGCTGCGCCGCAGGACGGCTTTTTCGTACGCCTTCCTTAACATGGCAATTCATATCATTTGTAACTTCCTGTCGAAGGTGCAGTACGCAATGACGGTTGCCGCTGAGTTCAAGATCGAATACCTCCAGTACCTGGACACGGACGGCATGCTCGTCCGCGATGACCTGCCCGAGGCGCTGCGCGACCCGCGCGCGCTGCTGCCCATGTTCAAGCAGATGCTGTTCGTGCGCGTGTTCGACGGCAAGTCGATCGCGTTGCAGCGCACCGGCAAGCTGGGCACCTACGCCGCCTGCCTGGGCCACGAAGCCGCGCACGTGGGTATTGGCGCCTCGATGCAGAAGGACGACGTGTTCGCGCCGTCCTACCGCGAGTACGGCGCGATGTTCATGCGTGGCGTGCGCCCCCGCGACGTGCTGATGTACTGGGGCGGCGACGAGCGTGGCAACGACTACGGCGGCAACGCGGCCAAGGACTTCCCGTTCTGCGTGCCGATTTCCACCCAGTGCCTGCACGCCGCCGGCGCCGCGCTGAAGTTCAAGCTCAACAACGAGAAGCAGATCGCGGTCGCGGTGTGCGGCGATGGCGGCAGCTCCAAGACCGACTTCTACGCTGCGCTCAACTCCGCCGGTGCCTACAAGCTCCCGCTGATCCTGTGCATCGTCAACAACGGCTGGGCCATCTCGGTCCCGCGTTCGGCCCAGACCGGTGCCGAAACGCTGGCGCAGAAGGGCCTGGCCGGTGGCCTGTTCTGCCTGCAGGTGGACGGCAACGACCTGATCGCGGTGATGGCCGCCATGCTGCAGGCGCGCGAGCGCGCGCTGGCCGGCGACGGTGGCACGGTGCTGGAACTGATGACCTACCGCCTGTCCGACCACACCACCGCCGATGACGCGCGCCGCTACCGCGATGACGCCGAGGTGAAGGATGCCTGGCAGCGCGAGCCGATGCTGCGCCTGCGCAAGTACCTCACCCATGCCGGTGTGTGGAGCGAGGCGGAGGAAGCGGCGTGGACCGCCGAGTGCGGCAAGCGCGTGGACGAGGAAGTGAACCTCTACCTCAACACCCCGGTGCAGCCGGTCGAGGCGATGTTCGACTTCCTCTACGCCGATCCGCCGCAGGACCTGCTGGCCCAGCGTGCGCAGGCGATCGCCCTGGAGCAGCGCCATGGATGAGATCAAGAACGGCGCCTCCGGCGCGCAGACCAACGCCGCCGACAGCGCCGCCGTCGCGCGCGGAGAACAGAGCATGACCACCACCCCGATCACCCTCATCGAAGCCATCACCCAGGCCCTGGCCTGGGAGCTGGAGCACGACAAGTCGGTGCTGGTGCTGGGCGAGGACGTGGGCGTCAACGGCGGCGTGTTCCGCGCCACCGCCGGCCTGCAGCAGCGCTTCGGCGCCGACCGCGTCCTGGACACCCCGCTGGATGAAACCACCATCGCCGGCCTGACCATCGGCCTGGCCGCGCAGGGCATGAAGCCGGTCGCCGAAGCCCAGTTCGACGGCTTCATGTACCCGATGGTGGACCACATCATCTGCCACGCCGCGCGCCTGCGTTACCGCACCCGTGGCCGCCTGCACTGCCCGATGGTGCTGCGCGTGCCGTGGGGCGGTGGCATCCGCGCCCCGGAACACCACAGCGAAGCCAACGAATCGATCTTCACCAACGTGCCGGGCCTGCGCGTGGTGCTGCCGTCGTCCCCGCAGCGTGCCTACGGCCTGCTGCTGGCCGCGATCCGCGAGCCGGATCCGGTGATCTACATGGAGCCCAAGCGCATCTACCGCCAGTACAAGGAAGTGGTCGTCAACGACGGCGAAGCCTTGCCGCTGGACGTGTGCTTCGTGCTGCGCGATGGCACCGACGTGACCCTGGTGACCTGGGGTGCGCAGGTGAAGGAAGCGCTGGAAGCGGCCGACAAGCTGGCCGGCGAAGGCATCAGCGCCGAAGTGATCGACGTGGCCACGCTGCGCCCGCTGGACTTTGCCACCATCGCCGAATCGGTGGCCAAGACCGGCCGCTGCGTGATCGTGCAGGAAGCGCCGAAGACCGCGGGCTTCGGTGCGGAAATCGCCGCGCGCCTGGCCGAGGAATCGCTGTACGACCTGTTGGCACCGGTCGAGCGCGTCACCGGCTATGACACCCACATTCCGCTGTTCCGCCTGGAAATGAAGTACCTGCCCAGCGTGGACCGGATCGTGAGCGCGGCCAAACGCGCCATTGCGGCAGGCTGACGTGCGGGCCCGCCTCCTAGGCCCGTACCGCAGCCAGTACCCCAACCCGCTCCGGTTCCGCACCGGCCAGATCGTCGAACTCGGTGTTCGTGACGAGGAATGGCCGGCGTTTGCCTGGGTACGCACCGATGACGGGCGTGCCGGCTGGGCACCGGTGGCGTGGTTGCAGTTGCTGGACGATGGTCGCGCAGAAGCCCTGCGCGACTATGACGCCCGCGAACTGGACGTGGACAGCGGTGAACTGGTCAAACTGCATCATGAACACGGTGGCTGGTGGTGGTCCGAGCGCGCGAACGGCGCGACGGGTTGGCTGCCGGCCCGCGATCTCGAACTGCTGGAAGAGAACTGCACATGAGTGAGAACAAGAATTTCCACCTGCCCGACCTCGGCGAAGGCCTCCCCGATGCAACCATCGTGGAATGGTTCGTCAAGGTCGGCGACGTGATCGAGCTGGATGCGCCGCTGGTCTCCATGGAGACCGCCAAGGCCGTGGTTGAAGTGCCTTCCCCGTTCTCGGGCAAGGTGCTGAAGCTGGCCGGTGGCGAGGGCGACATCATCCCGACCGGCAGCGTGCTGGCCCAGTTCGAACTGGACCCGAACCTGCCGCAGCGCGCCGATGGCCAGGATACCGGCCACGGCCACGGCCACGCCGCCCCGGCCCCCACCCCGAGTACCGGCCAACCTGCGGCCGCGCACCCGGACAAGGTGGTCGCCTCCGATGACGGTGGCGAGATCGCCAAGCCCGCCGCCGAGCGCGATGACGCCGGCACCGTGGTCGGCGCGATGCAGAGCTCCAACGCCGTGCACGCCGAGCAGGCGGTTGCGGTCGGCGGGGTCAAGGCCGTGCCGGCCGTGCGTGCCACCGCGCGCAAGCTCGGCGTGGACCTCAGCCGCGTGCGTGCCACCGGCGCCGACGGCGCGGTGACCATGGCCGACGTCAAGCAGGCCGCCGCCGATGGCAGCGCGAAGATCGGTGCCGCCCCCGCGCAGGCCGCCGTTGCCGCACCCGTGGCCGCACCGGCAGCGGCTACCCGCCCGTCCGAATCGCGTACGCCGCTGTCGGCAGCCGGCCGCCCGATGCGCACGCAGCCGCCGGGCGTGGTCGCCAAGGGCCAGCCGGAACCGCTCAAGGGCGTGCGCCGCAACATGGCCCGGGTCATGGCCGACGCGCACAGCAAGGTCGTACCGACCACGCTGAACGACGACGCCGACATCCACGCCTGGGTGCCCGGCAATGACGTCACCGCGCGCCTGGTGCGCTCGATCGTGGTGGCCTGCCAGAAGGTGCCCGCCTTGAATGCCTGGTTCGACGGCGACGCGCTCACCCGCACGCTGCACAACCAGGTGGACATCGGCATCGCGGTGGACACCGACGATGGCCTGTTCGTGCCCGCCCTGCGCAATGCCGACATGCTCGACGCGCGCGGCATCCGCGAAGGCGTGAACCGCCTGCGCGAACAGGTGGAATCGCGCTCGATCGCCGCTTCCGAGCTGAGTGGCTACACCATCTCGCTGTCCAACTTCGGCATGTTCGCCGGCCGCTACGCGACCCCGGTGGTGGTGCCGCCGTGCGTGGCCATCGTCGGTGCCGGTCGCGCCCGCCACCAGATGACCCCGGTGATGGGCGGCGTGGAAGCGCACAAGGTCATCCCGCTGTCGGTCACCTTCGACCATCGCGCCGCCACCGGCGGCGAAGCGGCGCGCTTCCTGCGCGCGATGATGGATGACCTGGCGCTGGCCAGCTGATGTGGTAACTGCCGACCACGGGTCGGCAGGCAATGAGGAAGACGACAACGGCCACCGCACGGTGGCCGTTGTCGTTTGCGGACCATGGGCCGCGCTCTCGCGATGCGGCCGCAGCGATCACCGACAACGGCGGTCGATGGGATCCAACCACCCGGCGGGGTGCTTCGACGGCAGGGTCGGATCCCCATCCACCGCCCGTGACCCTCCGTCGCCCGGTAATGCGCGGAACTAAAACGGCGAGGGCGGATCAGGCCAACTGCGCCGAATCGATCACCTGCACGCCCGGACGCGGCTCCAACGCCGCCTCCAGCATCGCCGCGGTGATGTTTCCGGCCGGATTGATCCGCCAGGCGCGCGGCAGCACGGGGCCGAGCGCGCCCAGTACCACGCCGGCCAGGTGTTCGCCCGTGCGCCGCTCGGCGCGCTCGCCGCCGATCAGGCCCGGCCGTACCAGAGTCAATGACGGGTAGCCCAGGCCGCGCAGGTCCTGCTCCAGCCGGCCCTTGACCTGGTTGTAGAAGATCCGCGACTGCGCATTGGCGCCCATTGCCGAGTTCAGCACGAACGCCTGCGCGCCGTGCGCCTGGGCCAGGGTGGCCACCTGCAAGGGGTAGTCGTGGTCGATCCGGGCAAACATCTCGCGGCTGCCGGCCTGCTTGATCGTACTGCCCAGCGCGCAGACCACCGCATCCACCGCCCACCAGTCGGCGTCCACCGGCAGCGCGGCAAAGTCCACCACCGGGTTGAGCAGGACCGGATCGGCCACGGCCAGCGGCCGCCGGGTCGGGGCCACCACCGCATCGCAGCGGGCATCGTCGAGCAGCTGCTGCAGCACCTGCCCGCCGACCAGGCCGGTCGCGCCTACCAGCATCACCTTCATCGCACGCTCCTGCCTTCAGATTGCCTACCATCGTGGCATACCGGCCGTGGCGGGAGGGCGCGTTCAAGCCTGCCTGCGCCGCGCCGATACTGTTCCAACCTCCCTACCGCCCCGGCGACCGACGCCGGTCATCCGCCAAGGACCTGCCGCATGACCGACCCGCACGACGCTCCTCCCAGCCCCGGCACCGCCGTGGGCCGGCTGCTGTCGCGGCGCCAGGCCGATACCCGCGTGATCGATGCGGCGAGCGCGCAGGCGCCCGGCCCCAAGGGCGGCACCAGCGCCATGCTGCAGCGCCTGTTCGCCGGCATCGACAGCCCCGAGCCGCTGCTGGCCGCCTTCGCCAATGGCATGTCCACCCTGCCCGGCGAACTCGGCGACATGGGCCTGCGCCTGCAGTCGGCCCAGCGCAGCGCCGACTGGGTGAGCTACGGCCGGGCCATGCGCCAGCTGATCGACAAGTACATCCGCACCATCGAGCAGGACAGCCCCGACGGCCAGCCCGACAGCGTGCGCCTGCGCGAGCTGCTGCGGCATACCCTCGGGGTGACCGTGGCCAGCCTGCTGCAGAACATGCCCGAGCTGAAGGACGAGCCGGTGCAGATCGCCGCCGAGCTGCGCCATTGGCACCCCGGCCAGCCGCTGCAGCCGCTGGAACTGCGCCTGCGCGAGCTGACCCACCAGATCGGCGTGCGCAGCGATGGCTGGCAGGAACAGCAGGAGCTGCTGTTGAGCCTGTTCGACCTGCTGCTGGACAACATCGGCGAGCTGCTCGACGACAGCAGCTGGCTGCACGGCCAAGTGCATGCGGTGCGCGAACTGATCGGCGGGCCGCTGGACCGCGAGTCGGTCGAGCAGGCGCGGATCAACCTGCGTGAAGTTATCTACAAGCAGGGCCTGCTCAAGCAGGGCATCAGCGAGTCCAAGGCGGCGATGAAGCACCTGATGGGCGGCTTCATCGAACGCCTCGACGGGATGGCGGTCAGCACCGGCGAATACCACGACCGGATCAGCAGCTACGCGTTGGCGCTGCGCGAAGCGCGCAGCATCGCCGACCTCAACCAGCTGCTGCAGGACGTGCTGCAGGACACCACCCGTGTGCAGGAACAGGCACTGCAGGCGCGTGACCACCTGGGCAATGCGCGCCGCGACGTGGAACAGGCCGAGGCCCGCATCGCCGAGCTGGAGCAGGAACTGCGCGACGTCTCCGGGCTGGTCCGGACCGATCCCCTGACCGGCGCACTGAACCGGCGCGGGTTCGACGAGCTGGTGGAACGCGAGCTGGCCCGGGCCGGCCGCCACGCACACCCGCTGGCGCTGGCCCTGATCGACCTGGATGACTTCCACCAGACCAATGCCGCGCACGGCCATGCCGGCGGCGACGCAGTGCTGCGCCACCTGGTCGCGGTGTGCCAGCTGCACCTGCGCAGCACCGATGCGATCGCCCGCCTCGGCGGCGACGAGTTCGTGCTGCTGCTGCCGGAAACCCCCGGCGCGGACAGCATGTCCACCCTGTTGCGCCTGCAGCGCTCGCTGGCCCAGCGCCCGCTGCAGCTGGACGAACAGCGCGTACCGGTGCATTTCAGCGCCGGCGTGGCGCAGTGGCTGCCGGGCGAAAGCGCCGATGCGCTGCTGCGGCGTGCCGATGCGGCGCTGTATGCGGCCAAGCGGGTCGGCAAGAACCGCGTGCAGGCAGCGGACGCGCCGCCATGATCGTCGCTGCGCTGTGATATCTGCAGCGGCGGTGCGAATCATCCCGGTATGCCCATGAAGACCACCGCCGCCGACCCGCGCACCCAGTTCTCCCGCCTGCTCGAGCAGCACCGCGGGATCGTGCTGAAGATCGCGCGCGGCTACTGCGCCCACCAGGAAGACCGGCTCGACCTGATCCAGGAGATCAGCGTGCAGGCCTGGGATGCGTTCGACGGCTTCAACCCGGCCCGCGCACGCTTTTCGACCTGGCTGTACCGGGTGGCCTTGAACGTGGCGATCTCGCAACTGCGCCGCCAGCAGCTGCGCCAGCGCCACCATGCGCCGCTGGACGAGGAGGCGTTGCCGGCCGATGGGGCCGCGCCGGCCGAACAACGGCACGCCCTGCGCCAGCTGGACGCGGCGATCCACGCCCTGCCGCCGCTGGACCGGGCGCTGATGCTGCTGCACCTGGACGACTACGACCACCGCCAGATCGCCGACATCCTCGGCATCAGCAGCGCCAACGTCTCCACCCGGCTGCACCGGCTGCGCCAGCAGCTGCGCGCGCGTTTCGACCCCACCCCCTGAGGACATGCCGATGCAGACCACCGATCCGCTCAAGCAGATGTGGCAGCAGCACGCCACCCGCGGCGATGGCGAGGACGCCGCCGCGCTGGAGGCGTGGCGCCGCCACCGCCAGCACGCCGCGCAGCGCCAGTTGTCCGCTTTCGGGGCGATGCAGGTGATGCGGTTGCTGTTCTGGCTGGCGCTGGCGATCTACTGCGGCAGCATCTGGTGGCCGCGGCCACCGCTGGCGGTCATGCTCAGCGCGATGGCCCTGCATGCCTACTGCGTGGCGGTGATCATCGCCAGCGCGGCACGCTTGCACCTGCGCCGGCAGCTGCATGCCGACCAGCCGGTGCTGGACCAGTCGCGGAATCTGGCGGCGTTGCGCCTGCAGACCGCCGCCGGCGAACTGCTGCTCGGCCTGCCCTGGTGCTGGCTGTGGCTGGCGGTGCCGGTGCTGGTGGCCTGGCAGGCGTGGGGCGTGGACCTGTCGGTGTTTGCCACGCGCTGGTTGCTGATCTCGCTGGTGGCCGGAGCGGCGCTGATGACCGCCCTGCTGGTCCTGGCGCGGCGCTGGCATCGGCGCGCTCCGCAGTCGCCACGCCTGCAGCGCGCCCTCGACGCCTTGTCCGGTCGTCGCCTGGCCCGCGCGCGTGCGGAACTGGATGCAGTGCGGGCCTGGAAGGCCGGCTGACCCGCCGCGCGTGTGGATAGCGTCACCGCGCAACGGCGGCGCGCCACGACGGCCAGCGCCGCCGCGCCAGGCGCGGCGCCGCCACCCTCAATGCGCGGCTTGCTTGCCGCGCAGCTTCTGGATGCCGGTCACCGCGGCCAGCACGATCGCGCCGGCGACCACGCCGACCAGCATGTTGCCCACCGCGTTGACCAGCCAGCCCCAACGGCCTTCGCCACCAAGTTCCAGCACCAGGTGGTGCAGGGCCGGCACGTTGTGCACCAGGATGCCGCCACCCACCAGGAACATCGCCGCCGTGCCGGCCACCGACAGGAATTTCATCAGCCACGGCGCGGTCACCAGCAGCCCACGGCCGATCGCCGCCAGCGCCGCACCCTTGCGCGACAGGTACAGGCCGACGTCGTCCAGCTTCACGATACCGGCCACCAGGCCGTACACGAACACCGTCATCGCCAGGGCGATGATCACCAGCGCGGTGACCTGGTTGAGGAACGGCGACGCGGACACCACGCCGAGTGACAGCACGATGATCTCGGCCGAGAGGATGAAGTCGGTACGCACCGCGCCCTTCACCTTGTCCTTCTCCCACGCGACCATGTCCACCTTTTCATCGGCCAGCGCCTTGAGCCGCGCGGCCTTCTGCTGGGCATCTTCTTCCTGCGAATGCAGGAAGCGGTGCGCCAGCTTCTCCACGCCTTCGTAGCAGAGGAACGCGCCGCCGATCATCATCAGCGGCACCACGATCGGCACCGGGTAGCCCTTGCCGCGCAGCCAGGCCTCCAGCGCGCTGATCGCCAGCGCGGCCGGCACCAGGATCGCCTTGTTGACCAGCGAGCCCTTGGCCACCGCCCAGACCACCGGCAGTTCGCGGTTGGCGTTGACCCCGGTCACCTGCTGCGCGTTCAGCGCCAGGTCGTCGCCGAGCACGCCGGCGGTCTTCTTGGCCGCGACCTTGGTCAGGACCGACACATCGTCCAACAGCGCGGCAATGTCATCGAGCAACGCAAACAGGCTGGCACCGGCCATGGCAATCCAATAGATCAAGCGGGAGCGTGGATTCTGCCCGATCCGGGGTATGGGGCGGTAGCGGCCGGCGGATTCACCGGCCCACCACCCCCTCCCGGCGACACTGCCGGTGATCCCTTTGCTGGAGCCCTGCTTGAATACCACGCCTGTCGCCCCCGGTACGCCGTCGCTGGTCAAGGGCATGAACCGCCGCAGCCAGATCCTGCGCCTGCTGCTGCGGTACCGCCATTCGGGGGTGTTTTCGGGTATGAACCTGGATGCGCGGGCGATGCAGGACCTGCCGCCGGAGGGCAACCCGGAGCAGTTCGTCACCGACCTGGAATCGCTGGGCCCCACCTTCGTCAAGCTCGGCCAGATGCTCTCCACCCGCCCGGACATGGTGCCGGTGGAGTTCGCCACGGCGCTGGAGCGGATGCAGGAGAAGGTCGCGCCGATCCCGGTCGAGCGCATCTCCACCATCATCGAACAGGAACTGGGGGCACCGGTCTCCAAGCTGTTCGCCAGCTTCGACCCGGTGCCGCTGGGCTGCGCGTCGATCGCCCAGGTGCACCGCGCCCAGCTGCATGACGGCCGCGAGGTGGCGGTCAAGGTGCAGAAACCGGAGGTGGCCGCCCAGCTGCGCTCGGACCTGGAGGTGCTGCGCAGCTTCGCGCTGGCCGCCGACCACCTCACCCAGGTCGGCCGTCGCGTGCGCCTGCGCGACTGGCTCAACGAGTTCGCCAAGACCCTGATGCAGGAGCTGGACTACCAGGCCGAGGCCGAGAACCTGCAGCGCTTCGGCCAGCACCTCAAGCCGTTCAAGCCGCTGTGGGTGCCGCAGCCGATCTGGGACTACTGCAGCCACCGCGTGCTGACCATGGAGCTGGCCCACGGCGTGCGCGTGGACATGATCCCCGACGTGCGCCGCACCGAGCAGCCGATGGCACCCCTGGCGGCGGCGCTGATCCGCGGCTATGTCGACCAGATCTTCGTGCACGGCGAGATCCATGCCGACCCGCACCCGGGCAACCTGCGGGTCACCCCGGAGGGGCGCCTGGCGATCTTCGACCTGGGCATGGTCGCGCACATGCCGCCGCGGCTGCGCGAGCGCCTGCTCAAGCTGCTGTTCGCCGCGGTGGACGGGCGCGGCGAGGAAGTGGCCGATGAGATCATCGGCATCAGCACGCGGCTGGAATCCTTCGACGAGGAGCGCTACCTGCGCGAAACCGGGCAGATGATCGCCCGTTACGCCGCCAACACCAGCTACTCCGAAGGCCGCGTGGTGCTCGACCTGGTCCGCATCGCCACCGCCAGTGGCCTGCGCACGCCGCCGGAGCTGAGCCTGCTCGGCAAGGCCCTGCTCAACCTGGAAACCGTGTGCCGGCTGCTGTCGCCGGACCTGGATACCCGTCGTATCGTGGAGAAACAGCTGCAGCACGTGATGCGTGCGCGGCTGAAGAAATCGTTGTCGGCGGCCAACCTGGCCAGCGAGGCGATGGAGATGCAACAGCTGCTGCGCGAAGGCCCGCGCAAGATGTCCGACATCCTCGCGCTGCTGGCCGAGAACCGCCTGCAGATGAAGGTGACCGGGCTCGAAGAATCGCGGTTGATGGAGAACCTGCAGAAGATCGCCAACCGCGTGTCTGCCGGCATCGTCACCGCGGCGCTCATTCTCGCCGCGGCGATGATGATGAAGGTGGAGACAGGCTGGCACCTGTTCGGTTATCCAGCCATTGCCTTCATGCTGATGTTCATCGGGGTCTTCCTTGGCCTCGGCATCGTGCTGAGCGCCTTGATCTTCGATCGTCGCGCACGTTCGAAGGAAGAGCGCGGGCACCGCTGACGCGCAGCGCGCGCATTCACCTCCTGCATCGATTGCCGCTGCTGCGCTGCAAGAACGCGGGTCTTCCTTCACGCTCGTTTTACACCTTGAAACACGGTGTGTTGTAACGCATCGGCGGTGTCGCCAAACAAACATTTCAGTCAGGTTCGTGCATGCATGATCGGGTCATCGGCTTGTCATGCAGGTGTGGTTGGACAGCCGGTCGGATGGGAAATACGTCGTCATGGCGTCCATCACCAACTGTCCTTCGCTACCGATACCGCCGATGCTCTGGATCCTGCTGCTGTCTCTGTTGCTGCTCACCGGGTTGCTGCTCGCCTCGCGCAAGTGGATATGGTGGAAGGCCAGCCTGATGTCGCTGCTGCTGGTGCTGCTGAGTTCGTGGTGGTTGATCAACAAGCTGTCCGGCGATGGCCTCAACGCCGCCACGCTGTACCACCTCGGCGCGGACATGGAAGGGGCCGGCGTCGCCGACTTCAAGGGCTACATCGCCGCCTACATCGCGCTGCTGCTGGTCTCGCTGCTGCCGCTGGCGCTTGTTCGCGTGCAGCGCTGGCGCCGCATCGAACACGGCAAGGCGGTGTTCGGCGGGTTCATCGCGATGTGGCTGGTGGCAGTGCTGGTGAGCCCGCTGTACAGCGACGGGCAGCGGCTGTACCAGCAGACCCGTCCGGTCGATTACAGCGTCATCGCGCCGGAATACCGCGTGCCGCAACAGGCGCTGGCCAAGCCGCGCAACATCGTGTGGATCTACGGCGAGAGCCTGGAGCGCACCTACCTGGATGCGTCCACCTTCCCGGACCTGATGCCCAACCTCAACCGCCTCGCCGGCCAGGCGCTGGATGTGCGCGGCCTGGTGTCGGCCGAGGGCGGCGGCTGGACTATCGCCGGGCTGGTGTCGTCCATGTGCGGCGTGCCGCTGACCACCGCCAAGGACGACGAGAACAGCATGGGCCGCATGGGCAGTTTCCTGCCTGAGGCGGTCTGCCTGGGCGACTATCTCAAGCAGCAGGGCTATACCAACCACTACATGGGCGGCGCCAACGGGCAGTTCGCCGGCAAGGGCCAGTTCCTCGCCACGCACGGCTTCGATGCGGTCGACGACCTGGCCTGGTTCAAGCAGCAGAAGGTGGCACGCTCGCACTTCTCGCCGTGGGGCGTGCACGACGACGTGCTGCTGGACAAGGCCTACGACCGCTTCGTGCAGCTCTCCAAACAAGGCCAGCCGTTCATGCTGACCACGCTGACCATGGACACCCACCACCCGGCCGGGCACCTGCCCTCGGCGTGCAAGCGCACCCGCTACCAGAGCGAGTACGGCAACATCGGCATGCTCAACGCGCTCAAGTGCACCGATGGGCTGATCTCCAAGCTGGTCGACCGCATCCAGGCCAGCCCGTACGGCGACGACACGCTGATCGTGATCGCCTCCGACCACCTGGCCATGCCCAATGATCTCAGCCACATCCTGGCCAAGCAGAAGCGCGAGAACCTGCTGCTGTTCCTGGGCAAGGACATCGCACCGCGCCAGTTGGCCACCACCGCCGGCTCCACGCTGGATTCCGGTGCCACCCTGCTGAGCCTGATCCAGCCGGACATCAACGCCATCGGCTTCGGTCGCTCGCTGCTGGACCCCAAGCGCACCGACAGTGCCAGCGCGGCCGCGCTGCGCGACAACGGCAAGGACTATCCGCGCTACCTGGCCTTCTCACGCTCGCTGTGGCTGGGCGACAAGACCCGCCAGCTACGCATCGACGACGACAACCAGGTGGTGATCGGCCTGCAGCACGTGCAGCCGCCGGTGCTGCTGGAGTACGACAAGCAGTTCGACCTGAAGTCGGTGTACCTGGAAAACACCTCCAAGCAGTTCGACCTGGCCGACCCGGCCAACACCCTGGCCTACGTGGACCGCTGCACGGCGTTCGAGGACGGCTCGGCCGACGGTGACTGGTGCGCGATGCTGGTCAACCGCGACAAGGGCATCAAGCTGTACCGCGACGACGCCCTGCGCGACGGCTTTGCGGTGGATGGCCCGCTGGAGCCGTTCAGCGGCCCGCGCCCGAGCATCCGCCAGGCGCACATGATCACCCAGAAGGGCCGCCGCACCCGTGCCGGCCAGTACATGCTGCAGTTCGTGGCCAAGCAGTCGCCGGACCGTGGCTTCTGGATCGAGGCGGTGTCCTCGCAACGCAAGGTCGTGGTGGCCCAGCAGTGGGTGCAGCCGGATGCCGAAGGCCGCATCAGCGTGCCGTTCGGCCTGGACCATGAAGTGGACGACCTGGAGATCCGTGCGTGGTTGAACCACGCCGAGAAGCTGGCGGTGGACAACGTCGCCCTGGTCCCCTCGCGCCGCGGCAACCGCGGCTGATCGTGCGGCGCGAGTGCCGGCCAGCGGCCGGCACCCCGCGCGTGCGGTCGCGACCGATGGCCGGTCGACCGCTTACGCCTCCGGTTGCGGCGGCGCGGTGGGATCGCGGACGAGGTGGATGTCGGTCGGCGAAGACAACGCGATGCCGGCGGCGGCGAACTTCTGCAGCATGGTGAAGTACAGGTCGCTGCGTACGCCGTACACCGCGCGCGGGCCGGAGACGTAGGCGAAGCTGTTGATCGCGATCTGGCCGTTGGCGATCGAGTCGATGAACACCGACGGCGCCGGTTCGGCCAGCACCGCCACATGCTCGGCGTAGCTGTCCAGCAGGATCTGCCGCACCGAGGCCACGTCGGTACTCAGCGGCACCGAGAACTGGATCTGGATGCGGCCCTGCGCATTGCCCATCGTCATGTTGCGGATGGTCTTGGTGATCAGTTCGGAGTTGGGCACGATCAGCGTGGACTTGTCGCCCACCTGGATCTCGGTGGAGCGCACGCTGATCCGCTTGATGTCACCTTCCTGGTCACCCAGCTTGACCCAGTCGCCGATCTTGACCGGCCGCTCGGCCAGCAGGATCAGGCCGGAGACGAAGTTCTGGGTGATCGCCTGCAGGCCGAAACCAATGCCCACCGACAGCGCGCTCACCACCAGCGCCAGCTTCTCGAAGCCGATGCCCAGCGCTGTCAGGCCCCACAACACGGCTGCGATGATGCCCAGATAGCGGGTCACGGTGCTGATCGAGTTGCGCGCGCCAGCGTCCAGGTCGGTCTTGGGCAGGTAGGTGTTGGTCAGCCAGTTCTGGAAGGCCTGCATCACCGCCCACACCACCAGGAAGGCCAGCACGGCGTACACCACGCTGCTGGGCCGGAGTGTGGTGGTGCCGATGGTCAGCCCGTTGGACAGCGAGTCCATCGCGCCGAAGAACGCGTTGAGGTTGCCGAACGGCGCGGTCAACGCCAGCACCGCCAGCAGGATCACGCCGATGCGTAGCACCGCCGACAGCAGAACGCCGGCTTGCTCCACCTTGGCGTCGTTGAGCCCGGTGGTCAGCACGATGCTCTGCCCCACCCGGCTGGTGGGCGACAGCACCCACAACGACAGATCGTCGGCGAACTTGAGCAGCAGCGACGCCGCCAGCAGCACCACCGCGCCCCACACCAGCTGCTGGGCCACGAACAGCGCCAGGTTGAGGTAGCCCAGCAGCGTGGCGATCACCGCCGCGGCCACCACGATGTGGCCGGCCAGGCGTGCCAGCACGATCCAGCCACTCCTGCGCACCGGGGCCTTGGGTTGCTTGGCGCCGGCATCGGCCTGCGCGTCCAGCTTGGCCTGGGCCTCGTCGGCCTGGCGCCGGTGCAGGCGCGCCAGCGAGACCAGGATGGCAATGATCAGCGCCATGTAGGTGATCGCGATCAGCCCGTCCACCGCCACCGTGGTGATCTCGCTGGTGCGCGAAGCGCGGTTGATCTCCACCAGCAGGATGCTGAGGAAGGTCAGCCCGGCGGCGCCCCAGGCGTACTTGCGCAGGCGCCAGGCCGCGCTGTCATCCAGGCTGAGCAAGCGCCACGACGGGCGCTTGGGTACCAGCAGGCAGGCGCTCAGCGCAGTGATGAAGGCCGCCACGAAGGTGGCCACCTGGAAGTGCAGGGCCAGCTGTTCCAGCCGCGGCGGGATCGCGCCGATGTTCTCCAGCGAGGCCACCAGCACGACCGCCGCGAAGCCGGGCAGCAGCGTGCCCACCGCCAGCAGCCACACCGCCAGCCCGGAACGGCGCAGGCGCCCGTCCGGCGCGCGTTCGGAGGCCGCATAGCGGCGCCCGGCCGCACGCAGCCACAGCCGCAGCGGGAAGAACATCAGCAGGGCCAGCGCCAGCCCGGTCAATGGCGCCGCCCAGCCGTGCTCGGCGATCGCCTTGCGCGCCGTGGTTTCACCCTGGCGGTACAGCGATGCCAGCCGCCCGAGGTCGGCCGGCACATGGGTGGCGAACTGCCGCCACAGCGACGGCGACAGCGGCGAATTGACCTTGCGCGCCAGTTCTTCGCTGAACTGGCTGACCCGCATCTTCTCGATGTCCGCGCCCAGCTGCCTGGCATCGCCGGCCAGCAGCTTGGCCCGCGCGATCGCCGAGGCGATGTCGCTGCGCTGCTGGTTCAGGGTCTTGCGCTGCAACGCGATGTCGCGCGCCTCGACGGTGCCCTCGGGCACATCGCCGAGTTGCGCCACGCGTGCGTCCATCTGATCCAGTTGCGGCTGCAATGCGTTGCGTGCGGCATCGGCATCGCGCTGCACCGCCAGTGCGCGGTCGGACAGCGTCTTGAGCGTGTCGCGGGTATCGGCATCGTCCAGCGACGCCTGGATCTGCTTGAGGTCCTTGCCGGCCTGCGCCAGCTGCGCGATCGGGTCCGCATCGACCGCATCGTCGCCTTGGGCAAGCGCGACCGGTGCCATGCCCAGCCAGGCATACACCATCAATCCGGCCAGCGGCCGCAGGAAGGAGGGAAAAAGACGGGAAGACAAAGCCGGCACACCACGGGGTTCGCGCGGACCACCGCGCCTGCGCGAACTATAAACCGGGTGATGTTCAAAGAGAGTGTGGATAACCGAGGACAATCATCCCTGCCCGTGACGATCAGCAAGCTTCAACCATCCGCACCTACCGGGAAACATATCGAGACGATTTAAATTTACCAGGAGTGCGCTTCTGGATGGCAATCTGTACCAGCTATCGCAATCAATTTATAGATAGCCGCCAGCATGACGCCCAGGAACTCCGATATTTCCCCAACTCGCCTGAGCATGCTCAATATTGCGCACCTGGTCGATCGATACGCCCATTTACGTCACCGCTACGCATAGAAGTACAGACCTGAGATCTCCAGAAATTTCCACGCGACGGCCCGATATCTGTGCCCATTCAACCATGCATGGCCATTTGCGACAGAGCAACGCCCGCCACGTTCGCTTGACCAAATAAAAATTCCGCTGATAGACACGATTGAGCGCGACGCTTGACGGCAACGCGCCAGCCCCACAGCAACAAGTTGATGGGATCTATGGAGTAGCAACATTCGATAAAAGAAGGAATTTGAAAGAATGAACTAACCGTGGAAGAGGCGAATGAAGTGTCGGGAGGCGTACTCCCATACGTCGCTGTACTTGCATTTGTCTACTACGAAAGGAACGAAATCAGGGATTTCGTTGGCGGAGTACTAGATGGCTTCAATGGAACAGATTACATGAAGCCGGACTGAGCAGAATTTCCAGATGAAAGAACTAGACCAGATGGAAACCACCCTAGTCTCCGGAGGAGATGGAGAAACGTATAACTGGCGAAAAATGATTGGCGACGGACTCAAATCGGCATGGGAGTCAATGAAAGACTATGCCACGTCAGATGACTCCTCCAGAGACGTAATCGTCTAAGAGCCAGCATCCGATCCATCAGGGTGTCGGGGCCAAGCCCCGACACCCTTTGACTCAGCAGCGAGTAGACAGATGGAAGAAAACAATCAGAACCCAGACAATCGCAATGACCACTACACGATCAGAATTAGAAAACGCACATTCTGGCCCACCCTCGCGATCATCGCGTTCTGGTTCCTATGGAGCCAATGGGGCGAGATCGCCGACCTATTTGAGGCCCTGCTTGACTCAATCGGCCTATAACAAGTGCATCGATCACACTGGACGGATCAATGGCTGTACGCAACACGCCTAGCGCGCAATTTTTTTAAATGATCGCACATCCGCGGAGGGGCCCCTACTGCACTCCAATATGGTTAAAGCAACTTTAGAGGCGTGCCAGCAGAGTGCTATATCTATCAGGTAGCCGCACCTGACACGACCTTGCTATCAGGATTGGAAGATCAACGTCGAGCTCTGCGTAGAGAGCTGGCCCACATTGAGGAGGAGATACAGAGCCGAACAGAGCAGGTTCGTATCGGCCGCGAGGTGGTGCGGCGCTACCACCAGGTTGCTGATCAGCGCTACGTCAGCTTGGTTCAAGTCAGTCAACAGGAGCAGGCGGTTCTTGACCTCTTGATTGCTCAACAATCTTTGCAGCGTCAGTCAATCAGTCTGCGCAGAAATCTATCCCAATTGGAGCAAACGCTTAAAGAGCTGCCACTGCAACTGAAAGCAGCCGGCGCATCCTCCGACCGTGAATTGGCTGTACTCAACCAGGAGGCGGTAAGGATGGAGGCCGACGGGGAAGTTCTGCTCCGCGCGCCAGTTGCCGGATTGGTCGCCCATCGATTCGTTGAGGTCGGACAAGCGGTACAACCAAACCAGCCGATTCTGAGCATTCTTCCGCTTGGCTCATCACTTCACGCACAACTAATGGTTCCAAGCGCTGCAATCGGCTTCGTCAAACCGGGCGACCGCGTGCTGCTGCGCTACCAAGCATATCCGTATCAAAAATTTGGTAGCCACGAGGGCAAAGTGCTTCGAGTATCTCGCAGTGCCACCCCGCTCCCGAATAGTGCCGGCGCTAACAGTGAGCCCATGTATCGGGTTCTGGTGTCACTTCATCAGCAAAGCGTACAGGCCTACGGGCACCCGGAGGCTCTTTTGCCGGGGATGCGGCTGGAGGCGGATGTCATGGGAGAGCGTCGACGCTTGTTCGAGTGGGTGCTCGAGCCACTGTACTCAGTAACTGGGCGCACGGGCGGAGGCTAATCCGCACTTGTATCCCGCGACCACCGGTATGGCGGCGCTGGTTTCGGCCTTCTTGAGCCTGCCGGGCGTTCTCGACACCGCCATCGCCCCGGCTTCACCCGCCCGTGGCAGGGGCCCCGGCATGGTTGGGACCTCTTCCACCGCGCGCCTTCGATGAACACCCACGCCGACCTCAAAACCGTCCCCGATCTCAAGCTGCCGCGCTATCTGGGCACGTGGTACGAGATCGCCCGCCTGCCGATGAAACACGAGCCGGAGGACTGCACCGATGTGTCGGCGCATTACAGCCTGAAGGAAAACGGCCACGTGGCCGTGCTCAACCGCTGCCGGCTGGGTGACGAGATCGAGGAAGCCGAAGGCGAGGCCTGCGCGGTCGACAACGACAGCGCGCGCCTGGAAGTCAGCTTCCTGCCGCGCGGGCTGCGCTGGATTCCCTTCACCAAGGGCGACTACTGGGTGATCCAGGTCGCCCCGGACTACAGCGTCGCGCTGGTCGGCAGCCCGGACCGCAAGTTCCTCTGGCTGCTCTCGCGCACGCCGACGCTGGATGCGACCGTGCAGGAGCACTACCTGGCCCAGGCGCGCCAGCAGGGGTTCGACCTGACCCCGCTCATCCACACGCCGCATACCGGCCGGCCCACGGCCTGACCCATGGACCTGAAAAGCGGGTATCCGTTCTGGGCCATACGCAACGGCCTGATGCACGCCTTTCCGCCCCTGCAGCAGGACCTCCACTGCGAGGTGCTGGTGGTCGGTGGCGGGATCAGCGGCGCCTTGATCGCCAACGAGCTGTGCGCCCATGGCCACGACGTGGCGGTGATCGAGCAGCGCGACGTCGGCTGGGGCAGCACGGCGGCCAGCACCGCGCTGCTGCAGTACGAGATCGATACCCACATGATCGACCTTGCCCGGCAGTACGGCGAGAACGCCGCGGTGATGGCCTACCAGGCCTGCGCCGATGCGATCCCGGCGCTGCGCGCGGTCGCCGGGGCCTTCTCCGGCGTGGACTGCCAGCGCATGCAGAGCCTGTACTACGCCAGCAAGCGCGGCCACCATGCCGTGCTGCATGAGGAATTCCTGCTGCGCCAGCGGCATGGGTTCGACGTGCGCTGGCTGGAGGCCGACGAGGTGCAGGACGCGTTCGGCATCCGCGCACCCGGCGCGATCCTCAGCGCACTTGCCGCGCGCGTGGACCCGTACCGGCTGGCCTATCGGCTGCTGATGCGACTGCAGAAGCGCGGCTGCGGCGTGTACGACCGCACCGTGCTCGATACCCTCACCCCCACCAGCCGTGGGGTCACCGCGCGCACGCCCGAGGGCGTACAGATCCACTGCCGGCATGTGGTCATGGCCGCCGGGTATGCCAGCCAGCACTGGCTCAAGCCGTCGGTGGCGCGCAACCGCAGCAGCTATGCCTTCATCACCGATCCGATCGATCCCGACCAGTTGGGCCCGCTGGCGCAGACCATGCTGTGGGAGTCGGCCCGGCCGTACCTGTACCTGCGCGCCACCGGCGACCATCGCCTGCTGGTGGGCGGCGAGGACGATGCGATCGACATCCCGGCCCGGCGCGACCGCCGCGTCCAGGCCAAGGCCGGCACCCTGCTCAAGCAGGTGGCCAAATTGTTCCCGCACCTGCCGCTGCAGCCTGCCTTCTCCTGGGCCGGCACGTTCGCCGAGACCAAGGACGGCCTGCCGTTCTTCGGCGCGCACCCGCAGTGGGGGCCGCGGGTCCTGTTCGCGATGGCCTACGGCGGCAACGGCATCACCTACTCCATGATCGGCGCGGGCTTGTTGCGCGCCCAGATCGAACGCCGCCGGCATCCGCTGGCGGCGCTGTTCGGGTTCGGACGGCTGGAGTAAAGTTCCCCCAGGGTCGGTGCCATGACAGGCATCGTTCAAGCGGCCGGTGCTAGCGTCAGCGCTGTCGGCCGCACTGCCTGCCGCCAGCCCGTTCCGGAGCCCCACATGATCCGCTCGCTATCGCTGCTGCTGTGCCTGCTTGCCCCCGGCGTCGCCCTGGCCCAGTCCGCGGCCGGCGCGACCGGCCCGCAGTCGGCCACCGACCTCAACCTGGCCCTGCCGCAGGCGCCCATGCAGTACCTCGGCGATGCCTCGCTGCGCGGCGACCCGCCCGGCACCTTCTATGGCGACAAGAGCGGCCGCCGCCTGAGCGATCGCGGCGCCGCCAACGGCATCGCCGAGGTCACCGACGACAAGCTGCGGGTCAACGGCAGCCTCACCACCGGCATCGGCTATTCCAAGGAAGGCGGCAACTCGCACTACAACGCCGCCGAGATCAACCTCAACAAGAACTACACCACCGACGAGGGCAAGACCCACAACATGAACCTCAACATCCGGGTCAGCGAGGGCAAGGGCCCTGGCTTCTATGGTCCGTATGGCGGGTATGGTGGGTATGGCTACGGCCCGGGCCCGGGTTATTGGGATTATCCGCCGCGCGGCGGCTGGTAACCCGCACCCGCGGTGCATCCCGCAACGGCCGGTCTACCGGCCGTTGTCGTTTCCGCGCGCCGGGTCGGGCGCGCTCAGTCCCACCAGCCGTCCCGCTTGCTCGACAGCACCCGGCCGTCATGGCCGCTCATGCGCACGTCCACGCGCTGGTTGCGCGCGTTGCGGGCTTCCAGCGTCCAGGTCGCACCATCGCGCTCGAACGACTCGATCTGGCGGAAGCCGGCCTTCTCGGCCAGGGCCAGCACCTGCCCGGCATCCAGCAGGGCGCGGTCGCTGCGCGGGTCGAAGATCTCGCCGCTGGCCGGATCGATGATCACGTCTTCGACGCTGCCGTCGGCGCGGCGGACATCGGCTTCCCACAGGCCGTCGTCGCGCTCCAGTTCGAGCACCTGGGTGTAGCCGGCGGCGTGCAGCTTGGCCTGCACCTGGGCAGCGCCGAGTTCGGCGGCGAAGGCGGGGGCGGCCAGCAGCGTGGTGGCCAGGGTGGCGGTCAGGATCAGCTTGTTCATCAGGGGGCTCCAAAGAGGGCCGGTCGTTCCCGGCGTCGCCAGTCTGGCAAGCGCGCTTAAGCGGACCATGAGCCCGGTTGTTAGCCACTGTTTAAGCAACCGGCGTATACCGTTGGCATCCCCCATGAGCCCGTCGCGCATGCCCATCGCCCCCACCCTGCTGCTGCCTCTGCTGCTGGCGCTTACGCCACAGGCACCCGTGCACGCGCAGGAAGGCGGCAGCCGGCAGCAGGAGGCCGTGCGCCAGGCGGTGCGCCAGGGCCGGTGGGTGCCACTGCAGCAAGTGGTCGCCGACGCGTTGCGGCGCTACCCCGGCAAGCTGGTGGAGGTGGAGCTGGAGGATGGCAAGTACGAGATCGAAATCCTCGGCCCCAACGGCGTGGTGATGGAGCTGGATTACGATGCAGCCACCGGCCGCCTGCTGAAGATGGAAGAAGATTGATGCGCATCCTGCTCGCCGAAGACGACGCGCTGCTGGCCAGCCGCCTGCAGCAGCTGCTCGAAGAGGCCGGCTACCTGGTGCTGCACGCCGCCGAAGGCCGCCTTGCCGAAGAGTTGGGGCAGATCGAGGACATCGCCGCGGCGGTGGTCGACCTCGGCCTGCCCGGGCTGGACGGCCTGAGCGTGATCGAGCGCTGGCGCCAGGCCGGGCGCGGCTTTCCGGTGCTGGTGCTCACCGCGCGCGCCCGCTGGCACGACAAGCTGGCCGGCTTCGATGCCGGCGCCGACGACTACCTGACCAAACCGTTCCAGCCCGAAGAGCTGCTGCTGCGCCTGCGCGCACTGATCCGGCGCAGCGCCGGCCACGCCAGCCCGCGCCTGCAGTGCGGCCCGCTGCTGCTGGACGTCAACGCCGCGCGTGTGGAACTGGATGGCGAGCCACTGCACCTGAGCCCGCAGGAATACCGCATCCTGAGCTACTTCATGCACCACCCGGACGTGGTGATCAGCCGCTCGCGGCTGGGCGAGCACGTCTACGACGCCGGCTTCGACCCGGACTCCAACACGCTGGACGTGCTGATCGGGCGGATCCGCCGCAAGCTCGGCAGCGAGCTCATCCACACCCATCGCGGGCAGGGCTTCCGCCTGTCGGCCCAGCCATGAACACCAGTTCGCTGCGTACCCGCCTGCTGCTGGCCGGTGGCGTGGGCCTGGTGCTGGTGTCGGCGCTGGCCACCTGGTGGCTGGGGGCGATGTACGAGCGCTCGGCGCGCACCGCGATGGACCAGCGCCTGGGCAACGAGCTGATCGCCGTGCTCGCCCTGGCCGAGAGCGATGCGCAGGGCCGCCTGCAGTTGCGCCGCGACCTGTTCGACGAGCGCTACCAGCGTGTGTTCTCCGGTGCCTACTGGCAGGTACAGGACGCCCACGGCCGGCCGCTCGGCCAGTCGCGTTCGCTGTGGGACGAAACCCTGCAGCTGCCCGCGGCGCTGCACACCGGGCCCGCGCAGGGCTATGACACGCGCGGCCCACTGGATACGCCGCTGCGCGCGCTGGTCCAGCAGGTCACCCTGCCGCGCGTGCCGACGCCCTTGCGGGTGGTGGTGGCCACCGACCGCAGCGACCTGGACGCGCAGGTCAGCGCCTTCCGCCAGCGCACCGCGCTCGCCCTGGCGGTGCTGATCGCCTTGTGGTTCGCGGTGCTGGTGACCCAGGTACACTACGGCCTGCGCCCGCTGGCCGAGCTTGGCCGCATCGCCGGCCAGGTCCGCAACGGCGAGAACGTGCGCTTCCCGCAGCAGGGCCTGGTCAAGGAAGTGGCCCCGCTGGCCGCGCAGCTCAACGACCTGCTCGATCACCACCAGCGCATGGTGGTGCGCGCCCGACGCAGCGCCGAAGACCTCGCGCATGCCCTGAAGACGCCGCTGACCGTGCTGGTCACCGAGGCCGACGGCGATGGCAGCGACTGGCGCCAGACCCTGCGCAGCGAGACCGCGCGGATGCAGGCCAGCATCGAGCGCTACCTGGCCGCCGGCATCGGCGCCGACAGCCAACAGCGCACCGCCGTCGCCCCGGTGATCGATGCGCTATGCACGCTCATGCAGCGGGTGCACAACGAGCGCGGCCTGGTCTTCGCCCAGGACCCGGATGCGCAGGGGCTGTTCGCCGGCGCGCGCGAAGACCTGGAGGAGATGCTCGGCAATCTGCTGGACAACGCGGGCAAGTGGGCCGCCCACCGCGTGTCGATCCGTGTTCGCCATATCGACGCCACCTTGCGCATCGAGGTGCAGGACGATGGCCCCGGCCTGCCGGATGCCGACCTGCAGCGCGTGCTCGAACGCGGCGTGCGCCTGGACCAGCGCGCGGCCGGCAGCGGATTGGGTCTGGCGATCGTGGCGGACATCGCCGAGAGCCATGGCGGCACGTTGGTGCTGGCCAATGCCGAACCGGGACTGCGTGCGACGTTGACGTTGCCGGCAGGATGATAAAGGCCCCGTAGAGCCGACCGTTGGTCGGCTACCGCCGCCTGCGAGCGACTTGACGTTGCCGACAGGATGACAAACGTCCGGTAGAGCCGACCGTTGGTCGGCTGGCACGCACAGCGTGTCTGGTTTTTCGCCAACGGCAGCCGACCAACGGTCGGCTCTACGGGGAGCCAACGGCAGCCGACCAACGGTCGGCTCTACGGGGAGCCAACGGCAGCCGACCGACGGTCGGCTCTACGGGGAGCCAATGGCAGCCGACCAACGGTCGGCTCTACCGGGCGTGGTGCATCCACCAGCAATCCAGCGCATCGAGCACGATGTGCACGATCAGCCCGATGCCGAACAACCGCGTCTTCTTCGGCACGCACAGCCCGGCATACACGGCGATCGCCGGCGCCGTATGCAACGGATGGAAGCCGATGCTGCAGCGGTTGGGCGCGTAGATCGGATCGGCCAGCAGGTGGTCCAGGTCGATGATCCAGCCCAGCAGCAGCAGCGCCCAGGCCGACAGGAACCGCTTGCGCCAGAACATCCAGGCCAGCAACGCCGGCACCGCTGCATGCAACACGAGATGGAACACCGCCCGCGCGCTCATGCCGACGAGCAATGCCGAAGAACAACCGCCCGGTAGTGCCGAGCCATGCCCGGCACCGCCCTATGTGCCACGCCCAGCCACACGTCAGGCCACACGGGATACCCGCCCTTCCAAGCCGCTTCCCCCGCAACACGGCAGGCAACGTCGGCAACGGCACCCGCCGTCGCCTTCGTCACCTGCCCGCCCCTCACGCCAGCGGCTCGTCGGACAGGTACGTGTACCCGGTCAGCCCCGCTTCCAGCGCGTCGGACAGTTCCTGCGCACGCGCCGGCGACAGATCGGCGGCGGCCACGCGCTCGGCGTAGCTCGCGCGAAGGTCGGCCAGGCTGTAGCCCACGTAGTCCAGCATCACATCGGTGGTATCGCCGCGGCGCTGCTGGGTGATCGCGTAACCATCGGCGTCGGCCACCACTTCCACCGCGTCGGTGTCGCCGAACAGGTTGTGGATGTCGCCCAGGATTTCCTGGTAGGCCCCCACCATGAAGAACCCGATGCGATAGCTCTCACCGGACTTCAGCGCATGCAGCGGCAGCGAGGTATCCAGGCTCTCGTTCTCGACGTAGGTCTTGACCATGCCGTCCGAATCGCAGGTCATGTCGGCGATGATGCCGCGCCGCTGCGGCTGCTCGTCCAGGCGCTCGATCGGCACGATCGGGAACACCTGGTCGATCGCCCACGCATCCGGGATCGATTCGAACACGCTGAAGTTGACGAAGTACTTGTCGACCAGGCGCTCGTTCAACTCGTCCAGCGCCGGGCGATGGCTCTTCTCGTCGTAGCTCAGGCGCGCACGCACGGCATGGGCGATGGCGTAGAACAGGTCGTCGATGCGCGCACGCTGCGGCAGGTCGATCTGGCCCAGCGCGTAGCTGGACAGGCCTTCGGCATGGAAGTGCTGCGCCTCCTGGAACAGCTCCACCGCCGGGCGCTCGTCCAGCTCGGCGTGGATCTCGCGCAGGTGGCGGATCGCGGCCGGCTCGTCATCGTGCTGGTCCGGCACGCGGCCTTCCTGCGCTTCCTCTACCTCGGACACGTTGGCGATCAGCACCGCGTGGTGCGCGGTCATCGCGCGGCCACACTCGGTCACGATCCGCGGCGGGGTCAGGCCGTGCTCTTCGCAGGCATTGGCCAGCGGCTGCACGATGTTGCTGGCGTAGGAGTTCAGGCCGTAGTTGATCGAGCAGAAACTGCGCGACCGGGTGCCTTCGTAATCCACGCCCAGGCCGCCGCCCACGTCCACGTGGGTGATCTTCGCGCCCAGGCGCGAGAGCTCCACGAAGTAGCGGGTGGCTTCGCGCATGCCGTTGGCGATGTCGCGCACGTTGGAGATCTGCGAGCCCATGTGGAAATGCAGCAGGCTCAGGCAGTCGGCGTACTCGGTGTCGCGCAGCGACTTCCACAGGTCCAGCAGCTGGCGCGGCGAGAGGCCGAACTTGGCCTTGTCGCCGCCGCTGTTCTGCCACTTGCCCGCGCCCAGCGAGGCCAGGCGCATGCGCACGCCCAGGCCCGGCTTGACGTCCAGCGCCTTGGATTCCTCCAGCACCAGCTTCAGCTCGGAGGGCTTCTCGATCACGATGAAGGTCTGCAGGCCCAGCTTGCGGCCGATCAGGGCCAGGCGGATGTACTCGCGATCCTTGTAGCCGTTGCAGACGATCAGCCCGCCCGGGCGCGACAGCGCCAGCACGGCCATCAGCTCGGGCTTGCTGCCCGCTTCCAGGCCGAAGCCCTCGCCGTGGTGGCTGGCCAGGGTGCCGGCCACGCCGCGGTGCTGGTTGACCTTGATCGGGTACACGGCCGTGTAGCCGCCCGGATAGTCCCAGTCGGTCTGCGCCTGGGCGAACGCGGCCTGCAGCTTGCCCAGGCGCTGGCCCAGGATGTCCGGGAAGCGCACCAGCAGCGGCAGCTTGGCGCCGGCCGCGCGTGCGGCGTCGACAATCGTCGGCAAGGACACCACCGGGCCGTCCTGGCCAGTCGGTCTCACCACCATGTGTCCTGCCTGATCCACGTCGAAGTAGCCATCCGCCCAATGCGGAATCGAGTAGGTCTTGCGGGCTTGGTCGAGGGACCAATCGGTCATTTCAGTGGGCCTGGTTGGTAAAAAAGGGGGTGCATGATAACGCCTATATGGCGACAGCTCCGTTATCATGCGCGCCCGCGCCCGTACTCAGGCCCCCAACCTGAACAGGCCAACCCGTCCGGATGTGGCTAGTGCCACGCGGCCCCCGCCGCCCGCCCGGCTCCAACACCCCGAACAGGACTGTTTCTCCATGACTGACAACAACAACTGGTACATCGAGCACTTCGAGCGCACCGGCTCGGCCATTGGCTACCGCCTGAAGGGCAAGCTGGACGAAGTGCAGTCGCCGTTCCAGAAGATCGAGATCTTCGCGACCACCGATTGGGGCAACCTGATGACCATCGATGGCGCCATCATGCTCACCAGCAAGGACAACTTCTTCTACCACGAGATGATCAGCCACCCGGTGCTGTTCACCCACGCCGCGCCCAAGCGCGTGGTGATCATCGGTGGCGGCGACTGCGGCACCCTGCGCGAAGTGCTCAAGCACCCGGGCGTGGAGAGCGTGACCCAGTGCGACATCGACGAGCAGGTCACCGTGATGGCGCGCAAGCACTTCCCGGAGCTGTGCGAGTCCAACGATGACCCGCGCGCCGAGCTGATGTTCGACGACGGCGTGGCCTACATGGCCAACTGCCCGGCCGGCAGCGTGGACGTGGTGATCGTGGATTCGACCGATCCGGTCGGCCCGGGCGAGGGCCTGTTCAACAAGGCCTTCTACGAGAGCTGCTTCAAGGCCCTGAAGGACGACGGCATCCTGGTGCAGCAGTCCGAATCGCCGCTGATGCAGCTGGACCTGATCAACGAAATGCGCACCGAGATGGGCAAGGCCGGCTTCGGTTCGTTCAAGACCCTGCCGTTCCCGCAGCCGTGCTACCCGACCGGCTGGTGGAGCGTCACCCTGGCCCGCAAGGGCGAGAGCAGCTTCGACTTCCGCCAGGCCGATTCGGCCGCCAAGTCGTTCGACACGCTGTACTACACCGCCGCCCTGCACACCGGCGTGCTGGTGACCCCGCCGTTCGTGGCGGCGGCCCTGAAGGGCTGATCGGGTAATCGCTGCGCGGCGATGGGAGAGGGGCGTAGAGCCGAGCCATGCTCGGCTGCCTTCGGCCCGATGTAGCGCGAGCGTCGCAGCCGAGCATGGCTCGGCTCTACCTCGCCGCCAGGAAAAGACCCGCGCTGGCAACAGTGCGGGTCTTTTTTTGGGGTTCGTGCCAGCCGACGGGTCGGCACCTGCGCGCGTAGACCCGAGCCATGCTCGGCTGCCTTCGGCCGGATGTGTCACGAGCGCCTCAGCCGAGCATGGCTCGGCTCTACCTCCCAGCCAGGAAAAGACCTGCGCCGGCTACAGTGCGGGGGATTTTTCCGGGTTCGTACCAGCCGACGGGTCGGCACCTACGCGCGTAGAGCCGAGCCATGCTCGGCTGCCTTCGGCCCGATGTATCGCGAGCGCCGCAGCCGAGCATGGCTCGGCTCTACCTTGCAGCCAGGAAAAGACCCGCGCTGGCAACAGCGCGGGTTTTTTTGTTGGGGTTCGTGCCAGCCGACGGGTCGGCACCTGCGCGCGTAGAGCCGAGCCATGCTCGGCTGCCTTCGGCCGGATGTATCGCGAGCACCGCAGCCGAGCATGGCTCGGCTCTACCTCGCGGCCAGGAAAAGACCGGCGCCAGCAACAGTGCGGGGGATTTTTCCGGGTTCGTACCAGCCGACGGGTCGGCACCTACCCCTGTAGAGCCGAGCCATGCTCGGCTGCCTTCGGCCCGATGTATCGCGAGCGCCTCAGCCGAGCATGGCTCGGCTCTACCTCGCAGACAGGAAAAGACCCGCGCTGGCAACAGCGCGGGTTTTTTTGTTGGGGTTCGTGCCAGCCGACGGGTCGGCACCTCCGCGCGTAGAGCCGAGCCATGCTCGGCTGCCTTCGGCCTGATATATCGCGAGCACCGCAGCCGAGCATGGCTCGGCTCTACCTTGCAGCCAGGAAAAGACCCGCGCTGGCAACAGTGCGGGTCTTTTTTTGGGGTTCGTGCCAGCCGACGGGTCGGCACCTGCGCGCGTAGAGCCGAGCCATGCTCGGCTGCCTTCGGCCGGATGTATCGCGAGCGCCTCAGCCGAGCATGGCTCGGCTCTACCTCGCAGACAGGAAAAGACCCGCGCTGGCAACAGCGCGGGGTTTTTCTCAGGGTTCGTGCCAGCCGACGGGTCGGCACCTACGCGCTCACAGCGCCCAGATACCCGCGATCACCGCCAGCACCAGGCCCCACTTGATCACCTGGTAGGCCACCACGCTGCGCTCGCGCAGCGCCTTGGCCTTCAGGCGCACCTTGTAGACGCTGCCGAAGGCCTTGTTGACGCCGCCGGTGCGGTCGCCCGGCAGGTTCGGCGATGCCCCGCCGGCCAGCAGCGTGGACGCCACGGCGCGGTTGAACAGGCCCGGCAGGCCGAAGCGCAGCGGGCGGGCGATGTCGCAGAACAGGATCACCCGGTCGTCGGGGGTCTCGTTGTGGGCGTGGTGGATATAAGTCTCGTCGAACATCATCCACTCGCCATCGCGCCAGCTCTTCTTGATGCCGTCCACTTCGATGTAGCAGCCATCGTCGTTGGGCGTGGCCAGGCCCAGGTGCAGGCGCAGCGAACCGGCGAACGGATCGCGGTGCGGGCGCAGCTCGCTGCCCGAGGGCAGCTGCGCGAACATCGCTGCGCGCACGTCCGGCAGCGATTCCAGCAACGCGGTGGTCTTCGGGCACAGCGCCTTGGCCGACGGGTGCGACGGGCCGTACCACTTCAGGTAGAAACGCTTCCAGCCGCGGCGGAAGAACGAATTGAAGCCGGCATCGTTGAACGTGCTGGACGCGGCGATCTTGTCCGCATCGCGCAGGGCCAGGGCTTCGTCGCGGATCATCTGCCAGTTCTGGCGCAGCGGCTCCAGCTGCGGGAATTCCTTGCCCGGGTCCAGGAACGGCGTGGTCGGCACCTTGGAGAACGCGTACATGACCACGTTGATCGGGGCCATGAAGCTGGAGTGGTCCAGCAACTGGCGCGACCAGCGCGCGCGGACCTTGCCGCGGTAATGGATGTACAGCACGCAGGCGACGAACAGCACTGCCAGCACGATCTTGATCATCAGTCTTCCTCCGGCAGGGCCGGAACCGAAAGGGTGGGGGCGATGCACGGCGGAAGCCGGCACCGATACGGCGGCAGGGGGCGGGGACGTGCCGGGGAGGGGCGGCCGCCAATGTCGCAAGCAACAGCGTATGGTCCGCAGCCCCCGCGCTGGGGTCAAGCTGCGGGCCGGTCATGTTCATCCGGCCACCGTCGCTGTGCCCGGCCCCCGGACCGCGCGGCGAGGGGCCTGCGGACGCGGATGTGCCGCACGCACGCCTGGCCTGCACCGGCCGCACCGGCACGGGCTGCGCTGGCAAACGGCTGATTTTCAACGAAATACCTACGAGTGAGACGAGATTGTCCGATTCGGCATGACGAACTGTTCCACGGCCGGCTACGACATTTCTCCGACAAACTCTGGATTGGTGTACCGGCGAGTACTAAAATTAACGAAATCTTAGTAATCACCCATCAGCAGCACCGGTACGCCTGACGCATTGCGCCGACCGCCGGGTCGCAAAGACCCCTATGAACACTATCGTTGCCTCGTGTGTCGATGACACCGCCCCCGCCGAGCTGCTCAAGCGCGGCGAACGCCTGCTTGAACCCGATGTCTACCGGACCTGCCTCAACGGCCAGCCGGCGGTGGTCAAGGACTACACCCGTTATCGCGGCACGCCGCTGTCGCCGGTCGCGCGCCTGCTGGTGCGCCGCGAAGCGCGCATCCTCGAGCGCCTGAGCGGCTGGAAGCACGCGCCCGCCCTGCTCGGCACGATCGGCGGCCTGGCCCTGGGCATGGAGTTCATCCCCGGGCAGACCCTCAGTGCCGCCCAGTCGGTGGGGGTGGAGGTGTTCGAACAGCTGCAGTTCGCCCTCTCGCGCCTGCACGCGGCGGGCATCACCCATAACGACCTGCACGGCACCAACGTGATGGTCAGCGGCGGCGTGCCGGTGCTGGTGGATTTCACTTCGGCCTGGCGCAGCCCGCGCTGGCTGCCGGTGCACCCGGTCTCGCGCCAGTTGCGCCGCAGCGACATGAAGAACCTGCTGAAGATGCGCCAGCGCCTCACTGGCGAGCGCCCCAGCGCCCTGGAGGCTGCCCAGGTGGCCGACCCGCGCTGGGTGGCGGCCGTGCGCGTGGGCTGGAAGCGCTTCTACCGCTGGTTCAAGGGCCACGCCTGAGCATGGCCGGCCGGCGCGCTCAGAGCGCGTCGGCGTCCAGTTCGCCGGTGCGGATGCGCACCACGCTGCCCAGGTCGTACACGAACACCTTGCCGTCGCCGATCTTGCCGGTGCCGGCCGCCTTGACGATGGCCTCCACCACTTCCTCGACCTGGCCGTCGGTGACCGCTACCTCGATCTTCACCTTGGGCAGGAAGTCGACCACGTACTCCGCGCCCCGGTACAGCTCGGTATGGCCCTTCTGCCGCCCGAAGCCCTTGACCTCGGTCACCGTGATCCCGGTGACGCCGCGCTCGGCCAGCGCTTCGCGCACGTCGTCGAGCTTGAACGGCTTGACCACCGCCATGACCATCTTCATCCGTCTGCACTCCTGTGTTTCAGGCTGCGAGGATAACGCCTGTCCCCCGGTGAACGCGATGCGCGCGGCCCGTGCCGGCAGCGGCCGCGGGGATTATCCTTGGCGCATACCCCGCGGAGCACAGCATGATCGACCTCAACCACCTGGATGACCTGGCCCGCCGCCTGAGCGACATGGTCCCGCCGGGCCTGCGCCAGTCGCGCGAAGAGCTCCAGGCCACCTTCAAGACCGCCCTGCAGGCCGGGCTGGGCAAGCTGGACCTGGTCACCCGCGAAGAATTCGACGTGCAGCGCGCGGTGCTGCTCAAGACCCGCGAGAAGCTGGAGGCGTTGGAGAAGGTGGTGGCAGAGCTGGAAGCGCGTGGGAGCGATAGGCCGGCACCGTAAAGCAGGGTGGCGGGCGGCGCCAGCACACTAGGTGACGAAAAGGAATTCGCATGTCTGAACAAGGATCGCAGATGCTGCTGGTGGCCGGCGCCAGCATTGCCGCGGTGATCATCGCACTGTGCCTGATGCGCCTTATCCGCACTGACGATGTGGGCCTGCGCAAGATCTACCGCGTTGTGTTCTCCGCACTTGCCGCGCTGCTTGCCCCCACTCTGGTGGCAGCAGGCCATGGCGTGCTGCCCATTCCGTTCGTCGCCGGCATCCCCATCCTCGCCTACAACCTGGTCTTGTTTGCCGACATGGAGGTCTATTGGCTGGGATTGCTTGGTCTGGGTGCCGGGAAGGGCACAGGCAATGCGGTGGTCTTCACCCTGCCCAGTCTGCTGGTCTTCACCGCAGTCCTGTTTTCGCCGTGGTCACGCGCGCGGCTGCTTACCACCCGCGCGCCGTCAGACGTTCCCCGCTAGCACAAACCGCTCGATCGCCAGCGCCACGCCATCCTCGGCATTGCTCGCCGTCTCGAACCGAGCGGTCTGCTTCACCCCCTCGATTGCATTACCCATCGCCACGCTGGTGCCGGCGAACTGCAGCATGGTCAGGTCGTTCTCCTGGTCGCCCAGCGCCATCACGTTGGCGCGATCCACGCCGAGGTGTTCGGCCAGCTTCTGCAGGCTCGGGCCCTTGCCGGCACGGTGGTCGAACACCTCCAGGAAGAACGGTGCGCTTTTGAGCACCGCGAAGCGATCGGTCAGTGCGGACGGCAGCCGCGCGATGGCAGCGTCCAGCACGTCCGGCTCATCGATCATCATCAGCTTGATGAACTGCATGGCCGGGGCCATGTCTTCCACGCGCCGGTAGGACAACGGCACGTGTGACAGGTGCGAATCGGCCACCGTGTAGATGCTGATGTCCTGGTTGGGCGTGTACATGCGTCGGCCATCGAGCGCCTGGAAATGGATGCCCAGTTCACGCGCGACCCGCTCGCAGAACAGGAAGTCCTCGAAGCTCAACGGGTACTCCACCACGCGCTGGCCAGTGCCGATGTTTTCCACCACCGCACCGTTGCAGGCGATGCAGAATTCCGCATCACCCTCGATCCCCAGCTCGTCCAGGAACGGCGCAAGCCCGGACACCGGCCGGCCGCTGGCCAGCACCACCCGCACGCCCTGCGCGCGGGCGGCGGCAATGGCCTGCTTCACGCGCGGGGTGAGTCTGTGGGCGGGGTTGAGCAGGGTGCCATCCATGTCGATGGCGATGAGCTCGACCGGGGCGTGGGGGCGGTGCATATCCATGAGGTTCAACAGGGCGTACGCGTGGGGGTAGCCAGTCTAGCGGCAGCGGGCACTGGAACCTCCGACCGCAGCTGAAGGACTTGGCCTACAGACCCACACGCCGCAAGTGAGCATCATCAAGCGCTCCATCGACCCCCTCGGGAACCTGCATGAGCCTGGCGCTGGTCCACAGCCGTGCCCGCGCCGGCGTCAACGCGCCCGCCGTCCGCATCGAAGTACTGCTCTCCGGCGGGCTGCCGCACACCCAGATGGTGGGCCTGCCGGAGACCGCCGTGCGCGAATCGCGCGACCGTGTACGCGCGGCCATCGTCTGCTCGCAGTTCGAGTTTCCGCAGCGGCGCATCACCATCAACCTCGCCCCGGCCGACCTGCCCAAGGAAGGCGGCCGCTTCGACCTGGCCATCGCGCTGGGCATCCTCGCCGCCAGCGGGCAGATCGATGCGCAGGTGTTGTCGCGCTATGAATTCCTCGGCGAACTGGCGCTCACCGGCGAACTGCGCGGCGTGAACGGCGTGCTGCCGGCGGCGTTGGCCGCCGCCCGGCTCAACCGCACCCTGATCGTGCCGCCGGAGAATGCGGCCGAGGCCGGGCTGGCCGGGCACGCCGACGTCCGCGTCGCCCGCACCCTGCTGGAGGCGTGTGCCGGACTGGGCGAGCGCGTGCTGCCGCAGGCGATGCCCGCCGAGGTGGCGGCGCTGCCCATGCCCGACCTGCGCGATGTCCGCGGCCAGCCGCAGGCGCGGCGCGCGTTGGAGGTGGCCGCTGCCGGCGGCCACCATCTGCTGTTGATCGGCACGCCCGGCTGCGGCAAGACGCTGCTGGCCTCGCGGCTGCCCGGCATCCTGCCCGACGCCACCGACCTGGAAGCCCTGGAGACCGCCACGGTCGCCTCCTGCACTGGCAGCGGGATCGACACGGCACGCTGGCGACAGCGGCCCTACCGCTCGCCGCACCACACCGCCAGCGCCGTGTCGCTGGTGGGCGGCGGCGCATTTCCGCGACCGGGCGAGATTTCGCTCGCGCACAATGGCGTGCTGTTTCTCGACGAGCTGCCCGAGTGGAGCCGGCATGCGTTGGAGGTGCTGCGCGAGCCTCTGGAATCCGGCCAGGTGGTGGTCGCGCGCGCCTCGCGCACGGAAGCGTTCCCCGCGCGGTTCCAGCTGGTGGCCGCGATGAACCCCTGCCCCTGCGGCTGGGCCGGTGATCGCAGCGGGCGCTGCCGTTGTGCGCTTGAAAGCGTGCAGCGCTATCGCGGCCGGGTTTCCGGCCCCCTGCTGGACCGCATCGACCTGCACGTCGAGGTCCCTCGACTGGATCCCCATGAACTGCGCGACGACACGCCCTACGGGGAGGACAGCGAGGTCGTACGCCGCCGTGTCGTCGCCGCGCGCGACCTGCAGCTGGCACGCAGCGGCAAGCCGAATGCGCAGCTGGGTCCTACGGATCTGGCCCTGCATTGCCGGCTGGCCCCGGCCGACCGCCAGCTGCTGGAGGACGCCGTGGAGCGGCTGCAGTTGTCGGCGCGGTCGATGCACCGCATCCTGCGCGTGGCTCGGACGGTGGCGGATCTGGACCGCAGTGAGGCGATCACGACCGCGCATGTGGCCGAGGCGATCGGGTATCGGCAGTTGGATCGGGGTGGGGGCGGCTGATCCCGTGCCTGGCTACCGCGGAGAGCCAGGCCGACACAGGCGGCCCGCCCCCGCAGCGCTCACGGGCAGATGAAGCGCTCCCATGTCGCACCATCAAAGCGCAGGATCGCGTCATCGCCGACGGTCCACATTGCACCGTCAGTGGCAGAGGCGCTGTAGTAGGCCAGGTGGCCTTCCACGGGCACGTCCACCCTCGTGACCTGATCGCCCGACAGCGCCAGCAACTCCCGCTGCGCGCACAGATACAGCGTGCCCTGGAACAGGCACGCACGCTCGACACTGAGATGCTCGAATGCCGGCGCAGTCAGCATGCGCCAGCCTTCCAACCGATTGCCTCGGAACACCGTACCCGCATCGCCCGCCAGCACCACGCTGCCATCGCGCATGCACTGCACCACCCGGATCGCCAGGGTGGTGGGCGACACCAACGGGCGCCATTGCCGGCCATCCCAATGCCACAGTGCGCCACCGTCGCCGGCGGCATAGATGTCGTCCGCGCCGAATCCATCCATCGCGTTGAAGCAGCAGGTCACCTGGTCCGCCAATGGCACGTGGCAGCCGTCGTCCATCCGTCGCCAGCCGTCGGCACCGCGATAGTGCACCTGCCGCTGCGTGCCACACGCGTACAACTCGCCTGAGATTTCTTGCAGATGCATCAGGTACGCATTGGGCAGCGCCAACGTTTCATCCCAGGGTGCCTGCCCGGTGGGGTTGATCCGCAGCAGGCCACGCCGGCCCAACATGGCAAGCGCGAACGGCCGCTCGTCGGTCGCCGGCAGCAACGTGGCGCCGTAAATGATGTCGGGCAGGTCGTAAACGAAGTAGAACGTGCCATCGCGTACCACCATCACCCGGGTGATGCTGGGTTCGTGGCCCTCCACGTACAGGTGGCCCAACAGCAGCGCGACGTTGGGCGCGCCGGAGATGACATGGGTGAAATAGAGGTCGGTGTCGCGCCGGCCGTCTGGCCGGTGTCCTTCACTGCTCATGTGCATCCTTTCAAGGGCGGGTACCGCGTGGCGCATACAGTGTGCCTGGGAACAGGACATTCATTTATCCACTCTCACGTGATGGCAACAGCGCAGGCTTTCCCTTGCATCTCACGTCGGATCGCGTCGATGCCAGTCTCTTGAAGCGGGTCTGACCGGCCTGCTACACGCACGCCAATCGAGCCCAGGTTCCACATCGCACACGCAGCCCGGGCCAGCCGCGGCGAGAGCCGATCCACGCACGGACCCAACCCCACCCCTGCGCGGTGATGGGGCATCGCGTCCATCAACGCGCCCTCAGATCGCCTCATCCACCTTCCGCACCAACTGCCAGCACGGCTTCTGGGCGAAGTAGTAGGTCTGCTGGTCACTGGTATCAGGGGTGAGGATCTGTACGGCCATGCTGCCATCGGCCTCGGCGGTCACCTTCAAGTCGCGCCCCACCTTGTGCAGCGTGTTCGTGTTGGGCATCACCGGCCAGGTCACGTCGCGCAACGCGATCTTCTCGGAGACCATGCGTGGCTCTGGCTCGGCGGCCATATCCACGCTCTCGCTCACCAGGGGATCGGCGACGGACGTCTCCTGCAGCGTGATCTCACGACTGAAGTGACTCAGGAAGGTATCGAACTCCGGATGCGGGCAGGTCGGCGAGACGGCGGCGCCGGGATCGGCCGTGGCGACGGACGCAGCGGCGGCAGCTGCAGGACTCGCGGCAGGACGCGTTGCACTATCGGGCGTTGCGGTGGGCGCCGGCTGCGTTGAAGGCTGGCAGCCGGTCAATGCCAGGCCGAGTGCAAGGGCAGACAGCGGCAAGCGGGAACAAGTGTTCAACGGATCCTCCTGATCGCGTCATGGCATACCGGGCGGCACGCCAGCGGGCACAGCATAGCCAAGCTGCGCGGCGTGCACACGCCGTTGGGGCGGGTGAACAGCCCCTCGCGCCGCTGGACGCCCCGATCCCACCACTGCACCATGCACCCATGCGCATCGAACACCTGCTCCTGCCCGCTTCCGATCCGGCCGTTGCCGTGGCGTACTTCGGCGACGTCCTGCAGCTGCCGGTGGCCGATGACCACGTGCAGATCGGCTGGAGCACGCTGCAACTGGCGGACGCCGGCGCGCTGCCGGTGGGCGGCGTGCACCTGGCCTTCAACGTGCCGCACGATCGATTCAGCGAGGCGACGCGCTGGCTGGACGCGCGCGCCGAGCGCCAGCGCGATGCCGAGGGGCGCGAGCACTTCAGTTTCGAGGGCCGCTGGGAGGCGGAGTCGATCTATTTCACCGGGCCCGATGGCCTTATCCTGGAGTTGATCGCGCGCCGTCGCCTGCCCGCCTCCGGGCGCAGCGGCAGCTTCCACGGCAGCGAGATGACCTGCATCAGCGAGGTGGGCATTCCCGCGGTGTCGGTGGCCGCCACGCAGTCCCGGCTGGAGGCCGCTTTCGGCGTGGCCGCGCTGTCGCCGCCCACGCCGCACTTCACGCCGCTCGGCGACGACGAAGGGCTGCTGATCGTGGTCGATGCCAGTCGCCGCTGGTTCCCGGAGCAGCGCTCGCTGCCCAACGCCCAAGGCCTGCGCGTGCGGCTTGGGGATGTGCATGCCGGTGCGGTCGTGGAGGACGCCGCGCTGGGCTGGCACGCGCGGACCGGCTGAGCCGGCGCTACCAACTGCCGGACGCGCCACCGCCGCCGCTGCGTCCCCCGCCACCGGACCAGCTGGACGAACTGGAGGAGCTGCTGGAGGACCCGCTGCCCGAGTCGTGGTCGTCGCGCCGCCGGCGCCGCTCGCCCTTGCGCGCGCGGCGCGTTTGCGGACGTTGGTGCAATCCCATCACCAGCGCCCAGGCGATGTAGAGGAAGAAGCCGCCGGCGATCAGCATCACCGTCCCGGGGTCGTGGCCGTACTGCGCGTGAGTGCGGTGGACCAGCCAGGCGTAGACCGCCGACAGCCCGCAGAGAAACACCAGCCGCACGAAGAAACCGAGCCGGCCGGTCCGCCAGCTGTTGCGCAGCGCCGCCACCCAGAGTGAGATCAACCCCACCGCGATGGCCAGCACGGTCACCAACAGCAGGTGCAGCGCCAGGCTCGGCACCGGCTTGCCCTTCCACACGCTCACCGCGCTGGCCACCACGGCGGCAGCCAGCAGGAACGACAGCACCCAGCGCGCCCTGCGGCTGTCCACCCACAGCCACCCCAGCAGCGTGGCGATCGGAACCAGCATGCCCATGGCGATGGCCAGGGCCGCGGTCGCGCCTGGGGTGAACACCGCGCAGGCAGCCGCGGCCACGCCCACCACCGCCAGCATCTGCACCGGGCGGTGCCACCAACGGCTGACCACGCCGCGCTGCGGTGCACGGCGCGCCCAGGTGCCCAACAGGAACCCCGCCAGCAGCGCCAACCCGACGATGCTGTCACCGCGCCGCCAGTCCTGCGGCATCCGCACCACGCCGGGCTCGTCATCCACGGGCGGCAGCGGCTCACCGTCGATGAGGCCGACCAGCAGGCCACTGCCGTCGATCAGCGCCTGGCCGGGCTTGCCCTGGCGCAGCTGCGGGACCATGGCCTGGTCGATGATGCGCTGGGCGTAGGCATCGGGAATGGCACCTTCCAGCCCATAACCGGTCTGGATGCGCACGCGCCGGTCGCCCATCGCGAGCACCAGCAGCACGCCGTCATCCACATCCTTGCGGCCAATCTGCCACTGGTCGAACACGCGCTGGGCGTAGGCCTCGATGCCGTCATCGCCGGTGCTGTCCACCACCAGGATCTGCAGCTGGGCGCCGTGCCGGGCCTGCAGGTCCAGTGCCTGGGCACGGAGTTGCGCGGCTTGCTCGGTGGAGAGGACCGGCACGGTATCCACCACCGGGTCGTGCAGCGGCGGGATCGGCGTCGCTGCTGCCCACGCCATCGCAGGCAGCAGGAAAAGCATGCACAGCCATCGGCCTGTCCGGGTCATCCTTGCCTCGCTCGCTGCGGTCCGTTGCGTCTGTGGCCGATGCTACGCCAACCCCGCGCCACCGGCTGAAACGAAGAAGCCCCGCGTCATGCGGGGCTCCCGGATGCGGCCTGCTCGAGCGGCCTCACTCTTCCTCGTCCTGCCACCCCTGCTGCTGGTTCTGGTTGCGCTGCGGTTGTTCCTGCTGCTGTTGCTGCTGCTGATCGCGCCCGCGTTCCTGCTGCTGGCCGCGTTGGTGCTGGGAATCCTGCTTGCGCTGCTGGGTCATGGGGGTCTCCGGGCCGCCGGCGGAGTGCCGGGGTGGGGCCATGCTGTGCACGGGCAGGTTAAGCGCGCGTGGGAGAGTACTCAGAAATTCGTCAAGGCCGGCGCGGCACCACGCGTGCATGCCGGCACGTGCCTGCAATACCGGGCTTTCGCGCCCAAGCCCAGCGCATATGCCGATGGGTAATGGCTACATTCCGCATGGCCCGCCTTGCCAGGTCAGGTGCCTGAATTGCTGGCTGTGCAGCGTCGTGGATGCGCTCTATCATCGCCGCCACCGTCGCCGTGCACGGAAAAGGATGTCCATGCGAGGACTCACGCTCGCCGCAGCGTCGGTGGCAGACACCGATGTGTTGTTCCAGCTGTTGCAGTTCTATTACTTCGAAGCCTCCGCATGGAGCGGCGAAGAAATCGCCGCCGATGGCACCTTCGACTGCGCACGCGCCGACGTGGACGCCAACCTCCGCGCGCAACCCACATGGGCCCGGCTGCTGTGGCTCGATGGCGTGCTGTGCGGGTTCGTGCTGGTGGACGAGGTGGAGTTCCAGGGCGAGCGCATCCCCGAATTGGCCGACCTGTTCGTGCTGCCCAAGCATCGCGGCAAGGGCATCGCACGCGCCGTTGTCGGCCAGCTCGTAACCCCGGGCAGCGGTCGCTGGTTGCTGGCCACGTTCCGCAATGACACGGCCGCCCATGCGTTCTGGAGCAGGCACCTGCCCAGCATGGGCCTGACCATCGAGGTGCCGGCGGCGCCCGACGATTCAGACTTCCGCCTGTTCCTCATCAGCGCGGCATAGCCGTCGCCGGCGGCGTGCCGGGCGGGCGGTTACCCGCGCGCGGCCAGCGCATTGAGCCAGGCATGCTTGAGGAAGTCGCGCACCGCCTGGAAGCGCGGCGTGTCGTACAGCGAGCGGTGCGTCCACAGCCACACGTCCTGGGTCAGTGCCGGTGCATCGCGCACGCGCACCAGCCCGCCCACGTGTTCGGCGACGGTGCGCTCGATCACGCCCAGCCCGCCACCGGCGGTCACGCCATCCAGCACGCCCACCGAGTAGTTGCAGCGCAGCCACGGGCGGTTGGCGCCGGGCAGCGTGCGCAGCCAGCGCTCCACCTCGAACTCCACGCGTGGCTCGTCCAACCCTACAAATTCCAGTTCGTGCCACGCCTGGTTGGCGATGGCCGCCTGCCGCCGCGCGGCATAGGCCTGGTTGGCATACAGGGCGTACTCCACGCGGCCCACGCGGTCACCGCGCAGGTCGGTCGTGTCTGGCGGGCCGTAGCGCAGCAGGGCATCTGCCTCGCGGCGGGCAAGGCTGTAGGGCTCGCGCGAAGTGAGCACCTCCACGCCCAGGCCGGGGTGCAGGCGGTTGAGCCCGGGCAGCAGGGTGATCAGCAGGAAGCTGGCCCATTCGTCGGCATTGATCCGCACTGTGCCCACCAGTTCCTTGGGCGTATCGGCCTCGCGCGCGATCTCGTCGGCGGCCTCTTCCATCTGCTCGGCCAGCGCGAAGACCCGCTGCCCCAGCTCGGTAGGAATGCAGCCGGTGGACGTGCGCTCCACCACTTTGCCGCCCAGCCGCTCCTCGAGCGCATCCAGCCGGCGCGACAGCGTGGCCGTGCTCATCCGCGCCGCCTTGGCGGCCTCGCGCAGGGTGCCGCCGCGGACCACGGCCAGCAGCACCATCAGGTTGTCCCACGGAAAGTGTTTCATATTTGAAACGGCCGCCTACGATATTGGAGGTTCTTCTCCATTTTTGAAACTTATATCATGGCCGCCGGGCGCGCTACGAGCGTTGATCGCCGCCCCCTTTCCCCTCCCCCTCGATCCGCTCCCCTCTCCGCCAGGCCCTGCCGGCGGCGAACATCAGGTGTTGCCTCATGAAAGCTGAAAAGACCCTTTGGGACCGCGTCGTCCATGCCGTGCTGTTTGAAGGCATCGCCCTGTGCCTGTGCGCGCCGGTGATGTCCTACGTGCTGGGCAAGTCGCTGTTCGACACGGGCGTGCTCACCATCGCCCTGGCCACCTGCGCCATGCTGTGGAACATGCTCTACAACGCGATGTTCGAGCGCGTGGAAAAGAAATTCGGGTTCAAGCGCACCGTGCCGGTGCGTATCGGGCACGCGGTGGGCTTTGAAGGCGGGCTGGTGCTGGTGGTGGTGCTGCTGGCCGCGTGGTGGCTGTCCATTTCCTACTGGGAGGCGTTCCTGCTGGAGATGGGGCTGATCGCGTTCTTCCTGCCTTACACGTACGTGTACAACCTGGTGTATGACAAGGTGCGGGAGCGCTTGGTGCGGCGGGCGCAGGCCGGACGGGTAAGCGAGGCGGGGTGAGGTTGGGCAACGTCACCCAAGATTGAGCAGCGCTGTGGCGTCCAATCCTCAAGGACAAGGAGATTGGACGTGAAGAAGCACTCTGCCGAAACACAGGCCATTTGCTACGAGCGCTTCAGGATGTCCCTGAGCGCTTTCTTCGGCCCAACCGCCAGTCCAGCGAGCTTCAATCCAATTGTTGCCGTTTCCACGCAACGATCATGATTCCCGGCGTGTTCGTGCAGTCGGGCAAGGAGAAGACATGCTCGAACCTTGGTCAGAGACCCAAGAAGACCGGGCTCCCCACGCTCAATGTCTTTTCCATCCATCGCAGCGATCGGCCCATCTAGACGATACGCATGAAACAACTGCATGCCGCGCCCCATCACCACGCCAGCGACCGCATCGACGCCTGAGCTGGACATCGGCCACCATTGATCACGTGTCCCAGACGCATCCGTCAGGCGCGACTTCACCTCACAATCGTGTATGTCGATCTGATCCCTATCCAGTGGCGCTTCTGTCCCGGCCTTCGGCAAGAACGCGTAGTGAACGCCAAGGTTCACGCAGAATGACTGCTCTACGCTGTGTGGCTGCAACTGGATGAGGTTCAGCTCATCACCACGTCGGCGGCTCCAGGTCCCCGCCGCGATTCGCCGGAATCCTGATCCCTTCAGCGACTCACCCATTGCGGCGTCTTCGGCCTTTTTCAGTTCGGCGAACTTCATCATTGGCGTCATTCAACGATAGTAACCCCGAGTTTATTCAACGTGGCGGCTACGGTGGCAAAATGCACATGGTTGACGTGGGCCCGCCTCAACAGATCAGCTGAAGACGGGAAGAGTGGTTCAGAGGACGTTGATCTCTCGCAACCACCGCATGGCATCGTCCGTCCACCGGTCGGCATCCTTGCCCTGCCTGCGAACCCCAAAGGCATGTCCTCCCGTTTCGTAGAGATGGACTTCAACGGGGGCACCCACCTTCCGAAGCTCCCGCGCGTACACCTCGGAGTAGTAGGCCGGGTCCATCGGGTCGTCTTTGGCATGTATCAGCAGCGTCGGAGGAACCTCCCTGGAGACCACGATATCGGTGTTCAGCTGCTGCGCCGCCACGGACCTGGGCGTCGTGTTCTTGTGCTCCATCGTCAAGTGCCCCGGGTAGACGGGGATGGCAAAATCGGGACGACTACTGACGCGGTCTATCGCATCCATTGGCTCATAGACGCGCGCGCCGAACGACGTGCTGGACAATACGGCAAGGTTGCCACCCGCCGAGAATCCCATCACGCCGATCTTGTCCGGATCGATGCCGTACCTGGCCGCATCAAACCGGACCATCGACACTGCCCGCTGCGCATCTTGCAAGGCCATGGGTACGCTGGGACTTTCGTGCCGTCGCGTTTCACTGTTCCAGTTGCAGCCAGTATTGGGAACGCGGTACTTCACCAGGATGCAGGTGATTCCCCTGTCGGTCAGCCATCGACAGACGTCGGCTCCATAACGACCCAGCGTGCTCTTAGGGCCAATCCCCAGTGCCTTGTAGCCGCCTCCCGGGAAAACAAGGATCGCGGCCCGCACCGAGGTTGCCCGCGGGCGATAGACCAGCAATGACGGATGGGTGAGCGCCCACTCCTCGCCAGCCAGTTCCTGGATTCCGATCCGCACAACCTGCGCATCTTCTGGCCATAGCGGAACTTCCTCCGAATAGGCCGTCTCCGTCGCAGCAACCCGCGCGGGGAGAGCCAGGAGACAAAATGCCGCCAGTGCCGCAGAACAAACGGTGCGCATCCAGGCTGACTCCTGTCAGGGCGGCCCCCGACAGGCCATCGCCGGAGTCTAGGACGGCTCTGCCGGGTCGACAACCGGGCAGACACCTCGATACAGGCAGAATGCAAAGGTTGCGTGCCGCCGGTGAGTTGTGGGCAGAGGGTTGCGTGTGTAGTTTCTATCGACCATGGGACGGAGATGGCGGATGCGCACGGTTGCTTTAGTCGTTTCACTGGGGATCACAGCAGTCTCCGCGGCGGGCGCTGGACAAACCGGCGACCCCGCAAAATCTACTTCGATGGCAGTTGCGAGCGCGCCGCCTGCCGCACTCAACGCACCACCTGCATCCACCAGCGGTCCGTTCGCCGGCGCCTGGTCGTCCTGTGACGGCGCGACGTCGCCTGATGAGTGCAGCCGCTACCTTCTGATCCAACGCGGTGAGCGCATCTGCGGGACCTGGTCGTATCTCGCCTCCGGCCAGACCTTTGAAGGCAGGCTGGTTGCGCATGCGACGTCTGAAACGAAGGCGCGGCGTACCCAGGTCTGTGGCCGCCCGGGTTCAGAGACCGATACCGAATGCGCGGATGGCTGGCAGAACGTTGACGCGCCCTTGCGGCTCTGTGACGGCAAGCTCAGCGATCTGGCCGCGACAAACGGTGCCTGCCTGGGCGTCTACCAGGCAGCGCCCGTGCTGCCGGCCGAACGTGCGGCGTTGGAAGCGCAGCCGTGGATGGCGGCCTGTCTCGCGGCCCCTCTTTGAATGATCCGGTCAGCACGCGAACATTCCGCCGAGGCCAGAGCTGCGCCCGCACCTCTGGCCAGAAGCGGTATTTCCGTTCGAACCTCTGGAATCCGAATACCCACTGGAACGTCGTCCCTCTCCAGTCCGGGAAGGTAGACGATCAATCGGTAGCCAACCGGTCGGAGGTGCTCCACGCTGAACCGCGCGGCTGTAGGGAGATTCCCGCCGTCAGGCCGCTCGAGCATGACCATGCATGTCGTCGAGGCCCTCGAATGGGGCAATGGAAGATCAGGCGCCAGCGCCAAGCCGCGGCCCGAGATTGAAAAACCTGTCTTCTACAACCAGGAGGACGTTCATGCTCCCAAACTAGGCCAGAACCTGGGCTCGCGCCGTTGGGTCCACTTTCGGCCTTGGATTCAACCAAAGCTGTGTCCGCAGCACCGAGCCCATCCGCTCTCTTCGGCGCGCCGTCAAGCGACAGGTGCTCCATCTGAGAGTTGCACGCGAGCGCTTTCGGCGTCCTTCTTAGCTAGCACCTTTGCACTCTTGGACAGCGCCTTTCGTATGCGCTGCTGGGCATCCTTGACCTTCTCCCCATCAAGCACCTCCCGCTTGAGTATCTCGTTATTGAGCAACTCAACGATAGCCTCCGACTCAATCTTCAGCTCAGGGAACAAGCGACGCAGCTCACGGCGTACCACGGATACAACCGACTCTCCCAAAATGACCTGTGCCACGGTGAACTTGTTGAGTACGGAGATGTGCTGATGGTAGAGACCCATGGCATCGGAGGTAATACCCTCTCTGCAAAGAAGGAAGAGACGACGCTGATCCTCCTCATTCTTCAGATTGATGTCTGCGATGCAGAATGAAGAGACAAGTTCATATTCGATCGGCTGTCCGAACTTTATTCGGTACAGGCGCCACTCCAACGCATTCGTGAGAACGATCCACTCAATGCCCTCGTGCGCGCCATAGTTGATGGCCTGACGAAGATGTGTCTCGTTGAGAGCTATCGCAGCAGCTTTCACCTCGATCAGAACGCGAATCTTGCCGTCGATCTTCACCGCAAGATCGCAGAACGTGCCACGAATCTGCTGCTCACTGGTCAACTCATTGTATTTGTCATAGCCGAATACCTCAGCGAGCATGTCTTTGACGAGAGTCACCGTGTCGGCCTCCGACACATCCCTAGTCTTGTGGGAAATCGCAACAGCGACCAGGGATTTCACCGTAGCCGGCCAGCGATCCATCACCTTCTTCGGAATCTTCAACATAGCCCCCCCTTTCCTTGGCAGTTTCCACATATTGGCCGCTTGCCGGGCTTCCCGCAACCGCCCCAAGGAAATCGGACCGGCCCATTGGTCGAGGCACGAAGTCTCGTTTTGTTCGCGCTTCCGCCTTCCCAGCGCCCCGGCGGGATTTAAGGCAAGTCAGCCAGTAGGGGAGCGCGCTGCCTCTCCCTGACAGAAGTGAGGAATCTCGGGATTTTGAATAACCGAATCTGCGCAGTACGGTCGGTCCGGAAAGGAGGACCCTCATGCCCATCAAGAGCTTCGAGTTACCTTTCCTGTCCGCTACCCGAGCGGCATGCGTCAGCACCTGCGACAACACCGAGATCCCGGCCATCATCCTTTGGTTGGCATCCGGCCATTGGACAGCGTATGTCAGGGCCGCATCGGTTCACAGCACCGCCACAGCTACCACCAATCCGCGCAACCACCACCCCGCCATCACTCCCACCTCTCCAATCCCCCAACTCCAGTTGACGCCATCGTTCGCACCAGCTGCGACCCCCTGCGAGCTTCATCCCACTTCCGCACATCCACCGCGCTCCATTGCGCATCATCGCGAATGCTGCGTACCTGTTCGGTTGACCCTCTTCCCACCCGAACGCATGGTGCACGCATGAACACTCTCACGCGCATCGCCCTGCTTGGCGACGTGGCCAATATCCGCCAGGGCCATCCCTTTCGCGGTGCCATCGCCGCCGTGCCGGAGGGCCCGGTGCAGGTCATCCAGTTGAAGAACCTCGGCGCCGATGGGCTGCAGGAACGCGAGCACCTGCTGCGCACCGCGCTGCGCACACGCAAGCCGCCCGATTGGGTGCAGGACCAGGATGTGCTGATCGCCGCGCGCGGCAACCATGCGCTGGCGATGCTGCTGCACAACCCGCCGGAGAGCACCGTGTGCAGCCCGCACCTCTACGTGCTGCGGGTATCCACGCCGGACCTGCTGCCCGCCTTTCTGGCATGGCAGTTGAGCCAGCGCGCCGCCCAGGCCTACCTGCGCCAGCAGGCGGCGGGCTCGCGCCAGCAGAGCCTGCGCAAGACGGCGGTGGCACAGTTGCCGGTGCATGTGCCGCCCGTGGTCCAGCAACGCCGCATCGTGAGCATTGCCACGGCGGCGCTGGCCGAGCGGCGCTGCCTGGAAGGCTTGATCCAGATTCGCCAACAGGAGATCGCCGTGGTGGCCGAGCAGATGTTGCAGGGAGGCGGCGCATGAACCGGATGGCCGCCCTGCCCGGCGCGCATGCCACGCATGCCGCGCTGAACGCCGCCCGCGAGACCCTCGCCGATGCGGCCGATGCCGGCGCCGCCACCTACCTGCTGTTGGCGCTGCTGCTGCTCAAGATTGCCAGCGATACCGACGCCGCCGCGCAGGACCCGGACGGCGCCTACGGCGCGCCGCTGGACTGGCCGCCCACCGCGCCGGGCGCGCAGCTGCTGGTGGTGCCGCCGGAGGCACGCTTCGAGCTGCTGTATCGACAGCGCTTCAGCGGTGACAACGAGCGCCGCATCATCACCGCGCTGCAACGGCTCACCCAGGCCAACCGCGCCACGCTGGCCGAGGTGTTTGATGTGCTGCGCCTGCACGATGGCTGGCCACGGGATGCTGATCGCCGCGACGTCGCGCTGTCGCGCCTGCTGGGGCGGCTGAGCGTGCCGGCGCTGGATTTTCGCAGCCTGCGTGGCACGTACCGCGCCGACATCGGGCAGGCGGTGGACCGCCTGCTGGAGCGCAGCCAGCCGCGCCGCAGCCCATCGGCGGTGGCCCATGTGCCCGATGCGTTGGGTTGGCTGATGGCGGGCCTGATGGACCCCGGCGAGGACGAGACCATCTGCGACGTGGCCTGCCATAGCGGCAGCCTGCTGCTGGCGGCCAGTCGCTGGGCACGCACCGCCCATGGCGCACGCCGGCACCAGCTGCTGGGGCAGGAAGACGACGACACGGCCTGGGCGTGTGCGCGCCTGCGCCTGCTGTTGCACGGCGAAGACAACCACGCGCTGCATGCGGGCACGCCGCTGCTGCACGACACGCTGGTGCACCCGAACGGCCAGTTGCGGCGCTTCCACGTGCAGCTGACGCGGCCGCCATTTGCGCTGGCGTGGTCGCCCGAGCGCGGCATGCGCGATGTGCACCAGCGCTACGTGCATGGCTTTCCACCACGCCAATGGGGCCACCTGGCGTTGTTGCAGCACATGCTCAAGGCGATGGACCCGCACACTGGCCGCATCGCGGTGGTCGTGCCGCACGGGGTGCTGTTCCGCGATGGCGAGGAGGCGCTGATCCGCCGCAGCCTGCTGGAGGCCAACCTGATCGACGCGGTGGTGGGCCTGCCGGACCGGCTGTTTGCCGGCAGCCCGGTGGCCACGGCGCTGCTGGTGCTGCGCGCGATGCGCACGGACGAGAACGTGTTGTTCGTGGATGCGCGGCGGTTATCGGTGGCCACCCGCCGCGGCCCGCGGCTGGACAGCGCCGCCGCCGAGCAGGTGCTGGCGCTGTGCCGTGCGCGCGCCGATGTGGCCGGCGTGGCGTGCCTGGCCTCCCCGCAGATGCTGGCCAGCCAGGCGGGCAACTTGAGCGTTGCGCGCTATGTGCAGCCGGATGACCAAGGGCAGGTGCCCACGCTGGACGTTCTGCGCAGCCAGCGCGCCCGGTTGCGCGCGCGATTGAGTGCATTGGAACAGGCGTTGGAAGGCGATCTGGCCCAGTTGGCGGAGCGGCCGGCCAAGGCCGGCTGAGCCTCGGGTGCGGTCGGGTGTGATGGGTTGATTGGCCCACGCTATCTGCTGGTGGCGAGGCATTGAAAATGTTCACCGCGCGGTGCAGGCATCGTGCAGGAAACGGAATGGTGCACACGGCGGGGCGTGTGATGGCTGCGCCAGACTGCGGGAATGACGTGTCTTCTTCCCGGTTCACCCACCCTGCCGCTAGCGGCCTGCCCACCTGATGCGCGAGGCGCGCCGCCATGACGCGCGCACCCGTGCACGGCGTGGTGACGCGATCAGCATTGGGATGGCTGCAGCGGTTGGGCTGGCAATACCTGGCCCCGAACCGACGCTGCGCCCTGCGTGGCGATCCGCGCAGCGCATTGCTGGAAGGGCGTTTGCGCGAGCACCTGCAGCACGTACGGTTTGAAGCCCATGGCGAACACTGGCCGCTGGATGCGCACGGTATTGCACAGGTGCTGGCCATGATGGCGAACGGCGCGTGGCGGCGCGGCTCGCAGGCCGGCAACGCTGCCCTGCTGACGGTGTTGCAGGAGGGCGTGTGCGTGCCGCAGCGGCTGCCGGATGGTCGTGCCGTGCAGGCCAGGGTGCCGCTGGTGGACTGGGCCGCGCCGTCCAACAACCGGTGGGACATTGCCAGCGCGCGTGAGGAGGGCCAACCGGCGCTGGACGCAGTGCCGCGCGTGGATGCGCTGGTGGGGTACGTCAACGGCCTGCCGCTGGTGCGCCTGCTGTGCGTGGAGCGCGATGCGCAGGGCCGCTGGGGCCGCGATGGCGCCGCGATTGCCATTCACCACCAGCAGCTGGCCGCCGATACCCCCGCGTGCAGAGCGCCCTTGCTATTGGCGCTGGACCGGCGTGGCGGGCGCTATGCCTGGCACGGCACACCGGCCGAGGGCTGGGTGCGGTGGCGCGAGCAAGGCTGGAGCGCGGCTGCCGCGCAGCGGTTGCGCCTGTCCCTGCCCTCGCCTGGATCAGGTGCACGCGCCGGCGACGGCCACGTGTTGCGGGCGGTGCACGCGCCGTTGCTGGCCGGGGTGGCGGCGCCCGGCCGGCTGTTGGCGCTGCTGGGGGGCTTTGTGCACACCGGCGCCGATGGCCGCCAGCGGGTTGCGCGTGCCGCGCAGTTCTTCGCGGTGCAGGCCGGGCTGGCTCAGGTGCGGCGCATCGATGCCGACGGACGCCGTGGGAGCGGACACCTGCAACTGGCCGCCGGTGCGGGCATGGCGCTGACCTGGCACTGGCTGGTGCGACACCTCCGCCGCGATCCGTCATTGCGCCATTGCCGGGTACTGCGGGTGCAGTCGCGCCCTGCCAGCGCGCCGGCGTCGGCCGGCCCTGGCCTCGTCGCGTTCATGGCCAACGGGCGCGGCACCACGTTGCAGACCACACCGGGCACGCTGCAGGCCTGGCTGCGGCGCCGTGACGCCGGGCATGCCGATGACGAGCTCATCGTGCTGATGGACGCGCACCTGCTGGCCGGGCAGCCGGCGTGGCTGGAACACGCGCGCCAACGGCTGCCGCGCGCGGGCTGGCTGTGCCTGGGCAGCGGACCGCTGCCCGCGGCAGTGCCAGCCGATGCGATGGGCCCGCTGCTGTATGCCTGCACCAACGCCGATGCCCTGGCCGATGGCCTGCTGGTGCCGGTCTACCACCACCCGCTGGTGCCTGCCGCGCCGCGCCCGCCGCTGCCCATGCGCACGGCCACGGACGCTGCCGAGCCAGCCGCCGCGCCGGCAAGCCGATGGGCATCCACCATTGCCCAGCACCTGCGCGACGCACTGCTGCATACCGAGCGCGACCTGCGCGCGTTGCTGCTGGTGGCCGATGCGGAGGCGATGCGGCGGCAACAGCGCGCGTTTGCCAGGGACGAGGCGCTGCACAGCGCGACGATCGGCCCCGCTGCCGAGTGCACACCTGCAGAACAGCAAAAGGCGCAGTTGCTGATCGCCAGCGACCTGCACGCATTGCCCTACCTGGATGCGCGGCTGGCGCTGGTGTACCTGGACACGGCGGTGGATGGCCCAGCGTTGGCGCGGCTAGTGGCGCTGCTCAACCGCCCGCACCCGCACAAGCACTGTGCGTGGCTGGTGCATCTGCCGGGCGTGCCCGCCCCTTGGCAGGACGCTGCGGCGGATGGGTGGGCGCCGCAATCGCTGCAGGCGCTGCAGGCCGGGCTGCCGGGCCAGCACCGCCGATTGCGCGCCGTGCTACCGCCCACTGGCAACCTGGACTTCCATGCCTGCTGCGATTACCTGGGCCCTCGCTGGAGCGTGGATGCGCGCGGCCAGCAGCGCGACCTGCACCGCCTGCGCCGGCGGCGCCTGCAGCATCGGGTGACCGGCTTTGGCCAGCAGTTGCAGGCGGCCTTGCTGGCGCCGCCTGCCGATGGCGGCAGTGGCGAGGCCGACACGCCGCCGCAGCGCTATCGGTATGACCTTCACTTCTGCTCCCTGCTGCGTGACGTGGTGAGCACCGACGCGTGCGAGCAGCACCTGGGCGTGGCCGAAGACGTGCGCATCCGGCATTGGGCGCGCGAGCGGGCTCCGGAGGTGCGCGATGCCGGCTGGGACTACCTGCACACGGCTGCCAACACACCGGCCAATCCACGCCGGGAAGCGGACGCCCTGCACAGCCAGCTGCGTCATCGGCTGGACACCGGCACGACGGCGGGCGCCGCGCGGCTACAGCTGCAACGGCACCTGCGATCTCTGTTGGTGGCGCCGGGCGCCCCCACGGAGCGGTTGCGCCAGTTGCAGGGCCTGCTGGCACGCCAGCAACTGCGCGACCGCCCCGTGGAGCAGGCCCCCGCGCTGGCCGATGCCCCGCCGCTGGTGGTGGCGTGCCACGCCGCCATTGAGCGCATTGCAGGCGCACCGACCGATGCGCCGCAATGCCGGTTGCACCGCGCACTGGCTGAGCGGCTGGCCGCGGCCATCGGCACAGCCCATGCCGCACACCCGCGCGCACCGCACCTGGGGCTGGCCGACCTGCAACGACGATTGCGGCCGGCACTGGCGGCGCTGTTGTTGCCCGCGCAGTGCGAGGCGCTGCTGGCGGAACTGCCAGTGCTGCTGACCACCGCCCCGACCGGCGACGGCGCGCCCTGAGCCAGCGCCGTCGGCGCGCGGCGCGGCGGCGCTACCGTGCGGGGGTTACGGCATCACCGGCGGCACGTAGGTGAGGGTCATGCCCAGCAGCCACAGCAGCCCCAGCACCAGCGGGATGTGCACCAGCAGCTGGATGAACGTGAAGCCGACGATGTCGCGCGCCTTCAGCCCGAGCACGCCCAGCAGTGGCAGCATCCAGAACGGGTTGATCAGGTTGGGCAGGGCTTCGGCCGCGTTGTACACCTGCACGGCCCAGCCCAGGTGCGCCTTGAGCTCGTTGGCGGCCTGCATCACATACGGCGCCTCGATTATCCACTTGCCGCCGCCGGAGGGCACGAAGAAGCCGAGCACCGCCGAGTAGACGCCCATGACCAGGGCAAAGGTATCGGTGGTGGCGATGTGGACGAACAGGCTGGACAGGCGGTGCGCCAGGGTTTCGTCGCCGCTGCCCACCGCATGGGTGAGGATCATGGCGATGCCGCCGTACAGCGGGAACTGGATGAGCACGCCGGTGGTGCTGGGCACCGCCTTGGCCACCGCGTTGAGGAAGCTGCGCGGGCGCCAGTGCAGCAGCAGGCCCAGCGAAATGAACAGGAAGTTGTAGGTGTTGAGGTTGGCGATGGCGCTGACCAGCGGCTTGCTGGCGAACTCGCCGAACAGCCAGCCGAAGGCCAGCAGCGAGAGCAGCACGGTGAGCAGCGGGCTGTATTCCAGCCATTCGCCCGGGCGCGTGCGCGGCTGCAGCGGCGGCGGCTCGGCCTGGGCGGCGCCGTCGAAGTCGCGGGCGGTGCGCGCCGTGGCCGGGCCCGGCGCGGTGAGCCAGGCGATGAGCAGCGAGACCAGGATGAGCGCGGCGGTCAGCGCGATGGACTGCCACAGGAAGATGGTTTCGGTGAAGGGCAGCACGCCGGTGATCTCCACCAGCCCCGGCGGCATGCTGGCCGGGTTGGCCTGCAACTGCGCGGCCGACGAGCTCAGGCCCATGGCCCAGACCGCGCCCAGGCCGAGATAGGCCGAGGCGCCGGCGGCGCGGTAGTCCATCTTGAGGTCTTCGCGGCGGGCCAGCGCGCGCACCAGCAGGCCGCCGAACACCAGCGAGAAGCCCCAGCTGAGCAACGAGGCCAGCATGCTGACCAGCCCCACGTAGACCACGGCGCCGCGGCCGGTGCGCGGCACCCGCGCGAGCTGGTCGATGAAGCGCGCCACGATCGGGGCGGTGGCCAGGGCATAGCCGCCGATGACCACGAAGGCCATCTGCATGGTGAAGGGGATCAGGCTCCAGAAGCCCTCGCCGAAGGCGCTGGCGGTGGCCTGTGGGGTGGCGCCGAAGCCCATGGCAGCGCCGGCCACGATGATGACGCCGAGGACGGCGAACACGTAGGCATCGGGGAACCATTTTTCTGCCCAGGCGGCCGAGCGCAGCGCCGCGCGTGCCATGAAGCCGTCCCGAATCGTTGTCGACGTGGCCATTGGCTCTCTCCCGGAGCGTTCAATGGGGGGATTCTGTGGGTTGGCGGGCGTGCTGTCAGTCGCCTATTGGTCTTAGGGGCCAGTATTGGGTGCGCGGCGCTTGGGCAGGAGCCGCCCGCCGGCCGGCACTACCGGTCATGATCCTGCCGGGTTACGGGCTGCCGAGCGTGGCTCGGCACTACCGGGTCATGACCCTGCTGGGTTACGGGCTGCCGAGCGTGGCTCGGCATTACCGGTCATGATCCTGCCGGGTTACGGGCTGCCGAGCGTGGCTCGGCACTACCGGGTCATGACCCTGCTGGGTTACGGGCTGCCGAGCGTGGCTCGGCACTAGCGGTCATGATCCTGCTGGTTTGGGGGCTGCCGAGCGTGGCTCGGCACTACCGGGTCATGACCCTGCTGGGTTACGGGCTGCCGAGCGTGGCTCGGCACTACCGGTCATGACCCTGCTGGGTTACGGGCTGCCGAGCGTGGCTCGGCACTACCGGGTCATGATCCTGCTGGGTTACGGGCTGCCGAGCGTGGCTTGGCACTACCGGGTCATGATCCTGCTGGGTTACGGGCTGCCGAGCGTGGCTCGGCACTACCGGGTCATGAGCGGTTGGCCGCGGCCTGCCTTCAATGGAACGCCAGGGCGGCGGCGATGCCGGCGAACAGCGTGGCCCCCACCCAGTTGTTGTGCAGGAAGGCCTTGAAGCAGGCGTCGCGCTCGCGCTTCTGGCAGATCATGAATTCGTAGACGATCAGCAGCGCGGCCACGCCGAGCGACAGCCAGTACGCGCTGCCCAACCCGGCGCGCATGCCGACCAGGCCCATGGTGCCCAGGAACAGGGCGTACAGGATGCCCTGGATGACCAGGTCCAGGTCGCCGAACAGGATGGCGGTGGAATGCGAGCCCATCGTGAGGTCATCGTCGCGGTCGACCATGGCATACCAGGTGTCGTACGCGGTGGACCACAGGATGTTGGCGCCATACAGCAGCCAGCCGATCACCGGCACCTCGCCCTGCACGGCGGCGAAGGCCATCGGGATGCCCCAGCCGAAGGCCATGCCCAGGTAGACCTGGGGCAGATGGGTGTAGCGCTTGAGGTAGGGGTAACTGGCGGCCAGGAAGATGCCGATGAAGCTCATGCCGATGGTCAACGCGTTCAGGGTGAGCACCAGCGCGAAGGCGACCAGCATCAGCACCGCAAACAGCACCAGCGCCTCGCGGCCCTTGACCCGGCCGCTGGCCAGGGGGCGGTCCTTGGTGCGCTTGACGTGCGGGTCCAGCCAGCGGTCGGCGTAGTCGTTGATGACGCAGCCAGCCGAACGCGTCAGCCAGACCCCGGCGCTGAACACGAACAGGATCCACAGCGGCGGCAGGCCGCCGGCGGCCAGCCACAACGCCCACCAGGTGGGCCACAGCAGCAGCAGGGTGCCGATCGGGCGATCGGCGCGCATCAGTTTCCAGTACTGGCCCCAGCGCGATGGTGCACCGCCGGCGGGGACTTCAAAACGTTCGTAAGCCATCTGCAAAGGATACCGCCCCGGCCGGCGACCGGCGTTGCCCTGGCGGGGAATTGGAAGGGGGGCAGACCTGCGCCGCGTTTGCGGCTAGAATGCTCGTCCCCGCGCCGCCAAGGCGAAGTGGTGGCCCACACAGGCACCCGGGATTGCAGGACAACGCGCTCGTAGCTCAGCCGGATAGAGTAGTGGCTTCCGAAGCCATTGGTCGGGGGTTCGAATCCCTCCGGGCGCACCATCCTTGCCTTCGCGGTATTCAGCCGCCTTTTCTGCCGGAAATCTCACCTGCATCGCAGTCATTGCGATCCCGGTGCCACAGGATCAATCCGCCGACCTCCCTGCCTTGTTGGCATTGAGTGGACCCGCGCCATGGGCATCGCCGTGCCAGCACGGCACACCTTCGGTCTCGGCCTGTATTCCGCTGATACCGATGCTGCACGCTTCATTGGTGGCCGCCTCGCAGAGCTGCGTCGCGGGTTGAAAGGCTTCAGCAGGCGCAACGGTGGTGCCGGCGCACAGAGACGCAGGGGATGGAGACGCGACACTCGACGCCAACGGTCGAGGCTCGAATGCCCACCACTTCCGCAAGGGCCGGCGACGTGCCGGCCGGGGGGCTTCAGCGCTGACGCGGGTAGAGGCCGAACAGGCCGACCCAGGCCAATCCCAGCGCGCTCACCAGCATTGCACCGGCCACCCATCGGCCCGCGATCCGTCTCCTGTCCCACGATTCCTTGACCTGGGCGTACGAGCGCACCATCAGGTCGCCAACGGCAAGCTGGTTGACCGGCCGGTGCAGCTGCTGATCGCTGCCGCCGGCGGGCAGGTACAACACCGTGACCGTGCGCGTGCCGGCGCTGCGCAGGGCGCGATGCACGCGCTCCATGCGGTCATCGGCGTTGAGCGGGTAGCGGAAGGCAACGTCGCTGCCCTCCAGGCTGAAGTCGATCCCTTCATCATTCACGCGCACCGATTGCACGCGCCCGCTGGCCTCTGCCAAGGCGGCGCGTGGCGCCAGCCCCTCGTTACGTTGCGTTGCCACCATCGCTACCACGGCAATGCCCAAGGCGAGCAGGATGATGAAACCCAGCGGGTTCAGACGACGAATCGATTTGAATGACATGTGGCGCAGTCCGTTGCGAACGTAGGTCACGGCCATCATCGCCGATTCACTGGTCGGTTCGATACTCCCTCCGCTTGCAGGGCCACAGGGGCGGTCGCAGACTTGGGGCATGAAGCCTTCACACGCATGGCAGCAGCACGGCACGGTGTCGCTCTGGCGCTATCGCGACAACGCGCGCAATTTCCCGGGTTGGCAGCTGACCGCCGATGCAGAGGGGTGCGCGTCGCTGCTGACACTGCTGGACGCGTTGCACACCGAGGGAGCCGGGGCGAGCCGGACGCTGCGGCTGTCCGCGCCCGGCCCCGCGCAGCTGGCGGTGCCGAACAACCGCGATGCGCGCTGGGTCGCGCCGCAGAGGATGCAGCTGATCCTCGATGAAGACAGCGGTGCATGGCAGTGGCAGCCGCACGGCGACCGGCAGGTACTGCGATTGGGCGTGTCCGCCCTCGCCGGCCTGCGCCAGGGCGTGCTGGATATCGCTGCCGGGCGGGGCGATTACAGCCTGGGCCACGGCATGGATGCGCTGTGGTTCTGGTGGTGGAACGCGCAGCGGTAGCCCAGGCGCGGAGCGGCACCCCGTAGAGCCGACCGTTGGTCGGCTGCAGTGCGAGCCAGAGCCGACATTGGTCGGCTGCAGTGCCAGGCGCAGCCGACCAACGGTCGGCTCTACGAGGATCGGGGTGGCAGTCACGCCCCATGGTGGTGACCCGCCCCCGCAAGCACCGGCCGTGGGCCGGTGCGTTCGTGCTCAGTACGTCCCGTCGAACGCAAAAATCGGCTTGCGCTGCTTCCACAGCCCGGCGGTGAAGTCCGGGAATTCCAAGGTCTGGAAGCGGTTGGCGATGGATTGCTCCGACAACGGGGTGATCGCGCTCCACGTAATGGCGCCGTAGAGCCGACCGTTGGTCGGCTGCAGTGCGAGCCAGAGCCCACGGCTGGTCGGCTGCAGTGCGAGCCAGAGCCGACATTGGTCGGCTGCAGTGCCAGGCGCAGCCGACCAACGGTCGGCTCTACGAGGATTGGGGGGGGGCAGGCACGACCAAGGGTGGTGACCCGCCCCCGCAAGCAGCGGCCGTGGGCCGGTGCGTTCGTGCTCAGTACGTCCCGTCGAACGCGAAAATCGGCCTGCGCTGCTTCCACAGCCCGGCGGTGAAGTCCGGGAATTCCAAGGTCTGGACGCTGTTGGCGATGGATTGCTCCGACAACGGGGTGATCGCGCTCCAGGTAATGGCGCCGTAGAGCCGACCGTTGGTCGGCTGCAGTGCGAGCCAGAGCCGAGCGTTGGTCGGCTGCAGTCCGAGCCAGAGCCGACGGTTGGTCGGCTGCAGTGCCAGGCGCAGCCGACCAACGGTCGGCTCTACGAGGATCGGGGTGGCAGGCACGACCAAGGGTGGTGGCCTGCCCCTGCAAGCACCGGCCGTGGCCGGTGCGTTCGTCCTCAGTACGTCCCGTCGAACGCAAAAATCGGCTTGCGCTGCTTCCACAGCCCGGCGGTGAAGTCCGGGAATTCCAAGGTCTGGAAGCTGTTGGCGATGGATTGCTCCGGCAACGGGGTGATCGGGCTCCAGGTAATGGCGCCGTAGAGCCGACCGTTGGTCGGCTGCAGTGCGAGCCAGAGCCGAGCGTTGGTCGGCTGCAGTCCGAGCCAGAGCCGACGGTTGGTCGGCTGCAGTCCGAGCCAGAGCCGACGGTTGGTCGGCTGCAGTGCCAGGCGCAGCCGACCAACGGTCGGCTCTACGAGATCGGGGTGGCAGGCACGACCCATGGTGGTGACCCGCCCCTGTAAGCACCGGCCGTGGGCCGGTGCGTTCGTGCTCAGTACGTCCCGTCGAACGCGAAAATCGGCTTGCGCTGCTTCCACAGCCCGGCGGTGAAGTCCGGGAATTCCAAGGTCTGGAAGCTGTTGGCGATGGATTGCTCCGACAACGGAGTGATCGCGCTCCACGTAATGGCGTCGTAGATGTCGATCGGCATGGGCGCGCGCGCCTTCAGGGCCTCGACGAAGGCATGGATGACGAACCAGTCCATGCCGCCGTGGCCGGCGCTGGCGGCGGTGTCGGCGTGCTGCTTCCACAGCGGGTGCTCGTACTGGTCCTGATAGGCCTTGAAGTCTTCCCACTTGTGCGGCGGGCTACGCCCTTCGATGTGGATGGACTGGTTGACGTCCATCCACAGGCCCTTGGTGCCCTGCACGCGGAAGCCCATCGAATACGGGCGCGGCAGCGAGGTGTCGTGCTGCAGCAGGATGGTCTCGCCGTTCTCGCAGGCCAGCGTGGTGGTCACCACGTCGCCCAGCTTGAACGCCACCCTGGTGCTGGGGTGCGTGGTGCCTCCGCTCTTGGCCACGGTGTAGTCGTGCAGGCCACGCGCCTTGCTGGCGAACGCGTTGATGTGGGTGAAACGGTTGCCGCGGTTGATGCCGGTGTACATGGCGCAGGGGCCGATGCCGTGGCTGGGGTACAGCTCGCCGTTGCGCTTGACCGAGTGCTCGGTGCGCCAGCGCGCTTCGGACCAGCCCTTGGGGCCGAACTCCACGCCGCTGTCGTAAGGCTGGTTGGGGTCACCGGAGTTGAACTTCACCCCGCGCAGGTCGTGCTGGTAGCCGGCCTGCAGGTGCACCAGCTCGCCGAACAGCCCCTGGCGCACCATCTGCAGCGCGGCCATCACATCGCGGCGGTAGCAGACGTTTTCCAGCAGCATGTACGGGGTGCCGGTGCTCAGCTGGGTCTTGAGCACATCCCAATGGTCCTGCAGGGTGATGCCGGCGACGACTTCACAGCCGACCGCGACCTTGGCCTGCATGGCGGCGATGGCCATCGGCGCGTGGTACTCCCACGGCGTGGCAATGACCACGCCATCCAGGCCGCGCTGCTCCAGCAGGCGCTTCCAGGCATTGACGTCGCGGTCCTGGCCGTAGGTCTTCGGCGCCGGCTTGCCGGCCTTGGCCACCTTTTCCAGGGCGCGGCCCAGCATGATCGGTTCGATGTCGCACAGCGCCACCACCTCGACGTCGTCGCGGCGCACCAGTTCGGTCAGCAGCACCTGGCCGCGCATGCCGGTGCCGATCAGGCCCAGCCGTACCTTGCGCCCGCGCGCCCAGGCCGGCGTCTGCGGCAGCAGGCTGCTGGCGGCAACGGCCGCGCTGGCGGCGATGAATTCCCTACGTTTCATGGACAGTACCTCGTTTGAAGATCGCGCCAGCCGGAACCGGCGCGGGATAGGCATCAGAACTTGTAACCGACGGTCAGACTGTACCCACGACCGTAGATGGTGGCGTAATCGCTGGAATCGCCCAGGAAGCTGTTCGGATCGTAGAACGGCAGGCGGTCGAACAGGTTCTTGATGGTGAAGCCGACGTTCCAGTGCTCATCCGGGCGCCAGCCCACGCTGAGGTTGGCCGTCCACCACGAGGGGGCACCATCGCACTTGCTCTGCTCCAGCGGCAGGTAGCCGGCGGTGCAGGTCTGCGGGTTGTTGTCCTGCTCGTCGATCTGCTGCAGCGCCCACTTGGTGCCGCCTACGTAGTTGATGAAGAAGCTGGTGGTGACCTGCTTGTAGTTCCAGTCGGCATTGAGCGTGGCACGCAGGCGCGGGTTGTTGTAGTAGCCGACCAGGTCGCCGTAGTACCAGCCACTTTCCGCATCGGTGTAGGAGCGGTTGCGGTTGGCGATGGTGGCGGCCAGGCCGATGTTGAGGTTGCCCCAGTCGCCCAGCGTGAAGCGGCTGCGCGCGTCGATGTCGAAGCCGTCGATCAGGGTCTTGCCGCGGTTCTTGTACTGGCCCACCACGCTGGCCACGTTGCCCACGCTGTAGCCGGGCAGCGTGCCCGGGCAGGCGACGCCGCTGGCCGGGTCGGCGCACATCGCCGCCAGTGCGGCCAGGTTGGCGCGGTCGCTGTCGGTGATCGGCGAGCGGGTGGAGGCGATGATGTCTTCATCGCGGGTGAAGTCCGGGGCGACGATCTCGTTGCTGCGGTAGATGAACCAGTAATCGGCCGACACCGACAGCCACTGGGTGGGCTCGTAGACGAAGCCCAGCGTGGTGATCTTGGCCTTTTCCGGCTTCAGGTCCGGGTTGGGCTGGGTCATGCGCGCCACGGTGCGGCTGCAGTCGCTGTTGAGCAGGGTCTTGCCCAGGTCCACATCGCCGCCACGGCCGGATTTCAGCAGCAGATTGGCAATCGCGTTGGTCTCGTTGCAGCGCACGTCGTCGCGGTAGCCACCGAGCTGGGCGAACACGCCGCCGTTGCCGGACTCGGCCAGGCTGGGCGCGCGGAAGCCGGTGGAATAGGTGCCGCGCAGCATCAGCTGGTCGAACATCTGGTACTTCAGGCCAATCTTCGGGGCCAGGTTGGCGCTGAAGTCGGGGTACTTGTCCACGCGCAGCGCCGCGTCCAGTTCCAGTTTTTCGGTGATCGGGGCGACGGTCTCGGCGAACAGCGCATAGGTGTTGCGCTTGCCGTCGAACCACGACCCACCCTGCTGGGTGATCAGGCCGTTGGCCGCGTCCGGATTGCCGGGGGTGTAGAACGTTTCGCGGCTGGCGTTGAAGCCGAACGCCGCGCGTACTTCACCGGCGGGCAGGTTGAACAGCGGGCCTTCGATCTTGCCGTCCAGGGTGTGCAGCCGCGTCCAGGACTGGATGTCGAAGGTCGGGAAGGCTTCGCGGATCAGCGCGGCGTTGGCTTCGCTGAGCTCGCCGAACGTGTACGCCGGATGGTCGGAGATGATCACCCGCCCGGTGCCCGGGTCGATGGTGTACGGCCCGAAGGCCTTCTCGAAGCCGGCCAGGTTGACGTTGGTGGTCTGGTAGGTGACCGAGTGGCTGCCGGCGGTGGCGAAGGCGGTTTCCCAATTCCAGTCGCCCACGTCGCCGCGCAGGCCGGCCACCACGCGGTAGCTCTGGTCGGTGTTGCGCTGGCCGAAGTGGTTGGCGCCCACGTCCTGCAGCAGGTACTGCAGGCCGACCACGCCCCCCATCAGGGCGCGCAGTTCGGGCGAGGCGTGGTTGTACGCGTTGTTGGGGCCCAGGTACGGGTACAGGAACTGGTTGACCGTGGTGCCGGTGTTGCGCGAGAACCAGCTGGTCGGGTTGCCGGTGGTGGTGCCGTAGGCACGCGGGGTGCCGCCGTTGGCGGTGAGATCGATGTCGGTATACGTGGCCTCGGCGAAGGCTTCGGTGCTGTCGCCGATCAGGAAATGCGCGTTGACGTAGGCGGTGTTGCGCTCGGATTTGGCGCCGGCATCGATCTCGTTGTTCATCCACGTCTCCCAGATACAGCGCGGGCCGGCCGCTTCCGTGGTGAGCACGTTGTTGCAGCCCGGTGCGGCCTCCTGCACGCGGCGACCGGTGACCGGGTCGAAGGCGAAGTAGCTGCCGGGGTTGAACTCACCCGGCTTGCTGCCGGTGCCCAGGCGCAGGTTGGGCAGGTAGTTGGGGTTGTTGACGTAGTACTGGCTGGGGCGCTTGTCGTAGAAATCGCTCAGCGGAATCGCATCGCGCCGGTACAGGTTGACCGAGGCATAGACGTTGTAGCGGTCTTCATCCAGGTCGCCGAAACCGGCGGTGATGCTGCCCTGGTGCTCGCCGTAGGAGCTGATCCGCGAGGATTTGTCGGTGGTGAGGCTGATCTCGGCGCCCTGGTAGGAACGCTTGGTGATCACGTTGATCACGCCGGCCACCGCATCGGTGCCGTACACCGCCGAGGCGCCGTCGGTGAGCACTTCCATGCGTTCGATGGCCGCGGCCGGGATCGCGTCGATGTTGACGAACTGGGTCTGGAAGCCGGCGGGCGCGCCGTAGTACGACAGGCGGCGGCCATTGAGCAGCACCAGCGTGCCCTGTGCGCCGAGGCCGCGCAGGTTGGCCTGCGAGGCGCCGTCGGAGCCGGTGAACAGCGAACGCGAATCCTGCTGGCCCGGCCGTGCCGCGGGCAGGTTGTCGAGCACCTGCAGCAGGGTGCGCGCGCCCATGTTTTCGATGTCCTGCTTGCTGATCACCTGCACCGGCGAGGCGGTTTCCACGTCGGTGCGGCGGATGTTGGAGCCGGTCACTTCGATGCGCGACAGCTCGGTGGCCTTGGCATCGGGGGTGGCGTCCTGCGCGCTGGCACTGCCGACCACGGCAACGGCCAGGCCGAGTGCGATGGACAAGGGGGTAGCGGTGATGCGGCGATGGCGATGGCGTTCGGTCAACATCTTTGTCTCCTTGTTCGATCCGCAGCGTGGGGCTGGCGGTGGATGGGTGTTTTCGGGCAAACGTCCCCCGTGCCGCGGCCCAAAGGCCGCAGACGGGAAACGGAGAGCTGTTTTTCTGGAAGCGGTGGTGCGGTTACGGCGACACGATGCTGGCGGTATCGCCCTCCTGTCCGATCAGCGCGGCGTTGGCCCAGTTGCCGCAGACCTGCGCGGGGCGGTCGCCCTGCGCGCCGAGGGTGCGCAGGCTGAGGCGCCGCAGGCCACGCACGTCCAGTTCCGGCTTGACCACGCCCGGCGCCTTGACCAGGCCGCTGTCGTACAGCAGGCGGTCGTCGCCCCAGACCTGGAACTGCATGCCGCCCGCGGCGCGACACTGGTCGTCGATACCGAGGTCGGCGCGCAGCAGGTGCCAGTTGCCGCCCAACTGCAGGTCGATGCGGCTGCTGGCGTTGACGCCGAGGCCGCGACGGAAATGCAGGCCGTTCATGCGCAGCTCCGCCTGGCCGCCGAAGGCGTGGTCGCTGGCCACGCGGGCCTGCAACGAGGCCGGTAGCGGCAATGCGGACAGGTACAGCTGCTGCGCCGGCTTTTCAGGCGGCTGGTGTTCCAGCACGTGGAAGCTGGACAGCACGATCGGGCCGACGTCGCGCGGCTGCAGCGCATCCACCGCGCGCGCCACGCTGCCTTGGGCGGCGCTGACCATCGGGTCGGCGGCGCTGGCACCATCGCCCTCGGGGTTCTGCGTGCTGAGCACGCGGAAGCGCAGCAGGCGGCCGGCGTGGGCGGGGAAGTCGATCTGCTGCATGCCCTGCTGGAGGGAGAGGCGGCCGCGCTTGACCGGTTCGCCCCACTCGCCGTTGCTGTCGGCCAGGTAGATTTCGTAGTCGCGGATCTGGCCGTTCTTCCAGTGCGCGTCGTTGCGCGGGGCCAGTTCAATGCCGTCGATGAGCTTGCGCTCGCCGAAGCCGATCACCCACTCGTGGGCGCCGGTCTTGACCGCCTGGTTGCGCACGGTGCGGAACCAGGTGGCCGGGTCGTCATCGAAGGCTTTTTCCAGTTCGTAGCCCTGCTCCTGGGCCGGGCGGTTGACCACCAGCAGGCTGTCCGACGGCAGCGCGCGACCGAGTTCCGGTGCGGCCGGGTAGGCATCGTCGGCGGCTGCGGCAGCCACCGGCACGGCCAGGGTGACGCTGAGCGGCTGGCGGATGTCGGTGGGTGCGCTGCGCACGTGCACGGTGCCGCGGCGTTCGCCGGCGTCGAAATACCAGCCTTCGCTGGCCGCCTGCCAGGCCGCCTTGTCGGCGAGCATCGGCAGCGTGCGTTCGCCGAGCGTCACCGCGCTCGGGCGCTGGCGGCTGAGCACGCGCAGCGCATAGCGGCGCTTCGGCAGCTGGCCGGCGTACTGGCCCTGCACCGCATCAATGCGCACCTGCACCGGGCCACTGCCCTGCGCCGGTGCCTGCACGTGGATCTGCTGCGTGCTGGATTCGCCCTTCTCGTAGCGGCGGGTGGCGCCGTCGTCCTCGTACAGGGTGTAGTGCGACTCGCCCTGCGGGTAGAGATCGAAGGTCACTTCATCCAACGGCTTCTCGCCGTCGTAGAGCATGTCCGGGTACATCGGGATGATGGCGCCGGCGCGCACGAACACCGGGATCGTGGCCAGGTCCACGGCGCGGTCGAGGTCACGCCCGGTCGCGCCGGCCTGCAGCTGGCGGCCATCCCAATAGTCGATCCAGCGCCCCTGCGGCAGGTGGATGTCGCGGCGCCACCCGCGGCTGGCGGCCTGGCTGCGGTACACCGGCGCGATCAGCAGGTCGCGGCCGAGGAGGAACTGGTACTTGTGCGCTTCGGTGTAGGCCTGCGGGTCCTGCGGGTAGTCCCACATCAGCGCGCGCAGCAGCGGCGCGCCGGTGGTGGCCGCCTCGTGCGCCAGCCCGTACATGTACGGGGTCATGCGCATCTTCAGCTTGAGGTAGTCGCGATTGACGCTGCGGTAGGGCTCGTCGAACCACCAAGGGTGCTTGCGCGCGTTGGCCGACCAGCCGGACATGCCCATCAGCACCGGGGTGAAGCTCTTCCATTGCAGGTCGCGGGTGAAGGTCTCGGCGCTGCCGCCGAAGATCGCATCCACGTCGCCGCTGGCATAGGCCATGCCCGACAGCCCCGAGCCGACCAAGGTGGGAATGTGCCAGCGGATGTAATCCCAGCTGCTGCTCTGGTCGCCGGTCCAGGCCACCGCGTAGCGCTGGATGCCGGCCCAGCCCATCACCGTCCACAGGAACGGGCGCGAGTCGGCGTTGTGCAGAATGCCGTTGAACGCGGACTGGTTGGCGTCCATCGCGAACTGGTAACCCTTGCCCGTCCAGGCCACGTCCAGCTTCTGCACGCGGCTGCCGGCGGTGCCCACTTCCCAGGCGATCTTGTCCACGCCGTTCTCGGTCCAGAGCCCGGTCTTGAAGCCGTATTTCGCCAAGCCCTGCACGGTCTCGGGCAGCGCCCTGTAACCGCAGCCGTAGCCGTCGTTGGGCAGGATCCAGCCGCCGGGCATGTCATGCGCGCGGTACTGCCTGGCCACGCTGTCGACCACGTCCAAGGTGGTGCCGGTGGGGCCATCGCTCCAGCCCTCGGGCACGCTGCCGGGCTTCTTGATGTTGTCGCCGTCGTTGTAGCAGTCGGCATCACCGTAGGAGAACGCCCAGCGCGGCAGCAGGCCGGCGCGCCCGGTCAGGGCGGTGTAGCGGTCCAGCAAGGCGTGCAGGTCCGGGCCGACGAAGTAGTACGCATCGAAGCGGTCTTCGCGATGCAGCAGGGTGGCCTGGTCGGCCTGGCGCAGGTCGTAGGTGCCATCGCTCCAGGTGTTGCGCAGCATGCCCCAGCCGCGCGAGCTGAGCAGCATCGGCGCCGGGTTGGGGCGGTCGCCCTCTTCCCAGCCACCGGAGTAGGACACCTCCAGTTCGCGGCCCTTGAACGCGAAGCGGCCGTTCTGCTGGCCACCGCCGAAGAAGTGCTCGTCGCTATCGCTGGACAGCACCTGCAGGCTCTGCTGCGTGTCCAGGTCCAGCGGCTGCAGTTCGCGCCACAGCGCGACATCGGCGCCGTCCTGGCGGCGGTCCAGTGCCAGCCGCAGCGGTTGGCGCTGGATATGCAGGACCAGCGCATCGGTGCGGATGCGCACTTCCCTGGCATCTTCTTCCAGCTGGAAGGCGACCGTGGCCGCCGGCTGCGGCAGCACGATCGGCGCGGCCTTGTCGCCGGCGGGGGTGAGCGTGCCCTTGCGGCCGGCCTGCACGCGCAGCAGGTCGGCGCGCAGCAGATCCACGCGCAGACGTGCGCCGCTGTCGGTGCGGAGCTCCCAACCGGGGCGGCCATCCTGGCCGGGGGCGGCGCTGATGCTGCGCAGGTTGCCCACCGGCTCGGCGACGGCGGGCGCGGCCAGGGCCAGCGCGGACAGCAGTGCGATCGTCAGACCAGTGCGTCGAAACCGGGATTCCACCTTGCCCCCAAGCCCGCGGTTGGCGGGTATCTGAAACCAGTGCGGCCGACTCTAGGGCACGGTCTCGAAAGATGTCAATAAATTGCAAAGAAAAAGGAAGGATATTTTCTTATAAACGAAAGATGTGCTGATGTAGCACTTTCTATATGGCGGCTGAATGCGCGCTTTGGTACGCCGTGAAACCTTGCTGCACTGCGGCGACCGCGGATCAGAGCAAACGACAGAGAGCAAAAACTGTGATCGATCCAGCTTTTCTTTATCTTTCGATATTTGACATTTCGAAAGAAAACGAAGAAGGTGCGGTCGCCCAACAGGAATTGCGAATGGACGCTTCTCTGCTCCCTGATTTGCCCACGTGGCAGCGCCTCGGCGGCGCCTATACCGCCGAAGAAATCGCCCAGCAGCCGCGCATGTGGACCGCGCTGGCGCAGGGGCTGGACGCCGCCCAGGCGCGCATCGACGCCTTCCTCGGCGAGGCGCTGCGCCAGCCCGGCCAGCGGGTGATCTTCACCGGTGCCGGCAGCTCGGGGTTCATCGCCGAGATGGTGGCCGACCAGATCAATGCGCAGTGGCCGGCCGAGGTGCGCGCCATCCACACCACCAGCCTGCTGACCCACCCCGCGCTGTACCTGCAGCGCGACCGCCCGACCCTGCTGGTGTCGTTCGGCCGCAGCGGCTCCAGTCCGGAAAGCGTGGCCGCGGTGGACCTGGTGCGAGCGCAGGTGGACCACGCGCGCTTCCTGGACATCACCTGCAATGCCGACGGCGAACTGGCCCGGCGTGGCCAGGGCCGCAGCGACACCCTGTCGCTGCTGATGCCGCCGGCCAGCTGCGACCGTGCCTTCGCCATGACCAGCAGCCTGAGCAGCATGCTGCTGGCGGCGTTGAGCGTGTTCGACACCGCGCCGTGGCCGCAGCGCGTGCAGCGCCTGCACGACCTGGCCGCGCATGCCGACCGTGCCCTGCAGGCATGGGACGCGGCAGTGGGGGCGTTGGCCCAGGCCGCCTATTCGCGGGTGATCTACCTGGGCAGCGGCCCGCTGGAGGCGCTGGCCCGCGAGGCCGCGCTGAAGGTGCTCGAGCTCACCGGCGGGCGCGTGCTGGCGCTGGCCAACACGCCGCTTGGCTTCCGCCACGGGCCCAAATCCACGCTCGACAACGATACGCTGGTGGTGATGCTGCGCAGCGCACAGCCGCTGTCGCGCCGGTACGAGCAGGACCTGCTGGACGAACTGCGCGGGGACGGGATCGCCGCCCGGGTGATTTCGGTCGGCCCGGACGGTGATGACCGCGGCGACGGCGACTTCGTCAGCGCCGCCCCTGACCTGGCCGACCCGTGGCTGGCGCCGCTGTGGCTGCTGATGCCGCAGTGCTACGCGCTGCAACGCTCGGCCGCGCTCGGCATGACCCCGGACAACCCCTTCCCCGACGGCACCGTCAACCGGGTCGTGCAGGGCGTCACCATCCATCCCCATGGCTGAGCAGGGCCTTCCCATGCAGTGCTGGTACGGCATCGATATCGGTGGGACCAAGATCGAGCTCGTGGCCTACGACGCCACCCTGGTCGAGCAGCATCGCCAGCGGGTGACCACGCCCACCCAGGACTACGATGCGTTCCTGGAGGCGATCGGCGGTCTGGTGCGCGATGCCGACGCCGCGCTCGGTTCGAGCGCCCATGCGATCGGCATCGGCCTGCCCGGGGTGCGTGACCGCCGCAGCGGCCGCCAGCTCAGCGCGAACGTGCCCAGCCTGACCGGCCGTCTGGTCGGGGAGGACCTGCAGGCCCGGTTGCAACGCCCGCTGGCGTTCGGCAACGACCTGCAGTGTTTCGCCCTGAGCGAAGCCCAGGGCGGTGCCGGCGCGGGCTACCCGAGCATGTTCGGCGCCATCCTCGGCACCGGTGCCGGCGGCGGCTTCTGCGTGGACGGGCAGCTGGTGGCCGGTGCCAACGGCATTGCCGGCGAGTGGGGCCACTGGAGCATCCCGGCCACGCTGCTGCAGCGCCACGCGCTGCCGGTGCTGGGCTGCGCATGCGGCCTGCGCGGTTGCCTGGAGCGCTACGTCTCCGGCAACGGCCTGGCGCTGATCCACGAAGGCCGCGGCGGCGATGCGCTCGATGCTGGCGCGGTGGTGGCCCTGGCCCAGGCCGGCGATGCGCTCGCCGAGCAGGCGCTGGCCATCCATCGCGACTTGCTGGGCTACAGCTTCGCCAACCTGATCCTGGCCGTGGACCCGCACGTGATCGTGCTGGGCGGCGGCCTGTCCAAGCTGGAACAGCTCTACCGCGACCTGCCCGCCGCGATCGCCCCCTACCTGTTCCAGGGCGTGCGCGTGCCGCCGATCCTGCCGCCTGCCTTCGGCGACGCCGGCGGCGCACGCGGCGCGGCGCTGCTGGCCCGCCAGCACCACCCTTCCTGCTGATTCCCCGCTGTTACGGAGTGCCATCCATGTCCGCCATCCAATCGCTGATCGCCGCCCATCGCCAAGGCCAGCCCGTCGGCCTGTACAGCGTGTGCTGCAGCAACGAACAGGTGCTGCTGGCGGCGATGCAGGTGGCCCTGCGCTACGACACGCTGCTGTTGATCGAGGCCACCTCCAACCAGGTGGACCAGTTTGGCGGCTACACCGGCATGACCCCGCCGCAGTACCGCGACTACGTGCTGCAACTGGCGCGCGATGCCGGTTTCCCGGTCGAGCGGCTGGTGCTGGGGGGTGACCACCTGGGCCCCAACGCGTGGCAGAAGGGCCCGGCCGAGGTGGCGATGGCCAATGCGCGCGTGCTTATCGAGGCCTACGTGGCCGCCGGCTTCCACAAGATCCACCTGGATTGCAGCATGTCCTGCGCCGACGATCCCACCCCGCTTCCCGATGCCGTCGTGGCCGCGCGCTCGGCCGAACTGGCCCGTATCGCCGAGCGTACCGCCGCTGCCAACGGGCTGCCGCCGCCGGTGTACGTGATCGGCACCGAAGTGCCGATTCCCGGCGGCGAGGCCTCGCTGGCCGGTGGCCTGCAGGTGACCACGCCGGCGGCGGCAGCCACCACGCTGGCGATCCACCGCGAGGCATTCTCCGCGCCGGACCTGCTGCCGGCCTGGGAACGCGTGATCGCGATGGTGGTGCAGCCCGGCGTGGATTTCGACCACAGCAGCGTGCATTACTACGACCCCGCCGCCGCCGCGGACCTCTCGGCCTTCGTCGAGCAGCAGCCGCGCATCGTGTTCGAAGCACACTCCACCGATTACCAGACCGAAGCCGGCCTGCACGCGCTGGTCCGCGACCACTTCGCCATCCTCAAGGTCGGCCCTGCGGCGACCTACGCCTTCCGCGAAGCCGTGTTCGCCCTGGCCATGATCGAAGCCGCGCTGCTGCCGGCCGCGCAATGCTCGAACGTGATCGAGGTGCTGGACCGCTGCATGGTGCAAAAACCGGCCAACTGGCAAAGCTACTACCACGGCGACGCCCACGAACTGCGCCTGCTGCGCGCGTATTCGCTGAGCGACCGCAGCCGCTACTACTGGGGCGAACCGGCGGTGCAGGCGGCGCTGGACACGCTGGTGGCCAACCTGCGCACGCACGTGCCGCCGCAGATCCTGCTCAGCCAGTTCCTGCCCCACCAGCAGCGGGCAATCGAGGCCGGCCAACTCGCCGTAGAGCCGCTGGCACTGATCCAGCACAAGGTGGCCGAGCGCCTGGGCGAGTACGCCCGTGCCTGCAATCGCAACCGTGCACGTGCCGATATCGAAACTTACCGGCCCACGGAGCTTTCGGAACGGTAAGCTTTGGCTTTCCTTCCGAACGGAATCGCCCCCATGCGCAATACACGGCAGCGCCGCCAGCAGATCCTGCAACTGCTGGTGGACCACGGCAACGTGCAGGTCAGCGAACTGGTCGAACGCTTTGGCGTCTCGGCGGTGACCATCCGTGCCGACCTGACCCACATCGAGTCGCAGGGCATGGCCACCCGGACCCATGGCGGCGCCACGCTGGTGCGCACCCCGCCGCAGGAACAGGACATCCACGAGAAAGACGCGCTGAACCTGCCGATCAAGGACAGCATCGGCGCGTACGCGGCCAGCCTGGTCAAGCCCGGCGACAACATCATCATCGATTCCGGCTCGACCACGATGACCCTGGCGCGCCACCTGCGCCGGCATCGCGAGGTGACGGTGATGACCAACGGCCTGAACATCGCCTGGGAGCTGGCCAACGCGCCCGGCGTGGAGCTGCTGCTCACCGGCGGGCTGCTGCGCAAGCAGTCGCTGTCGTTGCAGGGCAGCCAGGCCGAGGCCAGCCTCAACACCTACAGCTTCGACACCCTGTTCCTGGGCGTGGACGGCCTGGACCTGCAGTTCGGCCTGACCACCCACCACGAGGCCGAAGCCAGCCTCAACCACCGCATGGTCGAGCGCGCGCGCCGGATCGTGGTGCTGACCGATGCCTCCAAGTTCGGCCGGGTCAGCCTGCACCGCATCGCCCGGCTGGAGCAGGTGCATACGGTCATCACCGACGCCAGCATCGATGCCGAGTACCTGGAAGGGCTGCAGCGGCTGGGGATCGAAGTGATCATCGCCGAGACCCCACCATGACCCCGACCCGCTCCCTGCATGGCCGCCTTCTCACCGCTACTGGTTGGGTGCGCGGCGACATCCACTTCGACCGGCGCATCACCGCCATCGACACCGCGCACGATGACCCGCGCGAAGACCATGAGGTGCCGCTGATCCTGCCGGGCTTCATCGACCTGCACGTGCATGGCGGCGCCGGGGTGGACATCATGCAGGGCGGCGATGCGGCCGCGACCGTGGCGCGCACCCATGCCCGGCATGGCACCACCGCGCTGCTGGGCACCACGATGACCGCGCACGAGGACGACATCGTGCGCGCGCTGCAGGGCCTGGCCGGCGCGATCGGCACGCGCGGCCCCGGCATGGCGCGGGTGCTGGGCGTGCACCTGGAAGGACCGTTCATCAGCATCGAGCGGCTGGGCGCGCAACCGCCGCTGGTGGTGGAAGCCACCATGGAGGACGTGCGTCGACTGCATGCCATCGCCCCGATCAAGGTGCTGACCCTCGCCCCCGAAATCGGCCAGCACCAGGCGCTGATTCCCGCGCTGAGTGCCCTCGGCATCCGCGTACAGCTCGGCCACAGCGCCGGCAGCTACGCGGACGGCGTGGCTGCGCTGCAGGCCGGTGCGGCTGGCTTCACCCACCTGTTCAACGGCATGACCGGCGTGGACCACTACCACCCCGGCATCGCCACCGCTGCCCTGGCGCACGCCGAGTACGCCGAGCTGATTCCCGACCTGCAGCACGTGCATGCCGGTGCGATCCGCACCGCGCTGCGTGCGATTCCGAAGCTCTACTGCGTCACCGATGCCACCGCCGCCACCGGCATGCCCGATGGCGAGTACGCGCTCGGCGTGCAGCGCGTGCACAAGTGCCTGGGCTGCGTGCGCCTGGCCACCGGCTCGCTGGCCGGCAGCGCGCTGACCATGGACCAGGCGCTGCGCAACCTGGTGTCGCTGGGCCTGGACGTGGCCGATGCCTCCAACCGGCTGTCGCGCTACCCCGCCGACTACCTCGGCATCGACGACCGCGGCCGCATCGCCGTGGATGCCTGGGCCGACCTGGTGGTGCTGGATACCGAGCTGCGCGTGCGCGGCGTGGTGGTGGAAGGCGACGACATCGCGCTCGATTAAGCGTTGAATCCCGCGCCGATGCGGCGCATGCAGTTGCAGACAGGACCGGCTCGATGAATCAGGTTTCCGCCGCTACGCCCATGCATGCCCACGCCGACGCCCCGCGCTGGCCGGTGCGCTATCTGTTGTTCATCGGCGGCATGGGCGGCCTGCTCTACGGCATCGACATCGGCATCATCGCCGGCGCCCTGCCCTACCTGGAGGCCACGTCCACCGCCAGCTGGCACCTCACCAGCCAGCAGCTCGGCTTCGTGGTGGCGGCAGTGCTGCTGGGCAGCGTGCTGTCCTCGTTGTTCGCCGGCATGGTCGCCGACCTGATCGGTCGGCGGGGCGCGATGCTGCTGGCCGGGGTGCTGTTCACCGCCAGCATCCCGGTGATGGCGCTGTCCAACGGCTACGCCGCGCTGCTGATGGGGCGGCTGCTGCAGGGCATCAGCGGCGGCCTGATCGGCGTGGTGGTGCCGCTGTACCTGGCCGAAGTGCTCAGCCCCGAGCGCCGGGGCCGGGGCGCGGCGATGTTCCAGCTGCTGCTCACCATCGGCCTGGTGCTGGCCGCGCTGATCGGGCTGTACCACGCGCATGCGGTGGATGCCGCCACCGAGGCGGTGCGCCACCTGCCGGCCGCCGAACAGCAGCATCTGTTGTTCGCGGTCAAGGACCATGCGTGGCGCACGATCTTCTGGAGCTGCCTGCTCCCCGGCCTGGTGTTCACCGCCGGGGTGATGTTGATCAGTGAATCGCCACGCTGGCTGGTACGGCGTGGTCGCATCGATACCGCCCGCGCCGCCCTGCAGCGCACCGTCGCCGCCAGCGAGGTGGAGCCGACCCTGCAGCGCATGCAGGCGCCCGACGACCTGCCGTCCCATGCCGGCGGCAAGCGCGACCCGCTGTTGAGCCGCCGCTACGTGTGGCCGTTCGTGCTGGCCTGCCTGGTGCTGGCCTTCACCCAGGCCACCGGCATCAACTCGGTGCTGGCCTATGCGGTCAACATCCTCAACCAGGCCGGGCTGCCCGGCTCGGTCGCCAACGGCGCGGACGTGGCGATCAAGCTGCTCAACGCGGTGATGACGGTGGTGGCACTGGTGCTGGTGGACCGCAAGGGCCGCAAGTTCCTGCTGATGCTGGGCAGCGGCGGCATTACCGTGGCGTTGCTGGCGGCCGCGCTGCTGTTCGTCAAAAGCGAGCACGGCCGCCTGGACGTGCACGCGCAACTGCAGCAGCAGGTGGCCGGCAGCACGCTGTCGTTGCCGCTGGATGCGGCGCAGTGGCAGCGGCTGGACCGCAACGCCGGCGAGGCCGCGCAGCAGCTCACGGTGTCCTACGCGTATGGCGGCTTCAGCAACGTGCGCGCGCTGCGCAGCGACAACCCCATCGACGCGACGCTGGAGATCCGCCGCGAGGACGCGGTGTCGGCCGACAGCGTGATCGGCGCGTTCTTCCGCCGATTGCACCTCAACCCCTTCCCCGATCCCGACCACGCCGCGCAGGCGCCGCTGGTGATCGAACGCGCGATAATCGGCCCGGTGCCCTCGCCCACCCATGGCTGGCTGGTGGCAGGCTGCATCCTGCTGTTCGTGGCGTTCTTCGCCGTGGGCCCGGGTGTGTGCGTGTGGCTGGCGCTGTCCGAACTGATGCCCACCCGGATCCGCTCCAACGGGATGAGCATCGCACTGCTGATCAACCAGTTCGTCTCCACCGTGATCGCGGCGATCTTCCTGCCCACCGTCGGCCACCACGGCTATGCCAGCATGTTCTTCTTCTGGGCCGGCTGCACCTTGCTGTACTTCCTGATCGCCGCGTTCTGGCTGCCGGAGACCAAGGGCAAGTCGCTGGAGCAGATCGAGGCCAACTTCCGCTGAGCCGGCGGCACGTGGCGCTCAGGGCGTCTGCACCGGTGGCGAGGCGGTCAAGGCCGGGAGCATGTAGACGCCGTCGTAACCGGGGCGTGTGGCGATGGGTGCGTAGCCCGCGGCAATCGGTGCCGCTGCGCTGGAACGCGCGCCGAACGCCAGCACGCCACAGGTCGGCGCACACACCCACGCGCTGCCACGCGGTGCGTCTACCCGCACGCTGAGCGGTTGCAGGTCCGCCAGCAGGTAGCCGGCCGGCACGTACCCGGGATCATCCTGGACGCCCTTGTGCCCACTCGCATGGCGGTTGCCCAACAGGGCAATCACGCGCGCGCCCTCACGCCGTGTCTCGCGCCGGATGTTGGCGGCCATCTCCGCATCGCGATCCGCATGGCGCAGGGTGTCCACCGCCACCGCCTGGATGGCATGGCCCTCGCTACGCAGACTGCGCAGGCGCTCGATCAGCGCCGCCATCGCCACGCTGGAGCGCCCGTCCTGCATCGTGCGGGTCCAGAACCGTCCTGCCAGCAATGCGCTGCGATCCGCCGCCGTACCGGCCGACGCCAGGTACGCATCGATCCGCGCCTGCTCGGTCGGGTCCATCTCCAGCGCCACCGTCACCGGCGTGGCGTCCGCGGCGGCGGCGCAGGCCAGCTCGCCGACCAGTGCCGGCGTTTCCACGGTGCCGTGCAGTTCGCCCACCAATACCAGTGGGCGTATCGGCATCGCCTCCGGCCAGGTGCAGCGTTCGCGTGCACCGCTGGTGCCTGCCAGCGCCAGGCCCAGCATCATCAACCCCGTCATCCATCCCTGGGTCATGCCGCACAGACTCCTGTCCTGGTGGTTGGCCCCGCATGCCGGAAGGGCTCAGGGTTGCTTGCCGGTGATTTCGGTGAAGAGGCGCGCAGCCTCGGCCTGGTCACCCACTCCTGCCACCTGCATCGCCTTGCCGAACGGCCCGCTGATGGTGGCCACCGAGAGCACCTTGTCACCGATGCTGAAGGCCACGCGGCGGCCGATGCGTGCTTCGGTGGCGGCCTGGATCCGCGGCGCGGCCGCGTCGGTCATGGTCACGTTGAGCACCGGCTCCTGCCCCTGGGCCGCCTGGGCGAGGGTGATCGATGCGATATCGGCGGTGGTGATGAAGGCCGGCTCCAGGACCGCCATCGGCCTGCCGTCCGCATCCTTGAGCACTGTGGCGCCGGCGCTGCCCTGCTCGTCCACCTCGCGCATGAGGATGCGCGACTGTGCAAGGGGGGCGGCCGAGGTGTCCGGGTTGAACAGCCGTGTTGCCGGCTCGCATCCCATCAAGCCCGCCGTGCTTGCCAACAACAGTGCTGCAAGAAGATACCTGCGCATACGCCCTCCTCCATGTCGGTGGCACCGTGCATCGCCCGGCGCCGTTCAGCGCAGGCGGCGGAGGCGGGATGCCACCGGCACCTGCAGCATTCCAAAGATGAGGTTGCCGATGCCGATCCACAAGGTGGGGACGGCAATGTCCGGCAATGTGTCGGCCACCATCATCGCGCCGGGCGCGATGGCCCGCAGGCCGCTGGGCATCCGCGCCCGCTGCAGCCCATCAGGGAAGAGACACGGGCGCGGGGCGCGGGCCGCAGGTGGGCCCATGCCAACGCCGGGCCATGGTGCGCGGGTTACGCCGTGGCTCAGGTCGGTTCGGTGGCGGCGGTATGCAGCAGCCGCTGCTCGGCCTCGGCGCTGAAACGATAGCCGCCCGCCACCGGCACGATGGCACCTTCGGCCACGCGCGCGTTCCACCAGTCCTCGACGAACCCGGGCGCGAAGCCGCCGGTCTTGAAGCCGAACGGCGCCGCGACGAGGTCGAAGGGCAGCATCAGTTCGTAGCACGGTGTTGCGTAGTCGTTCTGCTCGGCGGGCAGCTTCACGAAATGCGTGAACGAGGTGGCCGTGGCCAACTGCGAGTACAGCCAGAACATCCAGTCGTACATGCGATGCGAGTCTGCGTCGGCATGCAGGGCGAAGAAGCCCTTCTCTTCGGTGATCTTCCTGGCCAGCGCGCGCAGGTGGCGCTCGCCGTGGGGGAGCACGGTGGCCGAGGCATCCAGCGCGCGTCGAACGATCGGTGACAAGGTGCCCCGGTCCACCGTGACCAGATCGATCTCCAGCGTTTCGGCGGCGTCATCGAAGGCCTCCTCGTCCACCAACCCATGGATGAACGCAGCGAAGTCCGGCGCGACCACGGTGATCGCGTAGTCCGCCTCCTGGTCCACGTGCACGACCTGCGGTTCGCCCTGCGGCCCGCAGTGGCGATAGTCGAGCATGAGCACGTCATGTCCGGCGCTGGGGCAGTCGGCGAACACGATGCCGATGTCCGGATAGCCCCACTGCTCCTGCATGAAACGCGAGCCGAACTCGCCCCCCAGCGAGTACGGCTTCTGCCGCCCCAGCGCATACAGGCCGCAGACCTGGACGTGGTCCTCGGCCCAGCTGGTGGCCTCGTCCATCGGGTGGCAGCTGCGCCGCAGCAGGCCGCCGTTGTGGCGCCGTGCGAGGGCGACATACGCATCGGGGATGCGGTAGCCCAGCTCGGCCTGCAGTTCGGCGATCACCGCGTCGCCGGGGGGTGGCTCCTGGTAGTTCTGCTGCGCGTAGTCGCAGTCGTCCCAGAAGTCGTCGAAGTCGAAGGTGGCGAACGGATCCATCGGGTGCGGTCCTGGTGGGACAGCACGGGAGTATAGCGCCGCCGTCATGGCACCCGCGCGCACACCCACAACGCGACATCGGGCAGGCCGGCACGCTGCACGGCATGCACCACCGCATCCAGCGTGGCGCCGGTGGTCATCACATCATCGACCACGGTCAGCCGCGCCGGTGGCGGCGCAGTCACCGCGAACGCATCGCGCAGGTTGTCGCGCCTCGCGTCGGCATCCAGGCGTGACTGCGCCGCGGTCAGGCGATCACGCTGCAACCCGCGCCACAGCGGTTGCCGCAGCGCGCGCGCCAGCGGCCGGGTCAGTTCCAGCGCCTGGTCGTAGCCGCGCGAACGCAGCCGCCGCCAGTGCAGCGGCACTGGCGCCAGTGGCCCGGCGACGAACGTGGGCACGCGCTGCAGCATGAGCTGGGACAGCAGGCGTCCGGCGGCCAGGTCCTGGTGGAACTTGAAACGGATCAGCAACTGGTCCACCGGCGCGGCATACAGGAACACCGCAGCGGCGGCGGATTGGCGGGGTGGCTCGTGCAGGCAGCTGCCGCAGCGCTCGGCAGGTTCGTGGGCTGGCAGTGGCAGCGCACACAGCGGGCAGGCGTGGTCATTCCATGGCAATGCGGCATGGCAGGCCAGGCACAGGTCGCGCCCGTCGGCCCCGGGTTCGTCGCAGACCAGGCAGCGCAGCGGCAGGGCTTGTCGAGCAAGCCACGCCAGCGAATGGAACCAGTGAAAAGGCAACGTATCACCGCAGCGCGTGGAGTGCGACAAGGCTGCCGCCTCGGTCGGCGAGTGTCTGTCAGTGCGTTCCCTTCGAGAGCGTCGGCGATTTGCCTTGCAGGTGCCTCATCGGTCGGCGTCGATCACCGACGCCATCAGCTCGATTTCGGCGCGTTTGGCACCGTGCGCCTTGGCGACCGCCTGCCATTTGCGCACCGCGTGCCGCACCTGCCTTTCAATGACAGCAGCATCGGCCGGCGTCAGCTGGTAATACGCGGCCGTCGCCAGAACATGCACGGTCGTTGGCGTGGGATCGGCATCGTCCAGCGCCAGCACGTGCGTGTCGCTGGCCGTATTGGGGTTTACATCGAACGCGGGAGAAAGCGACCAGCCCGTTCGGGTACGCAGGAAGCCATGGTTGCGCAGGTGGTCATCGCGGTTGCCGACCAGCACGTTGAACAGGGCCCTGCGGAAAAGCTGGTTGAGATCGTCTGCGATGCCCCCCTGCGTGCCGACGTTTTCGATCACCTGGGCCAGATCCAGGTAGCTATGGCCTTCGCTGTGCGTCGCGTCGAGCAGTGTGAACGCCGACGCGTAGTGGCGCCGCCCATCAGGACTACGATCAAAGCGCTGGACGGCGAACGTGTGCCCGCGCGCGGACAGCGGCAGCAGCGCGGCCGGCGGCATCAGTACGCCAGCATCCGTGGCGAGGCGGTAGGTGATGTATTCCCAGAGCCCGACGTCATGACGGTCTTCGTTGCCGGGAAACTTCGCCAACCACAGCGCACCGTTCGAATCCCGATACCCTGCCTTGGGGCGGGCCCCGCCCAATGACGCCCCAGGTGCGACGAGCTGGATCAGGCAGCGTGTTTCTTCGTCGCGGGTGAGTCTGGCACCGGCCTCCACCTTTCCCGCGATGCTCTCCAATCGGCGCAGGTCGGTGACCGGCGGCGCGGCCGGACTGTCCGAAGCGATCCACGTCTGCGTGTGCGGATCACGCAGACGCAGCGCCCCCATGCGGGTGGTGTCATCCACACCCATCAGGTAGTCCCACGGCCGCAGGGAGCGGCGAGCCCCGCCATCGCGATTGGCGCGCACCGCATCGCGCCGGTCCATCAGCATCCGCCCCCAGCGATCGGGCGAGCAGTCCTGGAACGCAGCCGTTACCTCGCCGGCGCCTGTGCGGGCGAACTGGTGGCCCTCCACCAGCGGCAGGCCGGGGTCGAGTGCGAAAGGAGCGATACCCATGGCGCCACGCAGCCAGACATCGGCGTAGGCAAAGGCGACGGTGTCGCCGGTGCGACCGGCGTGCCGGCTGATCCATCCCACCTGCACCGGCGGGCAGAGTTCCGGTGCGTCGAACCAGACTTCACGGTCGATCTGCTCCCGGCCAGCCATGTTCAGCGGCTCCCGGGGGCACGGGATCGACGCCGCGTCGGCGTTGCAACCGGAGCATCGAGACGTGGCGCGCGATGGCCTGCAACCAATGCGTATCGGTCGCCGGTTGCGTCCTGCGATGGCCCGGGGGGATCGGTCGAATAGGGGGGGCGCGTGTCAGCCCCCCCTGGCTCCCGGACCTGCAGCGTGGCGGGCGCACCTTGCGGGCGCGCTGCCCTGCTGGTTGTGGCGGGCACGCGGCGCGGTGGCGGTCGCTTCAGGCTGCTTGCGGCCAGCTGCGCGCCCAGCGCGTCGTCCGCTGCAATCAGCTCGATGTCCCGCTCCAGGCCCAATGCGGAAAGCACGCGCAGGACGGTGGACAGGCTGGTGCCCGCGTCGCCGGCTTCCAGCTTGCCTATGGTGGTGCGATCCACGCCGACGCGCTCGGCAAGGTTTGCCTGGCTCATGCGACGCGCGAGCCGTGCGGTACGCAGGCGCTCGCCGAGCGCGGCAATGCGCCTGGCATCTCCTGGTCTTACCGGTGGCGTTCGCTTGGCCATGCTGAATTAAACCATCACTTTGACGTTGGATGTAATTTTTATCTCACATTGTATACGACCTCAGGACATCGCCAGGCGCACATGGTCCATAAAACCAACATTCGCTGGAGTTGTGATGGATTTATTCAACATAACGTCGCTCGAGCAGACGACCCGCTGTAAACCCTGTCTTTACTTAAAACGTTGACAGCCTTCGCCGCACTCACCAGACTGCCGCCCTTTCGCCTCTCTCCGTCAGGACACCCCATGGCTGCCGCCCTCCGCCACGACTGGCACCGCGAAGAACTGCTGGCGCTGTTCGCGCTGCCGTTCCCGGACCTGCTGCACCGCGCCGCCGGCATCCACCGCGAGCACTTCGATCCGGCGGAAGTGCAGGTCTCCACGCTGTTGTCGGTCAAGACCGGCGGTTGCCCCGAGGACTGCGCGTATTGCCCGCAGGCCCAGCGTTACAGCACCGGGGTGGCGGCGCAGAAGTTGATGGACACCGACGCGGTGGTGGCCAAGGCCCGCCAGGCCAAGGCGGCCGGCGCCTCGCGGTTCTGCATGGGCGCGGCCTGGCGCTCGCCCAAGGATCGCGACATCCCCAAGGTGGCGGCGATGATCCGCGAGGTGAAGGCGCTCGGCCTGGAAACCTGCGCCACGCTGGGCATGCTCAGCGGATCGCAGGCCGAGGCGCTGCGCGCGGCCGGGTTGGATTACTACAACCACAACCTGGATACCGCGCCGGACTACTACGACGCGATCATCCACACCCGCCAGTACCAGGACCGGCTGGACACGCTCGCCCACGTCCGCGATGCCGGGCTGAAGACCTGCTGCGGCGGGATCGTCGGCATGGGCGAGACCCGCGAGCAGCGCGCCGGCCTGCTGCTGGCCCTGGCCACCCTGCCCGCCCATCCCGACTCGGTGCCGATCAACCGGCTGGTGCAGGTGGCCGGCACCCCCCTGCATGGCACCACCGCGCTGGACCCGTTCGAGTTCGTGCGGATGATCGCGGTGGCCCGCATCGTGATGCCGCGGTCGATGGTGCGGCTGTCGGCCGGGCGCGAGGCGATGAGCGATGAGCTGCAGGCGCTGTGCTTCCTGGCCGGGGCCAACTCGATCTTCCATGGCGAAAAGCTGCTGACCACCGGCAACCCGGACACCGCGCACGACCGGGCCCTGTTCGAGCGGCTGGGGCTGCGCCCGATGGCGGTCCAGGTGGACGCGGCCGACCACGACCACCCGGGCACCGTGCACGCGGACATCACCGCCGGCCACGGCTGTGGCCGGGCGGCCTGAGGCCGGCGCCCCGGCCGCCCGGCCGGGGCAGCGCGGCGCCCGCCAACCGGGTACGCTAACTGCCCATCCATGCCAGCCGACGACCATGGCCCGCCCCGACCTGCACGACCGCATCCAGGCCCAGCGCAAGCTCCGCGACGCGCAGGGGCGTCTTCGCGTGCGCCGCACGGTGACCCGTCGCGATGGCGTGCGGCTGGAGATCGACGGCCAATGGCTCACCGGCTTCTGCAGCAACGACTACCTGGGCCTGTCGCAGCAGTTCGGCGTGGTCAGCGCGCTGCAGGACGCGGCCGCGCGCGAAGGCGCCGGCGCCACCGCCTCGCACCTGATCTGCGGCCACCATGCCCTGCATGACGCGCTGGAGCGCGAAATGGCCGACTGGCTGGGCTATCCGCGCGCGCTGCTGTTCGGCAGCGGCTTTGCCGCCAACCTGGCCGTGCAGCAGGCACTGCTCAGCGAAGAAGACGACGTGTGCGTGCAGGACCGGCTCAACCACGCCAGCCTGCTCGATGCCACCCGCCTGGCCGGCTGCCGCCTGCGCCGCTACCCGCACCTGGATACCGAAGGCGCGCTGCGCCAGTTGAAGCACGCGCCGGACGGCGCGGCGATGCTGTCTACCGATGGCGTCTTCAGCATGGACGGCGACATCGCCCCGCTGCGTTCGCTGTCGCTGGTGGCGCGCATGCAGGAAGCCCTGCTGTACGTGGACGACGCGCACGGTATCGGCGTGGTCGGCGAACACGGCCGCGGCTGCGTGGCCGATGCCGGCCTGGGCGTGGCCGACGTGCCACTGCAACTGGCCACGCTGGGCAAGGCGCTTGGTGGCAGTGGTGCGGTGGTGCTGGGCGATGACGCCCTCATCCAGCACCTGGCCGAAACCGCCCGCCCCTACATCTACACCACGGCGGTGTCGCCGGCGCAGGCCGCCGCGTCGTTGGCCGCGGTCAAGCTGGCCCGGCGCGACGACTGGCGCCGCGAAAAACTGGGCGAGCTGATTGCCGTGTTCCGTGCCGGTGCACGCCAGCACGGGCTGGAACTGATGCCCTCCGATACGCCCATCCAGCCGCTGCTGTGCGGTGCCGAATCGACCGTGATGGCGCTGTCGGCCGCGCTGGAAGCGTCCGGCTTCCTGGTCAGCGCGATCCGCCCGCCGACCGTGCCCGAAGGCAAGGCGCGCCTGCGCGTGACCCTGTCGGCACTGCATACCCCGGCCCAGGTGCGTGCGCTGACCGATGCGATCGGGCATGCCCGCGACACCGTGCTGCGCCAGCAGTCGCTGGATGCATTGAGCGCGTGAGCCGGTCGCTGTGAGCCTGCATATCGAGGTGCTCGGCCAGGGGCCGGCGCTGGTCCTGATCCATGGCTGGGCCCTGCACGGCGGGGTGTTCGCGCCGCTGGTCGACCGCCTGTCCGCGCAGTACCAGCTGCATCTGGTCGACCTGCCGGGGCACGGTCACAGCCGCGAAGACACCACCCCGCTGCGCCTGCCGCACGTGGTCAACGCCATCGCCGCCGCCACGCCGCCGGCGGTGTGGTGCGGCTGGTCACTGGGCGGCCTGTTCGCGCTGCATGCCGCCGCCATGCTGCCGCAGGTCCGCGCGCTGGCGATGATCGCCGCGACCCCGCGCTTCGTGCGCGCCGACGACTGGCGGCATGCGGTCGAGCCGGCGGTGTTCGAGCAGTTCGGGCAGGACCTGGCGCAGGACTACCGCGGCACCCTGGAGCGCTTCCTGGCGCTGGATGCGATGGGCTCCGAACATGCCCGGCAGGAACTACGCAGCCTGCGCGAGATGCTGGTGGCGCGCGGCGAGCCGGCCCCGCGCGCGCTGCAGGAAGGTCTGCGGCTGCTGGAGACCACCGATCTGCGTGGCGCCCTGCCCGGGCTGGGCAAGCCCAGCCTGTGGCTGGCCGGCCAGCGCGACCGGCTGGTGTCGGCAACGGGCATGCAGGCGGCCGCCGCGCTGGCACCGGCGGCGCGCGCGCACGTGGTTGCCCACGGTGGCCATGCCCCGTTCCTGGGCCACGCCGACGAGGTCGCCACGCAGCTGCAACACTTCGTTGCCGGCCTGTCCTGACCCCATCACCGCGCATCGCCGATCATGTACGCCCGTCTCTCACCACAGGATTGACCCATGGACCTTGGAATCGCCGGGCGCTGGGCCCTGGTCTGCGCCGCCAGCAAAGGCCTCGGCCTGGGCTGCGCGCGTGCGCTGGTGCGCGAAGGCGTCAACGTGGTCATCGCCGCGCGCGGCGAAGACGCGCTGGACCGCGCCGTACGCGAACTGCAGGCGCTGCCGGGCGCGCGCAAGGTGATCGGGGTGGTCGCCGACATCACCACCGTCGACGGCCGGCAGGCCGCGCTGGCGGCATGCCCGCAGGTCGACATCCTGGTCAACAACGCCGGCGGCCCGCCGGCCGGCGACTTCCGCCAGTTCACCCGCGACGACTGGATCGCCGCACTGGACGCCAACATGCTGGCCCCGATCGAGCTGATCCGCGCCACCGTGGACGGCATGATCGAGCGCGGCTTCGGCCGCGTGGTCAACATCACCTCCTCCTCGGTGAAGGCGCCGATCGACATCCTCGGCCTGTCCAATGGTGCGCGCTCAGGGCTGACCGGCTTCGTCGCCGGGCTGGCGCGCAAGACCGTCGCGCACAACGTCACCCTCAACAACCTGTTGCCCGGGCAGTTCGACACCGACCGCCTGCGCGGCAACTTCGCCTATCTGGCCCAGCAGCAGGGCATCGACGCCGGCCAGCTCGCCGAGCGCAAGCGCACCCACATCCCGGCCGGCCGCTTCGGCACCGCCGACGAGTTCGGCGCCGCCTGCGCGTTCCTGTGCAGCGCGCACGCCGGCTACATCACCGGGCAGAACCTGCTGATCGACGGCGGCGCCTACCCGGGTACGTTCTGATCCTTGCACCCTTGTTTTCCGCAGTGAGCCTTCCATGACGTCCAGCTTCGACCCCCGCCACGTCCGCCGCGCGTTCTCGCGCGCCGCCAGCAGCTACGATGCCGCCGCCGCGCTGCAGCGCGAGGTGGAAAAGCGCCTGCTGGAATCGCTGGACTACCTGGAAGACCGGCAGCCGCAGGTGGTGCTGGACATCGGCAGCGGCACCGGCCATGCCAGTGCGGCGATGAAGAAGCGCTGGCCCAAGGCGCAGGTGATCGCGCTCGACCTGGCCGAGCCGATGCTGCGCGAAGCGAAGAAGCAGGCCGGCTGGTGGAAGCCGTTCTCGCGTGTCTGCGCCGATGCACAGGCCCTGCCGCTGCTGGACCAGAGCGTGGATGTGATCTACAGCAACCTGTGCCTGCAGTGGGTGGACGACCTCCCGGCGGTGTTCGCCGGCTTCCGTCGCGCGCTCAAGCCTGGCGGCCTGCTGCTGTGCTCCACGTTCGGCCCGGATACGCTGATCGAACTGCGCGAGGCCTTCGCGCAGGCCGACGCGGTGCCGCATGTCAGCCGCTTCGCGCCCATCGCCCAGTTTGGCGATGCATTGATGATGTCCGGCTTCCGCGACCCGGTGCTGGACCGCGACCTGTTCACCCTCACCTACGACGACCTGACCGCACTGATGCGCGAACTGCAGGCCATCGGTGCCACCAACGCCCGCCACGACCGCCGCCATACCTTGACCGGACGCGGCCGCTTCGCCGCCGCGCGCGCGGCCTACGAGCCACTGCGGCGCGACGATGGCCGGCTGCCCAGCAGCTGGGAGGTCATCTACGCCCACGCCTGGGCGCCCGAAGCGGGCGCACCGATCCGCGAACACGGCCACGACGTCGCCAGCGTACCGGTCTCGGCGATCCCGATCCGGCGCAGGACGCCCTGAGCCAAAAGCGCGCATCGCGTAGAGCCGACCGTTGGTCGGCTACCCGGCCGCCAGGTCGGCGGCCCAGCCGACCAACGGTCGGCTCTACGTGGGCTACGCCGGGAAGAGGTCGCGATGGAAGAAAGAGATTTCCTGCACCAGTAACATCCAGCTGGTGTGGAATCGGCGATCCCGATCCGGCGCAGGACGCACTGAGCCAACCGCGCTGATCGCGTAGAGCCGACCGTTGGTCGGCTACCCGTATGCCTGGTCGGTGGCCCAGCCGACCAACGGTCGGCTGGGCCACCGACCAACGGTCGGCTCTACGCGGCCTATGCCGGGAACAGGTCGCGGTGGAAGAAATAGATTTCCTGCACCAGGAACTTCCAGCTGGTGTGGAAGCTGCGGAAGCGCGTGCTCGGCGTGGAGGACGCCAACGCGTCGATGCCCAGCTCGCGCGCCAACCGCAGCGCGCGCGCCATGTGCAGCGGATCGCTGACGATGATCACCCGGTGCAGCTTGCGCTGCTGCATCAGCCGCCGTGCCTCGATCAGGTTCTGGCGGGTGGTGCGCGAGGCGGTCTCGATCAGGATCGCGTCATCGGGGATGCCCTGCTTGAGCGCATAACGGCGCGCCACCTGCGATTCGGAAAAGCGTGCACCGCTGCCGCCGTAGCCACCGGTGAAGATCAACAGCGGCGCATAGCCCTGCTCGTACAGGTCCAGCCCGTGGCGGATGCGCTCTTCGAACACCGGTGACGGCTTGGCATCGTAGGCGGCCGCGCCCAGCACGATGATCGCGTCGGCCTTGGCCGCCTGGTCGCGTTCACCCACCCACACGATCCAGGCGGTCACGCCCAGCAGCCAGGCCGCCAGCACGATGCACAGCCGCCACATCCAGCCCAGCACGCCCACCCGTGCGCGCCGGCTCATGCGCGCGCCCACGGCAGTGCGTCCAGGTCGACGTTGCCGCCGGACAGCACCACCCCGACCCGTTGCCGGGCAAACCGCGCCGGGTCGGACAGGATGGCCGCCAGGGCGATCGCCGAGGACGGTTCCACCACCTGCTTGAGCACCTGCCAGAGCAGGCGCATCGCCGCCACGGTGGCGGCATCGGGCACGGTGACCACCTCGGCCTTGCCCAGCAGCAGCGTGAAATTGGGCGCGCCCAGCGTGGTGCGCAGGCCGTCGCAGACCGTGTCCGGGGTGAAATCGATGCGACGTTCGCCAGCGGCCAGCGAGCGTGCGGTGTCGGCGGCTCCCTCCGGCTCGGCCAGCACCAGCCGCGCCTGCGGTGCCAGCGCCTGCAGCGCCAGCCGGGTTCCCGCGGCCAGCCCGCCTCCCCCCACCGGCACCACCAGCACGTCCAGCGGGCCGTGGCTGTGCAACAGTTCCAGCGCCGCGGTGCCCTGCCCGGCGATCACCCGCGGGTCGGCATAGGGATGCACCAGGGCGGCGCCGGTCTGCGCCTGGACCTGCGCGCACATCGCTTCACGCGCCTGGATGCTGGGCGCACAGCGCCAGATGGTGGCGCCATGGCGGACGATGTTGGCCAGCTTGGCCGCCACCGCGCCCTCGGGCACCACCACGTTGCAGGCAATGCCCCGGGTGCGTGCCGCCAGCGCCAGGGCGGCGCCATGGTTGCCCGAGGAGTGGGTGACCACTCCGCGCGCGGCCTGGTCCGGGTCCAGCGACCAGACGGCGTTGCACGCGCCCCGGAACTTGAACGCGCCGCCGCGTTGCAGGTGCTCGGCCTTGAACGCCAGCGCAGCGCCCGCCAGCCCGTCGAGTACGTGCGACTGCAGCACCGGGGTCACGCTGGCATGCGGGGCGATACGTGCGGCGGCCGCCAGGAGGTCGTCGACACAGGGCAAGGGTGAATCGCTCATGACGCAAGATTAACGTATGGCCACGGTTCGCAACGCGCCGCCCGGGCGTGACACCATGGCAATCATTCATCGGATCGGGGCCGAGTTAAGGGCCGATTCAACGCGGCGGGCTGAAGCTGGCTCCATACCCTCGGGGGGACCCCATCATGAAAATGCGCCTGATCTTCGCCGGTGGCCTGCTGTTGGCCCTGTCCGGCTGCGCCACGTACGACTATGTCGGCGGCGGCGGTGGCAGCGGCTACTACCACGGCGCCCCGTCGGTGGAATACCGCTACCCCTACGGTTACCCCTATGGCTACGGCAATGGCAATGGCTACGGCAGTGGCTATTACGGTGGCGGTTACTACGGGGGTGGCTACGGCTACCCCAACTACCGCCCGTATCCCAACTATCGCCCGCCGCAGCACAACCACAACCATCGTCCGCCGCCGCGCCCGGGCAACGGCGGCAACCCGCCGGTGCGTCCGGACCGTCCGCGTCCGCCCAACAATGGCGGCTCGCCGTGGCGGAACATGGACTCGCTGGCGCGGCCACCGCAGCAGCAGCAACGCCCGCCGCAGCCGCAGGCGCGTCCGGCCCAGGCTCCGCGCCCGGCCCAGCGCTCCAACGGTTCACCCTGGCGGACTATGAACAAGTTGAACCAGCGCACAGTTGAGCCCTGATCCATCTTGATTTTCACCACCCACCCGGTTCAATCTAGGCGGGTGGTGACGGGCTCGGTCGTAAAGTGACAAAAACGACACAGCGCGTCACATCCAGTTCTATGTCGATATCCGCCGGGAAACTCTGGATCCCCCCTGTTCCGGCCCCGACGGATGTCGGCACCTACAACGCAGAAGGCCCCGCCATGGCGGGGCCTTCTGTTTTCAGGTCGCGGCGGAGCACGCAAAAAAACAGGGCCGACAGTCCCCCGACTGTCGGCCCTTCTGCTTCCCCGGGATGCGCATGGACCGGCCCCTGTTCCAATTCCGGTCCGTAGCGCCATGGGCGCCTGCCATCCTGGGTGCTATTGGGTTATCTGCAGAAAACGTGCCAACTTGAGGGCTGTTTTCGGCGATCGCCCCGTTTGGCGCTAAAATCACCACCCGCGGCCTGGTTCCAGGGCCGATCCCGGGCCACGCGCGCCCCCCGAGCCCCAAGCCAATGACCGACTCCTTCTACCGTTACGACGTCATCGTCATCGGCGGCGGCCACGCCGGCACCGAAGCCGCGCTGGCGTCCGCGCGCAGCGGCGCGCGCACCCTGCTGCTGACCCACAACGTCGAAACCATCGGCGCGATGAGCTGCAACCCGGCCATCGGCGGCATCGGCAAGGGCCACCTGGTCAAGGAGATCGACGCCCTGGGCGGGGCGATGGCGCATGCCGCCGACCGCGCCGGCATCCAGTGGCGCACCCTCAATGCCTCCAAGGGCCCGGCCGTGCGCGCCACCCGTTGCCAGGCCGACCGCAATCTCTACCGCATGGCCATCCGCCAGATCGTGGAGGCCCAGCCCAACCTGACCGTGTTCCAGGCGGCGGTGGACGACCTGCTGATCGACGGCGACACCGTGCGCGGCGCGGTGACCCAGACCGGGCTGACCTTCCACGCACCGGCAGTGGTGCTGACCGCCGGCACCTTCCTGGCCGGCAAGATCCACGTCGGCCAGACCCAGTACGCCGCCGGGCGCATGGGCGACCCGCCGGCCACCACGCTGGCCGCACGCCTGCGCGAGCGCCCGTTCGTGATCGACCGCCTGAAAACCGGCACCCCGCCGCGTATCGATGGCCGCTCGCTGAATTACAGCGTGATGGACGAGCAACCCGGCGACGATCCGCGCCCGGTGATGTCCTACCTGGGCGATGTGTCCGAGCATCCGGCCCAGGTCAGCTGCTGGATCACCCACACCAGCGAGCGTACCCACGAGATCATCCGTGCCGCGCTGCACCGCTCGCCGCTGTACAGCGGCCAGATCGAGGGCATCGGCCCGCGCTACTGCCCGTCGATCGAAGACAAGGTGGTGCGCTTCGCCGAGAAGGCCAGCCACCAGATCTTCGTCGAGCCCGAAGGTCTGGACGTGGTGGAGATCTATCCCAACGGCATCTCCACCTCGTTGCCGTTCGACGTGCAGCTGGCCCTGGTGCGCAGCATCGGCGGCTTCGAGAACGCCCACATCACCCGCCCCGGCTATGCGATCGAGTACGACTTCTTCGACCCGCGCGGGCTGGACAACACCCTGCAGACCAAGAGCGTGGCCGGCCTGTTCTTCGCCGGCCAGATCAACGGCACCACCGGCTATGAAGAAGCCGCCGCGCAGGGGCTGCTGGCCGGCCTCAACGCCGCGCGCCACGTGCGCGGGGACGCTGGCTGGTGCCCGCGGCGCGACGAGGCGTACCTGGGCGTGCTGGTCGATGACCTGATCACCCACGGCACCACCGAGCCGTACCGCATGTTCACCAGCCGCGCCGAGTACCGGCTGCAGCTGCGCGAAGACAATGCCGACGTGCGCCTGACCGGACTGGGTCGCGCGCTGGGCCTGGTCGACGAGCGCCGCTGGGCGGCCTTCCAGACCAAGCAGGAGGCGGTCGCGCGCGAATCGGCACGCCTGCGCGCGTTGTGGGCCACCCCGGGCAATGCGCTCGGCCGCGAAGTGGAAGCCACTCTGGGCGTAGCGGTGAGCCGCGAAACCAACGTGCTGGATCTGATCAAGCGCCCCGAGCTGGACTACGCCCAGCTCATGCAGGTGCCGTCGCTGGGCCCGGCCGTGGCCGACCCGAAGGTGGCCGAACAGGTGGAGATCGGGGTGAAGTACGCCGGCTACCTGGACCGCCAGCGCGAGGAAATCGAGCGTCAGCAGCGCCACGAGAACACCGCCATCGCCAGCGATTTCGACTATGCCAGCGTGCGCGGCCTGTCGGCCGAAGTGCAGCAGAAACTCGAACGCGTGCGCCCGCAGACCATCGGCCAGGCCCAGCGCATCCCCGGCATGACCCCGGCGGCGATCTCGCTGCTGCTGGTGCACCTGGAACGCGCACGCCGCATCCGCGCCGCGTGAGGCGACCCCCACCCCGCCAGCGCCGACCCTCGGTCGGCCCATAGGTTCCACCGCCCACACAGCGCTGCAGGACGCAGGAGAGCAGACATGGATATCCACCCGATCGCGCCGGACAAGCGCGCCGCCATCATGGTCGAACTGGAGCGCATCGAACGCGTACATGACGTGCGCGTGCTGATGGCCTGCGAGTCGGGCAGTCGCGGCTGGGGCTTTTCCTCGCCCGACAGCGATTACGATGCGCGCTTCATCTACGTGCATCGCCAACCGTGGTACCTCAGCGTCAACGAGGCCACCGGGCCCGGCCAGGCGCAGCGGGACGTCATCGAATTGCCGATCGACGACGAACTGGACGTGAGCGGCTGGGACCTGCGCAAGGCACTGCGGCTGGTGTCCAAATCCAACCCGACCCTGTCCGAATGGCTGCGCTCGCCGATCGTGTACCGCCAGGACGACGCGGCGGTGGCCGCGCTGCTGGATGCAGTGCAGCAGTTCCATTCGCCGTTGGGCAGCTGGTGGCATTACCTCAACATGGCCCGCACCAACTTCCGCGGCTATCTGCGCGGCGAGCGGGTGCGCACCAAGAAGTACCTGTATGTGCTTCGCCCGCTGCTGGCCTGCCGCTGGATCGAGTGCGAGCCCGATCCGCCGCCGATGGCCTTCGAGCTGCTGCTGGATCGCCTGCTGCCCCACGGCCCGGTGCGCGCGGCGATCGACCAGTTGCTGGTGGTCAAGCGGGCCAGCGCCGAGGTTGCCGATGGCCCACGGAACGGGGTGATCAGCGCGTACATCGAGGCAGAACTGGCGGCGATGGAGCATGCCGCGCCGCCGCTCGCGTCGGGCAGTGGCGACAGCGGGGCGTTGGACGCGCTGTTCCGCCAGATGCTGGCCACGCACGCCCCACGGTAGAGCCGACCGTTGGTCGGCTGCGCAACATTCCCGGTGAAGCCGACCGTTGGTCGGCTGCGCAACATTCGCCGTCGGGGACGGGCAGCCGACCAACGGTCGGCTCTACCGGGGGGCATGCACGCCATCGGCGGGCGTCGGCGCCCCCGCGTTATCATCGGGGGCCGGGACAACGCTGCATGCGGCGTCCCTGCCCCTGCGTTGCCGGAGTTCCACATGTCCCCGATCCGTCCCTTCCTCGACAAGCTTCCCGTCCTGGGCCAGCGCTGCTACATCGATCCGGCCTGCACCCTCATCGGTGACGTGGTGCTGGGCGATGACGTGTCGGTGTGGCCGGGCACGGTGATCCGCGGCGACGTCAACCACGTGCGGATCGGCGCGCGCAGCAATATCCAGGACGGCACCATCATCCATGTCAGCCACCACAGCCCGTACAACCTGGAAGGCTTCCCCACGCTGATCGGCGAGGGGGTGACGGTCGGCCACGGCACCATCATCCATGCCTGCACCATCGGCGATTACAGCCTGATCGGGATGGGCGCGTGCATCCTCGACGGTGCGCGGGTGGAGCGGCATGGCTTCGTCGGGGCCGGCGCAGTGGTCGGTCCGGGCAAGGTGGTCGGCGAAGGCGAGCTGTGGGTCGGCAACCCGGCGCGGAGGGTGCGCACCCTGACCGACAAGCAGATCGAATCACTGCATTACTCGGCCGACCACTACGTGCGGCTCAAGGACAAGTACCTGGGCTGATCGCCGTAGCCGCGGTCGCCTGCCCCGGCCCCGGCCCGCGCACCGGCGCTGGGCATCGGCGCGGCTGCACGGTAAAGTCCACAGCCGACCAGGAAGCAGTCGAGAACCGCATGCCCCCGCTGGCAGCAGACCGGAGAGGATTCCGGCCATCCCTTTCCCGCCGCGTGCGCGCATGAGCGCGACGATGCTGGACACCTACCGTGAAGTGATCACGCCCGAAGGCGTGCCGCTGCACCTGCCGGCCGCCGGCCCGGTGCCGCGTGCGCTGGCCTGGCTGATCGACTTCGTCATCCGCGTGGGCTCGCTGATGCTGCTGGGCATACCGCTCACCTTCCTCGGCGGGTTCGGGCAGGGCCTGTACCTGGCGCTGATGTTCCTGTTGATGTGGGCCTACACCATCGTGCAGGAAGCCCTGTGGGGGCGCACCGTGGGCAAGCGCGCGCTGGGCCTGCGCGTGGTCGCGCACGACGGTGCGCCGATCGGCTGGATGGCCGCGATCACCCGCAACCTGTTGCGCACGGTGGACATGCTGCCGTTCGCCTACGCACTGGGCCTGCTGTCGAGCCTGTTCGATGCGCACGGGCGCCGCCTGGGCGACCTGGTCGCCGGCACCGTGGTGATCCACGACAGCCTGCAGCCCCCCCCGGGCAGCCTGGCCATCGACACCGTGATGGCGCCGCCGCAGCCGTTGCAGCCGGCCGAGCAGGCGGCGGTGGTGGCCTTCGCCGAACGCGCACCGCGGCTGTCCTCGCCGCGCCAGCAGGAACTGGCCACGATCGTCGCCCCGCTCAGTGGCGGCGGCCAGGTCGGCGTGCTGCGCCTGTATGCCATGGCCAACTGGCTGCTGGGGCGTCGATGAGGCAGGAACAGTTCGTCGCCCGTTACCAGCACGAATGGCAGGCCCTGGAACGCTGGCTGGCGCTGCGCGGGGAAAGTGCGCGCCGCGCGCGTCGCCAGGTGGCCGACAACGCCCTCAACGACGAAGACATCCCGCAGCACTATCGCCGTCTGTGCCAGCAGCTGGCGCTGGCGCGCAAGCGCGGCTACAGCCCGCAGCTGGTGGCGCGCCTGCAGGTGCTGATGCAACAGGGCCACGGCCTGCTCTACCGCACCCCGTCGCCGCACTGGCAGCGCGCGCTGGAGTTCCTGTTCGCCGACTTCCCGCAACTGGTGCGCAGCCAGGCCCGCAGCATGTGGGCCGCCACCGCGCTGTTCGCAGTGCCGCTGCTGGGCAGCTTCCTGCTGGTGCAGTGGTACCCCGATTTCATCCACCTGTTGATGGACAACCGCGAGATCGCGGCGATGGAGAGCATGTACGACCCCTCCTCGCCGCAGCTGGGCCGTGACAGCGGCACCGACTGGATGATGTTCGGCCACTACATCATGAACAACATCAGCATCGGCCTGCGCACCTTCGCCAGCGGCCTGCTGGCCGGGGTAGGCACGGTGCTGGTGCTGCTGTTCAACGGGCTCACCATCGGTGCGGTGGCCGGCCATCTGCAGCATATCGGTCATGGCGCTCCGTTCTGGCGGTTCGTGGCCGGGCATGGTGCGTTCGAGCTGACCGCGATCGTCATCGCCGGTGGCGCGGGCCTGCAGCTGGGCATGAAGCTGCTGGCCCCCGGTCGCCGACGGCGCATCGATGCGCTGGTGGACGGCGGGGTGATCGGAGCACGGTTGTGCCTGGGCGTGGCCGCGATGCTGCTGGTGGCGGCGTTCATCGAAGCATTCTGGTCCTCGATCGCCGAGGTCCCGGCATGGGGCAAGTTCAGCGTGGCCGGGGTGCTGTGGAGCGTGGTGCTGCTGTGGCTGTGGCGCGGTGGACGCGGGAGCACGCATGCGGATTGACCAGCTCGATGTGGTGCTGCGTGCGCGCAGCGGCTGGGAAGCCGTGGAGCTGGGCACCGCGCTGGTCCGCCGGCACGCGCGCGCGATCTGGCTGCCCTGGGTGCTGCTGGGGCTGCCGGTGTTCGCCGTGGTCAATGCGCTTGCATGGTGGGCGGACGCCTTCGGGCTGGCCTGGCTGCTGATGTGGTGGCTCAAGCCGCTCTTCGAACGGCTGGCCCTGTACGTGATCTCGCGCGGGGTCTTCGGCGATGCACCCACGCCCTGGCAGGCGCTGCGCGCGCAGCGCCACTGGGGCTGGAGCGGCTTCTGGGGCTACCTGGGCTGGCGCCGGTTCAGCCCCCTGCGTGCGCTGATGCTGCCGGTGAACCTGCTGGAAGGGAGCTCGCCCGAACTGCGTGGCGCGCGCCGGCGCGCGATCGCTGGCGGTGCCTTCGGCCATGCCGTCCTGCTCACCCTGACCTGCATGATGTTCGAGCTGGTGCTGGTGGTCGGCTGCATCGCGACGATCTTCATGTTCATTCCGTTCGAGCTGCTGTCTGATTCCTGGCGAGCGGCATGGGCGATGGTCCGCACCGATACCCCGGCGTGGGCGAAGCTCGGCTTCAACCTGGCGTGCTGGCTGGCAGCGGCACTGATCGGCCCGTTCCATGTCGGCGCCGGGTTCGGCCTGTACCTCAACCGGCGCACCGAGATGGAAGCGTGGGACGTGGAAATCGCGTTCCGCCGCCTGCGCGATCGCCTGCAGCAGGCGGCACCGCTGCTGGTGCTGGCGCTGGTCCTGGGCTGGCCCGGCAGCACCCTGCACGCGCAGCAGGCGCACGGCGTGGACGAGCTGGCCGCGCAGGATGCGCATGCCGATACTGATCCCAATGCCGATGCCAATGCGGATGCCAATGCGGATGCGGATGCGGATGCGGATGCGGAGGACGAGGATGCCGAGGCCGAGGACGCGGCAGACGAACCCGCGCTGACCTACGACAACGATCCAGCCAATCGGCCGGAGAGCGTGTTCGGCACCGCCAGCGTGGATACCGCCGGCTTCCGCCAGGCCGTGCAGCGCGCCTACGAGGACCCGCTGCAGAGCCCGACGCGTACCGTGGTGCGCTGGGAACCGTCGCGGAAGGACGCGGCCGACAAGGACAAGAAGAAGGCGGGCGACGCGGACGCCGACAAGGGCAATGCCCGGCCCAAGGGGCCGGTGCTGCCGGCGCAGATCGCCGAATGGGTGTTGTGGGGCCTGGTCGGCCTGCTGTTGCTGGCATTGGTGGCGACCGCGCCACGTTGGCTGCGCTGGCTGCGTGGCACCGGCACGCGACGCCGCGCCCCGCCCACGGCGGTGGTGGAAGATGACATCCGCGTACCCGACGAGGTACCCCCGGATGCCGCCGCGCGCGCGCGCACGCTGTGGCAGCAGGGGCGCCCACGGCAGGCGCTGGCGCTGCTGTACCGGGCCAGCGTGGAGTCGATGACCGAGCGCACCCAGACCGCGTTGCCGCCAGGCGCCACCGAAGCGCAGTGCCTGCGCGCGTCGCGACGCATGCCCGACGAGGCCGACCGCACCCTGTTCGCGCGGATCGTCCGGGTCTGGCAGTACGCCGCCTATGCGGGGCGGCTGCCCGACGATGCCGAGTTCGATGCCTTGGCCAGCACGCTGCAGCAGCAGTTCCGGTGGCGCGCATGAGTACGCGCCTGCGCTGGCTGCTGGTGGTGCTGGGCGTGCTCGCCTTGGGCGTGCCGCTGACGATCGCCTTCCTGCGCACCCACGAGCGGGTGACCCGCACCGAGCAGCTGCCGCCGCAGGGCGAGGCAAGCTACAACCCGCTGTACGCGCTTGGCCAGGCGTTGCGTGCCGATGGCATCACGGTGCATGCGCGCCCACGCGTGGACCTGGCGACGATGCCGCTGCAGCCACGCGACACGCTGGTGCTGCTGCAGGACAGCGCGACGCTGCCGGCGTCCACCGCACGCGAGCTGCTGGCCTGGGTCGCACGCGGCGGTCATCTGGTGATGCGTACGCCGCCGGCCGAACAGGCCGAGGTCGAGCCGGCCGAGGTGGAGCCGGCCGAGATCTCGCGCAATGGACCCCTGCTGGACGCGTTGGGCGTGGACAGCATCGGTTACGGCACTGGCTGCCAGCCGTTCCATGTACGCGATGACCCGCAGCACGTGGAGTTCTGCGGGGGCCGCCGTTTCGCCGTGGCACCGCCGCAGGGCATGCGCCTGGAGCGCAGCTGGGGCGAGGACAGCGACGAGTACGGGCAGGTGTTCGCGCGCCTGCGTCATGGCCAGGGCAGCGTGGACGTGCTGGCCGACCTGGAGTTCATGAAGGGCCTCGGCCGCCCCGCCCCTGACGACGCCCCCAACGCCAAGCCGGGCGACTACATCGACGGCCTGCACGACAAGGCGCACCGCGACCTCACCCGCTACCTGCTGGCGCCGCGCTATGGCGAGGGCAGCATGTGGCTGGTGTACGGGTCGCGCCCACCGTCGTTGTGGAACCGGCTGTTCTACCAGGGCTGGCCGGTGTGGGTGCCGCTGCTGCTGGCCCTGCTGGGCTGGTTGTGGCACCGCACGCAGCGCATGGGCAGCCTGCTGCCTTCGCCGGCCGTGGAACGGCGCTCGCTGCTCGAACACGTGCGTGCCAGCGGCGAGCACCTGCTGCGCTATGGCAAGGCGCCCCTGTTGTACGACGCGGTGCGACGGGCCTTCCTCGGCCGCCTGCGGCGACGCGCGCCCACCGCGGCCGTGCTCGTCGGCGACGCGCAGGTGCAGGCCGTCGCCGCCCTGCTGCAATGGCCGCACGCCCGTGTCCACACCGCCCTGACCGCTCCGGCCTCGCACGACCTGCCCGGTCTGCGCGAGCGCATCCGCCTGCTGATCCAGATGAGAAACCTGCTATGACCGAGCCGACCCTGCCGCCGCTGCCCTCCTTCGAACCTGCACCGGCCCCGTCCCCGGCCGTCGCCGGTCCCAGCCTGGTCGACCGCGTGGATGCCGTGCGCGAAGCGGTCGGGCGTGCCTTCATCGGCCAGCCCGAGGTGCTCGACCAGATCCTGATCGCGCTGCTGGCCGGCGGCCACGTGCTGATCGAAGGCGTGCCCGGGCTGGGCAAGACCCTGCTGGTGCGCGCCCTCGCCCAGGCGCTGGAGCTGGACTACGGCCGCGTGCAGTTCACCCCGGACCTGATGCCCAGCGATGTCAGCGGGCATGCGGTGTACGACCCCAAGTCGGAGAGCTTCAAGATCCGCCGCGGCCCGGTGTTCACCAACCTGCTGCTGGCGGACGAAATCAACCGCGCCCCGGCCAAGACCCAGTCGGCCCTGCTGGAAGTGATGCAGGAAGGCCAGGTCACCATCGAAGGCAAGGCGTTCGCGCTGACCCCGCCGTTCCTGGCGCTGGCCACGCAGAACCCGGTGGAACAGGAAGGTACGTACCCGCTGCCCGAAGCGCAGTTGGACCGTTTCCTGCTCAAGGTGCTGATCGACTACCCGCAACTGGACGACGAGAAGCGCATGGTCGATGCGATCACCACCGGCCGCAGCGCCGCCGACTTCGACCTGTCGCAGGTGCCGCGCGTGCTGACCGCCGCCGAGGTGGTGGCGCTGCAGCAGGCCACCGCCGCGATCGCGGTCGACCCGGAAGTGATCGACTATGCGGTGCGGATCGTGGCCGCCACCCGCCGCTGGCCGGGCATCGCCCTCGGTGCCGGCCCGCGTGGCAGCATCGCGCTGGTGCGTGCCGCGCGTGCGCAGGCGGTGCTGTCCGGGCGCGACTTCGTCACCCCCGATGACATTCGCGACATCGCCAAGCCGGCACTGCGCCACCGTATCGCGCTGGCCCCGGAACTGCAGATCGAGGGACAGAGCGCCGACGACGCGCTGGACGCCCTGCTGGCCAAGGTGGAAGCACCGCGCAAATGAGCCTGCGGCGTACTGCTGACCACGCCGGGCCGCGCGCATGAGGCCGGCCCCGCTGCTGCTGGCACTGATCGTGGCCTGGGGCCTGCTCGGGCTGCCGGTGGTGTTCGAGGCGTGGCCACGCTGGACGTGGGCCGCCTGCGCTGCGGCGATCGCGCTGCTGGCGCTGGTGGACCTGCTGCGGCTGTGGCGGCAACCCTCGCCGAGCATCCAGCGCGAGCTGCCCGAAGCCCTGGCCCTGAACGTGGAACGGCCGGTGACGCTGCGCCTGGAATCCAGCCTGCGCCAGCGCGTGGAGGTGTTCGACCTGGTCCCGGGTGAGTGGTCGCTGCAGGGCCTGCCGCGGCAGCTGGCGCTCAAGCCGATGGTGGCCAGCAGCGTGCAGTACCGGCTGACCCCGACCGCTCGCGGGCGCTTCACCTTCGAGGGCGTGCACCTGCGCGTGCATGCGCCGTGGCGGCTGTGGCGGCAGCGCCGCACCCTGCCGCCGGCGTTGACCGTGCGCGTGTACCCGAACTTCGCCCCGCTCACCCGGTTTGCGTTGTTCAGTGCCGAACAGGCCTCGCGGCTGGTGGGCGCGCACCTCAAGCGCCGGCGCGGCGAAGGCACCGATTTCCACCAGATGCGCGAGTACCGCATCGGCGACAGCCTGCGCCAGATCGACTGGAAGGCCACCTCGCGCGCGCGCAAGTTGATCTCGCGCGAGTACCAGGACGAAAAGAACCAGCAGCTGCTGCTGATGATCGACACCGGGCGGCGGATGATGGCCAGCGAAGACGGCCTGTCGCACTTCGACCATGTGCTCAACGCCGCCCTGGTGGTGTCCTACCTGGCCCTGCGCCAGGGCGATGGCGTGGGCCTGTTCGCCAGCGGCGGCGACAGCCGCTGGGTGGCGCCGCAACGCGGCATGGGCGCCATCGACGGGTTGCTGCGCGCCAGCTACGACCTGCAGGCGCAGCCGGTGGCCACCGACTACCTGGCCGCCGCCACCGAACTGAGCCTGCGCCAGCGCCGGCGCTCGCTGGTGATGCTGGTCACCAACGTGCGCGATGAAGACATCGAAGACCTGCTGGCCGCGGTGCGCCTGCTGCAGCGTCAGCACCTGGTCTGCGTGGCCAGCCTGCGCGAACGGGAACTGGACGAGGCCCTGGGCAAGGAGGTGGAGACCCTGCAGGACGCCACCCAGGCCGGCGCGATCGCCCGTTACCTGCAGCAGCGCAGCGACGCGCACGACGCGTTGCGCAGCCATCGGGTGATGGTGCTGGACGTCACCGCCGATGCGTTGCCCGGTGCGCTGGTGGAGCGGTATCTGGCGGTCAAGCGGGACGGGTTGCTGTAGGGGGCGAGGCCTGCCGGCCGACGGTCGGCACCTGTCGGACGGCGTTGGCCTGGGCGATCAGGCGCGCGGTGGCTTTCTGCAGCAGCGCGCGGTTGCGCGCGAGCTTCATCCACTGCGGCAGGCGCGAGAACATCGAGCCATTGGCCACGCCGGCGCGTTTGCGCAGCGGTGCGGCGGCGTAGTCGTGCAGCGCCTGCAGGTGTGCCTGGTTGTAGGCCCACAGCAGCCCGGCCCGGGTACGCGTGACCAGCAGCAGCGGCAGGCCGAAGTACGGGTCGTTGGATTCGGCATCGCGCAGCGGCGACCCGCTCACGCTGACCTCGCTGCTGCGGCCGCACTGCGCGCAGTGGGCGGCGAGTGTCGTCAACGGCGGCGATGCCGCCGCGCGATGCGCCTGCGCGCGCACCCACTGGTGCCCGCAGTACCCGCAGGGCCGCTGCCCGCTGTAGCGCACCGGCCCCACCCACGTGCCGGGACCGCATACCGCGCACCCGCAGTTGTTTCCGTCCTGCAACGCGACGCTGCACGACAGGCAGCGGAAGCGTGCCGTCCTGGAGGACCTGACCACCCAGCCCGGCGCAGCACAGCGATGGCAGCGCACCGCGATGCGATCGGCGTACCGCCACAGGCCATGCCCATCATCCAGGTGGCGTCCGGCCACCGGCGCGGGACGCAGGCTGCGGTTGCGCTGCATCGCCATCTCAGACGTAGATGCGGGTGGGCGCCTGATCGATGATCGCGTGTGGCACGAAGCGGGCGCTGTCGCGGGTGATCCGGCTGTTGTCTTCGCGGATGCCCATGCCACACGCCTGGTCGCCCACCACCCAGCTGCCGACCAGCGGGTAGCCGCCATCGAACGCGGTGAGCGGGTGCGCGGCCTGGCGGATGGCCGGCCCGGTGTACGGGCCTTCGCTTTCCTGCCAGCTGCCGTCGGCCAGGTGCATGGCCACGTTGGCGCCCTCGCGGGAGAACAGCGGCTTGCGTACCCAACCGCGCGGCAGTTCGCTGCCATCGTCGAACTCGGCCGCCAACAGGTTCGGGTGGCCACGGTGGCGCTGCCACAGCAGGGGCACCACGCCCTTGTTGCTGAGGATCGCCTTCCACGCCGGTTCCAGCAGCTGCACGCCCGAGCCCGGCAAGGCCTGGCCGAAGGACTCGGTCATCAGGTCTTCCAGCGGGTACAGCTTGAACAGGCTGCCGATCACGGTGTCGTCCAGCGCGGTGAACCGCCCGTCCTCGGACAGGCCGATGTCTTCGATGGCGATCGCCTCGCCGCGCAGGCCGGCCTGGGCCGCGCAGTCGCGCAGGTAGGCCACCGTGCCCTGGTCTTCCTCGGAGTTGCCCACCGCACTGAAATACAGCGGCGGCGGCAACTGCGCCGACAACTGCGCGAAGCGCTCGACCAGCGCTTCATGGATCGCGTTGAACTGGTCGGCGTGTGCCGGCAGGCGGTTCTGGTTGCGCTGGTCTTCCAGCCATTGCCACTGGAAGAACGACGCCTCGAACAGCGAGGTCGGGGTGTCGTAATTGAGCTCGTAGAGCTTGGCCGGGCCGTTGCCGTCGTAGGCGAAATCCAGCCGCCCATACAGGTGCGGCTCGCGACGGCGCCAGCTGTCGGCGATCCAGTCGCGGAACTGCGGCGGGATCGCCAACTGGTCCATCAACTGCTGGCTGCCCACCACCTCCTCGACCAGGTCCATGGCCATCGCATGCAGCTCGGCGCTGGGGTCTTCGATGTCCTGCTCGATCTGGCGCAGGGTGAACGCGTAGTACGCGGTCTCATCCCAGTACGGCAGGCCATCGATGGTGTGGAAACGGAATCCCGACTCCTCTGCCCGGGCGCGCCACTGGCTGCGCTCGGCGATCCGCACGCGCTGCATCGATCAACCGCCCACGCTGCTGCGGCCGCTGCTGGAGCTGCCGAAGCCACCGCGGCTGGCGGTGACCGCACGGTTCGGGGTGGCGTTGACCGGGGCCAGCCCGGCCTTGCCCGCGCCGATCCCGCTGGCGGTGTTCAGGCCGCCGCTGCCGCCCGGGGTCGGACGCGCCCAGCCGTTGGCCTTGTCCTGGTACGCCGGGCTGGCGGCCGGCGCCTGCGCCAGGCCCGCGCCGCGGTTGCTGAGCATCTGCGACATGAAGAAGCCCATCATCATCGGCCCGATGAACGAGTGGCCGGTCGAGGTCTTCTGCTCCACGCACTGCTCGGCGCTGTAATCGGCCTGGCAGGCCTCGCGCGAGGCGTACTTGGGGGCGGCATCGGCCGACTGCTTCTGCGCCTCGGCAAAGGCGGTGCGGCAGCTGGACGGATCGCCGGTGGCCTCGGTACAGGCCTGCACCGAGGTGTACAACCCTTCCTGCACCCGGACGGCTTCTTCCTTCTGGCAGGCGGTGAACAACAGCGGCGCGGCGCTCATCAACAGCAGCGCGGTGGTCCTGGAACGTTTCATGGCGTCATGCCCCCTAATGCGGTTATCCCCTCAATCATGCCTCATCGCCGCGAACAACCAAAACCGGCACAGCCAAGAAGATGAACGGCGTTTCAGCATTCCGGACGACCGGCGGCGCCCGCTTGGTTGCAAACGCAACCGCAATTTTTCGGCAGAATCAAGGCGAAACGCGCCCCCACGGCCCGCCCGATCCTGCCAGCCACCATGCCTGAATACCGCTCCCGCACCTCCACCGCCGGCCGCAACATGGCCGGTGCCCGCGCCCTGTGGCGCGCCACCGGCATGACCGATGGCGACTTCCACAAGCCGATCATCGCCATCGCCAATTCGTTCACCCAGTTCGTGCCCGGCCACGTCCACCTCAAGGACCTCGGCCAGCTGGTGGCGCGCGAGATCGAGCAGGTGGGCGGGGTCGCCAAGGAGTTCAACACCATCGCGGTGGATGACGGCATCGCCATGGGCCACGACGGCATGCTGTATTCGCTGCCGAGCCGCGAGATCATCGCCGACTCGGTGGAGTACATGGTCAACGCGCACTGCGCCGATGCGCTGGTGTGCATCTCCAACTGCGACAAGATCACCCCCGGCATGCTGATGGCCGCGCTGCGCCTGAACATCCCGGTGGTGTTCGTCTCCGGCGGGCCGATGGAGGCCGGCAAGACACGGCTGTCCGAGCACAAGCTGGACCTGGTGGATGCGATGGTGATCGCCGCCGATGAAAGCGCCAGCGACGAGAAGGTCGCCGAATACGAACGCAGCGCCTGTCCTACCTGCGGTTCGTGCTCGGGCATGTTCACCGCCAACTCGATGAACTGCCTGACCGAAGCGCTGGGCTTGTCGCTGCCCGGCAACGGCTCGACCCTGGCCACCCATGCCGACCGCGAGCAGCTGTTCCGCCGCGCCGGGCGCGTGGTGGTGGAGCTGTGCCATCGCTGGTATGGCGGCGAGGATGCCAGTGCGCTGCCGCGCGGCATCGCCACCCACGCCGCGTTCGAGAATGCGATGACCCTGGACATCGCGATGGGCGGTTCGACCAACACCATCCTGCACCTGCTCGCCGCTGCGCAGGAGGCGGGCGTGGACTTCGACCTGCACGCCATCGACGCGTTGTCGCGGCGCGTACCGCAGTTGTGCAAGGTCGCCCCCAACACGCCCAAGTACCACATGGAAGACGTGCACCGCGCCGGCGGCGTGTTCGGCATCCTTGGCGAGCTGGCACGCGGTGGGCTGCTGCACACCGACGTGCCGACCGTGCACAGCCGCACGCTGGCCGATGCCCTGGCGCGCTGGGACGTGGCGGTGAGCAACGATGCCACGGTGCACGACTTCTTCCGCGCCGGCCCGGCCGGCATCCCCACCCAGGTCGCCTTCAGCCAGGCCACGCGCTGGCCGACGCTGGACGTGGATCGTGCGGAAGGCTGCATCCGCGCGGTCGCCCATGCCTACTCGGCCGAAGGCGGGCTGGCCGTGCTGCGCGGCAACCTCGCACCGGACGGCTGCGTGGTGAAGACCGCCGGCGTGGATGAATCCATCCATGTGTTCGAGGGCAACGCGCGCGTGTTCGAAAGCCAGGACGCGGCCGTGGCCGGCATCCTCGCCGACACGGTGGTGGCAGGTGACGTGGTGGTGATCCGCTACGAAGGCCCGCGTGGTGGCCCGGGCATGCAGGAGATGCTGTACCCCACCAGCTACCTGAAATCCAAGGGCCTGGGCAAGCAGTGCGCGCTGCTCACCGATGGCCGTTTCTCCGGCGGCACCTCGGGGCTGTCGATCGGCCACGCCTCGCCGGAAGCGGCCGCGGGCGGGATGATCGGGCTGGTCCGCGACGGCGACCGCATCCGCATCGACATTCCCGCACGCCGCATCGATCTGCTGCTGGACGACGCCACGCTGGCGGCACGCCGCGCCGAACAGGATGCACTGGGCTGGAAGCCGCGCGAGGCACGCCCGCGCAAGGTCACCGGTGCGTTGAAGGCCTATGCGCTGCTGGCCACCAGTGCCGACAAGGGCGCGGTGCGCGACCTCTCCAAGCTGGAAGGGTGACGCGGCCGCCCTGCATGCAGCCGCGTGCCACCTGCGCCAAGGTGCCGGTGGCGTACGGACACGGCGTTTGCGATGGCCGCGTTTTCCCTGCTGTTGGCGGTGGCAGTGAACGCGGCGACGGCGATGCTGGCCGTGCCAGCCGAGGCGTTCGACCAGGACCTGGACGGCAGCTGGCGCACGCTGGTTGCCCGCGCGTGGCCGGCGTCGTCGACGGTCCTGCGCGTCAGCCGATCACCCGCTTGAACGGCGGTAGCGCATCGATGATGCGCTTGCCGTAACGACGCGTCAGCAGGCGCGAGTCGAGGATGATCACCCGACCGGTGTCGGTGGAGGTGCGGATCAGGCGACCGGAGAACTGGGTCAGCGTGCGCAGCGCGTGCGGGATCGCGATCAGGTTGAAGGCGTTCAACCCACGGCTTTCGAACCACTCGCTCAACGTGGAGGTCTGCGGGTCGGTCGGCACCGCGAACGGCACCTGGGTGATCACCACCGTGGTGCAGGCCTCGCCAGGCAGGTCCAGGCCTTCGCCGAATGAATTGAGCCCGAACAGCACCGAGCCCTCGCCGGCGGCGGTACGGCGCAGGTGTTCGTCCACCATTTTCTGCTTGGCGCCCTCGCCCTGCACCAGCATCCGCTTGCGCTGTTCGGCCGGCATCAGCCCGGCCACTTTTTCCATCTTCCAGCGCGAGGTGAACAGCACGATGCTGCCCTTGTCCCAGTCCAGTTCCTTGACCAGGTACTTGGCCACTTCCCTGGGATGCCCTTCCTTGTCGTCCGGCGTGACCGGGAACGCCGGCACGATCAGCTGGGCCTGGTTGGGCAGGTCGAACGGCGAGGCCAGCGAGACCATCTCGGCCTCGGCGGGAATGCCGTTGTCGATCGCCAGCGACTGGAAATCGCCGCCGCCGGTGAGCGTGGCCGAGGTCATCACCACCGAATCCACTTCGTCCCACAGCAGCTTGCGCAGCACGTGCGCGGCCGAGACCGGCGAGCCGTGCAGGATGAAATCCCCCTCGCGCGACATCGTGACCCAGCGCGCCATCGGCGGCTGGCCTTCCTTGTCTTCGCGGCGCCAGGCCGTCCACAGGTTGTGCTGCTGCTCGATCATCTCCAGCGCCATGCCCAGGTTGCGCTGCAGGCGCTCGCGCGCGGCGTCCTCGGGCTTGCCCTTGGCCACCTGGCCCAGCGCGGCATGGGCCCAGTTGAACAGGCTGCGGGTGTCATCGGCGATGGCCTCGATGTCGGCCATCCAGATCTCCGGCAGGCGGCCGTTGGGCGCGCGCCACATCGGCTCCTGCGCGGCCGGGTCCGGGCGCCAGCTGCGGTCGATGACATCGCGGAAGGCCTTGAGCTGCTTGCTGACCTTGGCCGCCGCCTCGATGGCCTCGTTGGGCAGCAGGTTGCCCAGCTTGTCCTTGTCCACCGCGCGGTAGGACGCGGCGATCAGCACCTGCAGGCGGCCGGTGCGCTTGGCCATCTCGTCCAGGGCCAGGCTGGCCGCCCCCTGGTCGATGGCCACGCTGCCGATGTGGTGGCCTTCGTCGAGCACCAGCAGCATGTCCGAGGGCGGAGCGATCAACGGCTGGCCATTGTCGCTTTCGCCGATGGACAGCGCCGACAGCAGCAGCGCATGGTTGGTGACCACGATCTGCGCCTCGCGCACGGTGTTGCGCGAGCGCAGTACCGCGCACTGCGCCGAGTAGGCGCACTTGCGCCCGGCACAGCCGGAGGCGGGCGTGGTGATGCGCGAGCGCAGCGTGTTGCTGATGGTTTCCGGGGCGTTGTCGAGGTCGCCGTTCCAGCGCCCCTCCAGGAACGCCTTGCTCAGCGTCTGCGCCTGGTCCATCTCGATCGGCGCCAGTGGCCGGTCGAACAGCGGCTGCTCGTCGTCGAACATGCCTTCCTGGGCACCGTCGCCATGCGCTTCGGCGGCGTTGCGGGTGCACAGGTAGCGGGTGCGGCCCTTGGCCAGCGCCACGGTGGCCTCGATGCCGGTGGCCTTGAGGAAATTGGGGATGTCGCGCTCGACCAGCTGCGACTGCAATGCCACGGTGCCGGTGCTGATCACCAGCTTCTTCTTCGTGGCCAGCGCGATCGGCACGCCGGCGGTGAGGTAGCCCAGCGACTTGCCCACCCCGGTAGGCGCCTCGACCACGCCCACGCCCCCGCTGTGCGAGAGCGCACGCGAGACCACGCCGATCATCTGGCTCTGCGAACGCCGGGTACTGAAGCCGGGGGTATTGGCCTGCAGCTTGGCGTAGGCATCGCGGATGGCGGCCTTCATGTCGTCGTTCAGCGCCCGCGGGGCTTCAACTTTTTCGGTCACGCCAAGAGCTACCTGCCTGGATCACGGCGGGTATTTTCTCACGAGCGGGAGGCGGGAACCGGCGCGGATTTCCGCGCCGGTTCAGATCCGCGATAGTCCCGGTCTGCGCGGCACTGTCCACGCGCCGGACAGCGGCCGGCGTTATCATCCCGCCGGCATGGCCCATTCGGGAAGGGCGGGCGATCACGCTACCGCCCCCGCCCGCCTGCACCCCATCAAGGAGAGATCGTCATGGATACGCCCGCTGCGCTGCCCCTGGACCTGGCAGCCATCGCGCTGCTGCGCGCACCGCTGCACCAGGTGTCCATCGCTGCAAACGTCCTGCGCCTGATCGGGCACCCCGGCACGCTGCCCACGTCACCCGATTAGGTGGTGGCGGCAAGCCCGGACCACCGCGTGGTGTTTACCCAGCTCATCAGCACGTCGGCGGCCATGCGCGATGGCGCCTACGAGTACCTGCTGCTGATCGACGGACGACCGATCATCATTGCCTTCCAGCTCGGTGCCCGCGACACCCCCGGGCATGCGTGGATCCTCCCGACCGGTGCATGGCGGGCGTTTCCGTTGCCTTTGCTGCAGTCACTGGCCGATCGGGCCGCCATCATCTCCACCAACGACAGGCAGCCCTTCGTGTGGCGACCGTCGCCCGGGCAGTGAGCGCGGCGGCCCGTGCGCTGTCGCTCAGCCCGCCGGCGCCGGGGCGCGGCCGCGCAGCGCGCGGGTCATCGCCCACACCAGCAGCACGATCGCCAGCGCATCCACCAGGCCGAGCACGAAGCGCGCGCCGCCCAGCCACATCACCATGCCCTGCATGGACGCGTAATCGCCCTGCTGCACCAGCCACTGCGGCACGATGTTCACCAGCAGCCCGGCCAGCGTGGTCAGGGCCAGCAGGCCCAGCGCCCACAGCGCCACGCTGCGTACCGCCCCACGCGGGCTGTCGGCCACCCACACCACCGATACCGCCAGGGCGATCAGGATCGGCAAGCGCATGGCCACCGTGCCCAGCACCGCCATCAGCAATTCCAGGTTCATCGCGCTCAGTCCTCGCCGGCCAGCGCGTGTTCGGCGCGCAGCTCGGCGTACACCGCGTCGGTCTGCGGGCGCACCGCATGCCACTGCAGGAAGCTCTCGGCAGCCTGCTCGACCAGCATCCCCAGCCCGTCGACCACGTTGCGGCAGCCGGCCGAGCGCGCCCAGGCGCTGAAGGCGATCGCCGCCTCGCCGTAGTTGAGGTCCACCGCGGTGGTCATGCTGTTGACCAGGCCCAGCGGCAGCGTGAATTCATTGGCGCGGTCGCGGCCGGCCGAGGTGGCGTTGATGATCAGCTCGAAGTCGCCCAGCTCGCGGATGTCTTCCCAGTAGCGGGTGATCGCGCGGCCCGGCTCGCCCATGGCGTCGATCAGCGCATCGGCACGCTCGGGCGTGCGGTTGACCACCACCAGCTCCAGGATGCCGGCATCCAGCAGTGCCGGGGCCACGCTGCGCGCCGAACCGCCGGCCCCGATCAGCAGCGTGCGGCGGCCGCGCAGGTCCAGGCCGTGGCGATCGGTGAGGTCGCGGACCAGGCCGATGCCATCGGTGGTATCACCGTGCCAGCGCTCGCCCTTGCGCAGCAGCGTGTTGACCGCGCCGGCGCGGCGCGCGCGCGAGGTCAGCGTGGTGCACAGCGCGAAGGCGGCCTCCTTGTGCGGGGCGGTGACGTTGGCGCCGACACCGCCCTCGGCGGCAAAGGCCTCCAGCGCTGCGGCGAACTCGGCCGGGCTGGCCTCGATGGCGCGGTACTCCACCGCGATGCCTTCCTGGCGGCCGAACGCGGCGTGGATGCGCGGCGACTGCGAGTGCGCGATGGGCTGGCCAAATACGGCGTAATGGTCGGCGGTCATGGGTGTGTCTGCTCCGGGCCTAGAATGGAACGCAAACCCCCAACGGAAGCGGCTATGCGCACTCCATTGTCACTGCTCGCGCTGAGCGTCAGTTTACTCTCCACACCGCAGGCGATGGCGCTTTCCGAGTTCGGCATCGAGGGCATGGGCGTGGTCTCGACCAAGGCCAACGAGGGCCAGGCCACGATCTCGCCCGACGGCCAGCGCATCGTCTGGGCCTCCGACCGCGCCGGCGGCGCCGGTGGCTGGGACCTGTGGCAGGCGGTGCAGCGCGACGGCCGCTGGCAGGACCCCACGCCGCTGGCGTTCAACAGCGCCGCCGATGACCTCGATCCGTACTTCAGCCATGACGGTGCCTGGCTGTACTTCGCCTCCAACCGCAACGGCGGGCGCGGCGGCTTCGACCTGTACAGCGTGATGCTGCACGAGGACGGCAGCGTGGGGCCGGTGATGTCGATGCCGGTGACCATCAACACTGCCGCCGACGAGCGGTACCCGGCCGTGCGCCCGGATGGCCAGGCGCTGCTGTTCGCCCGCAACGGCACGGGCAAGGCCACCCACGGTGGTTTCGACCTGTACGTGGCAACCGCGCAGGGCCGGGGCTTCAACCCGCCAACGGCGCTGCCGGCGCCGCTCAACAGCGCGGCCGACGAACTGGGCGGCGAGTGGCTGGGCAACGACGGTGCACTGGTCATCACCCGGGGCGCGGGCGCCCGCACACAGGTGTGGCGGGTGGGCTGCGACTACCGGCAGCCGGCCACGCCGCTGGTGCTGTCCTTCAACACGGCCGACGGGCAGACCAGCGCGCCGGTGGTGGACGCGTCCAAGCCGTCCGAACTGGTGCTGGCAGGCGTGGCCCGCGCACCGCGTGCCGGCGGGCTGGACCTGTACCGGATGAAGGCGCCCGCGGCGCCCGACGGGGCCTGCCGCTGAGGACCTGGCCGGTTGCCGGCGCAGCCACGCGTGGCCTGGCGCTACGCGCCGGTTGCGGTGCCCTGGCCGGGGCGCAGCAGCGCGGCGCGCTGCTGTTCGTACTGCGCTTCGCTGATCTCGCCGTTGTCCTTGCGCTGGTTCAACGCGGCCAGCTGCGCCTGCAGTGCAGGGGCCAACTGGCTGTCACGCGCCACCCGCGCGGCCGCGGACGGCTGCTCCGGCGGTCGCTTGGCCGCGCGCAGCACGCCGCGGATGACCAGCCCGATCACCCCCGCGAAGGCCAGCACCCCGGTGCCCCAGGTCAGCCACTGCACCCATCCCATTGTCTGCATCGTCGTCGTCCTGTGTGCGTGTGGGCGCGTATTGTCAGCGCTCGCGCAGCCAACGCGCCACCTGCGGGGCGAAATAGGTCAGCACGCCATCGGCGCCGGCACGCTTGAAGCCGATCAGCGATTCCAGCACGCAGGCGCGTTCGTCCAGCCAGCCGTTGGCGAAGGCGGCCTTCATCATCGCGTACTCGCCACTGACCTGATAGGCGAAGGTGGGCACGCCGAACTGCTGTTTCACCCGGCGCACCAGGTCCAGGTAGGGCATGCCCGGCTTGACCATCACCATGTCCGCGCCCTCTTCCAGGTCCAGCGCGATCTCGCGCATCGCCTCGTCGCCGTTGGCCGGGTCCATCTGGTAGGTCTTCTTGTCGGCCTTGCCGAGGCTGGCCGAGCTGCCCACCGCATCGCGGAACGGGCCGTAGAAGGCCGAGGCGTACTTGGCCGAGTAGGCCATGATGCGCACGTTGACGTGCTCGTCGGCATCCAGCGCGCGGCGGATCGCGCCGATGCGACCATCCATCATGTCCGACGGCGAGATGATGTCCACGCCGGCCTGCGCATGCGACAGCGACTGTTTGACCAGCGCGGCGACGGTGATGTCGTTGAGCACGTAGCCCTTGTCGTCGATGATCCCGTCCTGGCCATGGGTGGTGTACGGGTCCAGCGCCACGTCGGTCATCACCCCCAGCTCGGGGAAGCGCGACTTCAGCGCGCGGATCGCGCGCTGCGCCAGGCCGTTCTCGTCCCAGGCCGCGGCCGCATCCAGCGACTTGCCGGCCGGGTCGATCACCGGGAACAGATCGATCACCGGGATGCCAAGTTCCAGCGCCTCTTCGGCCACCTTGAGCAGTTCGTCGATGGACAGCCGCTCCACGCCCGGCATCGAGGCCACCGGCGCGCGGCCGGCCAGGTCGTGCACGAATACCGGATAGATCAGGTCATCGGTGGTGAGCGTGTTTTCGCGCATCAGGCGGCGCGAAAACTCATCGTGGCGCATGCGGCGGGGGCGATAGTCGGGGTGGGCCATGGGAATGCTCCGTAACGGTATGCGGGGGGCGCGGCAGGTGTTACTGCAGCAGGTAGCGATGCGGCTGCAGCGGCGCGGGCAGGGGCGCCACGCCGAGGCTGTCGAGCAGGTCGATTTCGATGGTGCGCACCAGCGCATCCAGCGGCAGGTCGTTGGGCTCCAGGCCGAACGGCTCTTCCATCTCTTCGCCCAACTGGTCCAGGCCGAAGAAGGCATATGCCAGCACCGCCGACACCACCGGGGTGGCCCAGCCCAGCGAACTGGCCAGGCCGAACGGCAGCAGCACGCAGAACATCCACGCGCAGCGGTGCAGCAGCAGGGTGTAGGCGAACGGCAGCGGCGTGGAAAGAATGCGTTCGCAGCCGGCCTGGATGCTGGACATCGCATGCAGGCGCGTTTCGAACTGGCTGTACAGGATCGGGTCCAGGCGCCCGGCGCGCAGCGGCTCGGCCAGGTCGGCGGCGATCATCGCCAGCAGCTGGTCCGGGGCGTTGAGGCGTGCGCCGAAACGCGCGTGGTCCTCATCGCCCACCCAGGGCAGCGCGGCGAGCACGGCATCGCGGCCGCGCAGCTTGGCCGCCAGCGCATGGGCGAAGCCGATCCCGAGCCGGCAGATGCGCGTGCGGCGCGGCGCGTCGTCGGCCAGCAGCGCCGTGCACAGCCGTGCCAGGCTGCGCGATTCGTACACCAGTTGGCCCCACAGCTTGCGCCCTTCCCACCAGCGCTCGAAGCAGGCGTTGTTGCGGAAACTGAGGAAGATCGACAGCACCAGGCCCAGCAGGGTGAACGGCGCAACCGAGACGCGCTCGATGCCCGGCGGGTGCCAGACCTCGGCGAAGGCGGCCACGGCGATGGCCAGCAGCAGGATCGCCAGCACCTTGGGGGCCACCGCCGGGACGATGGAGCCGCGCAGGATGTACAGCAGTTGCCAGCCGTGGGGACGAGGACGAATGATCATCGAAAGCGGATGTGGCGCCCGGACGGGCGTGGGCCAGTGGCGGACGCGCCCCGACAGCCGAAGATTGTACGCCCCTGCGCGCCGGTGCCCGGCCACWGCGACCGATGGTCGCAGTGGCCGGGCACGACAGGCGGACCGGCTCAGACGATGCCGCCACCCAGGCTGAGCCGGACGATGCCCACCACCACCACGATGCCGTTGAGCACCAGGCCGGCCCAGGCCCGGCCACGCTTGCTCGGATGGGTGAACAGGATGCCGAGGGCGGCGATCACCGCGCCCACCGCCGCGAACGGGATCAGGAACCAGTTGCCCCAGCCCAGCAGCGGGATCAGGGCCAGGACCATCCACAGCAGCGCCAGGATGCCCCACAACAGACTGATCAACCCCATGCCAGGCTCCTTCGGTGATGTTGGCGCCACCATAGCCTAAATCCGGGGCCTGGCTGACGCGTTCATCGGCGCCCGGCGCCGGCCAGCCGGACCACGGCACGCCGCTCACCTGGACAGTGCTAGCGTGAAGATCACGAGGTTGGCACCGATTCAGTGGTCGCCACCGATGATCGCGCCACGGGCCGATGGTCCCTACCGAACAGGGGTGATGCATGAACATCCGAATGACTGCCGTACTGGGCGCACTGCTGGCCGTCGCCGGCTGCGCCAGTACCTCCAAGGTGATGCTGGGCCAGGCGCGGGCGCCGGTGGACCCGGCCAGCGTGCAGATCTATTCCACGCCGCCGGCCGGCTCGGTGGAAATCGCGCAACTGGAGTCGTCCAGCGCGGTCGGTTTCGGCACGCAGGGCCAGACCGATGCGGCCGTCATGCGGCTCAAGCGCGAGGCCGCCGCCCTCGGCGCCAATGGCGTGATCCTGATGGGCGTGGGCTCCAGCGGTTCGCCGGTGGGCATGTCCGTCGGCGCCGGCAGCTACGGCTCGCACGTGGGCGGTGGCGTCGGCATCGGCATCCCGACCACGCAGAAGCGCGCGGCCGGCGTGGCCATCTGGGTCCCGAACCCGCCGCCCGCGCCGCGCCTGCCGACGCAGACGATCACGCCGACGCGGTAACCAGCGCCGCGGTGGGCCACGACCCTGCGAGGCGGTGTGGCGCATCACACTATCAATGGAATCATCAGCGGGCGTCGAATGCATTGCCGACGCCTTGTGCCTCGCCTGCGCCGTTGCGCAGCACGCATGTTCATGGCTGCTGCGTACAAAGGAATGCCGCAAGGAGACACGCCACGACCCTGGGTCGTGGCGTGCGTGACGGCGCACCGACCCACGGTCGGCGCCTGCCGGCGAGGTGTCAGCGCTTGGTGGCGTTTTTGTAGGTCGGCACGAAGACGTCATTGACCGCCTTGGCCAACTGGTCCGGCGGCAACAGGCCCTGGTCGAGCAGGAAGTTGTTGAAGGCCAGGCGGTCGAAGCGATCGCCCAGCGCCAGCTCGGTCTGCATGCGCAGTTCCAGGATGCGGGTGTAACCGTAGAAGTAGCTGCCGGCCTGGCCGGGCATGCGCACCATGTAGCGGTCCAGTTCCTGGGTGGCCATCGCCTTGGACAGGCCGACCTCGTCGATCAGCACGCGCTCGGCGCTGGCGCGGTCGATCAGGCCCAGGTTGAGCATCGGGTCGAGCATGGCGCGTGCGGCGCGCAGCAGGCGGAACTGCAGCGCGATCAGCTGCCCGTCCAGCGGTTCGTAGGGCACCATCTCCGCCTCGGCATACAACGCCCAGCCTTCGACGTTGACCGAGTTGAACGCGAACATGGTGCGCGCCAGCGAGATGCCGCGCTCGACCATCGCGGTGAACTGCAGTTCGTGACCGGGGCGCCCTTCATGCGCGCTCAGCGTCCACGCCGCCGAGCCGAAATTGAAGTCGTCGTACTGCGCGGCCTTGTCGCCGGCGGCCGGGTTGCCCAGCGGCAGCACGAAGGTGCCCTGCTGGCCGGTGTTGCCGACCAGCGGGGCCGGCAGGAAGTGCGGGGCCGGCGACGCGGCGCTTTCGGCAGCCGAGCCCAGGCGCATCTGCATCGGGCGCTGCGGCACGTCCACGATCTTTTCCTTGCGGATGATCGGGTCGATGGCATCGATCACGCCCCGGTAGTGGTGCTCGAGCTGGTCGTCGGCGATCTTGTCGCCCTTCAGCGCGCGCACCACCGCGACCGGATCGGTCGGATCGGCAACCTTGAGGCCCTTGGCCTGGGCCACCAACGGCGACAGCTGGCGCATCGCCGAACGGGTTTCCATGAACTCCAGCTGCGCACGCTGCATCAGCACCGCCGGGGCGATGTCGATGCCCACGCGCTTGAGCTGGTAGGCATACAGCGGCTCGGGCAGGCGGGCATCGGTGCGCGCCTTGGGCAGCACGTCCTTGCGGGTCCAGTCGCGGTACTCGCGCAACTGGGTGGCGATGGTGTTCAGCGCCTCGTCGGCGCCGGCCACCTTGTACTTGCCGAACAGCTGCTCGATACCCGTGATGTAGGTGTCCACGTTGGCCAGCGACTGCTCGACCTCGATCTTCGTCGGCTGCAGCAGGGTCTTGTCACCCAGGCGCTCTGCATAGCGCTGGCGCGACAGCGTGGTCACCGGCTGGGTGCCGGGCGCCAGGCCGGCGTAGGCCTTCAGGCGGTCCAGCGCCTTGGCGCGGCGCTCGGCCGAGACCTGGTCGGAGAGCAGCATGTTGATGCCGCTGAACACGGTCTGCGGGGTATCGCTCCACGGCAGCAGGTACTTCTCGTTGAGCTCGCTGCCTTCGATGTTCTGGTCGGCGGCCGCGATCATGATCGCCAGGTCCTGGCGCACGTTGGGGTCGCGCTCGGTGGCCAGCCTGGACTGCAGCTCGCTGCGCGCCTTGGCCATGGCGGCGCGGTAGCGGGCGCCGTTGTCGGGGCCGAAGTCGGCCACCTTGTCGTCGTAGCCGGGCACGCCGAAGAAGCCGGTTTCTTCCGGCTGGAACGGGCCCTGCGCGTCCAGCAGGATCTGCGCCAGCTGGTTGCTGCGGGCGACCCAGGCCGGGCTGGCCGGCGTCTTGCTGGTGGCTGCCTTGGCAGCCAGGGCCGGCGGCGCACTCAGCGCGGCGGGAACGGAAAGGGCCAACGCGACGGCAAGGACTAGCGGCTTCATGCAGGACTCCCGGATGACGGATGCCCGTGACCCTACGCACTCGGCGCACGGGCGGCAATCGGCCGGAGGTCATGGGCCGGGCTCAAACCTCCAGCGGCGGTGCCAGCGCCGGGCAGTCGCCCTGCGCGCGACAGGCCTCCAGCGCGCATTGGGTGGCCGCTTCGGCGTCGTCCAGCGCGGTCAGGTCGATCGGTTCGGCGTCCTTGACCAGCACGTAGAGCATCGGATAGTCCCACCGGCCCTGCGCGCGGTCGGCCTGCAGGAACAGCCGGCCCTTGCCGCGCGGGCCGCTGAGGTGGACCACGAACTGGCTGGAGCCGGTACCGCTGCTGTCGGTTTCGATGCCCCCCATCGGCAGGAGCCCGTCCTGGATCGGCTCGCCCAGGTGCGCCACCAGGTCCACGCTGCAGCGCGCGCGCCGCATGGCTTCCTGGTAGGGCTCGCTGCCACGGGCCATCCTCGACACCTGCTGCAGCCCGAACCAGCCGGCGCCGGCCGCGGCCGTGATCGTCAGCAGTGCGGCCAGCGGCACTGCCCAGCGCCAGTGGCGTGCCCACCAACCCCGGGGGTGGGTGGGAAGCGGGGGTGGCAGGGTCATCGGCGTCCTCCTTGTCGTGCCGGTGGTGCGGTGTGCGGGCTGCGCTTACGGTGCCAGGCAGCGCCCCAGGAAGTCCTCGGCCAGGCGGTAGCGGTGCAGCGCATTGCTGCCCGACAGACCGTGCTTGGCGCCCGGGTAGGTCATCAGTTCGAACGGCTGCCCGCGCTTCTGCAGTGCGCTCATCAGCGAGGTGGAATTGGTGAACAGCACGTTGTCGTCGGCCATGCCATGGATCAACAGCAGGCGCGAGCGCAGCCCGTCGATGTGGGCCAGCACGCGCGCCGCTTCATAGCCCTTCGGGTTGTTGGCCGGCAGGTTCATGTAGCGCTCGGTGTAGTGACTGTCGTACAGCCCCCAATCGGTGACCGGCGCGCCGGCCACGCCGCAGGCGTAGGTATCGGAGGCCTTGGCCAGCAGCATCAGGGTCATGTAGCCGCCGTTGGACCAGCCCTGCACGCCGATGCGCGCCGGGTCCACCCAGGCCTGCTGCTTGAGCCAGGCCACGCCACGCAGCTGGTCGGCCACTTCCACCGTGCCCTGCACGCCGTACAGCGCGCCACCGAAGTCACGGCCGCGGCGCGGGGTGCCGCGGTTGTCCAGCGAGAACACCACATAGCCGTGCTGGGCCAGGTACTGGTTGAACAGATGGTCGCCGCGGCCGGGCCAGCTGTCGGTGACGGTCTGGCTGGCCGGGCCGCCGTAGACGTACACCACCACCGGGTAGCGCTTGGCCGGATCGAAACCGGCCGGCTTGATCACGCTGTAATGCAGGTCGGTCGTGTTGTCGGCCGCCTTGAGGGTGCCGAACTCCACCGGGCGCTGCGCGTCCAGGTAGCGCGCATACGGGTGCTGCGGATCCTGCAGGTTGTTCTCGACCAGCGTGGCGATCTTCTCGCCGTTGGCGCGGTACAGCGCGATCTGCGGCGGCGTGGTGGTGTTGGACCAGCTGTCCACGTAGACGCTGGCATTTTTGGCGAAGCTGGCGCTGTGCATGCCCGGCGCCTGCGACAGGCGCCGCGGCGTGCCGCCCTGCAGCGGCACCGCATAGATCTGGCTCTCGCGCGGGGAGTCCACGCCGGCACGGAAGTAGACCGTGCCGGCCGCTTCGTCCACGGCCAGCAGTTCGTCCACCGGCCAGGCGCCGGCGGTCAGCGCGGTGACGGTCTTGCCGTCCTCGGACACGCGGTACAGGTGCTCGTAGCCGGTGCGCTCGGAGGACCACAGGAAGCCGCCCTGCTTGAGGAAGCGCAGGCTGTTGTGCAGCGGCACCCAGGTCGGCGAGGTTTCGCTGACCAGCGTGTGCTGCGCGCCACTGGCCAGGTCGGCCTGGACCAGGTCGAGGCGCTTCTGGTCGCGCGACTGGCGCTGGAAGGTGAGCCGTTGCGGATCGCGCCAGTCCACGCGCGCCAGGTAGATGTCCGGGTTGCGGCCGAGGTCGATCCAGCGCGGCGCGGCATCGGCCCTGGGCGCGATCACGGCCAGCTTGACGGTGACGTTGTGGTCGCCGGCAGCCGGGTAGCGCTGCTCGATCATCTCGGTGCGGTCGGCGTACATCTCATAGCGCTTCTGCACCGGCACCGGGCTTTCATCGATGCGGGCGAAAGCGATCGCCGAATCGTCCGGCGCCCACCAGTACCCGGTGTGGCGGTCCATCTCTTCATCGGCGACAAACTCGGCCACGCCATTGCCGATGGTGTCGCTGCCATCGCGGGTGAGCTGGATCTGCTGGCCGCTGGCCAGGTCGATCACCCACAGGTTGCGCGCCCGCACGAAGCTGACAAAGCCGCCCTTGGGCGAGAGCTTGGCATCGGTGGCGAAACCTTCGCCGTGGGTGAGCTGGCGTACCGCCGCCTTGCCCTGCTTGCCCAGGTCGTACAGGTACAGCTCGCCGCCGAGCGGAAACAGCAGCGTGCGTGCGTCGGGCGACCACTGGTAATCGACGATGCCGGTCATCGCGGCGATGCGCTGGCGCTCGCGGCGGGCCTTCTCGGCGTCGCTCAGGGTTTCTTCGCCCGGCAGCACCACCTTGGAGTCGACCAGCAGGTGGGTCGTGCCGCTGGCGATGTCGTACGCCCACAGGTCCAGCTGGTTGCGGTCGGCGTCCTTGCCGCGCAGGAAGCTGACCTGCGAGCCGTCCGGGGCGACCTTGGGTTTCATCAGGGTCGGGCCGGACAACGGCAACGGGCCGGTGATGGCGTCCAGGGTCAGCTTTTCAGCGTGGGCGAGCGTGGTCGAAGCGAGCATGAGGGCAAGTGAAGCAAACAGGTGGCGCATGAAGGATTCCGGCAGCGTCTGGACGTTCCCCGCCCGCCTGGGGCGGACGGGGAGCAGTTCATCCTAACCAAAAGCCTTGCGGTCGTGCCGGGGTGGCCGGTGCCCCGGCCGCGCCAGGCATTGCCGGGCGCTGGCCAACGGCCGGCACTTCCCGGGCTCAGCGCTGGCCGAACAGGTGCTTGCGCTCTTCTTCGCTGAGCGGCTTGCCGGCATCCGGGTTGACCTGCTGGCGCAGCGCGTAGGCACGCTGGGTGGCCGGGCGCGCGGCGATGGCCTCGTGCCAGCGCTTGAGGTGGGGGAAGGCGGCAAAATCCACGGGCAGCTTGTCGTAGGCGCCGATCCACGGATAACTGGCCATGTCGGCGATGCTGTAGTCGTCCCCGCCGAGGAAGGCGCTGTCGGCCAGGCGCTTGTCCATCACCCCGTGCAGGCGGCGCACCTCGTTGTTGTAGCGCTCGATGGCGTAGGGGATCTGCTCGGGCGCGTAGACGTTGAAGTGGCCCATCTGCCCGCTCATCGGGCCCAGCCCGGCCATCTGCCAGAACAGCCACTCCAGCACCGCCACCCGGCCGCGGGCATCGGACGGCAGGAAGCGGCCGGTCTTCTCGGCCAGGTACAGCAGGATCGCGCCGGACTCGAACACGCTCTGCGGGGCGCCGCCGTCGGCGGGCTGGTGGTCGACCAGGGCCGGCATCTTGTTGTTGGGCGAGATCGCCAGAAATTCAGGCTTGAACTGGTCGCCGGCGCCGATGTTGACCGGCTTGATCTGGTACGGCAGGCCCAGCTCTTCCAGCAGCAGCGTGACTTTGTGGCCGTTGGGGGTGGGCCAGTAGTACAGATCGATCATGGCGACGCACTCGCGGATAGGGAAGCTGGAGTCTAGTGCGTCGGTTGGGTGGCGGCGTCATCGCGGACCCGTTAACCTGCCGCGTCCCCCGCAACGCAGCATTCCAGCATGAGCGCCACCGAGAAGCCCATCAGCCCCCTGTCGTCCCTGATCTTCGCCTCGCGCTGGCTGCAGCTGCCGCTGTACCTGGGCCTGATCCTGGCGCAGTGCGTGTATGTGTTCCTGTTCGGCAAGGAGCTGTGGCACCTGCTGCACAAGGCCAACAGCATGGGCGAGCAGGAAATCATGCTGCTGGTGCTGGGGCTGATCGACGTGGTGATGATCTCCAATCTGCTGGTGATGGTGATCGTGGGCGGCTATGAGACCTTCGTTTCGCGCCTGCGCCTGGAAAACCACCCCGACCAGCCGGAGTGGCTCAGCCACGTCAATGCCAGCGTGCTCAAGGTGAAGCTGGCGCTGTCGATCATCGGCATCTCCTCGATCCACCTGCTGAAGACGTTCATCGCCGCCGGCAGCCTGGACAGCCTTCCCTCCTGCAACAGCGATGTCTACATCCAGGCCGTGGCGACCGCTGTCGCGGCCGCCGGCCCGACCGCCGCCGCTGCCTTCAAGTGCACCGCCTTCACCTCCACCGGGGTGATGTGGCAGACCATCATCCATGCCGCCTTCATCCTGTCGGCGATCGGCATCGCCTACACCGACAAGCTGATGAGCGGTACGCCCAGCAAGACGCTGTCGCACTGACGCTTGCCCGGCGGCGCCGGCATCGGTCACGATGCCGGCCTGCCCTCGCCGCCCGGCCCCAGGCCGGGCGCGGTGGTGCTAGATTGCACACCTGCAGTACTGCCGTGGACGCCGGGAAACGTCCATGGGCCTCGGCCAGCCTGACCGCATCGGGCCTTACGTATCGTCGTCTTCAAAGGGGAGTTGGATGTCGCACGTCAACACGATCGCCAAGGCGCGCCTGCTTGCGCCGCTGACCTTGCTGGTGGCCCTGGCCGCCTGCTCGGGCAAGGACGAAACGGCTCCGGCCGCACCCGCCACACCGGCCGCAACGCCCGCCGCCGCACCGGTCGCCGCACCGGCGGTGTCGGCCAAGGTCCAGTCGATGGGCACCGAGGAACTGCGCGACCTGGCCAGCAAGGCGCTGCGCGAGAACCGCATGTACGCCCCGGCCGGCGACAACGCCATCGAGTACTACCTGGCGCTGCGCGACAAGACCCCCGATGACGCCTCGGTCAAGAGCGCGCTCACCGACCTGCTGCCCTACACCCTGATCGCCGCCGAGCAGAGCCTGAGCCGCGAGGACTTCGCCGAGTCGCAGCGCCTGGTCGCGCTGATCGAGAAGGTGGACGCCACCGCGCCGGCACTGCCGCGCCTGAAGCAGGGCATCACCGGCGGCATGCAGACCGCCCTCAAGCGCACCCAGGAAGAGACCGACAAGGTCAAGAAGGACGCCGAGAACCGCACCAAGCAGCTGGCCGACCAGCAGCGCCAGGCCCAGCAGCAGGCCACCGAAGCCGAAGCGGCACGCGCCATCGCCGCCCAGCAGGATGCCGCCCGCCGGGATGGCGAGCGCCAGGATGCCGAACGCCAGGCCGCGACCCGTCGCGAGGCCGAACAGCGCCAGCAGGCCGCCGCTGCCCAGCAGGCTGCCGCCGCACGCCAGGCCGCCGCACCGGCGGCCGCGGCGCCGAGCCTGCGCCCGGTCAGCACCCCGGCCCCGCGCTACCCCGCCGAAGCGCTGCGTTCGGGCACCTCCGGCGAAGTGCTGGTGGAGATCACCGTCGGCACCGACGGCTCGGTCACCAACGCCCGCGTGCTGCGCGCGACGCCGTCGCGCGTGTTCGACCGCGAGGCGCTCAACGCGGTCAAGCGCTGGAAGTTCGAACCGGTTGGCGCCCCGGTGACCACCCGCCGCACCCTGGCCTTCGCGCCGGGCGGTTGATCGCCGCAGCATTGCCGTCATGGGAAGGCCCGGAGCGATCCGGGCCTTTTCTTTTCAGCGGTCGGCGTCGACCAGGTCGCGCAGGGCGGGATCGCGCGGGACGAGGATCTCGAACAGGCCCAGCGCATGCAGCCCCGGCAGCAATGCGCGCAGGTCGGACGCGGCGCGGGCGCGTGCACCCGCGCTGGCAGCGGGGTCCTGCAGTACCCGCGCATTGGCAAGGAACGCACCCACGCTGCCTTTGCGCACGATGATGCCGTCGCGGTGCACGTGGTCCTGGTGGTCGGGGAGCAGGTCTTCGGGGCGCATGGTGGGCGACCTTTCATCGGGAGGCGCTCCAGTGTCCGATCCTGGCGCCGGCCGTTCTGTCGTATAACTGCCAATTGATATGGCAAATCAGACATCCTCCGCCCTGATCGACCCCATGCTGGCCGACGCCGCCCACGGCCCGCTGCTGTTCGCTGCCAGCAACCACCCGGCGGTGGGCCCACGCCGCACACCGCGCCACCAGCACGCGCGTGGCCAGTTGATCGGTGCGCGCCAGGGCCTGTTGCAGATCGAGGCCGGCAGTGCGCACTGGCTGCTCCCGGCCGGCCACCTGGCCTGGATCCCGCCCGGCCTGCCGCACGCGTTGCTCGCCCCGCAGGGCTTCGATGGCTGGAGCCTGTACTTCAGTGCTGCGGCCAGCGCGCGCCTGCCGGCCGATCCCCGCGTCCTGTTTCCCGACGCGTTGCTGCAGGCGGCGATCACCCGCGCGCTGGCCTGGCGGCCTGCAGCGCTGGATGCTGCCCAGCAGCGCCTGGCCGAGGTGATCGTGGATGAGCTTGTCGCCAGCGTGCCCTTGCCGCTGGCACTGGCCCAGCCCCGTGACCGCCGCCTGCGACAGGTGGCACGGGCATTGGCGCAGCAGCCGCATGACGGGCGCGAGGTGGAGGCGTGGGCCGCACGGATCGGTGTCTCCGCCCGCACGCTGGCGCGGCGCTGGCAGGCCGAGACGGGCATGGGGCTGGCGCAGTGGCGGCAGCGCCTGCGGGTGCTGCATGCGCTGCCACAGCTGCTGGCCGGCGACTCGGTGACGCGCACCGCGCTGGGCCTGGGCTACGACACGACGAGTGCGTTCATTGCCGTGTTCAAGCGCGAGATGGGGACGACACCGGCGCGGTACGTGCGCAGCCGGGGCGCGACGGCGTGATGTGGGGGCAGCCACGCGATGCGTGGCTGCAACGTCGACCGCAGGTCGCTGACGGGTCGGCAACGCGTGGCGGATCCGGTCGGGGCGATGGCACTGTTGCCATCGCCCCGTTCGCTCAACCGGAGATCGCCAGGCGCTCCTGGTGGTAACGACGCACTGCCGCGTACCACAGCACCGCTGCCAGGCCGAAGCCTGCCGCCAGGTACACGCCCCACATCTGCGCGCTGATCGCCTCGTGGCGGATGATCTTCAGCAGCATCTGGTTCTGCGCCAGGAACGGCACCGCAAACTGCCACAGCTCGCTCTTCAGCGGGTACACCATCAGCGCATAGCCAGGCAGCATCGGCAGCAGCATCAGCCAGGTCATGTGGCTCTGGGCTTCCTTCATGCTCTTGGCCGCCGCCGACAGGAAGGTCAGCAGGGAGGTGCCGATGAACAGCATCGGCAGCATGATCAACAGCATCTGCGCCATCGGCAGGAAGCCCATGTTGAGTTGCCGCCCGGCCCCGCTGCTGGAGAGCTGCGCGCTCAGCTTGAAGGCCAGCAGGGTGAGCAGCAGCGAGGCCATGCCGACCACGCAGGCGGCCACGATCTTGCCGCTGACGATCGCGCTGCGCGGTGCCGGGGTGGCCAGCAACGGTTCCAGCGACTGCCGCTCGCGCTCACCGGCGGTGGTATCCATGACCAGGTAGGCACCGCCAAGGAAGGAGGTGATGGTGAGCAGCACCGGCAGCAGGAAGGACAGCACCTGGCCACGCTTGGCTTCGGCGGTGGCGAGGTCCTGCGTGGCCAGGTCCAGCGGCCGCGCGACCTGGGCGTCCACGCCACGGGCGAGCAGCCGCAGCGCGCCCACCTGCTGGTTGTAGCCGGCCAGGGCGGTCTGCAGGCGCATGCTGGGGATATCGGCAGCGCGGCGGGTGCTGTCCTTGACGATCTCCACCAGCGCAGGGCGGCCTTCCGCCCAGTCCTTGCCGAAGTCCGGGCTGATCCGCAGCGCGACGTCGATCTGCTGGTCGCGGATCGCCGCGGTCAGGTCCTTGGGCGCATCCACCGCGTTGAGCCCCTGCGCGGCCAGGAAGCGCACCAGGTTGGGGGCGTTTTCACGGCCGATGGTGGCGATCTCCAACGGCTTGTCGATCTGGGTCTTGACCCGGCTCTCGGCCAGCTTGCCCATGCCCAGGATCAGGATCGGGTACAGCAGCGGGCCCAGCAGCAGGGTCAGCGCGAGGGTGCGGCGGTCGCGGGAAAGGTCGCGCAGTTCCTTGCGCATGACAGTCAACAACGTGGCGAACGAACTCATGCGTGCAATCCTTCTTCCGAACCGATCACCTTGACGAAGGCATCCTCGAGATTGTCTTCCCCGGTCTGCGCGCGCAGCTCATCGGCGCTGCCGGCGGCCATCACCGTGCCGTGCGCGATGATCACGATGCGATCGCAGAGCGCGGCCACCTCCTGCATGATGTGGCTGGAGAAGATCACGCAGCGGCCCTCGTCGCGCAGGCCGCGCAGGAAGCCACGCAGCGCGCGCGTGGTCATCACGTCCAGGCCGTTGGTCGGCTCGTCGAGGATGACGTTGCGCGGGTCGTGCACCAGTGCGCGGGCGATCGCGGTCTTGGTGCGCTGGCCCTGCGAGAAGCCATCGGTCTGCCGGTCCAGGATGTCGTCCATATCCAGCGCCTTGGACAGCACCCGGGTGCGCTCGCGGATCTGCGCCGCGCTCATGCCGTGCAGCTGGCCGAAGTAGGCGATGTTCTCGCGCGCGGTCAGGCGCTTGTACACGCCACGCGCGTCGGGCAGCACGCCGAGGCGGCGGCGCACGGCGACCGCGTCGGCGGCCGCGTCGATGCCATCCACCAGCACCTTGCCCTGGTCCGGCGTCATCAGCGTGTACAGCATGCGCATGGTGGTGGTCTTGCCGGCGCCGTTGGGGCCGAGCAGGCCGGTGATCTGGCCATCCTCGGCATGGAAGCCCACGTTCTCCACCGCCTTGATCAGGCCGGTCTTGGTCTTGAAGGCTTTATGCAGGTTCTCGGCGACGATCATGGTGCCCATCCGTTGAACGAAGTGAAGGCCGGCACCGGGCTCAGTGAGTCCAGGCAGGTGGCGTCGAGCGACTTGGCGTCTGCCTTGTCCATGAACTGGCCGAGCAGGCGCGGCATGCAACCGGCGTTGAGGGTGCCGTGGCCCTGGCCCTTGGCGACCAGGTGACGGCCGTTGGGCAGGGTCTTGAGCACCTGCTCGGCGTAGCGCGGCGGAGTGACCGGGTCGAACTGGCCGGACAGCAGCAGTACCGGCAGGTCGCTCTTCAGCGGCGCGGTGAAGTCTTTCGGGCGCGTGCCGACGTTCCAGCCCGGGCACGCGGCGAAGAACATGCGCGCCACTTCCGGCCCAAGCAGGCGGTCACTGGTGGCCGGCTCCTGGTACCGGTCGGCATCCTCGGCGCAGATCACCGACCACTGCATGCCACGATTCATCTGCACGCCCAGCGAGCGGCCGGCCATTTTGCTCAGCGACGCAAGCGAGGCGTAGCGACCATGCGCGGCTTCATCGAGCACCACCGGCAGCAGCGAGGACAGCTCGGGCATGTACGAGAACATGAAGGCCAGGCCGGTGACCGAATCGGCGGTGAGCACGTCGCGCTTGGCCTCGGCGGTGCCCGGGTCGCGGTACTCCACCTCGACCGGAGCCTTGGCCAGCGCGGTCATCACGTTCTTGAGCTGGGTGCGCGTGTCCACCGGGAAGCGCTTGGCGCAGACCGGATCCTTGCGGCACTGTTCGGCCTGCAGGTCGATGGCCGCCTCGAAGGTATTGGCGAAATCACCGCCGACCACCACGTCGTTCGGGGCCACGCCATCGATCACCACCGCGCGGGTGTGCTGCGGGTAGTGCGCGGCGTACTGCTGGGCCACGCGCGTGCCGTAGGAGCCGCCGATCAGGTTGATCTTGTCCACGCCCAGTGCCGCACGGACCGTGTCGATGTCGGCGATGGCCTGGGTGGTGGTGTAGAAGCGCGTGTCGGCGCGATCGGCCAGCGATGCGGCGCACTGCCGCGCGAAGTCGGCGATCAGCTGGGTGGAGGGCGTGGCGGTGTCGTCCAGCGTCATTTCCTTGCCGTCGGCACCCACGCAGGTCAGCGGATTGGATTTACCCGTGCCGCGCTGGTCCACCAGGATGATGTCGCGCTGCTTGCGCACTTCGCGCAGGGCCAGGTTGATCACCGCGGCCACCTCGGTGGCCGCCTGCCCCGGCCCGCCGGCCAGGAAGAACACCGGGTCGTGCTTGCCCTCGCCTTCATTGCTGGTTTCCAGCCACGCGATGTTCAAGCCGATCTTGCGACCGTCCGGGGCGGCCGGGTTCTCGGCCACCTGCAGGGTGGTGCACTGGGCCTCGACGTTGTCGCTGGCCTGGGTGCTGGTCAGCGTGCACGGCTTGAACGTCAGGCGTCCGTACTGGCGTTGCGCCGCATCCGGCGCGGCCTCCGGGGTAGCCTGGCAGGCGGCCAGCAGCAGCAAGGCTGCAGCGGTCGCCAGGGGACGGCAGGAAACTCGCATGTTCGATCGCATCCTGGATTGAAGGGGTTCAGCATGCCATGACGACAGGGCAGGCTGGATGTGACCGATGCCATGCCGCGGCGTCGGCGGGCGGCGCAGCGATCAGGCGGCGGCCACTGACGCGGCACTGACGGTGCGGTCGCGGCCGTCGGCCTTGGCCTGGTAAAGCGCGGCATCGGCGGCGGCCAGCAGCGCCGCAAGATCGTGCTGCCCCGATCCCACCGCCAGCCCGATGCTGGTGGTGACCTGCACCTGCGCCGTGCCCACCTGCGCCGGATGCCGGCGCAGCTGGGCGTGGATCGTCGCGGCAAGCTCGACTGCCCGGGCATGCCCGGCGCCCGGCAGCAGGACGACGAACTCTTCGCCCCCGTAGCGACCGAGCAGGTGCTGCGGGCTGGACATGCAGCTCACCAGCACCTGCGCGACCTGCTGCAGGACGCGGTCGCCACACTGGTGGCCCCAGCGATCGTTGATCTGCTTGAAGTGATCCACGTCCAGCAGCAACAGCGCCATCGGTTGCTGCGCGCGGAGGCCGTGCTGCAGGTGCGCCTGGCCATCGGCCAGCACCGCGCTGCGATTGAGCAGCCCGGTCAGGCCATCGGTGCGCGCGGCGCGGCGCAGGTCCACCAGCATCCGCTCGACCAGCAGCAGGACCAGGGCGAAGCAGCGCGCCAGTTCCAGGAAGATCCCCGCCAGGTAGGTGGCGAACATCGGCGCGCCGGCCCGGAAGATGTCCTGCCCGGCACCCGGTGCCACCGGCAGCCACAGCCGCACCAGGTACACCCCGGCTTCGGCGGCGAAGATGGCAGCGGCAAGCCGGCAGCTGGTTCGCTGCGCCGGCGGTGCATGGCGGACCAGCAGCCAGGCCATCCAGCCGTTGACCAGGACCGCGAACAGGCTGGCCACGTTCAAGCGGATCGCCAGGTTCGGGAAGGGCACCACGAACACCACGATACCGGCGACATACACACCGGCCAGCAGGGCGGGCTGCCACGGTGGCAGCCGCCGCTCCAGGTGGCGGGCCACGCCATAGAGCATCAACACGGCCGACAGGGCGAGCACGGCGTTGCCGAAGATGACCAGGGGCACGACGGGCAACTGCGCGCGCAGCGCGACCGAGGTCAGGCTCAGCGCAAGCAGCCACAGGCTGGCCGTCCACAGGCGCAGTGCCGGCTGCCCGCGCAGCACCAGCAGCAGCAGCGAAAAGCCCAGTGCGATGCCCAGGCACAGCAGGTAGCCGAGCACGGCAACGGTGGGAAAATCCAATGACATGTCGCCTCGGGCGCCGGAGGGGCGGCCGCAGTTTACTGTGCGGCAAGGCGCGATGCCCGGGCGGGGAAGCCAGCCCCTGACGTACACTCGGTGGCTACCTCAATGCACGAAAGGAATCGTCATGCAGCCTGCCGCAGATCCCTCGCCGTGGACCGAACTGGTCCAGGCCCTGACCGCCAGCGGACTGGCGGACCAGGTGTGCAGTTCGCCGGCCGATGCCAGTTGGCGCCGGGATGGCGCGCTGCCCGACGATGCCCCCTCCGCAGCGCAGTTCGAGGCGCTGCTGCCGCAGGCCTACCGCACCTTCGTGGCAGCGCACGGCTATCCCCTGCTCGCCGTGCCCGCCGAACTGCACTATGGCTTCGCCTTCCTGCCGCCGCTGGCCGCACGCCAGGTGAGCACGCTGATCGCCGATGAGGAACGCGACTTCGCCGAGGTGCGCGCGGCGCGGCGCGCCGGCCAGTACACCTGGCGGTACGTGATGTTCGCCGGCTGGAACTTCGCCGATGGCGATGGCTGGGCGTTCGGGGTTGATCCGGAGGCCGAGGACGACGCCGAGCCGGTGGTGTGGCTGCTGGAAGGCGGCGTGGTAACGGAGAACGTGGGCACGTTCCAGCAGTGGCTGGCCGAACGCGCCGCCGATGTGCGCCGCCGCGTGGGCGCGCTGGATGCCGATGCGCTGGCCGAGGCCGCCGCGTGGGAAGGCGACTACGCCGATGGCGCGCAGGACCTGGAAGGCTTCGACGGCTGAGCCTGTCCCTGCGCGTGGCGGTGCGTGGATCACGCGATCCCGGATCGCATCTGCCCGCGCAGGATCAGGGATGAAGACATGCCACCGCTGGAACGGGCCCTGTCCAGCGACGATAGCGAGGCCAGTCCCTGTGGGAGTGATGCAGGGCGACGCTACTGCAAAGGCAGCCATGCGGCATTGCGCCTGCACCGGCCGCCAGGGGACGGCAGGACGCTCGCATGTTCGATCGCATCCTGGGATGTAGGGTTCAGCTTGCCATGACGGTGCCCTGCGGCGGATGTGACTCAGGTACTGTCCATCGCCGCGCTGCGCAGCATGTCGTCTTCAGCCCGGATCCTTGATCGCCCCGGACACCGGACGGCCCTGCCTGCGGTGCGGAAATGTGAGCGGCCATCCAGTCGCGGATCTGGTGCCATCACAGTTCGCTCCATGGCACCGCTTTTTGGGAACGGATCACCTTGATCGCCCACCAGGCCGGTTCGATAGTCCCCGCTCCACCGTTTGGCCGTACCGCGCCCGCGGGCATGGCGGCCCCGCGGAGGAGACAACGCACTCCACACCAAGAGGACGACGATGAACAAGACGATACTTGCACTCTCACTGCTGCTGACCGCGTTGGCCAGCCCCGCCGCACCGGCCAACCCACCGGAGGCGCCCCGCGCCACCGTGCAGGAATGCCGCGCCTATTGGAACATCTCCCCCGCCGCCTCCAGCCAGCGCTGCGTGGTCCAGACCATCAGCCCCTTCGGTCCCGACGGTTGCACCGTCACGGCCAACTGCCCTTACAACGGGGGTTGGGTCACCAGTGGGATGACCGTCCACGACAAGTGGGAACTGGGCAAATTGAAGAACTGCTCGGGTCGGTTGGGCACCGACTGTTGAGGCTTGCGCCCGCCGCGGCCTCGCGGGGTCGCGGCGGGTATGCGTCACCACGACTCGCCAATGGTTGTGCGAAGGGCGGCACGCAGCTGTTTTGATGCCAGCGCGCCTCCGGGCTAGGCGGCCCTGCCCGTGTCACGTGGCTCGGAGGCGCAACCCTTTCTGCGTTTCCGGAGGCAGCACGCGCATCACTTCGCTGAGGTGCGCGCTCTTATGGTGAGTCGGTCGCCTGGTCGCGACGGCGTTATCGAGGGTGACTCCGTCCGGCGCCATCGGCCATGCATCTTTTTGAACTCGCCACGAGTGTGACCTGCGCTTCTCTGGGCGGAAACCTCCCGCTTTCCACGCTTCGCCTTGCCGAAAGATCACATTTCACATCTCCAGAGGAGCGCAGGAAATGGTGGTTTGCGGTCGACCCGGAGGGCGATACGGAAAATTGAATCTTCATGGCGGACGCCGCATCATCACCACTGAGGGCCTTCAACGTTGCATTGAGTGGCTTGGGTGCAGGTCGTGGGGAGCCCATAACATCCCGAAGGAAAATTGAAGGGCCACTCCCCCAAGATGCCCTCCCGGTATGCTTTTCGATGTAAATGGCATCAGCATGAAGGCGTGCCGCAACGCCCGTTTCAACGGAGACCTCCCAGCGGGCATGCACACTCTTGGCCTCGGAAACAGCGCCACATCCCGGCACATACAGATGGCAGTAGTAATTTGCCATCACATTCGCCTGCTTCCTGGAGATTCCGTCATTCAGATCGACGCCGCCCAGGTCATTGGAAACGTCCTCGGCCTGTGTCACAACGTTTTGAGCCAACGTTGAGAAGGTGAAGGACAAAAGGGCGGTGGACGCCAGGACCTTGATGGTGCTCATCCAACACTCCACCGCTCGAAATGAGGAAGGGTTTCAAGTTACCTGCCCTTCGTCGCGCGTGTCCAGAAAGCAGCAGGCACACGGCTGGTTGGCCCAAGTGACTCTCGGACCCGGCCGACAAACTGAATGAGACGATCAGCGTCTTACCTGTCACACGTCCGGCCCGCCAGCCACAAACGAGGTCATCGTCATGGGTGAGCTTGATGCAAGTCAGACTGACCCGTCGTGCCCCCGTTGAGAAGAAGTGCCCATCGAGACGCACTATTGCGCCGCGACGTGAGCGCAGGCACGACCGGATCTGTCTGGTCTGATCCAGGAAGAAGCCACTCGTCATTACAACGCGCATCCAGATGGCGATGGGCTTCAACCGGGTACGAGCCGTCATCCTGTATGAGGATGGGAACGTACGGGTGCTTCAGCGCACCAGCAAACACTCCTTCCGGGGGTACTCCCTGACGCATGGCCAAGCATCCCGCTTGAACCTGGGCCGCAGCATACGCTTGCGATCGGCCCTGCCAAGCAGGGCGCGCTCAGGATTTTTTCGGGGGTGAGCTGACGTACTTCTCCCGCCGCACCTGCGGCGTCGGCAGCCCGGCGTCCTTCAACGCCTCGAAGGTGGCATCCACCATGTCCGGGTTGCCGCACAGGTAGGCGATGTCGGTGGCCGGGTTGGGCGCGAACTCGGCCAGGTGCTGCTGCACGTAGCCATGGCGCACATCCGGGTGCGGATTGTCGGGCAGCTCGCGGGACAGGCACGGCACGTAGCGGAAGCCCGGGTGGGCGTCGGCGAAGGCGCGGAAGTCGTCGCTGTAGAGCAGCTCGGCCGGGGTGCGGGCGCCCTGCAGCAGGACCACCTCGACGCCACGCTCGGCCATGGCGGTCGCCAGCAGCGGCAGCATCGACCGGTACGGGGTGACCCCGGTGCCGGTGGCGATCAGCAGGTAGCGGCCGTTGTGATCGCCCGGCTGCAGGCAGAACCGGCCGAACGGGCCGCTGGCGGTGACGTGGCCGCCGATGTCCAGGCCCTCGAACAGGGCCGTGGCGGCGCCGCCGGGGACGAAACTGACCGCGATATCGACCGCTTCGCCCGCGCCGAGGGCGTGGTTGTGAATGGTGGCCAGCGAGTAACTGCGCTTGGCGGCGGTGCCGTCCGCGTACTCGAAATGGACCTGGATGAACTGGCCGGGCTGGAAATCCAGCGGCTGGCCGTCATCACGCAGGAACTGGTAGTGGCCGACGGTCGGGGCCAGCATGCGCCGGTCGACCAGTTTGAGGGGGAATTGGGCAGGCACGACTTTTCGGGACAGTGTGTAGCCGGGGCAAGCCCTCGGGGTCTTCTATAATAGCCCCTCCCCGCCCCTATCCAGCGCCAGCCCATGGGCGCGAAGGCAAGAGCTTGGCTTCCCAGAACACTCCCGCGCCCTCCGCCGCCCCCGCCCTGCGGGTGCGTGACCTCCGCAAGACCTACGACAACGGCACCCAGGCGCTGAAGGGCGTCTCGCTGGACGTGGCCCCGGGCGACTTCTTCGCCCTGCTGGGCCCCAACGGCGCCGGCAAGTCCACCCTGATCGGCATCATCAGCTCGCTGGTGAACCTCAGCGAGGGCCAGGTCGAGGTATTCGGCAGCGACCTGGTGCGCAACCGCAGCGCCACCATGCGCCTGATCGGCCTGGTGCCCCAGGAAATCAACTTCAACCTGTTCGAAAAGCCCTTCGACATCCTGGTCAATTACGCCGGTTTCTACGGCGTGGCCCGCGCCGAGGCCGAGAAGATGGCCGAAGAGGAGCTCAAGCGCGCCCACCTGTGGGAAAAGGCCCAGGTGATGAGCCGCACCCTGTCCGGCGGCATGAAGCGCCGGCTGATGATCGCCCGGGCGATGATGACCCGCCCGCGCCTGCTGATCCTGGACGAACCCACCGCCGGCGTGGACATCGAGATCCGCCGCGACATGTGGCGCGTGCTCAAGGAGATCAATGCCGCCGGCACCACGATCATCCTGACCACCCACTACCTGGAAGAAGCCGAGCACCTGTGCCGCAACCTGGCCATCATCAACCACGGCCAGATCGTCACCCAGGGCCCGATGCGCGAACTGCTGGCCAAGCTGGACGTGGAAGGCTTCCTGTTCGACATCGACGGCAGCCTGCCGGCCCAGCTGCCGGAGATCGAGGGGGCCACGCTGATCGCCACCGACGGTCACACGCTGGACGTGGACATGCCGCGCGCGATGGACCTCAACCGCGTGTTTGACGCGTTGAATGCGGCGGGCATCCGGGTGCGTTCGATGCGGACCAAGAGCAACCGCCTGGAGGAGCTGTTCGTGCGCCTCACCGGCAACCAGGAGAACGCGGCATGAGCACTACCCCGACCCCCGTCCTCACCGACGGCCAGCGCAACCGCATCGCCCTGATGACCATCGTGCGCCGCGAAGTGGCGCGCATCCTGCGCATCTGGGGCCAGACCCTGGTGCCGCCGGCCATCACCATGACCCTGTACTTCCTGATCTTCGGCGGCCTGATCGGCTCGCGCGTGGGTGAAATGGGCGGCTACAGCTACATGCAGTTCATCGTGCCGGGCCTGGTGATGATGAGCGTGATCCAGAACAGCTACGGCAACATCAGCTCCTCGTTCTTCGGCGCCAAGTTCGGCCGCCACGTGGAAGAGCTGCTGGTGAGCCCGATGCCGAACTGGGTGATCCTGTGGGGCTATGTGTCCGGTGCGGTGCTGCGCGGCCTGATGGTGGGCGTGATCGTGCTGATCATCGCCATGTTCTTCACCCCGGTGCGCATCCCGCACCCGCTGGTGACGCTGACCACGGTGCTGCTGGGCGCGACGATCTTCTCGCTGGCCGGCTTCATCAACGCGGTGTACGCCAAGAAGTTCGATGACGTGGCGATCGTGCCGACCTTCATCCTGACCCCGCTGACCTACCTGGGCGGCGTGTTCTATTCGGTGAAGCTGCTGCCCACCTGGGCCGAGGCCGCCACCCACGCCAACCCGATCTTCTACATGGTCAACGCCTTCCGCTACGGCCTGCTGGGCACCAGCGACGTGCCGCTGTGGGTGGCCTACGCGCTGATGCTCGGTTTCGTGGTGGTGCTGACCGCGCTGGCCCTGTGGCTGCTGAAGCGTGGTGTGGGCATGCGCAGCTGACACCACAGCGTCACCTGATCGTGGATCGGGGATGCCCGGTCGGCAGTGGGCCTCGGCGGATTCGCCGGGGCCTTTTGCTTTCCGCAGTGCCGCACCGGCGGGTCCATCCGGGCCTGCCTGGCCACAAGGCCAGCGGGAATAGGGGCACAATGGCCTCAATGAGCGTTCAACAGCAGTGAGATTCCAATGCGCATACTGATCCTGGGCGCCGGCGGTACCGGCGGTTATTTCGGTGGTCGCCTGGCCCAAGCCGGCGTGGACGTCACCTTCTTGGTGCGCCCGGCGCGCGCGGCACAGCTGGCCGGCGACGGGCTGGTGATCCGCAGCCCGCTCGGCGATGCGACGTTCCCGGTACAGCACGTCACCGCCGAGGCGCTGCCGGCGCTGGCCGCGGCGCAGCCGTTCGACCTGGTGATCCTGAGCTGCAAGGCCTACGACCTCGCCAGTTCCATCGAGGCCATTGCGCCGGCGATGGGGCCGCGGACCACGGTGCTGCCGATCCTCAACGGGCTGCGCCATTACACCGATCTGGATGCGCGCTTCGGCCGCGACGCGGTATTGGGCGGGCTGTGCTTCATCAGCGCGACCAAGGCCGCCGATGGCGCGGTGGTGCATCTGGCGCCTGCGGCCAAGCTGACCTTCGGCGAGCGCGACGGCACCGGCAGCAGCGCACGGGTGCTGGCGCTGGCGGCGGCCTGCGTGCAGGCCGGCGTGGACCACGTGGCCACCGATGCGATCGGCCAGGAGCAGTGGATCAAGTACACCTTCCTGACCACGCTGGCGGCGGCGACCTGCCTGATGCGCGCCGATGTAGGCACGATCGTGGCCACCGATGACGGCGCGGCGATCGTGCGCGGGCTGTACGACGAATGCCTCGCCGTAGCCGAGGCGGCCGGCGAGCCGATTCCCGCCAAGGCGCGCGAGATCGCCCTGACCGCGACCACGCAGGCCGGTTCGGCGCTGAAAGCCTCGATGCTGCGCGACCTGGAGGCCGGCCAGCAGGTCGAGGCCGAGCATATCGTCGGCGACATGCTGGTCCGCGCGCGTGCCGCCGGGCAGGCGGCGCCACTGCTGGCCGTGGCCTATGCGCACCTGCAGGCCTACCAGCAGCAGCGCAAGGGCTGAGCATGGCCGCCGACGCCGCGCCGGCACGCGTGCTGGTGCTGGGCCTGGGCTACGGCGGGCGGCATCTGGCCGCGCTGCTGCACGCACATGGCATTGCGTGCAGCGGCACCGTGCGCGATCCGGCCACCGCGCCGGCCGACGGCGTGCCACGCCATCGCCTGGCCGAGGGATGCGCCATCGATGCGGACGTGCGTGAGGCGATCCGAACGGCCGACGCGATCCTGTGCAGTGTGCCACCCGATGCCGAGGGCGATCCTGCGCTACGGCTGCTCGGCGAGGCGCTGCACGATGCACCGTCGCTGCGCTGGGTGGGCTATCTCTCTTCGACCGCCGTGTATGCCGACCGCGATGGCGGCTGGATCGACACGCGCTCGACGGCCGATGCCACCGACGACACCGCACTGAAGCGCCTGCGTGCCGAACAGCAGTGGCAGGCCTTGGCGCGGGCGCGCGGCTTGGCCTCGGCGGTGTTCCGGCTGCCGGCGCTGTACGGACGCGGACGCAACGCGCTGGTGCAGTTGGCGCAGGGCAAGGCGCGGCAGGTCGTGCGTCCGGGCCAGGTATTCAACCGGCTGCACGTGGAAGACCTCGCCAGTGCGGTACTGGCCGCGATGCGCCGGCCGCAGGGCAACGCACTGTATCTGCCGGCCGACGATGAGCCGGCGCCGCCGCAGGACGTGCTGGCGTACGCAGCGGCGCTGAGTGGCCTGCCGTTGCCTGCCGCGCTGGCCTGGGATGACCCGGCCGTCCCTGCCTCGCTGGGGCGCTTCTACGGCAGCAACAAGCGCATCGACAGCCGTGGCACGCGCGAGGCGTTGCAGTGGCAGCCGCGATTCCCGACCTACCGCGAAGGGCTGGCCGATGCGTGGGCAGCCGGCGACGGGGTCGTCACCGCCCCCGCGTAACGCCGGGCCATGCTCGGCGGCTTTTCGGTGCGGTGTCCGGGTGGCGGGCTTCGTAGCCGCTGTTTCAGTATGGGCGCTGCACTGAGTACGCCCGGTGTGGGCCGCGCGTTGCGCGGTTGCCGAGCATGGCTCGGCACTACCAGATCGGGCACTGTCGCGCGTTGCTCGATTGCCGGCGTTACCGGGTCCGACATTGAATACGCCCGGTGTGGGCCGCGCGTCGCGCGGTTGCCGAGCATGGCTCGGCACTACCAGATCAGGCACTGTCGCGCGTTGCTCGGTTGCCGGCGTTACCGGGTCCGACATTGAATACGCACGGTGTGGGCCGCGCGTTGCGCGGTTGCCGAGCATGGCTCGGCACTACCAGATCAGGCACCGTCGCGCGTTGCGCGGTTGCCGGGCATGACTCGGCGTTACCGGGTCCGGCATTGAATACGAACGGTGTAGGCCGCGCGTTGCGCGGTTGCCGAGCATGGCTCGGCACTACCAGATCAGGCACTGTCGCGCGTTGCGCGGTTGCCGGGCATGGCCCGGCACATCGGGATCAGGCTGCGTCGGGCAGGCGGAAGAACGCGCGCGTGGCCGCCGTTGCGTTGGCCGCGGTGACGTCGACATCCTCGCCACGGTCACGCGCCAGTTCCTCGACGATATGCGACAGGAACATCGGCTCGTTGCGGCGGTCCTTGGGCATCGGCTTGAGCGAGCGCGGCAGCAGGTACGGCGCGTCGGTCTCGATCATGAGCCGGTTGGCCGGGATATGCCGGACCAGCTCGCGCAGGTGGGCGCCGCGGCGCTCATCGCACAGCCAGCCGGTGATGCCGATGTACCAGTCCTGGTCCAGGTAATCGAACAGTTCCTGGCGCTCGCCGGTGAAGCAATGCACCACCGCCGCGCCGAGCCGGCCATCGAAGTTCTTCATCTGCGCCATGAAATCGGCGTGCGCGTCGCGCTGGTGCAGGAACAGCGGCTTGCGCGCGCCGTCGGCAGCCCGCACGTCGCTGGCCAGCTGCAACTGGCGTTCGAACGCGCGGTGCTGGGCCGGGCGCGGGGCGAAATCACGGAAGTAATCCAGCCCGCACTCGCCCACTGCCACCACCTCGGCATGGGCATGCAGCGCACGCATCTCCGCATCGCACTCGTCGGTGTATTCCACCGCATGGTGCGGATGCACGCCGGCGGTGGCGTAGAGGAACCCCGGGTGCTGACGCGCCAGCTCCAGTGCCATCGGCGAGTGCTCGCGGCTGGCGCCGGTGATCACCATCTGCACTACGCCGGCATCGCGCGCGCGCGCCAGCACGGCATCGCGGTCGCGATCGAAGGAATCATGGGTGAGGTTGGCGCCGATATCGATCAGGTGCATGGGGGGCTACAGGACAGTGAACCCGCCCATTCTACCGTGCCGCCTGCACGGCCCCGGCGTACGCGTCTCGCCGCCCTCGCCCACGGCCCGTATCCTTGGCCGATGAGCACGCCGATTTTCCCGATCTCCCCGCTGCTGCCGCAGATCCTCGCGCAACTGGCCACCCACTCGCGGCTGGTCCTGGAAGCGCCACCCGGCGCGGGCAAGACCACCCAGGTGCCGCTGGCGCTGCTGGACGCCCCGTGGCTGCAGGGCCGCAAAATCCTCATGCTCGAACCGCGCCGGGTCGCCGCGCGCAGCGCTGCGCAGTTCATGGCGCGCCAGCTGGGCGACGAGGTCGGCGGCACGGTCGGCTACCGCATCCGCTTCGAAAACAAGGTCTCCGCGCGCACCCGCGTGGAAGTGGTGACCGAAGGCATCCTGACCCGGATGCTGCAGGACGACCCGATGCTGGAGGGCGTGGGGGCGCTGCTGTTCGATGAATTCCATGAGCGCCACCTGGCCGCGGACCTGGGCCTGGCGTTGGCGCTGGATGTGCAGGCGCAGCTGCGCGAGGACCTGCGCATCGTGGTGATGTCGGCCACGCTGGATGGCGAGCGCCTGGCCCGGTTCCTGGACGCGCCGCGCCTTAGCAGCGAAGGCCGCGGCTTTCCGGTGGCGATCAGCCATTTCCCTGCACGCCGCGAGGAAGCGCTGGAGGCGCAGGCGCGCCGCGCGGTGGAGCAGGCATTGGCCGAGCATCCCGGCGACGTGCTGGTGTTCCTGCCCGGCCAGCGCGAGATCGCGCGCACCCAGGCCGCGCTGGAGCAGGCATTGCCGGCCACCGTGCAGGTGCTGCCGCTGCATGGCGAGCTGCCGGTGGAGCAGCAGTCGCGCGTGCTGCAGCCCGATCCCGAGGGCCAGCGCCGGGTGGTGCTGGCCACCAACGTGGCCGAATCGTCGGTCACCCTGCCCGGCGTGCGCGTGGTGATCGACGCCGGGCTGGCGCGCGAGCCGCGTTACGACCCCAACAGCGGCTTTGCGCGGCTGGACGTGGTGAACATCGCACAGGCCTCGGCCGACCAGCGCGCCGGTCGTGCCGGCCGCGTCGCCGAGGGCTGGGCGTGGCGGCTGTGGCCGCAGTCGCAGCGCCTGGAGGCGCAGCGCCGGCCGGAGATCGCCCAGGTCGAGCTGGCCTCGTTGGCGCTGGAACTGGCCGCCTGGGGCAGCGACGACCTGCGCTTCGTCGATCCGCCACCGAGCGGTGCGCTGGCCGCCGCGCGCGAACTGCTGCAACGACTCGGCGCCTTGAGCGACGGCGGCGGGCTCACCGCAGTGGGGCGCCGCATGCTGACCCTGGGCACGCATCCGCGGCTGGCGGCGATGCTGCTGGCCGCCAGCGCCGGCGAGGAGCAGGCGCTGGCCTGCGACCTGGCCGCACTGGTGGAAGCGCGCGACCCGCTGCGCCAGGGCGGCGATGCGCTGGCCGCCCGCTGGCGCGCCCTGGCCGCCTTCCGCCAGGGCCGTGCACCGCACACGGCCAATCGGGGCGGGCTGGCCACCATCGACGCGGCCAGCAAACAGTGGCGCCGCCGCCTGCGCTGCGAGACGGCGCCACCGACCTCGGTGGAAGCACATCGGCTCGGCGACCTGCTCGCCCACGCCTTCCCCGACCGCATCGCCGCACGCCATCCCACCGACCCCCTGCGTTACCTGCTGGCCAACGGACGCAGCGCGCGCCTGTTCGATCCCAGCGACCTGCGCGGTGAGCCGTGGCTGGTGGCGGTGGAGCTGCGCGACGAAGCGCGCGATGCCTTGCTTCTGCGGGCCGCACCGGTCGATGAGAACCGGCTGCGCCGCGACTTCCCCGCCCGCTTCAAACAGGAAGACGTGGTGCGCTGGGATGCCGACAAGCGTGCCCTGGTGGCGCGCCGCGAATCCCGCTTCGACCGCATCGTGCTGGACAGCCGCTCGGCCGGACGCGTGGATCCGGCGCACGCCGCGCAGGCGCTGACCGAGGCCGTGGCCGAACTGGGCATCGATGCGCTGCCGTGGACCGACGGCCTGCGCCAGTGGCAGGCGCGCACACTGGCGCTGCGCGCCTGGATGCCCGAGCTCGACCTGCCGGACGTCTCCGATACGGCACTGATGGACAGCCTGCGCAGCTGGCTGACGCCGGCCTTCAACGGCAAGACGCGCCTGGATGCACTGGACGAGGCGAGCCTGGGCGAGGCACTGAGGTCGTCCCTGCCGTGGGCGCAGCGCCAATCGGTGGACCGGCATGCGCCGGTGCGCATCAGCGTGCCCTCCGGCATGGAGCGCCCGATCCACTACGCGCTCGACGCCGACGGCCACAGCCCGCAGGCCCCGGTGCTGGCGGTGAAGCTGCAGGAGCTGTTCGGCCTGGCCGACACCCCGCGCATCGCCGACGGCCGCGTGGCCCTCACCCTGCACCTGCTCTCGCCGGGAGGCCGCCCGTTGCAGGTCACCCAGGACCTGCGCAACTTCTGGGCCAACACCTACGCCGAAGTGAAAAAGGAAATGAAGGGCCGCTATCCCAAGCACCCGTGGCCGGACGATCCGTGGACGGCCACGGCCACCCACCGCGCCAAGCCCCGCGGTACCTGACGCGAACGTCGCATTCATGGCTGCCGGCTGACCGCGTCATCCGGTCCCACGGCAGGTGGCCGGGCAAGCGGCTACAGTCGTGGTCCGGTCGTGGCAGGCGGCTAACACGCCCTACACGGCCCACGCCCCACACTGGATCGGAACCAAGCAAAGGACCCCCCATGAGCAGACTGACTGTGATTACCGACCGCGCCCTCGAGCGCGCCCTGGATCTGGCAAGCAGCGCCGGCGACGGCCTCAAGCATGCCGGCGGCAGCCTGCGCCACTTCGGCCCGCAGGCCACCGACTGGATCAAGACCGGCGCCGCCCTTGGCGCGGTGAAGACCGGCAGCAAGGTCGCCGCGAAAGTGGTCCGCCGCAATCCGGCCGTGACCATCGCCGCCGCCGCGGTGGGCGTGGGCCTGCTCGGCTACGCGCTGTACCGCAAGCAGCAGAAGAAGAAGCTCGCCAACGGCGAGGTGGTGGACGGCCAGGCGCAGCGCATCAGCGCCCGCAACCGTCGCGCCAGCACCGTGGTGGACGAACACAGCGACATCGGCAGCGACGCCTGATCCTTGCGGGTCAGCGTTGACGCATCGAAACCGCCGGCAACGCCCGGCGGTTTTTTTTTGGCTGCGCTACCGGATCTCGCGCCATTGGCCGGGCTGCAGGTCATCGAGCGCGTGCGCGCCCATCGACACCCGCACCAGCCGCAGCGTGGGTAGACCGACGGCCGCCGTCATCCGCCGCACCTGGCGGTTGCGGCCTTCGCGCAGGGTGATCGCCAGCCATGCGTCGGGCACGGTCTTGCGGAAACGCACCGGTGGATCGCGGACCCAGAGCGCAGGCGCGGGATCGAGGCGCTCGATCTTCGCCGGCAGGGTCGGCCCGTCATTGAGTTCCACGCCGCGCCGCAGCGCCTGCAGCTGGTCATCCCCGACGCTGCCTTCCACCTGCACCCAGTAGGTCTTGTCGGCCTTGTGCCGTGGGTCGGTCAGCTGGTGGGCCAGGCCACCATCATCGGTGAGCAGCAGCAGGCCTTCGCTGTCGTAGTCCAGCCGCCCGGCCGCGTACACCGCCGGCGGCAGGCCGAAACCGGCCAGCGTGGCCCGCGGCGGCTGGCTGCGGTCGGTGAACTGGCACAGCACGTTGAAGGGTTTGTTGAAGGCGATCAGCATCGGGCGGGACAACGCGGGGGATGGGCCATTGTCCCATCCCCCGGCGAACTCAGCGCGCCGGCTTCACGAAACGCAGGGTCATGCGGTCGCTTTCGCCGATGGCCTGGTACTTGGCCTCGTCGGCCTTGTCGTGCTGGTTGGTCGGCGGCAGCGTCCACACGCCATTGGGATGGTCCTTGGTGTCGCGCGGATTGGCGTTGATCTCGCTGCTGCCAGCCAGTTCGAAACCGGCCGCCTTGGCCATGGCGATCACCTGCTGCTGGCCGACATAACCGGTCTTGTCATCGGCCGGCACGTCGGCCTTGGCGCGGTGTTCGACCACGCCAAGCACGCCGCCCGGCTTGAGCACGCTGTAGAAGCCCTTGAACATGCCCTCGGCCTGGTTGGCGCTGCGCCAGTTGTGCACGTTGCGGAAGGTCAGCACCACGTCGGCGGAATTGGCCGGGCCGAACGTCGGCGCCTTCGGGTCGTAGGCCACGATCGTGCTCTTGTCATACAGCGTGGCGGTGCCGGCGAACTTCTTCTCCAGGCCGTCGCGGCTGCGCTGCTGGTAGTCGCGGCCGCGCCCTTCGGCCACGGCCATCGGGTCGACCACGGCAGCCACGTAGCGGCCCGAGTCATGCAGCAGCGGGGCCAGGATTTCCGAATACCAGCCGTTGCCCGGGGTGACCTCGATGACGGTCTGGCCCGGCGCGACGCCGAAGAACGACAGCGTCTGCGCGGGATGGCGGTACGCATCGCGCTTGACGTTGGCCGGATCGCGGCGACTGTCCTGCACCGCCTTCTGCACGGCCGGCGTGATCGCGACCTGCGCGTTCGGCCCGGCCGGTTTGATCGCCATCGCCGGCGCGGCAAGCATCAGGGTGGAGACGGTGAACAGGCAGGCACAGGTCAACGAACGGGCTTTCATCGGCGGGGCTTCCGGTAGCGGGATGGCGCGAGACTAGCAGCCAACCGTGTACAGGTGTTCACAAAACGTTAGTGCGACGCAGCAATCCGGAACACTGTTTTGTGCCTGTTGCCGCAACGCTGTCACCACGTCGGCCGTATCCTGTGGAAACGATTCCCAGGGAGAACATCACCCATGACTGTTACGCGTGAACTCGGTCGTTCCGGCCTCCAGGTCGCCCCCATCGCCTTCGGTGGCAACGTGTTCGGCTGGAGCGCAGACGAAAAGACCTCGTTCGCCCTGCTGGATGCATTCGTCGATGCCGGCTTCAACCTGGTGGATACCGCCGATGCGTACTCGGCATGGGTGCCGGGCAATGCCGGTGGCGAATCGGAAACCATCCTGGGCCGGTGGTTCAAGCACAGCGGCAAGCGCGACAAGGTGGTGCTGGCGACCAAAGTGGCCAAATGGGCCGAGCGCCCGGGCCTGTCGGCCGACAACATCGCCGCGGCCGTGGAGGATTCGCTGCGCCGCCTGCAGACCGACGTGATCGACCTGTACCAGGCGCACGAGGACGACGAGTCCACCCCGCTGGAGACCACCCTGGCCGCGTTCGGGCGCCTGATCGAACAGGGCAAGGTACGCGCCATCGGGGCCTCCAACTACAGCGCCAGCCGCCTGCACGATGCGCTGAAGGTATCGGCCGACTACAAGCTGCCCCGCTACGAGACGCTGCAGCCGGAGTACAACCTGTACGACCGCAGCGGCTACGAGGCCGGCCTGGAGCCGCTGGTCCGCGAGCAGGGCCTGGGCGTGATCAGCTATTACTCGCTGGCCAGCGGCTTCCTCAGCGGCAAGTACCGGCGTGCCGAGGATGCGGCCAAGAGCAGCGCACGCGGGCGCAGCGTGGTGGACAAGTACCTCAACCCGCGTGGCCTGCGCATCCTCACTGCACTGGATGATATCGCCGGCAAACACGGCGCGAGCGCATCCCAGGTCGCGTTGGCCTGGTTGATCGCACGCCCCGGCATCACCGCGCCGATCGTGAGTGCCACCAGCGTCGAGCAGCTGAAGGACGTGCTGGCCGCCGCGCAGGTACGGCTGTCGGCCGAGGACGTGGCGCAACTGGATGCAGCGAGCGCCGAGCAGGACTGAGTCGCCGTCCATCGCCGATGACACGCAGCCGCCGCAGGGCGGCTGCGTCGTTTTCGATGCGGGCGAAACGACGAGATAATAAAAAAGTTTCATTTTCTGCTTGCGGACTGAAACAAACCCCGGTAATGTTCGCGCCCATCGCCGCAGTGTGCGGCACCCATCCACCCAACCGAGCCCGTCATGCACCGTTGTTTCTCCGCCATCGCCAACCGACTGCACGCTGCGCACAGCGCGCTGCGTCTGTGCGACAGCGCGGGGAAAGCAGATGCACTGACCACCGACTGATCTTTCCTGCACGGAGATCGGTCACCGATCTCCGAGGCACGCCAACGCCCTCGGATGCTGCATCCGGGGGCGTTTTCGTTTGCGTTGGCGTCGCCTCACCCCAGGATCACCATGCCGTATCTCCCCATCGTCCACACCCGGGCAAGGACTGCCTGACCACAAGGACGTGTCGTTTCGAGGCGCGCAAGCGCTGTGCCCTGGTGTGGGGCACGGGCGACGGGGGATTATGTGCATGACATATTGATATCGGTCACCCGATATTGATGCGTCGTCAATTCGATTATCTCAACGGCGCAGGCTTTTCCGCCTGCCTGGTGCGCGCGACGTTGTCGTGGCGTATGCCGGGATGCTCGGATCCGACGCGACATCCGCCTGCTGGTGCAGGCAACGGCGCGAGCCGTGGAGGTCGGTTCGATTCCGGCATGTCACTGCGCAGCTCTGGTAGCGCGGCAGGCACGTCCTGTCGTCGCGGGTTCGATTCCCGCTCCACGCCGCTGCACCCGGGCGAAAGCCCACCCGGGATCCCCCGCCCTGCCGCCGCATCGCAATCCATCGCGAGCGCGTGCCGGGCAACGCTACCGCCGCCGGGCCCTGGCCCTGGACGCGCACCGGCTCCAACCCTGCCACGCCTGCCGAGGTGGCAGCGTTCGTGGGTACGACGCCGACAGCGCCACGGCGTCGCTGCGATGGCGTCGCGGGGCTCCCACCTTCTTCCGCCCCCACCGGGGCACCCCGCGCGCCAGGTCGGTATCCGGCTGGCGCGCGATCGATCTACCGGATGCCACCACCAGAGCCCACAGGAGAATGCACATGTTCTGGACCAGGAAGGTCGTGATCGGCGACGGCGAGCGCGGCCTGGTGTATCGAAATCGTCAGTTCGAGGCCGTGCTCGGCCCCGGCACCCACCGCTGGTTCGATCCACGCGGCGAGCGCACGATCGTGCTGCACGACATCCGCACGCCGCGCTACGACGGCGCCGATGCCGACTTGCTGATGGCGCGTCACGATGCGTCGTTGCAGCAGGCCTTCCTGCTGGCCGATATCGGGCCACGCCAGATCGGCCTGGTGTACTACCAGGACCGCCTGCGCGATGTGCTGGCCCCGGCCGCGCGCCAGTTGTACTGGCGTGGGCTGGTGCCGGTGCGGGTAGAGACGCTGCCCCTGGAGGCGGTGCCGCAGGTGCCGGCCGAGGTGGTGCTGCGCCTGCGCCAGATCGGTCTGCTGTCGCGCTACACGGTGACCACCCATGTGCCGGAGCAGCACGCGGCACTGGTGTTCATCGATGGCCAGTTGGCATGCACGCTCGGTCCCGGCCCGGCGTCGTTCTGGAACCTGCAGAACAACGTGGTGGTGGACGTGGTGGACCTGCGCCTGCACAGCGTGGAGGTGGGCGGCCAGGAGCTGTTGACCCGCGACAAGGTATCGCTGCGGGTGAACCTGTCGGCCAGCACCCGCGTGGTCGATCCGGTGGCGGCGCGTACCGGCGTGGCCAAGGTGGGCGAGCAGGTCTACCGCGAGCTGCAGTTCGCGCTGCGCCAGGCGGTGTCGGCGCGCTCGCTGGATGAGCTGCTCGGCGACAAGGCCGCGCTGGATGCCGAGATCCTGGGCAGTGTCCGCGCGCGCGTGGCCGGCCTGGGCACCGAGGTGCTCGGCGTTGGCGTCAAGGACGTGATCCTGCCCGGTGAAATGCGCGAGATCTTCAATGCCGTCGTACAGGCCGAGAAGCAGGCGCAGGCCAACGTGGTGCGGCGTCGCGAGGAGGCCAATGCCACGCGCTCGCTGCTCAACACCGCCAAGCTGATCGAGGACAACCCGGTGCTGATGCGGCTCAAGGAGCTGGAGGCACTGGAAAAGGTCACCGAGAAGATCGACAAGCTCACCGTGTTCGGCGGCCTGGATGGCGTGCTGAAGCAGCTGGTGACGATGAAGCCATGACATGCCCGGCAGGGGGAAGGGAATCCACCTGCCGGCGCTCAAGGGAATGACCCGATGAATACGCAAACACACTTTGAATTTCTTCACGCCGAAGGCGCTACCCCGATCAAGGCCTGGGTGCGCGGCGTGCCGGTCGACAGCCTGGCCCGCGAGCAGCTGGCCAACATCGCCGCGGTGCCGTTCGTCGGCCCCTGGGTGGCGGTGATGCCGGACGTGCACGTGGGCAAGGGCGCCACCGTAGGGTCGGTGATCCCCACGCGCGGCGCGATCATCCCGGCCGCGGTCGGCGTGGATATCGGCTGCGGCATGGCGGCGGTCCGCACCACGCTGCGCGCCGAGGACCTGCCCGACAACCTGGCCCGGCTGCGCAGCGACATCGAGCGCAGCGTGCCGGTGGGCAACGGCCGCGGCGGCGAGCACCGGCAGCTGCCGGACAGCATCCACAGCCGGATCGTGCGCTCCGGACTGGTCGAGCGGCTGGACGCCATCAAGCAGCGCCACCGGCGCGTGCGCACCGACAAGCTGGCGTGCCAGATCGGCACGCTCGGCGGCGGCAACCACTTCATCGAGATCTGCCTGGATGAAACCGGGGCGGTGTGGGTGATGCTGCACAGCGGCTCGCGCGGTACCGGCAACCTGATCGGCACCTACTTCATCGAGCAGGCGCGCGAGCAGCTGGCCCGGCGCGTGCTTGGTTTCCACCTGCCGGACAAGGACCTGGCCTTCTTCATGCAGGGCGAGCCGTTGTTCGACGACTACGTACAGGCCGTGTCGTGGGCGCAGGACTATGCCCGCGAAAACCGCGAGGCGATGATGGCGCGGGTGCTGGCCGAGATGCGCCTGCGGCTGCCGAAGTTCCAGCTGGAGAAGCTGGCGGTGAACTGCCACCACAACTACGTGCAGGCCGAAACGCACGGGGGCGAGGCGCTGCTGGTGACCCGCAAGGGTGCGGTCAGCGCACGCGCCGGGGAGCTGGGCATCATCCCCGGCAGCATGGGTACGCGCAGCTACATCGTGCGTGGCAAGGGCAATGCCGAGAGCTTCCACAGCTGCAGCCATGGCGCCGGGCGGGTGATGAGCCGCAGCGCCGCGCGCCAGCAGATCACGTTGGCGCAGCACCGCGAGGCGACCGCGCACGTGGAATGCCGCAAGGATGCGGCGGTGATCGATGAATCACCGGCGGCCTACAAGTCGATCGATGCGGTGATGGCCGCGCAGAGCGACCTGGTGGAGGTGGTGCACACCCTGCGCCAGGTGGTGTGCATCAAGGGCTGAGCAGGCCACGGACACACGACCCCGCGGCCACCTTCGGGTGGCCGTTTTCGTTCAGGCCGCCGCGCTGTCCTCGGCCACCAGTGCATGGTGCAGGCTGATCCCGGCACGCACGCCGTCGGCATTGGCCAGGGTGATGTTGCCGACCACGCTGGCATCGCCAGCGGCGTACACGCCCGGCACCGAGGTCTGCTTCTGCGCATCCACCCGCACCAGTACGCCGATCGGGCTGTCCTCCAGCGCGCAGCCCAGTTGTTCCACCAGCGCCGAACCCATGTGCTGGCGGGCGGCAACGAACAGCGCGCGCAGGTCGATGCGGCGACCATCGGCAAGCAGCGCACCGCTCAACTGCGGCGCCGCGCCCTCCAGGCCGACCACCTGCCCGGTTTCGATCCGAACGCCGCGCCGGTCCAGCATGGCGCGCTCGTCGTCCTCGATCTGCATGCCGTGGGCGAACAGGGTGACCTGGCCCCAGTCGGCCAGCAGCCCCGCCATCTTCACCGACATCGCATGCCCGCCGAGCAGGCCGATCGCGCCGCCGCCCACTTCGTAGCCATGGCAGTACGGACAGTGCAGCACGCTGTGGCCCCAGCGCTCGGCCACGCCGGGCAGGTCGGGCAGTTCATCGCGGATGCCGGTGGCCAGCAGCAGCTTGCGCGCGGCCCAGGTGTCGCCGGCGGCGGTGGTGAGCGCGAAACCGTCGACGGTGGGCTGCGCGTCGATGGCGGTATCGCTGACCCAACGCACGGTCGGGTAGGCCAGCAGTTGTGCCTTGGCCTGGCGGAGCAGGTCGCCGCCCGCGATGCCATCCATGCCCAGCACCCCGTGCGAATGCGCGGAGAAGCGGTTGCGTGGCAGGCCACTGTCGATCACCAGGACCTCGCGGCGCGCGCGCGCCAGCATCAACGCGGCGGACAGGCCGGCAAAACTGCCGCCGACGATCACGGCATCAAACGTCATGGGGAACTCCTGCTGCATGGTGGGCCAGGTGGCGGGCGAACGCCTCGCCGAGGCTGGCCAGGGTGGTGCCACGCAGGCGCTGTTCGAGCAGGGCCTGGGCCTGGCGGTAGCTGTCGTCCAATGCATCGTTGACCACCTGCTGCACCGGGCAGCCGCGCCCGGTGTCGCGCGCGCCGGTGTGCAGCAGCGGGGGCGCGCCGATCGCCACGTAGACGTCGTGCAGGGTGATCGTGGCCGGGTCGCGCGCGAGCTGGCTGCCGCCACCGTGGCCGCGCGCGTTGCGCACCACCCCGCCCTTGTGCAGCGCGGCCAGCAGGCGCCGGATCACCACCGGGTGGGTCGGCAGGCAGGCGGCCAGCTGCTCGGAGGTGCGAGGGCCGTCCTGCCCGACCAGATGGGCGGCGATGTGCAGGGCGTCGGAAAACTGGTTGCTGGATTTCATGTAACAAAAGTAGTTACAAATTAACCCGGTGTCCAGTCGTGCAGCGCGGCGGTGGCCCGAGGAGGCGGCCGGCCGTGGGTCGGCCCTGCCCCGTCTCAGCGGATGTAAGGCGGGCCCACCATCGCGGCCGCCAGGTGGTCCAGGAACGAGCTGATCCGCGCCGATACGGCGGTGTTGCGGTAGTACACGGCATGGATGGGCTGGCGCACGTCCACGGTGAGCGCGGGCAGCAGCTGCACCAGGTGACCGGCCTCGCGGTCGCGGTGGGTCATGAAATCGGACAGGCAGACGATGCCCACGCCGGCCAGGGCCAGCGCACGCAGGGTTTCGCCGCTGGACACGGCCAGCGCCGGGCGCACGTGCAGCAGCGCATCGGTATCGCCCGGCAGCGGCCAGTGGTTGAGCGAGTCCGGTTCGTTGAAGCCCAGCAGGGTGTGCCCGCGCAGGTCGGCGACGCTGGCCGGGGTGCCGTGCTGCTGCAGGTACGCCGGGCTGGCCATCACCCGCAGGCGGCTGTGTGCCAGCGGCCGGGCATGCAGGGTGGAATCGGCCAGTGGCCCGATCCGGATCGCCACGTCGGTGCGCCGCTCCAGCAGGTCGATGTAGCGCTCGCTGCTGTTGAGTTCCAGCGCCACGTCCGGGTAGCGCGCGCGATAGCCCGCCACCAGCGGGGCGATCACGTGCAGCACGAACGGCATCGCCGCATCCACGCGCAGCCGCCCGGCCGGGCGGTCGCGGCGGGCGGCGATCTGTTCCTCGGCGGCCTCCACCGAGGCCACGATCGCCCGGGCCTGGCCCAGGAACGCATCGCCTTCTTCGGTCAGTTGCAGCCGCCGCGTGGTGCGGGTCAGCAGGGTGGTGCCGAGCTTTTCCTCCAGCCGCCCCAGCGCCCGGCTCACCCCGGAGGTGGTCTGGCCGAGGGTTTCGGCGGCGGCGGTGATCGAGCCGCTGTCGATCACCGCGATGAAGGCCTGCATCTCGTCGAGGGTGGTTTTCATGGCGGCTGGCACCGGGATGGGACGCCCATTATTGACCACGGCGCAAGAGTGATTGGCGTGAAGGCCGCTTTTTCGGCAAGAGTGCGGCGCGCAGACTGCGCAGCCTCACCTCCCACCGGTAACCCACCATGTCCCGTGGCATCCCTTTGGCCCTGCTGGCGCTCACCCTCGGTGCGTACGCCATCGGCACCACCGAATTCGTCATCGTCGGCCTGATCCCGACCATCGCCGCCGACCTCGGCGTGTCCCTGCCCTCGGCCGGCCTGCTGGTCTCGCTGTACGCGCTGGGCGTGGCGGTCGGCGCGCCGGTGCTGACCGCCCTCACCGGCCGCGTGCCGCGCAAGACCCTGCTGGTGGCGCTGATGGTGCTGTTCACCCTGGGCAACGTGATTGCCTGGATGGCACCGGGCTACGGCTCGCTGATCGTGGCGCGCGTGCTCACCGGCCTGGCGCACGGCGTGTTCTTCTCGATCGGCTCGATCATCGCCACGTCGGTGGTGCCCAAGGAGAAGGCCGCCAGCGCGATCGCGATCATGTTCACCGGCCTCACCGTGGCGCTGGTCACCGGCGTGCCACTGGGCACCTTCATCGGCCAGCACCTGGGCTGGCGCGCGACCTTCCTGGCCGTGGCCGCGCTGGGGGTGATCGCGCTGATCGGCAGCCTGCTGTTCGTGCCGCGCAACCTGCAGCGCAGCGCGCCGGCGACGTTCGGCCAGCAGCTGTCGGTGCTGGCCCAGCCGCGCCTGCTGCTGGTGTATGCGATCACCGCACTGGGCTACGGCGGCACCTTCCTGTCCTTCACCTACCTGGCCTCGATCCTGCAGGACGTCAGCGGCTTCTCGGCCAATGCGGTCAGCGGCGTGCTGCTGGTCTACGGCGTGTCGGTGGCGATCGGCAACCTGTGGGGCGGCCGCCTGGCCGATCGCCGCGGCCCGATCCCGGCGCTGAAGCTGATCTTCGCCCTGCTGGCCGCCGTGCTGTTCGTGCTCACCTTCACCGCCTACAACACCTGGCTGGTGCTGCTGACCGTGCTCGCGCTGGGTGCGGTGGCCTTCGGCAACGTGCCGGGGCTGCAGGTGTACGTGGTCAAGCAGGCGCAGCGTTTTGCTCCGCAGGCCGCCGATGTCGCCTCGGGGCTGAACATCGCCGCGTTCAACGTGGGCATCGCCTTCGGTGCCTCGCTGGGCGGGCTGGTGGTGGACCACCTCGGCCTGATGCACACCCCGTGGCTGGGCGCGCTGGTGGTGATGGGCGCCTTCGGCCTGACCGTGCTGAGTGGCCGCCTGGATCGCCGCGATGGCGTGGCCGACCGGGCCGAGGGCATCGCCGTCGGTGCGCATTGATGGACGGCGTGGCGGACCGATGGTTCGCGTTACGCAACAGCAGCCGACCAGCTGTCGGCCCAACCAACGGCAGCCGACCAGCTGTCGGCCCAGCCAACGGCAGCCGACCAACGGTCGGCTCTACGTCGCTTTACGGTGCGCGGCGTAGCCTGCATCTCACCCCCATGAAGGAGTTTCCATGAGCATTCCCGCATTCGGCCTCGGCACGTTCCGCCTGAAGGGCCAGACCGTCATCGACTCGGTCCGCAACGCATTGGACGTGGGCTACCGCGCCATCGACACCGCGCAGATCTACGACAACGAAGCCGAGGTTGGCCAGGCCATCGCAGACGCCGGCGTGGCCCGCGACGATCTGTTCGTGACCACCAAGGTGTGGATCGCCAACTTCAGCCACGACGCGCTGCTGGACAGCCTGCGCGAGAGCCTGCGCAAGCTGCGCACCGACCACGTCGAGCTGACCCTGATCCACTGGCCCTCGCCCAAGGACGCCGTGCCGATGGCCGAGTACCTGGGCGCGTTGGCGGAAGCGAAGTCGCAGGGCCTGACCCGGCAGATCGGCATCTCCAACTTCACCATCGCCCAGACCCGCCAGGCCATCGACATCCTCGGTGCCGATGCCATCGCCACCAACCAGATCGAGGTGCACCCGTACCTGCAGAACCGCGCGTTGATCGCGTTCCTGAAGGACCAGGGCATCCACGTCACCGCCTACATGAGCCTGGCCTACGGCGAGGTGCTCAAGGACCCGGTGATCCAGGCCATCGCCGACCGCCACCAGGCCACCCCGGCCCAGGTCGCACTGGCCTGGGCGCTGCAGCAGGGCTATGCGGTCATCCCCTCCTCCACCAAGCGCGAGAACCTGGCCAGCAACCTGCTCGCCGCCGACCTGCGCTTGAGCGAGGAGGACATGGCGCAGATCGCCACGCTGGACCGTGGGCAGCGGCTGGCCAACCCGGCGGCGATTGCGCCCGACTGGGATTGAGGCAGGGCACGGCTGGCATTCGCGTCGGCCGTCCGCGGCTGCGGACGGCCTTCCGGGTGCCCCGGCGGTAGCGTCGCGTTCCCGGCGCTGGTCGCACCCTCCAGATCCAACGCGCGGTTGGGGCGGATCCCGATCGACCGCCGACCGCGTGGATCGGCGCGGCGGACGCATGACGTTGGCCGACGCGTCTGGCTCGATTCGGGGTCATGCCATCGCCGCACGTGCGCGTGTCGCGGCGGTGGATCGGGACCCGACCCTACCGGGAGCAGCGCGCGCGACGGTCCGGCCGGATCAGGCCTGCAACCACGCGCGCATCGCGGCGCTGACGCCGTCGGGTTCTCCATCGGCGCCAAATGGCCGCAATCGGGCAGCACCACCAGCGTTGACCCCGGCACGAGCGCATGCATTTCTTCGCTGATCGCCAGCGGGGTGATGCGGTCGTTGGCGCCACACACGATCAACAGCGGATCACGGTAGCCGGCCAGGACGTCGTGGCCATCGCCACGTTCCAGCGCGCTCTGGCGCAGGAATACCTCGGCCCCCAGCCGCGCGGTCATGTCGCGCACGCGCTGCACCAGCACGTCATCATCCAGCCGCGAGGCGTCGATGTAGCTGCGCATCAGTGTGTCGCCAAACCCATGGAACCTGCCGGGCAGGCGCACGCTGGACTGTTGCGACTGACGCTGGGCGGCACGCTCGGGGGAGTCCGCATGGATCGAGGTGTCGATCAACGCCAGCCGCAGCACCCGTTCCGGCGCCGTGCGCAGGATCTGCTGGGCCACGAAGCCGCCGAGCGAAAAGCCTGCCAACGCGAAACGCGGCGGCGCCTGCGCCAGCACGTCGTCGACCACGGCCTGCATCGTCTCGCCCCGGGTCTGGTCGCCCACGGTGCAGTCGGCGATGTCGGACAGGTCGGCGATCTGCGCGCGCCAGAGGTCAGCGTCGTTGAGCAGGCCAGGGAGCAGCAGCAGGGGAAGGCGGTCGGTCATGCGCTTATTGTCTCGCCCGCTGGGCAGGGAGGCCATGCCTGGGATGGGCCTATCCGTTCTACGGCAATCGTCCTTCGAGGGTGTTCGCGTCTTGAAAGAGACGCCCGAACCGAGGAAGGTATTCACGTCAAAGGTTCGCTGTGCCCTGCCCCTTCACTCTCCTGAGCTGGATCGCGCGTTCGCTTGGACTTTCCACCCGGATGAACGAGCATGGCGCGGAAGGGATGAACCCGTGATGCGTGTCGGCATTGGCGCACACGCGATATTCGAACCGCCGCTTGGCCCGGGTTGGGAGAAAAGAGCTGGGGAATGGCTACTCCTTGTGTTCTTGCCTCCGATGTTGGTGTCCTACCCCATGTACTTCATGGAGCTCAGCGCGTTCAAGCGCGTCCTCAAGGCCGGGAACCCAGAGGCATGGAACCAGGCCCGGCAGCGCTTCACGCTGAGTGAGTTCGAGGTGGCCTATCGCGTCCTGACAGCGTCCAAGGACGGCTTATTTCAGGCACTGCGCTTGGCCCGGCGGTGATGAAAGCGAGGCGCATTGCGGTCCGATGGCTGTATATCGGCATGCGTTGATTCATGGTCGTGCTTTTCATTTTGTTGGCGCAGTCGTTGGTCGAGGGTGAGTAGTAAATCGGCCATGGCACCCCATGGCCAACGTGGCATGCACGCCGATACCCCTTCGGCAGAAGGGTCCGGCAAGGACCGGGGCGGGATGACCATTCAGACAGGGAGCAGCACGATGCACAGGATCGAGCGTCTGCAGTTGCGAGGTTTCACCGGCATGTCCACCGGCACGCCGTTGCTGTGGCTTTGCCTGCTCTGGCCCGGCGTAGCGGCGGCTGCCGAGGACGACTGGGTGCGCGTCGCCGATGCCGCCTTGAAGGCGCATGGCTGGCGGCCTGCCGACCATGCGCGATACGCGGCAACGCGGCTGGATGCCAATGGGGACGGGGTGATGGACGAGGCCTACCTGGTGGAGAGCCGGGACAGGCGACGCACGGCGGTCAGGATCTGCCTGGGCACCCGGCCAGGCGCGGCGGCGGCACGGTGCTACATTGCCGCCGCCGAGGAGGGCGATGCGTCCGCGATGGGCGTGGACAGGCGTGCGCCCGGCTGCCACGCGTACACCGGCAATACACATGACGCTGTCACCGACAGCACCGTCTGCACGCCAAACGCCTCGGTGGAGTACTTCCGGATGGCCAGTGCGGGATCGCTGCTGGTCTATGACCGCAGGAGCGATGACTTCCAGCGGTTCTGGTACGCGGACTGAAACGGTGTGCCGTCGCCGTGTCCGCTCCGTGGAGAGGCGGGGCGGCTGCGACCCCACGAACAAATGAGGCAGTACCTGTCCGGAGCTGACGAATGTCCAGAACGTCCATGATGGCATGCTGCCTTTGCCTGGCCTGCGCACTCTCTGCATGCGGCCCGTCCGATGAGGAACGGCTGGCCGCCCTGCCCGCGCTGACAAGAGCCCATATTCTGGCTGCGAAGGAGCAACCCGACTGCGTGCGCGTCGTGGGCGCCTACGTCTTGCGCACCAGGTCCTGGAACGCCACGACGTACTTCGTCGCTGTATCCCACTCTGTGGCCGCTGGCCGCGGATTTGCCGTGTTGCATGTGGATGAACTTGCAGATCCGCTGTACCTGGGCGAACGCAAGTCGTTCCATGTGGAGCTGGATCCATCCTGCAGCAAGGTGACCGAGGAGCTCCAGTTTCAGTAAGCGCCGCCGGGTGGCGTGAACCAGGCGCAGGTCACACCGGCGCCTCGGGCACCTCTACCTCCTGCACCGGCAGGGTCACCACCATCACCGTGGAGTCGTCCGGGTCCAGCCTGGTCTTGAAGCCCAGGCTCTGGCACATCGCCAGCATCGTGCTGTTCTCGCGCAGCACCTGGCCTTCGACGATGTTCAGGCCCAGCCACTTCGCGTACTCGATCATGATCGCCATCAGTCGCCAGCCGATGCCGTGGCCTTTCAGGTCCGAGCGGATCAGGATGCCGTACTCGCCGCGGTCGTAGTCGGCATCGGCATGCAGGCGCACCGCGCCGAGCATGTCGCCGCTGCGCGGGTCGATGGCCACCAGCGCGATCGAACGGGCGTAGTCGAGCTGGGTCAGCCGCGCGATGAACTCGTGGCTGAAATGCTTCACCGACTGGAAGAAGCGCAGGCGCAGGTCGTCGTCGGTGACGCGGGCGAAGAACGCGCGGAACAGCGCGTCGTCTTCCGGCCGTACCGGGCGCACGAAGGCCGGCGCACCGTCGGACAGGGTGATGGTGCGCTCCCATTCCTTGGGATACGGGAACACGGCAAAGCGCGGATGGCCGCGGCCCTTGTGCAGTTTGCGCGAGGGCGCGATGGCCACGCGTGCGTCGAGCGCGATCACTCCTTCACGGTCGGCGAGCAGCGGGTTGATGTCCAGGCTGCGGATCTCGGGAATGTCGGCGGCCAGCTGCGCCAGCTTGACCAGGATCAGCGCCACGGCACGCTCGTCGGCCGCCGGCACGTCGCGGTAGGCCTTGAGGATGCGCGAGACGCGGGTGCGGCCGATCAGCTCGTGCGACAGGCGCAGGTCCAGCGGGGGTAGTGCGAGCGCCTTGTCGTCGATCACCTCGACGGCGGTGCCGCCACGGCCGAACACGATCACCGGTCCGAAGGTGGGGTCGTCGGCGATGCCGGCGATCAGCTCGCGCGCCTTGGGGCGCACGATGGTGGGCTGCACCAGCACGCCATCGATGCGGGCGTCGGGGCGCTTTTCGTGCGCGCGCGCGATGATCGAGGTGGCCGCCGCATGCACCGCCTGCAGCGAGCCCAGGTTGAGGCGCACGCCGTCCACGTCGGACTTGTGCGGGATGTCGGCGGAAAACACCTTCACCGCCACGGTGGCGCCCTGCTCCAGCAGCGGCTGGGCCAGCTCCATGGCCTCGCGCGCGTCGCGGGCCTGCATCACCGGCGCCGACGGAATGCCATAGGCGGTGAGCAGCTGGTGGGTGGCGATGGGGTCGAGCCACTGCTGCCCGGCCGCCAGCGCCGCCTCGACCAGCGCGCGCGCCGTCGTGGTGTCGACAACGAAATCTTCGGGCAGGCTGGGCGGGGTTTCCATCAGCGCGGCCTGCGCATCGCGGTAGCGCACCAGATGCTGGAAGCCGCGTACCGCCTCGGCTTCGGTGGGATAGGTGGGCACGCGCGCGGCGTTGAGCGTGGCGGTGGCCCGGTCATCGTTGCCGAGCCAGACCGCGAACACGGGTTTGTCGCGGTGGTGGCGCGGGCGCAGGCCCAGGGTGCGGGTGAGTGCCTGGGCGGCGTCGGCCGATGAGGTGAACGCGGTGGGCACGTTGACCACCAGCACGGCATCGTTTTCGCTGTCGGACATCAGCGCGTCGATGGCCGCGGCATAGCGCTCGCCATCGGCGTCGACGACGATGTCGACCGGGTTGCTGCGCGACCAGCCCTGCGGCAGCACGCTGTCCAGCTGCGCCACGGTGGCCGGCGACAACTCCGCCAGGCTGCCGCGCAGGGCCAGCAGCTGGTCCACGGCCAGGCGCCCTACCCCGCCGCCGTTGCTGAGGATGGCCAGCCGGCGGCCGGGGAAGGTACCGAGGCGGCCGAGCGTTTCGGCGGCGGTGAACAGTTCGTCCAGTGCGCCCACGCGCAGCAGGCCGGCGCGGTTGAAGGCGGCGCCGTACACGGCATCGGCGCTGGCCAGTGCCTGCACGTGGGTATCGGCGTCCGGGTTGATGCGGATGTGGCGACCGGACTTGACCACCACCACCGGCTTGGCGCGCGCGGCGGCACGCGCGGCGGACATGAACTTGCGCGCATCGCCGATGTGCTCGACGTAGAGCAGGATCGCGCGGGTGCGGTAATCGGTGGCGAAGTAGTCGAGCAGGTCGCCGAAGTCCACGTCCAGGGTGTCGCCGAGCGAGACGACCGCGGAGAAGCCGACCGAGCGCGCGACGCCCCATTCGACCAGGGCGGCGGCGATGGCGCTGGATTCGGAGATCAGCGCCAGGTCACCGGCCTGCGGGAAGTGCGCGGCGATGCTGGCATTCAAGCGTGCGTGCGGGGCAATGACGCCCAGGCAGTGCGGGCCGAGGATGCGCAGGCCCTTGGCGCGGGCGGCGGTTTCCACCTGTTCGGCAAGCGAGCCGGGGCCCTGGCCGAGGTTGGCGGTGAGGATGATGGCGGCGGCCACGCCGCGCTCGGCGGCGGTGGCCACGACCTGGGGGACGATGCTGGCCGGCGCGGTGATGATGACCAGCTCGGGCACCCAGTCCAGGTCTTTCAGGCGTTTGACCGTGCGGATGCCGTCGATGTCGCTGTAGCGGGGATTGATCCAGGCCACCTTGCCGGGGAAGCCGGTGCTGCGCAGGTTGCGCATGACGGCACGGCCGGCGGAGCGTTCGCGCGGGCTGCCGCCGATGACGGCGACCGATTGCGGACGGAAGACGGATTGCAGATGGTAGGTGCTCATGGGCCGCACAGTCGCCGGGTCATGGGATGACACGGTACACGCGTGGAGGGGTGGGTGGGATGATCTGGCGCAGGTGCAGGATCGAGATTCAAGGCAGATCAACGACGCATCCACCGGTAGGTCCTTTCCCCGTGTGGGACAGGGCCGCCCTGCCAGGCCCGGACGGTTTGAACCTGCGCCGCCGTACGAACCGGGCGCCGTTGTGTCCGGCACGTGGCCGCGCGCTCGTGTGGCTTGGCGGGTCCCGCGTCGCGCTGCCGAGCATGGCGCGCCACGACCGTGGGGCATCCATGCCCGGCGGGAATGCCGCCGCGCGCCCGGACAGCGGCGCATCCCGGTAGAGCCACGCCATGCGTGGCGGTGGCCCACCGCGCTCGACTACAACAACGTACCGCTGAGAATCATCGCGGCGATGCTGAAATAGATGACCAGGCCGGTCACATCCACCAGGGTGGCCACGAACGGCGCCGAGGCGCTGGCCGGGTCGAAACCGAGGCGCTTGAGGATGAAGGGCAGCATCGAGCCGGACAGCGAGCCGAAGGTGACGATGCCGACCAGCGCCGCGCCGATGGTGAGCGCCAGCAGCTGCCAGTGCTCGCCGTAGTCGTGCAGGCCCAGCAGCTGCCAGGAGACGATGCGGATCATCGCCAGCACGCCGAGGATGGCGCCGAGGGTGAGGCCGGTGGGGACTTCGCGCAGGGCGACTTTCCACCAGTCGCGCAGGCGCAGTTCGCGCAGCGCCAGGCTGCGGATCAGCAGCGAGGTGGCCTGCGAGCCGGAGTTGCCGCCCGAGCTCATGATCAGCGGAATGAACAGGGTGAGCACGACGGCGCGCGACAGTTCGTCCTCGTAGTGCTGCATGGCGCTGGCCGTGAGCATCTCGCCCAGGAACAGCACGCTGAGCCAGCCGGCGCGCTTGCGGATCATGCCGAAGAAGCCGATCTGCATGTACGGCTTGTCCAGCGCTTCCATGCCGCCGAACTTGTGCGCGTCTTCGGTCGATTCCTCGATGAGCGCATCGAGGATGTCGTCGACGGTGACGATGCCCAGCACGTGCTGCTGGGCGTCCACCACCGGGATGGCGAGCAGGTCGTGGCGACGGATCAGCTGGGCCACCTCTTCCTGGTCGAGCTGGGCATCCACGGTGACCGGCGGGTTGACCTGGGCCACCTCGAGGATGGGCTCGTCGGGCAGGCCGGTGATCAACCGGCGCATGGTCACCACCTGCACCAGGGTGCGGGTGTGCGGGTCGAGCACGTAGATGGCGTAGACGGTTTCGCGGGTGCGTTCGACCTCGCGGATGTGCTGCAGGGTGCGGCCCACGGTCCAGTCGGCGGGGACGCTGACGAACTCGGTGGTCATCAGCGCGCCGGCGGTGTGCGCGGGGTAGCTGAGCAGCTGCTGGATCGACTGCCGCGCCTCCGGGCTGAGCAGCGGGATCAACCGCGCGCGTTCCTCTTCGTCCAGTTCATGGACGATGTCGGTGGCACGGTCGTCGGCCATCAGCCCGAGCAGGGCGGCGGCGCGGGCCACCGGCAGCAGGCCGACCAGCTCGCCGCTGCGGTTGAGCTCGGGCTGTTCGAGCATCTTGACCGCGCGCGGCAACGGCAGCGCGGCCAGGGTGTCGGCGGCGTGCGACAGCTCCAGGGTATTGAGGAATTCCACCGCGTCGGCGGTGTTGTAGTGGTCAAGTGGTGCGCTCAACGCGGCGGCATCGGCCACCGGGCGCAGCAGGTCTTTCTGGTTCATCGGGTTCGCCTGTGGGGATCGCCGTGCGCGACGCCAGCGGTGGCGAACCGTCCCTCGTCAGGCGGTGGCCATCACTGGCGTCGAGCAAGGTCGACTTCTACTGTCGCTGGACATGGGTTTGGGGACTCCGCAAGGGTGTACTGCCGGACACGCCGGCAGCGGCGGGCAGTCTGGACCCGGGCGCGGGGCCGGTCAACCCGGGCGCGGTTGCCGCGTTGGGCTGCGATTGACGTTGGCAGAACGCGTGCGCCGCATAATGGGCGGACATTTCCATGAGCTGGGCCTTCCATGCATAGCGGCGCCCTCGAACTGGCCCTGGTCCTGCTGCTGGCCGCGGTGATCGCCGTGCCGGTGTTCAAGAAGCTGGGCTTCGGCGCGGTGCTGGGCTACCTGGCCGCCGGGGTGGTGTTGGGGCCGGATGGGCTGGGCTTCGTGCAGGACGCCGACCGCATCCTCGGCGCGGCCGAGATCGGCGTGGTGATGCTGTTGTTCGTGATCGGGCTGGAACTGTCGCCGGCACGCCTGAAGGTGATGCGGCGCTCGGTGTTCGGGGCGGGCGCGCTGCAGGTGGCGCTGAGCGCGATCGTGCTGGGCAGCCTGTTGCTGCTGGACCACGTCCAGTGGAAGAGCGCGTTGATCGTGGGCCTGGCCCTGGCCCTGTCGTCCACCGCGGTGGGGCTGCAGCTGCTGTCCGAGCACAAGGCGATCAACAGCGACTACGGGCGCCTGGGCTTTGCCATCCTGCTCTTCCAGGACTTGATCGCCATTCCGTTGCTGGCCGCGATCCCACTGCTGGGTGGGGCCAGGAACGACACCCTGCAATGGAGCGATGTGGCGGTGGCGCTGGGCGCGCTGGCCGTGGTGATCCTGTGCGGGCGGCCGGTGCTGCGCCGTTTGTTCAACATCATCGCGCGTACCCGCAGCCCCGAAGTGTTCACCGCGATGGCGTTGCTGGTGGTGCTGGGCACGGCGTGGTTCATGCAGGAGGCCGGGCTGAGCCCCAGCCTGGGGGCATTCCTGGCCGGCGTGCTGCTCTCCGATTCGGAGTTCCGGCACGAGCTGGAATCGCAGATCGAACCGTTCAAGGGGTTGCTGCTGGGCCTGTTCTTCATCGCGGTGGGCATGGGCATCGACCTGGACCGGATCATCGCCGAGCCGGCGATGATCGCCGCCGGGGTGGCCATCCTGCTGGTGGTCAAGTTCGGGCTGCTGTTCGGGATCGGCAAGCTGGCCAAGCTGCGCACCCGGCATGCGGTGATGCTGGGCAGCGTGCTGTGGCTGGGCGGCGAATTCGCCTTCGTGGTGTTCAACGAGGCGCAGCGCGCCCAGTTGCTGGGCAGTGCCAACCATGACCGGCTGGTGGCGATCGTCGGCCTGTCGATGGCGATCACGCCGCTGCTGATGATCGCCCTGCTGCGGCTGCTGGGCCGCGAGGATGCGCCCAAGGCCAGTGCCCAGCCGGCCGACACGGTCGACACCGGCGGCATCCAGCCGCAGGTGATGATCGCCGGCATGGGCCGCTTCGGGCAGGTGGTGGCGCGGCTGCTGACCGCGCAGAAGATTCCGTTCGTGGCGCTGGAGTCCAACCCGGACACGGTCTCGGACCTGCGCCGCTTCGGCAACAAGCTCTACTACGGCGACCCGACCCGGCCGGAAATGCTGCGTGCGGCCGGCGGCGAACAGATCCGCGTGTACGTGGTGACCCTGGACGACCCGGACGCCAACATGCGCGCCACCCGGTTGATCCGGCGCATGTACCCCGATGCGGTGGTGCTGGTGCGCGCGCGCAACCGCCAGCACGCCTGGCGCCTGATGGACATGTCCGCCGAACCGTTCCGCGAGGTGTTCGGCACCAGCCTGGAGCTGAGCGAACGCATGCTGATCGCGCTCGGCATTCCCGCCGACACCGCGCGCAGCCACGTGCAGCGCTTCCGCGAGCACGACGAGAAGCTGCTGCGCGACCAGTACCTGGTGTATGACGACGAGGCGGCGGTGATCCAGACCTCGCGCGATGCCAGGGCGGACCTGATGCATCTGTTCGAGGCGGATGCGGAGCGGGATGGGAAGCCAGACGCATCCGACCGGGGCGGCTGACCTCCCACCTCCTTTCGCCGGCAACCGCGCGCCGCCAGAGGCCGGGGCGGAACCCTCGCCGCCGCCGGGAATGGCCCGGGGCGGGCGGCCGCCGACCAACGGTCGGCGCTACGTCGGGGTGGGATGGGATCAGCCGTTGTCGCGCAGGAAGCGGGCCATCGAGGACACGCCCGGCACGCGCGGTTCGAACTCACCGGCGACGTCGATGAAGCCACGCATCACCGCGATTTCGCGCGGGCTGCGGTTGAGCGCGTCGCGCACGTCCGGGTCGGCGCCGGCGCGCAGCAGGCGCTGCACCAGCAGCGGCAGGCCGTGCAGGGCGGCGAGGTGGAGCGGGCCGAAACCGCGCGGATCGCGCACCTCCAGCGAGACATCCTCGTCCAGCAGGCGCTCGACGGCGGCCAGCACCACCTGCTCGTCGCAGGCGGTGCCCGGTTCGGCGCGGGCGCCCAGCAGCAGCAGCAGCGGCGTCACCGAGCCGGCGGCAGCCTGGTCCGGTTCGGCGCCGGCCAGCAACAGGGTGTCGAGCAGGGCCAACAGGCGCGAGCGATCGCGGGCGCTGAAGCCGTAGAGCGCGGCGCAATGCAGCGGGCCCAGCTGCTGCGCGTCGCCGGCATGCACGTTGGCACCCGCGGTGAGCAGCCGCGCGACGATATCGGGCAGGCCCAGCGCCGAGGCCAGCATCAGCACGGTCACGCCGCCAGGCAGGCGGTATTCGAGTTCGGCACCGGCATCGAGCAGGGCCGAGACGATGTCGATCTGGCGCATGCTGACCGCCGCCGACAGCGGCGTGGCACCACTGGCCGCGGCGTGCTGCGGGTTGGCGCCACGCGCCAGCAGCAGGTCGACCACGGCCAGGTGGCCACCGCCGGCGGCGCGCAGCAGCGCGGTGCAGCCCTGCGCGTCGACCACGTCCACCGCAAAGCCCAGGTCGATCAGGCGACGGACCGCGTCGGCATCGCCGGACATCGCCGCCGCCGGCAGGTCGCCGTCGCGCAGGGCGCGGCGCGGCAACGGCCACACCCGCCAGTCCAGCCAGTCGGCCAGGTCGCGACGACCGATCGACAGCGCCACGCCCAGCGGGGTCTGGCCGTCGGCGGCGCGTGCTTCCGGCGAGGCGCCCTGCTGCACCAGCAGCTTCAGCGAGCCTTCGCGGGCCAGTGCGGTGGCCAGGTGCAGCGCGGTCATCCCATGGCTGTCGCGCGCTTCGCGGTCCACCCCGAGCAGCAGCAATGCCTGCTGCAGGCGCAGCCAGCCCAGCCGCACCGCCAGCGACAACGGTGGATCACCGGCCGGCGACGGCGCGAAGGGGTCGGCGCCACGTTCCAGCAGTTCCAGGGCGAGCTGTTCCAGCCCGCGCGAGGCGTGGTCGTGCTGCGCGCAGGCGCTGAGCAGGCGGGCAAGGCCGCCGCGGCCGGCCGGGGACAGGCCACGACGCAACAGGACCTGCAGCGCAGGCACGGCATCGATGCCGCGTGCCAGCAGCGCGAACATCGGTGTGTCCCCGCAGGCATCGAGTACTTCCGGGGCGGCACCGTTGGCAAGCAGCCAATCGACTGCCTGCGGGTCCAGCGCCAGTTCGGCGTCGTGCAACAGGGCGCCCAGTTCCTGCGGATCGCACAGCCGCGCCAGTGCGGCCATGCCGTCGAAGTTGCCGAAGCCCAAGGCTTCGCGCAGCAGGTCCAATGGCGGGCGGTCGGGCAGCGAGGGGGTGGCCGGGTCGGCGTCGGCATCGACCGCGGCAAGCCCGTCGGTGACCGAGGCCGGCAGCGGGTAGCTGCGGTCCAGCAGCGAGACGATGGCCCAGCGACCGGCGCTGGCGGCGATGTCCACGGCGCGGCGGCCCTGCGGGTCGACGGCGTCGGCGGCGATGCCCAGTTCCAGCAGGCGGCGCACCAGCAACGGCGAGACGTTATCGGCCATGCACGCCAGCAGGACCGCGTTGCGCCCTTCCACGTCGACCGCGTTGAGGTCGGGATGGTGCGGCAGCAGGTGTTCGATCACCGCGGCGCGACCGCCGCGGGCAGCCTCCAGCCACGGCGTACGCGACAGCGCATCGCGCGACTCGAGGTTGGCACCGGCCCCCAGCAGCACGTCGATGATGTCCACATGGCCGGCCAGGGCGGCTTCATGCAGGGCGCTGCGGCGCTGGCGGTCGCGCGCGTCGGCGCGGGCCTTGTGCTTGAGCAGCAACTGCACGCCGGCCGGATCATCCTCTTCGGTGCCGGCAGCCGCCAGCAGCACGGGGGTGCCATCGGCCGGCTCGGTCTTGGCGCCGCGCTCGAGCAGGAACCGCGCCAGCCGCCAGTTGCCGACCTGGCAGGCCACCGCCAGCGGTGACCAGCCGTCGTTGTTGAGCGCGTCCACTTCGGCGGCGGCGTCGCGCAGCAGCGCGGCCACGCCCGGGTCCGAACTGCGCGCGGCGTGGTGCAGGGGCGTGTTGCCCTCGCTGTCGACCGCGCGCGAATCGGCGCCGTTGGCCAGCAGGGTCATCACCGCTTCGGGCCGGCCGTGCCAACTGTCGCGGGTGGCGGCCAGCAAGGGGGTCATGCCACGGTGCGGAGCATTGATGTTGACGCCGCGCGCGATCAACTCGCGCAGCAGGCGCAGGTCCGGCAGCACCGCGGCCAGCACCGGCAGGTTGCGCTGATCGCGCCAGGCCGGGTCGGGCAACCCCTGCGGATCGGCACCGGCGGCAAGCAGTTGCAGGGCACGGTCGACGCGACCGCTGCGCGCGGCGTCATACAGGGCGGGCAGGTGTTCGTGCTGGCCGAGCGGTTCCAGCGGCTGCGGTTCGGCGGCGTGGCCGGCGAACGCATCAAGGCGGTCGTCGCCCATGTCGACCGCGGCGCGGGCGGCCAGGCTGGCGGCCGGCGCGATCTTCTGCAGCGCCAGATGGGCCAGCGGCGAAAGCACCACGACGGCGGCGGTGAGCGGCCAGCGCAGCGCGTCGGACACCAGGCCGGGCCAGGCCGGCAGCACTACCAGCGCGCACACCAGCACCACCAGCGCGGCCACGGCCAGGCCGCGCCACGCGCTGAGGTCGCGGCCGGACAGGGCCTGCCAATGGCTGTTGAGGCTGCCAGCGGTGCGTTCGACTTCATTCCACAACGGCCAGGTGCGCCAGACCCCGAGCAGGGCGGCGCTGACCGCCACGCTGAGCCCGAGCACGGCGGCCAGGCTGCCGCTGTCGTGCAGGGCGCTGAGCGGCCAGGCCACCAGCGCGGCGAGCAACACGGGGCCGGCCAACCAGGGGATCAGCAGCGCGGGCAGGTCCTGGCGCAGCACCTTGGCCGGCGGCTGCACCGGGCGGGTGCGACGCCACCAGGAAATGCCCAGGGCGAAGGCCGGTTGCGCCAGCGCGACGCCGAGTGCGGCAGGCACGCCACCGAGCGCGGCCGCCAGGGCCAGCAGGACGCCGGCGGCGAACGCGCTGGCCAGGGCGCGGCTGCGCAGGGTGTCAGTCATCGCGGCGACGCGGGACCCGGACCGGGGCGACCGGCGGCGGGGGCATCTGCAGGTGGAATCCGCGCTCGGCCAGGTTGGCGCGCACTTGCGCGACGTCGGCCAGGGCCAGGCGACGGTCGGGGGTCAGGGCAACTTCCAGCACGAATGCGAACGGCGCCAGCGTGGCCTGCAACGCTTCTGGAACAGCGTTGAAGTCATCGCGGACGGCGAGGTAGACGTAGGTGTCCTGCTTGCGTTGGCTTTTGTAGACGTAGGCTTGCATTGCCCGCGGGGCGTGGCCCTGGGAAGTGATGGCGATGATTGTGTCGGAAACCACGCGGGGGGGAAAGCCGCGATCGCGTCCAGACGCCGGTTTACTGGCGCGCGGCAGATTCAGGTTCATCAATGTCGCGATGGCGTTCAGGTGGCGCGGGCTGCTCTGGCCACGATCGTCCGGCGCGAGGGCCGCAACGGTATTTGTCTTTCGGCGGGCTGGGCCGGGCCGCGAGCGGGATTCACAGCGTGCCCCGTCAATCCACCCACGCCTGCCCTGCCAGCGACACCCGCAGGGCAACCGGTGCTCGATGGCCACCGCTCGCGACGAGCGGTGGCCGACAGGGCTTACTTGACCTTGGCGTAGGTGCCCTTCAGGGCGACGCCGGCCATGATCGTGCCGGCGTAGCACTCGTAATTGGTCGCGCTCTTGAACTCGTTCTTCTTGTAGTAGCTGACGATATCCACCACCGCATTGGCGTTGCGCGACTTGGCGCCGTCCTGCAGCGCGCGCAGCGCCGACAGCGCCACCCAGCGGCAGGCTTCCTCGTCGCTCTTGTTGGCGGCGTTGGTCTTCTTGTTGGTCACGTCCTCGCCGAGGCGCTGCTGGACGTTGACCTTTTCGCCGGCCAGGTAGAAACGCACGCTGCCGTCGATACCGGCATCACGGGCGGCCTGGGAGCTGACCAGTTCACGCAGCGACTGTTCCACGCGGGTGTCACGGGCCTGGGCGGTGCTGGCGACGGCGAGCAGCGCGGTGGCGGCAATCAGGGCAAAACGACGCATTCAACTTTCTCCTTGTTGGTGGGGTGCTGGGTGCTGCGTTGGAAACCGGCCCGCGCGGGGGCCGGGTACATCAGTCTTGCCAGCGACGGAAGATCAACGAGGTGTTGATCCCGCCAAAGGCGAAGTTGTTGCTCATGACGTAGTCGGTCTGCAGCGCGCGGCCCTCGCCCTGGATGAAATCCAGCGCCCCGCAGCGCGGGTCGACCGTGTGCAGGTTCAGGGTCGGTGCGAACCAGCCTTCGCGCATCATTTCGATGGTGAGCCAGGCCTCGAACGCACCGCACGCGCCGAGCATGTGGCCGACGTAGCTCTTCAACGAACTGATCGGCATGCCCGGCCCGAACACCTGCGCGGTGGCCTGGGTCTCGGCGATGTCCCCATGCTCGGTGGCGGTGCCGTGGGCGTTGACGTAGCCGATCCGGGACGGTTCCAGGCCGGCATCTTCCAGCGCCAGGCGCATGGCCTGGGCCATGGTGTCGGCGGTGGGCTGGGTGACATGCTGGCCGTCGCTGTTGGTGCCGTAGCCGACCACCTCGGCCAGGATCGTGGCCCCGCGCGCCTGCGCATGCTCCAGTTCCTCCAGGATCAACGTGCCGGCGCCCTCGCCCAGGACCAGTCCATCGCGGTTGGCATCGAACGGGCTGGGCGTGGTCTGCGGCGCATCGTTGCGCACGCTGGTGGCAAACAACGTGTCGAACACCGCCGCAGCCGTGGCATCGAGCTGCTCGGCGCCGCCGGTGACCATCACCTGTTGCTTGCCGCTGCGGATCGCCTCGTAGCCGGCGCCCACGCCCTGGCTGCCGGAGGTGCAGGCGCTGGAGGTGGTGTAGACGCGCCCGGACAGGCCGAAGAACACCCCGATGTTGACCGGCGAGGTGTGGCTCATCATTTTCAGGTAGGTGGTGGCGCTGATGCCTTCGGTGGTGTGCTCGTGGAGCATGCGACCGAACTCGGCGGTGGCCTCGTGGCTGCCCGACGACGACCCGTAGGCAACCCCGGCCATGCCGCTGCGCAGCACCGGATGGCCGAGCAGGCCGGCCGCCTCCAGCGCCAGCTCGGTGGCGCGCACCGACATCACCGCCACCTTGCCCATGCTGCGGGTGGTCTTGCGGTTGTAATGCGGCGGCAGCGCGTAGTCCTGCACCGGCGCGGCCAGGCGCGTGTTGAGGCCGTCGAAGACTTCCCACTCGGGGATGTAACGCACCGCGTTGACGCGCGCGTGCAGGCGTTCGCGGATGCTCGGCCAGTCATGGCCCAGCGGGCTCAGCGCGGCCGCGCCGGTGACCACGACGCGACGTTCGGTTCTGCTCATCAGACCATGCCTCCGTTGACCGAGATCACCTGGCGGGTGATGTAGCCGGCCGACTCGGACAGCAGGAAGGACACCGCGTGGGCGACCTCGTCCGGCTGGCCCATGCGACCGGCGGGAATCAGTTTGAGCGCGTGGTCGAGCACCTCCTGGTTGACCATCTCGGTCTCGATCAGGCCCGGGGCCACGCAGTTGACGGTGATCGCGCGGCTGGCCAGTTCCAGCGCCAGCGCCTTGGTGGCGCCGATGATGCCGGCCTTGGCCGCGCTGTAGTTGGTCTGGCCGCGGTTGCCGACCAGCCCCGACACCGAGGACAGGGTGACGATGCGGCCGGGCTTGCGCCGCCGCACCATCGGCATCACCAGCGGGTGCAGCACGTTGTAGAAGCTGTCCAGGTTGGTATGCACCACCGCGTCCCAGTCTTCGGCGGGCATCGCCGGGAAGGCGCCGTCGCGGGCGATGCCGGCATTGCAGACCACCCCGTAATAGGCGCCGTGCGCCTCCACGTCGGCCTCCAGCGCGGCGCGCGCGGCCTCGCGATCGGCCACGTCGAACATCAGCACGCGGGCCTGCCGCCCCAGCGCCTGGATCTGGGCGACCACCTCCTGTGCCTCCTCGATGCGGCTGCGGCAATGCACCACCACGTCGAAGCCATCACGCGCGATCCGCAGCGCGATGGCGCGGCCGATGCCGCGGCTGGCGCCGGTCACCAGCACCGTCAGATTCCCTGTCATGCCTCTCCACTCTCCAGATAGGCCATCGCATCGCGTGGTTCGAACACGGAAACGTTGGCGACCGCCAATTCGGTAGCGCCTGCCAGGATCCGGCAGGCAAACATGCCCAGGCCATTTTCGCCCATCAGCTCGCACTGTGCCTCTACCCGCAGGCAGGTACCGGCGGCGAAATACGGCTGGTGCGCGGTGTAGCGGCGGGTGCCCAGCAGGAAGCCGATCGACGGCTCCCGCCCGGCCTGGCGCGCCTTGCACCCGGCCCAGGCGGCGATCGCCTGGGCCATGTATTCCACCCCGACCCAGGCCGGGACGCCCTCGGGCGTGGTGAACAGCCCCTGCGCGGGCACGTCCACTTCGACCACGATCGATTCGGGCTGCCAGTCCAGCAGCCTGTCGATCAGGCGCATGCTGTCGCGATGCGGCAGCACGTCATCGATGTCATGCGGCAGCTGCATGCTCACTCCCGGGACAGGGCCAGCACGGCATTGCTGCCGCCGAAGGCGAACGAATGGCTGAGGACGTGCTGCGGCGGGTGCGCCGCGCGCGTGCCCGGCGCGACCAGGGCCAATGCCGGCAATGCGGCATCGCCCTGCCCGTCCCACCAGTGCGTGGGCAGCTGCTGGTCGGGGTTGTCGGCCAGCACCATCCAGCACAGCGCGGCCTCGATCGCCCCCGACGCGCCCAGCGTGTGCCCGGTCAGTGGCTTGGTCGAGCTGGCCGGCACCGCGGTGCCCAGCACCGCCGCAACCGCCTGGCTTTCCATGGCGTCGTTGTGGCCGGTGGCGGTGCCGTGCAGGTTCACGTAATCCACCTGCGCGGGCGCCAGCCCGGCGCGGTCCAGCGCCTGCTGCATGGCGTCGATCGCACCGCGCGCCTGCGGATCCGGCGCGGACATATGGTGGGCGTCGGACGACTCGCCCCATCCGGACAGCCGCACCGGGCCGGGCGTGGTGGTCATCAGGAACAGCGCGGCACCTTCGCCGATGTTGATGCCGTTGCGGTTGGCCGAGAATGGATTGCAGCGCGCCGCCGAAACCGACTCCAACGCGCTGAACCCGGCCACGGTGAAGCGGCACAGCGAATCGGCGCCGCCAGCCACGACGGCATCGACCAGGCCGGCGCGCAGCAGGCGGGCGGCCGTCATCAACGCCTTGGCGCTGGAGGAACAGGCGGTGGAGATCGTCCACGCCGGGCCGTTGCTGCCGATACGCTCGCGCACGAAGCGCGCGGAGGTGCCCATTTCCTGCTGCGCGTAATCGAAATCAACCGGCCACTGGCCCGTGTCGCGATGCTGGCGCAGCGCGTTCTCCGATTCGCCGATGCCCGAGGTGCTGGTCCCGATGATGACCGCGACGCGGTCGGCGCCGTGCCGCGCGATCGCCGCATCCACCGCCGGGCGGATCTGTACCAGTGCCGCCTCCAGCAGCGCGTTGTTGCGACCGCGCAAGGCCACCGGCAACGCGGACAGGTCCGGCAGCGGGGTGCCCACCTCGCCCAGCGCCAGGCGGCGGCCAGCGATCAGCTGGTCGTTGTCGCGCAGGCCGCCGGGCTGCCCGGCGAACAGGCCGTCGCGCACCTGCACGCGGTCACCGCCGAGCGCGCAGACCACGCCCAGGTCATTCAGATAGATCGCGCTGCTGCTACTGCTCACGGCGGTGCCTGTTCCATGTCCAACGATTCGATCACCAGTTCATAGCCCTCGGCCAGGTTGCGCAGGCGCACCCGGCCATCGGCCAGCGGCTCCAGCAGGAGCCAGGCCTTGCCGTCCTGCTCGAGGCGGCGCTGCCCGCCCGTCTCGACCAGGGTCCACCCGGCGGGCAGCGCGGCACGGATCGCCGCCACGGGCCACAGCGCGAACTGCAGGTCATCCAGCACGCGCTCACCGCGCACCTGCGGCGGCAGCCAGGGCGCGCGCGTCTGCTGCAGGGTGGCGCCGTCCCAGACCATGCGCACGCCGGTCTGGCCCATGGCCTGCACCGCCAGCCGCACCTCGCTGCCGTCGGCTTCGAGCAACGCATCCAGCTCGCGCTCGTGGCTGCCGAAGCGGAACTGCAGGCGCTGCTGCAGCTGCAACGGCTGCGGCAGCGCCGACGGCGGCAACCGCAGGGTCGGCAGCTGCACCAGGGGCGCGGGCATGCGCGTGCTGGCACAGGCGGCCAGCAGCAGGCACAGCAGCAGGGAGACGATCAGACGGTGCACAGTTCCTCCAGCACCCGCAGGCGGCGACCGGTCGCATCGGCCACGTACGGATTATTGGTGTCCCACGCATAGCCGGCCAGGATCGAGGAGATCATGCGGCGCACGTCGGGCTGCTGGGCGGGGTGGTAGATGATTTTCTGGAAGCCACCGGCATACCAGGCCTCGACGAAGCGGCGGAAGGTCTTCACCCCGGCGCGCAGCGGAATGGAGAAGTCCTGCTCCCAATCCACGGTTTCGCCGGCGTGTTCGCGCGCCAGGCACTCGCTGGCCAGCTGCGCCGACTTGAAGGCGATGGTGACGCCGGAGGAGAACACCGGGTCGAGGAACTCGCCGGCGTTGCCGAGCAGCGCGTAGCCCTCGCCCCACAGCGAGCTGACGTTGGCCGAGTAGCCGGTGATGGTGCGCACCGGCAGCACGGCCCACTCGGCGTTCTTGAGCAGGCGGGTCAGGTTGGGATCTTCGCCGACGATGGCCTGCAGCTTCTCCAGGTCGCTGCCCGGGTATTTCTCGAAGAAACTCGGCTCGGCGACCACGCCCAGCGAGCAGCAGCCGTTGGAGAACGGGATCGTCCAGTACCACACGTCCACGTGTTCGGGATGGGTGGTGATCAGGATCTTGTTGCGGTCGAAACCGGCGCCGGCCGGGATGTGGTCGCGCACGTGGCAGAAGATCGCCCCACGCACCGGGAAGTTGGACGGCGATTCCAGGTCCAACAGTCGCGGCAGCAGGCGTGCAAAGCCGCTGGCATCCAGGATGAAGCCGGCCTCGATGGTGTACTCGCTGCCATCGGGGCGGCGCACCTGCACCCGTGCGGGGCGGCCCGGCTGCACCGACAGCACTTCGTCGCCGAAGCGCAGGGTGGTGCCCATGCGCTCGGCACCGCGCGCCAGCACGTCGTCGAAGTCGGCGCGCTGCACCTGGTAGGTGGTGCCCCAGCCCGGCGAGAACTTGTCGCGGAAGTCGAACTCGGTGCTGGCCTCGCCACGCACGAAGGCCGCGCCGTTCTTGTACTGGAACCCGGCCTGCACCACGTCCTGCAGCAGCCCGGCCGCTTCGATGTACTCCATGCTCTGCGGCAGCAGGCTCTCACCAATGGAGAACCGCGGGAACTGCTGGCGCTCCAGCATCAGCACCTGGCGGCCCTGCTTGCGCAGCATCGCCGCGGCGACCGAGCCGGCGGGGCCGGCGCCGATCACCAGGATTTCCGTGCGTTCGACTTGCGGGTTCATCGATACATCCTTGATCAGAAAACGTGGGAGAGGAAAAGGCGGACGCGTCGCTCAGTGCGGTGCGTCGTGCGGCGGTGGGCGGAACAACGGCGAGATGATCCAGACCAGGCCGATGCCGAACAACAGGGTCAGGCCGAAGGCGCGCAGCGCCGGCGTGGCCGACAGGCCGAGCAGCCCAAACGACAGCCAGGTACTGGCCGCGCCCACGCACACCGCCAGCCATGCGCTGGCATCGCCGCGGTGCTCGATCAGGAAGATGCCGTAGTCGATGCCCATGCCCAGCAGCAGCATCAGCGCCAGCACGTTGAACAACTGCAGCGGCTGGCCGAACAGGCCGAGCAGGGCCAGGGTGAGGGCGCCGGCCACCAGGGTCGGGGCGAACACGCGCCAGGCCTGCGCGCGGTAGCGCCAGTACAGCACCGCGAACACCAGCACGATGCCAACCAGCAGCAGCCCGCTCATCAGCTTGCGGTAATGCTTGAGCAGCTTGGAGAAGTCGGCGGTGCGATCGACCCAGCGCACGCCCGGGATGCCCTGGGCCTGCGCTTCAAGCAGGGTCAGGGCATCGGCACGCGACAGGTCATCGACCATCACCACCGACGCCAGGCCGCCGCCCACCTTGCCCAGCCACAGGTGCCGGAACGGCATCGCCGCCGGCGAGGCCAGGAACGCATCGGCGTCCAGGTCGCTGGCCGCGTAGTACGGGCGTGCCAGCGGTTCGCCGACCGCCTCGCCCACCTTGCCGAGCACCTGCGGCTCGACCCGGGCGGTGAGCGCGGCATCGGCGTGCTGGCGCTGGCGGGAGGGCAACCAGTCGCTGATCGCGCGATAGCCGCCGATCTGCTTTTTGGTGGACAGCACGCGCAGGCGCTCGATCAGCGCCTCTTCGCGCTGCAGTACCTGCTCGGCGTCATCGCCCTGCACCAGGTAGAACTGCGCCGGGCTGGGCATGCCCAGCATCTGGCTGATGCGGATCTGCTGGTCGATCAGGGTCTTGGGCGAGGACTGCAGGCTGCGCAGGTCGTCGTTGCTGCCGAGGCGGGCGATGCCGACTGCCGAGAACACCGCCGCCACGCCCAGGAACAGGACGGTACGGCGGCCCTGCAGGCGGGGCCAGCGCTCCAGGGTGCCCCCCAGCCAGCGCGCGAACCGCGTGCTGCGGATCTCGCCGCCGTCCAGCCACGGGAACCAGAAGATCACCGTCAGGAACGCGGCGGCCAGCCCGACCACCGAGAACAGCGCCATCTGGCGCAGGCCGGGGAACGGTGCCAGGCCCAGCGCCAGGTAGGCCAGTGCGCTGGTCAGCAGGGCCAGCCACAGGCCGGGCAGCAGGTGCCGCAGCAAGCGCCAGCGGCGGTCGGCCGGCTCGGCCTGGCGCGAAGCGAACCAGTGGATGCCGTAGTCCTCGGCCACGCCGACCAGCGAGGCACCGAACACCAGCGTGAGCACATGCACCTTGCCGAACACCAGCACCGTCACCGCCAGCGCCACGCCGCAGCCGATCAGCAGCGAGGCCGCCACCAGCAGGATCGGGCGCAACGAACGGAACGCCAGCCAGACCAGCAGCAGCACCGCGGCCAGCGAGCCCCAGCCGATCGTGTTGATCTCGCGGTTGGCCTGCACCGCCGCGGCTTCGGCATGCAGCGGCACGCCGGCGCGCAGCACCTCCAGCCCCGGCGCCTGTTTGGCCGCGGCGGCGGTGGCCGCATCGAGCAGCAGATCGATATGGCGCTCGCCGTCGAGCTGGAACGCCGAGCCGACCGTGTCGTACTGCACGATCGACCAATGCTTGCCCTCGGCCTCGAGCAGGCCGTCATCGCCCACGCGCAGCCCGGACCCCAGCGCGCGCTCCTGCCACCACTGCGGCCACAGCGACAGCGGGTCCTGCCGCCATTCGGTCAGCCGCGGCGCGCCCATCGGGCCATACAGCGCGGCCAGTGCCGACGCGGCCAGGCCATCGACCGGCTCGGCCTGCAGGCGCTGGCGCTGGTCGCTGGTCAGCAGGCGGTCGCGGTACGGTGCATAGAACGCACGCGCCTGCTCGAACCAGCCTTCGATCGAACCACTGTCCACCAGCAACGCCTTGCCTTCGGCGCTGTCACGCAGCGCGCGGCGGAAGGCCTGCTCGGCCGCCTTGGTCCGCGCCGCGTCGGCACTGCCCAGCAGCACCACGATCTGGCGCGCATTGGCATCGGCGATGCGCCGGGTGACATCGGACAGCAGGCGGTCGTGCGCATCCTGCGGCAACAGCGCGAGGATGTCGGTGTCGATCCGCGACTGGCTTTTCCACAGGTGCCATTGCTGCGCGCCCAGGCCGATCAGCACCAGCAGCCAGAGGATGGCCAGCCAGCGCCACACGCGCTGCAGCCGTCCGTTCGGGGCCAGGGCGTTGCCCTGCCCCGCGTGCAGGGACTCATTCAAACTTGCGTCCCTCGTCCGCGCTCAGCTGCGCCGGGGTCTCGCGCATGCCGGCGAAGTGGATGCGGGTGACGTCCTGGTTGGCTTCGGTGATCTGCACCTCGCGCACGTAGCGGTCGCCGCTCAGCGCCAGCCCGGTGAACACCTTGGCCAGCATCGCCGAGCGCGGGCTCAGCTGCATCGTCCAGCCGTTGTTGGGCAACGCCTCCACCTTGACCGTGAACTGCGCCGACAGCGCCTGCGCATCGCCGCTCATCAGCGCGAACATGATCGCGTTGACCGACCGCATCGCCGGCTGCTGGCGGCCGTCCAGTTCCACCCGGCTGCTGCCGTCGCGCTGGCGGCTGAGGATGCGGTCACGGGTCACCACCACTTCGGACGGGAACGGCTTGAGCGTGGTCCAGATGACGCCGTGGTCCTGGGCCAGCACGAAGCTGCCCTGCGAGCGCAGCGGGTTCTTGAAGCCGGCCACCTGTTTCTCCTGGGTGAATTCACCGCGCAGCACGCCGACCTTGGCCACGCGCTGCTTGACCAGATCGACATCGGCGACCGCCGGCGCGGCCAACGCGGGCACGGCCACCAGCAACGACAACAGCACGACCAGCGTGCGCAGCAGAGCGTTCATTGCACTTCAACTCCCAGACGGTCCCACAGCACGGACGGGCACAGGTACAGCATTTCGTTGGTGACCGCGTCCACGGCCACCTGGATGGTGTGGGCGCGGGTCAGCACCGCGCCGCTGTCGGCATCGAGGATTTCGTAGGCGATCTTCAGCCGGTTTTCCCATTCGGTGATCGTCGCGCGCACGCGCAGCGCCTGCCCGTACAGCAATGGCCGGATGTACTTCACCCGCGCATCCACCACTGGCCAGAGGTAGCCGGACTCGCGCATCTGCGGGTAGTCGTAGTCGTAGCGCTGCAACAAGGCGCAGCGCGCAATCTCGAAGTACTTGAAGTAGTTGCCGTGCCACACGACGTGCATCGGGTCGCAGTCATGGAAGGTGGGCGACAGCGCCACCTCCCCACTGAGGTCAGGCCTGGTCATACAGGCTCCAGCGCTGGCCACGGATGTCCTCGAGCAGCGCCCGCAGTTCGCGATCCAGGGCACGGTCTTCATCGACCAGCGCGATACGTGCGCACAGGTCCTGGTACATCGCATCCAGTTCGCCATGCAGGGTGGCGTTCATGCCCACCCGCTGGCGCAGCGCCACGCCCTGGCGGGCGGTGATCAGCAGCGCGGCAACCACCTGCTCGGTCAGCTCGATCACGCGCAGGCAGTCGCGCGCGGCGATGGTGCCCATGCTGACCTTGTCCTGGTTGTGGCATTCGGTGGACCGCGAGAACACCGAGGCCGGCATGGTCTGCTTGAGTGCCTCGGCGGTCCACGCCGACACGCTGATCTGCAGCGCCTTCAGGCCATGGTTGATCGCCGCGCGCGGGCCGCTGGCGCCGGACAGGTTGGCCGGCAGGCCATGGTTGTAGCGCGCGTCCACCACCAGCGCCATCTGTCGGTCGAGCAGATCGGCCAGGTTGGCGATGGCGTTCTTCAGCGCATCCATCGCAAAGGCGATGTGGCCACCGTAGAAATGCCCGCCGTGCAGGATGCGCTCGCCGTCGGCGTCGATCAGCGGGTTGTCGTTGGCGCTGTTGAGCTCGGTTTCGATCAGCTGGCGGAAGAACGGCAACGCGTCCTGCACCACGCCGATCACGTGGGGGGCGCAGCGCAGCGAGTAGCGGTCCTGCAGGCGCTGTTCGTTGCGCGGCGGACGGTCGCTGTGCAGGTCCTGGCGCAGCCGCGCGGCGATCTGCATCTGGCCCGGGTGCGGCTTGGCGGCAAACAGCATCTCATCGAAATGGTGCGCGTTGCCGTCGCTGGCCAGCACGTTGAACGCGGTCAGGCGCGTGGCCAGCCGGGTCAGGTAATCGGCGCGGTCGTACGCCAGGCAGGCCAGCGCGGTCATCACCGCGGTGCCGTTCATGATCGCCAGGCCTTCCTTGGGGCGCAGCCGCAGCGGGGTCATGCCGATCTCGGCCAGGACCTCGGCGGCCGGGCGGCGCGCGCCCTGGTACATCACCTCGCGCTCGCCACACAGCACCGCGGCCACGTAGGACAGCGGGGTGAGGTCGCCACTGGCGCCGACCGAGCCTTCGGCCGGGATCAGCGGCAGCACGTCGTGGCGCAGCAGCGTGGCCAGGCCCTGCAGCAGCGGATGGCTCACCCCGGACATGCCGCGCACCAGCGAGGCCAGCCGCGCGGCGATCACCGCGCGCGTCTCGTTCTCGTCCAGAAAACGGCCCAGGCCGCAGCCATGGTAGGTGAACAGGTGGTGCGGCAGCTCGGCGACCAGCGCCGGCGGGATGTTGACCGTGCACGAGTCGCCGTAGCCGGTGGTCACCCCATAGATGACGCCGTCTTCGCGCAGCAGGCGGTCGAGGAAATCGGCCCCCTTCTGGATGCGTGCCTGGAAGGCCGGATCGTCGCTGACCACGGCCTGGGCCTGGCGCTGCGAGAGCGCGACCACGTCTTCGATGGTCAGCGGCGCATCGCCGAAGCGTATGTCGGGGGGATTACTTGCCATGAGATGCCTGATCCCAGAAGGGGAAGAAATTGAACCAGTCCAAGGGTGCCTGGGTGACCTGAACTTCCAGCCACCGGGCGAATTGTTCGGCCTGCGCGGTCAGCGCGGCATCGCGCGAGCCGCGCGGCAGCACGATGCGGTCGCTGAAGTGCTCGAAGCGCACGCGGTAGCCGTCGCCTTCGTGCAGGCAGGCCATCGTGTAGACCGGGCAGGCCAGCGCGGACGCCAGCACGTAGGCGCCGATCGGAAACTGCGCGACATGGCCGAGGAACGGGGCCGGCACGGTGCGCCCGCCGCGCAGCGGCACGCGGTCGCCGACGATGGCCACGAAGCCGCCGTCGGCCACGCGGCGCTGCAGCTCCACCGCCGTGGCCGGGCCCATGTCGGTGACCTGCATCAGTTCGACCGAGGCCAGCGGGTCCAGCCGCTGCATCAGCCGATTGAAGCGCTGTGCGTGCGCGGTATGCACCAGCACGGTGATGCGGAAGCCGGGCACCTGTTCGGCCAGCACCTGGCACAGTTCCAGGCAGCCGATGTGCGCGGTGAGGATCAACCCGCCCTCGCGGCGCGCGATCTTCTCCAGCATCAGGTCGCGCTGCAGGCGGATATGGCTGGGCGTATAGCGGCCGCCCAGGCCGAGCAGCTTGTCCAGCAGGGTGTCGGCGAACAGCGCGAAGTGTTTCAGGCTGGTCCAGCGCCCCGGCACGTGGCCGAGCACGCCGGTATGCGCCTGCAGCCGGCGCAGGTACTGCTGCGAGGACTGCCGTGCCACCCGGTTGCCAAGCCAGTGGCACAGCACCACCGGGTACACGCACAGGCGGAACGGCCAGCGCCCGAACCAGCGGTGCACCCAGCACAGGAACAGCACCCCGGCGGCCGAGGTGGTCTCGCCCAGGTCGGCCCAATGCGGAGCGGTGGCCGGTGCCGGCGCAGTCATGCCGGTGGCGCTCCCGCCGGCGCGGCACCGCGCAGGCGGCGCCACAGCAACCGTGGCGCGCGGGGCAGCATGCCGAAGAACAGGCGGGTATGCATGCGGCTGATGCGCACGTTGTCGCGCCACACATCGAAGTGCGACACGCCGTCGCTGGGATACGTGACCCTGGTCGGCAGGCTGATCACCGGCACGTCGCGCCAGAACAGCCGCACCAGGATCTCGCTGTCGAAGTCCATGCGCCGGCCGATGGTTTCCTCGCCCACCAGCCGCGTCACCGGCGCCAGCGGATACAGCCGGAAGCCGCACATCGAGTCGCGGATGTGCAGCGACAGCGTGTTGATCCACACCCAGATGTGGGTGGCATAGCGGCCATACAGGCGTGCCTTGGGCACGCTGGCATCGTAGGCGGGGATACCGCAGATCACCGCGTCCGGGTGCTGTCGGGCCAACGCGACGAAGCGCGGGATATCGCCCGGATCGTGCTGGCCATCGGCATCGATCTGCAGCACGTGGCTGTGCCCGCGCCGCGCGGCCTCGGCGAACCCGGCCAGCATCGCCCCGCCCTTGCCCTGGTTGTGCGGCAGGCGCAGCAGCGCCACCTGCGGCGCATGCGCCGTGGCGAGGGCATCCAGCACCTGCGCGCAGCCCGGGTGGGAGCCGTCATCCACCAGCAGGCAGGGCAACCCGCTGGCGAGCACGCCGCGCACCACCGCGCCGATGGCGTGTTCGTGGTCGTACACCGGGATCACCACCAGCGGGGCGAAGGGCGCCGCCGGCATCGCACGGGACGGCGTTTCATGCATCGCCGAACACCACACGGCCACTGGCATGCACGCCATGGTCGGACACGTAGCGGAAGGTCAGCACCGATTTGGCGGCATCCCAGCCCAGGCTGAGCTGCAGGCAGTCGCCCGGGCGCGCCACATGCTGGAACTTCAGCGCATCCATCCGCTCGAAGCGCGGCGGCATGCGGAACACCTGGCGTGCATAGTGGATCGCCCAATCCAGCTGGACCACGCCGGGCAGGATCTTCGCCTGCGGGAAGTGCCCGTCGAAGGCGATCAGGTCCGCCTCCAGCGGCAGGTGGAGCACCGCCGCGTCGGCCTCGCGCTGCTGCCACTGCACCGTCGGCAACACCGGCCGGAACAATGCCGCCAGCGCCGCGGCGGTCACCTTGCCCTGGGCATTGATCGGCAGTTCGTCGACGAAGCGCCAGCGCCGCGGGCGGGTCACGGCATCATGGCTGCTGGCCAGGTGCGCGCCGAGCGCCTGCGCCTGGCGACGGCGCTGCGCGTCATCCCAGCCGGCCACCCCGGCCGGCTGCGGCACGACCACGGCGGCCAGCTGCTCGCGCGCACCCGGCAGCACCAGCACGCGCACGTCCTGCACGTCCGGGTGGGTGCGCAGCTGGTGTTCCAGCGCGTCCAGCGAGACCCGGCGCTCTTCGATCTTGACGATGCGGTCGGCCCGGCCGAGCAGGCGGAAGCTGCGCCCGGCATCGGCTTCGACCCTGTCCTGGGTCTGCCACCAGGCACGGTCCTGCAGGTGCGGCGAGGACACCGACAGGCAGCCGCCCTCGATCCGCCACGCCACGCCGGGCAGCGGGTGCCACTGCGGCTGCTCGGCACTCCAGCGGCGCCAGGCGATGCCGCCGGTCTCGCTGCTGCCGAACACTTCGGTCGGCGCCACCCCCAGCAGTGCGCCGGCCTGCAGCGCGGCCTCTTCCGGCAACGGCCCGCCGGAGGAGAACACCGCGCGCAGGCGGCCCCGCAGCGAAGACCAGTCCAGCTGCCCGGGCAGGCGCTTGAGGTGGGCCGGCGTGGCCACCAGCACCGACGGCCCCTGCGCCAAGGCGCTGACCAGGTCTTCGTGGAAGAAGCGCCGCGGCTGGATCGCGCGCCCGGCCGCCAGCGGCCACAGCACGCGGAACAGCAAGCCATAGATGTGCTGGTGGGAGACGGTGCCATGCACCTGCGCACCCTCGAGCTGCTCGCCGAAGGCGGCATGCAGCGCATCCACCTCCCGGGTCAGCTGGTGCATGCGCTTGACGATCGCGCTCGGCGCGCCGGTGCTGCCGGAGGTGAACACCACCAGCTCCAGCCGGTCTTCGTCCAGCGGCAGCAGCGGTACATCGGCCAGCGCTTCGCGATCAGGGGGCAGCGGTGCGTAGCGGGCCGGCACGTCACCGGCGAACCCGGCCACCCGCGGGCTCAGCCCGTCCAGCGTGGCCGGCAGGTTGTCGCCACCGAGGAAGACCCGCTTGCCGGCATGCCAGGCCCCCAGCAGGGCGGCGGCGAACACCAGCGTGTCATCGAAGTACAGCGCCCAGTCGCTGCCGGGCGCGCGCGCGAACGCCTGCTGCCAGCACAGCACCTGCTGCCTGAAACGCGGGTGGTCGACCACCCCGTCCGGCGCGTGGCCCACGATCCGGCCCGGCAGCGCGGACACGGCCAGGCGATCCAGTGCGATCCATTCAGCCATGCGCGTGCGCTGCCTTGACCCGTCGCCGCACCAGCCATTCCCCACCAAACAGAGCACCCATCATCACGTACGCCAACAATCCGTTGTACAGCGCCCAGACCTGATTGGACGCCCACAGCGCCGTGATCAGGGCCAGACCCCCGTTGAAGACAAAGAAGCCGCACCACACCCAGGTGACACGGCGGGTATAGACCACCGCGAACGGCGGCAGGTCCGGCTCGCTCAGGCGCGCCAGGCGTTCCACCGCGCTGGGCGGGAAGCGCAGGCTGGTGGCGAAGATCACCAGCATCACCGCATTGACCAGCGCCGGGTACAGCTTCAGCGGCAGCGCCTGGTTGAACGCGGTGGCCACCAGCGCCAGCACCCCGGTGCCCAGCGCAGCCACCCACCACACCGGCTGGCGGGTGGTGAGCGCGCGCAGCGCAGCCAGGCTGAACAGCAGCAGCGACAGCCAGCGCGGCTCGAAGCGGCCCAGCGACAGGTACACCACCAGCGGGTATGCCAGCGACAGCAACGCAAACGCCGCGACGCGCACCCGGACCATGGTCAGTGTCCTGCGGCAGCCGTCAGGCGGCTGCTTGACCGGGCAGCAGCCCGTGCACCACGTCGACGATGTCCTGCACGGTACGCACTGCCTTGAATGCCTCCGGCTGCAGGTTGCGGCCGAGCAGCGGCTTGAGCTGCACGATCAGGTCGACCGCGTCGATGCTGTCGATGTCCAGGTCGTCGTACAGGCGGGCTTGGGGCGTGATGCGCGCCGGCTCGATCTCAAAGCTGTCCTTGAGGATCTTGACGATGCGATCGAAAAGTTCGTTCTTGGTCATGGCAAATCCTGACGCGCCGTTACGACGGCTGGCGTGCGGCGACAAACTCGCTCAGGGCACGCACGCTGGAGAAATGGCGACGGGTCTCTTCCGAATCCGCGGACAGGCTGACACCGTACTTTTTCTGCAGGGCCAAACCAAGTTCAAGCGCGTCGATCGAATCCAGGCCCAGTCCCTCCACGAACAGAGGGGCCGCAGGATCGATGTCTTCGGGAGTGATGTCTTCCAGTGAAAGCGATGAAATGATCAATTCCTTGATCTCGTGCTCAAGTGCCTGCACGGCTCGGTTCTCCAGCGAAGTCAAAGTAATGGGCAAGATGATCGGTCACGCGCCGCGCCGCCAAGGCATCCCCCCTGGGCGTGTCACCGGCTACTGCCAGGAAGGGGGCGATCGGGAGATCTTCCCCGACTTCCAGCTGAACGTGAAAACGCCGTGATGGCACACGATACCATTTCTGGCCCTTGGTCAGGGTAGGCGGGGTGCAGGTGATCCTGACCGGGGTTATGTCCAGCCGCCCGCGCACGGCGATGTTGGCCGCCCCGCGCTGCAGGCGCAGTGGCTGGCCGGGCACGGTCCGGGTGCCCTCGGGGAAGATGACCAGGTTGCCGCCGGCCTGCACCGCGGCGATGCAGTCGTCGATCAGCCCGGCCCCGTCGTCGTTGGAGACATAGCCGGCCGCGCGCACCGGGCCACGCATGAACGGGTTGCAGGCCACGGCCTGCTTGACCACACAGTCGGCATTGGGCAGCTGGGCGATCAGCAGGACCACGTCGATCAGGGTGGGATGGTTGGCCAGGATCAGCAGGCCGTTGCGCTGCAGGCGCTCGGCGCCACGGATCTCATAGGTCATCACCCCCAGCCGGCGCATCAGCCCGACATGGCTGGCGAAGCTGAATTGCACCAGGCGCCGGGCCAGGCTGCGGCGCCTGGCCGGGTGACGCACCAGGAACAGCAGCGGGAACAGCAGGCCGCCCAGCAGCAGGCCGCCGAGTCCGAACACGGCAAAGCTCAGGCCGGTGCCGAACACCCGCCAGGCATGGTTCAGACGGGCCGGCCAGCGCTCAGCCATGGCGCTGCCAGGTCCATTGTTGGCCGTCGGCGGCCATCTGCAGGCGACTGTCGCCGGCGAGCAGGAAGCGCATGGCATCCAGCCCGTGCGGCAGCGCGGCCGCCGGGCTGTCGGCGGTGGCCGCGCCCCAGCCCAGCGACAGCCGGATGCCGGGGCGGTCGGCCCGGGCCAGCCGCCAGCACCAGGCGTAATAAGGGTCGGGCTCGTCGGCAAAGCCGGCGTACACCGGGGGCAGCGGCGATTCGTAGATCACCACGCGGACTTCCTCGGCACCGTCGGCCAACAGACCATAAGCCTCGATGCAGGCGGCCTCGACCGTGGCGCGGCCGGCGGCCAGGGCCAGATAGTTGCCGCGGTGGCCGCGGGCGATGGAGTACAGCGCGGCCACCGCGTTGTGCACGGACAGGCCGAACGCGGTCGGGGACATGCTGTTGTCGGTGCGCAGGCTGTCCAGCAATTCCATCGAGCGGGCCACGTCGCCGTGCCGTGAGGCGAACACCAGCGGGACCTGGCCGTCGTCATCGGGCTGTTCGCACCAGCAGGCCGCCTGGATGGCCATGCGGCCCAGGCGCTCGATCCGGCGCCGCTGCATGGCCGGCACTTCGGACAGCGCAGGGGTGTCCTCGCCGTGCGGCAACGCGGGGGCCTGCGCCCATGCCTGCCAGTCCTGCTTCGACGCCAGGCCCGGTGCCCAGGCCGACCAATCCACCACTGAAAACTCGATCATTCACGCCAACATGTTGATGGGCACCCGGGGCGCAGTGCTTGAAGGGGGCGCGCCGGGGCCTTGGACGGAGCCTGCCCGACCCGCAGACACTTCCCCGTGTGTGCAGTGGGCAGCAGGCGCGAAGCGACGCGATGATCCCGGTGGCGCGGCTGGGACATCGCAGCGCACCGCCGTAAAAAGGAGCGCACGCTATCATGACACCCTTGGCACTGGCAGCATTCACAATCTGAAATGAGCAGCACCCTCCCGCACGCATCGACCCCGGCGCTGGCCTCCCCTCCCACCGCAGCCGCGCTGTTCAGCATCGCCTATCGGCCTGCCGCGCGGCGCGAGGCGGCGTTGGCCGACCCGTGCACCCTGGCGGTGTTCGGCTTCGGTGACCGCGATGCGCGGCTGGACGGGGACCCGCGCTGGCTGCAGGTGCCGCTGGCCGAGCACGGTGCGGCGCAGGTGGAAGTATGGCGTTCGCCGACGCCGGTGCGCTGCGGGGTGACCGACGGGGTCCGGTGGTCGCACAACGAGGCGGTGCTGTTCGGGGTGCTGGAGATCGCGGAGGTCGACGGCGATATCGAGTCGGCCGCGGCAGATGCCTACGCGAGGATGAGCAGCTTCCTGGCCAGTTGCGGATTTCCGCACCTGCTGCGGACGTGGAACTACCTGGATGCGGTGACCGAGGGCGACGGCGACCAGGAGCGCTACCGCCGTTTCTGCGTGGGCCGGGTGCGCGGGCTGCGCGAACTGGACGAGGCGGCGCTGCCCGCGGCGACGTGCATCGGGCGTTTCGACGGTGACCGACGGCTGCAGGTGTACTGGCTGGCCGCGCGCGAGGCCGGGCTGCCGCTGGAGAACCCGCGCCAGGTCAGCGCCTTCCGCTACCCGCGCCAGTACGGGCCGCAGTCGCCGAGTTTCTCGCGGGCGCTGCTGGCGCCGGAGGCGACCGGGCTGCCCTTGCTGCAGTCGGGGACGGCGGCGATCGTGGGCCATGTGTCGCAGCACACCGGTGCGGTGGACGAGCAGTTGCGCGAGACGCTGACCAACCTGCAGAGTCTGGTGGACGCAGCCCGCCGGCAACGGCCGTCGTTGTCACCGACGCTGGGCGCCGATTCGGTGCTGAAAGTCTATGTGCGCCGGGCCAGGGACATGCCGGCGGTGGCCGCGCAGATGGCCGCCCTGCCGGGCGCCCCGGCCTTCGTGGTCCTGCACGCCGAGGTCTGCCGCGCCGAACTGCTGGTCGAGATCGAAGGCCTGCACGGCTGAGCCGCGCCCGAACGCGTCCTGCCCGGCACGCACCGGCCAACCGTAGAGCCGACCGTCGGTCGGCTGCCTCAAACACGGCCCCGCCCGGTAGAGCCGACCGTTGGTCGGCTGCATGTCTCAAACCCGGCCCCGCCCGGTAGAGCCGACCGTTGGTCGGCTGCATGTCTCAAACACGGGACCCACCCCAGGTAGAGCCGACCGTTGGTCGGCTGCATATCTCAAACACGGCCCCGCCCGGTAGAGCCGACCGTTGGTCGGCTGCATGTCTCAAACACGGGACCCGCCCCGGGTAGAGCCGACCGTTGGTCGGCTGCTCTGGACCCCTTCCAGCGCCAGCGCCCGCCCCTCAGTGATACCCCGCGTCCGCCCGCACCTTGCCGCGGAACACCCGGTAGGACCAGGCCGTGTAGCCCAGGATCACCGGCAGCAACACCACCAGCCCGACCAGGCTGAAGCCCAGCGACGACGCCGGCGCGGCCGCCTGCCACAGGGTCATGCTCGGCGGCAGCAGGTACGGCCACATGCCCAGCACCAACCCGATGAAGCCCAGGATGAACAAGGCCAGGGTCAGCAGGAACGGCGGCAGGTCGCGCCTGGGGTGCATCGCGCTGCGCCACAACGCCACCGCCACGCCCAGGGTCAGCAACGGCACCGGCGACAGCCACCAGAAGTTGCCGTCGCTGAACCAGCGCGCCATCAGCCGCGAATCCAGGAACGGCAGCCAGGTGCTCACCAGGCCCATGAACACGATCACCGCCACCACCAGCGGCCGGGTCAACGTGCGCGCGAACGTCTGCTCGCGGCCCTCGGTCTTCAGGATCAGCCAGGTGCTGCCCAGCAGCGCGTAGCCGAACACCACCGCCGCGCCGGTCAGCATCGAGAACGGGCTGAACCAGCTGAACGCCCCGCCCACGTACCGGCCATCCACCACCTGCAGGCCCTGCACCAGCGCGCCCAGGATCACGCCCTGTGCGAACGCGGCCAGCAGCGAGCCCAGCCCGAAGGCCACGCTCCACAACCGCCGCGAGCGGTGCGCCTTGAACCGGAACTCGAACGCCACGCCGCGGAACACCAGCGCCACCACCAGCAGCAGTACCGGCAGGTACAGCGCCGACAGCAACGCCGCATACGCCTTGGGAAACGCCGCCATCAGGCCTGCGCCGCCCAGTACCAGCCAGGTCTCGTTGCCGTCCCAGATCGGCGCGGCGGTGTTCATCATGATGTCCAGCTGTTCCTCGTCCTCGGCCATCGGCGCGAGGATGCCGATGCCCAGCACGAACCCATCCAGCACCACGTACATCAGCACGCCGAAGCCGATCACCGCAAACCATGCCACCGGCAGCCAGGTTGTCATCTCCATCTCAGCGCTCCTCCAGCGGTTCGTCGGCACCGGACAGCGGCCGCGCCGGGGTATGGCTGCCGGCTTCCAGGGCCGGTGCCGGCGCATGCGGTTTGGGCCCGGTGCGGATGATCTTGACCAGGTACCAGATGCCCCAGCCGAATACGAACGCGTAACCGACCACGTACACGCCCAGCGACAGCGCGGTCATCCACGCACTCTGCGGGCCGACCGCGTCGGCGGTGCGCAGCACGCCATAGACCACCCACGGCTGCCGCCCCATCTCGGTGACGAACCAGCCGGATATCAGCGCGATGAAGCCGCTGGGCAGCATCCAGTTCCAGCCGCGCACCAGCCAGCGCGACTGCAGCAGCTTGCCGCGCCACCACTGGAACGCCGACACCCAGGCCAGCAGCAGCATCAGCGTGCCCAGCCCGACCATGATGCGGAAGGCGAAGAACACCGGCACCACCGGCGGCCGCTCGCTGGCCGGCACGGAGGTCAGCGGGTCGAAGGTGCCCTCCAGCGAATGGGTGAGGATCAGGCTGCCCAGCCGCGGAATCGCGATTTCATAGTCGTTGCGCTCGGCCTTTTCGTTGGGCAGCGCGAACACCACCAGCGGCACGCCCTCGCCTTCGCCTTCCGCATGCCAGTGCGCTTCCACCGCGGCGATCTTCATCGGCTGATGCTTGAGCGTGTTCAACCCGTGCATGTCGCCGACGAAGATCTGCACCGGCACGGTCAGCGCAGCGAACGCGACGGCCGCCAGCAGCATGGTGCGCCCGGCTTCCACGTGGATGCCCTTGCGCAGGTACCACGCGCCGACGCCGCCGATCACAAAGCAGGTGGTGATGAACGAGCCCAGCGCCATGTGCGCCAGGCGGTACGGGAAGGAGGGGTTGAACACCACCTGCCACCAGTCCTGCGGGTGCACGATGCCGTCGATCATCGCGTAGCCGGCCGGGGTATGCAGCCAGCTGTTGGACGACAGGATCCAGAACGTGGAAAACAGCGTGCCCAGCGCCACCATGCAGGTGGACAGGAAATGCAGGCGCGGCGACACCTTGCCCCAGCCGAACATCATCACGCCGAGGAAGCTGGCTTCCAGGAAAAACGCGGTGAGCACTTCATAGGTGAGCAGCGGGCCGATCACGCTGCCGGCCACTTCGCTCAGCCGCGGCCAGTTGGTACCGAACTGGAAGGCCATGACGATGCCGCTGACCACGCCCATGCCGAAGGACACCGCGAAGATCTTCTGCCAGAAGAAATACAGCTCGCGCCAGACGGGGTTGCCGGTGCGCAGCCAGCGCGACTCCACGAATGCCAGCCAACTGGCGGTGCCGATGGTGAAGGCCGGGAACAGCACATGGAAACTGATGACGAACCCGAACTGGATCCGCGACAACAACAACGCGTCCACGTGACGCCTCCGACGGGTTTCTGGAAATCCGCACCAGTCTGGGCCGGTATCCGTGAAAGGCACATGCGACCCGGTGACGCGCTGCTTCACTTTGTCGCAGGGGGGAGCCCGGTCTTGGGTTGGCGGGTGATTCAGAGGGCAAGGCCCTTCGCCCAGGGTTACCGCGAGCGTGAGGGCCCCGCAGTGGCCGGTAGGCCCCTGGTGCGGTGTCCCCCGGCCGCGTAGCGGCCTCCTCCTTTATTTTGCCCAGGAGCCTACCGGCCGCTACGGGCTCGGCTTGCGGTAAGCAAGTGGACGCCGGGCTTTTCGGGGCCTGTCGGTGGGTCGGGCGCTGGGGCCCCCTACCCTTGGAGGCGAAATAAAGGAGGAGGGGGCGGCCGCAGGCCGACACCGGGGGCGTCGCCGGAAAGGGTAGGGGGTCCCGGCGCCCGACCCACCGACTGCCGCGTTTGCCTCTCGCAGATCACCAACGCACGCCCATGACCTGTGGCCCCTTCCCGCGGCCCTTGCGGCTGCTACGCTTGCAGGGTTTTCTACTACGGTGCCGCCCGCAATGCCCAGAACGCTGCCCTTGTCCCTGCTGCTGCTCGCCGCCCTCGGCGGTACTGCCCACGCGGCGCCGACGCCGATCACCATCGAGCAGGCCATGGCCGACCCGGACTGGATCGGTCCGCCGGTCGAGAGCGCCTGGTGGTCCTGGAACAGCCAGCAGGTCGAGTACCAGCTCAAGCGCACCGGCAGCCCGGTCCGTGACACCTTCCGCCAGCCGCTCAGCGGCGGCGTGGCCGCGCAGGTGGCCGATGACCAGCGCGGCACCCTCGACGTGGACAGTCCGGTCTACGACAGCGCGCGCCAGCGTGCGGTGTTCGTCCGCAATGGCGATGTGTTCGTGCGCGACCTGCGCAGCGGCGCGCTGACCCAGCTGACCCGCAGCTCGGAGAAATCCAGCGCCGTCAATTTCGCCCGCGACGGCGGGGTGATCTGGCGCACTGGCCAGAACTGGTTCCACTGGACTGCCAACGGTGGCGTGCAGCAGGTGGCCAGCCTGAAGGCCGAGAAGAACCCCGACGACGCGCCCAAGGCCGACGTACTGCGCGACCAGCAGCTGCGCACCCTGGCCACCCTGCGCAACGACCGCGCCCAGCGCGAGGCGCTCAAGGCGCAGGAAGCGAGCTGGCGCCGCGCCGACGGCACCCGTGCGCCGGGCCCGGTGTACCTGGGCGCCGAGGTGGAGATCGTCGACAGCGTGCTGTCCCCGGATACCCGCAGCCTGATCGTGGTCACCAAGCCCAAGAGCTTCGATGAAGGCCGCGGCGGCAAGATGCCCAAGTACGTGACCGAATCCGGTTACGAAGAATTCGAGGACACCCGCACCCGTGTCGGCCGCAATGACCCCGAGCCGCACGCGCTGTGGCTGGTGGATGCGGTGAGCGGCACGGTCAAGCCGCTGTCGCTGGACGGCCTGCCGGGCATCGCCACCGACCCGCTGGCGTCGCTGCGCAAGGCCGCCGGCAAGGACGCGCTGAAGGGCAACCGCACCGTGGAAGTGCTCGGCGGCCCCGGCGCGCCCGGGATCCGCTGGAGCGCCGACGGCCAGCAGGCGGCGATCATGCTGCGCGCCAACGACAACAAGGACCGCTGGATCGCCAGCGTCAGCCCGGCCAATGCCAGGCTGGAGAACCGCCACCGCCTCACCGATGCGGCCTGGATCAACTGGAGCTTCAACGATTTCGGCTGGTCCAACGACAACCGCACGCTGTGGCTGCTGTCGGAGGAATCGGGCTACTCGCACCTGTACACCCAGCAGGGCACGGCCAAGCCGCAGGCGCTGACCGGCGGCAAGTGGGAAACCTCGATGCCGGTGCCCAGCGCCGACGGCCGCGGTTTCTACTTCCTGTGCAACCAGCAGAGCCCGGGCGACTACGAAGTGTGCGCGGTCGACAACGCCAGCAGGCAGGTGCGTGAGCTGACCTCGCTCAACGGCGTGGAAGACTTCTCGCTGTCGCCGGATGGCCAGCAGCTGCTGGTCCGCTACTCCGGCGCCTACCTGCCGGCGCAGCTGGCGGTGGTGCCCACCGGCGGCGGTCAGGCCAGGATCCTCACCGATACCCGTACCGCCGCCTTCAAGGCCCGCGAGTGGATCCAGCCCAAGCTGGTGCAGGTGCCGTCCAAGCATGGCGCCGGCGTGGTCTGGGCCAAGTATTACGGCCCGGAAACCCCCGAACCGGGCAAGCAGTACCCGATCGCCATGTTCGTGCACGGCGCCGGCTACCTGCAGAACGTGCACCAGCGCTACCCGGCCTACTTCCGCGAGCAGATGTTCCACAACCTGCTGGTCCAGCAGGGCTACATCGTGCTGGACATGGATTACCGCGGCAGCGAGGGCTACGGCCGCGACTGGCGCACGGCGATCTACCGCAACATGGGCCACCCGGAGCTGGAGGATTACAAGGACGGCCTGGACTGGCTGGTGGCCACCCGGCAGGGCGACCGTGCCCACGCCGGCATCTACGGCGGTTCCTACGGCGGCTTCATGACCTTCATGGCGCTGTTCCGCTCGCCGGGCACGTTCAAGGCCGGCGCCGCGCTGCGCCCGGTGGTGGACTGGCACCAGTACAACCACGGCTACACCGCCAACATCCTCAACACCCCGGACATCGACCCCGAGGCCTACCGCACCTCCTCGCCGATCGAGTACGCCGAGGGCCTGCAGGACCACCTGCTGATCGCGCACGGGATGATGGATGACAACGTGTTCTTCCAGGACTCGGTCAACCTCACCCAGAAGCTGATCGAGCTGCACAAGGACAACTGGTCCATCGCGCCCTACCCGCTGGAACGCCACGGCTACGTGCGTCCGGACTCGTGGCTGGACCAGTACAAGCGCATCCTCAAGCTGTTCAACGAGAACCTGAAGTGAGCCAGGCCGCGGCGCCGATCGAGATCGTCGCCGCGGTCATCCGCGACGCCACCGGCCGCGTGCTGGTGGTGCGCAAGCAGGGCTCGGATACCTTCATCCAGCCCGGTGGCAAGCCCGAACCGGGCGAAGCCCCGCTGCAGGCCCTGGCCCGCGAACTGGACGAGGAACTGGGCGTGCGGCTGGAGGCGGCCAGCGCCGTGCCGCTGGGGCGCTTCGAGGCCTGGGCAGTGCACGAAACAGGCCGTCGGGTGCGGGCCCAGGCGTGGCTGGTGCAGGTCGACGGCATGCCGCAGGCACGCGCGGAAATCGCCGAACTGGCCTGGGTGCCCGTGCAGCCGCCGCATGGACGACGCTTGGCAGCATTGAGCCAAGACCATATCCTGCCCGCGGCCGCACGTGCGGTGGTGGCAGGCTGACGCCTGTCGCCGACTCGACCAGGACACCGGATGTCATCGCTGCTTCCCCCGCCCCTGCCCAACGCCCGCGCTGCGGTCGATCCGTTGGCACCCCCGAAATTCCTCTCGCCGATGACCAAGTCGGTGCTGGCCCTGTGCGTGGTCTCGGCCGTGTGCTGGGTGGCTGCCGCCCTGGTCGCCGCACCGCTGTCCAGCGCGAGCTGGCTGCAGGAGCTCATGCACGACCAGGACCTGTCCTGGCTGGCGCCGTCGCTGCGCTGGCTGGGTGCCAACGCGGTGGCCTTCTGCGTGGCCATGCTGCTGGTCTCCGTGGCCGGCGTGGTGGCCTGCTGGGGCATGCTGTACCGCCAGCGCTGGGCGCTGTGGCTGTTCATCGTGCTGCTGGTGGTGACCGCGCTGTTCAACTTCGCCTGCAGCTGGGTGCTCGATGACGGCTTCCGCCACCTGCTGGACTATCTGGGCAGCGAGACAGCCGGCGTGGAGATGCGCGACCTGCGCAACGAACTGCTGATCCAGCGCATGACCTTCCTGGTGACCACGGTCACCTCGTCGATCGCCTTCGCCGGCCTGCATGGCTGGCTGGTGGTGCGCTTGCTGCGCGCTGACGTGACGGCGTGGTTCCAGCGCTGAGCCACCCGTGCGTTCGTGGCCGCGCCTCTGCCTGAGGCCGGCACGTCTCGTTTTCCGTTCAAGGATGCTGTCGTGACTCCTGCTGTTTTCGCGCGCCGCCGTTTTGCCGGCTGGCGCGCCCTGGCCGTCCTCGTCCTGGCCGCTGCCAGCCTTCCCGCCGCCGCCCAGTCGATGGCCTGCGGCAGCTACACCCGGGACGACGGCAATGCCGTGCTCATCATCGAGAGCGAGGGGCATGGCTTCCTGACCTCGCCCCATGCGCCCACCGAGGAACTGCGCCTGGCCCGCAGCGAAGACGTGCTGGGCATGGTCAACCTGGCCACCGGAGACATGGAAAACTGGTCCTTCGGCGAAGGCGACCGCACGCTGACCGGCGGTTACCACGACTTCGTGCGCCACACGGCCGCCGCCTGCAAGCCCTTCTACGCGGTTGAAGAGGGCAGCTGTCGCGCCGATCCCGTCGCCTGCCTGGAAGACTTCCTGGAGGCCGAGCCCGCGCAGCTGCGGCAGTGGTGTCGCGAGGACGTGCCGGTGGCCTGCAAGCGCCTGATCGAGCTGTACGAGCGCCAGGCCAACGAGGCCGCGCCGGAGCAGGCGCCTCCCTTCGAGAAACCGGCGCAATGCGATGAGACCGCCAAGGTATTCGATGCCGAGGTCTGCATGCGCCTGCTTGAGACGGTGGCCGGCGAGATCATGGGCAAGGCGCTCACCGGGCTGAGCCGCGCCCCGCAGGCCACGCTGCCCGCTGCACAGCTGGTCGAGCTGGCGGACCTGTGCCGGCAGCACCCGCGCGAGGAATTCTGCCAGAGCGTGGCGCAGGCGCTGTGGGACGCCGGCCGGCTGCTGGACGCACGCCAGGCCCTGCAGCATGCCTGCAGCGAGCGGCCGCAGGCCCAGGCCTGCAGCCTGGTCGCGCCGTTGCTCGGGCTGTCGGTGGCGGCGTTGTCGCCGCAGCCCACCACCACCCTGCCCTGTGGCACCTACCAGGCCGAAACCGGCTTGCCGTCGGGCCTTCGCTTCGGTGACGACGGCGTGGTGCAGGTGATCGGCTACGCCACCCGCCTGCGCGCGAGCGTGCAGGACGAGCGGATCCACCTGCGGCGCGACATCGGCGACGATTTCGTGCTGCAGGCCACCGAGGACGGCAACCTGGTGGGCATGGACGGCAGCACCCGCTTTGCCCATTACACGCGCCGGCCCGGCGCCACCGACGCCTGCAGCAGTGGACCGCGGGCGTTCCTGGAGATCGTCCAGCCGTTGGACTGCCCCACGCTGGACCGCGCGGGCGGCGCGGAGGCCTGCTGCAAGGCCGGCCAGCTGCTGGGCTGCAGGATCGCCGCCACCACGCGTGTCCGCGCGGACGACTGGCGCGGCGCGCAGCCGTACTACGCGGCGCTGTGCAGCGCAGGCGTGCGCGCAGGCTGCGTGGGCCTTGCCGAGGTCTTCGAACACACCGGTGACGAGGCCGTGCCGGCGGCCTTGAAGGCCATCTGCGTCGCCGGCGGGGTGGCCCATACCGCCTGTGACGTAGACGCTACGCGCGACTGGCCGGCGCTCCGCGCGATGGTGCGCGCGATCGCTGAGGACGCTGCACGCCGCGAGTGACGCCCGCGGCGGCCACGCCAACCGTGCGCGTCTGCGGCCTGCGGTAAAGTAGCGCCATGAATGAATTCGAGCGCGTGCGCAGTTATCTGACCGACCTGCAGGACCGCATCTGTGCGGCCGTGGAGGCGGCCGACGGCCGCGCCCGCTTTGCCGAGGATGTCTGGCAGCGCGCCGAAGGCGGCGGCGGGCGCACCCGCATCCTGCGCGATGGCGCGGTGTTCGAGCAGGCCGGGATCGGCTTCTCCGACGTGGCCGGGACCCGCCTGCCGCCGTCGGCATCGGCCAACCGGCCGGAACTGGCGGGGGCCTCGTGGCGTGCCACCGGAGTCTCGCTGGTGTTCCACCCGGCCAATCCCTACCTGCCCACCACGCACGCCAACGTGCGCTACTTCCGTGCCGAGCGCGACGGGGTGGAAGTGGCCTCGTGGTTCGGCGGCGGTTTCGACCTGACCCCGTTCTACCCGTTCGACGAGGACGTGCAGCACTGGCATGGCGTGGCGCGTGACCTCTGCGCGCCGTTTGGCCAGGAGCGGTATGCCGATCACAAGCGCTGGTGCGACGAGTACTTCTTCCTGCGCCATCGCAACGAGACGCGCGGCGTGGGCGGGCTGTTCTTCGACGACCTGCACGGCGACTTCGAACGTAATTTCGCCTACCTGCGCGCGGTCGGCGAGGGTTTCCTGGACGCGTACCTGCCGATCGTGGCACGGCGCAAGGACACCCCGTACGGCGAGCGCGAACGCGAGTTCCAGTTGTACCGCCGTGGCCGCTACGTGGAATTCAACCTGGTTTACGACCGTGGCACGCTGTTCGGCCTGCAGAGCGGCGGGCGCAGCGAGAGCATCCTGATGAGCCTGCCGCCGCGGGTGCGCTGGGAGTATGGCTTCCAGCCGGAGGCCGGCAGCGACGAGGCCCGCCTGGCCGATTACCTGGTGCCGCGCGACTGGGTGTAACCGAACGCGGCGCCGCAGCGGCCGCAGCGTTAGCGATGGGGGACGCGCATACGGCCGATGGTTGCCCCGGCGGGTAGAACCCCCCCGTGGGTGGCTGCGGTCCCGAACGATGGCATCCACGCACGGCGTGGATCTACGCCTTCTGCGGATCTACGCCTTCTTCGGCACGATGGTGATGTGGCCGTTGATTTCCAGCACCGCCAGGGCGACGTCGTCGATCGACAGGCAGCCCTGCTGGCGCAGCGCGGCGTCGAGGTCGGACTGGGTCACCATTTCGCGCCGGAGCACCGAGTCGAGCACCTTGCCATCGCGCGCGATCAGCACCGGCTCGCCTTCGACCAGCGTTTCCACGCGCCGGCTGCGCGTGCTCAGCCAGCCCACGCCGTAGTTGAGCAGGATCAGCGTGGCCGCCAGCAGCAGGCCACCGCCCAACGAGGTGTCCTTGCCCAGCAGGGCGTTCTGCACCGCGTTGCCGAGCAGCACGATCAACAGCACGTCGAAGGGCGTGATCTGGCCCAGCGCGCGCTTGCCCGACAACCGCACCATGCCCAGTACCAACACGTACACCACCACCGCGCGCAGGATGAATTCCCACCACGGCATGGCCAATGCAAACAGATCGCTCATGCGGCTCTCCCCGGTCAAGCCCACAGCATGGGCCGCCCGCAGGGTCCACGGCAATCGGCACGGCGCGCTCTGATCCGGGGCGCCGCGCAGGGGCTACGACGGCGCAAATAAAAAGCCCCGCCGACCAGGGGGAGGTCAGCGGGGCCGGGGAACGGGCGCTTGGGGAGGAGCCCCCGTTCCGAGATCTGCTCCAGGGGATGGGAGAGATCCACAACAGGCGTTGCGCCTGTCGAGGTCTATAAAAGCACCTCGAACATTGACACTTCGTGAAGGGGCCCAATTAATGAAAGCGCCACAGGGGAAACATTCATCCGACAGTCAGTTAATCGACCGCCAATGAACCAATTCAGCCATTTCCCCGTGATTTCCGTCTCAATGCGCTTCATCCCAGTTGTCGCCAACGCCCGCATCGACCACCAGCGGCACCCGCAACTGGACCGATGACGACATCAGCTCGACCACATTCAAACGCAAGGTATCGAGAAACTCGCTTTCGGTTTCAAATACCAGTTCATCGTGCACCTGCAGGATCATCCGGGCCTGCCCGGCCTGGCCCTGCAGCCAGTCGTCCACCTTGACCATGGCGCGCTTGATGATGTCCGCCGCGGTGCCCTGCATCGGGGCGTTGATCGCGGCGCGCTCCGCGCCGGCCCGCAGGCCCTGGTTGCGGGCGTGAATGTCGTTCAGGTACAGACGGCGGCCCTCCAGCGTCTCCACATAGCCCTGGTCGCGCGCCTGCTGGCGCATGCGCTCCATGAAGTCGCGCACGCCCGGGTAGCGGCTGAAGTACAGCGCCACGTAGTCCTGGGCCTGGCCGCGGTCGATGCCCAGGTTGCGGGCCAGGCCGAACGCGCTCATGCCGTACATCAGGCCGAAGTTGATCGCCTTGGCGGCACGACGTTCGTTGGGGGTGACCTCGTCCAGTGCCCGCCCGAATACCTCGGCGGCGGTGGCGCGGTGCACGTCCACGCCCTGCTCGAAGGCACGTACCAGGCCCGGGTCCTCGGACAGGTGGGCCATGATCCGCAGCTCGATCTGCGAGTAGTCGCAGGCCAGGATCTTGCGCCCCGGCGGGGCCACGAAGGCGCGGCGGATGCGGCGGCCGTCCTCGGTGCGGATCGGGATGTTCTGCAGGTTCGGGTCGGAGGAGGACAGCCGGCCGGTGGCCGCGCCGGACTGGTGGTAGCTGGTGTGGACCCGGCCGGTGTCCGGGTTGACCATCTCCGGCAGCTTGTCGGTGTAGGTGCTGCGCAGCTTGGCCAGGCCACGGTACTCCAGGATCACCCGCGGCAGCTCGTGCTGCTCGGCAATCGCCTCCAGCGCCTCTTCATTCGTGCTGGGCTGGCCCTTGGGGGTCTTCACCAGCGCCGGCAGCTTCAGCTCGTCGAACAGCACCGCCTGCAACTGCTTGGGCGAATCCAGGTTGAAGGTGTGCCCGGCCAGCTCGGTGGCCTTCTGCTGGGCCGCCAGCATGCGCACGCTCAGGTCCTGGCTCTGCCGGCGCAGCTCGGCCATGTCGATGTGCACGCCGTTGGCCTCGATCCGGGCCAGCACCGGCACCAGCGGCATCTCGATGCCGCGGTACACGCCATCCAGCGCCGGGATCGCCAGCAGCTGCGGCTGCAGCACCCGGTGCAGGCGCAAGGTGATGTCGGCATCTTCGGCGGCGTAGCGGGCCGCCTCGTCCAGGCCCACCTGCGAGAACGGGATCTGCTTGGCGCCCTTGCCAGCCACGTCCTCGAACTTGATCGTGGTGTACCCCAGGTAGCGCATCGCCAGCGAATCCATGTCGTGGCGGGTGGCGGTGGAGTTGAGCACGAAGCTCTCGAGCATGGTGTCGTCGTGGTAGCCCTGCACATCCACGCCATGCCGGCGCAGCACGTGCAGGTCGTACTTGCCGTGCTGGCCGAGCTTCTTCCTGGCCGGGTTCTCCAGCACCGGGCGCAGCGCGTCCAGCACCTGCGCGCGCGGCAGCTGCACCGGCGCGCCGGGATAGTCGTGGCCGACCGGGATATAGGCCGCCCTGCCCGGCTCGACCGCCAGGCTGATGCCCACCAGGTTGGCGCGCATCGCGTCCAGCGCATCGGTTTCGGTGTCGAAGGCGATCAGCTCGGCCGCTTCGGCGCGCTCCACCCAGGCCGACAGCTGCTCGGTGGTCAGCACGATCTCGTAGTCACCCGGCGCGGAGAGTGCCGGATCGAGCGGCACCGGGGCCTCGGCCGGGGCGCTGCGGGCGTAGCCGGCCGCGGTGCCACGCAGGCTCACCGTGGCGTCGCTGGCAGCCACCGCCGCCGCTGCCGGGCCACCCAGCTCCTTCAGCGCCTGGGTGAAGCCGTAGCGCAGGTACAGCTCGCCCAGCACGGGCACGTCGGGGTCGCGCAGGGCCAGCGTGCGCGGGCTGGCGTCCAGCGGCACGTCGGTGCGGATGGTCACCAGCTCGCGGTTGAGCGGCAGGCGCTCCAGCGCGGCGCGCAGGTTTTCGCCGATCTTGCCCTTCATGCCGGGCGCGGCGGCCATCACCCCGTCCAGGTGCTGGTACTCGGCCAGCCACTTGGCGGCCGTCTTGGGCCCGCACTTCTCCACGCCGGGCACGTTGTCCACCGCATCGCCCATCAGCGCCAGCAGGTCGACGATCTGGTCGGCGCGCACGCCGAACTTGTCCATCACCGCCGCATCCGAATCCATCCGGCTGCCGCTCATGGTGTTGACCAGTTCGATACCCGGGCGCACCAGCTGCGCGAAGTCCTTGTCGCCGGTGGAGATGGTGACGTGCAGGCCGTCCTGGTGGCCCTGCAGCGCCAGCGTGCCGATCACATCATCGGCTTCCACGCCGGGAATGCGCAGGATGCTCAGGCCAAGCGCCTCGACGATGCGGCACATCGGCTCGATCTGCGGGCGCAGGTCGTCGGGCATCGGCGGGCGGTTGGCCTTGTAATCGGCATACAGGTCGTCGCGGAAGGTCTTGCCGGGCGCATCGACCACGAACGCCACGTATTCCGGGCGCTCCTTCAGGGTGGCGCGCAGCATGTTGACCACGCCGAACAACGCGCCGGTGGGTTCACCGTGGGCATTGGTCAGCGGCGGAAGCGCGTGGAACGCGCGGTACAGGTAACTGGACCCGTCAATCAGGACTAATCGGCTCATGCGACGATTCTACGCGCCCGGCCCGGCGCGCCCTAGGCACGCGGCTCACGGGACGTGGGGCATAATCGGGCTCCCCTCGCCCTAGGACCTCGGCCCATGAGAACCCTGTTGCTGGTTGGCCTGCTCGCACTGGCCGGTTGCGCCACCTCCGGCGGCATGCCCCCGGTGGATGTCAGCGGCGCCGATGTCACGAACAAGACCCTGGCCAATGGCGATACGATCGACGAATACCGGGTCGGTGGCCAGCTGCGCATGGTCAAGGTGACCCCGGCGCAGGGCGCGCCGTACTACATGTACGACCGCAACGGCGATGGCCGCATGGACAGCGACAAGGACGGCGTCTCGCCGGTGTACTGGAAGCTCTACAGCTGGTGACCGCCGCCGCCGCGCTGCCCCTGCCTGCGGTGCTGGAACGCCGCTTGCAGGCGCAGCTGTCTCCCCTGCCGCTTCGTTGTACCGGATGAATACACCCGAACGCCGCCAGCCCCCCGATCCCGTCCAGCTGCGGGCCGGACTCACCGCCGAGCAACGCCAGGCGGTGGAGACGCTGGAACATTTTGGCTGGCAGCTGCGCTTCGTGCGCCGCCCGCTGTTCCGCGACCCGATCCCGGTGCTGTTCGACCGCGCCGGCGAACGCTACGTGGTGCTGCAGCCCGACGGCAGCCTGGATGAGTCGCAGACGCTGAAGCTGCGCGACTGAACCGAACGCGCCGCCGTCGAGCCGGGCCGGCGCCAGGCAGTGCCGGTCGTCAGCGGATCACCAGCACCGGCACGGTGCTGCGGGCCAGCACCTCGGCGGTCTGGCTGCCCAGCAATACGCGGGTCACGCCACGGCGGCCGTGCGAGGTCATCACGATGAGGTCGCTGCTGCGCTCGGTGGCGGTATCGATGATGCCGTCGGCGGCGTAGCGGTCCAGCACGTGGACGACGTTGGCGCGAAGGCCCTGGGCCTCGGCGGTGGCCTTGGCCGGCGCCAGCAGCTTCTGCGCGGTCTCTTCGCGGTCGGCCTTGTACTCGGGGCTGTTCATGTAGCCCACGCTCCAGCCCATCGCGTCGTACATGCCCACCGCCCACGGCTCGGACACCGTCACGATATCGACCTCGGCATCCAGGTCCCTGGCCAGTTCAAGCCCCTTGAGCAGCCCTTTTTCGGACAGCTCCGACCCGTCGGTGGCAATCAGGATTCGCTTGTACATGGCACGGCTCCATCCAGGGGAAAGGGGATGGCTACCATTGCACACCCCCTGTGGACGCCACGCCTTGAGCCGGATCAATCGCGCGGCGGTACGACCCGGGCCGGGTTGCCGACCACCGTCGCGCCAGCCGGCACGTCGCGGGTGACCACGCTGCCGGCGCCGACCACCGCCCCGTCGCCGATGCTGACCCCGGGCAGCACAATGGCGCCGCCGCCGATCCAGACATTGCGGCCGATCCGCACCGGCCGGGCCAGTTCCAGCCCGCTCGCCCGGGCCTGCGGGTCACGGGGATGGTCGGCCGCGTAGATCTGCACGGCCGGGCCGATCTGGGTGCCCTCGCCGATGCTGACCTCGGCCACGTCGAGGATCACGCAGTTGTAGTTGAGGAAGACGCCGGCGCCCAGGCGGATGTGGCTGCCGTAGTCGCAATGGAACGGCGGGCGGATCACCGCGCCATCGCCGACCTCGCCCAGTCGCTCGCGCAGCAGCTCGCGGCGCACCGTCGGCGATTCGGCCAGGGCGGCGTTGTAACGCACCATCCAGTGCTTGGCCGCGGCCATGGCGGCCTGCAGTTCCGGGTCGCCCGGCCGGTACGGCTGGCCGGACAGCATCTTTTCCTTTTCGCTCAGCGCCATGGTCGATCCTTGCTTCGGGCTGCTGATGATGCCGTGTTCGGCCCGCGCGGGGTGCGCCCCGCGACGCGCGTTCAGCGTAGTGACCGGGGCCACCGCGGCAGACGCGTGGCGGCCAGTGCCGATGCCGCCAGTCCGGCGGCGGTCGCCCAGAACGGCCAGGACCCCAGCAGTGCGCCCAGGCCGTCGGGGCGGGGTTCGCAGCGCAGCCGCACCAGGTCCAGCCCGCCACCGCCCTGCAGGCAGCTGTACGCATGCTCGAACAGGGCCAGCACCGGCGCCGCCCAGCCCGCCGACAGCGTCAGCGCGACAAGAACAGCCAGCAGGTACGGAATTCCCTTGTTCATTTGCGCGCTCCCAGCGGACAGCGCCAGACTCTGGGCGCCGGGCCGCGGCCCCACAAGCGGCACGCGACGAATCCCGGCAAATCCGGGATGAGTGCCGGGCCGGAGCCGACGAGTCGCGGCGGTGGTGGCCGCCGGCACCGGCGATGCGCTGTCCTACCGTCCGTCGGCGCGTGACTTCCGGCAGTCACCGCCGCCTGACCGGCCCCGTACGGTGGTGGCAACCGGTCCTTCCCACCGGTACCCGGAGCGGCGCGATGGCAATGCAGCAGCGGACCGGCCGCCTGGCCGGCGCGGTGTATCTGGTGGTGATCGCCACCGGCATCTTCAGCCTGGCCTACGTGCCCTCCCGGATCAGCGTCGGCGACGATCCCGCCGCCACCCTGGCCAACGTGACCGCGCAGGCCGGCCTGTTCCGCGCCGGCATCGCCGCCTTCGCCCTGGAGCAGATCGCCTTCCTGTTGTTGCCGCTGCTGCTGTACCGCGTGTTCGCCGCCGCGCATCGGCCGGCCGCCAGGCTGATGGTGGCACTGGCGGTCACGGGTGTACCGATCGCGCTGGCCGCGCTGGCCCATCGCCTGGACGCGGTGAACCTGCTCACCGACCCGGCGCTGGCGCGGGTGCTGGCGGCGGGGCAGCTGCAGATGCTGGCCATGGCCGCATTGAAAAGCTGGAGCAGCCACATCTTCCTGGCCAGTATGTTCTGGGGCCTGTGGCTGCTGCCGTTCGGCTGGCTGGTGTGGCGTACGCGCGCCATCCCGCGCGCGCTCGGCGTGCTGCTGATGCTCGGCGGCGTCGGCTACCTGCTCAATGTGTTTGGCGAGCTGCTGATCCCCGGCTATGCCGCGACGGTGCTGTCCGACTACGCCACGCTGCCGGCCTCGCTCGGCGAGATCGGCAGCGGCCTGTGGCTGGCCCTGTTCGGGGCGCGGGCCAGCATGGCCGGCCCGCCGCCGCCCGCATCCCACTTTCCCGACGAGAACGGCCATGAGCACATCCGCGTTGCATGACATACCGGTCCACGTGCGTTTCAAGCTGTCGGCGCTGTGGACCGCGCTGATGTTCTGCTACATCTACGGCGACTACTTCGGCCTGTACGTGCCAGGCAAGTTGCAGGGCATGATCAACGGCACCGGCCCGGTCGGACCGGTCAGCGAAGGCACGCTGGTGGGCACGGCCGTCATGCTGGCGATCCCGGCACTGATGGTGCTGCTGTCGCTGGTGGCGCCGGCGTCGCTGGCGCGCTGGCTCAACATCGGCTTCGGCCTGGTGTACGCGGGCATCATGCTGTTGACGATGCCCGGCGCATGGTGGTTCTACCTCACCCTGGGGGTGATCGAGATTGCGCTGTCGCTGGCCACCGTGGTGGTGGCGTGGCGATGGCCGCGCAGGGAGGTGGCGCGCGCGGTCAACGACTGACCGTCACCCGCCACCCGCCGTCGTGCGGCTGCCAGTCGAACTCGACCGGCAGGAATTTTTCGATCAGGCGTGCGTTGCTGGCCAGGTGCGCGCTGATCGCCCGGGTGGTGAAGGCGCCGGCGCCGGCCAGCGCCATCGGCAACAGCAGCTGGTCGGACAGGTACTCACCGACGCAGCCGCTGCCCTGCAGGTACTGACGCACCTGCCCGGCCAGGCGCGCGCCGACCTGCTCGGCCGACACGCCGCGCTCGCCGTGGCCGCTGAAGACCTCCACATGCTCGGCATGGCGCACATGCACCAGCGCCACGTTGCCCGGGCCCAATGCCGGGCGCACCGCGTGCACGTGGCGCGGATGCGGGTCCACGCCGAGTTTTTCGGCCAGCACCTGCAGCTCGCGCAGGCCGATGTCGCCCGGCAGCCCGGACATCAGCACCTTGGCCTCCATCGAAGCCAGCGCGCCGCGCGCGTCGAACACGCGCGGCTGCAGCGCCGCGCACGGCGCCACCTCGACCTGCATGACGCCGCCGCCGGCCGGGTGGAAGCCATGCTGCTGCAGCTGCAGCGACGCCTGCACGCCCATCTTCGCCAAGGCCGGCAGGTAGGCGTCGGCGATGAAATCCGCGCTGGGTGCCAGGGGGTTGTGGGTGCCACCTTCCAGCCGCAGCCGCGACGGCGCATCGGCCTGCCACAGTGCCGGGAGCACGGTCTGCAGCACCAGCGTGGCCGAGCCGGCGCTGCCGGTAGCGAACTGGTACTCGCCCGCGCACACCGGGCCCGGCTCGAAGCGCAGTGCGGTGGCACCGAGCTCCGCACCGTGCGTGCAGGCGCTGCCCACCCGCGCGGCCGCGTTGACCGCGGTGAGGTGCTGGCGCATCAGGCCGGGACGACGGCGCCTGGCGCGGATGTCCTGGATGGTGAAGCCGATGCCGGTGCACAGGCTCAGCGTCAGCGCCGAGCGCAGCAGCTGGCCGCCGCCCTGGCTGCCGTCGATCTCGATCATGTCCATGTGTGTGTTCCTCCTGCGCGCGGCGCAGTGTACGCCGCGCGCGATTGCCCTAGCCCTTGACGCATACCACCTGGCGCAGCGTGTGCATGATCTCCACCAGGTCGCGCTGTGCCGCCATCACCGCCTCGATCGGCTTGTAGGCGGCCGGCGACTCGTCGACCACCTCCACGTCCTTGCGGCATTCGACGTGCGCCGTGGCCTTGGCGTGGTCGTCCACGCTGATCAGCTTGCGCGCCTGGGTCCGGCTCATCACGCGGCCGGCGCCGTGGCTGCAGCTGTTGAAGCTTTCCTCGTTGCCGAGCCCGCGCACGATGAAGCTCTTGGCCCCCATGCTGCCGGGGATGATACCCAGCTCGCCCTTGCGTGCGCTCACCGCGCCCTTGCGGGTGACCATGACGTCCTTGCCGTAGTGGTGCTCGCGGCTGACATAGTTGTGGTGGCAGTTGACCGCCTCGGCCTGCGCCTCGAACGGCTTGCTGATGACCGTGCGCACCGCGGCCACGACGTTGCGCATCATGATCTCGCGGTTCATCCGCGCGAAGCGCTGCGCCCAGTCGACCGCGAACACGTAGTCGCCGTAATGCGTGCTGCCTTCGGGCAGATAGGCCAGGTCCTGGTCGGGCAGGTTGATCATCCAGCGACGCATCTCCTGCTTGGCCAGCTCGATGAAGTACGTGCCGATCGCATTGCCCACGCCACGCGAACCGGAGTGCAGCATGAACCACACGCGCTGCTCCTGGTCCAGGCAGATCTCCACGAAGTGGTTGCCGGTGCCAAGCGTGCCGAGGTGCTTGAGATTGTTGGTGTTCTTCAGCTTGGGGTGGCGCTCGCAGATCAGCGCAAAGTCCTCCACCAGCTGGGTCCAGCCCTCGACGGCCAGTTCCGGCGGCGTCTCCCAGCTGCCCTTGTCGCGGCCACGGCCGACAGTGCGCCCGTGCGGCACGGCGCGCTCGATCGCGCTGCGCACTGCCGAGAGGTTGTCGGGCAGGTCGCTGGCAGTGAGCGTGGTGCGGGTGGCGATCATGCCGCAGCCGATATCCACGCCGACCGCGGCCGGGATGATCGCACCGATGGTCGGCACCACCGAGCCGATGGTCGCGCCCTTGCCTAGGTGGACGTCGGGCATGACCGCGATCCAGCGGTGGATGAAGGGCAGCTGCGCGATGTTCTGCAGCTGCGCGCGGGCGGCGTCTTCCAACGCCACGCCACGGGTCCACAGCTTGATCGGGGCCGCGCCCGGCTGCTGGATGACGTCGTAGTTGTTGCTCATGTCCGTATTCCTTGTGCGATGTCCTGGGGGAAGCAGTGCGTGCAACGCCCGGTCCGGCCCGGCTGGCCCCATTGCCAGCCGGGCAGTGCCGCGTGCCGCATCCCTGCGGCTGCACCGTCTGCAGCGACCCGGCCGTGGTGGCCTTCGTCGCGTCCTGCAGGGGGTAGAGCAATCGGCGTGCCAACTTATTGCTGCTGGCTCCATGTCATTGATTTAGTAATGATTATCTTCATTCACCGGCAGGCACCGGCCCGCTTGTCCTCGGTTTTATATATATTCAGAGCGCGCCTTTTATAGGAATGGATATGGCAAAGCGACAGGTGGTGTTCGGTATGCTCGGCACCCAGCTCGACGCGGGCAGCGGCCCAGGCCGCTGGCAGAAATGGCGGCCGACGGTGGCGCTGGGCATGCACGAGGACTTCGTACCCGACCGGGTCGAGCTGCTGCTGGACGAGCGTCGCTTCGGCAAGCTGGCCGCGCAGGTGCGTGAGGACCTGGCACTGACCGCGCCGGAGATGGCCGTGCACGTGCACGACACCTACATGGCCGATCCCTGGGAGTTCGAGGGGGTGTATGCGTGCCTGCATGACTTCCTGGCCGGCTATCCGTTCCAGCCGGACGAGGAGGACTACTACATCCACATCACCACCGGCACCCATGTCAGCCAGATCTGCTGGTTCCTGCTGGCCGAGAGCCGGCATTTCCCCGGCCGGCTGCTGCAGACCTCGCCCCCGCGCAAACAGAATGCGGGGGCAGCAGGCACGTACGCGGTGATCGACCTGGACCTGTCGCGCTACGACCACATCGCCCAGCGCTTCGCCCGGCAACAGCTGCTGGACCGCGACCTGTTGAAGGGCGGCATCGCCACCCGCAATGGTGCGTTCAACCGGATGATCGAGCAGATCGAGACCGTGGCCACCCGTTCGCGCGCGCCGATGCTGCTGATGGGTCCCACCGGCGCCGGCAAGAGCCAGCTGGCCAAGCGCGTCTTCGCGCTGAAGAAGCTCAAGCACCAGTTGCCGGGCCGCTTCGTCGAGGTGAACTGCGCCACCCTGCGCGGCGATGGGGCGATGAGCACGCTGTTCGGCCATACCAAGGGCGCCTACACCGGAGCCTCGGCCGACCGCGCCGGGCTGCTGCGCTCGGCCGACAAGGGCCTGCTGTTCCTGGATGAAATCGGCGAGCTCGGGCAGGACGAGCAGGCCATGCTGCTGCGCGCACTGGAAGAGAAGCGTTTCCTGCCGGTGGGCAGCGACCGCGAGGTGGAGAGCGATTTCCAGCTGATCGCCGGCACCAACCGCGACCTGCAGGGGGCGGTGCGCCAGGGGCGCTTTCGCGAGGACCTGCTGGCCCGGCTCAACCTGTGGACCTACGCGTTGCCCGGCCTGGCCCAGCGCAGCGAGGACATCGAGCCGAACCTGGAGTTCGAGCTGGAGCGATGGTCGCGCGAACAGCACGAACGCGTGCGCTTCAACGTCGAGGCCAGGACGCGCTACCTGGCCTTCGCCACCAGCGCCGAAGCGACCTGGCGCGGCAACTTCCGCGACCTGGGCGCATCACTGATGCGCCTGGCGACGCTGGCCACGGCCGGCCGCATCCAGATCGAGGGCGTGGAAGAGGAAATCACCCGGCTGCGCGCGCAGTGGCACGACGGCACGACCGCCTCGCCGCTGGATGCGCTGCTGGGCGAGGCCGTCAACGGGCTGGACCGCTTTGACCGGGTGCAGCTGGAGGACGTGGTGCGTGTGTGCGCCCGCTCGGCGTCGCTGTCGGCGGCCGGGCGCGAACTGTTCGCGGTGTCGCGCGCGCAGCGGGCCAGCACCAATGATGCCGACCGGCTGCGCAAGTACCTGGCGAAGTTCGGGCTGGACTGGGAACAGGTGCGTGGGGCGGCGCGGGCGGTCGATACGGCGTGAGCGTTGCGGGGCTTCGGACGGCAGCCGACCAACGGTCGGCTCTACCCGGATCCGGCCCACCGTAGAGCCGACCGTTGGTCGGCTGCACGCACACCCCGCCCACCGTAAAGCCGACCGTCGGTCGGCTGCACGCACACCCGCCCCGCCGTAGAGCCGACCGTTGGTCGGCTGCACGCCGATCAGGCGACCTTCACCACCCGCGCGCCCTGGCACAGCGGATAGGTAGCCACCAGGTCGGCAATACGCTCGCGCAGGGTCTCGAACGACACGCCGTACAGGTACAGCGCGGTTTCAGTCGGCCCCTGCCACCAGCTGCAGATTTCGCCCACCCCGTCGATGCGCTCGACGATCTGCTCGAACACATAATTCGAGTCGCACTGCTCGTAGACCTCATCGGGCAGGTCGGTGCCGTTGAGGTACAGCGCCAGGCCTTCGGTGACGCCGAACGCCTGGTCGGGCTCGCCTGCACGCTGGATCAGCGAACCCTTCGGCGCGCCCAGTTGTTCCAGCAGTTCGACCACCGCCGGCAGCGAGGCCGCGTCGTTGAGCGCGATCTCGATGTCGCCGTACTCCACTTCACCGTCGTCGGACAGCGCGGTGCCGCCGCCGGTAAGCTGGCCCAACGCGGCGCTTTCCAGCAAGGCGTCGAGCGGGTCCTCGAACAGCTCGTGGCGGTGCTCCGGCTGGAGTTTCGCGTTCAACTTGACGGTGATGTGCAGCGGCGAATCGGTCATGGGGCGGTCTGCGCTAGCGGAATACCGGCCATTGTAGAGCCGAGCCATGCTCGGCTGCTGTGCGCGCTGCGATCGGCACGTTCGGGCTGCGCTCAATGTTACGCAGCCGAGCATGGCTCGGCTCTACCTTGTGGGGTGCCATCGGCACGTTTGGGCTGCGGTTGCTGTTGTGGGGCCGAGCATGGCTCGGCTCTACCTTGCGGGGTGCCATCGGCACGTTTGGGCTGCGCTCGCTATTGTGGAGCCGAGCATGGCTCGGCTCTACCTTGCGGGGTGCCATCGGCACGTTTGGGCTGCGCTCGCTGTTGTGCAGCCGAGCATGGCTCGGCTCCACCTTGCGGGGTGCCATCGGCGCGTTGGGGCTGCGGTTGCTGTTGTGGAGCCGAGCATGGCTCGGCTCTACCTTGTGGGGTGCCATCGGCACGTTTGGGCTGCGGTTGCTGTTGTGGAGCCGAGCATGGCTCGGCTCTATCGCGGGTGGGCGTGGCGCGTCGTCCCGGGCGCGCCAGCGTCAGATCACGGTCAGGTTGGCGTACGCCATCACCAGCCACTTGCTGCCGGCATCGGCGAACTCGACCTGCACGCGGGCGTGCTGCCCGTTGCCCTCGTAGTCGGTGACCATGCCTTCGCCGAACTTGGGATGGTTGACCATCGCGCCCAGCTTCAGCGGCGGTGCTTCCAGCGCGGTGTGGCCCATCACCCGGTTGGCGCCGAGCGAGGCGGTGCGCGAGACCTGCACCTTGGGGCGCACTTCGTTGAGCAACTCGCGCGGGATCTCGCGCAGGAAGCGCGAGGGCACGTTGTAGTTTTCCTGGCCGTGGATGCGCCGCGATTCGGCGTAGCTGAGCACCAGCTTCTGGCGCGCACGGGTGATGCCCACGTAGGCCAGGCGGCGCTCCTCTTCCAGCCGGCCGCTCTCTTCCAGCGAGCGGGCGCTCGGGAACAGGCCGTCTTCCATGCCGGCCAGGAACACGATGGGGAATTCCAAGCCCTTGGCCGAGTGCAGCGTCATCAACTGCACGCCTTCCTCGCCCGCCTGGGCCTGGCCTTCACCGGCCTCCAGCGACGCGTAGGACAGGAACGCGACCAGCTCGCTCATGGTCTCGCCGGTCTCTTCGACGTCGTCCTCGCGGCGCACGAAGCGCGAGGCCACCGAGACCAGTTCGTCCAGGTTGTCCGCGCGCGACTCCGAATCCAGCGCGTTGCGGCTTTCCTTGGACCAGTGTTCGCGCAGGCCCGAGCGCAGCAGCACGTGGTCGATGCGCTCGGCCAGGGTCATCTCGCCGGCTTCGCCGTGCAGCTGGTTGACCAGGGTCAGGAACCCGGCCAGCGCATTGCGCGCACGCGCGGCCAGTTCATTGCCCTGGGTGGTCAGCATGGTGGCCTCCCACAGCGAGATCGCGTGGGTGCGGGCCAGCCGGCGCACTTCGTCCAGCGTGCGGTCGCCGATGCCACGCGTGGGCGTGTTGACCGCGCGCTCGAAGGCAGCGTCATCGTTGCGGTTGGTCATCAACCGCAGGTAGGCCAGCGCGTCCTTGATTTCCGCCCGCTCGAAGAAGCGCATGCCGCCATACACGCGGTACGGCACCTGCTCGGAGATCAGCGCTTCTTCAAAGGCGCGCGACTGTGCGTTGCTGCGGTAGAGCACCGCGGCATCGCCGTAGCTGCCGCCATCGCGCACCCACTGGCGCGCGCGCTCGACCACGTAACGCGCCTCGTCCATTTCGTTGTAGGCCGCGTACAGGTCGATCGGGTCGCCGTCGCCGCTGTCGGTCCACAGCTCCTTGCCGATGCGGTCCGGGTTGTGCGCGATCACCGCGTTGGCCGCGCCGAGGATGTTGGCGCTGGAGCGATAGTTCTGCTCCAGGCGCACGGTCTGCGCGCCGGGGAAATCCTTGAGGAAGCGCTGTACGTTCTCGACCTTGGCGCCGCGCCAGCCATAGATGGCCTGGTCGTCGTCGCCGACCACGAACACGTGCCCGCTGTCGCCAGCCAGCACGCGCACGAAGGCGTACTGGATGGCGTTGGTGTCCTGGAACTCGTCCACCAGGATCTCGCGGAAACGCGAGCGGTAGTGCGCCAGCAGCGCCGGGTTGTCGCGCAGCAGTTCATGCGCGCGCAGCAGCAACTCGGCGAAGTCGACCAGGCCGGCGCGGTCGCAGCGCTCCTGATAGGCGATGTAGGCCTGGCGCATGGTTTCCAGCCACGCATCATGCGGCTCGGGCTGGATGTGCTGGGGACGGCGGCCTTCGTCCTTCTGCTCGTTGATCCACCAGGCGATCTGCTTGGGCGGGTGCTTGCTGTCGTCGATCTCCAGCTGCTGCACCACGCGCTTGACCAGGCGCAGCTGGTCGTCCGAGTCGAGCACCTGGAAGCTGTCGGGCAGCTTGGCATCCTGGTAGTGCAGGCGCAGCAGGCGGTGGGCCAGGCCGTGGAAGGTGCCGATCCACGCGCCGCGGCTGCCCTGCGGCAGCTGCAGGTCGATGCGGTGGCGCATCTCGCCGGCGGCCTTGTTGGTGAAGGTGACCGCAAAAATGCCATGGGTGGGCACGCCGCAGACTTCATTCAGCCAGGCAATGCGGTGGATAAGCACGCGGGTCTTGCCGGAACCGGCACCGGCAAGCACCAGATGGTGGCCGGGCGGGGCGGACACAGCTTCGCGCTGGGCGGGGTTGAGCCCGTCGAGCAAATGGGAGACATCCATCGGCGCATTTTACCCCGTGCGGGGCGATCCGACCGGCCCGGCGCCCAACCGATTCAGCGAACCCTGTCCATCGCGCCTGCCGGGTTCAGGCCACGGCAGCGCGCGCGGCCTGCTGTGCCTGCCCGCGCAGCTCGGGGATGGCCAGGCTTTCCCACAGCGTGCCGATGCGCAGGCTGCCGACCACCTGCACCGCCGGATGCGGCTGGCCGCTGGCATCCAGCAGCTGGCCGTGCTCGACCGAGGTATCCAGTCCAAGCCCGTGCGGACCCGGGCGCGCGTGGCCGTCGGCCAGCAACTGCTGCACCAGCGGATTGCGCATCGCGGTGGCGCGGGTTTCCACGCCGGTGGCGTTGATCAATGCGCTGACCTGCAAGGGCGCGAGGCCGCCATTGGCGCCATGCGCGTGCACCTGCAGGGTACCGTCCAGCACCAGCACCGTATCGAGGCGGGCGCGGTGGCGCTGCAGCTGGCCGGACCGCTCCAGCGCGTCCACCTGCGCGTGTACCTGTTCGGCGATGCGGTGACGGTGCACGTCCCAGTAGCGCACGGCATGGCGCAGGAAACGGCGCTGGTCGGCCGCGTCCAGGCCCCGCCACAGCGCCTGGCCAAGCGGACGGATCCTGTCCATTACCGCCTGCCACGGCAGGCCCTGTGCGGCAGCGTCGCGTGCGTGGCCGCGCAGGACGCGCAGTTTCTGTCGCAGTGACATGGCCAGCAGGGGTTGCGGATCGAATGTGGCCGCGCCGCCGTGCGCGTGCGCCAACGGCAGCAGCGCGTGACGCGACAGCACGTGGATGCGGCCGCGATGCCCGGCGTTGGCCAGCGCCACCACGCTGTCGGCCATGCTCAGGCCCGAGCCGATGATGGCCAGGTCGCCATCGCCGGCCAGCAGGCGTACGCCGTCGTAATCCCAGGCATCCACGACCTTGCCCGGTGGCAGGGCCTCGGCTCCCGGCACCGGCAGGGGCCGCATGCTGTTGCCGCAGGCCAGCACCACCTGGCGCGCCTGCCACTGTTCGCCGCTGGCCAACGTCAGCTGCTGGGACTGCGTGCCCGGCTGCAGGCCGAGTACCGCCGCGTGCACCACCTCCAGGCGTGCCGCACTGGCCGCGCCTGCCTGTTCCAGGCGTGCCTGCAGGTAGTCGGCGTAAAGGCGCCGCGGCGCATAGTCGGCGGCGAGTGCGTCGCGCGACCGGCCCGGGAACGCGTCGACCTGCAGCAGGTAGGCCAGGAAATCATCCGGCGCGTCCGGCAACGCGCTCATCTTGCCCACCGGCACGTTGAGCAGGTGTTCGGGCCATGGCGTGGCGTAGGCGATGCCCTGGGCCAGCGCCGAGGCCGGTTCGAACAGGGCGATGTGCAGCGCACGGGAGGCGCCGCGCAGGGCCTGCAACGCGACCAGCACGCCGGCCGCACCGCCGCCGACGATGGCCAGGTCGCACTGGCGGGAGATATCGGATGCGCTCATGGCCAGCATTGTAGGCGATGCCTGCGCGTGCGCTGGCAACGCGCTCACATCAGCGCGTCCGCCAATCGCGCGATGCCTTCGCGGCTGCGTCGCCACGCCGCACGCTGGCGCCAGGTGTCCAGCGTGAGGTGGCGGGACTGCAGCAGGTAGTCGCTTTCGATCTGCAGCAGCTGGGCGACGATGCCGGTGTCGTAGCAGAGCATGCCGATCTCGGCGTTGAGCGCGAACGAGCGGATGTCCAGGTTGATCGAGCCGACCAGCGCGATGTCTTCGTCCACGGTTAGGTGCTTGGCATGCAGGAAGCACGGTTCGTACAGCGCGATGCGCACGCCCGCGCGCAGCAGCTCGTCGTAATAGGCCTCCTGCGCCCACGCGGTGAGGCGCTGGTTGTTGCTGGCCGACAGGATCAGCTGCACCTGCACGCCGGACAGTGCGGCGATGCGCAGTGCGCTGAGGGTGGCCTCGTCGGGCACGAAGTACGGGGTGACCAGCACGATCCGCCGGCGTGCGAGGTGGATCAGGGCATTGACCGCATCGCGCGCGTTGCTGAAGGGGTAGGCGGGGCCGCTGGGCAGCAGCTGGGTGGCCACGTCGGCCGAGCACACCGGTACCGCGGTCATGACGTCCAGGCGCTGGCCGGTCTCCATGTACCAGTCGCTGGCGAACACCGCCTCCAGGTGGGCCACGCCGGGGCCACGCACGCGCGCGACCAGTTCCTTGTTGGGGAACCCCGGCACGAACTGTGGCTGGGCCAGGTTCTGCGAGCCGATGTAGCCGACGCGGTTGTCGATGACGGCGATCTTGCGGTGGTTGCGCAGGTCCATGCGGCCACTGCGGCGCCAGCGCAGGCCGCCGGGCAGCATCGCGCGCACGTCCACGCCCAGGGCCTGCAGCCGATGCCGGTAATGGCGCAGGCCGCGCTTGGCACCCACTGCGTCCAGCAGCAGGCGGCAATGCACGCCGCGGGCGGCGGCGCGCTGCAGGGCCTGCACGATCGCCTCGCCGACCGCGTCGTCGAGCATCAGGTAGTACAGCAGGTGGACGCGGTCGCGGGCCTGGTCGATATCCTCGATCAGGGCCTGCAGCGAGGCGTCATAGTCGACGAGCAGTTCGACCGCGTTGCCGTGGATGGGCATGAAATCGCCCTGGCGCTCGATCAGCGGGACGATTTCGGCGGTGGCGGTGTCGGGTAAGGGGGTCCAGCGCAGCGGCGGCTGCAGCGCCTGTTCCTCGCGGATGACCTGGGACGCCTCGGCCTGGCGCTGTACGCGCTGACGCGACAGCCATGGGTGGCCGAAGAGCAGGTACAGCGGCAGGCCCAGCAGCGGCACGAAGCCGACCAGCAGCAGCCAGCTGCGCGCGGCGCCCGGCGTGGTGCGGGTGGGGATCCAGAACAGCGCGGCCAGCCGGATCAGCCAATCCAGCATCAACAACCAGGAGCCCAGCAGCCACTCGAACAGCATCGCGTCGCCCGTCGGGAGGTATGCGGGCATTCTTACATGGGCGGTGTATGCACCCGGTAGTGCCGGGCACTGGCCGGTTCCTCGTCAATTCGGCCAGAGTCCGATCGAGCGTGGCATGAAAAGAGGTCCTTCTTCCGGTGGAAGGGAGCACCTGGTTTCAAGGGACGTGGCAGAGGGCACGCGGCGATATGCGCGTGGCCTGGAGTGCAGGCGCCTGCGGATCAGCTGCCGTCTCCGTTCGATTCTGTCGCGAGCGTGAGGGCCCCGCAGCAGCCGGTGGGCCCCTGGCGTAGTGTCCCCCGGCCGCAGGGCGGCCTCCTCCTTTATTTTGCCCAGGAGCCTACCGGCCGCTAAGGGGCTCGGCTTGCGGAAACGAGCGGGAAAGCTGGCTTCTGAGGGCCGTCGGTCGGTTGGGCGCTGGGCCCCCAGCGCCCAACCCACCGACCGCCGCGCTAAAAAAGATTCACAGCGCGCTTCGTGCTTGCCACGCAGATGAAAGAAGAACCAAAAAAAAACCCGCCACGAGGGCGGGTCTTTTTTCGGGGAAGCGCAAGCATCCTTGCGGATTACTTGATCTTGCCTTCCTTGTACAGGACGTGCTTGCGCACGACCGGATCGTACTTCAGGAATTCCATCTTCCCGGGGGTGTTCTTCTTGTTCTTGTCCGTCGTGTAGAAGTGGCCAGTGTTGGCCGTCGAAATCAGACGGATCTTGTCGCGCTTGCCTGCCATGATTAGTTACTCCTCAGACCTTTTCGCCGCGCGCACGCAGCTCAGCCAGAACGGAATCGATACCGTTCTTGTCGATGGTGCGCAGGGCATGCGCGGAAACACGAAGCTTGACCCAGCGGTTCTCGCTGGCAACCCAGAAGCGGCGCTCGTGCAGGTTGGGCAGGAAACGACGACGGGTCTTGTTGTTGGCGTGCGAGACGTTGTTACCCGTCTGCACTCGCTTGCCGGAAACTTGGCATACGCGGGACATTGCGCACCTCGATGAAAGTAATTGTCAGCCCATAGCCCGGGCGACGGCGGCCTCGGCGGTTTCCCGCCACACGTCATGAGAATCAAAGGGTTACGCTGTCGAGGGCGGGCCGGATGACGTGTTCCCGGCCGCCGATCCAAAGGTTTTTGGACACAGCGAGCCGCGCATTATGCCGCAGCCCCCGGGCTGGCGCAAGTTGTCCACAGGGCGGCGGCGGTCTGGCTACGCCGCCTGTTCGCGCCGCCACTGCAGCGGGGCGGCAATACTGGCCCTCCCCCACCGGATCCCCCCATGCGGCTGCTCGTCGTGACCTATGGCACCGAAGGCGACACCCGCCCCCTGGTGATGCTGTGCCACGGCCTGATCGCCGCCGGCCACGAGGTGATGCTGCTGGCCGAAGGCGGCACCCTGGGCAGCGCGCGCGCCCTGGGCGTACCGCATGCGGCGCTGGAAGGGGACATCCATGACGACGTGGTGGCGCTGGTATCGCGTGGCAACGACACCCTGGCCGCTTCGCGCGGGCTGGCGCGGATGGCCCGCCAGCACGTGCCGGCGTGGATGCGCCAGGCCGACGCGGCCGCGGCCGGCTGCGATGCGGTGCTGACCGGTGGACTGGCCGCGTTCGTGGGCATGTGCGTGGCCGAACGCCACGGCCTGCCGGTGATCGGCGCCGGCATGATCCCGCTGACCCCCACGCGCGCGTTCCTGTCCCCGTTCCTGCCCCGGCTGCGCCTGCCCGGCGCGCTCAACCGGCTCAGCTACACGCTGGTCAACCAGGCCGTCTGGCGGACCTTCCGCCAGCCGATCAACCGCGCCCGGCACGCGTTGGGCATGCCCCCGCGCCGCACGCTGTGGCGCGACCTGCCGATGCTGTACGGCATTTCGCCCACCCTGCTGCCGCCGCCCCCGGACTGGCCCGCCGACCACCGTATCTGCGGCCAGTGGCGCGCCCCGGACCTGGCCTGGCACCCGCCGGCGGACCTGCAGGCCTTCCTCGACGCCGGGCCGGCGCCGGTGTACCTGGGCTTTGGCAGCATGACCGGCTTCGATCGCGACCACGTGCTGCCCGCCCTGCTGCAGGCGCTGGCACCGCGCCGGGTGCTGCTGTTTCCCGGCTGGGCCGGCGTGCCCAGCGGCACCCTGCCCCCGCAGGTGTTCGTGGTCGGCCCCACCCCGCACGAGGCGCTGTTCCCGCGCTGTGCGCTGGTGATCCACCACGGCGGCAGCGGCACCACGCATTCGGCCTGCCGCGCCGGCGTGCCCTCGCTGGTGATGCCGTTCGCCGCCGACCAGTTCTTCTGGGCGGATCGGTTGCAGCAGTTGGGGGTCGCGCCGGCAGCGTTGTCGCCCAAGCGGCTGGATGCGGCCCGGCTGGCCAGTGCCATCGCTGTTGCAGAGCGGGCTGACACCCGATCGCGTGCCAACTCGCTTGGCCGGGCGATGACGGTCGAAGATGGGGTGGCCAACGCTGTCGCCCAGATCGAACGCTGGTTGGGCATCATCCCGGCACGTGAACTGGCAAGAGGGCCTTGAAATGAACATTAACGGGGCGCCCCATCCGGTTTTACATGGCTCCAACCGCATGCGATCATTCTCCCCAAGCACTGCTGATCGGGACCTGGCAACAGGAAGGTAGTGCAGCGGAGTCGGGCATGCCCTGTACTTTCCTCAGCCTTTGGCGGGATAAGCGAAAGCCGACGCGATAGAGAATCACCGAGAACGAAATTTGAAAGCGCCCCAGCGATGGGGCGCTTTTTTCGTTCAGGGGCGATGGATGCCCAGCTTGGCGGCAAGTACTTTGACCACACGAAACAAACCATGCCCATGCGGGAGTACTTGGCCCTGCCAATCGCGGTTGTAGGCGCTGGCCACCCAAACGTGCGCCCGGTTCTGCTCGGCGCGCCGCGTGATCCGGGTCCAGATGATGTCGCCATGGCCCATATCGGTGCAAAAGTACTGTTCGCGCGCCTGCCCGCGAACCTGGTGCACGTGCCGGCGAACTGACGCTTCGAAAAACGGACCGCGCATGTAGCGTGCGACGTCGTGACTCAACCGATAGCGATCCACGCAGAAGTAGCGCTCTTCAATGTGATGCTCGAATCGAGGGCCCTTGCCCTTCTGGTCGGTGAAAAGGTGGAAGCTGAACATCACATCCACCTCGACCCGCGTTCCGTACACCATCACCGAGACAGTGAAAGGATCCAGATGCGTCAGGTCGTAGATCTGTGTGCCGATCTGGAATTGCCGATACGACACTGCCGCTCTCCTTGCGCCGGCCTGCTGGCTGAGCGGTTGATGTTAGCGGCGATGGTCGAGCCATTAACGCGACGCATGCCACACGTCGAACAGCACGCTGACGGCAATACCGATCTGCCGCGCAGCAGGCACGTTGTTGCGTGCCTGCTGCGTCACGGTTCATTCGACCAGTGGCCAGGTGCTACCCGACAACCGGGACAGTCTCCTTCCGATGCAGCCACCGGTACAACACCGGCAGCACCAGCAATGTCAGCAACGTGGACGACACGATGCCGCCGATCACCACCGTGGCCAGGGGGCGCTGCACCTCCGAGCCGGCGCCGACGTTGAAGGCCATCGGCACGAAGCCCAGCGACGCCACCAGTGCGGTCATCAGCACCGGACGCAGGCGGCCGAGCGCGCCGTCGCGCACTGCATCGGCCAACGGCAAGCCGCTATCGCGCAGGCTGCGCACGAAGCTGATCATCACCAGGCCGTTGAGCACCGCCACGCCGGACAGCGCGATGAACCCCACGCCCGCGGAAATCGACAGCGGGATCCCGCGGGCGGCCAGGGCAAGCACGCCGCCGGTGAGCGCCAGCGGCACGCCGCTGAACACGATCGCGGCATCCTTGACCGAACCAAATGCCCAGAACAACAGCGCGAAGATGATCGCCAACGTCACCGGCACCACGATCGCCAGGCGCTGGCTGGCCGAGATCAGCTGTTCGAAACTGCCGCCGTACTCGATCCAGTAGCCGTTGGGGACCTGCACGTCGCGACCGATGCGCTGCTGCAGCTCGGTGACGAAACCGCCCAGATCACGGTCGCGCACGTTGGCGGTGACGACGATGCGGCGCTTGCCGTTCTCGCGGTTGATCTGGTTGGGCCCCTCGGTGTTGCCCAGCGTGGCCAGCTCGCGCAGCGGCACGGTGCGTGCACTGCCACTGCGCCAGCTGCCGGCGCGACTGGATTCGTCGGCATCGTCGGCCAGCGCGCTCTCCAGCGAGACCGGCAGGTCGGCCAGCGCGGCCGGGTCCTGGCGCAGCGCTTCGGGCAGGCGCACGACGATGTCGAAGCGGCGGTCGCCTTCGAACAGCTGGCCGGCCACCTGGCCGCCGACCGCGGTGGCCACGGTCGATTGCACTTGCCCCGGGTTGAGTCCGTAGCCGGCCAGCGCGGCGCGGTTGGGGGTGACGGTGAGCAGGGGCAGGCCGCTGGTTTCCTCCACCCGCACGTCGGCCGCACCGGGCACCTTGCCCGCCACTGCCGCAATCCGCTTGCCCACCGCCAGCAGCGTGTCCAGGTCATCGCCGAACAACATCACCGCCACGTCCGCCCGCACACCGGAGATCAGCTCGTTGGTGCGCATCTGGATCGGCTGGGTGAACTCGTAGTTGTTGCCCGGCAGCTGCTCCACGGCTTCTTCCAGTTCACCCAGCAGTGCCGCGCGCGACTTGCGCGGGTCCGGCCAGTCCTTGCGCGGCTTCATCATGATGAAGGTGTCGGCCACCGAGGGTGGCATCGGGTCGGAGGCCACCTCGGGCGTGCCGATCTTGGAGAACACCTTGTCCACTTCGGCGAACTGCACCAGCCGGTTTTCGATCTGCTTCTGCATCTGGATCGACTGGGTCAGGCTGGTGCCGGGGATGCGCATGGCGTGCATGGCGACGTCGCCCTCGTCCAGGTTGGGCACGAACTCGCTGCCCAGCCGCGTGGCCAGCAGGCCGCAACCGACCACCAGCACCAGCGCACCGGCCACCATCCAGCGGCCGCGACGCAGCGAGAACGCCAGCAGTGGTTCATAGCGCCGGCGCACCCATGCCATCAGGCGGTTCTCCTTCTCCTGCACGTGGCCGCCGAGGAACAACGCGATCGCCGCCGGGACGAAGGTCAGCGCCAGCACCATCGCACCGGTCAGCGCCAGCACCACGGTGATCGCCATCGGGTGGAACATTTTCCCTTCCACGCCGGTGAGCGCGAAGATCGGCAGGTACACCGCGGTAATGATGCCCAGGCCGAACAGGCTGGGGCGGATCACTTCGGCTGTCGCACGGGCGGTTTCGGCGAAGCGTTCGGCGCGGGTCATGTCACGGCCGAGGGCGTGCTGGCGTTCGCCGAAGCGGCGCAGGCAGTTCTCGATGATGATCACCGCGCCATCGACGATCAGGCCGAAGTCGAGCGCCCCCAGGCTCATCAGGTTGGCCGACACGCCACCGCGGGCCATGCCGGTCAGCGTGAACAGCATCGCCAGCGGAATCACCGCCGCGGTGATCAGCGCCGCACGGAAGTTGCCGAGCAGCAGGAACAGCACCACGATCACCAGCAGCGCACCTTCGACCAGGTTCTTGGCCACGGTCGCGATGGTGCGGTCCACCAGCGCGGTGCGGTCGTAGCTGGCGGTGACGGTGACGCCCTCGGGCAGGCTCGCCTGCGCCTGCTGCAGCCGCGCAGCCGCGGCCTGGGCGACATCGCGGCTGTTGGCGCCGATCAGCATCACCACGGTGCCCATCACCACCTCGTGGCCGTTCTGGGTGGCCGCGCCGCTGCGCAGTTCCGGCCCATCCTTGACCTCGGCCACGTCGTGCACGTGGATCGGCACGCCTTCGCGCCGGGCCAGCACGATGTTGCCGATCTCCTCCAGGTTGGCCACCTGGCCGGGGATGCGCACCAGGAACTGCTGGCCGTTGCGCTCGATGTAGCCGGCGCCGACGTTCTGGTTGTTGGCCTCCACCGCCTGCGCGACGTCTTCCAGGGTGAAGCCGAGCGCGCGCAGCCGCGCCGGGTCCGGGGTGATGTGCACCTGGCGCTGGAAACCGCCAATCGTGTTGACCTCGGTCACGCCCGGCACGTTGCGCAGCTGCGGCCGGATCACCCAGTCCTGCAGGGTGCGCAGGTCGGTGGCGGTGTACGGCGTGCCATCGGCCTTGCGTGCCTTGGGATCGGCGTCGATGGTGTACATGAAGATCTCGCCCAGGCCGGTGGAGATCGGGCCCAGCTGCGGGTCCAGGCCGTCGGGAATCTGCGACTTCACCTGCTGCAGGCGTTCGGCCACCTGCTGGCGGGCGAAGTAGATGTCGGTGCCGTCCTCGAACACGACCGTGACCTGCGACAGCCCGTAGCGCGACAGCGAGCGCGCCTGCTCCATGCGCGGCAGCCCGGCCATCACCGTTTCCACCGGGTAGGTGATGCGTTGTTCGGTCTCCAGCGGCGAGTAGCCGGGCGCGGCGGTGTTGATCTGCACCTGGACGTTGGTGATGTCCGGGGTGGCGTCGATGGGCAGCTGGGTGAAGCTCCAGACGCCGACCGCGACCAGCACGGCGGTGAGGGTCATCATCAACCAGCGATGGGCGATGGAGGCGCCAATGATGCGCTCAAGCATGCGGGCATCCTCCGCGCTGCGCCGCGCGCGGCACGCGATCAATGTTCATGCGATGCCCCCGCCTTGCCGATGTCGGCCTTGACCACGTAGCTCTGTTCGACCACGACGTCTTCGCCCGCCTTCAGCCCCTCGGTCACTTCGACCTGGCCGGCATCGCGCGCGCCAAGGGTGACGGCACGCGCGGTGTAGGTATCGCCGACGCGCACGAACACCACGTCCTTGCCGTCCATGCTCTGCACCGCAGCCAGCGGCACCACCAGCGCGGCCGGCTGGGTGGCCACCACGATGCGTGCCTTGACCGCCGCACCGGGCCGCCACAGGCCATCGTCGTTGCGCAGCGTGGCGCGGGCCACGGTGCTCTGGCTGGCGGTGGCGGTGCCGGGCAGCACGCGTTCCAGCGTGGTGGTCTGGCTGACGCCGTCGGTCATGCGCGACACGGTGACCGGGACGCCGGCGGTGATGTGCTGGGTATCGTTGCCGAAGATGTGCAGGTCCACCCACAGCGTGGACAGGTCGCCGATCTCGAACAGCGGTGCACCCTCGCCCGCCACGCCGCCGACCTGGGCCTGGCGCGCCAGCACCACGCCGCCGATCGGTGCGCTGACGGTGTAGGTGGTGAGGCTGAGGTTGCTCTCGATGCTGGCCAGCACCTGGCCGGCGCGGACGCTGTCGCCGACGTTGGCACGCAGCGAGCGGATCGGGCCGGGGAAGCGCGCCATCACCTGGGCGACGCGGCCATCGACCGGGGTCAGCAGGCCCTGCACGTCGTGTTCGTCGGCGATGGTGCCGGCAGCGACCGGGGCGACGCGGATGCCCGCCTGTTCGGCCATGGCCGCGGCGATGGTGGTGCGCTCCGGCGCGTCGTGGTCATCGTCGCCGTCGGTGTGGCCGGCGTCGCCATGGCCCTGGTCGGTGTCGGCGGGGGCCGTGGCGGGGGCGTCCTTGCCGCAGCCGGCCAAGGCCAGTGCGGCGAGCAGCAGCGTGGCGGCCAGCGCGATGCGATGTGCGGAACGGTTCATCGGCGGTCCTCCGTGGACACGTGGGGCGTGGGGGTGTCGCTGGCGGCGACCATGCTTTGGCCGGTCAGGCGCTGGATTTCGATCAATGCGGTCTGTGCGGCGATGGCGGCATCGAGCTGGCGTTGGCGCGCGTCGATGCGCATGGCCTGCAGCTGCGCCCATTCCATGTAGCTGATGGCACCGGCACGCCAGGCCTTCTCGGCGGCATTCTCGGCGCGCTTGAGCTGCGGCAGCACATCGCGCGCCATGCGCGTGACCTCCAGCTGCGCGGTCAGGTAGCGCCCGTGCGCCTCGGCCAGCGTGGCGTACAGCTGCAGCGCGCGCGCGTCGCGTTCGACGCTGTTGAGCGCCAGCTCGGCCTCGGCGGCGCGGATCTCCGGGGCGGCGCGGGCGACGCTGCCGAGCGGCAGGCTGAACCCGGCCACGAAGGCGGTGTCGCGGCTGTCGCGGGTGTTGCGGACGCCGACCTGCCAACTGAGATCCGGTCGCGCGGCGGTGCGCGCCAGTTGCACCTGCGCCTCGCGGATACGGCGCTCACCGGCGAGCAGGGCCAGTTCCGGGGTGCGCTGCAGTTCCTCGGCCAACACCGCAAAGTCCTGCAGCGCGGGCAGTTGCAGGGGGTCACCGGTGACCACGTCGAAGCCCGGATCACGCTGCCGCCAGAGCGCGGACAACGCGGCGCGCGCGGACTGGTCGGCCTGGCGCGCGCGATCCCGGTCCAGTTCGGCTTGGGCCAGCATCGCCTGCGCGGTCAGCAGCACCGATTCGGGCGAGGCGCCGGCCTGCAGGCGCAGACGCGCGGCGGCGACCGCGCGCCTGCGCTGCTCGATGTCGGTGCTGGCGATGCCCAGTCGCTGGCGCGCCTCGGTGATGGCGAGATAGCGGCGGGCGACCTCGGCCAGCAGATCCAGGCGGGCGGTTTCGCGCTGCGGGGCCAGGCTGTCGATGTTGGCCTGGGCCACGGCACGGCGCGCGTCCAACTTGCTGCCGCGTTCCAGCACGCCGGCCAGGGTGACGGTCAGCTCGGCGCTGCGGAAGCCGCTGGCATCGCCGGTGCCGAGCGCGTTTTCAAGCTCCACGCCGACGGTGAGCGGCGGCGTCAGCGCTGCCGCATCGCGGCGGGCGTCCCAGATCGGGCGCTGCGCATCGGCCAGGCGCAGGCCGGGGTGGTACTGGGCGACGCGCGCGATGGCGTCGTCGAGGGTCAACGGGTCAGGCGTCTTCGTACCCTGCGCATGCACGCACGGCACGAACGCGACGACAGCCAAGGCTGCCAGGCGCATCCACATGGGGAATCTCCAGATAACGGTTCAGATGGACAACGGCGGCGCGCGGCCGCGTGGCATCAGGACGCTATCGGGGGGCGCAGCAGGCTCTCGGGCGGCTGGGTACGCAGTTGCGCGGCCAGGCTGGTCGGCACGGCATGCGCGGGGGCCGCCGGCAGTACCCAGGGCAACGACGCCATCGGCAGCACGCCGCCGTGGCCATGGCAATGGCCGCAATGCACCAGGGTGTGCAGCAGGTCGCCAGCGTCGGGGTCGGCGTCGGGCGCTTCGCCGGCGACGTCATCGGCCCCATGCGCGGCATCGGCATGCAGGCTGATGTGGATGTCGGCCAGCGCCGACGCGGTGGCCGTGCCGAATACGCCCAGGCCGACCGCGACCAGCATCAGCAGGCGCAGCAGCAGGGACGGACGCGGGCGGGCATGGTGAAGCATGCCGGCAGGGTAGCCGGCGGCTCGTCCGTTACACAATCGCAGGCGCGGGCCGCGGTTCACGAAGGCGGGATCGGCCATGCGGCGACCGATCCCGCATGGATCAGCCCGCGGCCTTGCGCTGGGCGATGTAGGCCTGGATCTGCTGCTCCAGCACCGGCAGCGGCACCGAGCCCTGCTTGAGCACGGCGTCGTGGAAGCCCTTCACGTCGAAGCGGTCGCCCAGCGCCTTTTCCGCCTGCGCGCGCAGGCGCACGATCGCGATCTCACCCAGCTTGTAGCTCAACGCCTGGCCCGGCCAGGAGATGTAGCGATCCACCTCGGTGGTCACTTCATGCTCGCTCAACGCGGTGTGGTCACGCAGGTAGGCGATGGCCTGTTCGCGGGTCCAGCCCTTGTGGTGCACGCCGGTGTCGATGACCAGGCGCGCGGCGCGCCACATCTCGTAGGTGAGGCGGCCGAAATCCTCGTACGGGGTTTCGTAGATGCCCATCTCCACGCCGAGCTTCTCGCAGTACAGGCCCCAGCCCTCGCCGTAGGCGGAGATGTAGGCATTGCGGCGGAACTCCGGCAGCTGGCCCTGCTCGGCGGCCAGGGCACCCTGCAGCGCATGGCCCGGGTCGGACTCGTGCAGGGTCAGCGCCGGCAGGTTGTACAGCGGGCGCGCCGGCAGGTTGTAGGTGTTTAGCCAGTAGGTGCCCATGCCGCCACGGCCGGCGGTCCAGAACGGGGCGATGTCCGGCGGCACCGGCACGATGGTGAAGCGCGCGCGCGGCAGGGTCATGTACTTGCCGATCACCCCATCCACCCGCTTGGAGATCCACGCGGCGCGATACAGCAGCTCGTCCGGGGTCTTGGCGTAGAACTGCGGGTCGGTGCGCAGGAAGGTGAGGAACTGCGCGAAGCTGCCCTTGAACTCGACCTGCTTGATGACCGCGTCCATTTCCTTCTGGATGCGCGCCACTTCCTTCAGGCCGATCTCGTGGATCTGCTGCGGGGTGAGGTCCAGCGTGGTGTATTGATGGATCTGCTGCTTGTAGTACGCCTCGCCACCAGGCATCGCCTCGGCGGCCAGCGTGGTGCGCGCCTGCGGCACGTACTCGCCCACGAAGAAGGTGCGCAGTTTGGCGAAGGCCGGCACCACGCTGCCGCTGATGGCCTGCCGCGCCTGCGCCTGCAGCTGCGCCTGGTCGGCGGCGGGGATGCTGGACGGCAGCGTCTTGAACGGTGCGTACAGCGGAGAGGCGGTCGGGTCCTTCAGCTCGGACACGGTGGCGATGGAGACCTCGCGGCCGTCCAGCACCGCGCGCGGCACGCTGAAACCGCGCTTGAGCCCGGCACGCATGTTCCCGGTCTGCTGGTCGAAGTAGCGCGGCACATCGTTGAGGCGGGCGATGTAGTTGCGATAGTCCTGCGCGGTCTTCATCTCGCGGCGGGCCATGAAGGACAGGTTCGACCAGAACGAGGAGTCCGCGTTGAACGGCATTTCATAGCCGCCCAGGCGCACCTCGGCGGCCAGGTTGAACACCTGGTCGCGGTAGATGGCGTAGTTGACCTGGTTGTCCGGCGACAGCGCCGTGCGGTCGACCTTGTCGAGCTGGCCCAGCACGTCGTCCCAGACCTTCAGCCGCGCCTGCTGGGCAGCCGGGCCCACGTCGGGCATGCGGGTCGCATTGGCCGGGCCGTCGTCGTCCTCGCTGGCCGCACCACCGCCGTCCTGGCGCCACGTCCACTCCTTCTCGTAGATCGCGCGGAACTGCGCATCGGCGGGGCTTTCGGCGGCCAGGCTGGCCGGGGCGGCAGCCGGCGCGGCGGCCAAGGCAGCGCCGGCAGGAAGGGCCAGGGCGAGCAGCAACGCAGCAACGAGCGGTGATTTCACGATCAGGGGTTCCCGTGGGACGGCAAACCCCGATCATGGCACCCGATGCAGGCCCTGTGCATGGATCAAAGGTCCTGCCCGCCACGCGGGCAGGATGGGCGACCGGCCAACGGCCGGGACCCAAGCGCCGCAGGCGCGCGTAGATCCACGCCATGCGTGGATGCCCCTGCCTAATGCGACGCCTTGTCCCGCTTCCACCCACGGTGCTGGATGTCCAGCTTCAGGCTGTACAGCGCGGTGAACGCCGGGAACAGGTTCTGCAGCACGCCGACCGAGTCCTGCTTGGCCGAGAACAGGAAGTAGCTCAGCGTCATCAGGCTGCCGACCACGCTCATGTACCAGAACAGGCGCGGGATCACCGGCTTGCCGGCGCGCTTGGAGGCGACGAACTGCACCAGCCAGCGGCCGCCGAACATCAGCGCGCCGGTATAGCCGATCAGCTTCCAGCCGGTCACGTGCAGGCCGGTCCAGTACAGCCAGGTCAACGGTTGGTCGAGCCAGTGCAGCTCCATCAGCGTTCTTCCACGGCGGTGCGCTTGCTGCGCGTGATCAGCCAGGCCACCCCGCGCAGGTCGCGGATGCCGACCAGGGCACGGCCCAGGTTGTTGTACTTGGATACCCCGGCGGTGCGGTGGCGGTGGTTGACCGGCACGCTGACCGTCTTCCAGCCGGCGCGCTGCATCAACGCCGGCAGGTAGCGGTGCATGTGGTCGAAGTACGGCAGGTCCAGGAAGGCCTCCCGCTCGAACAGCTTGATGCCGCAGCCGGTGTCGGGGGTGTCATCGCGCAGCATGCGCGCGCGGATGGCGTTGGCCCACTTGCTGGCCCAGCGCTTGCTGCCCGAGTCCTGGCGGTTGACCCGCCAGCCGGCGAACAGCTTGACCTCCGGTGCGGCGGCCGCGCGCGCGGCCAGCAGCTTGGGGATGTCGGCCGGATCGTTCTGCCCGTCCCCGTCGAGGGTGGCGATCCAGGGCGCGCGGGCGTGCCGGACCCCGGTACGCACGGCGGTGCTCTGCCCGCTCTGGCTGACGTGGTGCAGCACCCGCAGCTCCGGGTTGGCGGCCTTGAGCCCCTGCAGCACGGCCAGGGTGTCGTCGCGGGAGTGGTCGTCGATGTAGACGATCTCGAAGGCGAGCTGGCCACGCAGGGCCGCGGTGATCTCGTCGATCAGGGGTTTGACGTTGTCGCGTTCATTGAAGACCGGGACGACGACCGACAACAGGGGGTGGCTCATGGTCGGGCTCTGCGAATGGCCAGTATCGAAAACGAGCGCGCATTGTCCGCACCCGGGGTTATCCAAAGATGAATGCGGAGCCGTGTGTCAGGCGTGATCGCCGAAATAGTCCCGGCACCAGGCCACCACCGGCGGCAGGCCGCGCTCGATCGGCGTGGCCGGATCGTAGCCGAAGGCGTCATGGGCGCGCGTGGTATCGGCCATGGTGCGGACCATGTCGCCGGGCTGCATCGGCTTGTAGACCTTGCGTGCCGGGCGTCCGGCGGCGGCTTCGATGACCCCGATGAAATGCTCCAGCTCGATCGGGGTGTGATTGCCGAGGTTGAACACACGGTGCGGCACGTCCTCGCCGGACGGATGCGCCAGCGCGCCGAGGATACCGGCCACGATGTCGGAAACATGTGTGAAGTCGCGCTGCATGTTGCCGTCGTTGAACACGTCGATCGGGCGGCCGGCCAGCACCGCGCGCGAAAACAGCAGCGGGGCCATGTCCGGGCGGCCCCAGGGACCGTACACGGTGAAAAAGCGCAGGCCGGTGGCATGCAGGCCATACAACTGCGCGTAGGTATACGCCATCAGCTCGTTGGCGGCCTTGGTGGCGGCATACAGCGAGCGCGGCTTGTCGATGCGTTGGTCTTCGGAGAACGGCGGGGTGGCCGAGTCGCCGTACACCGAGCTGCTGGAGGCATAGACCAGGTGGGCCACGCCGCGATGCCGGCACAGTTCGAGCATGTTGACGAAGCCGACCAGGTTGCTGTCCACGTAGGCGTGCGGGTTTTCCAGCGAGTAGCGCACCCCGGCCTGCGCGGCCAGGTGGATCACCCGGGTCGGCTTTACCTCGTCGAACAGCGCGGCCAGGCCGTCGCGGTCGGTCAGGTCGAGCACGCGGATGTCCGCGTCCGGGCACAGCGCGGCGACGCGGTCGCGCTTGATCTGCGGGTCGTAATAGTCGTTGTAGTTGTCCAGTCCGACCACCGTTTCACCCGCGTCGAGCAGGGCACGGACGGTGTTGGCGCCGATGAAGCCGGCAGCGCCGGTGACGAGAAGGGGCATGGCAGGGGTCCTGGAAATTCCTGTGGACAGGATATCGCCGATGCGCCGGGCTCAGAACAGCCCGAAGCGCTTCCTGGCGGCGTTCACCCGGCCAGGTTCGATGATGTCGCTGATGCCCTTGGCGTCGAAGCGGTCCAGCAGCGCGTCGCTGCCCTTCTTCAGTTTCAGGGCCAATTCTTCCGGATACAGCGGCACGATGGACATGAACACGATGGTTTTTTCATCGTTGATGACCAGATGGCCGAACGCCTCGGGGGCGGTGACCGGCGGCAGCACGATCGCGCCGTCGAAGCCCACGCCCGGCGCATAGGGTTCGGCCGGGTGGCCGTTGGGCACGGTGTGGCCGAAGCCCAGCCAGGTATCGAACTTGTGCGGCAGGCGTGCCAGCACCTTGAGCAGGCGGATCGGCCAGTAGTGGCGCTCGTCCTCGAAGTCGGCCTGCTGCAACGGCCAGTCGGCCGGCAGCGTCACCATCAACTCCATGTACTGCGGTGAACCTTCCGCGCCAGCCGACAGGGTCATCGGCAGATCGCTCATGCCCGACGTCACCAGCCGCAGGTGCGGGAAATCCTCCGTGGCCGGCACCACATGCACGTCGATGTGCACGGTATCGGACACGATCTCATGGAATACGTGGGCGATCGGGCCGAGATGCTGCTCGATATGCGCGCTGATCTGTTCGATGCATGCATCACCGGCAGCCGGCGCGAAGTCGCTGGGTCGGGTGTGCATCAGCATCGGACTACCGCCCGGGCTTACGTCATCGTAGGGAGTGCTCATGCACGGCTCCTTGTTGGTGGCCAGCGCCTGCCACGGACGCATCACCACAAGGTGAGCGGTGCGTCCTTGGCCAGCGTGGCCTTGCGTTCCTTGCTGAAATCCCACCAGGGGCGCGGCGCTTCGCCCTGCATGAAGCGCAGGATCGACAGGAACACGTCGATCACGCAGGGATCGTGCATCACGCCAGTACGCAGGCACAGCTGCGCGTACATGTCATAGGCATCGCGGCCGCGCAGGTGCGCGGGGACGCGGATGCCGATCAGACGCAGATCTTTCTCACAGGCCGGCCCGACATTCGGCAGGTCGGTCAGACGCAACAGATGGTTGCGGTCGACCTTGGTGGGGTTCATTACGGTGGGGTAATCCTCTTGCGCAGGCGGGGGACTCAGCCCTTCTGTACGCGGAGTCGTTCGAGCACGCCATCCAGCGTGTCCAGGTCGGTGTAATGGATGATCAGCTTGCCCTTGCCGCCACGGCCGTGGTTGATCGCCACGCGTGCGCCCAGCGACTCGGACAGCTCGGTCTCCAGCGACGCGATATCGGCCTGCGGTGCGCTGGCGGTGGGCTTCTTGCGCAGTGCGCCCGGTACCTTGCCGGCGGCGAACTGCTGCGCGCGGTGCTCCACTTCGCGCACCGACCAGCCCTGGTCGGCCGCTTCCTGGGCGAGCTTGCTGGCCAGTTCCGGGGCCAGGGTGAGCAACGCACGCGCGTGGCCCATTTCCAGCCGGCGGGTTTCCAGCAGCAGGCGGATGGCGATCGGCAGCTCCAGCAGGCGCAGCAGGTTGGACACCGCCGCGCGCGAGCGGCCGACGGCCTGGGCGGCCTCGGCGTGGGTGAGCGCGAATTCGCTGATCAGGCGCTGCAGGGCCTCGGCTTCTTCAAGCGGGTTGAGGTCTTCGCGCTGGATGTTCTCGATCAGCGCCATCGCGATGACGGTGCGGTCTTCCAGTTCGCGCACCACCACCGGTACTTCGTCCAGGCCGGCCAGCTGGGAGGCGCGCCAGCGGCGTTCGCCGGCGACGATCTCGAAGCTGTCCGGGCCGAGCTGGCGGACCAGGATCGGCTGGATCACGCCCTGCGCCTTGATCGACTCGGCCAGCTCGGCGAGCTTGGTTTCGTCCATGTCGCGGCGTGGCTGGTACTTGCCCGGCTGCAGGTGGCCCACCGGCAGCTTGCGCAGCACTTCACCGGGCAGCGGTTCGACCACGGCGGCAGCCTGCACCTGAGTCACCGCGCCCTTGGGCCCCAGCAGCGCATCGAGGCCGCGGCCGAGGCCGCGTTTCTTGCCGAGGGCGGGCTTGGTGCTCATCAGGCGGTCTCCAGGGCCTTGTCGGCCTTATTGCGTTGTTGGTGGCGGCGGATGATTTCCCCGGCCAGGCCGAGGTAGGCGACGCCACCGCGCGAGGCGCGGTCGTAACCGACGATGCTCTGCCCGTGGCTGGGCGCTTCGGCCAGGCGCACGTTGCGCGGCACGATGGTGCGGAACACGCGGTCGCCGAAGTGGTCGGTGAGTTCGGCCGACACCGCGTTGGCCAGGTTGTTGCGCACGTCGAACATGGTGCGCAGCACGCCCTCGATCTCCAGGCTGGGATTGAGGTTGGCGCGCAGCGCTTCGATGGTTTCCACCAGCGCGCTCAGGCCTTCCAGCGCGTAGTACTCGCACTGCATCGGCACGATCACCGAATCGGCGGCGGCCAACGCGTTGAGGGTGAGCAGCGACAGCGCCGGCGGGCAATCGATCAGGATGAAGTCGTATTCGTCGCGGACCGGGGCCAGGGCGCGCTTGAGGCGCTGCTCGCGTTCGCCCTGGTCCATCAGCTGGATCTCGGCGGCGGTCAGGTCGATGTTGCCCGGTAGCAGGTCGAAGCCTTCCGGGGTGGTCACGCGCACTTCGACCGCGGTGGCTTCGCCGAGCAGCAGGTCGCAGGTGGAGGCGGCCACTTCACGCTTGTCCACGCCGCTGCCCATGGTCGCATTGCCCTGGGAATCGAGGTCGACAAGGAGCACGCGCTTGGGTGCAGCAGCCAGGGAGGCGGCCAGATTGACGGCGGTCGTGGTCTTGCCGACGCCACCTTTCTGGTTGGCGATGGCGATGATGCGGGCCATGCGGGTGAGCCTCATCGGCAGGGAGTGGGACTGGTCATTATGCGTATATGGGGCGTGTCATGCACTGTGAGATGCGCGCCGGGCCGCGCCCGCGACCGGCCGGGGACGCATGGGATGCGCCCGGTGGACAGCGCAACGGCTGCTGTGACGGGCGCTGCCGCCGATATCCGCCCGCGTGCCGGCAAGGGCGCTGGTACGCAGGCGGTGGCCTCAAGGACCGGCCACGACCACCAGATGGCGCTCGCCGGTGAGCCCGGGCACGTGCAGCGGCAGTACCTGCTCGACCTGCCAGCCGCTGGGCAGCTGGGCGATTTCATCGTGCGGGTGCACGCCCTTCATCGCCAGCAGGCGGCCGCCGGGCCGCAGCAGGTGGCCGCCGACCTGGATGATCCCGGCAAGGGTATCCATGGCGCGCGCGGTCAGGTGGTCGTAGGCGCCGGGTTCGGCCAGGGCCTCGGCGCGTGATTCGGCGACGCGGGCATTGCCCAAACCCAGCTGGCGGACGGCCTCGCGCATGAAGCGGGCCTTCTTGCCATTGCTTTCCACCAGGGTGACCTGCAGCTGCGGGCGGGCGATCGCCAGCGGGATGCCGGGTAGCCCGGGGCCGGTGCCGAGGTCGGCCAGGGTGCCGCTCTCCAGGAACGGCTGCATCGCCAGCGAGTCGAGCAGGTGGCGGGTGACCATGTCCAGCGGATCGCGGATGGCGGTGAGGTTGTAGGTGCGGTTCCAGCGGTCGAGCAGGGTCAGGTAGGTCAGCAACGGCGGCGCCAGGGCGGCATCCAGGTCCATCGCGGCCAGGCCACGCTCAAGCGCTGCGGCCACGCCGGCCGGGAGTGTGTGTTCGGTCATGGGGCGATTATCGCAGGTCGACAGCGGGGCAAGGGCAAGGGCGGCACACGGATTCCCCCACGGAGGGCGGGCGTCGATCCCGCCCACGGGTAGAGCCGAGCCTGCTCGGCTGGCCTTGGTAGAGCCAAGCCACGCTCGGCTGGCCTTGGTAGAGCCAAGCCACGCTCGGCTGGCCTTGGTAGAGCCAAGCCACGCTCGGCTGGCCTTGGTAGAGCCGAGCCATGCTCGGCTGGCCGCGCGCAGCGCGGCAATGATCGGCGCCTTCAGCAGGCCATCGCCCGGCAGGCCCCGTCGCTCAGACCGCGTGCCAGGCCAACGCGGCGCGGAAATCATCGGCCGCGGCCCATTCGTGCAGGTGCCAGCGCGCGGCGTCGCCCAGCTCGGGGTCGCACCAGGCCAGGTGCAGGGCGGCGTCGGGGGCTGGCGCCAACTGCAGGCGGTGCAGGCCGAAGGAAATGCCCTGCCCCTGTGCCTTGAGGATGGCCTCCTTGGCGCACCAGACCCGGAAGAACCAGCGCTGGCGGGCGTCTTCGTCCAGCCCAAGCAGCCAGTCGACCTCGCCCGGGTGGAAGAAACGTTCGATGATCTCGCGCATGCGCGGCCGCGGCCGCAGCGGCTCCAGGTCCACGCCCAAGCGCACGCCCTCGCCCAGCGCGACCAGCAACCGGCCGTGGCTGTGGCTCCAGCCGGTGCCCAGGTGCGCAAACGCAGCGTGCAGCTCCGGGCGGCCACGCGGGTCGCGCTGCAGCGGCAGGGTATCCGGGTCGGTGCCGAGCTGCCCCGCCAGCAGCACCCGCGCCTGCGGCTCGCCGCGGGTGCCGTTGACGTGCGGCAGGCACCAGACCGTGACAGGGCCGAACCGCCAGGGACCGCCGAGGCCGCTATCGGTGCTCATGCGTGCGCGCGGTGAGGACGGCTGCACGGTGATTTCACGGGCGCTGCCGTCAACTGGTGCCGTCGTTCACACCACCTGGGAGTCAAGACTATGGGCATCATCATCTGGTTGATCGTTGGTGGCATCGTGGGCTGGCTTGCCAGCATCATCATGCGACGCGACGCGCAGCAAGGCATCATCCTCAACATCGTGGTCGGCATCGTCGGCGCACTGATCGCCGGTTTCCTGTTCGGCGGCGGCATCAACGAAGCGATCACCATCCGCACGTTCCTGTTCTCGTTGATCGGCGCAGTGATCCTGCTGGCCATCGTGAACCTGTTTACGCGCAAGAGCATCCGCTGACCAACGCGCGATGGAGTCAAGGACAGGGCCCGGCATTGCCGGGCCTTGTCGTTTCTGTCACCCCAGCTGCACCCAGGCCGGCGCGTGGTCGCTGGGGCGGTCCCAGGTGCGTGGCTCACGGTCGATGCCCGAGGCGATGGCGCGGGCCTTGAGCGCATCGGAGACCAGGGTGAGGTCGATGCGCAGGCCCAGGTTGCGGCGGAAACCGGCGGCGCGGTAGTCCCACCAGCTGAAAATGCCTTCTTCCTCGCTGTGCAGTCGGAAGGCGTCGTGCAGGCCCAGCTGCAGCAGCTTGTTCAGCGCGCCACGCTCGGCGGTGGAGGTCAGGATGTGGTTCTCGTTCCAGACCAGCGGGTCATTCACATCGCGCGCGTCCGGGGCGATGTTGAAGTCGCCCATCACCACCAGCTCCGGGTACGTGGCCAGCTCGGCCTCGACCCAGGCGTGCACGGCCTCCAGCCAGCGCAGCTTGTAGGCGTACTTGTCGGTGCCCACGTCCTGGCCGTTGACCACGTAGAGGTTGATGATGCGCACGCCGTTGACGGTGCCGGCGATGACGCGTTTCTGCTCGTCCTCGAAGCCCGGGATGCCGATCTGCACGTCCTGCGCCGGCTCGCGCGAGAGCAGCGCCACGCCGTTGTAGGTCTTCTGCCCGGCAAACACGCTGCGGTAGCCCAGCCCGGCCAGCACCGCGTCGGGGAACTTGTGGTCCTCCATCTTGGTTTCCTGGATGCCGACCACGTCCGGCGCGAACGCGGTGAGCCACTGTTCCAGGTGCGGCAGGCGCACGTTGAGCGAATTGACGTTCCAGGAGGCGATTTTCATGGGCGCCATTCTACCGGGTCGTGCCGGCCGTTGGCCGGCAGCCCTGGGGCCTGGTTCCACGCTAGGCTGTGGGCCCTCATCGCACGCAGACCCCATGGACGCAGACACCTTCGTCGCCAACTGGTACGCCGAGAAAGAGCAGCTGCTGGCCGCCGCCTGGACCCCGGGCACGGCGTCCGCGGCAAGGATCGCGTCCATGGCGCTGTCACCCGGGCAGGCGCAAGCGTTGCGGGACATGCTCGACGTGTTCGTCAGCGATGCCATGTACACGCTGCTGCTCGGACTGGATGGCAGCGCCGCACTGGGAGGCGACCAGCGCCACTACACGCTGTTGGACGAAGATGGCTCGGTGGTCGCGGAGGAAGGCGATCTGGAGGCTGCTGCCTATGCGTGGTTCCACGAAGGACGGCGCTCGCGGCCTGGCTCCTGATCGTTCCTGTCAGTCGGGCTGATTCGGGCCGGTCCGGACGTGGTTGCGCGGTCGCGTGAGCCGAAGAGGCGGGCCATTGGCGCATCCGACGCGGTTTGCGGGGTCATGGGCGGTGCCAGGCGCAGCCGAGCATGGCTCGGCTCTACCCTTGGGGTTGGCTGCCGCTAGCGCAGCAGTGCCTTCAATATCCCGGCGATCTTCGAATACGGCGGTTTGAGCAGGTCGCTGGCGGCCCAGCGCGACTGCCACAGGATCGGCAGCTGCTTGCTCAGGCCATCGAAGCCGGCGCGGCCATGGTAAGCGCCCATGCCGCTCGGCCCCACCCCGCCGAAGGGCAGGTCGTTGACGGCGAAATGCAGCAGGGTGTCGTTGACGGTGACGCCACCGGCCACCACCTGGCCCAGCACGCGCTCGACGCTGTCGCGCTGCTGGCTGAAGACGTACAACGCCAGCGGCCGGTCGCGGCCCTGCACCTCGGCCAGTGCCGCATCCAGGTCCGGGTAGGCGCACACCGGCAGGATCGGGCCGAAGATCTCCTCGCGCATCAGGTCCAGGTCGGCCGGCGGATCGAGCACGATGGTCGGCGCGATCAGGCGCTCGCGGCGCGCGCGCTCGGGATCCACGTTGGCCAGTTCGATCACCGGCACGCCGCGCGCGCGGGCCTGGTCGAGGTAGCCACGCAGCCGCTGGTACTGGCCTTCATGGATGATCCGGGTGTAGTCCGATGCATCGCTGAAATCGCCGTAACGCGCGCGCACCTGGGTCTGCAGCTGCTGCACCAGTTCGCGCTGGCGGGCGCCATCGATGAGCACGTAATCCGGCGCGATGCAGGTCTGGCCGGCGTTGAACCACTTGCCGGTGGCCAGGCGTGCGGCGGCCTTGTCCAGCGGGTAATCGCTGCAGACGATGGCCGGCGACTTGCCGCCCAGCTCCAGGGTCAACGGGGTGAGGTGCTCGGCCGCGGCGGCCATCACCTTGCGGCCCACCGCGGTGGAGCCGGTGAACACGAGGTGGTCCAACGGCGAGCCGGCCAGCGCGCTGGCCAGCGCGGCGTCGCCCTGCACCACCGCCACGCGGTCGCGCGGAAACACCTCGGCCAGCAGCGCCTGCAGGAAGGCGCTGGTGCGCGGGGTGTGCTCGGAGGGCTTGAGGATGACGTGGTTGCCGGCGGCGATCGCGGTGGCCAGCGGGATCAGCGCGAGGTTGACCGGGTAGTTCCAGGGCGAGATCACCGCGACCACGCCCAGCGGCACCGCGCGGGTCTGCGCGCGCGCCGGCCAGAACCGCCAGCCGACACCGACCCGGCGCGGCCGCATCCAGCCGCGCAGGTGGCTGCACAGGTGGTCGATATCGCCGAGCACGGTCATGCCGTCGGCGATCAGCGATTCATGGGTGGAACGGTGGCCGAAGTCGGCCGAGATGGCCTCGGCCATCTGCGGCAACCGCGCCTTCAGCGCGGCGCGCAGGCGCTGCAGGTCGCCGCGGCGCTGGTCCAGCGACGGGCGCTGGGCCTGCCACGCGCTGCGCAGGCTGTGCAGGATCGCGGGTAGCGCGGCGGGATCGGTGTGGGCTTCGCTCATGCGGCGACTATAGCGGCAGGGGGTGTGATGGGCGGTCGTGCCGGCCGCTGGGCGGGGACGTCCTGCACCGCCGGATGGGGTTGCCTGGTTGCCGGCCAACGGCCCGCACTGCGGGAATGAAAAGGGCCGCGATCTGCATCGCGGCCCCTGTTTCATACCGTGTGGTGCACCGTTACTTGGTGATGTCCACCCCGCGCGTCTCGCGCAGGAACAGGCCACCGACCACGACCGTCATCAACGCGATGATGATCGGGTACCACAGGCCGTAGTAGAGGTTGCCGGTGCCGGCCACCAGCGCGAAGGAAATCGCCGGCAGGAAGCCACCGAACCAGCCGTTGCCGATGTGGTACGGCAGCGACATCGAGGTGTAGCGGATGCGGGTCGGGAACAGTTCGACCAGGTAGGCGGCGATCGGGCCGTAGACCATGGTCACGTACAGCACCAGCAGCCACAGCATGAAGATCGTGCCGGGGATGTTGATGCGCGCGTTGTCGGCCTTGGCCGGGTAACCGGCGGCGGTGAGCGCGGTCTTCAGTTCGGCGCCGAACGCATCGGCCTTTGCCTTGCCGTCTTCCTTGGTGAGCCCGGCCGCCTCGTAGGAGGTGACGCTGGCGCTGCCCACGTTGACGATGGCCAGGGTACCGGCGGCGGCCGGCTTGACCTCATACGGCACGCCGGCCTTGGTCAGGGCCGCGGTGGCCACGTCGCAGGAGCTGGTGAACTTGCGCATGCCGACCGGATCGAACTGGAACGAGCAGGTGTTCGGGTCGGCCACGACCAGCGCCGGCGAACTGGAGCGGGCTTCTTCGATGGCCGGGTTGGCGAAGTGGGTCAGGCCCTTGAAGATCGGGATGTAGGTGACGGCCGCGAGCAGACAGCCGGCCAGGATGATCTTCTTGCGGCCGATGCGGTCGGACAGCCAGCCGAAGAAGATGAAGAACGGCACGCCCAGCGCAAGGGCGGCGGCGATCAGCAGGTAGGAGGTGGTGGCATCGACCTTGAGCATGCTGCTCAGGAAGAACAGCGCGTAGAACTGACCGCCGTACCAGACCACGGCCTGGCCAGCGGCGGCACCCAGCAGCACCAGCAGCATCAGCTTGAGGTTGCCGTCCTTGAGGCTGTCACGGAACGGGGTCTTGGAGCCCTTGCCTTCGGCCTTCATCTGCTGGAACAGCGGCGATTCGCTCAGCTGCAGGCGGATCCACACCGAGACGCCGAGCAGCACGATGGAGACCAGGAACGGAATGCGCCAGCCCCAGGCTTCGAACGCCTCGTTGCCGAGGAAATAGCGGCAGGCGAGGATGATCAGCAGCGACATGAACAGGCCCAGCGTCGCGGTGCACTGGATGAAGCTGGTGTACAGGCCACGCTTGTCGACCGGGGCATGCTCGGCCACGTAGGTGGCCGCGCCGCCGTACTCGCCGCCCATCGCCAGGCCCTGGGCCAGGCGCAGGATGATCAGGATCACCGGGGCGGCAAAGCCGATCGAGGCGTAGTTGGGCAGCACGCCGACCAGGAAGGTCGAGATGCCCATGATCAGGATCGTGACCAGGAAGGTGTACTTGCGGCCGATTCGGTCGCCGAGGCTACCGAAGAACGCCGCGCCGAACGGGCGCACGAAGAAGCCGGCGGCGAAGGCCAGCAGGGCGAAGATCATGCCCGTGGTTTCGTTGACGCCACTGAAGAACTGCTTGGCGATGATCGCCGCGAGCGAGCCATACAGGAAGAAGTCGTACCACTCGAAGACGGTACCCAGGCTGGACGCGAAGATGACCTTCTTGTGTCCCTGGGTAAGTTGGGCTTTCGCCGGTGCAGGTGTTGTTGACATGGGACGCTTCCCCTCCGAAGCAATCGTTGTTGGCAGGTGCCGACCGTGGGCCGGCACTCATTTAGAAACTGTATTTCGTGGTGAACTGCAGGCGGTTGATGTCGCCCTTGCGCCCGTCCTCGATCTCGCGCACGCCGTACATGTATTCGGCGCCGATATCGACCTTGGGCATCGGGGTGTAGAAGATGTTGCCGCGGATGCTCTGCACGCTCTTGGTGACCAGTGGGCCCAGGCTGCCGTCGTTGTCGTAGTCGCTGCGCGCGTAGATCAGGTTGGTGCGCAGCTTCGGGGTGAAGGCGTGGCGCCAGCCGACGTAGCCGGCCAGCACGCCGGTCGGGTTGAGCTCGTCGCGGGCCACGTCATAGGCGGTATCGGCGGTGACGCCGAGGCCGACGTAACGGGCGATGCCTTCGCCGCCGCTGATCTGGTAGTGCAGGGTATCGGTGCTGCCCATCACCCACTTGCCGCCCAGGGTCAGGCCGCCGCCGATCTTGTCCGCGTCGGCGCCGGTGGCCTGGTTGTCCACCTTGAGCTGGCGCACCACCGCACCGACGCCGAAGGTGCCCCAATCGCCCTTCCAGCCGTAACGCAGGGTCAGGTCGGGCAGCGCGCCGCGGTCGGAGTTGCTGGCCACATTGGTCCACGCCCCGGTGATCGGGTTGCGGGTGCCGGTGAGCAGGGTGGTTTCCGGGTTTTCCAGCGCGACGCTGAAGCCGCCCTGGGTATAGCGGATCTGCGCCTGGCGCACGAACAGCACGCCGTCGGTGGGACCGACGAAATCGGCCGCTTCCGGCAGCGAGGCCGCGTCCATGAAGTTGGACCAGGTCTGGCCGGCGAGCCAGTTGTTCCAGTACATGTAGGCATGCCGCAGGGTGACGCCGTAGGTGTTGGTGGCGGTCTGGTTGCCCAGCGAGTTGCCGAAGAAGTCCATCTCGAAGAACGCACCGGCCTTGTTGCCGGCATCGCTCACGTTGTCGATACCCAGGTTGAAGCGCGAGAACTTGGCGTGGGCGTTGTAGTCCACGTCCGAGCGCTTGCCGCTGCCGCCGGCCCCGGCGACCGGGGTCTGCCCGGGCAGGTACAGCGCGCGGCCGGTGGCATCGTCGGCCAACTGGCCATCGCTGGTCTGGGTGGCGAGGAAGTCGGCCTTGATGAAGCCACCGATCTTGACCGTGGTGCCCGGCGCGGCGCCCGGGGTGATGGTGGTGACCTGGATCGGCTGCTTGCCTGCCGGCACCTGCGCGGCCACCGGCTGCTGGGCCTGCACGGTCTTGACCGCGGTGACATCGGTCTGGGCCTGGCTGATCTGGGTCTGTTGCTGCTGGCTGGTGTTGACCAGCATCTGCACCTGGCGCTCCAGCTCGGCGATGCGCGCTTCGAGCGCCTTTTCTTTGGCGGTGTCGGCGAACGCCACGCCTGGCGCGATCAATGCAACGAACAGGGCGGCCGCCAACGGCCGGCGTGTCGTCTTCAGTAAACGGTGGCTCATGTTGCCCTCTCTCCCGGGTGGCAATGCGAACGCCGCGCTGGGCACGGTCGAGCCGACAGTGCGGCTGTGCCACCGGCAGCGGCTATTGGCCATTAGTCGTACTCGCCCCACCGGGCGAGCACGACCCGGGCGCCGCGGGCGAACGGCAGGTGCCGCCGACACCCGGGCGGGTTCCGACCATTGGCCGGTACGCTTTCACCCGCAGACGAGGCCACACCAACCCACCGCCGCCGCAAACGCGCCGCGTACCCGTCGACCGTCGGTCGTGGCCGCCCTGCCGCACGCCAGGCGTCGCGCCCTGCCCGGGGTCTCCCGGGTTCGACCAAGGTCTAACCACCCAGGCAACGCGAAGGAGGGTGGATGCGGCAAACTGAGGGGGAAGGGTCGCGGGTTATGCTGCGATCGCACAACCCAAGTCCTAGTGCAAGTGAGGGTGCCATGGCCGATCTTTACCCCGTCAAGGCGGATTTCTCCGCCAAGGCGCGCATTGACAAGAACACGTATGAAGCGCTCTACCGCGAGTCGGTGGAGCACCCGGATGCTTTCTGGGGCAAGGCCGCCGAGCGCCTGCAGTGGTTCAAGAAGCCGACCACGATCAAGAACGTCAGCTACGACCTCGACGATTTCCGCATCAAGTGGTTCGAAGACGGCGAACTCAACGCCAGCGTCAACTGCCTGGACCGGCAGCTGGACACGCGCGGCGACAAGGTCGCCCTGCTGTTCGAACCGGACAGCCCGGATGCGCCCGCGCAGGGCGTCACCTATCGCCAGCTGCATGAGCGCGTGTGCCGGCTCGGCAATGCGCTGCGCAGCCTGGGGGTCAAGAAGGGCGACCGGGTCACCATCTACCTGCCGATGATCGTCGATGCAGCCGTGGCCATGCTCGCCTGCGCGCGCATCGGTGCGGTGCACTCGGTGGTGTTCGGTGGCTTCGCGCCCAACTCGATCGCCGACCGGGTGATCGACTGCGGCAGCAAGCTGATCATCACCGCCGACGAAGGCCTGCGCGGTGGTCGCAAGGTGCCGCTCAAGGCCAACGTCGACGCCGCGCTGAAACTGCCCGGCACCACCACCGTGGAAACGGTACTGGTGGTGCGCCACACCGGCGGTGCGGTCGACATGCAGGCCCCGCGCGACCGCTGGTTCCACGACGTGGTGGACCCGCAGCCGGCGCAGTGCGAACCTGAGCGGATGAACGCCGAAGACCCGCTGTTCATCCTGTATACCTCCGGGTCCACCGGCAAGCCCAAGGGCGTGCTGCACACCACCGGCGGCTACCTGCTGTACGCCGCCTACACGCACGAAGCGGTGTTCGACCTGCGCGAGGACGACATCTACTGGTGCACCGCCGACGTCGGCTGGGTCACCGGCCACAGCTACATCGTGTACGGGCCACTGGCCAACGGCGCGACCTCGCTGATGTTCGAAGGCGTGCCGAACTTCCCGACCACCTCGCGGTTCTGGGAGGTGATCGACAAGCACCAGGTGAGCATCTTCTACACCGCCCCGACCGCGATCCGCGCGTTGATGCGCGAAGGCGATGCCCCGGTCAAGCGCACCTCGCGCGCCTCGCTGCGCCTGCTGGGCAGCGTGGGCGAGCCGATCAATCCCGAAGCCTGGCGCTGGTATTACGACGTGGTGGGCGACAGCCGCTGCCCGATCGTGGACACCTGGTGGCAGACCGAAACCGGCGGCATCCTGATTTCCCCGCTGCCGGGCGCGGTCGACCTCAAGCCCGGGTCGGCCACCCTGCCCTTCTTCGGCGTGCAGCCGGCGCTGGTCAATGCCGAGGGCGAGATCCAGGACGGCCCCACCGAGGGCAACCTGATCATCCGTGATTCGTGGCCGGGCCAGATGCGCAGCGTCTACGGCGACCACCAGCGCTTCATCGACACCTACTTCCGCACCTATCCGGGCAGCTACTTCACCGGTGACGGCTGCCGTCGCGACGAGGACGGCTACTACTGGATCACCGGCCGCGTGGACGATGTGATCAACGTGTCCGGCCACCGCATCGGCACCGCCGAAGTGGAAAGCGCCCTGGTCTCGCACCCGAAGGTGGCCGAGGCCGCCGTGGTCGGCTTCCCGCACGACATCAAGGGCCAGGGCATCTATGCCTATGTCACCCTGATTGCCGACGAGACCCCCAGCGAGGAACTGCACAAGGAACTGATCGCCTGGGTGCGCAAGGAGATCGGCCCGATCGCCGCGCCCGACCACCTGCAGTGGGCGCCGGGCCTGCCCAAGACGCGGTCGGGCAAGATCATGCGCCGCATCCTGCGCAAGATCGCCGAGAACGCGCCGGACCAGCTGGGCGACACCTCGACCTTGGCCGATCCGTCGGTGGTGGCGTCGCTGGTGGAAGAGCGCAAGGTGAAATAGTCCTCCGGCACCCGGCGCAGAATGGGACCGCGTCAGCGCATGTGCGCTGCCGCGCCCACCTCCGCAACCGGATCGTGGGCCCGGTCTCACCCGCACCCGCATCCCGCCGCTTCGCGGCCGCCCCCTGACTCAGGGGGCTGGCCCCTCGCTACACTTTTTCGTTGCGTCGCTGCACTCCTCCGCAACATGGCCCCCACCATGACAACCCTCCTGATTGCCGACGACCACCCGCTGTTCCGCGAAGCCCTTCGCGGGGCCGTGCAACGCGTCATCCCCGGCGTGCAGCTGTTCGAGGCCGACAGCGTGGAAGCGCTGTACCAGCTGGCCGACCAGCACACCGATGCCGACCTGGTCCTGATGGACCTCAACATGCCCGGTGCCCAGGGCTTCAACGCGCTGGTGCACATGCGCGCCCTGCACCCGCAGCTGCCGGTGGTGGTGGTGTCCGCGCGCGAGGAAGCCACGGTGATGCGCCGCGCGCTCGACCATGGCGCGTTCGGCTTCATCCCCAAATCCGCCGATTCGGACACCATCGGCCACGCCTTGGGCACCATCCTCGATGGCGAGACCTGGGCCCCGCCGGAGGCGCACAACGTGCCGCCGACCGGGCGCGAGGAGCGCGAGATCGGCCAGCGCCTGCGCGAGCTCACCCCGCAGCAGTTCCGTGTGCTGCAGATGCTCGGCGCCGGCCGGCTCAACAAGCAGATCGCGTACGACCTCAACGTGTCCGAGGCGACGATCAAGGCCCACGTCACCGCGATCCTGCGCAAACTCGGCGTCACCAACCGCACCCAGGCGGTGCTGATGGCCGGCAAGCTGGCGATCGACGACGAACAGATCGTGTTGCCGCCGGAAGAAGAGTAGATCCACGCCACGCGTGGATGGCGCGATGCCGGAACGGAGAGCATCCACGCATGGCGTGGATCTACGCGATTTGGAGCATCCACCGGCGATCGACGACGAACAGATCGTGTTGCCGCCGGAAGAGGAGTAGATCCACGCCATGCGTGGATGGCGCGATGCCGGAACGAAGAGCATCCACGCATGGCGTGGATCTACGCGATTGGGAGCCTCCGCTGGCGATCGACGACGAACAGACCGTGTTGCCGCCGGAAGAAGAGTAGATCCACGCCATGCGTGGATGGCGCGATGCCGGAACGAAGAGCATCCACGCATGGCGTGGATCTACGCGCTTGGGCTGGGACGCCGAAGGCATCGGAGCAGCCGAGCATGGCTCGGCTCTACCCGATTGGGCTTATAGCCGGGGCTATGAAATCCAGCGTTGCCTGCGCAATTGCTGGTGAACGCTCCAATCCGCAGGCCCGGTGCTAAGCTTCGCGTCCCCTTGGGGAGTAGCCTGATTCCTGCTGCAGGAATCGCCCGCATCAACATACTCGGCCAGTGCGCCGTGGTGCGGGTAGCCATGATGGTTGGCGAGACCAGCGGTCCGCGTGCGCAACGACAGGTTGGGCGCGAGCGCGGTCCGTTGCCTGCCATTGCCCAACCTGCCGTGTCCCCATGTCCCCCCTCTCGATTCTGTTGATCGGCTTTGCCATGTCCACCGATGCCTTCGCCGCGGCGATCGGCAAAGGCGCGGCCATGCGCAAGCCGCGGTTCCCCGATGCGTTGCGCGCCGGTCTCATCTTCGGCGTGATCGAAGCCATCACCCCGATCATTGGCTGGCTGCTGGGCCGCGCCGCCCTGCAGTACGTCGAGGCATTCGACCACTGGATCGCCTTCGGCCTGCTCGGCGCGCTGGGCGTGCACATGATCATCAACGGCATCCGGCCCGATGACGGCGACGAGGACGAAGACGAGGACACCCGCAAGCATCACGGCTTCTGGCGCCTGGCCGTCACCGGCTTCGCCACCAGCATCGACGCCATGGCGGTCGGCATCGGCCTGGCTTTCCTGGATGTGCACATCGGGGTGATGGCGCTGGTCATCGGCCTGTGCACCTTCACCATGGTCACCGCCGGGGTCATGCTCGGCCGCGTGCTCGGCAACATGGTGGGCAAGCGCGCGGAGATCATCGGCGGCATCATCCTGATCATCATCGGCGCCACCATCCTGTACGAACACCTCAGCGGCGCCATGGCCTGACGGCGCGGCCCGGCGCCGCGTGGCTACAGGTCGCCGCGCGGCGCGTGGAAGGCGGCCAGGAAGGCGCGCAGGGAGGCCGGCTTGATCGGCTTGGTCAGCAGGCGGTAGCCCCGCTCACGCGCCATCCGCTTCAACTCGTCGCGACCGTCGGCGGTCAGCAACGCCCCGGGAATCGCCCGGCCGGCCTTGTCGCGCATCGCCACCAGCGTGTCCAGCCCGTCCAGGCGGTCGTGCAGGTGGTAGTCCACCAGCATGACATCCGGCTGCGCATCCACCTTTTCCAGCGCCTGGTCCACGGTGCTGGCGGTGATCACCTCCACCTGCCAGCGGCCGAGCAGCGCGCGCATGCCATCCAGGATCTCCTGGTCGTTGTCCACGCACAGCACCCGCATGCCGGCCAGCGAATCGGTGCGCGGCGGTGGCGCGGGCGCGGTGGCCGCGGCCTGGGGCAGGGCCGGCGCCTCCACCCGGGGCAGCATGATCGAGAACATGCTGCCACTGCCCACCCGGCTGCGTGCATTGAGGCGGTGGTCGAGCAGGCGCGAGATGCGCTGGCAGATCGACAGCCCCAGCCCCAGGCCCTGCTCGCCCCAGTCGAACGGCTGCTGGTAGCGGTGGAACTCGTCGAAGATCTGCTGCATGTGGTGCTCGGGAATGCCCGGCCCGGTGTCCCAGACCTGCAGCTCCACCTCGTCGCCCCGATGCCGCACCGCCAGCACGATCCGGCCCTGCCGCGTGTAGCGCAAGGCATTGGCCAGGAAGTTCTGCAGCACGCGCCGCAACAGGCGGCGATCGCTGCGGATCCACGCCGGGCGCGCGAACAGGTCCAGGCGCAGCCCGCGGCCGGCCGCGACCGGTGAATACTGCGCGGCCAGCTCGCGCATCAACAGGCTGACGTCGAAATCGCCGATCACCGGGTGCAATCCGCCGGCATCCAGCCGCGACACGTCCAGCAGGCCGTCCAGCAGTTCTTCGGCGGCACGCAGCGAAGCGTCCACGCGCTCGGCCAGATGCCGCTGCTCTTCGTTGTGGTGGTGGCTCTCGCGCAATGCCGACGCGAACAGGCGTGCCGCGTTCAGCGGCTGCAGCACGTCGTGGCTGATCGCGGCCAGGAAGCGGGTCTTGGACTGCTGGGCCACCTCGGCCTCGTGCGAGCGCTCGGCCACGCGCTGCTCCAACGTTTCGTTGGCCTCCAGCAGCGCCTTCTCCGCGTGCTTGTAATCGGTGATGTCGTTGTAGCTGGTGACATAACCACCGCCGGGCAACGCCTGCCCGCGCATCTCGATGACCTTGCCGTCGCTGCGGGTGCGCTCGAAGATATGCGGCGAGCCGGCGCGCATGTAGCCGATGCGGCGGTTGATCTGCACCTCGATGTCGCCCTCGCCGAGCTCGCCGCGCTCGGCGTTGTAGCGGATCAGGTCGGCCACCGGGCGGCCCACGTAAAGCATGCCGTCGGGGTAGCCGAACATCTGCTGGTAGCGGCGGTTCCACGCGGTCAGGCGCATGTCCGGGTCGACCACGCTGACCCCGGCGCTGATGTTCTCCAGGGTGGTGGACAGGATCTCGCGGTTGAAGCGCAGTTCCTGCCCGGCCTCGTCCAGCACCGCCACCACTTCGCCCAGGTCCATGCCCGAGCCGCGCAACAGGCTGGTCAGCAGCAGGCGCGCCGAGGCCGCGCCGATCGAGGCGGCGAGCAGGCGCTCGGTGAACTGCACCCAGGCGCGGTCGGCCGGCGCCGAGGCCTGCAGTTCGCGGCCCATCGACTGGGCCTGCTCCAGGAACGAACGCCGCGCGTGCCGGTCGCCCACCACCCGCGAGGCCAGCGCCAGCAGGTCTTCCACGTGCACGTGGCCCGGCCACGCGCCGGCCACCGAGGGCCGCTGCGCGTACGGGTCGAGGAACGGCGCCGCGCGCAGGCGCTCGTCCACGCCCGGGCGCCAGCGCACCGAGACCAGCAGCATCGCCGCCACATTGACCAGCAGCGACCAGAACGTGCCATGGGTCAGCGGATCCCAGCCGCTCATGCCGAACAGGTGCTGCGGCTGCAGCCAGGCGATGCCGAACGGCCCCTGCACCAGCCACGTCGCGTCCATCCAGCCGGCGTGGGTCAACGCCGGCAACAGCAGGGTGTACACCCAGGTGCCGAAGCCGAGCAGCATGCCCACCTCCACGCCCCGCCGGCTGGCGCCGCGCCAGTACAGGCCGCCGATCAGCCCGGGCGCGAACTGGGCCACCGCGGCGAACGCCATCAGCCCGTAGGAGGCCAGGGTGCTGTCGTTGCTGCTGCCGCGGTAGTAGCTGTAGGCGACCAGTGCCAGCAGCAGGATCGCGGTGCGGCGGATCCACAGCACGCGCGAGGCGACGTCGGCCGCTTCCTGGTGGTCGCCACTGCGGCGCAGCAGCACCGGCATCACCAGGTCGTTGCTGACCATGGTGGCCAGCGCGATGGAGGCCACGATGACCATGCCGGTGGCCGCCGAGAAGCCGCCCACGTAGGCCACCAGCGCCAGGAACTTGCGGCCCTCGGCCAGCGGCAGGGCCAGCACCATGCTGTCGTCGGCGACGCTGCCACCGGTGCCGAACAGGGTGACGCCGGCGGTGGCGATCGGGATCACCATCGCCGAGATGATCACCAGGTACGCACCGAACATCCAGCGCGCGCGGCGGATGTCGCGCACGTCGCCGCACTCCACCACGGCCACGTGGAACTGGCGCGGCAGGCAGATGATCGCCAGGAAGCTGAGCAGGGTCTGCGAGATGAAGCCCACCGGCGGCAACCCACTGAACAGCGTGTGCGCGGACTGCAGCACCGCATCGGTATGGTCGTTGAGCCACAGGTAGGCGAACAGGCCGAGCGCGACCATCGCGATCAGCTTGATCATCGATTCCAGCGCGATGGCCAGCATCATGCCGTGGTGGTGCTCGGTGGCGTCCACCTGGCGGGTGCCGAACAGCGTGGCGAACAGCGCCATCAGCAGCGCCACGTACAGCGCCGGATCGGTGAAGAAACCGGTCGGCCCGACGTTGCCGGTGAGCACCTGCAGGCTCATCGCCACTGCTTTGTACTGCAGCGCCAGGTACGGCACGATGCCGATCAGCGCGATCACCGCCACCAGCGCGGCCAGCCGCCGCGAGCGCCCGAAGCGGGAGGAGATGAAGTCGGCGATGGACACCACGTTCTGGCTGCGTGCGACCAGCGCCAGGCGTTCGATGATGCGCCAGCCGAACAGCCACAGCAGCAACGGCCCCAGGTAGATCGGCAGGTAGCCGATGCCGTTGCGCACCGCGGTGCCGACCGCGCCGTAGAAGGTCCACGACGAGCAGTACACCGCCAGCGCCAGGCTGTAGACCACCGGGCGCAGCCACGGCCGGTCCGGGTACATCGGGCGACGGTCGCCCCACCACGCCACGCCGAACAACAGCGCGGCGTAGGCCACCGATACCAACAGCAGGATCCAACTGGAGACCACGGGATGATTCCGTGCGAGCAGACCGCTAGTAGATCACGACGCTTGCTCGACAGGGGCAGCGCGCGCCGGCAGGCGGATGTCCACGCAGGTGCCGTGGCCAAGCCGGCTTTCCACCTCGATGCGGCCACCGGCGGCCGCCACCAGGCTGGCGCTGACGGCCAGCCCCAGCCCGGTGCCCTGCCCGACCGGCTTGGTGGTGAAGAAGGGTTCCAGGCAGCGCGCCCGGACCTCCTCGCTCATGCCCAGGCCGGTGTCGGCGGCCTGTATCGACAGCTCGCCGGCGTCGGGCAACCACCCCAGCCGCAGCGCGAAGCGCCCCCCCTCGGGCATCGCCTGGCCGGCGTTGACCGCCAGGCTGAGCAGGATCGATTCCAGCTGCGCCGGGTCGAAGTGGACGCGGCACTGCACCTGGCCGCTATCGACATGGCAGTGGACGCTCTCGCCGAAGACCTGGCGCAGCGTCGGCGCCATCGCGTCGATGGTCGCGGCGGCATCGAGCAGCTGCGGCCGGCTTGCCTCCAGCCGGCTGAAATCCAGCAGCCGCCGGCTGACCGCGCTGGCCCGGCGGGCGGCCGAGTCGATGCCCTGCAATGCCTCGGCCACGGTCGCCGGGTCGGGCGCGCGGCGCGCCTTGCCCACGTACCCGTGCACCAGCGCCAGCAGGTGGTTGAAGTCATGCGCGATGCCGCTGGCCAGCCGGCCCACGTTTTCCATTTTCATCGCGTGCACCAGTTGGTCGCGCGAGCGCTCCTTCTCCTGCATTTCCAGCTGCAGCTCATCGCGCTTGCGCGCCAGCTCGACGCCGTGCTGCCGCGCCACCTGCAGGCTCTCACGCAGGCCGGTGACGCTGTGGTGCAGCAGCCAGGCCACCAGTACGCAGCCGAACACGCACACGCCCAGGTCGGTGACCACGTGCGCGACGCGGTCGGGGCGGAACAGGATGCCGGCCAGGTCGATCCAGGCGCCCAGCAGCATCGCCAGGCACGCCCAGAGCGTGGCCCAGCGCAACGGCGCCGCGCCCAGCAGCGCCGCCACCAGCAGCACCGGCACCACCTGCACGAGTTGGACCCGCGACAGCGACGCCAGGCCCCAATAGCCTTCGGTCACCGACAGCAGCAGCAACTGGCCGACCACGAACAGCGTCGCCGCACGCACCCCACGGCCGCGCCGCTGCTCGACCAGGCAGCCCACGCACACCGCCAGGTGCGCCCCGGCCAGGGCCAGGACCAGGGTGTCCACTCCGTCGCCCAGGCGCAGCAGCAACCAGCTGGCGGTCAGCAGGTGGAAGGCCGCCACCAGCAGCCAGAGGCCGCGCAACATGGCGTCGGTGCGCTCGCCCAGGCCCGGTGTGGCCGCGCCAGGCGCATCGTCAAGGAGGGAGGAGAACGGGGTAATCGGCATGTACGGCGGGTCCGAACGGGCCAGAAGCGTCAAGTTTTGTCGACAACGCCGGTATATTAGCCTTCCACGATCCGGCATCCCCCGATTGGCGGCAGCCTTCTCGCCGCCACGCCCGCCTCCGCCGGATCGCCGCCAGGATGTTGTGGACCATGAACTGCTTGTCGCGTGTCCGGCGCAGTCTGCCTGCGCTGCTGTGCGTTGCCCTTGCCGTTTCCACCTTGCCTGCGCTGGCACAGCGCCCGGGCGATGGGCGGCCGTTGATCGCCCAGGTGGAGCAGTGCAATGCCCTGCTGGCCAGCACCCCGGAGACATCGCTGCAGATCGCCACGGCATTGCTGGCGCGACCGACGCTGCCCACCTCGGTGGAGATCGGGGCGATCGGCTGCCTGGGCATGGCGCTGCGTTCGCAGGGCCGCCTGGCGCAGACCGAGGGCCTGCCCGAGCGCCTGCTGGCCGCCGCCGCACGCGCCGATGCCAGCGCCGAGGACACCCAGCGCGCACGTGCGCTGGCCGCGCACCTGCTGCTGTGGCGCGGCGACCAGGCCCAGGCCCTGGAGCTGACGCGCACCCTGCTCGACGATGCGGTACGCACCCGCGACGTGCACGGCCAGATCAGCGCGCTGATGCAGATCGCGATGATCCGCGGCGATGCGATGGGCGATGCCCAGGGCGCGCTGACCTACCTGCAGAAGGCCGCCTCGCTGAGCGAGCACCTGCGCCGGCCGCCCAACCCGGGCGACCTGTTGATCCACTACAACGTCGGTTATGCGCTGCTGTCGATGCAACGCTACGAAGAGGCGCAGACCGCCTTCGATCGTGCGGCCGCGATCGGCGCACGGCTCAACGGCCAGGAGCTGCTGATGCACCGCATCGGCAGCCACCGCGCCGAGATCCAGCGCGTGCGCGGCGAACTGGACCGGGCCCAGAAGGGGCTGGACCAGGCCCTGGCCTGGCAGACGACGCAGGACGCGCAGGGCCGGATCATCACCCTGCAGCGCCTGGCCCGGGTGGCGCTCGACCGCGGCCAGGCCGCCCAGGGCCTCGCCCTGGCCGAACAGGCGCAGGCGCTGGCCGACAGCGGCCACTTCACCGATGAGATCCGCCATGGCCTGGATGTGCTCGGCGATGCCTACACGCTGCTCGGCCTGCGCCAGCAAGCGCTGCAGGTGGCCCGCCAGGCGCGCGACCTGGACCAGGCGCGCAGCAAGGGCGACACCCTCAACCGCCTGGCCAGGCTGCAGGCCAGCGCCGAGCGCCACGTCGCACCGGCCGAGGTCAACGCCGAACAGGACCTGGGACGGGTGCGGGTGGTCCGCAACAGCGCGGTGGCCGCGCTGCTGGCGGTACTGGCGATCGCGGCCGTCCTGATCCTGCGCCTGCGCCGCCAGCGCCACGAACTGGCGGCGCTGAGCCGGACCGATGCGGTCACCGGGCTGCCCAGCCGGCACGAGGCCGAACGCCTGCTGGGCGATGCCCGGCCATCGGGCCAGCGGCGCAGTGCGCTGCTGCTGCTGGAGATCGACGACTTCCAGGCACTCAACGACCGCCACGGCCAGGCGGGCGGCGATGCGGTACTGCGCGCGGTGGCGCGCTGCCTGCGCAGCGCCGTGGACCGCGGCGACCTGGTGGCCCGCTGGGGTGGCACCCGCTTCCTGGTCGCGCGCCACGACACCTCCGAGGCCGCCGCGCAGGCGCTGGCCAACCACCTGCGCACCCGCATCGAGCACCTGCTGGTGGACACCCGCCCCGGGCAGCCGATCACCCTCAGCGCCAGCCTGGGCCTGGCCCCGCTGCCGTTGTTCGCCGACCAACCCGCGCACCTGGACGACAGCCTGCGCGCGGCCGACCGCGCCCTGCAGAGCGCGCGCCGCAGCGGCCGCAACGCCTGGGCCAGCCTCTGGGGCGCAGCCACCGGCAGCGAGGTCGACCTGTACAGCGTGCTGCACGACCCGACCGAAGCGCAGGTGCTGGGCTGGGTGACGCTGGCCGGCAGCCGGCCGCTGCCGTGGACACCGCCGCGGCCGGAGCCGGCGCGGCCCCACCCGGCTACCACCGAGGCGGCAACCGGGCCCCGCGACTGAGGGCCTGTCGCCTCAGCGCGTCACGTCGAAACGCACTTCCACCCGGCGATTGGGCAGCAGGCATTCCAGCAGCGCCGCGCGCGGACGCACGCCATCGCACTGCTGCACCTGCTGGGTATCGCCGCGGTACTCGTAGCGGATCAACGCCGGGTCGATGCCGCGGCCGACCAGCAGATCGCGCACGGTGCGGGCGCGCCGCTCGGACAGCGCCTGGTTGGCATCGAAGCCACGCCCCTGCATGCGGTCGGCGTGCCCGACCAGCGCGATGCCGCGCAGCTGCAGCGCTTCGCTGCGCACGCTGGCCAGTGCGCGGTCCACGCTCTCCAGCGAATAGGTGCGGATGTCGCGGTAACCGTCGCGGTCGAACTCGAACAGCACGTTGGCCACCAGCGGGGTCGGTGACGCCGCGGCCGGCGTGCCCACCGCGCACTGGCGTGCCGCCGCTTCGGCATCGTTGACCAGCTCCTCGGCGATCTGGATGTACGGCTTGGAATGGCGCCACTGCTGCTGGTTGAACTCGTTGCCGGCATGCACCAGTTCGACCTCGCCACAGGCCACCTGCTGCTGCGCGCAACTGAACCCCGGCGCGCCGTGGAGCACGCGCAGGCGCTGCCACAGGTCATCGCGCAGGTACTTGGCGCCATTGACCAGCGGCGTGTCGGTCGGCAGCGGCGAGGTGCCCTGCTCCATGCCCACGATCAGCGTTTCCGACTCGGTCAGCGCCTGCTGCGGGAAGTCGCTGCGGTCGTTGCGGCTGTACTCGTGGAAGGATACGTCGAGCCAGCACTGCGCCTTGGACAGGTGGTAGTCGCGGATCGGCCGGCCGCCGTCGTTGAGCGCCTGGATGCGGCCCTGGGTCGCTTCGTAGGCCTGGTGGTCGGCATGGATGGCCGCATCGGTGATGCGCTGCTGCTCCGGCCGCAGCCGGGTCTGCTGGGCAGCGGCGGTACCGGCCAGCGTGGTGGCGATGGCCACCACCAGCAGCGCGGGGACAACTCGGGAAATCGGGGAAAGCGTGGTCATCGGGGCATCCTCAGCGTGCCGGGTCGCGGTAGCGGACGGGGTCCGGCCGGAAAAGGTCTTCATCGAACTTGAAGCGCAGGCGCACGAACACGCCCTGCTGGGTGTACTCGTAGCCATTGAGATCGCGGTCGCCGGTGAAACCGCTCCAGTTGTAACCGGCCGACAGCCACAGGTTCTGGCGCAGCAGGCGCCCGACTTCCATGCCCCAGGCGTACTGGTTGGCGCCGGTCTGGCCGCGGAAGGTCGAGCCGAGCACGCCGATGTCCCAGTTTTCGGTGATGTCATACACCACCCGCCCGGACACCAGCACCGCATGGAAACGGCTGTTGACGCGCACCCCGTCGCCGTAGGCGAACTGGTCCTGCTGCCACTTGCCGGCAATGCGCCCGGTCAGCCACCACGGCCGCGACGGATGCCAGTCGGCATGGGTGGAGACGATGTGCGCGCGCGTGCGCACGTCCTGGCTGCTGCCATCCACGGCCGCGCCATCGGACAGGGTCAGCCCGCTCTCATCGCGTTCGAGCTTGTACTCGTAGCGGGCCAGCGCATTGATCCGGTTGCGGTCGGTATCGCGGTAGGCCACGCCGAGCTGGAAGCGGTCCTGCAGCACGTCGCCACGCGCGTCGTAGCGGGTGCTGAGCAGGTAGTTGCGGGCCAGCAGCGTCCAGTCGCGGCTGAGCTTGCGGGCCAGCATGGCCTGCAGCAGCGTGGTGTTGAAGGCCTCGTTGGTCGCGGTGTCCGGCACATCCTCGGAGATCCGGTGCTCGGCGCGGATCGCACCGCGCCACAGCGGGTTGGCGCTGTAGTCCAGCGCGAGCGCCAGGCCGGTGGTGTCGCCGGCGCTGCCGTCGATCACCTTGACGTGCTCGGCCGAGCTGCCCAGGCGCAGGCCCTCGGCGATATCCCAGGTGTTGCGGATGCCCGATGCGGCCTGGACGTCGCGGCCGCTGATCGAGTCGCGCAACCGGTACTCGCTGAAGGTCTGGGTATCGCGCAGGTAGCTGCTGTCGATGCCGAACACCAGCGCATCGGCCTCGCGGTCGGTGGTGGTGATGCCATACGCGCTGGTCAGGCCGGTCTGCTTCTCGTACCGGCCGTAGACGCGGCTGCGTTCGAACACCTGGTAATCCAGGCCGGCCGCCAGGCGCTTGCGATCTTCGCCGCTGACGCTCTGCTCCACCTCGGCACCGGCGCTGAGGCGATCGCTGACGCGATAACCCAGGCCGATGCGGGCACTGTCCGACGCCAGCTCGGTGCCCACCGGCAGGTCGCTGGTGATCGGGCTGCCGCTGCTGCTGCCGTTGATCACCATCAACCCGGTGAGCGGATCGAGCGCCTGCTGGCCGTAGCCGAGCGCGCCGCCACCACTGCCGGTGGCAAAGCCACCGGTGAGCCCGCCCGCGTCACCGAAGGGAGCGCCCGACGACCACGGCGAGGTCACGCCGATGGTCTCGCGGATGCTGCGCACGCCCACGTCCACGGTGAGCCGCTCGCTGGCGCCAATGCGCACGCCGGCACCGCCGGCGTCGCGCTTGCCACCGTCCGGGTTGCGGTCTTCGCTGCGCAGGCCTTCGGCGTAAAGCTCCAGCCGCGGGCCGACCCGGTAGCCGAGCCGGGCGTTGTATTCGCCACGGCCGCCGTACAACGGCGCCGCCGGATTGTTGAAGGCCGGATCGGTGCGCGCGGCGAACAGACGCGCGTCGAAGCGCGCGCCGTCATGCGCGAACTCGACCCGCCACGCATCGCCCTCGACCTCGCCGGTGACGTCCTTGAGCCCCTGCGAGGTGACCTGGTTGATGGTGTTGGTGTTGACCTCGCTGCGGGTACGCGCGAACTCGGCCACCAGCAGCGTACTGTCGCCGAAGCGGTAGCTGGCGTTGGCGCTGCCCATGCTGAACTCGGCATACGGGTTGCGGTCGTCGACCACCGCCGCCCCCACTTCCATGCGCTCGCCCAGCTTGACCTGGGCATCGGCACCGACCACCCAGAACTTCTCGGTGTCCTGGTCCAGTTCGTAGGTGATGCGCAGCGAGACCGTGTTGAGGTCGCTGTCGAACGCCGGCAGGAACTGGTTGAGCAGGATGCGCCCGGAGAACGGCTCGAAACTGTAGTCGACCAGCCGCGCCAGCGCGCGCACCGAGACGATGCGGGTGGGCTGGTTGCGGTCGCGCACGATCACTTCCACCCGCTCGCTGCCTTCGAGTACGGCGTTGTTGCGCAGCGCGTACGGGCCGCTGCCCTGGCTGCGGAACTCCTCGATCACCTGGCGCAGCGAATCCTGCATCGCAAACACGTTGCTGCGCACGCGCTCGCTTTCGAAATGCCAGCCCAGGCCGGTGGCGGTGCGGTTGTAGGTGCCCAGGCTGCGCTGCGGCAGCGCGCCGCTGCCGCCGATGCCGGTAGCCGTGGCCAGCCCGTCGCCGGTCTGGAAGTCGCCATACAGCAGGTAGCTGCGGCGGTTGTCCACGCGCACGTACAGGCGCTCGGCCGAGCGCGCATCGAAGCCGCGCAACGATGCGTCGCCGTAGACCGGATAGAATTCCTCCGGCTGGATGTCGCGCAGCAGCCGGCCGCGGGTGTCCTTGTCCGAATCGTAGGCCGCGGTGAGCAGGTACTCGCCCTTGATCCGGCCCTTGACGAAGAACGCGGTGCGCGCGGCGGCATTGGCCTTGCCGTTGTTGAACTGGCGTTCCCAGCGGCGGATATCGCGGTCGAACGCGTCGTCGTGGTCCACCGGCGCGACCAGCCCGGCCGTGTTGCGACGACGGAAGTTGACCACGCCCTCGATCAGGCCGGTGGCCAGCATCTCGCGCATTTCCGGCAGGAAGGCGATGCTGCCCTGCGCAGTCTCCGCCCCCGCGGTGACCCGCAGCAGCACGTCCTGCGGATCGTGCGGGGCCAGCAGGTCGAACTCGGCCAGGCCATCGACCACCTGCAGCTGCACGCCCGGGGTGATCGTGTCGGCATCCAGTGCACCGGGGCCCAGCTCATCGGTACGCGAGCCCGGCAGGCGGATGCGACCGGCGCTGTGTTCGATCGTGGCGTAGCGGCTGCCGCTCAGCGCGCGGCCCTGCGCATCCAGCAGCTGCACGCGCACGTGCACGGCGCTCTGGCCATCGGCCGGCACGCCGTCGCGATCCAGCTCGACCACGATGCGGTCCAGGGTGCCCGCCGCGGCACCGTCCAGCGCGCGCGGCGCGGCGTCGGTGCTGGTGGCACTGCGCGGATACAGGCCGGAGGCCTCGCCGAGCACCGGGGTGAAGCGGCCCGGGGTGCCCACGCTCTGCGCCATCGCCGGCGCGGCAGCCAGCGCACACGCCAGCAGGCTCAGCCGCGGCAGGCGGGTCAGCGGATGGCGGCGGCTCATGGCTGCACCTCCACGGCGGCGCCTGCGGCAGGCGGGAGGGTCCTGGGATGCACGATCGGTCTCTGGTTGGCCGAGTCGGTCGCCTGCTGCGGCGCCCGCGCGGGTTTGCTGTCAAAGCGCAACGGCGGCTGCCCGGTTTCGGTTTCCGGTGCGCGCACCTCGCCCTGGGTGCGGCGCGCCTTGACCTGCTCGAGCACCGGGTTGGCGCAGCTGCCCTCGATGAAGTCGGCGCGGTGCAGCTCGCCGTTCTTGAGGTCCAGGAACAGGCTGTCGGCATCGCCCAGGTTGCGGTTGCTGCTGGTGGTCAGGCGCGCCCCCAGCGGCAGGGTGGCGGCATCCACCTTCAGGGTGTGGCTCTGCGGCGGCAGGCCGCAGTAGCTGTACTTGCCCTCCGAATCGCTGATCACCCAGGTGCCGTCGGAGAAGTACAGGCGCACCCCGGGGATGCCCAGTTCCTCGCGGTCCTGCACGTGGTTGTTGTTGCAGTCCACGAACACCTTGCCGAGCACGCAGGCCTGGTCGGTGAACACGCCGCCGGTGACCCGCACGCGGTACTCGGCGCGGTTGGAGGGCAGCGCGCCGGGTAGCGGGGTGAGGCTGTCGGTGATGCAGCCGCCGTCGAAGGCGCAACCGAACGCCTGCGCGCGGTTGATGCCATCGCCCTGCTGCGCACCCACGCCGACCCGCACGCGGTAGGTCAGCACGATCTGGCCCCCCACGCTGATCGAGCCAAGGCGGAAGCCCAGCAGCGGGCCCGGCTTGCCGTCCGGGTCGACCACGGCGCGGCCATCGGCACGGGCAGTGCCGTCGATGTAGGTGAAGCCACGCGGCAGGCGGTCGACCACGTTGACGGTGCGCAGCGCGCTGCCGGCGGTCTGGCGCACGGTGATGGTGTACTGCACGGTGTCGCCGATCTCGGCGGTCTGGCGGTCACCGTTCTTGCTGATCGCCAGCCCGGTGGCCACCGCGGTGTCCAGCGGCAGGTGGTTGTGCACGATCGCGGCGGTGTCCGAACCGCCGAACAGGCCCAGGTAGTACTGGGTGGCCGTGCCGACCGCGCCGGTGGGCGCTGCGGTGTTGGGCTGGACCACGTGGTTGGCGCCGCCGCCGCCGAGCGGCGACAAGGTACCGTCCTGCGGCGGGATCAGGGTGGACACGAACGCATAGCCGCCCGGCGGGGTCACGCTGATCTGGAACTCGCAGCGGGCCGGCGCGGCGGGGCCGAAGGCGAACTGGTAGAAGCCCTCGCTGCCCACGGTCATCGAGATCGTGTTGCCCTCGATGCGGTAACCGCCCTGGCCTGCATTGAGCACGGCGGTGCGCGGGTCGTAACCGCTGCACATGCCCACCGGCGACAGGGTCACGATCGCACCTGGCACCGGGTCGCGCGACACCGCGTCGTAGACCACGCCGGACGGATCCACCGGCAGGCTCTGCTGCGGCAGGTACTGGCCCGGTGCCAGCACCACCTCGAGCACGCTGCTGGCGTTGTCGTTGACCTGGCAGGCGCTGGTACCGGCGCGCGCGATGGCGCCGGCGGCGTCGCAGATGGCCTGCACGCCGGCCACGCTCTCGCGGGTGACCGGGTGCGGCCAGACGATGTTCGAGCGCGGGTCGCGGAAGCGGATGTTCCACTTCACTCCCGGCAGCACGTCGTTGAACCGGTAGCTGCCATCGGCCGCGGTGACCTGGCTGGCCACCACCTCGCCGGTGGCCGGGTCGACCAGTTCGACGATCCAGGCCGGCAGGCGCTGGTCGCCGCCATCGAGCAGCTGGTCATCGCCGCCCACGTCGTACCACACCGTGCCCCCCACCGAGGCGCTGAGCTGCACCTTGCTGGGCACGCGGCACACGTTCAGGGTGATCGCCGGATCGCACTCGGGCAGCGCGGTGACATCGCCCTCGAACGCCGCGCGTTCGGCCGGGCTCGGGCCGTGCGGCGCATCTTCGCCACCGCCCTGGACCAGCACCGCGTTGTGCACGGTGCTGCCATTGGCCGCGTCGGCGCCCACCTTCACCTTGACCGTGATCGCATCGGGCAGGGTCGCACCGGCAGCGATCAGCGTGCTGCTGCGGCACACGAAGCGCTGCGCACCGGCCGCACCTTCGCACAGCCAGCCGTTGCCGGTCGGCGTGTCGAGCAGGGTCAGGCCGACCGGCAGGCGGTCATGCACGTCGTAGCCGGCCAGGGTCTGGCGTGGGCCGATGTTGCGCACCTGGATCTGGTACTCGGCTGCATGGTTGACGGTGAACACCGCCGTGGTGGCGCGCTTGCTGACCACCAGGTCCGGGGTGTCGGCCACTTCGCCGAAGTTGTTCTGCACCGACTGCATGCCCGCGCCCAGCACCACCTGGCTGATCGCCGACGGTACCGTCGTGCGGTCGGTGGCCACGCCCACCACGCTGCCCTGCACGGTGCCGGCGCTGGTGATGCCGTTGGTGGTGTAGGCCGGCTGGTCCGGTTCGGTCAGCACGTAGCTGCCCGGGCGCAGGTTGGGGAAGCTGTAGTTGCCCTGCGCATCGGTGCGGGTGGTGAGGTTGACCGGCTGCCCGGCGTCATCGGTGCCGGTGAGCACGATCTGCACGTCGGCGATGCCGGTTTCGTCGGCGTCGATGCTGCCGTTGTCGTTGTTGTCGTAGTACACGCGGCCGGCGATCGAGGCGATCGGGATCTCGCCGAAGTTGTAGGCCGCGGCCGCTTCGTTGCTGCCCAGCACGATCGTGCTGATCGCCGATGGCACGGTCTCCGGCGCGGTCGCGGTGCCGCCCTTGTCGCCGGGCACGGTGGTGCCGTTGAGGGTGTTGCCCGGCTGGGTCGGTTCGGTCACCACGTAGGTGCCCGGCAGCAGGCCGACGAAGGCGTAGCTGCCGTCGGCGGCGGTGGTGGTGGTCAACTGCACCGGCTGGCCGTTGCGGTCGGTGCCGGTGAGCACGATCTCCACGCCGCCCAGGCCGGTTTCGGTCGGGTCGATGACGCCGTCGTTGTCCAGGTCCAGCCAGACCCGCCCGGCGATCGAGCTGCCGTTGGGGTTCTCGCCGAAATTGAAGTTCTCCCCATCGGCACCGGTGCCCAGGTCGATACCGGTGATGCGGTCGGTGCTGGCCGCGTCCGGCCCGCCCGGGCTGGCCACGCCGGTGCCCACCACGCACGTGCCGACGGCGCAGGCCGCGGCACCGATGGTGCCGGCGTTCACGGCGCTCGGCCGGTTGGTATAGGGGCCATTGGGCAAGGGCTCGCGCACGGCGTACAGCAGGTGCGGGTCCAGGTCGTCGAAACGGTAGTGGCCGTTGGCGTCGGTCTGCACGGTGGCCAGCACCGCGCCGGTGTTGGCGTCCAGCAGCTCCACGCTGGCACCGACGATGGCGCTGTCGGTGCCCACGGTGCGCTGGTTGTTGAAGTCCAGGTCCACGTAGACGTAGCCGGACAGGCTGGGGCGCCGCACTTCGGGGAAGTTGTAGTTCACCGCCACCGCGCCGACGCTGCCGATCGTGCCACCGGGCACGGCCACGTCGGTGCCCAGCAGCACCACGTAGCGGCTGTCCGGGCTGCCGGCCTGGTAGCTGTCCGGGTTGAAGCTCGCGGCCTGCGCGCCACTGGTGGGCGGATCGATGCGGCCATTGGCATAGCCGGCCGGCTGCACTTCCAGCACGGTGTAGCCGGCCGCGTCGGACGGGGCCAGGTTGTCGAAGCGGTACTGGCCGCTGGCATCGGTGGTGACGGTCAGGTTGACCGCCTGGCCGTAGGCATCGGTGCCGCTCAGGCGGATCGACACACCGGCGATGCCGGCTTCACCGGCTTGCACGGTGCCGCCGTTGCCGGCGGCCTGGTCGCTGTCCACGAACACCTTGCCGGCGAGCGACAGGTTGACCACGTCCAGCGGCACATCGACGCTGTCGTTGGCCGGGTTCTCGTCGACCTGCTCGGTGCTGATCTGCGCATGGTTGCTGGCACTGCCACGCGGTGCGGTGCTGCCGGCCGGCAGCTGCGGCCACATCGCCGGCACCAGGATGCGGACCTGGCCGGGGTTGCCGGTGGCGAAGGTGGTGTCGCCCACTTCGCAGGTCACCACCCGGTCGAGCACGCTGCAGGTGCCGCTGCCGTCGGGGGTGGCCCCGGCGTAGGCCGGGCCCTGCTTCTGCCAGGTGACCGGGCCGGTGACCTGGACGCCGGCCGGCAGCGTATCCACCACCACGGTGCCGGTACCACGCAGCTGCGCGGTGGCGCTGCGGTCGCGCGACAGGCTCTGGCCGGGGCCATTGTTGACGCCGGTGATGACGTACCAGAACGGCTGGCGCACGGTGACGCCGGCCACGCTGGCCGGCAGTGCCACGCTCGGGGCGGCCCCCGGCGACACGGTCACCATGGTCTTGCGCACGGTCATGTCCGAGCGCATGAACACGCTGGTGGTTTCGGTGGTGCTGTTGTCGGCGCGGTTGGCATCGCCGGCGGTCAGGTCGGCGCCCTGGCGGGTTTCGGCCGAGTGCGCCAGCGCGGTGTTGCTCAAGGTATCGCCACCGCCGCCCGGCGCGCTGTCGTAGCGGTAGCGCAGGAACAGTTCGCTCTCCGCGCCGGCGGCCACGGTGCCGTCCTCGTTGCTGCCGGCAAAGCCGGCGCCCGGCATCAGGCAGTCCAGCACCATCGCGCTGCTGCCGTTGCCGGTGAACGGGTTGGTGCCCTCCACCACGCTGCAGCCGGCCACGTTGAAGCTGCCGCCAGCCGTCGTCGATGCGCCGATGAAGGTCACGGTGCGGCCATCCGGCGGCACCAGGCTGTCGCGGATGCGGGTATCGCTGGCCAGCGACGGGCCCTGGTTGCCCACCGTCACCCGATAGGTGAGGTAGTTGTTGGCCGGCACCTGCGGGTCGAAGCCCAGCGGGTCGATGCCACCGGCAAAGCCCTGGTCGTTCTTCTGCACCAGCAGGTCGACCCGGCCTTCGCCGAAGGTCAGCCGCGCCTGCCGGGTGTCATCGGCCGCGGTGCTGACCAGGTTGTAGTTCCAACTGCCGTTGGCATCGCTGCCGGTGGCGCCATCGGGGAAGCTGAAACCGGCCACGTTGTCGAACACACGGCCGGTGTTGCTGGCGTTGACGTTCGGGCGGATGCCCAGGTTGACGGTGTCCACCGCGCCATTGGCCAACGCCACCGCCGGGCAGGTCAGGGTCAGCGTGCGCGGGTTCGCGGTATCGGTATTGCGGTAGGAAATGCCGCCGGCGGTGTTGCTGGCGGTGATGCCCGTCTCCATCGCGGTGATGGTGCAGGCCTGGTTGTTGGAGGCCAGACGCGCGTTGACCAGCACGAAGCCGCTGTCGCCGGCCGGCAGGGTGAAGGTATCGGTGAAGGCGACCCGCGGGATCGCCGACGGGCCCTGGTTGCGGTACTGGATGCGGTAGTCGGCGACCACGCCGGCACGACCGCTGTTGTCGCCGCTGGTGATCACCTTCTCGACGGTCTGCATGTTGGCCACGCGCTCCACGCGCAGCCAGTCGGTGGCGTAGTTGTCGCTCCAGTCCGACTCGCCCACCGAGCCGGTGATGCGACCGTCCACGCCAACGCCGGCGCGGTTGCAATGGAAGTGGCCCGACGCCGGTACCGTGCCGGCCGCCACGCAGGCCGCGTTGGCGCCACTGGCGGCGGTCTTGCCGACGCTGTCGAACAGGATGCCCGGGGTGTTGCCGGCCGTGCGCAGGCGCAGGCGGATCACCGCGGTGGCGTTGCGGGCCAGGACCACGTTGCCCGATTCGCAGATCAGGCTGCCGCTGTTGATGCGGCAGTTGGCGGCCGGCCAGCCGGCTGGCGCGGTGATGTCCACCACGGTGCGGTTGTTGTCCAGGAAGCCCGGCAGCGGGTCGTTGACCACCACGCCGGCGGTATCGGCACCGCTGTTGCGCACGGTCAGCAGGTACTCGGCCCAGGTTTCGGTGACGCCCACCACCTTGTCGCCGCCGGCTTCGGTGCTGGCGACCTTGGTGATCGACAGGTTGGCCGCATCGTCGGTGGCGCGGATGCCGCTGCCGGCGCAGTCGTTGCCGGTGATCTTGTCCTGGTTGACGCCGCTGTCGGTGGTCGGCTCCACCGAGGCCGGGCCACCGCTGGGTGCCGAACCGCCGGTGCAGGCGTTGTTGGTCAGTACCCCGGCCGCGCGCGCGCGGGTGGTCATCACCAGCGTGGCGAACGCGTTGCCATTGCCGGTGCCGGTGGCGACGGCCACCGGGTAGGTGCCGGTGAAATCGCAGGTCACCACCTGGCGCGTGCCCGGGGTGTACGCGGCCGGCACTGCCGAGCAGCTGAACGGTCCGGTGGTGGCGATGAATTCCTCGCCATCGGCCAGCACGTCCACGATCTGCGCACCGGCGGTGATGCGGGCCGGGCCGTTGTTCCACAGGCGCAGGGTGGAGGTCATGTTGCTGGCCGAGGTGGTCCCGACCGGCACCACTTCGCCGTTTTCGTTGCTGCCCAGCTTGCTCTTGGCCAGGCGCAGGTCGGCGCCATCGGCGAGCACGGTCAGCGCGGTGGTGGCGATGTTGTTGTTGGTGCCATGGGTGGCATCGTTCGGGTCGGGGGTGAGCGCCGACTGGATCTGCACGGTGGCCGTGACATTGCCGGGCGTGGCCGGGGCCGTCGCCTGGATCTGCAGGATGTCCTTGCTGCCAGCCGGCATCGCACCGCTGCGCGAACAGGAGAACGTGGTCGGGGTCGGGCTGGTGCAGGTCCAGTTGGCCGGCAGCGAGCCGGTGCCGGTGAAGCTGAAGCCCGCCGGCAGCTGGCCGGTCACGCTCACGCCGCTGGAGGCCTCCGGGCCAAGATTGTCGGCGGTGACGGTGAACACCACCGGCCCGTCGGTGGCGGCGGGGGCCGGCGAAGCGACCATCGCCACGGTCACGTCGGCACCGGTGGTCACCACGGTGTTGGCGGTGGCCACGTCGTTGTCCGGACGGGGGTCCGGAGTGCCGTTGGCGGCCACGCGCGCGGAGTTGGTGACCGCGCCGCTGGACACGTTGGCCTTGGCACGGAAGGTGAACGTGCTGGTCAGCCCATTGGCCAGGCTGCCGGCGTGGGTGGCCGTGGTGGAGCCGTAATTGAAGGTCCAGCCGGTGCCGCTGAAGCTGCCCGGGACCACCGCGAAGCCGGCCGGCAGCGTGTCGATCACCTGGAAGTTGGTGGACGGGCTGGGGCCGGCGTTGCGCACGGTGAGGGTGTAGGTCACCTCGCCGCCGGCAATCACCGAGGCGGGGTTGCCACTCTTGGTCAGGCCCAGGTCGGCGCCGGCGGTCAGCGTGGTGTTCTGTTCGAGGCGGTTGTTGGCCGGGTTGCTGTCACCGGCGAAGAACGGATCGGCGTTGGTCAGGCTGGCGACCGGCGTGGTCGACGGCGGCAGGGCCGATTCGTTGCCGATCGCCGCCACCACCTTGGTGGTGCCCGGCTGCGCGTTCTGGGTATCGACCTTGAGCTGGAAGCTGATGCCACCGGCCGCCTGGCCGGGGAAGCTGGCGTAGCGGCAGACGATGCGCGTATCGGTCTGCGCGGTGCAGGCGGCAGGCAGCTGGTAGGCGCGGGTATTGGCCGGCAGGTCGAAGATCGCCGCGACGCCGCTGGCTGCGGCGGTATCGCTGTTGGACAGGGTGACGTCGTACACCACGATCGCCCCAACCGGCGCTGGATCGCTGCTCGCCGTGCCCGAGGCGGTGCCATCCCCACGCAGCCAGCCGCTGGTCGAGTCGGACAGCTGCGACACGCTGAGGTTGGCGGCCATGGCGGCGGGCGCGAGCAGGCAGCCCAGCAGGCTACCGCACAGCAGCTGCCAGCCGCGTACGCGCCACGACGAACCCCACGACGATGCGATGCCTGCGACGGCATCCGTCCGAACCTGCTGCTTGTGCACGACTGTTCCCCTGCTGGCGACAAAGCCAGGGCCGCAGCCGCGATTGCAGACCCGCCTCCCTGGCATTCATGGCGCGCCGTCGACGACGGACGCGCGGCCTCGGCCGGTTGGCCGGAGGCGGCAGGGATTCTGGTGAGGGCGGCGTGCAAAGGCAGTACCAGCACCTCACGGTTGCTCTCACTTGCTCACACGCACCCCATGGGTCGGGCTCAGGACGCCTCGTCGGTCCACAGGTAGCCGGCCCCGCGCAGCGCGCGCACCGGCAGGGTCAGGCCGATCCCCCCGCGCACCCGCGTGCGCAGCCGATGCACCAGCACTTCCAGCCGATGCGGATCGAAGTCCCAGGGTTCATCGGTGACCGCGGCGATCAGCGCGTCGCGCTCGACCGGGCGGCCGGGCGCGGCCAGCAGCGCCCGCAGGAAACCACGTTCGGCGCGGGTGATGGCCAGCACCGCGCCGTTGGGGGCGCAGAGGTCCCACCCGTCCGCCTGCAATCGCCAGGTACCGGTTGCAGGTGCGGCATGCGCGATCGGTGCCGCCGCGGGCAGGCGGCGGCGCAGGCTGGTGAGTGCGGCAGCCAGCAGGTCGCCGTCCAGCGGTTTCACCAGGTAGACATCGGCACCCAGCGACAGCCCGTGGGCCATCTCATGGGAACTGCCACGCCCGGTCAGCATCACGATGCCGATATCGGCGATCCGGCGCAGGTGCCGGGCCACGGCATAGCCGTCTTCGCCGGGCAGGCCGACGTCCAGGACCACGATGTCGCAACGGCCCACCGCCAGGGCCCGGTACAGCGCCTCGGCGCTGTCCAGTCCCATCACCTCGGCGCCCCGCCAGCGCAGGTCGTCCACGCTGAGCGCAAGCAGCTCCGGATCATCCTCGACCACCCATACCCGAAGCCCGTGCAGATCCCGCCGTGCCGTCGTCGGCGTCGTGCCTTCGTCCTCGTCCTGCATTGCCACCACGTGTGTCCGCTCCCCAGCGCCAGCACGCAGTGTAGGCCACGACCGGCGGTCGTGGCCTACCCGCGGGTCATTCGGCCGGGACGCCCATTTCCTTCAGCAGCTCGGGCGCCGGGTAGACCTTGGCCAGCAGCCAGCGCAGGTAGCGCATGTCCACGTGCACCGCGCGCTTGTAGCGCGGGTCGAACCACCAGCTGGCACTGACCGACTCCCAGTTGCTGTCGAAGTTCAGCCCGATCAGCTCACCCTTGGCATTGAGCACCGGCGAACCGGAGTTGCCGCCGGTGGTGTCCAGGTTGGTCAGGAAGTTGACCGTCTGGGTCTTCAGCACCGGATCGGCGGTGGAGCCGAAGTCGCCCTTGGCGATCGCGGCCAGCAGCGGCTTGGGCGCATCGAACGGGTAGGCGTTGGTGTTCTTCTCGACGATCCCGGCCACCATGGTCACCGGGTCGAAATGCACCGCATCGCGCGGCGACAGCGCCTCCACCTTGCCGTAGCTGATGCGCAGGGTGCGGTTGGCATCGGGGTACACCGCACGGCCCTGGCTGGCGCGCCAGGCGAACAGGGCCTGCATGTAGGCCGGGCGCAGGCGCAGCTGCTCGCCGGCGCGCTCCTTGGCCTGGTCGTCCAGGCGCACCTGCGCGGCCACCAGCGGGCCGGCCAGGTCGATCAGCGGATCACGGGCCAGTGGCTTGCCTTCCCTGGCCGCGTTGAAGCGCGACAGGCGCTGGGCCTCGTCGCCCAGCGTGGTGGCGGCATACAGGCCATCCAGCGCCTTGGCCAACGCCGCCGGGGTGCGGCCGAAGGCCGCATCGAACTCGGGCACGCGCTGCGCGTCGGGCAGCTGCTGGTAACGGGTGAGCAGGCTGGTCAGCAGGGCTTTTTCCACGGCCGGCGCATAGCGGCGCTGGACCTGCTTGAGCACGCCTTCGATCAGCGCCAGGTCGCGCTGCTGGTAGCCGCTCTCGCGCTCGGCATCGGGCTTGGCCGACTCGATGCGCAGCCGTTCCAGGGTGAGTGCCGAACGCAGCAGCTGGCTCTGCGTCGAGAGCAGGTCCAGCAGCAGGTCGCGTTCGCCCACCGAGGCGCCCTGCGACAGCGACCCCAGCAGGGACTGGATGTCGCCCTGGTACCGCGCGTCGGTGGCCTTGAGCATGGCCGTTTCATCGGCGGCACGCTGGGCCTTGGCATCGCTGCGCAGCAGGCCTTCCAGCTCGCCGGCGGCGCGCTTGCGGTTGTTCTTCAGCGATTGCAGCTGCGAGGCATAGCGGGTGCGCGCCTGCGCATCCTTGGCGGTGGCCGCCTCGATGGTGTCGATCATCTGCTGGAACACCGCCACCCGGCGCGGCAGCACCGCATCGATCTGCCCGGCGAACTCGGCGGCGGTGCGGTGGCGGTAGGTGATGCCCGGGTAACCGGCCAGCATCGCGTAGTCGCCGGTTTTGGGCCCATCGATGGCCATCTTCAGGTGGGCCGGCGGCTGGTAGGGCACGTTGTCCGGGCTGTACGGGGCCGGCTTGCCATCCTTGCCCACGTAGGCGCGCAGCAGGGTGAAATCGCCGGTGTGGCGCGGCCACATGAAGTTGTCGATCTCATCGCCGTAATTGCCGATCGCACGCGGCGGTGCGTACACCAGGCGCACATCGCTCAGCTCCAGCTGGCGGATCCGGTAGAAATCGGTGCCGTAGTACATGTCGGCCACGCTGCAGCGCACGTTGCCGTCCTTCTCGCAGTCGGCCACCAGCTGCTTGCTGGCACGGTCCACGGCATCGAAATAGGCCCGGCCGGTCTTGCCGCGCGCCGCGCCCAGTACCTGCTCGGTGACCTTGTCGAAGCCGGTGGTGACCAGCACCCGGAAGTCCGGGTTGGCGGCGCGTTCGTCGCTGCGGCCCTGGGCGATGAAGCCGTCGTCGATCAGGTTGTGCTCGGGCGAGCTGTTGTACTGGATCACGCCCATCGCCACGTGGTGGTTGGTGAGCAGCAGGCCGTCGCCGGACACGAACGAACCGGTACCGCCACCGGCCCGCACCACCGCGCTCAGCGGCGCGGCGGTCACGTTGGCCAGGTCGGCCGGGTCGCCCTTGAAGCCGGCCGCCTTCAGCGGCTTGGCCAGTTCCGGCAGCTGGGTCGGCATCCACATGCCTTCATCGGCGTGGGCGCCGGCGGCGAGGGTGAGGCCGAGGGCCAGGGCGGCGGTCAGGGGGTTGCGTGGCGACATGGGCACATCCGGTACGTCAGAACGAGCCGGAACCATAGCCATTGGGGCGGCGTCGGGCAACGCCCGATGGTCAGGGGTGCGCTGCGCTCCTACAATCGCGTTTTTCTGCACACAACGGACGGACGCAGATGATCGTCGGTATCGACCTGGGCACCACCCATTCGCTGATCGGCATCCATGGCACGGATGGCCCACGCTTGTTCCCCAACGCGCACGGCGAGCTGCTGACCCCCTCGGTGGTCAGCCTGGTCGATGACGCCGTGCTGGTCGGCCAGCCGGCCCGCGACCGCCTGGTCAGCCACCCGCAGCACAGCGTGGCCAACTTCAAGCGCTGGATGGGCAGCGACCGCGAGGTCCGCCTCGGCGGCCGCCGGTTCCGGCCGGAGGAGCTGTCCGCGCTGGTGCTGCGCTCGCTGCTGGCCGATGCCGAGGCCGCGCTCGGGCAGCCGGTGGAGGAAGCGGTGATCAGCGTGCCGGCCTACTTCTCCGATGCACAGCGCAAGGCCACGCGCGCGGCCGGCGAGCTGGCCGGCATCCGCGTGGAACGGCTGATCAACGAGCCGACCGCCGCGGCGCTCGCCTACGGCCTGCAGCAGCGCGACGAGGAGGGCCGCGTGCTGGTGCTGGACCTCGGCGGTGGCACCTTCGACGTCTCGATCCTGGAGCTGTTCGACGGCGTGATCGAAGTGCATGCCAGCGCCGGCGACAACTTCCTCGGCGGCGAAGACTTCCTGCACGTGCTGGCCCAGGCCTTCCACGCCGAGAACGACCTGGACCCGGCCAGCCTGTCCAGCGCCGAGCAGGCCCAGCTGCTGCGCCGGCTGGAGCTGTTCAAGCGCGAGCTGAGCCAGCAGGGCGACGGTCGCCTGGAGATCGCGCTGGGCAGCCGCGAGCTGTCCTGGCAGCTCGACGAAACCCGCTACGCCCAGCTGTGCGAGCCGCTGCTGCAGCGCATGCGGGCGCCCATCGAACGCGCCATCCGCGACGCCCGGCTCAAGCCGGAGGCGCTGGATGACATCGTGCTGGTCGGCGGCGCGGTGCGCATGCCGATGATCAGCCGCCTGGTCACCCGCATGTTCGGCCGGCTGCCGCTGCGCCACATCCACCCCGACCAGGCGATCGCGCTGGGCGCGGCCGTGGCGGCGGGCCTGAAGGACCGCGACCAGAGCCTGCGCGAGATCGTGCTCACCGACGTCTGCCCCTACACCCTGGGCACCCAGGTATCGCGGCGCGGGCCGGACGGCAGCGAGCGCAGCGGGTACTTCCACCCGATCATCCAGCGCAACAGCGTGGTCCCGGTCAGCCGCGAGGACCGCTTCTTCCCCATGCGCGACGACCAGCGCGAGGTGGTGATCGACATCTACCAGGGCGAAAGCCCGACGGTGGACAAGAACATCAAGCTGGGCGAACTGCGCGTGCCGTTGTCGCGCCAGGGCACGGCCGCCGACAAGGCCGTCACCACCCGCTTCACCTACGACGTCAATGGCCTGCTGCAGGTGGAAGTCACCGAAGACGCCAGCGGCACCCGCCACGAACTGATCCTGGAACAGAATCCCGGGCTGCTCTCCGCGCAGGACATCCGTGAGCGACTGCTGGCCCTGCAGGACCTGAAGATCCACCCGCGCGACCAGCAGCAGAACCTGGCCACCGTGGCCCGTGCCGAGCGCCTGTACGAGGAGTACCTGGACCAGCGCGACCTGCTGCAATCGTGGCTGGAACAGTTCCGGCACGCGCTGGACAGCCAGGACATCAAGCGCATCGACCAGCACCGCGGTGAGCTGTCCGCGGCGATGGACGCGCTGGAACGCGACGCATGAGCTGGGGCCACGCGGCCCTCGACCTGGCGGAGGATGCCGACGAGCGCGCGGTCAAGCGCGCTTACGCCGCGCGCCTGCGCACCACCCGGCCCGACGATGACCCGGTCGCGTTCCAGCAGCTGCACCAGGCCTACCAGGCCGCGCTGGACTGGGCGCGCCATCGCGCGCACTGGCAGGACGAAGACGAAGACGAGGACGAGGACAACCGCGGGCACGACCTGTCCGCCGCGCAGGCCAGCGGCATCGCAGAAGCGCTGCCGCTGGACCAGGCGCTGGCGCGCTCGTTCGCCCACGACGCCACCGCGGCGCCGGCCGAGGTGGTCTGGACGGCCGTGGTCGATGACGCGGACGCGCACGACCAGGTGCGCATCCTGGACCGGGGTGACACCACCTTCCCGCCCGCTGCCCCGGCCGCACCCGCGCGTGCGACCGAGCCGCTGCCGCAACCGGCAGCGGCGCAGCTCGATCCGGGCACCTTCGCGCAGCGGGTCATCGCCGAAGCCCAGCAGTCCGAACCGGCCGCGTTCGAGCGCTGGCTGCAGCTGCGCCCGGAACTGTGGTCGCTGCGCGACAAGCCGCTGATCGGCGACCACGTGCTGCACCACCTGCTGACCCACGATGCGCCGATCTGCGCCGACAACTTCGACCTGCTCGCCCAGTGCTTCGGCTGGGACGACGTGGGCAGCGGCCTGGACCCTTACGAAGCGAATGCGTGCCGGCTGCGACTGCATCGGCTGTGGGTGCTGCAGCCGCGCAACCAGCACGGGCTGGCGCGCTACCTGCACCGCCCGCAGGCACCGGTCAATGCGGACGAGGCGCGCACCCGCCTGCAGCGCCTGACCCGTCCCTGGCAACCCTGGCGCGCGCTCTGGGACGCATGGCCGGCACATCGCGTGGCCGCCATGCGCGACACCCTCGACCTGCTCGGCGTGCACGATGCCGACGATGCGGTCCCGCCGCTGCGGCCGGCACAGGTCGCGTTCTGGCGCGCACTCGCCGATGGCCAGCGGCTGAGCTGGCCACGCATGCAGCTGGCGCTGCTGCGCAGTGCGTTGTGCGCGCTGGTGGTGCTTGCGGTGATGACGCTGCTCGGCGTGCTGGGGCGCGCTCCCGCCGTCGCGATGCAGGGTGTGTACGCGGCGCTGCTGGTGATGGGAGTGGGCGCCTTGCTGTTGCCGCTGCGCAGCCTCGGCCAATGGCAACTCGCCGAGGAACACCCGCCGGTGCGCTGGCCGCTGCTGCGGCTGTGGCTGATCCCGCTCCTGGCGATCGGGGCGCTGCTGATCATCCACCTCGCCGATGCGCGCATCGCCGGCAGCGCGCTGGCCTGGGCCACGCTCGGCCTGTCGATCCGGCGCTGGTGGCATCGCGCCGGCTACGTCTTCCAGTTCAATGGCTGGCTGCTGCTCGGGATCTGGCCGTTCCTGAAACTGGGCGGGCTGGCGCTGATGTTCGGCGAGATCGCCGTGGTCGGCGCGCTGCTGGCCTGGACGGTGGATGCGATGACCAAGGTCGTGCATCGGTGAGGCGCCACGCAGCGCGCCCCGGGCCGGCGCGTCCGGGCACCGCCGGCGCGCTGCGCCTTGAACAGCGCGCATGAGCTGGGGCCTGACCTGGCTGGGCCTGGATGACGGCACGCCGGTCGACGTGCGCGCGGTCAAGCGCGCGTACGCGCAACGGCTGCGGGTTACCCGGCCGGACGACGATCCGGAGGCGTTCCAGCACCTGCACGCGGCCTACCAGGATGCGCTGGCCTGGGTGCAGGCGCAGGACGATGGCCCTCCCCCTCCCGGCAGGGGCGTCCCTGCCCGTGCCCGTGCCGACGCGCCTGCAGCGGCCCCGGCACGGCCATCGGCACCGGCAGTGGATGTCGACGCGGTAGGCAGCCGCATCGCCGCCTTCGCCAGGGAGCACGACGCCGTCACGCTCGAGGCCTGGCTGCAGCAGCAACCGGAACTGTGGTCGCTCGGCGACAAGCCGGCCATCGGCGAGGCCGTGTTGCAGGCCCTCCAGGCCGGCGACCCACCGCTGCCGCCGCCGGTGGTCGCCTGCCTCACCGCATGCTTCGCCTGGGACGACCTGCGCGGAGACATCGATCGCTGGGACCTGGAGGCCGCCGTGCGCCGTTGGCACCAGGCCTGGCTGCTGTCGCCGCAGGGCGCCGCCAGCCTGGCCCAGCGCTACCTGGACGTCACCGACAGCCTGCTGCTGCCCGACAGCAGCGTGTTGCGCAGCCTGCGCCAGGACCGCCCGCTGTGGCGCAACCTGCTGACCACGCTGGTGCCCCCGCGCGTCAACGAAGCCATCGGCGTGCTGCGCGCCCTGGACTTCTGGACCACCCGGGAGACACCGCCTGGCCTGGCCCCTGCGCAGGTCGCGTTCTGGGCGCGCTTCGGCAACGAAGGCGATCGCATCCACCTGCTCAGCGGCGCGCTGCGCGCCGGCACGCTGGCCGCCTTCTGCGGGCTGGTCTGCCTGTGGGGCGTGCTGGGCAGCTGGCCGTTGCCGCCGACCGGCGATGGCCAGTTCAGCGGCACCCAGCGCGCCATCCTCATCATGCTGATCGGAACGCTGTTCGTGCCGACGCTGTGGTTGTCCGGCGTGGCCCTGCGCGCGCTGGTGCGTTGGCAGCGCGCGCCGGAACAGATGCCCACGGCCCTGCCCGGGTTGCGCATCCTGACCATTCCACTGCTGGTCGCCAGCGCCATGGGCAGCCTGTGGCTGGCCCTGCGCCTGACCCCCGGCATCCCGGTGGCCGCGCTGGCGGGCCTGCTGGTGGCCAACGCGATCATCCTGCATGTCGCGTGGCAGCGGCTGCTGGCCCGCTGCGGTCCCTTCACTCCCAACGCCGATGAATTCCGGGGACTCTGGCGGGTGCTGGCGCTGCTGACCATCGTGCCCGCCTGGGGGATGGCCCTGGTGTGGTGGGCGCAGGACCTGCACCAGCACCGCGACCGGCTGCGCTGGTCCAATCGCACGGCTCACGACCCGCGGTCGTGAGCCGCCGATGACGCGCCGACGCAGGTGCGCCGTCGCCCCTTACTTCTCGCGCCGCCAGTTCAACGACCCGCGGTTTTCCACCGTGCTCGATTCCACTTCGATATCGAAGCCGCGGCGCAGCAGGTACTTCAACGTCAGCACCGAGCCGCTGCCGACCAGCGAAACGCCGTAACCGACGTACAGCTTGGGCGAGATGTACTTGCCCACGCCGATCACCGATCCGCCCAGCGCGCGCGACTGGCTCACCCCGGCATCGTCCAGGCCCAGCTTGGCGCCCAGCTGCGACGCCAGCAGGCCGCTGCCGGCCGACAGCGCCGCCGAGGCCGCGTTGACCTGCTGGGCCTGGTCGCTGCTGGCGCCGGTCAGGCTGCGGCCCAGCACCAGGTAGGCCAGCGCTTCGGACTGCGACATCGCCGGGGTGGACCACACGTCCACGCGCGGCGACTGCGCGCGACCGGTCACATCGATACCGGCCACGACATCACCGATGGTGCGTTCGGCGCGGATGTTGATGCGCGGGTCGGAGACCGCGTTGTAGTTCCAGTTGAGGTTGCCGCGGGTGATGGTCAGGTCCTGGCCGTAGGCCTTGTAGCGCCCGCTCACTTCCAGCCCGCCGTTGGCGGTCATCTCACGGCCCGGCCGCGACCACACCTGCATCTTGCCGCCCAGCGCGCCCTTCAGGCCGAACCCGCTCATCTTGACCTTGTCGCCCAGGCTCACGGTCAGGTCCATGTCCAGCGGCGAGGTCGGGGTCTCTTCCGGATCCACCGGGTCCAGCACCACCACGTCTTCGGACACCGAGGTGCCGCGATCCAGCCGCTCCAGGTCGAGGTCGGCCTCGGGCACGTGCACGCTGCCGCGCAACTGCATCGCGGTGCCGGCCAGGGTGAAGTCGAGGTTGGGGTTGGCGATCACGCGCAGCTCGCTGGTATTGGCCAGCAGCACGTTCTCGCCATGGATGTGCAGCTGCAGCGGCTGGGCATCGCCGAACCACGACAGCCCGCCATCCACGAACAGCGTGCCCTTCCCGGAATTGGCCTGCGCGGTGATCTTGGCCGAGCCATCCGGCTGCGCGGTGAAGCTGCCCTTGCCCTCATCGAAGGTCAGGCCCAGCGCCGGGAACTCGCCCTTGAACTTGCTCAGCGTGGCCTCGCCACCCAGCGACGGCGTACCGCGCGTGCCGCGCAGGCTGACGTGGCCTTCGATCAGCCCGGTCGGGCGCACGATGTCGGGTGAGAACAGCTCCAGCCAGTACAGCCGCGCGATGTTCATGTACAGCTCGCCGGTCAGCGGCGCGTTGGCGTCCCAGCCGGTCTGCACCTTGGCATCCACGAAGCCGTCGCCCTGGAAGCCGACGCCGAGCTTGCCGTTGATCTGCGACTGGGTCATCTCCACGTCCACCGAGAAGTGGTCGTAGCGCACCAGTTCACCGCGCGCGTTGTCGCCCAGCCGGATCCCGCCTTCGGCCGAGGCGATCTTGGCGCTGCCTTCCCACGCGTTGCCGCGCGGGCGGATGCGCCCATCCAGGGTCAGCTCGCCGCGCAGGTACATGCGGCGGCCGGATTGCGGTGGCAGCCACGGCTGCACCAGCGCCAGCGGCAGCGCATCGCCGCGGACCAGCAGGCCCTCGCGCGGCCAGTTGGCACTGGCGCACAGCGCACCGCCGGTGGCCGCGCCCAGGCAGGCGTCGCTGAGCGTGACGTTGCTGCCCTGCACGCTGAAGGTCGCCGGCGCACGCAGGCTCCACGCATCGCCCTTGACCGGTGCGATACGCAGCGCGCCCAGCTCGCCACGCCACGCCTGGCCCTGCTGGCGCACGCTGCCACTCAACGCCACCGCGCCCAGCTCGTTCTTCGTCTGCGCATCCAGCCGCAGGTTGGACACACTGCCGCGGGCGTCCACGTTCACGCTGTCCAGCAGCATGCCCACCTGCACCTTGCTGCCCTGCACCGCCAGCGTGCCGCTGTCGCCCTGCCACGGCAGGCGGCCCTTGATGCTGATCGCCTCGGCGCTCCAGTCGTCCCAGCGCAGGCCATTGCCGACCAGGTCGGCGGTGATGTCCGGCGCAGTCCGCGGGCCCTTCACCAGCACGTGGCCGCGCAGGCTGCCGCTGCTGCCGGGCAGCAGGTCGTCCAGCTGCACCGGGTCGAGCTGTGCATCGATATCGAGCCGGTCACCGACCGAGCCCTTCGCGGTCAGGCGGCTGTTGCCCACCGCCAGCTTCACGTTGCCCTCGCCCTGTTCGCCGCGCAACGCGAACCGGCCCTGTGCATCCACCGCGCGCTTGCGCAGCGTGCCCTTGATCCCGGGTACGTCGACGGTCGCCTCGTAACTGCCGGCGGTGCCCACCGGGCTGCCCGCCGGTGCCGGCAACTGCCGGCCCTTGGAGGCCAGCGCGCCGGATAGCTTGCCGTCCCAGCCCGGGACGAAATAGCCCGGGTCGAACGCGGCCAGCTTGACCGCCACATCCCAATCCAGCTGCGGTGCCCAGGCCACCTGGCCGGTCACATCCAGCGACCCGCCCGGGGTGCTGGCCAGCAACTGCTTGATCGCGGCGGCCTGGTCATTGCCGCGCACGTCGAACTGCAGGTCGGCGCTCTGCTTCTCGCGCTCGACCGAGGCCTTGCCCACGGCCGCCCAGTTCTTCAGCGTGCCCGCCAACCCCAGCCGGGCCTCCTTCAGCGTCACCGGCACCGGTGCGGCAGCGCCGGCGGTGGTGGTGTCGGGCGCCGGCACGAAGGTGAGGTCGTTGGCCACCACCGAGAAGCGCAGGCTGGCGTTCTCCTTGTCGGTGAAATCGGCCTTGCCCTGCAACCGCGCCTGCCCACCGAACGCCTTGATCTGCAGCGGTGCCACGGTCAGTACCTGGTCGGCCAGGCCGACCTTGGACGGGGCCAGTTCCACCGCGATGTCGCCCTGCTTGAAGCTGCCTTGCAGGTTGGCCTGGCCGCCTTTGCCGTCGGCCTGCACATCCAGCGCCATCGGCGTACGGGTGGTCGCGTCCATGCCCGGCACCAGCAGTGCCAAATCCAGTTCCCTGCTGCGTGCGCCGGCCTTCCACACCGGGTCGGTGCGGCCGTCGAACACCAGGCTGGCCTGCAGCGGCGCCGGTGCATGGCCGGCAATCGCCACTTCCATATGGCCCAGGTCGCCGCGTGCGACCAGGCCCAGCCGCGCCGGGGTGCGCCCGCGCGGCGCCGGCAGCAGCGCGCCGATGGTGATGTCGGTGTCGTAATCGCTGCGCGGCAGGTAACGCCCGTCCACGCGGAAATCGCCCATGTCGCTGTCGACCTTGAGCTGGCTCGCGCGGAACTCGCCGTTGGCGATCTCCACCCCGCCGCGCACCTTGGCGATGTCGATCAGCGGCTGCTGGGCCTGGGTGATGCGGAAGCCATCGATGATGATGGTGTCGGCCTGGATCGCCAGTGGCATTTCGATCTGCGGCAGCGACTCCGGCCACGACGGCAGTTCGAACGGCTCATCGCTCTTGGCCAGGTTCAAGGTGGCGTTCTTGAGCTGCAGCGCATCCAGTTGCAGCTTGCGCCCGAGCAGCGGCCGGATGTCCGGATCCAGGTAGGCGCGCTCGGCGGTGAAGTGGATGTCGTCGTAACGGAAGTCCAGGTCGTGCAGCACCAGCGGCCCGGCCACCGGGCCGTCGACCTTGCTCCAGGTCAGCGTCGCACCGACCGGCAACCGCGCCACCACCTGGGCCAGCAGCACGTCGCGGCCGGCCACCGTCTGCAGCAGCCAGTACAGCAGCAGCAGCGCCAGCAGCACCAGGCCCAGCACGGTGAACCCGGACCACGCCCAGAAGCGGCGCTTGCGGTAGAAACGCACGCGATGCGGCGGTGTCGGGGTGGCGGGAGGCGTCGGCGTGCTCACAGGTCCGCTCCGATGTTCAGGTACAGCTGGAACTGCGAATCGGGGTCATTCAAGCCATGCGCGATGTCCACGCGCACCGGACCCACCGGCGATTTCCAGCGCACGCCGAAGCCCACGCCGGTGTGCAGGTCGATGGTGTTGTCGAACGCGCTGCCGGTATCGACGAACACCGCCGCACCCCACGGCCCGCCCTTGAAATAATGCTCGTACTCGGCCGAGCCGATCACCAGGTTTTTCGCGCCCAGCGCGTATTTGTCCGGTGCGGGTGTGCGTGGGCCGACTTCGCGGTAGGCATAGCCGCGGATGCTGCGATCGCCACCGGCGAAGAAACGCAGGCTCGGCGGCATCGCCACCAGGTCGCTGGTCCACGTCGTGCCGCCTTCGCCACGCAGGATCAGGCGGTCGCTGTCGCCGATCGGCACGTACCAGCGCAGCACCATGTTGGCCTGCACGAAGCTGGTGTCCGAGCCCGCCCCTTCCACGCCGCCGCGCAGCGTGGCGCTGCCGCTCACGCCCCTACGCGGGAACAGGTCGTCGTCCACGTTGACGTAGTCGGCCACCAGCTGCGGGTACACCAGCGTGGAGGTGTTGTAGACCGCGTCGGTGAACTCGGTGCCCGAGGCATAGCGCCAGCGCTCGCGCAGTGCGTTGATCGACGCGATCGCGGTCCAGTGTTCGTTGATCTCGCCGCTGCGGCTGGCCGACAGCTTGAAGTTGCGCAGGTCGATGTAATCGGTCTGCTCGTCATACGCACTGGCGGTGAACGCATACCAGCCGTCCAGCCAGGCGAACGCGGGAATGCGGTAGCTGGTCACCAGGCTCTTGCGCTTCTGCGCATAGTCCAGCTGGGTGTTCATCTTGTGGCCGCGGCTGTTGAGGAACCGCCGCTCCAGGCCGCCGCGCACACCGGCGCCGCTCTCGCTGCCGTAGCTCAGGCCCGCGGTGTAGATGGTGCGCTTGGCGCGGGTAAGGTTGACGTCCACCGGCACGTCGCCATTGTCGTCGGCCTGGTCCGGGCGCGGCTGGATGTCGATCACGCTGAAGTAGTCCAGCTTGGTCAGCGACTCGCGCAACCGGTCCAGCTTGCCTTCGTGGAAATAGCTGCCCTTGTCCCAGTACACCAGCGGATCGAACAACGTATCGACGAAATAGTCCTGGTGGAAGCGGATATCGCCCATGTTGTAGCGGCGGCCGCTGTCCCAGGTCAGGTCGATGTCCGCGGCGTTCTCGGCGCGGGTGATCTGCACCTGGCGCTGGGTGTAGTCGGCGTCGAAGTAGCCGCGCTCGGCCAGGCGCCGGGTCACCGTGATCTTGCTGGCTTCGTACTGGGTATGCTCGAAGCGCTGGCCCTTGCGCGGCTTGAACTTCTCCAGGTCTTCCTGCAGGTACTGATCGTTCTGCGCCGGGCCGGTGATGTCGATGTTCTCGCGCCGCACCAGGGTCGGCGGCCCCTTTTCGACGTGGATCACCACGCGCAGGTTCTCGCCCTCGCGCGGGCTCTCGACCTTGATCACCGGGTTGTAATAGCCGAATGGCTCCAGCGCCTCGCGGGTCTGGCGCTCGGCCTGGGACAACAGGTATTCCAACCGCGATTCGCCCTGCGGCTTGCCGATGGTGTCGTACAGCGACAGCGAGACCTCGATGTTCTCGATCATCTCCGCGTCGTCGCCCTTGTCCAGTCCGTTGATGTCCACCTTGTCGATCGTTCCGCGGGCGTGTGCCACCGAAGCGGTGGCCAGCGACAGGAACATCAGGGGAAGGGCGTAATTCTTTGGCTGCATGGACACAGCATAACGGGCCATCGCAAGCATGCGAAATCGGCGTGGCTGTTTCAGAACGGCAGTGAAGGACCCGTTAAAATCGGCCAGAAGACGGCGTGTGACGTTAACTGCCTGATCGATGCCGGCAGGTGGTCGGACAGAACCGTCCGCAACGGTTCGCCCGCCCCTCGCCACGCGGCCCCACGATGCGGGGGAACGCCGGAAAAACAGAAGGCGCGAACGGCGTTGGCCATTCGCGCCTTCGGAGGTTCCACGGGGCAATGGATGCCCCGGCCACCTCAGCTGGACAGATGCTCGATCGCCGCCACGCTGCCCAGGCGGTCGCCCAGGCGCTTGAGCAGGGCCAGGCGATTGCCGCGCAGCGCGGGATCCTCGGCGTTGACCATCACCGCATCGAAGAACGCATCCACCTGCGGGCGCAGGCGCGCCAGCCGGTTCAACACGCTCACATAGTCCTTCTGGTGCAGGCTGGCGTTGCTGTCGTCGATGGCCGCTTCCACCGCTTCGGCCAGTTCGCTCTCGGCCGGCTCGGCCAACAGCGCCGGATCGACCATGCCCGGGATGTCGCCCTCGACCTTGCGCAGGATGTTGCGGATGCGCTTGTTGGCGGCGGCCAGCGCCCCGGCCTCCGGCAACGCCGCGAAGATGCCGATGGCATCGATGCGGCGGTCGACGTCGTACAGCGAGGCCGGCTTCAGTTCGGCCACCGCGTTGAAATGCGTGGCCGGCACGCCCTTGTCGGCGTAGTAGCCGCGCAGGCGGTCGAGGATGAAGTCGTACAGCTCCTGCGGCAGCGCCTCGGTCTTGCGCTCGGCACTGGGCTGCACGCCCGCCGGCAGCCCGGCGATGGCGGTACCGATCAGCGCGCGCAGGTCCAGGTCGAACCCGCTCTCGATGATCGTCCGCGCCAGGCCCAGCGCATTGCGGCGCAGCGCGAACGGGTCCTTGTTGCCGGTCGGCTTCAGGCCCGCGGCAAAGCCGCCGGCCAGCGTGTCCAGGCGCTCGGCGATGGCCAGCACCTTGCCCAGCACCGACAGCGCGATGTCGTCGCCGCCGAAGCGCGGCTGGTAGGCCTCGTCGATGGCCAGCGCCACCTCGGGCGACTCACCACCGGTCAGCGCGTAGTGGCGGCCGGCGATGCCCTGCAGCTCCGGGAACTCGTTGACCATGCGCGACTGCAGGTCGTTCTTGGCCAGCACCGCGGCGCGCCTGGCCAGCACCGGATCGGCGCCCACCTGCGGCGCGATCGCCTCGGCCAGCGCCACCACGCGGGCCACCTTGTCGGCCACGCTGCCGAGCTTGGCCTGGTAGGTGACGGTCTTCAGGCCGTCGCCCATCGCGTCCAGGCCCTGCTTGAGGTCTTCGTCGAAGAAGAACTTGGCATCGGAGAAACGCGGACGGATCACCCGCTCGTAGCCCTTGGCCACCTCGGCCACGTCCTTGGATTCGATGTTGGCAATGCCGATGAACTTCTCGGTCAGCTTGCCGCCGGCATCCAGCACCGGGAAGAACTTCTGGTTGATCTCCATCGTCTCGATCAGCGCTTCCTGCGGCACCGCCAGGAACTCGCGTTCGAAACTGCACAGCACCGGCGCCGGCCATTCCACCAGGTTGACCACCTGTTCCAGGTTGTCATCGGTAATCCGCGCCTGGCCACCGGCCCGGGCGGCTTCGGCATTGACCTGCTCGACGATGCGCGCGCGGCGCACGTCGGCATCGACCAGCACGAAGGCAGCCTGCAGCGAGCTCACGTAGTCTTCCGGCGAGGACAGCCACACGGTCTTGTCGTGCATGAAGCGATGGCCCCGGCTCATGCGGTCGGCCGTCAGGCCCAGCAGCTCGGCTTCCACGATGTCCTTGCCGTGCAGCAGCACCAGCCAGTGCACCGGCCGGGCGAAGCCGTAGGCATGGCTGCCCCAGCGCATCGGCTTGGGGATCGGCATCGCCGCGATCGCCTCGCGCAGGATCTCCGGCAGCAGCGTCGCGGTGCGCGCGCCCGGGGTGGTGGAGCGGTGCACGAAGCGCTCGCCCTTGGCATCGGAGGTGCGCTCCAGCGCCGTCCACTCGATCCCGGCCTTGGCCGCGAAGCCCTGCAGCGCCTTGGTCGGCTGACCCTCGGCATCCAGCGCGATGTTCAGGTACGGGCCCAGCACTTCGCTGTGCTGTTCCGGTTGTTCGACGGCCACGCCAGGCAACAGCACGGCCAGGCGGCGCGGGGTCGACAGCGGCTTGGCATCACCCATCTCGACCGCGATGCCGCGCTTGGTCAGGCCGTCCACGATGCCATCGAACAAGGCCTGGGCCAGGCCCGGCAGCGCCTTCACCGGCAATTCTTCGGTGCCCAGTTCGATCAGCAGCGGCAGCATCGTGCTCATGCCTGCACCTCCTTGGCGGCGACGGCTTCGAGGCGCTTGGCCTCGTACAGCTTGGCCACCGCCTGGGCCAGCGCGCGCACGCGCAGGATGTAGCGCTGGCGCTCGGTCACGCTGATCGCGCGGCGCGCGTCCAGCAGGTTGAAGGCATGGCTGGCCTTGCACACCTGCTCGTAGGCCGGCAGCGGCAGGCCGACGTCGACCAGCGTCTGTGCTTCCTTTTCGCACGCATCGAAACGGTGGAACATTTCCTCCACGTCGGCGTACTCGAAGTTGTAGGTGCTCTGCTCGATCTCGTTCTGCAGGTACACATCACCGTAGGTGACCGGCGTGCCATCCGGACCGTAGGTCCAGACCAGGTCGTAGACGTTGTCGCAGTTCTGCAGGTACATGCACAGGCGCTCGAGGCCGTAGGTGATCTCGCCGAGCACCGGCTTGCACTCCAGGCCGCCGGCCTGCTGGAAGTAGGTGAACTGGGTGACTTCCATGCCATTGAGCCAGACTTCCCAGCCCAGGCCCCAGGCGCCCAGCGTCGGCGATTCCCAGTTGTCCTCGACGAAGCGCAGGTCGTGCACCAGCGGGTCGATGCCCAGCGCCTTGAGCGACTCCAGGTACAGCTGCTGGATGTTGTCCGGGCTCGGCTTCATCGCCACCTGGTACTGGTAGTAGCGCTGCAGGCGGTTCGGGTTTTCGCCGTAGCGGCCGTCGGTGGGACGACGCGAGGGCTGCACGTACGCCGCGTTCCAGCTTTCCGGACCGATCGAGCGCAGGAACGTGGCCGGGTGGAAGGTGCCCGCACCGACCTCCAGGTCCAGCGGCTGGATCAGCACGCAGCCCTGCTGCGCCCAATACTGGTTGAGGGTCTGGATCAGGCCCTGGAAAGTGATCGGAACGCTCTTCGTGACGGACATGCGGCGGATTCTTGCCTGCAGGAGGGGTGCGCTAGTATAGCCAGCGACTGCGTTGCCGCCTCCCGGACGGCCCCACCCCATTACTGCGCGCCCGGCGCGCTACGAGGACTTTGGCGGATGGACCAGCGCCCCCCGGACCTTTCCGGCCCTGCCCCCGACCCTGCGGTGGCCGCCCCGGTGCCACTGCCGACCGGCCGCCTCGGCTTCGACCAGGTCGCCACCGCGCTGGTCGCCGACGGCCTGGTCGCCGATGCCGACCTGGAACGGATCCGTTTTTCCGCCCAGGGCGCGCGCAACGCCAGCGAAGTGCATCCGCTGGTCCTGCTGGCCAACCTCAAGCTGACCGCCAGCGGCGGCGGCGAGCTGGGCCTGGAACGGCTGACCGAATGGCTGGCCGAACGTACCGGCAGCCGCTACCTGCGGATCGACCCGACCCGGGTCGACGTCGCCTCGGTCACCGCGCTGGTCTCCCATGCCTACGCGCGCCGCCATCGCTTCCTGCCGCTGGCGGTGGATGGCGAACGCCTGCTGGTGGCCACCAGCGAACCGCTCGCCCAGGAATGGCTGCGCGACCTGCAGCACCTGACCCGGCGCCGGATCGAGCTGGCCATGGTCAACCCGCTCGACCTGCACCGCTACACCATGGAGTTCTTCGGGGTCACCCGCTCGGTGCGCGGTGCCCGCGGCGACGTGCGCGGCGAAACCAACGGCACCCTGCCCAGCTTCGAGCAGCTGGTCGAACTGGGCCGCGCCGGCGACGTCAACGCCGACGACCAGCACATCGTGCACATCGTCGACTGGCTGCTGCAGTACGCCTACGAGCAGCGCGCCTCGGACATCCACCTGGAGCCGCGCCGCGACATGGGCCGCATGCGCTTCCGCATCGACGGGGTGCTGCACAAGGTGTTCGAGGTACCACCGGCGGTGATGACCGCCGTGGTCAGCCGGATCAAGGTGCTCGGGCGCATGGACCTGGCCGAACGGCGGCGCCCGCAGGACGGCCGCATCAAGACCCGCTCGCCGGGGGGCCGCGAAGTGGAAATGCGCCTGTCCACCATGCCCACCGCGTTCGGCGAGAAGTGCGTGATGCGCATCTTCGACCCGGATGCGGCGTTCAAGAGCATCGACCAGCTCGGCTTCAGCCCGCAGGAAGCGGCCGGCTGGACCGCCCTGGTCGAGCGCCCGCACGGCATCGTGCTGGTCACCGGCCCGACCGGCTCGGGCAAGACCACCACCCTGTATTCCACGCTCAAGCGCCTGGCCACCCCGGACGTCAACGTCTGCACGGTGGAAGACCCGATCGAGATGATCGCCCCGGAATTCAACCAGATGCAGGTGCAGACCAACATCGACCTGGACTTCGCCAGCGGCGTGCGCACCCTGCTGCGGCAGGACCCGGACATCATCATGATCGGCGAAATCCGCGACCTCGAAACCGCGCAGATGGCGGTGCAGGCCTCGCTCACCGGCCACCTGGTGCTGTCCACCCTGCACACCAACGACGCCCCCTCGGCGATCACCCGCCTGCTCGACCTGGGCGTGCCCCACTACCTGCTGGCCTCCACCCTCAACGGCGTCCTGGCCCAGCGCCTGGTGCGCACCCTGTGCCCCCACTGCAAGGTGCCGCGCCCGCTCAGCGCCGCCCAATGGGCGGTACTTTCTGATGCCGAAGAAGCATTACCTCAGGCACCCACGCCATATGCACCGGCCGGCTGCATCGACTGCCGACGCACCGGTTACCTGGGTCGGGTCGGGCTGTATGAGTTGCTGCCATTGGGCTCGCGCCTGCGCAGCCTGATCCGCGCGGACATGGATCTGGCCGCATTCAACCGGGCTGCGCGTGCTGAAGGGGTGCGAACCCTGCGCCGCGCGGGACTTGAAAAGGTGGCCGCAGGGCTGACTACAATCGAGGAAGTCCTGTCAGTGCTGCCGCCCCCGGATGAATTCCGCCCCGTTCCTGATTCTTGAAACCGGCCAACCCGTCGCCTCGCTGCGCCGCTACGGGCGGTTCCCGCATTGGATCCGCGTGGCCGCCGGGCTGGACGCGGACGAAACGGTGGTGGTGGACGTCGAACATGGCGGTGCCCTGCCCGACCACCGCCACTTCGCCGGCGTGATCGTCACCGGCTCGGCGGCCTACGTCACCGACCGGGCCGAGTGGAGCGAACGCAGCGCTCAGTGGCTGCGCAGCGCCGTCCACGACGAGCGCCCGGTGTTCGGCATCTGCTACGGCCACCAGCTGCTGGCGCATGCCCTCGGCGGCGAGGTGGCCTACAACCCGGCCGGCCGCGAGTCCGGCACCATCGAGCTGGCCCTGGACCCCTCGGCCAGCAGCGACCCGCTGTTCGCCGGCCTGCCCGAGCGCTTCCCGGCCCACGCCACCCACCTGCAGACGGTGCTGCGTGCACCGGACGGGGCGGCGATCCTGGCGCGCTCGGCCCAGGACAACTGCCATGCCTTCCGCTTCGGCCGCCAGGCCTGGGGCGTGCAGTTCCATCCGGAGTTCGCCACCCACCACATGCGCGGCTATGTACGCGCCCGCGCCGAGTGCATCCGCAGCCACGGCGGCTGCGCGCGCAGCGTCGCCCGCGGGGTCAGCGCCGCGCCGTTGGCGCGGCAGTTGCTGCGCCGTTTCGTGCGCCAGGCGCGCAACGCCTGAGCCGCGCGCCGGGTGTGCCGATGGCGTGTCCCGGCCAACCCACCCGGCCTTCAGGTGCCGCGCACGGAAAACAGGGATAATCCAAAGGATTCGGGGCCAACAGGCCCCTTCCCCTGTTCCGGAATGGTATGAGCGAGATTCGCAAGCTGCCCGCCTCTGCGGGCGCCCAATGGCTGCTGGACGCGTTTTCCGTGTATGGCCGAGCCCCCATGCAGTTGGCGGTGCTTGGCGTGATCGGCATGCTGGTCAGCTCGCTGATCCTGGTGCTGGCGCAGATGCTGCCCGGCTGGCTCGGCGTGCTGGTGCAGCTGCTGTCGCTCGCGGTCGGGCCGCTGGTGTTCGGCGGCATGTTGTGGGCGGTGGGCGAAATCGACCGTGGCAACCGCGCCGTGCCCAACCACCTGCTGCAGCCGATCCGCGATCGCCGCGTCACCCACCTGCTGGTGCCGCTGGCCATCCAGCTGATCGCGGTGATCGCGCTGGGCACCCTGCTGTTGGCCCTTGTCGGTACCCAAGGCCTGGCCGCCTCCAGCGAGATGCTGCAGAAGCTGCAGGAACTGCAGCAATCCACGGCCCAGCCCAGCAACGATCAGATCATGGCCGTGATGGCCGATGTGCCGGTCAAGCGCATCCTGCTGTGGATGGTGATCGCGTTCGCCGCGTTCGTGGCGCTGAGCATGGCCATGTTCACCCAGCCGGCGCTGGTCGTGTTCGACCGCCAGAGCGGCATGCATGCGCTGCGCATGAGCCTGCAGGGCTGCCTGGAAAACTTCGGCGCGATGGCGGTGTTCATGGTGCTCGGCCTGATCGCCACGCTGTGCATCTACTTCCTGGTGTTCGTGCTGATGCAGGTGGCGCTGCTGGTCGGCGGCATGGGTGCGGCGACGTTCGTGATGCAACTGGCGGTGGCCACGGTGATCATGCCGCTGTATGTCGGCGCCGTGTACGCTGCCTGGAAGCAGATGTTCGCGCACCGCGGCCGCACCACGCCGCCCCCGGCACCGGGTGGCCCAGGCAACGTGTTCGCGGCCTGATGCGCCAACAAAAAACCCCGGCCAAGGCCGGGGTTTTTTGTTGTTGACGCGGCCCGTCACCCGGCCGGCTTCACCACCGAGGAGGGCACCAGCCACCTGGCCGCGTGGATCCCCAGCTCGTAAAGCACGCACATCGGGATTGCCAGCAACAGCTGCGACACCACATCCGGCGGCGTCAGCACCGCCGCCACGATGAAGATACCCACCACCGCGTAGCCGCGGCTGTCCTTGAACTGCTGCGGCGTCACCCAGCCCAGCAGCACCAGGATCACCATCGCCACCGGCAGCTCGAAGCTGCTGCCGAACGCGAAGAAGATCGCCAGCACGAAGTCCAGGTAGGCGTTGGCATCGGGGGTGATCGCGATCACCTCCGGGCGGAAGGTGGTCAGGAAGTGGAACACCGCCGGCAACACCAGGAAGTAGGCGAACGCGCAGCCCAGGTAGAACAGCAGCACCGACGACACCAGCAGCGGCACCGCCAGGCGTTTTTCACGCGCGTACAGCCCCGGCGCCACGAACGACCACAGCTGGTACAGCAGCCACGGCACCGCCACGAACACGGCCACGAAGAAGGTCAGCTTGAGCGGTGCGAAGAAGGCACCGGCCGGATTGGTCGCAATCATCGTCTGCCCGTTGGGCAGCTGCGAAATCAGCGGTTCGGCCAGCCACGTATAGATCGTGCGCGAAAACGGCAGCAACAGCAGCAGCACCACCAGCAGGCCGATGATCGCGCGCACCAGGCGCGCACGCAGCTCGATCAGATGCTCCACCAGCGAGCTTTCCGGATACTCGTGGTCGCTCATCGCGGCGCCTCGTTGCCCGGCGACGGCGGTTCGGCCGCTGCGTCGTCGGTGTGCGGCCGTCGCGCGGGGTCCGGCGCGACCGGTGCCGGGGTCGCGCGCGGCGAGGTGCCATCGATACCCGGCGGCGCCATCGCGTCACGCGGCGGCGTCTGGGCGTCGGCCGCATCCGGCGCCACCACGTGCTGGGCAACACTGGCCGGCGAACCCGGCGCCGGGCCGGTCATCACCGGTTCGTCGCTGGCCGCAGCGGCCACCGCATCGCCGTGGCGTGCCACGTCCTGACGCATCATCTCGGCCTCGCGGCGCACCGCTTCGCCACTGGCGCGCAGCTGCGCCTCGGTGTCCCGCACGGACGACTGCACGTCGCGGAACTGTCGCTTGATCTCATCGGCGTGCAGTTCGCGCTCCAGCTCCTGCTTCACCGAATCCCACTGGTTGCGCGCACGGCGCACCCACAACCCGGCAAAGCGCGCCGCCTTGGGCAGGCGCTCGGGGCCAAGCACGACCAGGGCCACCACCGCGATGACCAGCAGTTCACTGAAGCCGATATCGAACACGCCGATCCGTCCCGATCAACGCGGGTCGCGGTCGTGCTCGGTCTGCGACGTCGTCGTCGAGTCCTGCGGACGCGAGCTGTCGCCGAGCTGCGCGTTCGGCTTGTCCTCGTCGCGCATGCCCTTCTTGAATTCCTTGACGGCGCTGCCAAGGTCCTTGGCGCCGCTGGTCAGTTTCTTGGTGCCGAACACCAGCAGAACGATGACCAGCACGACCAACCAATGCCAGATGCTGAAACTGCCCATGAGCGGCTCGCGTTACGTAGTGATCAGACGGTTGAGCATAGCGCACCGGCCATGGGCCGGCGCGCGTGACGAAAGTCAGTTGCCGTCCAGCGATTCAGTGCGGACCTCGCCCTCACCCACCGACTGGAAACCCTGCTGCGGCGCCGGCTGGGCCGGGGTCGGCTGCAGCGGTGCGGTGGTCGCCCCACCCACCGGGGCCTGTTCAGTCACGGGCGCGGCAACCGGGGCGGCCTGGCGTGCCGCCGGGGCCGGCGCCGTGCCGGCGGTACCGCGCTTCTCGCGAGCCGTATAGGTGGCTTCTTCCAGGCGATCACGGAAGGCCACCACGTCGATCGACGGCGGTTCGCCCATGCGACCTTCGAACACCATGCGGGGGGTGGTGTTGGTGCCGTAGGCATCCAGGTTGGCCGCATCATCGATCTGCAGCACCGCGCCATCCAGCGCCACGCCGGCAAACAGGCCGCGCGCCCGCGACCACGACCAGATCTCGGCCTTCAGCTGGCCATCGGTGGCGGCCGCAGCATTGCGGCCGACCGGGCCAGCGGCCACGCCGGCATCGGCGCCGAGGGTGAACTTGCCGTTGACCAGATTGTCCAGGCTGCGGTCATTGCGGAACACCAGCACCACGTCCGAGGACTGCACCCCGGCCTGGAAGCCGATGCTGCCCCCGGTGAGCTTCACGAAAACCGGGTTGGACCAGCTCCCGTCGGGGTTCTTGACCGACATCAGGCCATGGCCACGGCGCCCGCCAATCACCAGGCCTGCCTTGATCGTGTCGGGAATGACCACGATCGCGCGGCCTTCATCCAGCAACTTGTCCGGAATGCCCTGCTCAGGGATCTCCTGGATTTCATTGAGCACCCGCACCGCGTTGCGGGCGCGCTGGTCTTCCTGCGGCCCGGCCATCGCCTGGGAGGACAGCATCAGGCTGGCGGAGATCAACAGTGCAAGGCTAAGGCGGCGCATGGTGGGCTCCAGAAGTCGATTCAGACAAAGATAAAGCAAGTCGGCGCGGGCAACGTCGCGCAAGGGCGATCAATATGCTTTCCCGACGTTAGAAGCACGCCGATGAATCGGCAATGAGTGATACCGCCTATGGATATGCGAAACACATGACATCCATTGGTTGATTCCATCCCGTCAATCGCGCAGACCTGCGAGAATGGCCCCATGCTCGACGCACCCGACACCGCCGTGCTGGCGGTCAATCTAGGCACGCCCGAGACGCCAACCGCCCCGGCGGTGCGTCGCTACCTTGCTGAATTCCTCAGCGATCGCCGCGTGGTCGCGATCCCGCCGATCCTGTGGAAACCCCTGCTGTACGGGCTGATCCTGCCGCTGCGCAGCGGCCGCTCGGCGGCCAAGTACGCCCAGGTCTGGCTGCCCGACGGGTCGCCGCTGATGGTGTACACGCGTCGGCTGGCCGAGGCCATGCAGGGCCTGATGCCCAACCTGCGGGTGCGCCATGCGATGCGCTACGGCGCCCCCGCCCTGACCGCCGAGCTGGACCGGCTGGCGGCCGAGGGCATCCACCGGATCGTGGTGCTGCCGCTGTATCCGCAGTACTCCACCACCACCACCGCCTCGATCGAAGACCAGGTCCGCGATTGGCAGCCGCGCCATCCGGGCGTCACGGTCACCCTGGTGCGCGATTACGCGGTCGATCCGGACTGGGTGGAGGCGGTGGCCGAGAGCATCCGCCAGTGGTGGGCCGAACACGGTCGCGGCGAGCAGTTGGTGTTCTCCTTCCATGGCATCCCGCAGCGGCTGGCTGACGCCGGCGATCCCTATCCGCAGCGTTGCCAGGCCAGTGCGCAGGCGATCGCGCAGGCGCTCGGGCTGCCCGACGACGCCTGGCGCCTTACCTACCAGTCGCGCTTCGGCCGCGAAAAGTGGCTGCAGCCCTATGCCGAGCCCACCCTCTGGGCGATGGCCGAAAGCGGCGTGCGCCGGATCGACGTGGTGTGCCCCGGGTTTGCCACCGACTGCCTGGAAACCCTGGAGGAAGTCGCGCTGGGGTTCACCGAGACCGTGGCCGAACGTGGCGCGCAGATGCGCTACATCCCCTGCCTCAACGATGCCCCCGGACACGCGCTGGCCTTGTCGCGGCTGAGCATCGCGGCGTTGGCATGACCCTGCAGCCGTTCTCCATGACGGTGGGCGGCTTCGTTGCCGCCGGGCTGCGCGCCGCCAACCCGGACGGGCGGCGCGTCCTGGCCCTGCACGGCTGGCTCGACAACGCGGCCAGCTTCGTGCCGCTGGCCGCGCAGTTGCCGGGCCTGGACCTGGTCGCGCTCGACCTGCCTGGCCATGGCCACAGCGCGCACCTGCCCGCCGGCACCCAATACAACACCCCCGGTGCAATCTGCCACGTACTCGACGTGGCCGATGCGCTGGGCTGGGATCGCTTCACCCTGCTCGGCCACTCGATGGGGGCCGGCATCGCCAGCCTCACCGCCGCTGCCGCGCCGGAGCGGGTGGAGCGGCTGGTGGCCATCGAAGCGCTGGGGGGCCTGCGCGGCCCGGAGGATGAAACCGCCACGCGCCTGCGCGAGCACGTACGTGCCGCCCGCGCGTTGCCGGGAAAGAACCTGCGCGTGTTTACCGACCTGGCCGCGCCGATCCGCGCCCGCATGATGACCAACCAGCTCAGCGAGGCGTGCGCGCGCCTGCTGGTCGAGCGTGGGGTCAAGCCGGTGGAAGGCGGGTACAGCTGGTGCAGCGACCCGCGCCTGATGCTGCCCACGGCGATGCGCCTGAGCGAAGCGCAGATCGACGATCTGCTCGCCGCCATCGAGTGCCCCACCCAGGTGATCTATGCCACGCCAGCGCAGTCCTACTATCCCGAGCCGCTGCGCAGCCAGCGCATCGGCCTGCTGCGCGATGGCCGGCTGGCGGTGTTTCCCGGCACGCATCACCTGCACATGGAACATCCGCAGCGCGTCGGCGACGTGATCAACGCGTTCCTCGCCGACTGAGCCCATCGGTCGCGAGGTACTGCGACAACCTGACGCACTCAATTTCCACGCGATTGGACCGATACCGATAAGGCAGGACGATGTCTTCGTCCTGTGCCGTCGCATGCTCCGCCGCCGCGAAGCCGCGCACCACCCCAAGGCTTCAGGGAACGTCGTCGCAATGCCGTGTTGGCCGTGCCACCGCCCAAAGGACCGGGCCATGCCGGCGGTGCTCCGTACCGTCGCCGCGGCCACGTGCGCCGCGCGCCGCCCCCCCATCTTCCGCATCCTCGCAGCGCCCACCGTATCGGTGACCGGCGCTCCCCCGGCCTGTCCGCATCGCTGCGCGATGGGCTTTTCCGCCTGTTTCTGACCCCGGAGTCGTCATGTCTGCCCATCCGCTCGCCCCGTCACGCCCGCCCGACCCCGTCCGCGCCATGCAGCCGCCGGTCGTCCGCCACACGGCGCATGCCCTGCTCTGCATCGCCGCCGCGCTGCTGCTGGCCATCACCGGCGGTGCCGCCATCTGGCAGTCACAGCCGTGGTTGTTGCTGCCGCTGGCACTGGCCACGGTGGTGCTGAGCATCCTGGGCGCGCGCCTGCGCCGGGACGCCCAGGAGCTGCAGCGCGAGCTGCGCCGCGCCGAAAGCGACGCGCGTGCCCGCGCCGACGTGCACGCAGGGGCCGCCGCGGGGCACGCCGAGAACGCGCAGATCCGCCAGGCGCTGGATGTGTCGCGCACCGCGATGATGATCGCCGACAACGACCACGTCATCCGCTACGTCAACCAGTCCGTGGTGACCTTGCTGCGCAACCAGCAGGTCAGCCTGCGCGAGGCCTTCCCGGACTTCGACGCCGAACGCCTGGTCGGCAGCAGCATCCATCGCTTCCACGTGGACCCCGACCGCATCCGCGCCATCCTCAACACGCTGCAGCAGGTGCATCACGGTCGCGTGCGGATCGGGCCGGTGCATTTCGCCCAGGTGGTGACGCCGGTGTTCGACGCGGCCGGCGCGCGCCTGGGCTTCGCGGTGGAATGGCATGACCGTACCCAGGAACTGCAGCTGGAGACGGCGGTGGCCGACATCGTGGCCGCTGCCACCCGGGGCGACCTGGACCAGCGCCTGCCGACCGCCAACGCGGGCACCAGCTTCCTCGACGGCCTGACCGGCGGGATCAACCACTTGCTGGAGAGCGTCGGCGGCACCGTCGGCGAGATCCGTCGCGTCCTGTCCGCCCTGGCCCAGGGCGACCTGGACCAGCGCATGCAGGGCCAGTTCGACGGCGCGTTCGCCGCCATGCAGCGCGACGCCAATGCGACCGCGGCGCAGCTCACCGCCATGGTCGAGCGCATCAAGCAGTGCACCGGTGCCATCTCACTGGCGGCTGGCGAGATCGCCACCGGCAACAGTGACCTCTCCGAGCGCACCGAACGCCAGGCCGCGCACCTGGAGGAAACCGCCGCCTCGATGGAGGAACTCACCTCCACCGTGCGCCAGAATGCCGAGCACGCACGCCAGGCCACTGCGCTGGCGCAGGGCGCGCAGGACGTGGCCAGCCGCGGCAGCGACGTGGTCGGGCGCGTGGTCACCACCATGGAGGCCATCCAGGCCGCGTCGCGGCGGATCGGCGACATCACCGGCGTGATCGACGGCATCGCCTTCCAGACGAATATTCTCGCCCTCAATGCCGCCGTCGAAGCCGCGCGTGCCGGCGAGCAGGGCCGGGGCTTTGCGGTGGTGGCCAGCGAGGTACGTACCCTGGCGCAACGCTCGGCCGACGCCGCCAAGGAGATCAAGGCCTTGATCGACGCCTCGGTGCTGCAGGTCGCCGATGGGGCGCGCCTGGCGCACGATGCGGGCAGCACCATGACCGAGATCGTCGGCAGCGTGTCCGCGGTCAGCGGGATCATGGCCGAGATCTCCTCGGCCTCGCAGGAGCAGGCCAGCGGCATCGACCAGGTCAACCAGACGGTGGCACAGATGGATGACGCTACCCAGCAGAATGCGGCACTGGTGGAGGAAGCCAGCGCGGCCGCGCGCCTGCTGGAGGAACAGGCCGCCGAACTGACCGAGGCGGTGGCCGTGTTCCGGCACGCGCAGCAGGCGCCACCGAGCGCGCTGCTGCGCCAGGCCCAGGCCGTGCCGGCCTGACACCGCGGCATCGGAAGTGCGGCAGGTCATTGCTGCAGGGCTGACAGACGAACGGCGCCCGCAGGGGCGCCGTTTTTCTGCGTGCGTGCAGCAAAGGCCTTCTCGGGATGAGGATGCGGGTCCGGGCCGAACTGCATGCCTTGGCAGCGTCGCATCCTGATCGATCGCCGGAGAGGCCCATGCGTCGACGCGGTCGCAGGCAAGATCGGGGGCGGAGTGTGAAACGACCGTGCCGGGTAGGGCCGAGCCATGCTCGGTAGCTCAGGTGGGTTCATTCCTCGCGATCGGGTAGTCCCGAGCCATGCTCGGCAGCCCAGGTGAGTTCATTTCCCGCGATCGGGTAGTGCCGAGCCATGCTCGGCAGCCCAGGTGAGTTCATTTCGCGCGATCGGGTAGTGCCGAGCCATGCTCGGCACCGCAGCGGTGGGGATCATGCAGAGGTGTCGGGACAGCAGCCGAGCATGGCTCGGCTCTACCGAGGCGGGRAYACGCGGAACCGACRCCGGGAGCGGAGCGCGCCATGCGTCGCACCTCAGGTGAACGCATTCCTCGCAGCCCAGTAGTGCCGAGCCATGCTCGGCACCGTAGCGGTGGCGCTCATGCAGAGGTGTCGGGAAAGCAGCCGAGCATGGCTCGGCTCTACCGAGGCAGGGACACGCGGAACCGACACCGGGGCAGGGACACGCTGAAGCGACGCCGGGACTGTGCCGAGACAGGAGCACGATCGACGCCGGGAAGACGCACAAAGAAAAAACCCCGCTGCGTGAGCAGCGGGGTTTTGGGTATAAACCCTGGCGATGACCTACTCTCGCATGGCTTGAGCCACACTACCATCGGCGCAGCTGCGTTTCACTTCCGAGTTCGGGATGGGATCGGGTGGTTCCACAGCGCTAATTTC
>NZ_JBFTNG010000004.1:0-337703 GCF_056397365.1 Stenotrophomonas sp. 05N37 | reverse complement strand
GCCTTGCGGTCGCTGGCGGAGTTGGTGGCGTTGGACGCCTGCACCGACAGTTCGCGGACGCGCTGCAGGTTGTTGCCGATTTCGGTCAGCGAACCTTCGGCGACCTGGGCCAGCGAGATGCCGTCGTTGGCGTTGCGGATGGCCACGTCAGTACCGCGGATCTGGGTGCCGAAGCGCTCGGAGATGGCCAGACCGGCCGCATCGTCCTTGGCGCTGTTGATGCGCGAGCCGGAGGACAGGCGCTGGATGGTGGTGGCCAGGGAGCTGCCGCTGGTGCTCAGGTTGCGCTGAGCATTCAACGACATCGTGTTGGTGTTGATGACTTGTGCCATGAGGAGAGGTCCTTGAGCAGTGCACGTACGATGGGTTAGACGCTCCTGACGTGCTTCAGGAGCGGCTCATGTCAGCGCTGCAACAGGCTGAGCACGTTCTGTGGAACCTGGTTGGCCTGGGCCAGCATCGCGGTGCCGGCCTGTTGCAGGATCTGGGTACGGGTGAGTTCCGCGGTTTCCTTGGCGAAATCGGTATCGCGGATGCGGCTGCGCGATGCCGACAGGTTTTCCGAGGAGGTCTGCAGATTGGCCACCACGGAGGTGAAGCGGTTCTGGATGGCGCCGAGGTCGGCGCGGACGCTGTTGACCGATTCCAGTGCCTTGTCGACGATTTCCAGCGCCTTCTGCGCACCGACGTAGGACGAGACGTCCAGGTCCTGCACGAAGCTGGAGGTGGCCGTGGCGGCAACCGAGCTGGGGGCGGCGACGGTGGAGTCGGCCAGGCCCAGCTGGGTGGCGCCGGTGATGACGAGGTCGCGGTCGGCCTGGACCGAGGTCAGCTTGAGGCGCTGGGTATCGGGGGTGCCGGCGGTGGTGACGACTTCGGCGTAGACACCGGCTTCGCCGATCCGGGTGTTGATCTGGGCGGCCGCGGAGGCGGCGAATTCGGCGGTGGTCTTGCCGCTGATCGTGCCGAGGGTGATGCCGTTGATGGTGACGCCGGTCAGGTCGGTGATGGTGGCGATGTCGGCGGTGCTGTCGACCGGGGGGGCAAACTTGGCGTTGCCCAGCGAGCTGGCCTTGGCGTCGACGACACTGTTGATGGCGATGGCCTGGCCGGCATTGGCGCCTACCTGGAACAGCTGGCTGGTGAAGCTGCCGTCCAGCAGCTTGGTGCCGTTGAAGTCGGACTGCTTGGCGACGCGGTCGATTTCGCTGACCAGCTGGGTGACTTCAGCCTGCAGGGCCTTGCGGTCGCTGGCGGAGTTGGTAGCGTTGGAGGCCTGCACGGCGAGTTCGCGGACGCGCTGCAGGTTGTTGCCGATTTCGCTCAGGGAGCCTTCGGCGACCTGGGCCAGCGAGATGCCATCGTTGGCATTGCGGATGGCCACGTCGGTGCCGCGGATCTGGGTGCCGAAGCGCTCGCTGATGGCCAGGCCGGCGGCGTCGTCCTTCGCGCTGTTGATGCGCAGGCCGGACGAGAGGCGCTGGATGGTGGTAGCGAGCGAGCTGCCGCTGGTGCTCAGGTTGCGCTGAGCGTTGAGCGACATCGTATTGGTGTTGATTACCTGTGCCATGGGTCGTCTCCCTTATTGGAATCCCGGTGGTGAATGGAACGAAGCGCCGCCGATTTTTTTGTTTGGCTGTGTGCTTCGCTGTTGCCAAATGAATAACGGCGCTTTGTCAACAACCTTTAGGCGGAAATTTCGCTGAGGCTGTCTGGTGGGCCATCCGGGGCCATGGCGGGCTTGCCGGACATAAGGGTTAACGGCAGGGAAAGCGGGAATTCAAGGGGTTTTTTGATGTTCATGGCCAGGTCTGGGGCCGGAGCCCGGAGCCCGGAGCCCGGAGCCACAGCAACAGCAACGGCAGAAGCATCAGGTCTGCCGCAGCTGGGGGAGGGCTGGCACGGGTGGGTTGGCGGGACACGCCGTAAATACGTCCTTGTAGGCTCGCATGCGCCATCCATGGCGCATGACGGTCCCGCCAACCCACCCGTGCCACCCCTTGGACAGGGGGCGGGTGCGCAAGGAAAGAGCCGTGTGAGTTGCTGGCTGGCGAACATGCTGTTCGTCGCTCTCTCGCTCTCTCGCTCTCTCACTCTTCGGCTCTGCACGGGCCACCAGCCAACTGTCGAGGGCGGGGGTGTGTGGGTTCGCGGGACCGTCACACGCCATGGATGGCGTGTGCGAGCCCCCATGGATGGGTTTACGGCGTGTCCCGCGAACCCACACACCCCCGCCCAAACCAGCGACAGACGGAAATCGCTGCCGTTGCTTTTCGTGCTCGTAGAGAAAAACGAAAAAAGCCGCGATGCTCAACGCATCGCGGCTCCTTGGCCTTCCAGGGTGTCGTGTCGCGGTATCAGCGCAACACGTTGAACAACGACATCTGCTGCATCTGCGAGAACAGCGTCTGCGCGGCCTGGAGCGCAGTGCTCTCCAGCTGGTACTGACTGATCGCATCGGCGTAGTCCAGATCGCGCATCTGCGACAGCGTGCTCTTGAGCGTCACCGTATTGGACTCGCGCATGTCCGCCGCATTGTCCAGCGCCTTCAACTGTGCACCACCGGCCGCACGCGAGTCGATCATCCGCTCCGAGGCCCGCGCAACGTCACGCAGACCGCTTTGCAGCAGATTCTGCTGTGCCGCCGACTTGGCCGCGCTGCCGGTGTCCATTTTCAGCGACCCGATCAGACTGTCCAGCGTGCTGAAGATATCCCGGCTCGTCGCCGGACTGACCTCGAAGGTATCGCCGGCCGCCGGCTTGCCGTCGATGTGCAGACGCACCCCGTTGAGCACCAGATCGTCGCCCGCCTTCATCGTCCCGGTGGACACCACCGTACCGCCGGCATCCAGCAGCTCGTACTGGTCTTCGGCGGTGAAACGCACACTGAAGCCCTGGCCGTTCCAGCTGTCGCTGCCGTCGCGGGTCACGTTGGTCAGCACGCCCGTGCCGGTGTTCGCCGTGCTGGCCGCCCCATCCACGTGCCCATCGCCCGTACCGATCCGCAGGAAAATCTCGCTGCCGGGCAGGGCATCGAGCACGTAGGTGTCCGGCCCGACCTCGACCTGGCGCTGGTTCTGGTCGCCGTTGTAGACCACCTTGCCATCGATCTGGCTGAACGGCGGGCTGTCATCGGCCGTCCCGCCGAACAGATAGCGCCCGGTGCCGTCGGTGCTGTTGGCCAGCGCCAGCAGGTTGCCGCGGATCGCCTCGATTTCGGTCACCATCGACTGCTTGTCCGATGCTGCCAGCGCCGGGTTGTTGGCGTAGATCGTCAATTCCGTGATGCGCCCCATCATGTCGCCGACCTGGGCCAGCGCGTTTTCCTGCAGGCCCAGCCGGTTCTGCACGTTGCCCGCGTTGAGCTGCATGCGGTCCAGCGAGGCCAGGGTGCGGTCCAGGCCCACGGCGGCGCCGGAGGCGACCGGGTCGTCCTTGGCGGTCACCAGCCGGCGGCCGGTGGCGATCTGCTGTTCCAGGTGGCTCATCTTGGCCTGCTTGGCCATCATCAACGACACCGACTGCTGGAACATCATCCCGGTGGAAATGCGGCTGTTCATCGGCTCACGGCTCCGAGGATGGTCTGGAACATGTTGTCGGCGGTGGAGATCAGCTGCGAGGCGGCCTGGTAGGCCTGCTGCAGGCGCAGCATGTCGGCCGCTTCCTCATCCAGGTTGACCCCGGAGATCGAATCGCGCGCGGACTGCGCCTGGTCGGTGATCACCTGCTGGGCCTGCAGCGAGTAGTCGGCCGAGCGTGCCGCCGCGCCGACCTGGGTGGTCAGCCCACCGAGCGCGCCGCTGAGGGTGACGGTGCCGTCGTTGAACGTCTTGGCCTGTTCCACCTTGGCCAGCAGCAGGGCGTTGCTGTTGTCCGAGGATCCGGCCGGGGTCGGACCGATGCTGAAGGTGTCGCCGGTCTTGGGCGCACCATCGAGCACGAAACTCCAGCCGTTGGCGCTGATGGTCTGGCCGGCGGTGTACGTGAACGGACCGGTGCCGTCGAGGGTGTACTCGGTGGCGCTGGTGAACACGATCGCCGCCGGAGTGCGCAGCGCCGCGTTGGTGTGGTCGGTCACCTTGACCCCGGTGAGCTTGCCGGTGCCGGTGTTGGTCAGGGCGGCGGCGCCCTTGATCGGGGCGGCCGCGGCGATGCGCGAGGTGTCGGTGATCGCCACCGACAGGGTGCCGGCCACGCCTGCGGTGGGCTGCAGCAGCATGCGGTCGTTCACCGCCGGAGTGCCGGTCATCACCAGTTCCACCCCGTTGATCACCAGCGGGTCGGTGGCGCTGCCGGTACCGGTCATCGCGATCGCCGCGCCGGTGTCGGCGCGGGTCGCCTGCCACTGGGTGCCGTCGAACTTGAGCAGCACGTTCTGCCCGTCCAGTTTGGACAGGTCGCCGAAGCTGGCGGTCATGCTGGCGGTGCCGGTGTTGTTGGCGTTGCCGGTGATGCGCGGGCTGCCGATGTTGAAGAAGTCCCCACCCAGGTTGCCGTACAGGTCCGCGCCCTGGCGGTGCACATCGTTGAAGCTGCTGGCCATGCCGACGGCCAGCTTGCCCAGTTCGGCCTGGGTCGGCGTCAGCACCGTATCGCGGAACTCCAGCAGGCCGCCGATCTGGCCGCCAAGCGTCTTGGGTTCCAGGGTGATCTTCTGCCCGGCGCTCTCCAGCGCGAGCTGCAGGCGCTCGGGCATGTACGGATCGGCCACGGTGGTGACCTTGGAGGCAGTGGTGCCCACCACCAGCGCCTGGCCACCGGCGGTGTAGACATTCATCACGCCGCCGTCCTGCATCACCGCGTTGCCACCGGTGTAGCCGACCAGGTTGGCGATCAGCGCATCGCGGCGATCCAGCAGGTCCGGCGCGGCGTTGGCCGCGTTGCCGCCGATGCTGCCGTTGAGCTGGGCGATCTCCTTGGCCAGCCGGTTGATCTCCGACGCGCCGGCGATGAGGCCGTTGTTGACCTCGCCGTTGAGCGTATTGAGCTGGCCGTTGAGCTGCTGGAAGCGGCCGGCCAGGGTCTTGCCGCCGTCCAGCATGTTCTGCCGGTCGGCCGTGCCCGAGGCATTGGAGGACAGGCCGCTGACGGTGTCGAAGAAGCTCGACCAGACCCCGGATACGTTGGTGGCGGTATCGGAGAACATCGCATCCACACGGTCGGCCATGCTCGACAACTGCTTCAACCGCGCCAGTTCGCCACTGCCATCGAGCAACCGCGAGATCGCCAGCTGGTCGGCCACCCGGCGGATGTCGGTGATGCGGGTGCCGTTGCCGACGTCGCCATAGCCGACGTTCTGCGGATTGGCAGTGGCGAAGTCGACCTTCTGCCGGCTGTAGCCGGGCGTATTGATGTTGGCGACGTTATGGCTGGTGGTCGCCAGCGCCCGCTGGAAGGCGAGCAGGGCGCTGGTGCCGGTGGAAAGTACGCTGGACATGGATTACCTCAACGACGGATGACACCCAGCCCGGTCGGGCTGGCGGTGCTGGCAAAGGTCTGGCCCAGGCGCTGGCTGGCATCGCCCACGGCGGCGATGGCGCGCTCGATGGTCGGGCCGCCGGCGATCGCGGCGATCTTCGCCGCGTAGCTGGGATCGGTGGCGTAGCCGGCCTTCTGCAGGCCCTGCGCGAAGCCGCGGACGTCGCCGCCGGCCTGCAGCGCGTTCTGGTAGCGCGGGCTGTTCTTGAGCAGCTTCACGTAGTCGGCGAAGCTGTCGCCGACCGAGGTGTAGGCGCGGAAGCTGGCCGTTTCATTGCGACGCACGCCGTCCACGTATTCATGGGTGCCGCTGCTGGCGCGCTCGCCGCTCCAGCCGGTGGCCTTGATCCCGAACAGGTTGTGCGAGCTGCCGCCACCGTTGCGCTGCACCAGCTTGCGGCCCCAGCCGGTCTCCAGTGCGGCCTGGGCGACCAGCGCCTTGGCATCCACGCCGAGCTCGCGCGCGGCCTGCTGCGCATGGCCCCAGATGCTGGCCACGAAGCCTTCCGGCGTGTGCGGGCCGAGCTGGGCGGCGGCGGTACTGGCGGCCAGCGTATCCACCGCGCTGGGCCCGCGCGGGGCGGCGCTGTCGTTGACGCCGCTCCAGCGGTCGTTGGCCAGCGCGGCCCAGTTCTCCTGGGTGGGATCGGTGACGCCCGGGGGGGCCGAATACGGATCGCTGCGCCCGAGCGCCTCGTGCATCTGGCTGCTTTCGCGGCCGGCGATCAGGTCCAGCGCGCGCTCCATCGGCTGCAACACCGCCGACGGGTCGGCGCCGCGCAGCTGCTGCAGCATCTCCACCTCGCTCGGCGCGCCGGCCGGCGTGGCCGAGGCTGGCAGCGCCATCGGCGCAGCGGCCGGCGCATTGAGCCGGTAGGCGCGCAACGCCGCGGCCGGGTTCAACGCGGTGTCGGTCGGCTTGGCCGCATCGGCCTCGGCGCCGCCGAGCTGGCGGGTGATCATCGCCGACAGGCCCAGGCCGCGGCCACGGGTCATGGCCTCGGCGATCTTGTGGTCGTACATCTCGCGGAACATGGTGTTTTCGGCGGGGAACAGCGCGTCGCCGAAGCTGGCATCGCGCATGCTCTTGACCAGCATCTGCGCGAACTGGCCTTCCAGCTGGCGCGCCACCTTGTCCACCTTGGCCGGGCTGTTGGCCTGGGCCGGATTGAGTTCCAGTGCCGGAGTAATGCGCATGTCAGATCACCTCGAGTTCGGCGCTGAGCGCACCGGCCTGCTTGAGGGCTTCCAGGATGGCGATCAGGTCGCCGGGGGCAGCGCCCACCGCATTGACCGCGTGCACGATCTCGTCCAGCGTGGTGCCGCCGGTGAACTTGAACATGCGGCTGCCATCGTTGGTGGCGGTGATGGTGGACTGCGGGGTGGCCACGGTCTGGCCATTGCCGAACGCGTTGGGCTGGCTGACGTTGGTATTCTCGTTGATGGTCACCGTGAGCGAGCCATGCGAGATGGCCGCCGCGCCCACGCGCACCTGCGAGCCGATCACCACCGTGCCGGTGCGGGCGTTGACCACCACCTTGGCCGGCGCGCTGCCGGGGGTGAGTTCCAGGTTCTCGATGCGGGCCAGCAGGCCGATGCGTGCGCCCGGGTCGCTCGGCGACTGCACCGACACCGTGACGCCGTCGATCGCACGCGCGGCGCCATCGCCGAAGGCATTGTTGAGCGCGGCGACCATGCGCGAGACCGTGGTGAAGTCGTTCTTGTGCAGGTTCAGGGTGATGTCGCCGCCGCCGTTGAACACGTCCGGCAGCGCACGTTCGACCGTGGCGCCATTGGGAATGCGGCCCACGCTGGGCACGTTCACCGAGACGCGCGAGCCATCCTTGCCCTGCGCACCGAAACCGCCGACCACCAGGTTGCCCTGGGCGATGGCGTAGACCTGGCCGTCGGCGCCGCGCAGCGGGGCCATCAGCAGCGAGCCACCGCGCAGCGAGACCGCGTTGCCGATCGAGGACACGGTAATGTCGATGGGCTGGCCCGGCTTGGCGAACGGCGGCAGCTCGGCGTGGATCGCCACGGCGGCCACGTTCTTGAGCTGCGGATTGACGTTGGCCGGCACGTTCACGCCCAGCTCGCCCAGCAGGTTCTTCAGGCTCTGCACGGTGAAGGGCGCCTGGCTGGTGCGGTCGCCGCTGCCATCCAGGCCGACCACCAGCCCGTAGCCGACCAGCGCGTTGGTGCGCACGCCGCCCACCTGGGCCAGGTCCTTGATGCGCTCGGCCGATGCCGGTGCCACCACGGCGAAGGTCGCCAGCAGGACCGCCAGCGCACGCACCACGTAGGGCGACGCCATGCGTCGCTGCCCGAACAGGGAAAAGGAAAGGGTCATGTCAGGCTCAGAACGGCGTCAACGCCGAGTTGAAGAAACGGCTCAGCCAGCCCATCGCATTGGATTGGGCCACCGGGCCGCGGCCGCCGTAGACGATGCGGGCATCGGCAACGCGGCTGGAGGGAATGGTGTTGTCCTGGGAGATGTCCGCCGCACGCACGATGCCCTGCACCTGCACCAGTTCATCGCCCTGGTTGAGCCGCAGGTTCTTGGCGCCCTGGACCACCAGATTGCCGTTGGGCAGGCGCTGGATCACCGTGACCGTTACGTTGCCCACCAGGCGGTTGCTCTGCGCGCTGGTGCCCTTGCCGGTGAAGTCGCGCGAACCGGCCGCGCTCGCGGCCAGGATGTCCTTGCCGCCCAGGGTGACCGGCGCGCCAAACAGGGTCGGGGTGCCGATGCTCAGCTCCGATTCCTTGGCGGTGGTGGTATTGGCGGTGGTCTGCGCGGTGGTGTTTTCGGTCAGGGTGATGGTCAGCAGGTCGCCCACATCGCGTGCGCGCCGGTCCGAGTACAGCTGCAGGCCCGGGCCGGCGGCGTAGATCGCGCCGGCGGTGGCCGGCGCGGTGGGCGCCACGATCGGGGTGATCGGCGCCATCGCCGGGTAGGGCCGCACATCGCCGGCGATGACACAGCCGCCGAGCAGGGCGACCAGGGCGCTGGCGAGCGACAGACGGAGGGTAAGGGGCAGGGGCGACATGGCAGGGTTCCCGGTTCGACCGATCAGACGTTCTGGTTGAGGTAGCCGAGCATCGCGTCGGTGGTGGAGATCGCCTTGGCGTTCATTTCGTAGGCGCGCTGGGTTTCGATCATCGACACCAGCTCCTCGACCACGTTGACGTTGCTGCCTTCCAGCGCGCCCTGGACCACGCTGCCCAGGCCATTGAGGCCGGGGTTGCCGTTCTGGGCGGGACCGGAGGCGGTGGTTTCCAGGAACAGGTTTTCCCCGCGGGCCTGCAGGCCCGCCGGGTTGACGAAATCGGTGAGGGTCAGCGCGCCGATTTCCACCGAGGCGGCGTCGTCGGCCATCTTCACGCTGATGGTGCCGTCGGTACCGATGGTCAGCGACTGCGCGCCTTCGGGAATCTGGATGCCCGGCTGCACCGGGTAGCCGCTGTTGGTCACCAGCTCGCCGTCCTGGTTGCGCTGGAAGGAGCCATCGCGGGTATACGCCGAGGAACCATCGGGCATCTGTACTTCGAAGAAGCCGCGGCCATTGACCATCACGTCCAGCGCGCGACCGGTCTGCTGCTGGCTGCCCTGTTCGAAGTTCTTCGACGTGGCGACCACGCGCACGCCGGTACCCAACTGCAGGCCGGTGGGCAACTGGGTCTGCGCCGAGGAGGAGCCGCCCGGCTGCCGCACCTGCTGGTACAGCAGGTCTTCGAAGCTGGCACGGTCCTGCTTGAAACCGGTGGTGTTGGTGTTGGCGAGGTTGTTGGAAACCACCGACATGCGCGTCTGCTGCGCATCCAGTCCGGTCTTGGCGATCCACAATGCCTGGTTCATGGCGATGTTCCTTTGAATGATGCGGGTGGCCGCCCGGGGCGGCCGTTACAGGGGGCGATGCATGGGCCGTGCCAGAACCGCGCCAGAATTACGGCGGTGCCTGCTCAGCCCGGTCCGGGTCAGCCGCCCAGGCGCAGCAGGCTGTTGGCGCTGCGGGCGTTGTCGTCGCCGTGCTTTATCACCTTCACCTGCATTTCGTACTGCCGCTGCAGCTGGATCATCTGCACCAGCGCGCCGGCGGCATCCACGTTGCTGCCTTCCAGCTGGCCGCTTTCCAGCGACTTGCCCTGGGCCTGCACGAACGGCTGCTGCGGGTCGGCGTTGCGCATCAAGCCGTCCAGGCCGCGCTCCAGGCGTTCATCGGCCGCCGCGACCACGCGGATCCGGCCGATGTTGGCCATGGTCTGCGGGCCTTCGCCCAGCGGAATGATCGAGATCGTGCCGTCGTTGCCGATGTCCATCGCCTGGTGCGGCGGAATCGCGATCGGCGCGCCGTTCTCGTCCAGCACCGGATGGCCGCCGGCGGTCACCAGCTGGCCATTGGGCGTGATCGAGAGCGCCGCACCCCGGGTATAGGCCTCGCCGCCGCCGGCCGGTGCCTGCACCGCCAGCCAGTTGCCCGACTGCAGCGACAGGTCCAGCGGGTTGCCGGTGATCTGCTGCGCGCCCATGCGGCGGTTGAAGCCGGCATCGACGTGCAGGGCGTCCACGCGCGAGGCGTAGCCGGTGCCCTTGATCGGGAAGGCCTCGGTATTGGCGAGGGCTTCCTTGAAGCCAGGGGTATCGGTGTTGGCCAGGTTGTGCGAGAGCGTGCCCTGTGCCTGCAGCGAGGCACGTGCACCGGTCATCGCTACGTAGAGCGCCTTGTCCATCGTCTTGGTCCCGTGATGCGGTCAGTGGCTCATCAACGGATGTTGATGATGGTCTGGGTGATCTGGTCCATGGTGGAGACCATCTGCGAGTTGGCCTGGAAGTTGCGCTGGGCGGTGATCATGTTGACCAGCTGCTCGGTCAGGTCGACCGTGGAGGCTTCCAGCGACCCGGCCTGGACCTTGCCCAGGTTGGAGCTGTCCGGTGCGCCGGTACGCGGGGTGCCCGAGCTGAAGGTTTCCACCCACAGGTTGTTGCCCTTGGCTTCCAGGCCCTGCGCGTTGTTGAAGGTGGTCAGCGCCACCTGGCCCAGCGGCTTGTCGTCGCCATTGGAGTAGCGCGCGTAGACCACGCCTTCTTCGGACACGGTGACTTCGTTGAGCTTGCCGGCGGCGTAGCCGTCCTGCTGGGTGTTGCGCAGGGCGAACTTCTCGCCGTACTGGGTGGACCCGCTGATGTCCAGGGTCAGCGCCAGCTGGCCGGCGCCGGTGCTGGGGGTGAACGGGGCCAGGGTGATCTGGCCGTTGGTCGGGGCGGTCAACGCGCCGGCGTTGTTGAAGGTCAGCGTGCTGACGCCGCCGGCGGCCTGGCCGTCGACATAGTTGTAGACCTGCCATTCGTTCGGGTTGGCGGTCTTGACGAAGTACGAGGTCTGGGTGTGGCTGACGCCCAGCGAGTCGTACACGGTGATGCCGCCGGTGGACTGGCTGTAGCTGTTGGAATCGGTCGGGTCGAACACGTTCACCGTCGGCACCTTGGCGTCGGCCGGCAGGGTGAAGCTCACGTTGACCTTGCTGGTCTGCTTGGGCGGGCTGTCGGTGGTGAGCAGCTGCAGGTCGACCAGGCGGCCGGCGTCGAAGCTGGTGCCATCGGCGTTCGGCGCGAACACCTGCAGGCGCGCGCCCTGCGGGTTGGTCACGTAGCCGGCCTGGTCGGTCTGGAAGTTGCCGGCGCGCGAATAGACGCGGGCACCGTTCATGGTCATGGTGAAGAAGCCCTCACCGGAAATGGCCATGTCCAGGCTGCGCCCGGTCTGTTCGTTGTTGCCCTGCGAGAACTGCTGGGCCACGTTGGTCAGGCGCACGCCCGAGCCGACCGCGTTCTTGGACAGGCCGTAGCTGGTGGCCGAGAACAGGTCGGCGAACTCGGCGCGCGATTCCTTGAAGCCGGTCGTGTTGACGTTGGCGATGTTGTTCGCGGTGACGTTCAGATCGGCATTGGCGGCGTTGATGCCGGACAGCGAGATGTTGAAGCCCATGGGATTGCTCCTGGTGTGCGGGGTAGGGCGGCTCAGCTGATGCGGAGCACGTAGTCGATGGGGGCCGTACCGAGGCCCTTGAGGTTGAGGTACAGCCCGTCCGAGCCGACCGTGACGCTTTCCACGGGCGCTTCAACGTAGGTGTTGACCTTGCTCTGGGCACCGGCGCTGTCGGTGAAGGTGGCGGCGATGGTGTAGCTGCCCGGCGCCATGCGGTTGCCGTTGGCATCCTTGCCATCCCAGTCGAAGGTCACTTCGCCGGCGGCCTTGGCTTCCACGCTGATGGTGTTGACCTTGACGCCGTTGGCGTCGGTGATCTCCACGTTGACGTAGCCGGCCCCGGAGGCAGCGACCATGCCGCTGGTCGTGCCTTCGGCCTCCAGCTGCCACTTGGTCGAGGGCACCAGCACGTCGTGACCGACCAGCGCGGCACCGCGCAGGATCTGGTCGCTGGACATCTGGTCCTGGAAGCCCTGCACCGTGGTGTTGAGGTCGGTGATGCCCTGCACCTGGGACAGCTGCGCCATCTGCGCCACCATCTGGGTGTTGTCCATGGGCTTGAGCGGGTCCTGGTGCTGCAGCTGCTCGGTCATCAGGCGCAGGAAATCGGCCTGGTCCAGGGTGCTCTTCTTCTTGCTGGTGTCGCTGTTGGGCGCATTGAGGCCCAGCGCGGTGTACACATCGCTGTTCTGGCCAACGCCGGAAGTGGTGCTCATGACGGTAAGTCCTGTGGGGGCGAGGGTCAGCGACCCATGGTCAGGGTGGCCAGCGCCAGTTCCTTGGCGGTGGTCAGCATTTCCACGCCCGCCTGGTAATTGCGCGAGGTGGAGATGAGGTTGACCATCTGCGCGACCGGGTCGACGTCGGGCTGATAGATGTAGCCGTCGCCGTCGGCCAGCGGATGACCGGGCTCGTAGCGCTTGATCGGCGCTGCGTCGCTCTGGCTGATTTCCTTGACCTGGACGGTGGTGATGTTGGGATCGGTGCGGCTGGTGACCGACTGGAAGACCGGCTCCAGCGGCTTGTAGACGGCCTGCGCCGAACCGGCGACGGTGTCGGCGTTGGAGAGGTTGGAGGCGATGGTGCTCATGCGCACCGACTGGGCCTGGAGGGCGGAGCCGGCGATATCGAAAATGGGCAGGTTGCTCATGGCTTATTGGCCCGTGATGGCGGTGAGCATGGAGCGCACCTTGGATTCGACGAAGCTGAGCGAGGCGCGGTATTCCAGCGCGGCGCGGCCGTAGGCGGCCCGTTCGGCGTCGGGGTCGACGGTGTTGCCGTCGATGCTGGGCTGCACGCCTTCCTTGGTGATCTGGAAGGGGTTGAGGCCGCCGCCGATGGCGTAGTGCTGCTCGTTGGTGGTTTTCATCAGGCCATTGCTGTCCAGGCCCTGGGCATTGCGCAGGGCGGCATCGAAGTCGAGGTCCTGGGCCTTGTAGCCGGGGGTGTCGGCATTGCTCAGGTTGCTGGCGATGAGCTTCATCCGCTGCTCGCGCAACGGCATGGCCTGGGCATGGACCCCCAGATAGTCGGAAATCAGATTGGGCATGGCACGCTCCCACGGGACGATGGTGGGAGTGGTGCAAGGGCTGTGCCAGTCTGCGATTTGCCGCCACGCCTGCCGCCACCGACCCTCACCAGGACACGCTTGCGCCATCGGACAGGAAGGCCACAGCCTGCGGAGGGGGGTAGAGCCGACCGTTGGTCGGCTGAAGCGCCATGAACCCCAACGATTCAAGCCCACCCGCCGGCAGGTCGCCCTGAGCCCCTGCCGGGACACGCCGTGAACCCCGCTCCGCGCCCCGGCCCAGCGGCTGGCGGCTGCGCGTTGGAAGCGCCGGGCCATCCCCGGCTGAACCACCGCCGCGCCCACAAAAAAGCCCAGCGGAGCGCTGGGCTTGATGAACCGACGGTGCCGAGCCATGCTCGGCTGCGCCTGGACACCGGTAGAGCCGAGCCATGCTCGGCTGCTCTTGGACACCGGTAGAGCCGAGCCATGCCCGGCTGCTCCTGGACACGGGTAGAGCCGAGCCATGCCCGGCTGCTCTTGGACACCGGTAGAGCCGAGCCATGCTCGGCTGCGCCTGGACACCGGTAGAGCCGAGCCATGCTCGGCTGCGCCTGGACACCGGTAGAGCCGAGCCATGCTCGGCTGCGCCTGGACACCGGTAGAGCCGAGCCATGCTCGGCTGCTCCTACTCAACGCTCACAAGATAACCAGGGCGCCGCCCCACCCACCCCGTCCCACAAGCGGTATGCAACCCGCCGCTACTCACCCGGACAATCAGGCAGCCAACGCCACCTTCCGCAACCGGTCCAGCACGAAATCGGCCAACTCGTGCGGCGAATACTTGGCCACGAACGCGTTGGCGCCCACCCGCTCGACCATCGCGTTGTTGAACACGCCCGACAACGAGGTGTGCAGCAGCACGTACAGCCCCGCCAGGCCCGGGTGGCGACGGATTTCCGTCGTCAGCGTGTAGCCGTCCATCGCCGGCATCTCGATGTCCGAAATCACCATCGCGTAGCGCTCGGCCGGGTTCTCGCCCGAGGCATGGATCTGCAGCAGGTGGTCCAGCGCCTGCTTGCCGTCCGACAGCAGGGTCGCCCCCACCCCCAACTGGTCCAGCACGCTGCGGATCTGCTGGCGGGCCACCCGCGAGTCGTCCACCACCAGCACCTGCAGCTGCGGCCCATCGGTGGGCAGCGCCTGCGCCAGGGACGGGTCCAGCACCGCCTCGCCACGCACCTGCGCGATATCGGCCAGCACGCTTTCCACGTCGATCACCTGGATCAACTCGCCCTGGAACCGCGTCACCGCAGTCAGATAGCTCGATTCGGCGCCCAGTTCCGGCGGCGGGTGGATATCCTCCACCGCGATGTTGACGATCCGTTCCACCCCGCTCACCAGGAAGCCCTGGATCGACCGGTTGAACTCGGTCACCACCAGGTAGCCCGGCGACTTGTCGGCGTTCGGTTCGCGTTCGGGGTGGCCGATCGCCAGCCCAAGGTCCAGCACCGGCACCGAGCGGCCACGCACATCGGCCACGCCGGCGAACTGGCTGGGCAGCCCAGGCACCTGGAACAGGTCCGGGCGGCGCAGGACTTCCTGCACCTTGAACACATTCACGCCAAAAAGCTGGCGTCCGCCGAGCCGGAACAGCAGCAGGGCCAGACGATTGTGGCCGGCCAGGCGCGTACGCTGGTCGATGCGGTTGAGCAGGTCATGTGACATGGGAGTGGTATCGGCGCCAGCCCCGCCGACTTGAGCGCGCCGCCGCGCCGATTCCGGCACGGCCCTTGCAGGACGCTGCACATGTGCCTTGCCCGTGGAGTCGCCATGCGTTGGATCATCCTTGCCGTGTTCGCCCTGGCCACGCTGCCCGCGTCCGCCGCCGGCGGCTGGCAGCCGGTGGACAGCATCCGCGCCGCCGCGCTGTCTACCCTGCCGGCCGGGACCGAGGGCGACACCACCCTGGATTCCGCGCTGCGCCTGCCGGCCTGCGGCCAGGGCTTGCGTGCCCAGCCCACCGGCACCAGTACCGTGGAAGTCAGCTGCCCGGATGCCGGCGGCTGGCGCCTGTTCGTTCCGGTCAAGGTGCGCCGCAACCAGACCGTACTCATCCTCAACCGGGGCATCAGCGCTGGAGAAACGCTGGCCGCCGCCGATATCACCACTGCCCAGCGTGACGTGGCCCGTATCGCCGGCGCCGCGCTGGCCGATCCGGCCGCCGCGGTCGGGCGGGTGGCCCGGCGTACACTCAGTGCCGGCAGCCTGCTCTCGGCCAACGACCTGGTCGCCCAGCGCCTGGTGCGCCGTGGCGACAACGTGGCGCTGGTGTCGCGGTTGGGGGGCGTGGAGGTGCGGGTCGCGGGCAAGGCGATGGCCGACGCCGGCGAGAACGAGCGGGTGTCGGTGGAGAATCTGTCCTCGCGGAAGATCGTCCAGGGCACCGTGGCCGCCAACGGCGACGTTTTTGTGACGCGTTGAGCACAATGCTGAACCCGCGGCGGAATGTGCCAAAAAAACCGCAGAATCCCCTAAAGATGGCGGTCTCCATGCCGTTATCCCTTGTGAACCGTACTTCCAGGACAACTCCATGAGCCAGAAAATCGACGGCAACCTGCAGGCCACCGCCCATCTGCGCAGTGTCGCGCTTGGCAGCAAGCCGGCCGCCAGCGCCGATTCCCCGACGCGTCCGGTGGAAGCCGCCGACAGCCTGCGCCTGACCGGTGAAGCCACCAGTCTGCAGGCCCTGCAGCGCGAACTGAGCAGCGCCCCGGCGATCGACGCCGGCCGCGTGCAGGCCGTGCGTGAGTCGCTGCAGAACGGCACCTACAAGATCAATCCCGATGCGATCGCCTCGCGCATGCTCGAGCTGGACCAGCAGCTGCAGGGATGAAACTGGCGATGAGCGAGCCATTGCAGCGCCTCAGCGATGCCTTGGACGTCGAACGCCAGGCATTGGTCGAGCATGACGTGCAGGCCCTGATCCGGGCCACCGGCGCCAAGCTCGAGGCGCTGCGCGCGCTCGAGACCGTGCCGCCGGTCGGGCAGGGCGAGCGCCTGCAGGAACTGGCCGAGCGCAACCGCGCCAATGGCGTGCTGCTGTCGCGCCGCCGCCGCGAGGTCAACTGGGCCCTGCGCCAGCTCGGCCGCAGCGAAGACGCCTCGTCCTACGACGCCAAGGGCCAGTCCAGCACGCTGCACACCCGCCGGCCGCTCGCCGTCGCCTGATCCGGCCCGCGCGGGCCGCGAACGCGTGCGCGGGCTTCCGTCGCGCAGGCCAACGCGTATATTGGGCGCCTGTTTCGACTGCCCGATGTGACCGTGACCGCTTCTTCCAACCTCGTCACCGCACCGCTGCCCCCGCAGCCGGTCCTGCTCGCCCTGTTCGAGCGTGTCAACGAAGGCATGCTGCTGTTCCGCGAGGATGGCAGCGTGGCCCTGGCCAATGCGGCCGTGAGCGAGATGCTCGGCCAGGCCGAGAACGCCGCCGGGCTGGGGGCGGCGCAATGGCTGCACCAGCTGCTGCCACCGGACGCGCTGGAGCACGCCCGCCTGCATGGCCACTGGAACGGCAGCCTGCCGGTCGGCGAGCGCATGGTCATCGCCCACCTGTACCAGCACGAAGAAGCCGGCCAGCGCCATTACCTGGCCCTGTTCCGCCGCATCGAAGGCCAGGAAGACTACGAACGCGAGCTGCAGCAGCGCCATGCCGAGCTGCGCCAGGCCTACCTGCGCCTCAACGGCACCCAGGAGAAGCTGCTGCAGTCCGAGAAAATGGCCTCCATCGGCCAACTTGCCGCCGGCGTGGCGCACGAGATCAACAACCCCATCGGCTACGTGCACTCCAACCTGGGCAGCCTGCAGGAATACCTGCGCAGCCTGTTCACCGTGATCGAGGCCTACGAACGCGCCCTGCGCGCCCCCGATCCGAAGGCGCTGATCCCGGAGATCGACGACATCCGCAACCGCTTCGACATCGATTTCATCAGCCGCGACCTGCCGCAGCTGATGGCCGAGTCGCGCGAAGGCATCGAGCGGGTCACCCGGATCGTGCGCGACCTCAAGGACTTCTCCTATTCCGGCCGCGATGAGTCCTGGAAGCTGGTCGACCTGCATTCCGGGCTCGAATCGACCATCAACATCATCTGGAACGAGCTCAAGTACAAGGTCACCCTGCAGCGCGAGTTCGGCCAGCTGCCGCTGGTGGAATGCCTGCCGTCCGAGCTCAACCAGGTCTATATGAACCTGCTGCTCAACGCCGGCCACGCCATCGCCGAGCGCGGCACGATCACCGTGCGCACCGGCGTGGATGGCGACCACGTGTGGGTGGAGTTCGAAGACACCGGCGGCGGCATCTCGCCGGACCTGCGCCAGCGCATCTTCGACCCGTTTTTCACCACCAAGCCGGTCGGCAGCGGCACCGGTCTCGGTCTGTCGATTTCCTACAGCATCGTCAACAAGCACCACGGCCGCATCGACCTGGACAGCACCCCCGGCGTAGGCTCCAGGTTCCGCCTGGTACTCCCGATCAAGCAGCCGCGCTGACCACCCCACGCGGCAGAGCCGACCGCTGGTCGGCTGCGGTGCCACGCCGGCTGCCACGGCACGACAATTTTTGTAGAGCCGACCGTTGGTCGGCTGCCGTGCCACGTCGGTTGAGAGCAGCCGACCAACGGTCGGCTCTACGGTCCTCGCGGCGAACCTCGCGGGCATGGCATGGCGCCACGCATCCGCACGCCGCATTGTCTTCGCGCCGACCGTTGGCCGGCTGCCGTGCAACGTCGGCTGCCACGGCACGACAATTTCGTAGAGCCGACCGTTGGTCGGCTGCCGTGACACGTCGGCCGCCATGGCGCCTCGGTTGAGAGCAGCCGACCAACGGTCGGCTCTACGGGCCTCGCGGCGATCCTCGCCTGCATGGCATGGCGCCACGCATCCGCACGCCCATTGTCGTCGCGCCGACCGCCGACCGCCGACCGCCGACCGCTGGCCGGCTGCCACGGCACGACAATCTTCGTAGAGCCGACCGTTGGTCGGCTGCCGTGACTCGTCGGCCGCCATGGCGCCTCGGTTGAGAGCAGCCGACCAACGGTCGGCTCTACGGTCCTCGCGGCGAACCTCGCGGGCATGGCATGGCGCCACGCATCCGCACGCCGCATTGTCTTCGCGCCGACCGTTGGCCGTCTGCCGTGGCACGTCGGCTGCCACGGCACGACAATTTCGTAGAGCCGACCGTTGGTCGGCTGCCGTGACACGTCGGCCGCCATGGCGCCTCGGTTGAGAGCAGCCGACCAACGGTCGGCTCCACGGCGATCGCGTGGGTCAGTCGTCGTCCGCGGCCGGCAGCGCCACCGGCGGTGCCGTATTCGCCCGCCGCTGTTCCTCGTGCGTGCGGAATGCCTGGTGGATGTGCTTGCGCAGCTCGTCGTCGTTCCACGGCTTGGTCAGGAACCGGTAGATCGCGCCGCGGTTGATCGCATCGGTCACCGTGTTCAGATCGGTGTAGCCGGACAGCACCAGCCGGATCGTGTCCGGGTAGAGCATCTTCACCCGGCCCAGGAACTCGGTGCCGCTCATGTCGCTCATGCGCTGGTCGGACAGGATCACCTGCACGTCGTTGATCGCCAGCAGGTCGAACGCATCGCGCACGTTGCCCGCCGCGAGGATCCGGTAGCCATCGCGGCGGAACAGCCGCACCAGCGAGCGCAGCACGTTTTCCTCATCGTCCAGCAGCAGCAGGGTGCGGTCAGGGCGCGTCTCGGCGAAGGCTTCCGGGCGCAGGTAACGCCGGCGCAGGGTCATCCCGGCCGCATCGGCCGACATCGGCTCGCCAAACAGATAGCCCTGGAACACATCGCAGTCGTTGCGCCGCAGGAAGCCCAGTTGCGCCTGCGATTCCACGCCATTGGCAATCACCGTCATGCCCAGCTGGTGGCCCATGGCGATGATCGCGCGCGCGATCGCCGCCTCGCGGTTGCCGGCCGGCGCGCTCTTGATGAAGCTGCGGTCGATCTTCAGCTTGTCCACCGGGTAGCGCACCAGCGCGCTCAGGCTGGAGTCGCCGGTGCCGAAGTTGTCCAGGCTCAGGCTGATGCCTTCGTTGCGCAGGTTGACCAGCGTTTCATGCACGAAGTTGACGTTGTTGGTCAGCGCGCTTTCGTTGATCTCCAACGTCAGCATCTGCGCCGGCACGCCGGCGGCCTGCATCAGCGACATCACCTCGGCGAAGAAGTTCGGGCGCAGCAGCTGCAGGGTGGAGACGTTGACGGCGATGGTGAAGTCGTCGAACCCCTGGTCGCGCCACAGCCGCGCCTGCTTCAACGCGCCTTCCAGCACCCAGGTGCCGATCTGCACGATGATGCCCAGGCGCTCGGCGGTGCGCATGAAACGCTCCGGCACCAGCATGCCCAGCGTCGGCGACTGCCAGCGCAGCAGCGCTTCCATGCCCACCACGTGGCCGTCGCGCGCGCTCACCAGCGGCTGGTAGCGCAGCTTCAATTCGCCGTTGGGAATGGCATCCACGATCTGCCGGGCGATGATGCTCTCGCTGTGCGCGCTGGACGGGGTGTCCACCGCGTGGATGCGCACCGCGTTGCCGCCTTCGCGGGCGGCCTGGTGCAGCGCGTCTTCGGCATGGTCGAGCAGCCGCGAGGTGTCGCTGGCGTGTTCCGGGCACAGGCTCACGCCCAGCTTGCCGGTCATGAACAGCGTATAGGGCAGCACCGACAGCGGCAGTTCCAGCTGCTGGCGGATCTCCTCGGCGAGGTCTTCGGGCAGCGGCATGTCGGCGCTGCGCGGCACCGCCAGCAGGAACTCATCGCTGCCATGCCGCCACAGCTTGCCGCGCCCGCGCAGGTGGTGCTGCAGGCGCTGGGCGACCAGCACCAGGGCCTGGTCGCCCACTTCGGCACTCATGTTCTCGTTGACCGAGGCGAAATGGTCGATGTCCACGTGCATCAGCATCAGCGGGGTGCCACCGGAGGCGGCGTCGCTGACCATGGCCTGCAGCTCGGGATTGCCGGCCCCCAGGCGCGGCGGCGCATCCTCGATGCTGACCAGGGGCAGGGAAGGGTTCCACATGTTCAGTGTTCCAATGTATCGGGAGTGGCCGGATCGCTGCTGCGATACGGCAGGTACAGGTCGATCAGGGTGCCGGCACCGTGTGCCGACTCGATGCGCAGGGTGCCGCCGACGCTCTGCGCGCGCTCGCGCATCACGATCAGGCCCAGCCCGCGCGGGCCTTCCGGGTCGAAGCCCTCGCCATCATCGCGGACCTGCAGGTGCAGTCCGGCATCGCCCATGTCATGCAGTTGCAGGCTCACCTGGCTGGCGCGCGCATGCCGCAGCACGTTGGTCAGGCTTTCCTGGGCGATGCGGAAACAGGCCTGCTCGATGTCGCCCTGCGGGCGTTGCGGCAGCGCCTGGATATCCGGCAGCAGCTCGATCGCCGCCGAGCGGAACAGTACGCTGGCCTGCCAGCGCAGCGCGGCCTCCAGCCCCAGCGCGTCCAGTTGCGGCGGGCGCAGCAGCGTGGAGATGTCGCGTAGCTTGCCCACCGTGGCGTCGGCCAACTGGATGATCTGTTCGAGGTCGTCGCCGCGCCGGGCGGGGTCGTCCTCGTCCTGCGCGGCATAGGCGGACAGCTTCATGGCGGTGATCGCCTGGCCGATGTCGTCGTGCAGGTCGCGCGAGATCGCGCGGCGTTCGTCCTCCTGCAGCGAGAACAGTCGCCCGGCCATGGCCTGCAGTTCGCGGTTGCTGGTCTCCAGCGCCTCGCGGATGCGCTCGGGCTCGCTCAGGTCGCGCACGATCAGCAGCTTGCAGTTGCGCCCGCCATAGCGCACGTCGCCTACCGCCAGCCCCGCCTGGAAGTGCTCGCCGTCCAGCCGGCGCATGCCGATGACCTCGCCGGCCCCGGTGCTGGGCAGGGGGATCGGCGCGAACAACTGCGCACGCACCCGGGCCAGGTCCTCGGCCGCCACCAGCGCGGCCAGCGGCTCGCCCAGCAGGGTGTGCTGGCCGTAGCCGAACTGCGCGGCCGCGCAGGCATTGGCATACAGCACGTGCTCGTCGGACAGGATCACCACGCCGTCCGGCAGCACCCGCACCAGCTCGCGGAACTGTTCCTCGCGCTCGCGCAGCAGGCGCCGCGACTGCTCGCGCTCGGTCACGTCCTGCAGCGTGCCCAGCACCCGCGGCCGGCCGGCATCGTCATGGCCGCTCTCGGCGCGCAGGTGCACCATCAGCGCACGCCCGTCCATCGCCAGCAGCGGCAGCAGCACGTCGATCTGCACCTGATCGGCGGCCATGTCCTGCAGCAGCTGTTCGGTCAGCGCGGCGGTGGCCGGGTCGGCCGGCACCAGCAGTTCCTCGAAGCGGTGCCAGCGCCGGGCTTCGGGCGGGCGCCGGCCCAGCAGGTGGTAGACCTGGTTGGAGTAGCGGCCCAGCCCGGTGCCCGGATCCACTTCCCAGGCGCCGATCCGGGCCATTTCATGGGCTTCCTCCACCCGTGCCAGCGCCAGGTCGCGGCGGCGCAGCGCCTGGTCCTCGCTGGTGCGGTCGATGGCGATCAGCAGGCGGGCCCGGTGGCCGTCGTAGTCGATGAAGTTGCTGCGCATCTCCATGTGCCGGCGGCTGCCGTCCTTGAGCTGCAGGTCGGCGCTGATCACGCACAGCTCGTCCGGCGCGGCGCGGATCTGCGCCAGCTTGGCCGCCAGCTTCGGCTCGTCGCCGGTGGGCCACAACGCGCTGATCGGCATCGTGGTGAATTCATCGTGGGACCAGCCAAACAGCTGCATCGCCGCCGGGTTGGCGTCCAGGATGGCCAGCGTGTCCAGGTCGTAGACCAGGATCGGCCCCGGGTTGTTCTGGAACATCTGCCGGTGGCGGGTCTCCGAACACTCCAGCCTGGAGTGGGTCTGCAGCACGTGCTGGGCCAGCGGTCGCAGCAGCAGGTAGATCAGCGCCGCGCTGGCGACCACGAAGAACGCGCCCTTGACGGTCTGCCAGTGCGCGGCCGTGGCCATGTCCCGGGTCAGCACCTGCACGGCGGCATCGCTGCACAGGATCCAGACCAGGGCCAGCCCCAGATAGCCCAGCACCACGCGCCAGCGGTCGCGGCGCAGGGCCTGGGCGAGCGGCCGTTCGGGCGGGGCGGGGGTGGGCTGGCCGGACGGGGCGACAGGCATGGACGGGGCAGGGACCGGATCGAGGCGGGCGACCTGCATCTTAGAGCGTGGCGTCCGGTTTGGGGGCTGCGCGCGGTACGCGGCTCAACTATCCGCGGAATCCGCCGCTAACGATTGCGTTCCCGGCTGTCGGGTGCGTTATCGGAGTCTTACCGCGTGGACCAAGGGATTATCGCGAGTCTGCTGCAGCATCCACTGGCGTCGGCCTTGGTCATCCTGGACCGGGCGGGGCGCCCGCTGGCGGCCAACCCGGCCGCACGCGAGCATGGGTTGCCGGCAACCGTGGCGGCCTATGGCGAGCTGCTCGAAGACCTGCGCCTGCTGGCCGCCGATGGGGGCCTGGTGCCCTGCCAGCTGCCAGGCGGCCCGCGCGGGCGCTTCGACGGCTGGATGCGCGCGGTGCACGACCCGGACGGCCACCTGCTGGCCTTCACCCTCAGCGTGCCCGAGCCGGTGGCCAACTATGCCGGCAGCCGCTGGGAGCTGGCCCTGGACCATGCCGGCCACGGGTTGTGGGATTGGGACGTGCCCAGCGACGCGGTGACCCGGTCCCGGCGCTGGGACGGCCAGCCGGCCCCGACCGAGGAAACCACCCGCGGCGACGCGGCCGCCGCGCTGCTCGCCCCGATCCATCCCGATGACCAGCCGGCCGTACGCGCCGCGCTGGACGCGCACCTGGGCGGGCAGGGCGAGGTGTACACCGCCGAGTACCGCGTGCGCCATCCCGAGGGCGATTGGCGCTGGGTGCTGGACCGCGGCCGGGTGGTCGCCCGCACCGCCGATGGCCAGCCCCTGCGCATGGTCGGCACCCATACCGACATCCAGGCGCAGAAGCAGATGGAAGCGCTGCTGCTGGAGCAGCAGGTGCACCTGCGCGAAGCCCAGCGCATCGCCAGCATGGGCAGCTGGTCGTGGAACCCGGATGATCGCCAGTTCTGGTGGTCGCCGGAGTTCCGCGCATTGCTCGGCGTGGGCGACGACCCGCTGACCGGGCGCCGCCGCTGGCTGCGCCGCCTTGAACCGCGCTCGCGCAGCCTGCTGCGCCACGCGTGGCGGCGCATGCTGCACGATGGCAAGCCGGCCACCCTGGAACTGGAACTGCCGCGCGAACGCGAAGGCGCGCTGCACCTGCGCCTGTGGATGCAGCCGCTGCTGGGTGCCGACGGGCGCATCCAGCGCCTGCTTGGCCAGGTCCAGAACATCACCGAACAGCACCAGACCGATGCGCTGATCCGCTGGCGCACCGAGCTGCTCAACCGGGTCTCGGCCCTGGGCCGCATCGGTGGCTGCGAGATCGAGGTCAGCACCCGCCACATGCAGTGGACCGAGGAGTGCTACCGCATCCACGGTCTGCGCAAGGAGCCGATCAGCCTGGACCAGGCGCTGGCGCTGTACACCCAGGACTCCCGCGATGCGTTCGAGGCCGCGCTGGCCAGGATCGCCGACGGCGGCCTGCCCGAGCAGCTGGACCTGTGCTTCTACCGCCAGTCCGGCCTGCGCATCTGGGTCCAGGTGCTGATCGAGCTGGACCGTCGCGACGGCCTGCCGACGCGCTTCGTGGTGCTGTTCCGTGACATCACCCGCGAACGCGAAGCCAACGAGCGCATCGAGCTGCTGGCCCACTACGACCTGCTCACCGGGCTGCCCAACCGCATGCTGCTGCGCGAGCAGACCGCCGATGCGATCGAGGAGGCCCGCGATCGCGGCGCGCCGCTGGCGATGCTGTTCATCGACCTCGATGGCTTCAAGACCATCAACGACACCTTCGGCCACGCCACCGGCGATGCGCTGCTCAAGGCCGCGGCCGCGCGCCTGCACCAGAACCTGCGCAACGCCGACCTGTTCGGCCGTTTCAGCGGCGATGAGTTCATCGTGGTGCTTCGCGACCTGGCCGAGCCGGAAGATGCCGGCCACGTGGCGCGCAAGCTGATCGCCTCGCTGGCCGAGCCGCTGCAGCGCGGCGAGACCACGCTCAAGGTCGGCGCCAGCGTCGGCATCGCCATGCTCGACGAGGGCCGTGGCGACTTCGACTCGCTGCTGCGTGCCGCCGACGCCGCCATGTACGCGGCCAAGGAAGCGGGCCGCAACACCTACCAGTACTACAGCCAGGATGCGTTGATGCGGATCCAGCGCAAGCTGGAGATCGAGCACGCCCTGCTGGGCGCGATCGAGCGGGAGGAATTCACCCTGGCCTACCAGCCGCTACTGCACGCCGCACATGACCAGCCACCGGCCATCGAAGCGCTGCTGCGCTGGCATCGGCCTGGCATCGGCTACTGCAGCCCGGCCGAGTTCATCCCGATCGCCGAGAAATGCGGCGAAATCGTCCGCATCGGCGACTGGGTACTGACCGAGGCCTGCCGCCAGGCGGCCGCGTGGGACGCGGCGGGCCTGCAGTTCGACCGTGTCGCGGTCAATGTCTCGGCCGTGCAGCTGCGCGATCGTGGATTTGCCGAGCGGGTGATCGATATCTGCCACGCGCACGGCTGGCCGCCGCAGCGGCTGGAGCTGGAACTCACCGAATCGGCCCTGATCCGCGACACCGACGTCCTGCGCCATTGCTTCGACGTCCTCGAACGCCACGGCGTGCCGCTGGCGGTGGACGACTTCGGCACCGGGTTCTCCAACCTGCATTACCTCAACCGCTTCCCGGTCGGCCGCCTCAAGATCGACCGCAGTTTCGTCCAAGGCATGCTGCACGACACCGGCACCGCCGAAGTCACCCAGGCGATCGTCCACCTCGGCCACGCGCTGGGCATGAAGGTCGTCGCCGAAGGCGTGGAGACCGAACAGGAAGAGGCCATGCTGCGGCGCCAGGGATGCGACGAAATCCAGGGCTACCTGTATTCCCGCCCCCTGACCCCGCGCGACCTGGCCCAGTGGCTCAAAGCCGGCGGCGCCCAGATGGCCCCCCGCGACGCCCTGGTCGCCCTGACCCACGCCGTCTGACCACGCCCACCGGGTAGAGCCGAGCCACGCTCGGCTGCCCTTGATCCGCCCCAATCGGGTAGAGCCGAGCCACGCTCGGCTGCTCTTGATCCGACCCAATCGGTAGAGCCGAGCCATGCTCGGCTGCTCTTGATCCGCCCCAATCGGTAGAGCCGAGCCATGCTCGGCTGCTCTTGATCCGCCCTAATCGGTAGAGCCGAGCCATGCTCGGCTGCTCTTGATCCGGTCTCCCCATGCCAAGCGGCGCCTGGTTTCAGGCCGGATGCCGGCACGCGTATTCCCAAACGTTTCGTATTGGGCAGGGGGCGCACGCGAGTGCTGTGTGGGGTGCGGTGCGGTGCGGTGCCGAGCATGGCTCGGCACTACCGGGCGTGCGATSTCTGTGGGGTGYGGTGCCGAGCATGGCTCGGCACTACCRGGGAYGCGATGGCATCGGTAGAGCCGAGCCATGCTCGGCTGCTCTTGATCCGGTCTCCCCACGCCAAGCAGCGCCTGGTTCCAGGCCAGATGCCGGCACGCGTATTCCCAAACGCTTCGTATCGAGCAGCGGGCGCACACGCATGCTGCACGGGGTGCGGTGCCGAGCATGGCTCGGCACTACCGGGYGTGCGATSTCTGTGGGATGTGTTGCCGAGCATGGCTCGGCACTACCGGGCGTGCGATCTCTGTGGGATGTGTTGCCGAGCATGGCTCGGCACTACCGGGGTGCGATGGTATCGGTAGAGCCGAGCCATGCTCGGCTGCTCTCCGCTCAGCGTTCGCGCGCGGCCTTGGCGGCGGCCTCGCCGCTCAACCCGAGATCCCAGGCCAGCCCGGCCAGCGCCGGGTCGACCGGGGCGGGCAGGGCGCACTCGGCTGAGCCGTTGCGGTCGGCCAGCCGTGCCAGCTCGGCCTGCGCCAACTGCTCCAGTCGCCCGATCAGGGCGAGGCCCCGCAACGGTTCGGCCATCGGGGCTGGAGGGGCCTCGGCACGCGCGGCCGGCAGACCGTCCACGTCGGGGAGGGCGCCAGGCGACGGGGAGGCAGGGCTGGGGGAGGCAGTCAACGACATCGGGCGATCATCTGCAGCCAGGACGAGTGTTGGAAGCACAACGGCCCCGGGGAAACCGGGGCCGTTGCTCGTGCCGCAACCGGCACGCGTCATGTCGATCAGAACAGCTCGACCGCGCCAGCGGCCATGCTCTGCTGGGCCACCGCCTTGTGCGGCGGACGCTCCCACTCGCTGCGCATTTCGCGCAGGCGGCTGCCGGTGCGCTGCAGGGCGTTGACCACTTCCTCGTCGAAGACGCCGCCATTGCGGTGCAGCAGTTCCTGCAGCGCCACCGCTTCACGGTTGATCGCGGTCAGGCGGTCCAGGTGGGTATGCACCCCGCCCAGGGCCTGGGTGGCGATGTCCTCGAACTGCAGGGCGCGCACCGCTTCGGCCACGCTGCTGTCGATGGCACGACCGCACTCGGAGATCTCGCGCATGCCGTCGCCCAGCGAAGCATTGATCTGGGCCACGTTGTCCAGCATCTGCGCCGCTTCATGACGCGCTTCGCGGGAGCGGTCCATGTCGCGCGAGGCCATGTTGGAGACGGTCTCGCGAACCTTGGCGATGGCGTCCTTGGAGCTGTGCGCCAGCTTGCGGATCTGCTCGTTGAAGGTGGTCGAGCGCTCGGACAGGTTGCGCACCTCGTCGGCGACCACCGCAAAGCCGCGACCGGCTTCACCGGCACGCGCCGCTTCGATGGCCGCGTTCAGGGCCAGCAGGTTGGTCTGGTCGGCGATGGATTTGACGTCTTCCAGCAGCGCGAAGATGCCATCCAGGTGCTGGGCCATCTGGTCGATGTGCTGCACGGTATTGCTGCTCTGGCCGCTGACCTGTTCCAGCGCCTCCACCAGCTGCTCCATGCGATGGCTGGCATGCTGGGCGAAGCGGGCCACGTCGACGCCGGCGCCGCCGTCTTCACCGGCACGATCGACGATGCGGGCCAGGGCCTGGCTCTGCTGGCGCGACTTGCGGTTCATGGCGTCGAAACTGCCACCCAGGCCGCTGACCGCATGGCGGATCAGGTCACGGGCGCGTTCGACTTCGCCGCGCGAGCCGTCCACTTCGTTGGCGACGAAGGAGCGCAGCTCGGTCAGCAATTGGTCCTGCTCACGCAGGATGCGGGCGTGCTCGGGGGAGCGCTGGGTCTGTGCCCGTGCGGTCCACCAGGCAAACCCGAGCCAGCTGAGCGTCATGGTGGTCAGGATCGCCCAACGCAGGGCGGCTGGCCATTCGAAGCCGATGGCGAAGGGGAGGAGCAGGGTCAGGACCAGGGGGGCGGCCAGACGGATGAAGATGCGTGAGTACATGGACGTTCTCGGGAAGTGCACGGTTGATGTATCGGCCGTACCCCCGTTTGCTTTAGTGCTGCACTGCACATTCCCTCGAAAAACCTCCCCGCGGTAGCGCCACCGCGTGGGGGGCTGCGGGATCCCCGACCGCCCGACCCAGCCACCCATGGGGTGGCTCTACACGCGTCGATCAACGCTGGAGCCACCCCATGGGTGGCTCCACGCCGCCCGCCCCGTCGCCGTGCATCAGCGCAGCTGCCGGTCCACCGCCTCGATCATCGCCTTGCGCGAGAACAGGAAATCCCAGTACTGACCGCCGGTCTGGCGCCACAACACCGCCGAGCGCACCGCCGCCAGCAGCAGGGCGCGGATCTCGGCCACGACCCCGGCCTGGCCCAGGTAATGCGGGTTGCCCTGGACCATCACCCGCGGCTTGAGGTTGCTGATGGTGTCCGCGTACAGCCCACCCAGCGCGGCCAGCACGTCCGGATGGGCGCTGTCGCCCAGCTCGGTGGCCTGGCGCTGGGCGCGCGCGATGCCCTGGCTGACCTTGTCCACCACCGCGTGCTCGCGCACGAAGCGGCGTTCCAGCTGCAGCACCGCCAGCGCCAGACGCGGCAGCGCCTCGTCCTGGCCCTGGCTGCGGAAATAGTTGTGCAGCAGGCGCAGCCCCGAGGCCACGTTGGCCGGGCTGCCGTAGATGGCCTGGGGGCTGTCGGCGTCGATGCGGAACACGCTGTCGATCGCCGTGCGCACCACCGCTGCTTCGGAATGGCCGGTCTCGGCGATGCGGCGCACCTGCTGCAGGGCCTGGGCAATGCCGGCCAAGGCAAGAACGCGGTCGTCGACGGAAAAACTCATGCAGCAGATACCTCGAAGGGAGAAGGAACGGTCCGCAGCCGCTGTTCCAGCGGCGCATCGGTGGCGGCGATCACCGCGCCACCCAGGCAGACCTCATCGTCATACAACACCAGCGATTGACCGGGGGTGACGGCGCGTTGCGGGCGGTCGAAACGGACCAGCAGCGTGCCATCGTCGTTGACCTGTACCTGGCAGGGCTCGTCCGGCTGGCGGTAGCGGGTCTGGGCGGTGCAGGTGAAGCGCCGCGCCGGGGGCGCCCCGGCGATCCAGTGCGCCGCCTCCGAGTGCAGCCGGGTGGACAGCAGCCAGGGGCTGTCGCGGTCCTGGTCCACGTAGAGGATGTTGCTGGTCACTTCCTTGCCGACCACGTACCAGGGCGCGGCCGGCCGGCCGCGCACGCCGCCGATGTTCAGGCCTTCGCGCTGGCCCAGGGTGAAATAGAACACGCCGGGGTGCTCGGCGATCAGGTTGCCCTCCGGGTCGCGGATCTCGCCGGTCCGGGCCGGCAGGTAGCGCCCCAGGAACTCGCGGAAGTCGCGTTCGCCGATGAAGCAGATCCCGGTGGAATCCTTCTTGGCGTGGGTGGGCAGCCGCGCATCGCGGGCGATCCGGCGCAGGTCGTTCTTCTGCAGGTCGCCGATCGGGAACAGCGTGGCGGCCAGCTGGGCCTGGCCCAGCTGGTGCAGAAAATAGCTCTGGTCCTTGCTGCGGTCGGCACCGCGCAGCAGCGCCCAACGCCCAGCCACCTGCGCCACGCGGGCGTAGTGACCGGTAGCGATGCGCTCGGCGCCCAGCTCGCGGGCCGCGTCCAGGAAATGCTTGAACTTGACCTCCCGGTTGCACAGCACGTCCGGGTTGGGCGTGCGCCCGGCGGCGTATTCGGCCAGGAAATGCTCGAACACGCCCTGCCAGTACTCGCTGGAGAAGTCGCGGAAATGGAACGGGATCCCGAGCAGGCCACACACGGCCACCGCGTCGCGGCGGTCGTCCTCGGCGCGGCAGTCGCCGCTGCCGTCGTCGGCCCAGTTCTGCATGAACAGCCCGGCCACCGGCTCGCCCTGCTGGACCAGCCGCCATGCGGCCACCGAGGAGTCCACCCCGCCGGACACGCCGACCATGATCCGTGGCGTGCTCATGCGATGTCCTTCACCAGTGCCAGCGGGTGGCGCTGGCCGCCAAGGAAGTCCTCGACCACCTGGCGCACCAGCGGGCTGCGCAGGCGCGCCGGATCGGCCCGCAGTTCGGCCGGGGTCAACCACAGCGCGCGGATGATCCCCGTGTCCAGCGCCCGCGCCGGATCGTGGGCGACCGGGGTGGCGGCGAATGCAAAGCGCAGGAAGGCGGTGCCGTCCGGCGCGGTCCACTGGTAGACGCCGATGAAGGCGGTCAGACGGACCTCCCAACCGGATTCCTCCAGGGTTTCACGCAGGGCGGCCGCGGCCAGGCTTTCACCCGGCTCCAGGTGGCCGGCCGGCTGGTTCAGCACCCGCTGGCCGTCAATAAGCTCTTCCACCAGCAGCAGGCGCCCGTCATCGACCACGACCGTGGCGACGGTGACATGCGGCGTCCAGCGCGGGTCCTGCACGGCATTCACGTCAGTATTCGTCCGCGTGGGTCAGCTCGGCTTCCATCGCATCGGCGGTGCGCATGGCCGCATCGATGGCGTCGCTGAGCACGTCCTTGTTGGCGTTGGCATCCACCTTGACCACGAACATCGCCAGCTGATCCTGCTTGACCCACGCGCCCAGCTTGGCGTCCTGCGAGTCTTCCAGCAGGCGGTTGGCCACCGCGGCCGGGAACTGCTTGTCCGGGGAGGTGTAACCGGGCGACCAGATCTCGCGGATCCGGTGGCTGCCGTACTCTTCCACCGTCGAGCGCACGAAGACCAGCTGGCTGCGGTCGTCGCCGGCGTCGAAGACCAGCTTGTAGTCGCCGTCCTCATCGATCTCGTAGGGGTACTCGAGCTGCTTGAGTACCTTGCCGACGGCCTTGTCCGGTTCGGCTGCGTGCGCGCCGGACACGGCAGCGGTCAGCAACAGCGCGGTGACGATCCTTTTCATGAAAACCCTGTGAAAGTATGGGTGGGGGTGATTGTGAAGCATGCAGATTGTGAAGGTCGACAGAGGCAACGTCCAATCCCGCTATAATGGAGCGATGCCCCGCGAGCCCTCTCAAGAACCCCACCACGATCACGGCGTCATGCTGGAACCGGCCCGGCCGGAGGTGGCACCGCCGCCGTTCTACCAGGTGATGCTGCTGAATGACGACTACACCCCGATGGATTTCGTGGTGACTGTCCTGCAGAGCTTCTTTGCCATGGACCTGGACAAGGCTACCCAGGTGATGCTCCACGTGCATACCCGCGGTCGCGGCGTGTGCGGGGTGTTCACCCGGGAAGTCGCCGAATCCAAGGTCGCCCAGGTCAACGAATTCTCGCGCATGAACCAGCATCCGCTGCTGTGCACGATGGAAAAGACCGGCGCCTAGTCCGTGCGTGCGCCCAGGCGCTGCAGTGCCAGCCTCGCCACGGCCAGGTTGACCGCCGCCGGGTCCCCGTCGGCCAGGAACCCTACCGCCGACAACCCGGCGCTGGCCGCGATCCAGCGCAGCAGGCGCGTGCGTTCCAGCCCCGCCAACGCCCCCACCTGGACCAGCCGCCGCTCGAACACGGCGTCGCGGGTGGCCACGTGGATACCCGGGCCGCACCGGTCCGGGTTGCAGAACAGCACCGTGTAGTCGAAGGCCCGGTCCCCCAGCAGCCGCTTGGGGTCGATCGCCAGCCAGCCGCGGTCGCCGCCATCCAGCACGTTGTCGTGATGCAGGTCGCCATGCAGGGGGCGGATGTCGATCTGGGTGGCAAGTACCGACTGCGCCAGTGATCTGCACTGTTCCAGCAATGGAGGCAGGCGGATGGGTGGGGACAGCAGATCGGCGAACCAGGTGTGCAGGTCGACCAGCCCGGCCGGCGCCGGGCCGCGGGGGCGATGCAGGCGTGCGGCCACCGCGCACAGGATCGCGGTGGCCTCGGTATCGCCGCCGTCGATGGACATCCCGCGCAGGCGGTGGCCCGGCACCACGCGCTCCAGCAGTACCGCCGCCTGGTCATGCGCCAGCAGCCGCGCCGCGCCATCGCCGGCCCACCAGCCCAGCAGGCGGTGGCCGTTGCGCTCCTCCTTCGCCGTGCTGATCTTCAACATGGCCGCCGTGCCGTCGGGGAGGCGGACCGGCCATAGCCGGGCATGCGGCGTGGCGATGACGTCGCCATCACACGCAAGCTGCCATTTCGTGAGCGGTAGTTCGGGCATGATGAGGTCGCTGGAATGGCCTGGGGAATCCGGGGTAGCGGTGGACTGCTAACGCCGTCTGAACGCACCGATCCGCTAGGGTGATGGAAATTGAGCAGCTAGGCCGCATATTGTTTCCACCTGCCGCCGGAGTAGAACATGTTCAGTAAAGACCTCGAACACACCATCGGTCAGTGCTACAAGCGCGCCCGTGAGGCCCGGCATGAGTTCATGACGGTGGAACACCTGCTGCTGGCACTGCTCGACAACCCGTCCGCCCAAGCCGTGCTCAAGGCATGCGGGGCCGATGCGGAGCGCCTGCGCCAGGAGCTGGAACAGGCCATCGAGGCCTCGGTCTCGCGCCTGGCCGAAGATGACGGGCGCGATACCCAGCCCACGCTGGGCTTCCAGCGCGTGCTGCAGCGTGCCGTCTACCACGTGCAATCCTCGGGCAAGAAGGAGGTCACCGGCGCCAATGTGCTGGTCGCCATCTTCGGCGAGAAGGACTCCCACGCGGTCTACTACCTCAACCAGCAGGACGTGACCCGGCTGGATATCGTCAATTATCTCTCGCATGGCATCGCCAAGCTGGGCGAGGACGGCGAAGTGCCGCCGGCCGCCGACGGCGAGGGCCGCGCAGAGGGCGGCGAAGGCGAGGGCAAGGGCGACGCCCTGGCCGAATTCGCCAGCAACCTCAACGAGGCCGCGCGCAACGGCCGGATCGACCCGCTGGTCGGTCGCGCCGACGAGATCGAGCGCACCATCCAGGTCCTGTGCCGCCGCCGCAAGAACAATCCGCTGTACGTGGGCGAGGCCGGCGTGGGCAAGACCGCCATTGCCGAAGGCCTGGCCAAGCGCATCGTGGAAGGCTCGGTGCCGGACGTGCTGGCCGACGCGATCATCTACTCGCTGGACCTGGGCGCGCTGGTGGCCGGCACCAAGTACCGCGGCGACTTCGAGAAGCGCCTCAAGGGCGTGCTGACCGCGCTGAAGAAGATGCCCAACGCGGTGCTGTTCATCGATGAGATCCACACCATCATCGGTGCCGGCTCGGCCTCGGGCGGCACGATGGACGCCTCCAACCTGATCAAGCCGGCCCTGGCTTCTGGCGAGCTGCGTTGCATCGGCTCGACCACCTTCCAGGAATACCGCGGCATCTTCGAGAAGGACCGCGCGCTGGCGCGGCGCTTCCAGAAGATCGACATCGTCGAGCCCACCGTGGGCGAAACCTACGAGATCCTGCAGGGCCTCAAGCCCAAGTACGAGGCGCACCACGGCGTGACCTATGCCGATGACGCGCTGCAGGCCGCGGTGGACCTGTCGGTCAAGCACATCGGCGACCGTCTGCTGCCGGACAAGGCGATCGACGTGATCGACGAGGCCGGCGCCCGCCAGCGGCTGCTGCCGGAAGGCGAGCGCAAGGAACTGATCGACATCGAGGAGATCGAGACCATCGTCGCCAAGATGGCCCGGATCCCGGCCAAGCAGGTCAGCGCCACTGACAAGGATGTGCTGCAGCACCTCGAGCGCAACCTGAAGATGGTGATCTTCGGCCAGGACCCGGCCATCGAGACGCTGTCCTCGGCGATCAAGCTGGCCCGCTCGGGCCTGGCCAACCCGGAGAAGCCGATCGGCAACTTCCTGTTCGCCGGCCCCACCGGGGTTGGCAAGACCGAGGTGACCAAGCAGCTGGCGCTGCAGCTGGGCATCGAGCTGGTCCGCTTCGACATGAGCGAGTACATGGAGCCGCATTCGATCAGTCGCCTGATCGGCGCGCCCCCGGGCTATGTCGGCTTCGACCAGGGTGGCCTGCTCACCGAGAAGATCGTCAAGACCCCGCACTGCGTGCTGCTGCTGGACGAGGTGGAAAAAGCCCACCCGGACATCTTCAACATCCTGCTGCAGGTCATGGACCGCGGCGTGCTCACTGATACCAACGGGCGCGAAGCCAACTTCAAGAACGTGGTGCTGGTGATGACCACCAACGCCGGTGCGGCCCAGGCCTCGCGCCGTTCGATCGGCTTCACCCGCCAGGACCACGCCACCGATGCGATGGAGATCATCCGCAAGAGCTTCACGCCGGAGTTCCGCAACCGCCTCGATGCGGTGGTGCAGTTCCAGCCGCTGGGCTTCGAGCACATCCTGCGCGTGGTGGACAAGTTCCTGATCGAGCTGGAGATGCTGCTGCAGGAAAAGCACGTCAGCCTGTCGGCCACCCCGACCGCGCGCGACTGGCTGGCCCGCCACGGCTTCGATCCGCTGATGGGCGCCCGCCCGATGGCACGCGTGATCCAGGACAAGGTCAAGCGCCCGCTGGCCGACGAGCTGCTGTTCGGCAAGCTGGTCAACGGGGGCCGGGTCAGCATCGACGTCCGCAACGACGAGCTGTTCGTGGAAACCCAGGCCGAGCCGGAACGGCGCCTGCCTGCCACGGTGGAATAAGCCACCCCTGCGCCACGACCGTTGGTCGTGGCGCGGGCTGCTGGCCGGTCACGGCCGGGGTCGTGACGCTGCCGCTGCACGTGAGCCAGCCCCGCAAGGGGCTTTTTCATGCCCGCTTGATCGCTCGGCGATCAGCGCCGGGCACGGGCGCGCGTGGCGAATTCCTGGGCGGTGATCAGCTCCACGCGGCTGATGTCGCACGTCTGTGTTTTCGTGCGCAGGCTGCTGATGCCGCCACTGCAGATCTCGCCCGCGCGGTCGGGGGTCACGAACGCCAGTTTGGGTGACTGCGCGGCGCTGGTGCAGCTGCTGTTGAAGCGCACGATGTAGTGCTGGTCACCATTGCGCAGCAGCACGTCGCTGTTCGCGTTGGCGCGCACGATCTGCTGGTCGGCGCTCAGGGTGATGCAGTCGGCCGCGGGCGCGGCGGCCGGCTCGGCGGCGTGGGCAGCAACAGCGGTGCAGGCGACAACGAGCAGGCTCAGCAAGGACAGGGTCTTCATGGCGGGGGCCAGCGGTGGCGATCCGGAGTGGACCGGCAACCAGCGTGCGCGCTTGCCCGCCAGGGCGAATCTGCAGCAAGGCAGCCTGACCGATGTCAGGGTGCACAGGGTCAGGGTGCCGCTTGGCAGGGGCGGCCGCTTTTTCGCGCCCACGCAAAAAGGCCAGCTCCTGGCTGGCCTTCTGGCGGGGCTTCTGTGGGGAAGCCGCCCCGAACCGCTTACTTCATGCGGTACGTGATACGACCCTTGGTCAGGTCGTAGGGCGTCATTTCGACCTTGACGCGGTCGCCCGTCAGGATGCGGATGTAGTTCTTGCGCATGCGGCCGGAGATGTGGGCGATGATTTCATGCCCATTTTCCAGTCGGACGCGGAAAGTGGTGTTCGGCAGCGTCTCGCTGACGGTGCCTTCGAACTCGATGGAGTCGTCTTTCGACATGTAGTCCTGTGCAGTTCTGTAAACGGCCGAGCTGGCCTTAAGAGCGGGCATTTTACGCGCTCTTCCCCCTGGATGCAAAGTTTGTGTTAATCGGGCACGTTCAGCGGTCCCAGGCAGTGCCGGCCCGCGTTTGGCGCCGGGCGGTCCCCGGCGCGGCTGGGGCGCCGAGCGTCGACCGGCCTCCGCGATCGCCCGATGTCAGGCCAGCGCTGCCGCGCCGAACGTACCGAAGGCCTGCGTCCAGGACCCGGGCGCTCCACCCGCGCCCACCTGCTCGCGCACAACCTGTAGAAATCGCGCCCGTGGCCAGTGTTCGGCGCCCATGCTCAGCAGGTGATCGTTCTCCACCTGCGCGTCGATCAGTGGCCAGCCCCACTGCCGCAAGCGTTGCGCCAGGCCGGCCAGGGCCACCTTGGAGCCGCCGCTGGCCGCGCTGAACATGCTTTCCCCGAAGAACATCCGGCCGATCGCCACGCCGTAGATGCCGCCCACCAGGCGGTCGGCGCTGAACACCTCCACCGAATGGGCGTAGCCCAGCGCATGCAGGTCGATGTAGGCCGCCTGCATCTGGTCGGTGATCCAGGTGCCGTCCTGCCCGGGGCGCGGGGTGGAGGCACAGGCGGCGATCACTTCGGCAAAACAGGTATCGGCCCGCACCACCCAATCGCTGCCGCGCACGCTGCGGCGAAAGCGCGAGGAGAGGCGCACGCCGTCGGTACGGAACACCATGCGCGGATCGGGTGACCACCACAGCAGTGGCTGGCCCTCGGAAAACCACGGGAAGATCCCGCCCGCGTAGGCATTGAGCAGCCGCACCGGCGACAGGTCGCCGCCGATCGCCAGCAGCCCATCGGGGTCGCGCAGTGCGGTCTCGGCGGGCGGGAAGGGGGCGTCGGCGCGCGCGTCCAGCGCCCAGGGCAAGCGGCGGCTCATGCCGGGTCCGCGGACTTGAAGGGGCTGTGCTCGGCCAGCGCCTGCGCATAGCGCGCCACGTCAGCGCGCTCGCTGGCACACCAGTCCGCCAGCGCCTCGGCGAAGGCCGGCTCCGCCACCCAGTGCCGGCTGCGCACGGCTGTCGGCAGGAAGCCGCGCGCCAGCTTGTGCTCGCCCTGCGCGCCGGGTTCGAAGCGGGTCAGGCCCTCGCGCAGGCAGTACTCGATGCCCTGGTAGTAGCAGGTCTCGAAATGCAGGCCGGGCAGGGTGGCGCCACCCCAATAGCGCCCGTACAGCGTATCCGCACCGCGCAGGCACAACGCCCCGGCAACCGGCACGCCGTCGCTGTGGGCCAGGAAGATGACCAGCTGGCGTGGCATCGCGGCGGCCAGGTGGCGCAGGAACGGCAGGGTCAGCGCCGGGGCATTGCCGTACTCGGCGAAGGTCTGCAGGTAGAAGCCATGCATGGCCAGCAGATCGTCCTCGCTGGCGTCATCGCCGTGCACGATCCGATAGGTGACGCCGCTGCGTGCCAGCTTGGCCCGTTCCTGGCGGATGTTCTTGCGGTGCTTGTGGTCCATCGCGGCCAGGAAATCGCTGAAGTCGCGCCACTCGCCCGGGTTGTGCCACTGGAACTGGATGTCCTCGCGCAGCATCCAGTCCGCCCCGAAGGCCGCATCTTCCTCCGCGCGGTGGAAGTTGACGTGCGCCGATGACCAGCCGATGCGCTGCACTTCCGCGCGCAGGATCTCGGCCAGCGCGGCGCGATCGACATCGTCGCGGGCCAGCAGGCGCGGCCCGGTCACAGGCGAGTAGGGCACCGCACCCAGCCACTTGGGGAAGTAGTCCAGCCCGTGCCGCGCGTACGCATTGGCCCAGGCATGGTCGAACACGAATTCGCCGTGCGAGTTGTCCTTCAGGTAACCCGGTATCGCTGCGACCAGGGCGTCGCCGTCCCATAGGGTGAAGTGCCGCGGGCGCCAGCCCCATTCCGGGCGCAGACAGCCGTGTTGCTCCAGCCCGGCCAGGAAGGCGTGGCGGACGAAGGGATTGCTTCCGTCGTGCAGGGCGTCCCAGTCGGCGGCGGGGATGTCGGAGAGTCGATGGAGGAAGCGTGGATCGGGCATGGGGAGAGGATAGGGCAGGGCGATGGCGAATGGGGGCTGAGGGTGGATCAATGCCTTTGGCGGAACTGATTGAAAGTCTTTTCGGCACCTCGCGACAACTGGGCGGTAGCGCACCCATTGGGATAACAGCGGAAGGCACGGTAAGCATGCGCAAGCCGTATCGAGGGCGCGGGCTCCATTCACACGATTGGGGGAATCAATATGAGGACTTGTACCATCCTGAATCTGACCGTGGTGGCCGCGCTGGTGGCGTGCAGTTGCGTGCCCCCACTACGCATCAGCCCGCGAACGCGTTCCATCGAGTGTCAATGGGAGTGACGCAGCACTGGACCTTCTGCTCACCGGAGAAGCGCAGCGGCTTCTCGATGCAGGCCGCATCAAGCGCTCCCAGGCGGCCAACGTAACTGTCTCGGCTCAGGTGGATATTGAACGGAGAATGCTGGGGATCAACTTCGGGCCAGGCTTTCTCCCCATTGAAGAAGACGGCTCCACAGAGGAGATCGAGCAATTAATGGATAGGCAGCCGCGCCGGAGCTGGCAGCTGCCGTTATTACGGCGAAGGTCTGGGTGAACCTGGGCAGCGGAGAGGTGGCCGTGCTGTCGATATAGATGTGCTGGGCGCAGGGGTCGGTTTAGTGAGTAGGTCTTATCAATTTGGTTCGTTGCATCGATTGGATCAAGGTTCCGCGAGCTCAGCGAAGCGTGCGGAAACGCGCGTTTAGCGTTGACAGGGCGGGGCAATCTGATGACTAGGTGATGCGGCCATGCACGCCCCTTGATCCTACGGAGAACGTCAATGTCACGCCAAGTCACTTCCATTCTACTGCTGGTCGGATTGATTACAGGGGCGAACCTTCTTCTCGCCGCGTCGGTGCGCGGTGCAAGTGCAGAGTCGCTGCAGTTGGAGCGCGACGTCGAGCTCGATACCTTGTTGACGCAGCGCGCTCGATATGCCTTGGAACGGGTGGCGCTGGTAGACGGTCAGTCGCGCCCCCGGCATGTCAATGCCTCGCTGAACATCGCAACCGGGGTTATTACGGTGCGCTTGGACAGGTCATTTCTTCCTGAGGACTACGGCCCTTCATTCGAGGACCAGAGAAGCAACATAAACAACGGCTTGATCTATGAAGCCGAAAAGTTCGCTCCAGTCAGTGCCGTGGAGTACCTGTACGACGGCAAGGATATCTACCGCTACTTTCCCGAGGTCAAGGCTGCCGATGACGCTGCCCGCCTGGAAGGCGAGCGGCGGAACGGTCCGGGCTGGCAGTTGTTGCGGCAGGCCATGGTTATTTCATGAGCTATAGGACTAATACGTGGGTAACCTCCCGCGATGAGCACAACGGTGTAAGCGAGGGGCTGCTGACGCCTTTGTATGCAGGTGAATTGAAGGCTTTGGTGGAGGCTCGTAGTGGTATGGCAGTCACACGGGTACGCGTACAGGAGCCAGGTACGACTCATCCAGAGAGTGGATTCGAGTGGTGGACCATGGCCGCGCGCTATGCAATCGCGCAGCAATACCCCATGGAGACCGGGATATGGAATACATACGCAGGCAGTACGCTATGGGACAGAGAGGAGCGGGAGGACATCAATAGCAGGCCAAAGCTAGCCAACCACGTCGGGGCAGATGTGGTCATACATCTTCACAGCAATGGCGAAGACAGTGGCGTGGTGCGTGGTAGCCGGGTCATAGTCCAGCCGGGCCGGGCTGTTGACGCTGCACTGGGACGTAGTGTGCTGTGCTCAATGAAAGAACTGATAAAAAGTAGGGCCGGCTATGAGACTTTCGTGGTGGCGCCCGCCCCGCATGTTGATAACAAAGGGGAGAATCGAGAGGCGCACATGCCGTCAATAATCGTTGAAACGGCATTTCATACCAATCCTGCTGATGCAGCTGCGCTACTCGATCCAGAATTTCGCGCCGCCTCAGTGAGCATGAAGACATTCCGTCGTTCCAGGGCCATATTCCCGGGAGGGCGGTGAAGCTGCGGACAAAAATGAAGCTGGGTCACGCCGCTATGCGTCGCAGCTGCCAGGCTTCAGCTGCCATGGCGCCACATAGCCCGCACCCCTAACAAAAAGACCGGCGCACTGCGCCGGCCTTCCGTTGCTGCTGCGCCGGTGCTGCCCGGCCTCAGCCCAGCTCGCCCTTCGCATCCAGGTAGCGCTCGGCGTCCAGCGCGGCCATGCAGCCGAAGCCGGCCGAGGTGATGGCCTGGCGGTAGTGCTGGTCGGCCACGTCGCCGGCGGCGAACACGCCCTCGACCGAGGTCTGGGTGGCGTTGCCGCCCAGGCCCGAACGGATGTCCAGGTAGCCGTTGTTCATGGTCAACTGGCCCTCGAACAGACTGGTGTTGGGGTGGTGGCCGATGGCCACGAAGAAGCCGTGGGCCTCGATGTCGCGGGTGCTGCCGTCCAGGGTCGACTTGACCCGCACGCCGGTCACGCCGGCATCGTTGCCCAGCACTTCGTCCACCTGGTGGTGCCACACGGTCTCGATCTTGCCGGCGGCGACCTTGGCGAACAGCTTGTCCTGCATGATCTTCTCCGCCTTGAGGGTGTCGCGGCGGTGGACCAGGTAGACCTTGCGGGCGATGTTGGACAGGTACAGCGCTTCTTCGACGGCGGTGTTGCCGCCGCCGACCACGACCACGTCCTGGTCACGGTAGAAGAAGCCGTCGCAGGTGGCGCAGGCCGACACGCCGCGGCCCTTGAACGCCTCTTCCGATTCGATGCCCAGGTACTTGGCGGTGGCGCCGGTGGCGATGATCAGGGCGTCGCAGGTGTACTCGGCGCTGTCGCCGATCAGCTTGAACGGGCGCTGGGACAGGTCGGCGGTGTGGATGTGGTCGAAGATGACCTCGGTCTCGAAGCGCTCGGCATGGGCCTGCATGCGCGTCATCAGGTCCGGGCCCATCAGGCCATGCGCATCGCCCGGCCAGTTGTCCACTTCGGTGGTGGTCATCAGCTGGCCGCCCTGCTGCAGCCCGGTGATCACCACCGGCTTGAGGTTGGCGCGCGCGGCATAGACGGCGGCGGTCCAGCCGGCCGGGCCGGAGCCGAGGATGACGAGCTTCTGGTGGCGGGAGGGCAGGGAATGGCTCATGTAGACTCGCGTAAGAGGGGTGGGGCGGGGCGCCGGCGGTGATTGCGTGGCGTCCAAGACAGGTCATAGAGTGGCGGCAGGGGCGGGGCGATTCAAGGCGGCCGGTGGAACGGGGCGGTCCGCAAGGGCCATGACCGGGCCCCGCGCCATCGATTTGACGGCGGCAACTGAATTGTCCAGCTGTCGGCACTGAAAAGCGCGGCCCAGTCGTTTATTATCAAGCACTAACAGTGCATTCCCAAGGTGTGGTCTAAGGTGGCGAAGCAGCTCCCGGAACGATCCAAGTCTCCCGACAGCAAACCGTCGCGCAAGGCTGCGGCGGCGCCTGCGCCTGCCGACAATTCGGGCCGTCAGCGACTGTGGCGCGACCTCGGCCTGATCGCGATCGCCCCGGCGTTGCTGTATCTGGTGGCCAGTCTGTTCACCTATTCGGCGTCCGATCCGGGCTGGTCGCATACCGGCAGCGTGGTCGCGCCCATCCACAACATGGGCGGCCGTGTCGGCGCCTGGATCGCCGACGTGCTGTTGCAGCTGTTCGGCTACATCGCCTTCGTGCTGCCGATCGTGCTCGGCGCGCTGGCCTGGATCGCCATGTTCGGGCTCAAGCGCGAGAGCAAGGGCGGGCATGACCTCGACCCCGCGCTGCGCCTGGTCGGCCTGGTCGGCTTCCTCATCGCCGGCACCGGCTTCCTGCACGTGCGCCTGTTCACCGGTGACGTCGCCCATGCCGGCGGCATCCTCGGCCGGCTGGTCGGCAATTCCCTGAGTGCCGGCTTCGGCGCGTTGGGCGCCAACCTGTTCGTGCTGGTGCTGCTGCTGGCCTCGATCACCCTGGCCACCGGCATCTCCTGGTTCGTGGTGATGGAGAAGATCGGCCGCTGGGTGCTGGCGCTGCCGCCGCTGTTCAACAAGAAAAAGGAACAGGCCACCGAATGGCAGCAGACCCGCGCCCTGCGCGAGGAGCGTCAGGAAGTGCGCAAGGTCGATGCCGAGGTCCGCGCCAAGCGCGAGCCGGTCAAGATCGAGCCGCGCCCGGAGCCGGTGCTGGAGAAGAGCGACCGGGCCAAGCGCGAGACCCAGATTCCGATGTTCCGCGGGGTCAACGGTGACGGCTCGGACCTGCCGCCGCTGGCGCTGCTGGACGATCCCAAGCCGCAGCCCAAGGGCTACGACGAAGACACGCTGGAAACGCTGTCGCGGCAGATCGAGTTCAAGCTCAAGGACTTCCGTATCGAGGCCCAGGTGGTCGGTGCCTATCCGGGCCCGGTGATCACCCGCTTCGAGATCGAGCCGGCGCCGGGCATCAAGGTCAGCCAGATCAGCTCGCTGGACAAGGACATCGCCCGCGGCCTGTCGGTCAAGTCGGTGCGCGTGGTCGACGTGATCCCGGGCAAGTCGGTGGTGGGCCTGGAAATCCCCAACGTCACCCGCGAAATGATCTACCTGTCCGAACTGCTGCGCTCCAAGGAGTACGACAAGTCGGCCAGCCCGCTGACCCTGGCGCTGGGCAAGGACATCGCCGGCCGTCCGACCGTGGCCGACCTGGCGCGCATGCCGCACCTGCTGGTGGCCGGCACCACCGGTTCGGGCAAGTCGGTGGCGGTCAACGCCATGGTGCTCAGCCTGCTCTACAAGGCCTCGCCGAAAGACCTGCGGATGCTGATGATCGACCCGAAGATGCTCGAACTGAGCGTCTACCAGGGCATCCCGCACCTGTTGGCACCGGTGGTGACCGACATGAAGGAGGCCGCCAACGGCCTGCGCTGGTGCGTGGCCGAAATGGAGCGCCGCTACAAGCTGATGAGCGCGGTGGGCGTGCGCAACCTGGCCGGCTTCAACAAGAAGGTCAAGGATGCCGAGGACGCCGGCCAGCCGATGATGGACCCGCTGTTCAAGCCGAACCCGGAGCTGGGCGAAGCCCCGCGTCCGCTGGAGACGCTGCCGTTCATTGTGATCTTCATCGACGAATTCGCCGACATGATGATGATCGTCGGCAAGAAGGTCGAAGAACTCATCGCGCGCCTGGCGCAGAAGGCGCGTGCGGCCGGCATCCACCTGATCCTGGCCACGCAGCGCCCGTCGGTGGATGTGATCACCGGCCTGATCAAGGCCAACATCCCCACCCGCATCGGCTTCCAGGTCAGTTCCAAGATCGATTCGCGCACCATCCTGGACCAGTCCGGTGCGGAGACCCTGCTGGGTCACGGCGACATGCTGTACCTGCCGCCGGGTACCGCGCTGCCGGACCGCGTGCACGGTGCGTTCGTGTCCGACGAGGAAGTGCATCGCGTGGTCGAGCACCTCAAGGCCAGTGGTCCGGCCGATTACATCAGCGGCGTCCTCGACGAGGTGCAGATGATGGGCGACGGCGTGGTGGTGGGTGCCGGTGGCCTGCCCGAGGCGAGCAGCAGCAGCGGTGACGAGTCCGACCCGCTGTACGACGAGGCCCTGCGCATCGTCACCGAGACCCGCCGCGCCTCGATCTCCGGCGTGCAGCGCCGGCTGAAGATCGGCTACAACCGTGCCGCGCGCCTGATCGAGGCGATGGAAATGGCCGGGGTGGTCAGTCCGCCCGAACACAACGGCGACCGCAGCGTGCTGGCGCCGCCGCCGCCGAAGTAACGCCGCGCCGCCAGGCCATGGGCATCGCCCCGTACAAGGAACCTGCAATGAAGCCGATGGTCTGGATGCTGTGGGGCGTACTGGGGGTTGCCCCGGTCGTGGCGCATGCCGATGCGACGCCCGCGGCGGCGGCGCCGGCGACGCCCGGCCCATCGGCCGCCAGCGACGCGCAGGCCAGCAACAATTTCAGTTTCGTGCGCTACCGCGCGGACTATGCCGTGCGCGCCGATGCCGGCAACACCCAGACCGAAGAGTACGAAATCCTGCTCAAGACCAAGGCTGCGGTCGAGCAGTTCAGCCAGGTGCGGCTGAGCTATAGCGAGAAGATGGAAACGCTGGAGGTCCTGGCCGCCTACACGCTGACCGCCGACGGCCAGCGCCGCGACGTGCCGGCCGACCGCATCTACACCCAGGAAAGCTACTCCAGCGCGTCGGCGGCGATGTACGCCGACCGCAAGGTGAGGGTAGTGGTGTTTCCCAACCTGGCGCCGGGCACGCGCGTGGTCTACACCACCCGTCGCACGCAGAACACGCCGTATTTCCCGGGCTACTTCGGCCTGTGGGAAACCTTCAGCGTGTTCACCCAGTACGACGACGCGCGCGTGACCCTGACCGCACCGGCCAGTTTGCCGATGTTCGTGCAGCAACGCGGGGTGCAGGGCAGCGACCGGCCGACGATCCGTGACGGCCAGGCCAGTTGGGCCTGGCGCTACCAGCGCGGCACCCCGATGCAGTCGCAGAACTGGTCGGCCGCGCCCTGGGAATTCAGCCCGACGATCATGGCCAGCACCTACCGCGACTGGTCGCAGGTGGCGCGCGCGTACCAGCTCAAGGGTGGGCAGGCCGCGCAGGTGACACCCGGCATCCAGGCGCTGGCCGACCAGTTGACCGCCGGCATCGACGACCGCCGCGAGCAGGCGGCGGTGCTGTATCGCTGGGTGGCGCAGAACATCCGCTATGTGGCGGTGTACCTGGGCAATGGCGGGCTGGAGCCGAATCCGGCACAGAGCATCCTCGACAACCATTACGGCGACTGCAAGGACCACGTGGTGATCCTGGAGGCGCTGCTGGCCGCGCGCGGCATCCAGAGCAGCGCGGTGCTGATCGGCGCGGGTGGCGGGCCGAGCCTGCCGGCGATTCCGCTGCTGGGCCGCTTCAACCACGCCATCACCTACATCCCCGAGTTCGACCTGTTCCTGGACTCGACCAGCCCCTATGCGCGCTTCGGCCAGTTGCCCGACGCTGACCTCGGCGCGCCGGTGCTGCTGACCCGCACGGCCACGCTGTCGCGCACGCCCGACAACGACGCCACGCGCAATGGCAATGGCCTGCAGGTCGATTTCCGCTTCGATGCGCTCGGCAACCTGACCGGGCAGACCGTGCAGCAGCCCAGCGGGGTCACCGAGATCGGCATGCGGGGCTCGTTTGCCCGGCTCAACGCGCAGAACCGCGCGCGGGTGGAGGAGTCGATCATGGCGTCCTCCGGCTTCGACGGAACCGGCGCGCTCACCCTGCTTGGAGACCCGCAGGACCTGGCGCAGCCGTTCAACTATCGCTACGACTTCCACGCCAGCGATTACGTGGACTTTGGCGTGGTGGGCGGCATGCCGCTGCCGGACGCGCCCGGTGCCGAGTCGGTGCGTGGCATCTACGCGACCACCTCGGCGCCGCAGAACGACGCGCCGTTCTACTGCACCGACAGCCTGCGCGAGGAGACCTATCGCCTGCAGTTCCCGGCCGGGGTGCCGATCGTGGCGATTCCGCGCGGCCAGCAGTTCAGCAACGCCGCCGGTGAGTACACCCTGGACTGGAGCCGCCAGGGCCAGACCATCATCGCCCACCATCGCCTGCACCAACGCGCGGTGCGCGGCGCGCAGGCGTTGTGCCAACCGCAGGATTACCCGGCGTTCCGCGCGCTGTACCAGCAGGTGCGGCGTGGTTTCCGCGGCCAGGTGGTGTACGGCGACCTGAAGACCGTCCAGGCCAACCCCTGAGGGGTCGCCGCGGGCGTAGCGTGCCCGTGCCACCCCGTGCGGACTGCCCCTGATCGCCCATTCAGGTTTAAATGGGCACACTGCCGCCATCCTTCCCATTTTGTCTGGATACGCCCATGCACACCCCTTTCCGCCGCTATCTGGTTGCCGCCACCCTGGTCGTGGCCAGTGTCGGGTCGGCCTCGGCCTGGGCCGGCGCCCGCGATGAACTCAACCGCTTCACCCAGGGCCTGAAGGGGCTCGATGGGCAGTTCAGCCAGCAGGTGTTCGACAGCAAGGGCAAGGTCAAGGAGAACACCAGCGGCCGCGTCTCGCTGTCGGCGCCGCGCCTGTTCCGCTGGGAATACATCAAGCCGCACGAGCAGCTGATCGTCGCCGATGGCAAGAAGGTCTGGGTGTATGAGAAGGATCTGGAGCAGGCCACCGTGCGCCCGCAGGGCGCCGAGGAACAGAACAGCCCGCTGACCGCGCTGATCAATCCGGCATTGCTGGACAAGCAGTACGACGTGAGCGAAGAAGCGGCGGCCCGCGATGGCCTGCAGTGGTTGTCGCTGAGCCCCAAGCGCGAGACCGACACCGCCTTCCAGTACGCCGCGCTGGGCTTCAATGCGCAGGGCCTGGCGCGGATGGAAGTGGTGGACGCGGTGGGTCAGCGCACGGTGATCAACTTCACCGGCTGGAAGCGCAACCCGGGCTTTGCCGCCGGCACCTTCAGCTTCGCACCGCCCAAGGGCACCGACGTCATCGGCGAGTAAGCCGGGACGGGCGAGCGTAGCCCCGGGCCAGTGAGACGGGAGGGGGGGTAGAGCCAGGCCATGCCTGGCCGGGGCCTTCCTGATACCCCGTGCGCCGCACGCAGAGCAGCCACCCATGGGGTGGCTCTACCGGCATGCGAAATGCGTCCTCCGCACGGAGAGCAGCCACCCATGGGGTGGCTCTACCGGTGCCGATCCGACGTGGGTTCACGCGCGCTCGCGATAGAATACGCGGGTGGCCAGAAACCGAACGACATTCAACGGCCCCGATCTCCTGACCGTGGATCGGGACAACATGCGTCCGCTCGCCGAGCGGATGCGACCGCAGACCCTGGACGAGATGGTGGGGCAGAAACGCCTGCTCGCCCCGGGCAGCGCGCTGCGCCGCGCGGTCGAATCCGGGCATGTGCACTCGATGATCCTGTGGGGGCCGCCGGGCTGTGGCAAGACCACGCTGGCGCTGCTGCTGGCGCACTACGCCGATGCGGAATTCCGCGCGATCTCCGCGGTGCTGTCCGGTCTGCCGGAGGTGCGCCAGGTGCTGGCCGAGGCGGCCCAGCGCTTCGCCGACGGCCGCCGCACCGTGCTGTTCGTCGATGAGGTGCACCGGTTCAACAAGGCGCAGCAGGATGCGTTCCTGCCGCATATCGAACGCGGCACCATCGTGTTCGTGGGCGCCACCACCGAAAACCCCTCGTTCGAACTGAACTCGGCGCTGTTGTCGCGCTGCCGCGTGCATGTGCTCGAATCGGTGTCGCCGGCCGACATCGTGGAGGCGCTGGAGCGCGCGCTGCAGGACGGCGAACGCGGCCTGGGCAGCGAAGCCCTGCAGGTTGCCCCCGAATCGCTGCTGGAAATCGCCACCGCCGCCGACGGCGACGTGCGCCGCGCCCTGACCCTGCTGGAGATCGCCGCCGAACTGGCGGGCGGGGATGGGGGGCGGATCAGTCCGGAGATGCTGCTGCAGGTGCTGGCCGACCGCACCCGGCGCTTCGACAAGGGCGGCGAGCAGTTCTACGACCAGATTTCGGCGCTGCACAAGTCGGTGCGCAGCTCCAACCCGGATGCCGCGCTGTATTGGCTGACCCGCATGCTTGATGGCGGTTGCGATCCGTCCTACCTGGCGCGACGGCTCACCCGCATGGCGATCGAAGACATCGGGCTGGCCGATCCGCGCGCGCAGTCGATGGCGCTGGAAGCCTGGGACATCTACGAGCGTCTCGGCAGCCCGGAAGGCGAGCTCGCGTTCGCGCAGTTGGTGCTGTACCTGGCCAGTACCGCCAAATCGAATGCCGGCTACGCCGCGTTCAACAAAGCCAGGCAGGAAGTGCGCGAGACCGGCACGCAGGAGGTGCCGCTGCACCTGCGCAACGCGCCGACCAAGCTGATGAAGGAGCTGGGGTACGGCAAGACCTACCAGTACGACCACGATGCCGACGGCGGCATCGCGCTGGACCAGACCGGCTTCCCCGATGCGATGGGCGAGCGCGTGTATTACGAGCCGGTACCGCGTGGGCTGGAGATCAAGCTGAAGGAAAAGCTGGATCGGCTGCGCGCGGCGCGTGAGCAGGCGCGGGCCGAAAAGGGTGGGCAGTGATGGGCGGCTTCAGTGTGTGGTGGCAACAGCTGGGCCTGGTCATGGCCGGTGGCGCGCTGGGCGCGGCGCTGCGCTTCATGGTGGGCGATGCGATGCTGCGCCAGTTCGGCACCGGCTTTCCGTGGGGCACCTTGACGGTGAACCTGGTCGGCGCCTTCGCCGCCGGGTACGTGATGGTCTGGCTGCAGAGCCGCGGCAGCGTCGCACTGTATTGGCGCGCCTTCCTCATCGTGGGGATCATCGGCGGGCTCACCACGTTCTCTTCGATGATGCTGGAGACGCTGGTGTTCGCGCGTGCCGAGCGCGGCCTGATGATGCCGCTGTACCTGGGCATCAGCCTGGTGGGCGGGATGGCGCTGGTATGGGCCGGCGCACGGGTGGCCGAGGGCTGGCGCTGAGCCGGCGTCGGCGCCGCTACCGCAACGGGATGCAGAAAAAGCGCTGAAAACGCTGGATTAAAGTGATGTCTCACGATATCGTGCGCGCCCCCGTTCGCATCCTCGTCCGTCATGCGCGATGAACAAGACCCCGGCACCCTGGAGCTGACGCTGCCGCGCAAGCGCGGTCGTCCGCCCACGTTCGGCTACGCCATGACCGACGCGCAGCGTGCGGCCCGCTACCGTGCGCGCCGCGCCGGGCAAGCCGGGCATGCCGATGTGCGCACCTGCAGCGACATGGTGCTGCTGGACAAGATCCGCGCGGCGATCAGCAGCAAGGACCCGGAGTTGACCGGCTTCCTGGTGCACGTGCTGTGGGAGCGCTACCCGCTGCAGCTCAAGTAGTCCCTGCTTCGATCTGCGGCACGGCGTCCTGCAGGTAGGCCAGCAGGCGGTCGGCCTCGGCCCAGCTGGCCGCCGACGCCAGGCCCAGCTCCTGCAGGTCGGCAGCAGTGTCGGCCAGGTCCTCCTGGCCCAGCATGCGCAAGGCGCCGGCCATGCGATGGGCATGGTGGCGGATGAGCCCGGCCTGCCGATGGGCGCATGCCCGCTGCATCGCCGACAACTCGTCGGCGAGCGACTGCAGCAACGGGGGAAACAACGGATCGCTGCGGGCCATCGCAGGCGCGGCGATGGCGGCGTCGGGATGGTCCAGCCCCAAGGCGGCGAGCAGCTGCCGCTCATCCAATGGCTTGCACAACACCGCGTCCATGCCGCTGGCGTGGCAGCGCTGCACATGGGTAGGGGCGGTGGCCGCCGACAAGGCCACCAGCAGTGCGGGCGGCTGCGCTTGTGCGGCTTCCAGTCGGCGCAGCGCCTGTGCCAGCTCGTAGCCACTCACCTGCGGCAGGCTGCAGTCGATCAACACCAGCCGTGCCGGTGCGGCGGCCTGGCGCTGCAGGGCGCCGGCCGCATCGCGACAGGCGTGCACGGCAGCGCCGAGCGCTTCCAGCCGACGTGCCACGAAAGCGCGGTTCAGCGCATGGTCTTCCACCAGCAGTACCGCGTAGCCCGCCAGCGGGCGGGGCGCCGGCGGGGTGGTCGCAGGCTCGCTCACCACCGGCAGGGTGACCTCGAAGCGGCTGCCACGGCCCGGTGCGCTGCACAGGTGGATGCGGCCGTGCAGGGCCTGCACCAGGTCGTGGCAGATCGACAGGCCCAGGCCGGCGCCGCCGAGGACCTGGGACTGGGTGTCGTGGGCCTGCGCGAACGGCTTGAACACACCGGCCTGGCGCTCGAGGGGAATGCCGATGCCGGTATCGCTGACCGTCAGGCACAGCTGCTCGCCGTGCGCCTGCGGGTGCAGCGATACGGTCACATCGATGCGCCCGCTGGCGGTGAACTTGAGCGCGTTGCCCAGCAGGTTGTTGAGGATCTGGCGCAGGGCGGCGGCATCGGTACGCAGCCTGGGCAGCGGCGCGGGTGGCGCTTGCAGGCAGAGCACCAGGCCTTTGGCGTGGGCCGCCGGGTGCAGTGCGGCGATGCACTCCTGCGCCAGGTCCGCCACGTCGTGCCAGTCCAGGACCGGCTGGAAGTGGCCGGCGGCCATGCGCGAGTAATCCAGCGCATGCCCCAGCAGCTGGCGCAGGCCGACGCCGGCGGCGCGCGCGGCGTCCACCAGTTGGCGCTGGCCCTGGTCCAGGTGCGATTGCCCGAGCAGGTCCACCGAGGCGACCAGCGCCTGGGCGGCGTTGCGCACCTCGTGGCTCATCACCCCGATGAAGCGCGCCTGGCGCTGCTCGCTGCGTTGGGCCGCCCGGTGGGCGCGTGCCAGCCAGGCGCCAAGCACCAGCAGTGCCGCCAACGCCGCGCACGCGGCCGCCAATTCCCAGCGGAAGTGACGCATGAGTGCGGCGGGCGAGGGCGGGTCGAATGGACGGTGGGCGGCCACCTCCGTGAGCACCTGGGCGTGTTGCCGAGGGGTGATCGCCCGCATCGCCGTGTCGATGTCGTGCAGCAGGCCCTGGTCGGCCGCACGGGCGACCAGGAAGACATCGGCGGGCAGGTCGGCCGGCGCGCTCTGCAGCTGCAGGCTGTCGGCGAAGTCACGCCGGACCAGCGGTCGAATCAGCACGTCCAGGCCCAGTGCCGCGTCGGCGATGCCGGCCTCGACCGCGGCCAGCGCGCCCGGCAGGTCGGGGGCGGGCACTACCTGCAGGTGCGGGTAATGCCGGCGCAACCAGCTGGGATAGCGGCTGCCCCGGACCACGGCAATCCGGTGCGGGCGCGTGTCGGTGAGTGACAGCCTGGCGCGGTTGGCGTGCCGGCTGGCAAGCAGGGTCTCGCCGCGGTAGTACGCCACCGACGATGCCAGTGCGCACGGCGCCTCTTCCAGGGGGCCAAGCATGAGCATGAGGTCGGCGCGCCGGTCGCATACCGCGCGCAGCGCCGCCTGGTGCGAGGGCACTTCGTGCGCGTCGAAACGCACGCCGCTGTGGGTGCCGATCAGGGCGGCATAGCCGTGCGCCAGGCTGGCCTGGCGCGACGGCAGCGCGCTGGTGGCGAGTGCCCGGTGCTGGCCCGGGTCCAGGGCGACGTGCACGGTGCGGGCGGCGGCCACGGCGTCCGCAGGCGTGGACACGACCGTCGCCAGTGCTGCCGCCAATGCGCGGCCCCGGGCCCGGCTCATAGCGGCGCCAGTTGGTGGCGCAGCATGTACAGCTCGCCGTCGCTGCGCAGGCCAAGTTTGCGGAAGGCGGTGTGCTTCTGCGTGCTGACCGTCTTGATGCTGCGGTGCCGGTGGTGGGCGATCTCGGTGACGCTCATTCCGGCCAGGCACAACCGCAGGACTTCGCGCTCGCTGCGGGACAGCGCCAAGGCATCCATGTCGCTGGCAAAGCCGTCCGGCAGCCGGCACAGCCCGGCCGCGACATGCACGACGGCAACGGCCAGCGCATCCAGGCGCTCGGTCTTGCTGACCACGCCGCTGGCGCCCGCATCCATCAGGCGCGACAGCAGCACCTGGCTGCAGTGCGCGGTGAACAGCAGCAGGCGGACCCAGGGAAACTGCGTGCGCAGCAGCGGCAGCAGCTCCAGGCCGGGCAGGTCGTCGATGGACAGCGCGTAATCGACGACGGCCACATCCACGTGCGTGGATGACAGTGTGTCGAACAGTTCGCGGCTGTGGGCATGGCTGCCGACCACGTCGAAGCGCGGATCGCAGGACAGGTGGACGAAGCTGCCGTGCCGGACAACATCGTGGTCGTCGAGCAGCGCGATCTTCAGGGTGCAGGGGGTGGCCTGTCCGCTCATGGGATCTGTTTGCTGTTGGACAAAGGGGGCTGCGCGATAGGAAGTGTTGGGAGATTCTCCCCGGTTGGATGTGCAGCAATGTCGCTTACACCCGAATTTACGACGATTCCTAGCAGTGGTACGCGAGCCTCGTCACTATACGGGCCGTTGGCACGCGGCGTCAGCGGTGCTCGCGATCGAGCAGTCGGGCGAAACGGCCGGCCAGCTCGCGCACCAGGGGGTCGGCACCGGGGCGATGCAGCAGGGCGATCTCCATGCCGTCCATCGGCGGCAGGCCGTGCCGGCGATTCAGTGCGCGATGCTCGCGTGTCATGGCGCGGGCCGGCAGCAGGCTGATGCCCATGCCGTCGGCGACCGCGCCCTGGATGCCGCTCAGGCTGGAGCTGGTGAAGCTGATCCGCCAGCGCCGGCCCATGGCTTCGACCGCGGCGATCAGGTCGTCCCGATACAGGCCGCGCAGCGGGAAGGTCACCAGCGGGATCGGGTCCAGTGCGATGCACGGGGTGCGGGCGCTGTCCACCCAGCGCATCGGCTCGGGCCAGCAGGCGGTGGCTTCGCGGCTGTTGCGGCGTTGCTTGATCAGGACCAGGTCCAGTTCGCCGTGGTCGTAGCCGTTGGCCAGGTCGCGGCTCAGCCCGCTGGTGACCTCCAGCTTCACCTGCGGGTGGCGGCGGTTGAAGCGGCCCAGCAACTGGGTGGTGCGCGCGTTGACGAAATCCTCCGGCACGCCCAGCCGCACCGTCACCGCCACCGTGGCGCCGGCCAGTGCCTGCAGCATCTGTTCGTTCAACGCCAGCATCTGCCGGGCGTGGCCGAGCAGGGTCTGCCCGGCGTCGGTGGGGTGCACATCGCGATTGCCGCGCACCAGCAGCGGGTGCCCGGCCATGTCTTCCAGGCGACGGATCTTCTGGCTGATCGTGGACTGGGTGGAATGCAGGCGCGCGGCAGCCGTGGTGAAGCTGCCACAGTCGGCGACCGTCACGATCGCGCGCAGCAGGTCGAGGTCGAACAGGCTGCGATTGGGTTTTTCACTGGCGGCCACGCTGCCATCCACGTTCGGCATGGGGTTGAAGTCTTGCACGCGGCTAGGGGACCGGCAAACCGCCGCGCCCGGTCACGTCCCGGGCGCAGGCGCAGGTGTGGCGCGGGCCAGCCCACGTGCAACCCGCTCGCCGGCGTCACGCAGCTTCTGCTGCAGGGCGGGTGGGCCGAGGACCTCGAATTCCAGCTCCATCGCCATCAGCCAGTACACGAGTGAGCCGAGCGCGCCGGCGCCGCAGACCAGCAGGCAGCGTTCCGCGTCCACCGCCTCCAGTGCCCCGGCCGAGGCCGGGATCTGGCGCTGCATGCTGGCCAGCGGTGCATGCAGGATCACCCGGGCCTGTTCGCTGTACTGGCCGAGCGCCAGCGAGCGCGCGACCCACTCGCGCAGGTCGCCGTTGCCCGGCGGCGGGCGCGGGCTGAAGTGGGCGCCTACCACCGGCGCGGCCACGATGCGGTCGATGCGGAAGGTGCGCCAATCGCTGCGCGCGGTGCACCAGGCGACCAGGTACCAGCGCCGGTCGGCATGCACCACGCCCTGTGGCTCGAGCCGGCGATGGCTGGGTTGGTTGTGTCGGTCGGCATAGTGGACGTCCAGCTGCAGCTGGTCGCGGCATGCGCCGGCCAGGGTGGCCAGCAGGCCGGCGTCGACTACCGGCCCCGACTGGTCCAGCGGCAGGATGGTCGAGCGCAGTGCGTCCAGGCGCTTGCGCAGGCGCGGCGGCATCACCTGTTCCAGCTTGACCAGTGCGGTGATCGCGGTCTGCTCGATGCCGCTGACGGTGCCGGTCACGGCGGTGCGCAAGGCGATGGCCGCCGCCAGGGCTTCCTCGTCATCGAGCAGCAACGGCGGCAGTGCACGTCCGGCGCGGAACGCATAGCCGCCGGCGACGCCGCTGCTGGCCTGGATCGGGTAGCCCAGCTGGCGCAGGCGATCGATGTCGCGGCGCAGGGTGCGCGGGTGCACCTGCAGTCGCTCGGCCAGGTCATTGCCACCCCAGTGCGGCCGCGATTGCAGCAGGGACAGCAGGCCGAGCAGGCGGGTGGAGGCGGTCAGCATGGGCCCAGTGTGGCGGTTGATCGAGGACGGAACCTGTCCGCAATGGTGGCTAGCCTGAATCCAGGGTGCAAGCCTGGCAGGCCGGCACCGTTCCCGCACCATCATCCTCAAGGAGTTCCCGATGTCCCTCGTCTTCTATTGGCACCCGATGTCCAGTGCCACCCCGGTCGCCTGCGCGCTGGCCGAACTGTCCGTGCCGCATGAGCGGGTGCGGATCGATATCCGCACAGGCGAGCAGCGTACGCCGGCATACCTGGCGATCAATCCGAACGGCAAGGTGCCGTGCCTGGTGGTGGACGGCACGCCGTTGTTCGAGGGTGTGGCGATCCTGCAGTGGCTGGGCGGGCGCTACGGCGTGGCGCAGGGGCTGTGGCCGGCCGATGACAGCCCGGCGCGGCTGCAGGCGCTGGCCTGGACCAGTTGGGCCTATGTCACCTATGCGGCGCTGCTGAGCCGGCTGTCGCTGGCCACCGCCGATGAGGCGCTGCGCAACCACGCGCATGCGGCGGCTGCACTGGCCGGGGTGGATGGCTTGCTGGATCTGCTGGAAGCACACCTGGCCGAGCGACGCTGGATGCTGGGGGAGGCTTACTCGCTGGTCGACCTGGTGGTGGGCTCCGTCGTCGGCTATGGCGTGTACGTGGGTGCGGACGTGGATGCCCATCCGGCGGTGAAGGACTGGCTGGGCAGGCTGCAGGCGCGCCCGGCCATGCAGGGCGAGGTGTAGTCGCCGGCGACGCGACGTGCCCTGTCGACGCCGGACGGCGCGGCAGGGCATTTGCCTTGTGCATGCGGCGCATGCCGAAATTTAACTGGTGCATGCAGGCGGCACGGTCTTAAGGTGGCCCGTCTTCCTTCCCTCCCTGCCGCCCCATGAAAACCACGCTGTGTGCCTTGGTTCCCGCGCTGTTGCTGCTGGCCGCGCCCGCATTCTCCGCCGAACAGGCGGACCTGATCATCCGCCACGCCACCGTGGTCGACGTGGAGCACGCCCGTACGCTGCCCGACCAGAGTGTCGTGGTGCGCGGCGCCGACATCGTGGCAGTGGGGGATGACACCGTCATTGCGCGGCAGTGGTCAGCCACGACCAAGGTCGAGGCCAAGGGCCGCTACCTGATCCCCGGGCTGTGGGACATGCACGTGCACTTCGGCGGCGGTCCTGCGCTGATCGAGGAGAACAAGGCGCTGCTGCCGCTCTACATCGCCCACGGCATCACCACGATCCGCGATGCCTCCGGCGATCTGCCGGCGCAGGTGCTGGCCTGGCGCGGCGATATCCGTGACGGCCGCCTGGCAGGGCCGCAGTTGTTCACCTCCGGCGCCAAGATCGAAGGCATCAAGCCGGTCTGGAAGGGGACCCTTGAAGTGGGCAGCCAGGCCGACCTCGATGCGGCCTTGCTGCGGCTGAAGCAGGACCGGGTGGATTTCGTGAAGATTACCGACAGCACGCTGACCCCCGAGCTGTTCCTGGCCGCAGTGCGTGGCGCGCGCGCCAACGGCCTGCGCGCCTCCGGCCACATCCCGATGGCGCTGACCGTGCAGCAGGCAGTGGACGCGGGGATCAGCTCCATCGAACACCTGGACTACGCCTACAAGGCCGGGGTCAAGGACGAGGCGGCGATCGCCGCGGATTTCGCGGCCGGGCGCATCGATCGCGCCGAGGCCAATCGGCGCCTGGATGCCGGCTTCGATCGTGACACGGCGATGGCGGCCTACCGCGGCTTTGCCGCCAAGGGCGTGTTCGTGACCCCGACGCTCAACGGCGGCCGCATCCTGGATTTCCTCGACCAGGACGACCACGCCAACGATCCGTACCTGGCCTATATCGGCCCGAAGCTGCAGGCCACCTACGCCTGGCGCGTCGAACGTGCGGCGAAGGCGACGCCGGCACAGGTCCAGGCGCGCCACCAGGAATACCACCAGGTCGCCGCGGTGCTGCCGATGCTGCAACAGGCCGGCGTAACGATCATGGCCGGTACCGATGCCGGCTTCCTCAACTCGTTCAACTACCCCGGCATCGGCCTGCACGACGAGTTGTCGCTGTTCGTCAAGGAGGGGCTGACCCCGGCGCAGGCATTGTCCGCGGCCACGCGCGCGGGCCCGGCGTGGTTCGGCACGCTGGACCGCTACGGTGGCATCGCCAGCGGCAAGGCCGCCGACCTGGTGCTGCTGGACAACAACCCGCTGCAGGACATCAACGCGACGCGAGCGATCGACACGGTGGTACTGCGTGGGCAGGTGTACGACCGCAAGGCGCTGGACGCATTGCTCGAACAGACGCGGGCCAAGGTGGCGGCGTGGCGCACCGCGGAAGGGTGAGCGTGTCAATACCGGAAGTGCCAATCAAAAACGGCTGAACAACTGCTATCCTGCGCGCCGCCCTGCTACATGGGCCGCAGTCGCGGCCATGGAGAGGCAGGTCTTTACACTTTCAGGATGAAGTGAATCCCATGAATTCGATGTTGATCCCGCTTACCCGTTACGCCCAGTTCGACGGCCGTGCCAGCCGCAAGGAATTCTGGATGTTCTACCTGTTCGTCATGCTGGTCACCGTGGTCGGCTACATCGGCATGGGGATTGGTGCGGCCATGGGGAGCGACGTGCTGACGATGCTGTTCGGCGCGATCGTCATCCTCTTCATCCTGGCCACGCTGGTACCGTTTATCGCGGTGTCCGTGCGCCGCCTGCACGACACCGACAAGTCCGGCTGGTTCATGCTGCTGGGGATGATCCCGTTCGCGGGCATCGTGTTGCTGGTGTTCTACTTGCTGCCGGGCACCCCGGGCGACAACCGCTTCGGCCCCGCCGCACCGGCGGTCTGACCGATTGCACCACGCTGGACCAAAGCGCCCCGCATCGCGGGGCGTTTTTTTGGCACTTCTCCCACCCACCGCCTGGAAGAGTGCTCGGCTCTCAGCCTCTACCGCAAGCGAGCGCCATCGCAGCAGCCGGCAGGACTCTGGGCAGAAAAAAGGAGGGGGCCGGCTGCGGCCGGGGAAATTGTGCACCGAGGGCCTACCGGCTGCTACGAAGCCCACGCGCTCGCGGTGACCCCGAACGCAGACACCCGCCACCTCCACGTGTCGGCGGCATTTGCCGTCAACATGGGTAGCTCGCGCTCACTCCGCAACGGCACTTGCAACCAGGCGCTCCCTCAGATGGGAGCAGCACCTTCCTGGAGCAAGCAGGAACGCGCGTCTTGCCCGATGGACCGACCCAGTGCGTAGCCGGCCTGCAGATGCGGCGTCGCGTCGCCTGCGTCCACCGCCAGCAGCACGGTCGCGCTGACCACCGGGGCGCCGCAGTAGTCGAAGATGCCGGTCTCGATCTGGGTTTTCATCGCCACATCGTAGCCACGCTTGCTCCAGGTGCGTTCATCGGCGCCGCCCAAGCCGAGCAGGTGCACCCTGAGTCGCCCGAGCTTCTTGCGGACAGCGCCGTCGCCGGCATCGTCATACGCCCATCCGTTGGAGAACACCCGGTCGATCCAGCCCTTGAGCTGCGCCGGCATCGCCCACCAGTACACCGGAAAGACCAGCACCACCGCGTCGGCGCGATCCAGGCGCGCCTGCTCGGCGAGGACATCGGCGGGGAAGGGATGCCGGCGGTGGTGGCCGTCCAGGTCGGCGCGGGTGAACCGCGGGTCGAAGCCTTCCGCGCTGAGGTCGGCCAGTTCCACGCTGGCGGCCGGGTCGGCGGCGGCGATGCCGCGACTGACTTCCGCGGCGACGGCATGGGTGAGGGAGGTCGGGTCGGGGTGGGCAATGACGATCAGGGTATGCATGGGCTGTCCGGTGACGTTGGGGGCGGGTGGCGGTATACTTTTGGTAAGTTACGACCCGTAAGTTACGATTGGTATATAGCCATGTCAAGCTCGCCCAGTGCCGCTGTGCCCTCGCCACGCCGACGCCTCAGCCGCGCCGACCGGCTGCAGCAACTGCTTGCCCAGGCCTGGCAACTGGTCCGCGAGGAGGGCACCGAGGCCCTGAGCCTGGGTCGGCTGGCCGAGCAGGCCGGCGTCACCAAGCCGGTGGTGTATGACCATTTCGGGACCCGGGCCGGGTTGTTGGCGGCGCTGTACCGGGACTTCGACCAGCGCCAGGGCGTGGTGATGGACGCCGCGCTGGCCGCCAGTGGCCCGACGCTGCAGGACAAGGCCGGGGTGATCGCGCAGGCCTACGTGGCCTGCGTGCAGACCCAGGGGCGTGAGATCCCCGGGGTGATCGCAGCGTTGGCCGGCTCGCCGGAACTGGCGCGGATCAAGCGCGAGTACGAGGCGATCTTCATCGAGCAGTGCCGCACCCTGCTGGCCCCGTTCGCGCGCGCCGGCGTGCTTCCGACCGCGGGATTGTGGGGCATGCTCGGCGCCGCCGAAGGCCTTTCGTATGCGGCGGTGAACGGGGATATCACGCCGCAGCAGGCGCAACAGGAGTTGGCGGACACCATCATCGCGATGGTGGCGCGCGCCTGACGCACGGCGTGCGCGACGCAGCCGAGCATGGCTCGGCTCTACCCCGGTACGTGTCACGCTAGCGCAGCCGAGCATGGCTCGGCTCTGCCTGGTGCGTGTCACGCTAGAGCAGCCGAGCATGGCTCGGCTCTACCTGTGCATGCGCATGTCAGGCGGCGGCTCGCGCGCGGTAGCCACCGTGCGCATGTGACACCGGAGTGGACGTTCGCGGCCGCGTTCTGAATTGTTTACCGAGATGTCGATGGCGTCTACGCATGATGGCAGGCAGCGCACGCGACGGTAACCTCATCGCGTCTAGGGTGCATCCACCGGCATCATTTCGTTGCCGCATTCCGGAGATGCACAGATGGGTACCAACCAGAACCCGCAGCAGAACCAACAGAATCAGCAGGATCAGAAGAATCCGGGCCAGCAGGGCCAGCAGGGCCAGCAACAGCAGCAGCGCGACCCGCAGCGCCAGGGCCAGCAGCAGCAACAGGACCAGGACCAGAAGCGCGAGCGCACTGCACAGCAGGGCGGGCAGGACGAGGAAGAATAAGTCGTCTGCCAGCTGAATATCGTGCCAAGGCCCGGCCATTCGGTCGGGCCTTCGCATGTGCGGTACCGGCGTATGATGCTCGCCCGTTCCGCGTCGGCCGCACGTCGATGCCATTGCAAAGGATTGTCTGTATGTCTGTTGTGTTCCCGCGTTGCACGCTGTTGGCCATTGCGTTGTTCAGTGCCGGTGCCAGCGCAGCGCCCGGCGCCATCGAGCCATTGCTGGAGCGCAGCCCGAACGTGACGTTCACGCAGGGCGGGAGCGATGGAAAGCCTGTGTTCCGTGGCCAGCTGCAGCAGTTCGCCAACGGCGATACGCTGCTGCGCGTCGGTGAGGGCGAGGGCCAGCCGGTGCTGCTGATCCTCTGCTCGCAGCAGGGGTGGATCAATCCCGTCGGCGAAACCGGCAGCGGCAAGCGCCTGGCCGGGAAAGACCTGCAGGCGCTGCGCATGATGCAGTACATGGGCACGTTGACCGGCGTTGCGATGGTGCAGGGCATCGGCGGCGAAACGTTGCAGGTGCCGTCCTCGGGCGCGGCAGTGGCGTCCACCGGCAGCAACCCCTGGGCCTACGGACGCGAACAGTTCACCGTGAGTACCCGGCACGTCGCCGGGCAGGGCCTGCAGGTGCGCGCGGTCAAGACGTCGCACGGTGCCACCGCCGCTGCCGACGATCCGGACGCGACCTTCAGCACCGCCGACGACCGCCAGGCACGGTTGGCCGAGCTGGAGCCGGTAGGGACCTGGCGCGAGCTGGTCATCGCCGACGGCGAGCGGCCGGCATCGGTGCCGGCGGCGATGTCACTGCGTGGCTGGCTGCCGAGCGCGCCGGGTGGCAAGGCGGTTGCCACGGTGGGCGAAGGCCGGAGCGCCTGCAACGCGGAGTGAAAAACGGCGTGGGCGATACACGTCGACACACCGATCGATGTGATAAGCATTCGCATTTGGGGTAGACTGCGTCGTCCCCATGTGAAGCGGGTGCGCGGCCTGCCGCCGCCGCCCCTGAGTGCCCATGACGTTGTCCTTCGCCGCCTGCGGTCGCCGCTTGCCCGCCCTGTTGCCGCTCGCCGGCCTGCTGTTCGGCCTGGCCTGTGCCGTGCCGTCGGCGTCTGCGCAGCAACGCAACCCGCAGCAACGGGTCAGCAATACGATCTTCGAGCAGAAGGCCGAGAGCTACCGCTTCGAGCGCTTCACCCTGGACAGCCCGGACGGACAACGCCGCTGGCAGGTCAACATCGGCATTCCCGCGCGCGCTGGCAAGGCGCCCGCGCCGGTGCTGTACATGCTCGATGGCAATGCGGCCGCACTGGTGATGGACCAGCCGCTGCTCACCCAGCTGGCGGCCAGGGCGGCGCCGGTACTGGTATTCATCGGTTACGACAACGACCTGCGGATCGACTCGCCCGCGCGCACCACCGACTACACCGCGTGGATCGATCGGGCCGATGACGAAAACGGCACGCCGGCCGTGGTCGGGGGCGGTGCGTTCGCCTTCCAGGACCTGATCGAGCGCCGGATCAAGCCGGAAGTGGAGAAGCGCGCCAACATCGATCGCGGGCGGCAGGCGTTGTGGGGGCATTCGCTGGGTGGGCTGTTCGTGCTCAGCAGTCTGTATACCCGGCCGGCCGCGTTCCAGTACTACGTCGCGGCAAGCCCGTCGTTGTGGTGGAGCCAGGGTGCCCCGCTCGGCGACATGGAGCAGCAGTTCCTGGCCAACCAGCATGGCCAGAAGGCCCATGTGTGGGTGATGCTCGGCGGCGCCGAGCGCACCGGCGATCGCGGCACGCGCGACCTGACCAATCCGCGCGTGGTCGCGCACCTGCGCCGCATCGGCGGCGCCACGCCGGATGCCGCCATGCAGCTCTCGCAGCGCCTGGCCAAGGTGCCGGGGCTCGAGGTGCAGTACCGCGAATTCGACGGCCTCGGCCATGGCCCGATGTTGCAGGCCTCGCTGCAGGCCACGCTGGCCGCGCTGTATGGCGTGGACGACCGCAGCAAAGCTGCGCCGGCGCAGCCCTGATTGCCGCATTGAACCACCGCGCGCCGTGCCGCGCACCCGCTACCCAGGCTCCCTGTGCACCCTCGCACCGGCCCAGGCAATCGATGAACCGCCGCGCGATGCGCGGTACCCCGTGCAAGGAGCCTGTCATGTCGTTCCAATCCTCACTCCGTCTCTCCACCCTGGCCGCCGGCCTGCTGCTGGCCGTGGCCAGCCACGCACAGCCGGTGTTCGACCAGCCCGCCAGCGTGTTCAAGGGCACCGTCGTCTCGCGCGGCGAGAATGTCGTGCCCGGCAGCCATGCCGAGGTGATCGGTCGCGGCTTCGTGCCGGGCCAGCAGGTCAGCCTGGTGCGCGGTGAGACCGTGCTCAACGCGCAGCCGCTCAGCGTGGATGCCGAGGGCAACTTCAAGACCCAGCTGCAGATCCCCGCCGACGCGGTGCCGGGCACCCACCCGGTGGTCGTGCGTGCCAGTCAGCCGGCCGCCGCCACCGTGCTCAAGCTGCGGGTGTCGCCGCAGCTGCCGTTGTCGGGGCAGGAGCGGTTTGCCAGCCAGTCCAACAAGCTGGTGCAGGGCCTGTACCAGTCGGCCTACAGCGCGGCCAGCAACGCGGTGTTCGTGACCTCCGCGGTCGGCCGTCCGCCGGTGACCCAGTCGCAGCTGCTCAAGGTGGACCCCGGCAGCCTGAAGGTGGTCAAGGCGATCACGCCGGCGCAGGTGCCCGATGCCAAGGGGGGCAGCGTATTCGCGGTGTACGGCGTGGGCGTGGACGATGCCAACGGCAACGTGTGGGTGACCAACACCCGCCAGGACAGCGTGGCGGTGTATCGCCAGTCGGACCTGTCGCTGGTCCATCAGTTCCCGGTAGGGACCGTGCCGCACGCCCGCGACGTGGTGGTCGATGCCAAGCGCGGCAAGGTATTTGCCTCGGCCACGGGCGAAGACCACCTGTCGGTGTTCGATGCGAAGACGTTCAAGGCGCTGGCGCCGATCACGCTGGCCTCGGGCGTGGACGATGGAAAGTTCACTCCGATGAGCCTGGTGCTCGACGAGGCCAGCGGCAAGCTGTTCACGGTCAGCATCGGCACCCCGGAAGCAGCGGTGATCGACGTGGCCAGCGGCAAGATCGACAAGGTGATCGACCTGGGTAATTCGATCAGTGCGTCCGGCGTGGCCTACGACCCGCAGCAGAACCACCTGTACGTGGCCTCGCAGGGTACCGACAACCTGCTCATCGTCGATGTCGCCAGCGGCAAGGTGCTGCACGACGTGGCGGTGGGTGCGGGCGCGCTCAACGTGGCCTTCGACGCGAAGACCGGACTGGCCTACGTGACCAGCCGCGGTGCCGGCACGGTGACCGTGGTCGACCGCAGCGGCAAGGTGGTCGGCAACCTCGACGGCGGCACCTTCCCCAACCATGTGCGTGCGGACGGCAAGGGCAACGTGTTCGCGGTGAACAAATCGCGTGGCACCGACGATGCCAAGGGCGACCGCATCACCCGTATCGCGCTGCGCCAGCCATAAGCCACAGGGCAGGGCGGCAGCGTGCCGTCCTGCCGAAGGAGCAACGAGATGAACATGACCCATTGCGCGCGGCTGCTGCCGCTGGCCACCGCCCTGTTGCTGGCTGCCTGCGGAGGCACGGCGCCGCCGCCGGCGGCCGATGCCGGCACGGCCGCGGTGACCACCAGCAAGGGCGCCGACGCCGCGCCCGCACTGCCGGCCGGCTGGACGCGGCTTGACGGTGGTGCGCTGCCGAGCCTGACCGGCCAGGCGGCCATCCTGCCGGCCAAGGTGCGCTCCGACGACGGCGCCGAGGTGGAGGTGGACGACACCGGTCGGATCATCGTTGGCGGTGATGATGTGATCGCGGTGATCGATGCGCTCGGCCTGGGCGCGCAGGTGTTCGCCGCGCCGAAGAACACCACCACCGCGTCCGGCCGCGCCGCGCCGCACCAGTTCCTGTTCAACCGCACCACGGGCGTGGAAGGCGTGCTGAGCCTGCAGGGCTCGCTGTTCCTCGGCAACAGCCTGCGCCGGCATACCGAGCTGGCGCAGAAGCTGCGCGCGGTCGGTGAGCCGGCGGTGGTGGTCGACGACCTGCAGCCGGCGCCGGACAAGGTGCGCAAGATCGCCGCCGCACTCGGGCTTGCCGCCGCCGGCGAGCAGTTGGCCGGCCAGGTGCAGCAGCAGCTGGACCAGGCCGCTGCGATCGGCAAGGCCAGTGGGCACGCCCCACGGGTGATCCATGTCTCGGCCACCGGGGCCGGCGGCGCGCCGACGGTGGCCGGCGCGGACAGTGCATCGGCCCAGCTGATCACCCTGGCCGGGGGCCTCAACATCGGCACCGAAGCCGGCGTGGCCAACTACTCCGCGTTGAGCAACGAGGGCGTGGTCGCTGCCGCACCGCAGGTGATCCTGGTCACCGAGCATGACCTGCAGTTGTTCGGCGGCGCCGATGGCCTGTGGAAGGCGTATCCGACGCTGAAGCAGACCCCGGCCGGCCAGGCCAACCGGGTCTGGGTAATGCCCGATGTGCAGCTCAAGTACGCCAGCGTCGGCTCCGGCGTGGGCGCACTGGCGCTGGCCAGGGCGTTGGCGGCGCTGCCGCCGGCATGAGTCCGGCGGATCGGCGGCGGCGCAGGGGGCGGGGCATGCTGATGCTGGCGGCAGCGGCCCTGCTGCTGGCGGTGCTCGCCTCGTTCGCGGTGGGGCCGTTGCGGTTGCCGCCGCTGGAGGTACTGCAGGCGATCGCGGTGAAGCTGGGGCTGGTCGACCCGCAGTCGGTCAGCCCTCGCGACCTGGCAGTGGTATGGCAATTGCGCATTCCGCGCGCGCTGCTGGGCGCCATGGTGGGGGCGGCACTGGCGATGGCCGGCGCCAGCCTGCAGGGCCTGTTCGGCAATCCGCTGGCCGACCCCGGCATCGTGGGCGTCAGCCAGGGCGCGGCGTTGGGGGCGGTGGCCGCGATCGTGCTCGGTGCGGCCGGCGCCGCCGGCTGGATCGTGCCGGTGGCCGCGTTCGTCGGCGGGGCGCTGGCGATCAGCCTGACCTACGTGCTGGCGCGCCCGGGCAAGGGCAGCGGCAACGCCACGCTGCTGCTGGTGGGGATCGCGATGGCCGCGTTCTGTTCGGCGCTGATCGGCTTCCTCACCTACATCGCCAGCGAGAGCGAACTGCAGTCGCTGGTGTTCTGGCAGATGGGCTCGCTGGCCCGTGCCAGCTGGGGCGACGTCGCCGCGGTGGCGCCGTTGTTCGCCATCGGCGTGCTGGCATTGCAGCGCCTGGCCACGCCACTGGACATGCTGGCGCTCGGGGAGCGCCAGGCCCAGCACCTGGGGCTGGACGTGGCGCGCACCCGGCGGCGCCTGGTGGCGTTCAGTGCGTTGCTGGTCGGCGCCGCGGTGGCCTTCGCCGGGTCGGTGGCGTTCGTGGGCCTGGTGGTGCCGCACGTGGCGCGCATGCTGGTGGGCCCGGGACATCGCTGGATGCTGCCGGTGTCCGGCGTGCTCGGTGCGGTGTTGATCGTGGCGGCCGATACCGCCGCGCGCACGCTCGATCCACCGGCGGAGATTCCGCTGGGGCTGTTCTCGGCGGCCCTGGGCGCGCCGTTCTTCCTGTGGCTGGTGCTGCAGCAACGCCGCAAGGAGACCCCATGAGTCCCTTGTTGCGCCTGCGCGGGGTGACCGTGCGTCGCCAGCAGCGCGAGATCCTGCACGGCATCGACCTGGACGTCGTGCCGGGCACCGTCACCGCGCTGGTCGGCCCGAACGGGGCGGGCAAGTCGACCCTGCTGGCGGTGGCGTCCGGCGATCTGCCCGCCGATGCCGGTGAGGTGCTGCTGCAGGGCCAGCCATTGGCCGGCTACAGGGCCGGACCGCTGGCGCGCGAGCGCGCGGTGATGCCGCAGGAACATGGCGTGCGCTTCGCCTTCAGCGTGGAAGAAGTGGTGGCCATGGGGCGGCTGCCGCATCCGCCGGATCCGGCACGCGATGACGCACAGGTGGAGCAGGCGATCGACGCGGCGGAACTGCAGGCACTGCGCCAACGCGAGGTGCAGCAGTTGTCGGGCGGGGAATCGGCACGCACCACCTTCGCGCGCGTGCTGGCGCAGCAGACCCCGCTGTTGCTGCTGGATGAGCCGACCGCCGCACTGGACCTGCGCCACCAGGAGCGCACGCTGCGCACCGTGCGCGGCCTGGCCGATGCGGGTGCCTGCGTGATCGTGGTGCTGCACGACCTCAACCTGGCCGCCGGCCACGCCGACCGCATCGTGCTGCTGGAGCAGGGCCGGATCGCGGCCGACGGCACGCCGGCCGAGGTGCTGACCGAAGCCACCCTGGGCCGTGTCTACCAGCAGCCGGTGATCGTGCTGCGCCACCCGCAGCGCGGCGTGCCCCTGGTAGTAGTGGCCGACCCAACGTAGAGCCGACCGTTGGTCGGCTGCACGGGTAACGTGCCGAAGCGGAGTCCGTAGAGCCGACCGTTGGTCGGCTGCACAGGTAACGTGCCGAAGCGAAGTCGGTAGAGCCGACCGTTGGTCGGCTGCGCAGGTAACGTGCCGAAGCGAAGTCAGTAGAGCCGACCGTTGGTCGGCTGCACAGGTAACGTGCCGAAGCGAAGTCCGTAGCGCCGACCGTTGGTCGGCTGCACGCGCTTCCCGATCAAGGCCACGAAAACGCCAACCGTCGGCCGGCTCCAAACACGAAGACAGGTGAGCCAGCGCCCGGCGCTGCCGGTGACCCGCCGAGGCGGAGTTACCAGCCGAACCTCGCCGTCGCCATGACCGTGCGACCGCTGCCGTAGTAGCACGACGACACGCCGGTGCAGGTCGAGACAAAACGCTTGTCGGCCAGGTTGCTGCCGTTGAGCGCCAGCTGCACGTCGGTGCCGCCGATGCGGCCGAGGTCGTAGCGGATGGCGGCGTCGAACAGGGTGTAGGACGGGATCCGGTACAGGTTGGCGCTGTCGCCATAGCTGACCCCGTTGTAGCGGGCGCCGGCGGCCAGGCTCAAGCCGCGCAGTGCGCCGCCCTGGAAGGTGTAGTCGGCCCAGAACGAGGCCGTGTAATCGGGCACCATCGCCAGCGCCTTGCCCTTGTAGGGTGCCGAGCGGGTCATCTCCGAGTCCATCCGCGATGCCGCGCCGATCAGGCTGAAGCCTTCGATCGGGGTGATCCGGCCCTCCAGTTCGATGCCGCGCACGCGCCCTTCATCGCCCTGGATCGAACAGGTGGCGGTGCCGGTGGCGCCGCAGTTGCGGTGGCTGGCCACCGGATCGTCGACGATCATGTTCTGCTGGCGCAGGTCGTACACGGCCAGCGTAACCAGGCCATCGACGGCGGCCGGCTGATATTTCAGGCCCGCCTCCCATTGCGATCCGGTGACCGGCTCGAACGCGGTCTGGGTGAAGCTGTCCAGCGGCGACTTGGTCGAGGGCTGGAACGACTCGGCATAGCTGACGTACGGGGTAAGGCCGTCGTCGAACACATACAGCAGGCCGGCGCGACCGGTGAATGCCTCGCTCTTGATCACGCTGTGCCCGCCAGGCGTGGAAACGCCGGTGGCGATATTGCGGTTGGCGCTGCTGCTGTCGTCCTTGGTCCAGTCATACCGCCCGCCCAGGGTGAGGCGCCAGTTTGCCAGTGCGATCTGGTCCTGCAGGTACACGCCGCTCTGGCGGTTGACCCCGGCGGTGGGCGTTTCGGTGCTCAGCGTGGGCGCGTAAGTCGAGTACACCGGGTTGAAGATGTCGATCGGGCGCGGGCTGCTCATCGCGCTGCGCACGCCTTCCCAGTCGGCACGCTGCCAGTCCCAGCCCAGCAGCACGGTGTGGTCTGCCGCACCGGTGGCGAAGTGGGCCTGCAGACGAGTATCGAACGTGTCGCCGTCCGAGTCGCCGGTGCCCATCACGCCGCGACGGTTCTGGGTGCGGCCATCGGCGTTGAGCGCGCCAAAGGTGACCACGCCCCGGTACAGCGAATCCACATGCGTGCGGCGCGCGCTCTGGGTCAGGGTGAGGTGGTCGTTGAACGCGTGCTCGAACATCCAGCCGGCCGTCCACAGCGTGCGGTCGAAGGTGTTCCAGCCCGGCTCGCCGATGAAGGTGCTGTTCTTCATGTAGCCGTAGCGGGTCGGGTTGAGCGTGCCGGCGGCCGGCAGGAACTGGTACGTCGAGCCGCCGTCGTCCTTCTGGTACAGGCCCAGCAGGGTCAGGCGGGTGCGCGCGGCGATCTGCCAGGTGTAGCTGGGTGCCAGGAACCCATGCGTCTGCCGGGTGTGCTTGATCTGGGTGTCGCCATCGCGGTACAGGCCGACCAGGCGGAACAGATGGTCGTTGTCGGCGGTGCCGGTGCCCACGTCGAAGGCGGCGCTGTACTGGCCATTGGCATCCACGCCCAGGCGCAGTTGCTGCGCCTGGTCCGGCGTGGGGGTCTTGCTGACCTGGTTGACCATGCCGCCGGGGGCGATCTGCCCGTACATCACCGCCGAGGGCCCCTTGAGGACCTCCACGCGCTCCAGGTTCCAACTGTCGAACATGCTGCGGTTCCACTGGCTGCCCTGCGGCGCACGCATGCCGTCCAGGGTGACGTTGTTGGACCAGCTGCCGGCATCGAAGCCGCGGATGCGGAAGTCATCGACGCGGTTGTCGATGCCGCTGCTTTCCAGGCTCACCCCGGCCACGTAGCGCATCGCATCGTTGAGCGACTGCACACCGCGCGCATCCAGTTCGGCGCGCTCGATCACCGACACCGACTGCGGCGTTTCGGCAATGCTGGTGCTGGTCTTGGTGGCACCGCTGGTGCTGTTGGCGGCGCGGTAGGCATTGACCTTGACCGCGTCGAGATCGGTCGCGGTCTGCGCGTGCGCGGGAAACACGCCGGCAGCGGCCAGCACACAGGCCAAGGCAAGCAGGTTGGGGCGCAACCGGCGGGAGGATTCGGTGGGGAAGGGCATGACGGATGACTCGAAGGCACGGAAGGGGTGCGGGAACTGGCTTGCGCAAGGCGGCCCGGAGCCGCGACCCGCGTCGTTCGCGTCGCCTGGGGCGACGTTTGCCCGGAGCATTCTAGGGATTTCGCCACATTATGCAATTGCGACCCATTCGCATATACGGGGCACGTATCGGCGGCAATCCGCACCATGGCTGGAGCCTATCCGCCACCGGTCGCCTCAGCGTTCCATGCATGAGTGCAATAAAGGCTTGCGCATGCCGCGACGAGGTCTAGAATGCGCGCATCCACCCGATTCCGCCGCCATGACCTCGATGCCGCTCCTGACGTTTTTTACCCAGACCCGCGCAAGCGCGGTACGGGCGCGTCTGCCCTGCGGCTCATCAGGCGGTTGACCGGTTTCCGGTCACCCTGAAAGACCCCAGACAGAGCGCCCAACCGGGCGCTCTTTTCGTTTCAGCGCTTCATGACCCATGCAAAGGAGAACGTGCCATGCACCAGATCGCCGAGCCCCAAACCTGGCCGCACGCCCGTTAGCCAACGGCGGCGTGCGGCTCCTCGATGTTGGCGATGAGAGCAATCACCATGAACACCACGACCCACACCCTTTCCCACTGGCGCAACCTGGGCATCATCGCCCACATCGACGCCGGCAAGACCACCCTCACCGAACGCCTGCTGTGGAAAACCGGCGAGATCCGCCGCGTCGGCGAAGTCCATGATGGCGCGGCCACCACCGACTTCTCGGCGATCGAACGCGAGCGCGGCATCACCATCGGCGCGGCGGCCGTGCAGGCGCATTGGGCGCCGCGCGGCGGCGAGGACCATCGGCTGACCCTGATCGATACCCCCGGGCACATCGATTTCGCGATCGAAGTGGAGCGCTCGCTGCGCGTGCTCGACGGCGCGGTCGCGGTGTTCTCCGCCGTCGATGGCGTACAGCCGCAGTCCGAGACCGTCTGGCACCAGGCCCGCCGGCATGGCGTGCCGCTGATCGCCTACGTCAACAAGATGGACCGCATCGGCGCCTCGTTCGAACGCGTGCTGGCCCAGTTGCAGGACAAGCTGCAGGCGCGTCCGTGGGCCGTGGGCTGGCCGCTTGGCGATGAAAACCACTTCCACGGCTGGGTCGATTTCATCGCCCGGCAGGTGGTGGAATGGGACGACGCCGGCAACCCGACCCGCAGCGACTGGACCGCCGAACAGCAGGCGCAGTGGCAGCCGCATCGCCTGCGCCTGATCGAGGCGGTCGCCGATCACGACGACACCCTGGCCGATGCCTGGCTGGCGGGCGCGGTGGTGGACGATGCCGCGCTGCGCGCCGCGCTGCGCCGGGCCACGCTGGCGGGCGCCGGCGTGCCGGTGCTGGCCGGCGCTGCGTTCAAGAGCAAGGGCATCGACACGCTGCTGGATGCGATCGTCGACTTCCTGCCGTCGCCGCTTGACCGTCCTGCGGTGGTGGCGACGCGTGGCGGGAGCGAGGTGCGGTTGCCGCCGGACCCGAACGGGCCGCTGGCCGCGCTGCTGTTCAAGATCACCCACCAGGCCCATGCCGCATTGAGTTTCGTGCGGGTGTACTCGGGCACCTTGAAGGTGGGCGACCAGGTGGCCAGCTCGCAGCACGCACAGGGCCGCCGCATCAGTCGGTTGGTGCGGGTGCAGGCCGACCAGACCCGCGACATCACCGAGGCGGTTGCCGGTGACATCGTGGCGGTGATCGGCTGGAAGGATGCGGTGAGCGGTGAAACGCTCAGCGCGCCATCTGCGCCGCTGCTGCTGGATACCATCCATGCCCAGCACGCGGTGCTGGCGTGGCGGCTGGGCGCGGAGAAGGCGTCCGACCTGATCCGGATGAGCCAGGGCCTGTCGAGCCTGGCGCAGGAAGACCCCTCGTTCCGCGTCGCTACCGATGCGGTGACCGGGGAAACCCTGATCTGGGGCATGGGCGAGCTGCACCTGGAGGTGATGGTCGAGCGCCTGCGCAGCGAGTGGAACGTGCCGGTCAAGGTGGGCGCGCCCCGCGTGGCCTACCAGGAAGCCCCGGCGCGGGCGGTGCAGGGCGTGGAAGGCAAGGTCGTCAAGCAGACCGGTGGCCAGGGCCAGTACGCCCGGGTGCTGGTGGATGTGACGCCCACCGGCGACGACGCGGTGCGCTTCATCGACCGCACGGTCGGTGGGGTCATCCCGAAGTCGTTCGTGGCGGCGGTGGAGAAGGGCGTGCGCGCGGCGCTGGAAGAAGGGCCGCGTGGACATCCGGTGGTCGGGATCGAGGTGGTGCTGACCGACGGCCAGACCCACGCCAAGGACTCCTCGGAGATGGCCTTCCACCGGGCCGGCAGCGAGGCGCTCAAGGCGGCACTGGCCACGGCAGGCACCCGCCTGCTGGAACCGGTGATGGAAGTGGCCATCCACGCGCCGTCGGGCAATGTCGGCGACGTCGTGGGCGACCTCAACCGGCGCAGCGGGCGGGTGGCCTCGATCGAGGACCATGGCGCGCAGGTGGAGGTGGTGGGCTATGCGCCGCTGGCGCGGCTCGCCGGTTACACCACCGCGCTGCGCTCGCTCACCCAGGGAAGGGCGACCAGCGACATGCGCTTCAATGGCTATGAGGAAGTGCAGGCGGCTTGATGGGGGACGGCCGGCCGTGGGTCGGCTTGGACATCACCCTCCGCTGATGAAGAAGATGAAGGGGCCGGGAAACCGGCCCCTTTTTCGTGGGCATTTACGCCAAATGAACCGGGCGACGCCGCGCCGCGCATTTCGTATTAGTTGTATTGGGCCCGGCACGCACATCCGGACAATGCGCCACAAAGGAGGTCGGGCGCGACATGCGGTTGCGTGCGGTTTCCTCGCCCTTCGCCCGCCCGTGATACCCGGTTGCCGCTTTCGCAGGGCATCGCACCCCGCGATGTCTGCGTGGCGCGGCGCTGCCCCCCTTCTTCTGGATGCCTCCCATGAGTGCTCCCTCCCTGCGTGGCAACACGTTGTGCCTGGCCGTCGCTGCCGTCCTCGCGGTATCCCTGGCGCCGATGGCGGCCGTCGCTGCCGAGACCGTGATCATTCGTGACGCCGAGCTGGAATTCATCCAGCCGGTTACCTACGGCCACGCGGAAATCTACGACTCCCGGGTGATCAATCACGCCAGTGGCAGCGGCGCTGGCCGCGAAGCCGTCCGCATTGATCGTGGCAACCTGCGGATGGAGCGCACCGAGGTGGTCACCCGCGGCGATGAAATGAGCGCGTTGTCGTACTACGGCGCCGAGTACTACAACAATGGCGTGGTCCATGACGCGGTGATCGTGGATTCGGATTTCCGTACCAGTGGCGACAAGGCGGTCGGACTGTTGTTCAGTTCGACAACGTTCGACAGCAGCACGGGTGCGTTGGACAAGGTCGGCCAGATCACGGTTCAGGGCAGCACCGTGAGTACGACCGGCGTGCAGTCCCACGCGATGGGGGTGGCCGGGGTCAATGCGGTGGACGTGACCGGCACGCAGTTCACGACGGCCGGGCAGGGCGCTGCGGGTGTCAGCATGATGGGCGGCATCCTCGCCATGCGCGAGGGGTCCAGCGTGACGACCACCGGCGATGGCGCGCACGGTATCCACGCGCGTTCGATGCGCTGGAGCACCAGCGGCAGACCGGGCGTGGTTTACCGCGCCGACGTTACCCTGGTCGACAGCACGGTGACCACCTTCGGCGCTGGCAGCGTCGGCATCCTGGCCGGCTACCAGGACAACGGCACGCCGGTCGGCATCGGCGCGCGGCTGCGCCTGCAGCACGCCGGCGTGAGGTCGGCGCAGAGTCACGCGGTGCAGTTCCTGCGCGGCCAGGACAACACGCTGGACCTTGGCGCCGGCAGCGTGCTTGATGGGGGCGATGCGGTGGTGTTTGCCGGCGAAGCCGATAGCATCAGCCGCGTCACTGCCACCGATTCGTCGTTGATCGGCCGCGGCGCGCAGGCGCTGGTGGCCGACAACGGTGCGCGCCTGGACGTGCAACTGGACAACAGCGACGTCCAGGTGGCGGGCGGCATGGGCCTGGCGCACGCGCGCAATGGCGGCGCCATCGACATCCACGCCACCGGCTCGCGCCTGCAGGGCAGCGTGCAGGCTGACGAAGGCGCGTCGCTGGCCGTGCAGCTGGACAGCAGCCGCTGGAATGCGTGGGGCCCGTCGCAACTGGACCAGCTCAGCCTGCGCAACGGCAGCGTGCTTGCGCTGGGTGCCGGCAGCGTCGGCGACCGCCTGATCGTACGCGGTGATCTGCGGATCGACGACAGCACCCTGGCGTTCGACAGCGCCCTGGGTGATGACGGCTCGCCGACCGACCATCTGTGGGTGAAGGGCGATACCGCCGGGCGTGGCGCGGTCGTGGTCAACAATGCAGGGGGCCGCGGCGGCCAGACCGTGGATGGCATCCAGCTGATCCGGGTGGATGGGCAGTCCGCCGCCGCGCTGACCCTCGCCGGCCGTGCCGTCGGTGGGCAGTACGAGTAATTCCTGTTCAAGGGCAGCCACAGCGATCCGGCTGACGGCCACTGGTACCTGCGCTCGGAACTGCAGCCGGAGACCGATCCGTGCGCGACCGATCCCACGGCGGATGGCTGCACCGCGCCGTCGCCGGACCCTTGCCTGGCTGACCCCGGCCTGCCGCAATGCATCGACGAGACGCTGGAACCGGAGCTGCGTCCGGAGCCGGAAACCGGTCCCGCACCGCAGCCCGTGCTTCGCCCGGAGCCCGGCGCCTACCTGGCCAACCAGCGCGCGGCAGTGCAGATGTTCGCTTCGACGGCGCAGGATCGTGAGGCGGCGCGCGGCGGCAGCGAGCGCGGCGCATGGGCGATGGTCAGCGGTAGTCGCGCCCGCTACGGTGCCGTTGCCGATCAATTGCACGTGCGCGGGGACAGCGCGGCGCTCCAGGTGGGCACGGATGTACTGGACTGGGGGCAGGTCGGTCGCGGCCAACTGGGGGTGATGGTGGGCAGCGGGCGCGCCACCAACACCAGTGCCTCGCGCCTGACCGGCTACCGCGCCCACGGTAAGGTCAGCGGCCAGGTCGTGGGCGTATACGGGCAGTGGCGGCAGGCGGCGGGCAGTGACCGTGGCCTGTACGCAGGCGCCGCGCTGCAGCACGCACGCTTCGACAACAGCGTGCAGGGTGAGGCATTGCGCAAAGAACGCTACGACAGCCGCGGCACCGCGGCGTCGGCCGAGGTCGGTTACGCCTTCGCACTGGTCGACAGCGGCGCGCGCGCGCTGTACGTGCAGCCGCAGGTGCAACTGCGCCATACCGCCTTCGATGCCGACCCGCATACCGAAACCAACGGCACTGTGATCGATGGCGCGGAGGCCGATGGCCTGAGCAGCCGGGTGGGCGTGCGGGTGTTCGGTCATGCCAACACCGCCGGCCACCACCGCGTGCAGCCATACGTGGCGGTCGACTGGATCCGCGAAAGCGGCGACAACCGCCTGCGCTTCGATGGCGAGCGGGTGGCCGGTGGCGTGCCGCGCGACCGGGTTGAGGCGTCGGCCGGTGCGCAGGTGCGCCTGGGGTCGCGGTGGAGCGCATGGGGCGACGCGGGCTGGCAGCGCGGCGATGGGGGGTACCGGGAAGCGACGGCCTCGTTGGGGCTGCGCGCCGCCTGGTGAGCCGGCGCCACGGGTTCGCCCGGGTTGGCTGCAGCGTCCAGCTTGGCGGCGCCGGGCAGCCTGGCCCGCGGCCGGTCGGGTAAGCGGAGCTGGGCGCACAGGGATAGAATAGCCGGCTGCACCGTATTCGATCTTTGGAGCCGCTTGATGACCACCGCGCATTTCTACCCGATCGGCACCCCCGGCCAGCCCTGGGGTGACGCCGAGCGCGCGCAATGGCGGGCGGCACAGCAGCGCCAGCGCAGCTACCACGATGACGTGGTGGCCGCGCTCGAACGCCTCGGCGAACGCTTCGAGGTGGTCCAGTACGGCCAGCTCGACTACGCGCCCGATCACTACCCGCTGTTTGCCGTGGTCAACCAGGACTGGGATGCCACGCTGCCGACTGCGCTGGTCACCGGGGGCGTGCACGGCTATGAAACCAGCGGCGTGCATGGCGCGCTGCAGTTCCTCGACGAAAACGCCGAAGCCTACGCCGGCCGCATCAACCTCATCGTTGCGCCGTGCGTCAGCCCGTGGGGCTATGAGCGCATCCAGCGTTGGAATCCCGACGCGATCGATCCCAACCGCAGCTTCCGCGAGGGCGGCCTGATCGAAGAGGCGCGTGCGTTGATGCAGTGGGTGGTCACGCGCGGCGACACCCTGCTGGTGCACCTGGACCTGCACGAAACCACCGACAGCGATCTGCACGAGTTCGACCCCGCGCGCTGCGCACGCGACGGCAAGGTTCTCGTGCCAGACATCATTCCCGATGGTTTCTACGTGATCGGCAACAGCGAAGACCCGCAGCCGGCCTTCCAGCGGGCGCTGATCGCAGCGGTGGAGAAGGTCACCCATATCGCCCCGGCCGATGCCAACGGCGAACTGATCGGCATGCCGCTCCAGTCCAAGGGCGTGGTCTGGGGCGAGTCGCGTTCGATCGGTGCCTGCGCCGGCTTCACCGATGCACGCTTTGCGACCACCACCGAGGTCTACCCGGACAGCCCGCGTACCACGCCGCAGGAATGCAACGACGCGCAGGTGGCGGCGGTGTGTGCCGGACTGGATTTCGCGCTGGCCCAGCGTTGAACGGCGCCTGACAGCGTACCCGGGCGATGACGGCGAGGCCGCTTCGTCCCGGCCTTTCCTGGGCGATCAGCGCTGCCCCTGTGCGAGGCGTTATGGCGGCCTCTTGATATCGCGTGCAGGGCCGGTACAGCGGTAGTTTCAGGAGATTGCCCGCATTATCCGCCGTGCGCTGCTCCGGGGCCGGCGGTTCTGAATCCATGACCGCGCCCACACAGCCGGCGACCACGCCCGGCCATGGCGGCACCCCATCTGCGGCCTCCGGGGCTCAGCGATGCCGGCCAGCACGCGGCATCTGGGCCACAGGCTGAGTGTCGACGGCGGCGGATACACGCAGCCCTGCGAGCATGGGCAGTCGATCGTCGGCAGTCTGTATTACGTCGTAGATACAACTCTTCGCAAAGCACAGGCATCGCCGCCGTTTCGTAGATGTTGCATGGCGCATCCCGCGCAGGGATGGTGTGCTGGACGCCTCTCCAACTTCCTGTTGCTGAAAGGCTTCCCATGCGTACCCGTAGCATCCCGCACTGCACCCAGGCCGCGTCCCAGCGCGGATTCACCCTGATCGAACTGATGATCGTGGCGGCCATCATCGCCATCCTGGCGGCGATCGCGCTGCCGCAATACCAGGATTATGCTTCCCGGGCGCAGCTTACCGCTGCACTGGCCGAGATTGCGCCGGGTAAGCTCGGCCTGGAAATGCATCTGGCTGAGCATGGAAGGGTGCGCCTGCCCGCAAATACGCCGACCGCCATCGGCTTGCCCATGTCGAGCAGCCGCTGCGAGACGATTCTGTTCGAGGCGAGCGCGCCGTTTTATGGGTATGTCCATGGAAAGGTGACGTGCGCGCTGAGGGAGACGTCCCGGGTGCGTGGCACGCTTACCCTGGATTACGCTGGAATGAAGTGGACCTGCTCCAGCACCATCGCCAATCAGGACCTTCTGCCGACGTCGTGCAGATAGGCTGATCAGGCGCGATGCCGCAGATGCAAAAACTAGTAAAACGCGGCCGATACGGCCCCTTTGAAACAACTTGCATAGCAGTGGTGGGGCCGGGAATGGTCTCCTGTGCCCCGGCCGATCCGTGGTGCTTTAACGGGTCACGCCACCTACTATCGTTGCTCAAAGGACATGTATGAACTTCCGTAGCCAGACGCGCTTCAGCACGGCTTCGCGCCAGGGTGGCTTCACCTTGATCGAATTGATGATCGTCATCGCGATCATTGCCATCCTCGCCGCCATTGCGCTGCCGCAGTATCAGAATTACGCAAGCAAGGCCAAGGTCGGTGCCGCACTCGCCGAGCTCTCGCCAGGCAAGATTGGCGTCGAGACGAGCGTGCTCGATGGGGTGGGGGTGACGACGGCTGCGACGGTAGGTCTGCCGGCAAGCAGCGACGCATGCACTGCCATCAAGGCGACCTTCACCGAAGCTGGCGTCGGCGAGCTTGTGTGCGAATTCAAGCCCGGATCGAAGATCCAGGCGGTAGATAAGCTGAGGCTTACGCGTGACGCGGACGGCGTGTGGACGTGCACCAGCACGGTGCTCCCCGCAGACCTGCGGCCGCCGAGCTGCCGCGACGCCCCCTGATCACTCAGGGTGCCAACGGCAGGATGCACCCCGCATCCTGCCTCTCGTTGCCGACGACATCGTGTCGGCCACAGCACAGACAACCCACGCGACAGCGCAGCAAGGCCGCGTTGTCGCCGCCAAGTATCCATGACCCGCTTCCGCCAGATTCCTTTTACGCCAGATCCGGGCGCCGCCGAACCGGTGTTCGCTCCGCTGGGGTTCGTGCACCGGCTGCGTCAGCGCCTGGCGGCCGAAAAGGTGCCCCAGCTTCACCTGCAGTGCGCCGCCGTCGTCCTCGACGAGAACGCACTGTGCTGGTTGAACATTCAGCAGGAGCTGGTGATGGTATCCGAACCCGCAAGCATTGCCCTGAAGCAATTGGAGCTTGCGCTGGGCACCCGGCCGGGGCGGCTGAGTCTGGAGCCCCTTGCCCGGGACGCCTTCGATATGCAGTCCAAGTACACCAGGACCACGCCGATGCGGCCGTTGTTGTGGCAGACCGGTTTGAACGTGCTGGACGGCAGCGCACCGATGCCACCATTGTCCACGGATAGCTGTCTGCAGCTGCGCCGCTGGCCGGACTTTCGCGTGCTGGCCCATCGCCACGATGACTTCCGCATCTGTGCGCTGCTGATCAAGCGGGGGCTGACCGTGCGGGACGCGTGCGATGCATTGAATCTTCCGCAGAGCCAGGTGCAGGCGTTTTTCAACGCCGCCTATCTCAGCGGCTATGCCCTGCCTGTTCTTGCGACCGATGCGCCCACGATTCCGCCCAAGGCGGGGCGGCTGGCCACGTTATGGCGCGATGTACGGTCCCGCTGGAGCCAATAAGCCATGCAGGAATACAAGATTGTCTTGCTTGGGCCGATGGGTGCCGGCAAGTCCACGCTGGTCCAGGCCCTCGCGGGCGGGCAAGTGGTCAACACCGACGTGCGCAACAGCGACCCGGCCGCAGAGCAGGCGTCGACCACAGTGGTCATGCACTACGGCGATGTTCGCCTCCCGGGGGGCGATCGGCTGCGTCTGTACGGCACCGCCGGCCAACGACGGTTCGCGTTCCTGTGGCCGATCCTGCTGGAGGGTGCCAGCGGTGCGATCGTGCTGGCAGATGCAACCAACGAGGCCACACGCACCCTGGCGATCAGCCACCTCGAGGCCATTGCGGGCCACAGCCCGTCTCTGCCGGTGGTCATCGGTTTGACCAGGCAGGACAGCTTCTCCGTGTCGCAGCTCGGTGACTGCGGGCACTGGCTGCAATCGGTGGCCCCGCTGCTGCCTGCGATTCCCGTTGATCCACGCAAACCGCAGCAGGTGCTCACGCTGATGGATGTGCTGATGAGTCAGATCGAATGCGAGTTGTTGGTGCAGGCCCTTGACTGACACGCGCCCACATCACGCGGCCTATCCGGCACTGGATAGCCATCTGACCACGCTGGTAGCTGATGTCACCGGCGTGCACTGCGCGGTGGTGGCCAGCATGGATGGCTTCGCACTGGCGCAGCGGGGCGGGCAGGCTGATACCGCGGACCGCCTGGCCGCGATGACCAGTTCAATGCTCGCACTGGCTACCGCGCTGGGGCGGGAGCTGGAGATCGGTGCGTTGGAAACGCTGATCCTGGATGCCGAACGCGGCAGCGTGCTGATGCTGGCCGTTCCCGGCGAACCGCCCAGCCTGCTGATGGTCGCCTGCGCCGACGCGTGCGTCATGGGCACCGTGCTTTGGCACGCCAGGCGGTGCGTGCGTGGCATCGCCACCGCAGCAACGTTCAATACCTGACGGGTCACACCGTCGAATCCTCCCCATTTACAACCACTCAGAGAATCGAATGAACACTTCAATCAATAAATGCCTGGACACCCTGATGCAGATCAACGGCGCGCAGGCGGTGGCCCTGGTCGACTACGACAGCGGCATGCTGCTCGGCGAGGCGGGCTCGGGCGTGGACATGGAATTGGCCGCGGCCGGCAACACCGAGGTGCTGCGCGCCAAGATGAAGACCGCCGAGGCGCTCAAGCTCAACGACAGCATCGAAGACGTGCTGATCACGCTGGGCCGCGCGTATCACGTGCTGCGTCCGGTGGCGGCCAAGAAGGGCCTGTTCTTCTACGTCGTGCTGGACCGTCAGAAGTCCAACCTGGCGCTGGCCCGGCGCATGGTGCTGGACGTGGAAACCTCGCTGTCGCTGTAAACGGCGGCATTGGGGTGGGGCAGCCTTGGCCGCTAGAGGGTTGGGCGGCCATGGCGATTTATTGCGGGCCAGCCTGTGATTGAGGCATATCGCAGGCTGCCTGGACATGGGGGAAGTACGCAATGGTCACTGCTACGACACTGCGGCGTGCAGCACGCGGCTTTACATTGCTGGAACTGATGATCGTTGTGGGCATCATCGCGATTCTTGCCGCCGTCGCGGTTCCGGTGTACGACGACTATCGTCGACGCGCGATGTTGACAGCGATGGTCGCAGAGATTTCGAAAGCAAAGATACCCAGCGAGTTGCGCATCATTGAGAACGCGCCGTCCACATCGGACCCGGCGGACGTAGGGCTGTTTCCGTCCGCGACGTGTGAAAGGGTTGGTTATTCCTACACCGGATCGAATGGAACTTCATTCATAAAGTGCTACAACGGCCAACAATACGCCTCACTTACCCACCGAGGTGGGTTCGCGGGGTCTGGGATCTGGGAGTGTGTTTCCGGCTATGGATGGGTCGAAGGGTCCGGCTACAGACCCTGGGCGCCAAGTGGCTGCCAGGCGGGGCAGTGACATTGATCTGCGGATGGGTCAAGGCGTGTCGTGTCAGGGCGGCGGAGGATGCTGGGCATGCGGGACCACCCGAGGCGCGGGAATCGCTTCCCGCGCCCGTCGGCCTTACTGGATATCCCCGTACGCGCAGCCCACGGTCACCCAGCCGGGCGAATAACTCAGGTCCACCAGCACGCGTACGTTGCGGTTGTCGCTGAGCGGCTTGCGGAAGTCCATTCCCTTCCAGCCGTAGGTCGCTTCCATCGCGGCCTGGTCCGGGCGCGGCGCCATGCCGCCGATGCGGTCCACGATCGCCTTGCCGCGGGCAAGTTCCTGGCCCGGGGTGACCTTGAAGGCAAGCAGCATCTCGGTGGTGCTGGACAGGTGCACGAGGTCGGAGGTTTCGCCCCAGGCGGTGACGGGCGCATCGCTCTTCCACAGGCTCAGGGCCGCATCACCGGAGGCGTCCGAGCCGGCGTGGGCGAAGTCCTGCACGTCCTCGGCGTTGATGCGGTCGGTGAACGCGGCGACCTCGGCGGCGGTGAGCTTGCATTCGAGCAGGCGCGACAGCGTGGATGCGGTGCTGTCCTGGGCGATGGCGGCCGCAGGCGCGAGCAGGCCGAGCAGGGCGCACAGGGTGGTGGTCTTGATGGACATGAAGCCTCGATGGGTTGGGTGTTCGTGCTGTGTGTGCCGGGCGCACGTTCCGTGTGAGCACGTCGCCGCGGCCGACGAATTCTGCCCGATTTCCCGCTGTTTTTGCATGCGTTGAAGGGCTGCGCTCGGGTGGCGTGAAGATGCGATAAAGATCACATTTTGGATGTGTAGTATCATGGCGCGCTTGATCATTGCCTCGGGCCGTTGCCCGTCTCTCGGTCATCCTTCCTGCAGCGCCGTGGAATTCCACGCGGCCGTCCGGGATCGCCTGTTGCCACCCCTCTTCGCGCATCGTGCCGCGTTCTTCCGGAGGCGGTTCTTTCCTGTGCCGTGCGCGGGACCTCGGGCGTGGTGATGGCCATGCTTACAGGAGAAAGCACCCATGCAGGACCGCCACGCCGCACATGCCCATTTCGGCTGGTTCAAACGCCGCCGCCAGGTACAGGTGGACGAAGTCACCGTGGTCGACCGGCCGATGCTGAAAAAAGCCGTGGGCGCCGCCGCGCTCGGCAACGCGATGGAGTGGTTCGATTTCGGCGTGTACGGCTATATCGCCGTTACCCTGGGGCAGGTGTTCTTTCCCTCCAGCAATCCCACCGCACAACTGATCGCCACGTTCGCCACGTTTACCGTGGCCTTCCTGGTGCGGCCGTTGGGCGGGCTGGTGTTCGGTCCGCTGGGCGACAAGTACGGACGGCAGAAGGTGCTGGCCTTCACCATGATCCTGATGGCGCTGGGCACCTTCAGCATCGGGCTGATTCCCTCCTACGACCGCATTGGCCTCTGGGCGCCGGCGTTGCTGCTGCTGGCACGGCTGGTGCAGGGCTTTTCCACCGGCGGCGAATACGGCGGCGCGGCCACCTTCATCGCCGAGTACTCCACCGACCGCAACCGCGGGCTGATGGGCAGTTGGCTGGAGTTCGGCACGCTCGGCGGCTACATCGCCGGCGCCGGCACGGTGACTGCGCTGCACATGGCGCTGAGCAGCGCGCAGATGCTGGACTGGGGCTGGCGCATCCCGTTCCTGGTGGCGGGCCCGCTGGGGCTGCTTGGCCTGTACATGCGCATGAAGCTGGAGGAGACCCCGGCGTTCCGCGCCTACGCCGAAGAAGCCGAAAAGCGCGACCACGCGCGTCCCGGGCTGGGAGCGTTGTTCCGCGTGCACTGGCCGCAGCTGCTCAAGTGCGTGGGCCTGGTGCTGGTGTTCAACGTCACCGATTACATGCTGCTGACCTACATGCCCAGCTACCTGAGCGTGACCATGGGCTATGCCGAGAGCAAGGGGCTGCTGCTGATCATCATCGTGATGCTGGTGATGATGCCGCTCAACGTGGTCGGCGGGCTGTTCAGTGACAGGCTCGGCCGCCGCCCGATGATCATCGGTGCGTGCATCGCGCTGTTCGCCCTGGCCATCCCGTGCCTGAAGCTGATCGGCACCGGCAACGATTGGCTGATCTTCCTGGGGCTGATGCTGTTGGGGCTGGCCCTGGTGTGCTTCACCAGCTCGATGCCGTCCACGCTGCCGGCGCTGTTCTACACCCCGGTGCGCTACAGCGCGCTGTCCATCGCCTTCAACGTGTCGGTGTCGCTGTTCGGTGGCACCACGCCGCTGGTCACCGCGTGGCTGGTGGAGCGCACCGGCGACCCGCTGGTGCCGGCGTACTACCTGATGGGTGCGGCGGTGATCGGTGTGATCACCATGCTGTTCGTCAACGAGACCGCGCGCATGCCGCTGCGTGGCTCGCCGCCGGCGGTGGCCAGCGAGGCCGAGGCGCGTGCGCTGCTGCGCAGCGATGCGCCGATGACCGTGGACAGCGCCCAGCCCACGCTGCCTGAAGCGGCGGTGCCGGACGAGGCGCGGCCGGCGTAACCAGGGCGCCAGGATGGCGGCGGTCGCGCGCGCGCCCGCCGTTGGCGCATACTGGGCCCAATTCACCAGGAGCTGGACCATGACACGGAATGTGATGGGGCGCGTTCTGCTCCTGTTGGCTGCCTTGCCCGCCACGGGGACTGTGCTGGCCGGTGATCGGCCGACATTGGACGCCGCGCGGCGTGCCGTCGCGGCGACGCTCGATATGCTCCCGCCCGACGACATCGTGTTCGATTACCGTCCGGTCGACATCCGGGTTGCCGACCTCGACGGCGCGGGCACCCGCGGCATCGTCTATACGTACACCGCGACCACGTCCGGCTCGACCGGCAGTCGACCCAACGAACTGGTGGTGATGACCGCGCTGCGACCCGGGGACCGGCGAGGACAGTCGCCGTATCCCGGCAACGTGCCATCGGATGACCGGACGTTCGCGATCCTCCGCGAGGTGGGATACGCCGATGACGTGTCGGTGCATATACCCGGCGAGCTCACCGGGCTCGAGGTGGTGGGTGGGGAGATTCGGGTGCGCTTCGAGAGTCGGCTTGAATCGCCCACCTGCCAGCGCGCGGCCGTCACCGCCGGCGGTGAGCCGCGTGCCAGCGACTGCCCGCCACCGGGGCCGCACCTTTGGCGCTATCGCTGGACACCGGGGCAATTGACGCGCGTCGCGCGCGATTAGTCCGTCACCGTGGCCGGTGGTGCCGCAGGGTAGGGCGCGCCGATCAGGTTGGACGCGTCCGGAGCCGGTGCCCGATTCGAGGATCGGTGGGCCGCGATCCTGAATGCTCGCCAGCATTCGTCGGCGTCGTGAATCCGGTTTGCCCGATTTGAAACTAGTTGCATGGTGCACCGGATGGGCTGCCAGCATTCTGCACGCTCCTCTCCGACCCCCTCCCGTCCTGAGCGGGTGGCAAGCCTGTGCCCTCTCTACGTTTCCCTCTCCCCGTGCGCCATCCGCCCTCGGCGCGCCTGCGTCGCCCGGGCGCGCGCATCAGCGCGCTGGCGGCGGCGCTGGCGGCCTGCTCGCAAGGAATTGCATGGGCCGGCGGCAGCGGCGCGCCGATGGAGTTGGACTTCAATGCCGACTTCCTCATGGATGGGGCATCCGGTGCGGACCTGGAGCGCTTCCGGCACGGCAATCCCGTCGAGCCCGGGCATTACGACCTGGACGTGCATCTCAACGACGCGTTTCTGGGCCGGCACGGCATCACGTTCCATGCCGGTGCAGACCCGCTGCGTGCGCAGGCGTGCCTGCCCCAGGCACTGCTGCGCGAAGGCGGCGTAAAGGCCGAGCACCTGGAAGAAGATGACGCCGGCTGCGTGCCCCTGACCCGCCGTGTGGAACACGCGCAGGCACACTTTGATACCCACGCGCTGCGCTTGAACCTGAGCGTGCCGCAGCAGGCGATGGAGAGTCAGGCCCGCGGCACCGTCAGCCCGGCACACTGGGACGCGGGCGTCACCGCCGGCATGCTTGATTACGACCTCAATGCGCAACGCAGCGGAACCGGCATCGCCGCCTATGCCGGGCTGTCGTTCGGTCTCAACCATGGGGCGTGGCGGCTGCGCCATCGCGGCAGCTGGCGGCGGCATGAGGGGGACAGCGGCTACCAGGCCGCCCACACCTATCTGCAGCGCGACATCGAGCGCTGGCGCAGCCAGTTCCTGCTCGGCCAATCGATGACCAGCGGCGAACTGTTCGACAGCATTGCCTTCACCGGGGTGCAGCTGGCCAGCGATGAGCAGATGCTGCCGGACGCGCTGCGTGGCTATGCGCCGCTCATCCGCGGTATCGCCCGCTCGGCGGCGACGGTGACGGTGCGGCAGGGCGGCTATGTGATCCACGAGATCCGCGTGGCGGCCGGACCGTTCGTGATCGATGACCTGTATCCCTCCAACTACGGCGGCGATCTGGAGGTGGTGGTCACCGAGACCGACGGCAGCGATCAGCGTTTCACCGTGAATTTCGCGGCCGTTCCGCAGGCGCTGCGGCAGGGGGTGTGGCGTTACAGCCTGGCCGCTGGCCGGCGGCGCACCTTCAGCAGCCGCGACGGCATGTCCGATCCGGTGTTCGCCCAGGGTACCTGGGGCCGCGGCATGAACAACTGGCTGACGCTGCTCGCCGGTGCGCAGGCGACCGAAGGGTATCAATCCGTCTTGACCGGCGCGGCGATCAACACGCCCATCGGCGCGTTTGGCGCTGATGTGACCCAGTCACAGGTGGCACTGGCTGGGCAGGGGATGCGCCGCGGCAGCAGTGTGCGCGTGAACTACCAGCGCCACATGGCCAGCACCGGCACCAATGTCGGCCTGGCCACCTACCGCTACAGCAGCCGCCATTTCGTGACCCTGGAAGAAGCGATGCAGTGGCGTGCCCAACCAGCGCAGGACGCGGGTGCGGCCATCCTGCAGCGGGCCAAGCGCCGCATCCAGCTGGATGTCTCCCAGCAGCTGGGCACGCGCTCGTCGGCGTTCGTGCGGGCCAGCCACGTCAGCTACTGGAACGCGACGCCGGCGCAGACCGATTATCAGATCGGCATCCAGAGCAGCTGGAAGCGCGTGAGCTGGAGCTTGAGTGCGATGCGGGTACGCACCAGCGGCGGCCGCCATGACGACCGCGTGCAGGCACAGTTCGAACTGCCGCTGGGCCGCGCCGAACGACCGGTCGCGGTGAGCCTGTCGATGACGCGCGAGCAGGGCGGCACGGGCCAGTACGCCAACATGAGCGGCCGCGCGCCGGGCACGCTGCCGGTGGACTATGGTGCCGGCCTCTCGCGGGCCGCCGACGGCAGCCGCAGCGGCCACCTCTCTGCCCAGGTGCAGACGCCGGTCGCGCGCGTGAGCGCCGGCTACATGCGCAGCGAACACGATCAGCGCGTTACCGCCGGCGCGGCGGGCGCAGTGGTACTGCACGGCGGTGGCATCAATCTTGGCCCGTCGCTGGGCAGCACGTTCGGCATCGTGCGGGTCGAGGGTGGCATGGGCGCACAGGTGGGCATCAATGGGGCGCGCGTCGGCCGCAACGGCTACGCACTGCTGCCCAGCCTGAGCCCTTATCGGTGGAACGAGGTAACCATCGGCTCGGACGGGCTGTCGCTGGACCTCACGCTGCTGCAGAACAGCCGCCGCGTCGCACCGACCGCGGGGGCGGCCGTGGCGCTGACGTTCGAGACCCGTCAGCAGCACGCGGCGTTCGTTTACGTGACGCATCCCGATGGCAGCGCACTTAGCCACTTCGGCAGCCAGGTGTATGACACCGAAGGCGCCGTGGTGGGGGTGGTCGGCCAGGGCGGGATTCTGCATCTGCATGCGCCGATCAACGGCTGGCTGACCGTAGGCACCGGCACCAAGGTGCAGTGCGCGATGCAGTTCAGCCAGGCGGCGGTCCGCCAGGACCGCGGCCAACGATGGTCCGAGGCGGTCTGCCAGGACGCTGCGGGCCCTGCCGGGGAGGATCACCTCGCGCCGGAACATCCCTTGCCCACCATGCCCGACCCCAGCGACCGACCGGCACAGACGCCGTCCCTCACTCCATCCCTCACTCCATCCCCTATGTCCGCAGGTACATCATGACCATGACCCTTTCCCCCACGTTCCTTGGTGGCGTACTCGCAGTGCTCTGTCTCGCCGCGAACCCCGCGGCGGCACAGAGCCGCGCCACCGCCAATTTCAGTCTGACCGGCCAGATCGAGGCGGGTACCTGCGCGATCACGGCGGTGAACCGCACGATGAATACCGTGCCGGCCAGCGACTTCCCCAATGTCGCCGCGACCCCTGGCGGCGCAACGACCAGCTTCGATACCTTCAACCTGGCCTTGACCGGCTGCAGTGGCGTGACCGGCGCCACCATCACCTTCGGCGCCACGGGCGATGCCGCCGACGGCCAGACCGATGCGTTCAAGAACAAGGCCGCGACCAATCCAGCGCCGAACACCGGCCTGCTGCTGAAGGAGACCAACTGCACGACAGGTGCAACGGTGACACCGGGCAAAACCCTGAGCCGCACCTTCGTCACCGCCACCCACAACGTGCCGCTGTGCGCGCAGTACTACAAGCTCGCGGGCGGGCTGGTCACCAAGGGCGCGATCAGCACGGCGTTCACCCTGACCGTGACGTTCCTGTAAGCCATGGGTGCGCTGCTTCGACCGTTGATACTGCTCGGCCTGCACCTGCCAGGTGCTGCGCTGGCGCAGGCCGCGCCGACGGCGAGCTTTGCCATGGGCGGACAGATCGAGGCCGGTACCTGCGCGGTCGGCTCTGTGGTGCAGACCATGCCCGACGTGGCGGCCAACGTGTTCTCCCAGAACGCCTCTGGCAGTGCCGGCGTTGCATCGAGTTTCACCCCGTTCGTCCTCTCGCTGACCCGGTGTGCCGGTGTGCTGGGTGCATCGTTCGTGATGGGGAGCAGCGCCGATGCCGAGCCTACGCATACCAATGCATTCCGGAACAAAGCCGCGGATGCGGCACCGTTCACGTCGATCTGGCTGAAGGCGGGCACCTGCACATCGTCCGCCACGATCACACCGGGGGTGGCGTTTTCGCGCGACTTCTCGACACCGGAGTACGACCTCGCGCTGTGCGCGCAGTACCACAAACATCGCGGCGGCCTGGTCACCCAGGGCGCCATCAGCACCGATTTCACCGTGACGATCACCTACCGATGAGGATTCTGATCCCCCGCCTGTGTCTGCTGCTCCTGCCTGGGCTGATCACGGCCGCGCCCGTGTGCGCGCAAAGCACCGGCACCGCCAACATCGCGCTCACCGGGCAGGTCCAGCCGGGCACCTGCACGGTGGCGGCGGTCAATGAACGCTTTCCAACCGTCATGGCGAACACGTTCAACCCCAATCCCGCAAGCGAGAACAGCAATTCCGCCAGCTGGCTACCGTTCAATCTCACATTGACCGGTTGTGCAGGCGTGACCGGCGCAACGCTGGTGTTCGGGACAGCCGCAGATGCAGAGCCATCCCGCGCGTCGATGTTCCGGAACAAGGCTACGGCGGATGCCGCACCGTACGCGGCTATCTGGCTGCGGCCCACCACCGATTGTGCCACTGGCGGAACCATCGCGCCAGCCGGTACGCGCAACGAAACCATCAGTGGTGCCACACACCAGGTTCCGCTATGCGCGCTTTACGTAAAACTCGCCGGCGGCGTCGTTACGCGCGGGGCGATCAGCACGCTCTTCACCGTCACCATCACCTACCGATGAGGCTCAACATGAACATGTTTACTGTGCTGGGCCTGCTCACGCTTGTACTACCGCTGCCCGCAGTGGCGCAGACCCTCTCCACCGCACGGATCGACCTCAACGGCACGGTGCAGGCCGGGACCTGCACGGTCGCGGCGGTGACCAAGGCCATGCCGACGGTCGGTGCGGACGCGTTCCCGCAGACCGCCGCCGGGAAGGGCGCCGCCGTCGCCAGCTATACCGACTTCAGCATCAACCTGACCGCGTGTTCCGCGGTCACTGGCGCGACCTTCGTGTTCGGGACCGATGCCGACCGCCACGACACAGAGCGGGACAGTTTCAGGAACAAGGGCACCGGTGGCTCGCCCTACATTGCGATCTGGTTGCGCGGTACCTGCAGTGGTGGCCCGACGTATCAGCCTGCGCAGTCGGTGTCCCGCACGTTCTCGACCGCCACGTATACGTTCCCGCTGTGCGCGCAGTACTACAAGACGGCGGGCGGTCTTGTGACCCAGGGCCCGGCAAGTACCAGCTTCATCGTCACGATCACGTATCAATGAGCGCGGCGATGAACCTTCTCCAGAGCCTCCCCGTGCTGATCATGTTCGCGTGCGGGCCGGCACACGCGCAGAGCGCGGTGCGCGTTGACCTCAACGGCAGCATTGCCGCGGGCACGTGCACCATCGCGGCGGTGACCAAGACCATGCCCACCGTGCCGGCCAGTGGCTTTCCACAAACGGCAGCCAGCAACACGGGGATCGTCGCGAGCTACACGCCGTTCGAGCTCTCGCTGCGGTCATGCTCCGGCGTCACCGGCGCAACATTCGTCTTCGGTACCACGGCCGATGCCGAGCCGCTGCAGAACGACAGCTTCCGCAACAAGGCCGCGAACGGGGCGGCCTACGTCGCGATCTGGGTACGGGAAACAGCTGCCTGCAACAGCGGCACCACCATACGACCCGGCGGAACGTTGAGCAGGAATTTCACCACTGCGACCCTGTCGATTCCGCTGTGCGCGCAGTACTTCAAGATGGCCGGAGGCCTGGTGACGATGGGCCCGCTGACCACCAACTTCACCATCACGGTGACCTACCGATGAGCACGCCCATGACCCGATCCCTTCTACTGCGGGTCCTGTGTGGGCTGGCCGTGGCAGGCCCCGCCCATGCGCAGAGCAGCGCACGTGTTGAACTGAACGGCCACGTCAACGCTGGCACCTGCACCGTCGCGGCCGTGACCAAGGCGATTGCGCACGTGGGCGCGAATGCCTTCCCGCAGACTGCCGGAGGCACCGCCGGCATCACCGCCAGCTATACCAACTTCGAACTCTCGCTGACCGGATGCTCGGGGGTCACCGGTGCGAGCTTCCAGATGGGCGCTGCCGCCGACGCCAGTACGCAGGCCAATGTATTCAAGAACAAGGCCACCAACGGCGCCCCCTTCACCGGCTACTGGATCAAGGAAGGGACCGGCCGCTGCGCAACGGGAACCACGGTGGCGCCGGGCGATGCGATCAGCAAGAACTTCACGGCCGCCACCTACCAGCTCTACCTGTGCGCGCAGTACGTCAAGATCGCCGGCGGCCTGGTGACCATGGGGCCGCTGTCCACCAATTTCACCGTCACCATCACCTATCGATGAGGCATTCCATCATGCGTTTCATTGTCTGCAGCGGCTTCATGGCCCTGCTCCTGCCATTGGCAACAGCCCACGCGCAGAACGTCAGCCTCACCGGGACGGTGCGGCCCGGCACCTGTACGATCAACAATCCCACCCACAGCATGCCGGTGGTCGGGGCTGACAAGTTCCCCACCACCGCCGGTGGCGGCGTGGTGGACAGCTATACGCCGTTCGCGTTGGAGCTCACGGCGTGCAGTGGCGTGAAAGGGGCGCGCTTCACCTTCGGTGTGGCCGCCGATGCTGCGCCGGCACCGAACGCCACGCTTTTCCGCAACAAGCTGACCGCGGGCGCGGCGCCCAACACCGGCATCTGGCTCCAGCAGGGCGCGTGTTCGGCGACCGGCACCACGGTCGCGCCCGGCAGTTCGCTGACGCGCACGTTCACCGGCAGCCACACCGAGAACCTGTGCGCCCAGTACACCAAGGTCGGCACCGGGGAGGTCACTGCGGGCGACATCAGCAGTACGTTCACTGTGACTGTCGACTATCAATGATCCGGCGCCTCGCCACCGGCCATTCGCGCCTGCCCATCGTGGGCACGCTGTGCCTGCTCGGCGCGAGCGGGGGCGCGGCGGCCAATGGCGTTGTCGATCTGTCCGGCAGCGTGCGCCCGGGCACCTGTGAGGTGCACGCCGAGGACCGGGCCAAGCGGGTGGATCTGCCCAGGTTGCAGCTGCACATCATTGGCGCGGCGACCGGCGTGGTCGCGGCCAGCGCATTGGACTGGGAATTCCGCCTGGTCAATTGCCGCGGCGTCCAGCGGGTCTCGCTGGTGTTCGCGGGAACGCCGCAGATTCCCGGCGCACCGGAGCACGCTAACACCGGCACCGCCACCGGCGTCAGCCTGCACCTGGTGGAGCAGGGCAGCAATGCGGTGATGCCGGCCAGCGGTCATCGCGCCACCCGCGCGGTGGTTGGCGGTACTGCCACGTACCTCGGCCGCGGCTACTTCTTCCGCCACAACGGTCAACCCCTGCAGCACGGCACCTTCAAGAGTGCCGCGACCGTGGTGGTGACCTACGACTGACGTGTTTACGGCCAGCCTGACGCTTGAGCGGGCTGGTCTGATTCTGTTCTCAAGCCCACTGCACGAGGAATGACCCATGAAGCTCCGTATCACCCCGCTAGTGCTGGCCGGCCTGTTGGCTCCCGCACTGGCCAGTGCCAACACCATCGATTTCGATGGTGAACTGATCACCAGCACCTGCACGATTGCGGCCGGTGCCAGTGTGGACGTCACCTTCGGCAAGCTGGATGTATCGGCGTTGTCGGCCGACGGCAAGGAGACCGGCCGCCGTTCGATGCCGATCACCTTGAACTGCCCGGGCACCACGCCGACAGGCACGGTGGCGGTCAAGTTCGAAAGCCCGACCCTGGGCGACCCGGCCACCGGCAACCTGCGCCCCACCGCCAGCAGCACCGCCACCAACGTCCAGATCGCGATCGAGAATGCGCGCGGCACCCGCCAGATCATCAATGGCCTGCCGACGGCCGACTCCTACATTCCGATCCGCACCGGCGCGGTACAGCTGGACTACACCGCGTACTACGTGGCGGTCGGCGGTGCGGCCAGCCCCGGCACCGCGAAATCGAACGCGACCTTCGTGGTCGCCTACCCCTGATCGCACGCCGCACCGGGTGCCACGCTTGCGTGGCCCCGGCACGGCGCGCCCCGGCCTGGCCGGGAGACCGGAGTTTTCATCATGCATTGTGATTCCCTGCGGCGGGCGCTGGCCTGCACACTGCTGGCCTGCGTTGGCGCCGCCAGTACTTTCCCGGCCGCGGCCGGGGTGGTGATTGTCGGCACCCGCATCATCTTCGAGGCCAAGGACAAAGATCGCACCATCCAGCTCAACAACCAGGACGACGCCCCGGCGATGATCCAGGCCTGGATCGATGCGGGTGACGCGGATGCCAAAGCCAGCGAGATCCGGGTGCCGTTCGTGCTGACCCCGCCGCTGGCCCGCATCGAGCCGCGCCAGGGCCAATCGCTGCGGCTGCTGCATACGCCGCAGGCGATGCCGGAGCTGCCGACGGACCGTGAATCGGTGTTCTATTTCAACGTGCTGGAGATTCCGCCGCGGCGCGAGGCCGCACCGGACGAGAATCTGCTGCAGCTTGCCGTGCGCAGCCGGATCAAGCTGTTCTACCGCCCGGTGAGCCTGGAGGGCAAGCCACGCGAGGCGGCGGCCAGCCTGCGTTGGCGCACCGGCAGGGATGCGGACGGCCACTACCTGGAGGCACACAACCCCAGCCGGTATCACGTGTCGCTGGCCACGGCCTCGGTGGGCGGCGCGACCGTGACCGAACCGGGCATGATCGCACCGGGCAGCGCCTTGCGGATGGCGGTCGATCGGGCGCCAGCCGGTGGCCAGGCGGTGCAGTTCGACTGGATCGACGATTTCGGCGGGCACCTCGCCGCCACCGCAGTGCTGACGTTATGAGCGGCGTGGGAGGGGTGGCAGCCGTGCGGCGCGGGGATCGAGGAGGCAGCGCTGCCTCCGCATCTGGTGGACCAGCGCGACGTATCTTCGGAGACGCCGCACGGCGGTTGATCGCGATGGCGTTGTGCCTGTGCAGCGCCTCAGCCTGGGCGTGCTGGCCGACCAATCCTGGCACGACGCCAACGATGACCCTGCCCAGTTGGAGCCCGCCCGCGGTGGGCGAAAAGTGGGGGTTTGGGGCAAATCGAACGTACGATACATCGCTCGGAAGCGTCGCGTGCAACCATCCCACCGTGGCCTGGCAGATCAGCGAATCCCCGGGATGGAGCTACGATGCGGCCACCGGCCAATGGTGGCACTCCAGTGCGCCGGCACTGGGGATACGGGTAACCGTTGCTGACGAGCTGGTCACGAGTGGGATGGGACAGCGAAGGGTGACGGCCAACACCAGCCTGTACATCCGTCACGACATGTACCGCCGCGCCGGCATGGGCTTTGGCGAAACACCCAACCCCTTGAAACTGGTGATGTGGTCCGGCGAGGCAGGGCCGACGCCCCCTTCCAGCACATTCCATCGGGTGCGGGTGATTGCGATCAGCACGAAAGCCGCCCTGATCACCTGCGCGGTGAGCAACGCAGCGCCGGTGCTGACGCCGGCGCGGGCGGCTGCGATGCCCAGCGTCAACACCACCACGGTGGCCCACGCAGGATTCAGCATGCCGGTGAGCTGCGTCGATGGCCCCGACGGCGCCAACAACACACCGCTCCGGTTCACGCTGCGCGATGCCAACTCGACAGGCAGCATCTCCGATCGGCTGACGCCGGTCGCCGCGGGAACCACCTCGGAGGGGGTTCGCCTGCAGCTGCTGAGGAAAGGGGCGAGCGGCGACTACGTGGTGCAGAACATGGGCAGCAGTTGGGACCAGGTGGCCAACCGCGGATCGGGCACCCCTGCCGTAGAGCTGGCGGTGCGTTACATCCGTACCGGGCCCATCACGCCGGGCACGATCCGAAGCCAGGCGACCTTGACGCTTGAGTATCGTTAACTGTGGCTGCCACTGCGGCTTGGACGCGCAACGTACTCGCATCATCCTCACGATGATTCCACGCGCTGCTGCTTACCCGCATCCTAAGCTGGAGTTCCCATCAAGACGTTTCCCCCGCCCATGACCACAGCACTGCAGGATCTCGACGCGCTTGAGCCCATCGATATCGATGGGCTGAAGGCACAGGGCGTGCCGCCGGTCGCCCAGTACCTGGTGGACCAGGAAAAGTTTGTGTTGCTCGGCGGCAAGCGCGGCATCTATCGCCTGGCCGGTACGGAGACCGTCTGCTACTTCACCAGCCTGGATCAGATCCGGCTGCATCTGCTGGGGCAGTCACTGACCCGGATGACCGTGGAACTGGCCTAGCGGCTCAGCGTCCGCCGAGCGGGAAGGACAGCTGTCCATGCAATGTCGACGACATCGTGCATCGGCGTACCGCGGCGGGGACGAAGAGGGGGGCGCTGAGGATTGCAGGGTTGGTCAGTGCATCACCCACTGCGCAGTCACGGTGCCGGCCGGGAAGGCCGGCGCCGGGGCACCCGCACCGCAACATGCGGCCTCGCTGCGACGGTGCTAGGATCGATGTCACCTGAATCGATCTAAATTCGACGCCATGACAAAGAACGGGACGGTGCAGTGGTTGGGGCTCGCGGTAGGGGCGATGTTGGTGGCGGGCATGGCCACCGCCGCACCGGCCAAGGTCGGGGAGCGCGCTTACGCCGCTGTCGATCCCTTCATCGGCACCGGCGGGGAAGGGCATACCTATCCCGGCGCCACGGTCCCCTTTGGCATGGTGCAGCTCAGCCCGGATACGCGCATCCAGCCGCGCGAGAAGGCCTACGGCTGGGCCGCCGGTTACCGCTACGACGACAGCAGCATTGTCGGCTTCTCGCATACGCATTTCTCCGGCAGCGGCCATTCGGACCTGGGCGATGTGCTGGTGATGCCGTTCACCGGCGACCCCGGCCTGGACCGCGGCGATCCGGACACGCCGCGCAGCGGCTACGCCTCGCGTTTCCACCACGACAACGAAACGGCCGAGCCCGGCTACTACGCCGTCACCCTGGACGACTACAAGGTGCGCGCCGAGCTCACCGCCAGCGCGCGCACGGGCGTGCATCGTTACACCTATCCGCGCGGCGAGAAGGCGCGCGTGCTGCTGGACCTGCGCACCAGCCTGTACGACTACCCCGGCAAGATTTCCTGGTCGCGGTTGCGCCTGCAGCCGGATGGCACGGTCACCGGCTTCCGCGAAACCCGCGGCTGGGCACCGGGGCGGCAGCTGTATTTCGCGATGCGTTTTTCGCGTCCGCTGACCGCGCACGCGCTGCACAACACCGAGACCGACATCGCCTACAAGGGCTTCCCGCCGCCTGGGCAGAACGATCCCGGCCAGCGCCCGCAGATCGAAGGGCGGCAACTGGTGGGCACGTTCGATTTTGGCGTGCTGGACGCCCCGCTGGTGGTCACCGTGGCGATCTCCTCGGTGAGCGAGGCCGGTGCCATCGCCAACCTCGACGCCGAGGCCAGGGACCAGGATTTCGACCGCGTCCGTGCCGAGGCAAAACAGCAGTGGACCCAGGCGCTGTCGGCGGTGGAGATCGACGCGCCCGCGCATGACCGCCGCAGCGCCTACACCGCGCTGTACCACAGCATGCTCGGCCCGACGCTGTTCATGGATGCCGACGGTCAGTACCGCGGCTCGGACAATGCGGTCCATCGGGCCGAGGGCTATACGAACTACTCGACGTTCTCGCTGTGGGATACCTACCGGGCGCTGCATCCGCTGCTCACCCTGGTACAGCCGGAAAAACGCAACAGTGACTTCATCAATTCGCTGATCGCCCACCAGCAGCACAGCGCCTACGGCATGCTGCCGGTCTGGGCGTTCCACGGGCAGGAGACGTGGTGCATGATCGGCTACCACGCCGTGCCGGTGATCGCCGACGCCTACGTCAAGGGCATCCGCGGTTTCGATGCGGACAAGGCGCTGGACGCGATGGTCGCCACCGCCAACTACGGTCCCTACGATGGCATCGCGCAGTACCGCGAGCTGGGCTGGGTGCCGATCGACGAGGAAGGCGAGGCCGCGAGCAAGACGCTCGAGTACGCTTTCGACGACTGGACCATCGCGCGCATGGCCGAAGCGATGGGCCGCAAGGACGTGCAGGCCACCTTCGATACGCGCGCCGGCAACTGGCGCCATGCCTTCGACGCGGGCACCGGTTTCATGCGTGCCCGCAAGCGCGATGGCAGCTTCCGCGAGCCGTTCGATCCGTCGGCCAGCGGGTACGGCACCGACTACACCGAAGGCAACGCGTGGCAGTACTCGTGGTACGTGCCACAGGACGTGGCCGGGCTGGCCGCCGCACACGGTGGCAGCGACACGCTGCTGGCGCGCCTGGACCAGGTGTTCGATGCCAAGGTCGACCCGTCGATCTTCGAACACATGGAAGACATCACCGGCCTGATCGGCTGGTACGCGCACGGCAATGAGCCCAGCCACCACGTCGCCTACCTGTACGCCTACGCCGGCCAGCCGTGGCGCACCCAGGCCCGGCTGAAGCAGATCATGGACACCCAGTACGCCGACCGTCCCGACGGCCTGGCCGGCAACGACGACCTGGGCCAGATGTCGGCCTGGTACGTCTTCACCGCGCTGGGCTTCTACCCGGTCGCGCCGGGCAGTGGCGAATACATCATCGGTCGGCCGTTCCTGCCCAGGGCCACGCTGCACCTGCGCAACGGCAAGACCTTCACGGTCATCACCGAGGGCATGGGCAAGGGGCATGACTACGTCGGCACGGTCACCCTCAATGGGCAGCCATTGCAGCGCACGTTCCTGCGCCATGCCGAGATCCTGGCCGGCGGCGAGCTGCGCTTCACCCTACAGGCCGAGCCGAACCGGGCATGGCCGGTGCAGGGGGCCGAGGCGCCCTACTCGATGTCGCGCTGAGGCGGGCGTACCTTTGTCGGACCGGGGCTGGCCATCACGGACCCGCCCCACCGGCGGCCGTGGGGCGGGGGACATGGGTATTTATTCCCAATTTACCCAAAAGGGGTATTATGTCCCCACCTCTTCGCGCTGGAGCGCGCCATGACCCTGCCACTGGATCTGCCCGGCCTTGAGAAGGCCACCGCGTCATCGGTGAAAACCCGTGGCTGGCCGAGCCTGATGCGCACCGTGCGCGAGAAGCAGGCGCTGGTGATCACCAACCACAACCACCCCGAAGCGGTGATCGTGGACATCAAGGCCTACCAGGAACTGCTGGCCAGGGCAGCCGGGGCGGCGGGCGACGCGCGAGGCGGTACGCTGGAGCGCCTGCGCGCCGAGTTCGACGCGCAACTGGTCGGGCTCAATCGTGATGGCGGGCTCGGCAAGGTGCTGGGCAAGCCGATCCATCGCGGCAAGATCACCCCCGGCAAGTCGCTCTGACCGATGGGGCGGATCCTGGTGCTGGCTGGCGTCAACGGCGCCGGCAAGAGTTCGCTGCTGGGTACCCTGCTGGAAGCCCAGGGATTGTCCTGGTACAACCCCGACGCGTTCACCCGCGCCCTGGTCCAGGCGGGCTGGGTAGAGGCCGAGGCCAACGCGATGGCATGGCACGAAGGGACCCGGCGACTGCGCCAGGCGATGGCCGATGGCAGCGATTTCGCCTTCGAAAGCACGCTCGGCGGCAACACCATCCCGCGCCTGCTGGGCGAGGCCTGCGCGTCGCATGAGGTGGCCATCTGGTTCTGCGGCCTGGACAGCGTGGACCTGCACGTCGAGCGCGTGGCGGCCCGGGTCAGCCGTGGGGGCCACGACATCCCGCAGGACAAGATCCGCGCCCGCTACGATGCCTCGCGCGAGAACCTCATCGATCTGCTTCCGTCGCTGGCCGAGCTGCACGTCTACGACAACAGCGCCCCGCTGGACGAGCAGGGCCGCGCCGACCCGCGGCCCCTGCTGCAACTGGACCGCGATGGCCTGCATTACCCGGTGTCGGTCGCCGAATTGCTGCACACCCCGGACTGGGCCAAGCCGATCGTGATGCGGGCGATGGAGCTGCACGCCGGCGCTGCCTGACGCGGCGGGCAGGGGCGGTGCACACGCGGCGCACACATCCGTATGCGCGGTGCTTACATGGTGCTGCCTACCTTGGACCCAGGGCGCAATGGCGACCCGTTTTCCCAAGGAGTCCACGATGCAGCAGCACATTCCCGCAGGCACCCTCGTCGTCGTCGCAGATGGCGGCTCGGCCCGTGTGTTCACCAACGTCGGCGATGGCCGCACCCTGCAGCTCAAGCAGCACGATGAGCTGAAGGTCCAGGACATCAGCGCACAGGGTGTCTCCGGCCAGGGGCCGTCGGGCTCGATGCCGCAGGACATGAGCATCTCGCAGTTGAACGAAGCCACCTTCGCCAAGCAGCTGGCCGGCCAGTTGAACGAAGACGCCCTCAACAACCGCTATGCCCACCTGGTGCTGATCGCCGATCCGCAGACGCTGGGCCGGATCCGTCCGCAGCTGCACAAGGAAGTCCAGTCGCGCTTGCTCGCCGACCTGGCCAAGGATCTGACCAACGCCCCGCTCGAAGACATCCAGCGGGCGCTTGAGCAGGCGCGATGAGCTACAGCCGCGACTACGCCAGCCAGCAGCCCTCCCGCGCCGACATCGACGCGGGTAGGGGCTGGCAACTGGTCGAGTTCGGCGCGCCGTGGTGCGCGCACTGCAGTGCCGCCCAGTCGGTCCTCAAGGACTGGCTGGACGTGCACGAGATGCCGCACCTGAAGATCGAGGACGGCAAGGGCCGGCCTGCGGGCCGCTCGTTCAAGGTCACGCTGTGGCCGACGGTGATCCTGCTGCGCGACGGGCAGGAGGTGGCGCGGGTGGTGCGGCCGCGCGGGGATGGCGATCTGGCGGTGTTCGGGCACGCGCTGCAGGGCTAGAATCCCGGCGTTGGTTGTTTGCCGGGATCCACGCGTGCCCTATAGAAAAAAGGACATCACCGCCGCCGATGGGCAGGGCCGCAGCGTGCCCTTCGCGCCGGATGCGCCAGTGCTGTGCCGCGCGCGCGACTACAGCCCCGGCACCGTGATTCCGCTGCACCATCATCCCGACCGCCATCAGCTGGTGTACGCCGAGACCGGCGTCTTGGTGGTGCAGGCAGGTGCGGGGCGATGGGTGGTGCCAAGCACGCGCGCGATCTGGATGCCGGTCGGCATGGGCCACAAGGTGAGCTGCATCGGCGCGGTCGGCATGCGCAGCCTGTACATCCTGCCGTCGGCCATCGCCCATCCGCCGGGCACGGCCTCCACGGTCTCGGTCACGCCGTTGCTGGCCGCGCTGATCCGCGCCGCCGTCGAGGTGCCGCAGCCGTATCGCCAGGACTCGCGCGATGGCCGGGTCATGCAACTGATCCTCGACGAACTGCAGACGCTGCCGGTGTTGCCGCTGCACCTGCCGCAACCGCTGGACCCGCGCCTGCAGGCCATCGCCCGCCAGCTGGAATCCGCCCCGGATGATCCCTCCACGCTGCAGGACTGGGCGCGCCGCCTGTCGGTGGACGTCAAGACGATCCAGCGCCTGTGTGCGCGCGAGCTGGGCATGACCTTTGGCCAGTGGCGGCAGCAGGCGCGGTTGCTGCGCGCGCTGGAGCGGCTGGCGCACGGGGACAAGATCATCGATGTAGCGCTGTCGCTGGGGTATGCCAGCCCCAGCGCGTTCACTGCGATGTTCAAGAAGCGCTTCGGACAACGGCCGAGCCAGTTCTTCCACTGACGCAGCGCCGGATCACTACGAAAGCTTCACGGTGCATATGCGGAAGTTATACGGTGAGCCCGCTCACAGCTCAGCAGCCGGCGCTTTCCGCCACGGTTGAGAAAAGTTGTATGGCGTCCCGCCCGTGGATCGGGATGATGGCTATGCCCGGACGCTCGGCCGCCGCCGCGCCGCGTGCCCTGGGGTCGACTGGCAGTACCACCATAGGACACCTGCATGAAGAGTTCCCCCCTCCTGCGGCACGCGTCGCGCCCTGCCTGCCCGGCGACGGCGTCCATGGCGGTAACGCCGCCATTGACCCCTGGCTGCGCCAGGCTGCTCCCGCTCGCGATCAGCCTGGCCCTGCTGTCAGCGTTTCCGAGCGCGCAGGCAGGGAATCTGTCGAATGGCGGCCGGGCAACGGTGGATCCATCAACGCCCGTGGAAGACTGGACCGTGACCGGTGGGTCGATCCTCACCGTCTCGGCCGGCGGCGCGACCGGCACCATTGAAGTCGATGGAGCGGGATCAAGCGTGGTTGCGCAAGGGGGGACGATCACCAAAAGCGTCCCGACGGGTGCGGACGATGCAGCGCTCCTGATATCCAGTGGTGCAACTGCCGAGATTGCCGACACCCGTATTGTGAGCGTCAGCAACGGCATCAACCTCCGGTCCAACGTGCCGAGCAGCCTGCGCCTGGTCAACAGTGAGATTGCCGCCACGCGCACCGGCATCCAGGGCAACAACGGGGCCATCATCGCGCTGGACGGTTCGCGTATTTTTGCCGATGGCAGTTCGGGGTCGGGCACGCTCGACGGCGTGGGCCTGGCGTCGATCACCGCGACCAGCACGCTCGCCAATGGCAGCTATGTGGGCGGGCAACAGAATGGGGCCTGGTTGACCTATGTGCCCGGCGGAAGTGGGCAGACCGACGCCTCGATCACGCTGGATGCATCGACCCTCGAGGGCATTACCGGTGCGGCATTGCGGATTCAGGCAAATGCGTTGCCACTCAACGGCCTGGTGTCCATCGTCAACGGGTCCACGCTGATCGGCGGCAACGGGAACATCATCGAAGTCCTCACCGCCAGCCGCGGCACACCGGGCCTGTCAAACGCGACGGTGCTCGTGGATGACAGCCGCCTTGATGGCAATGTGTCGGTGGCCGCGGGCGAGACGATCGACCTGCGGCTGGCGAACGCTGCGCAGATCACCGGCCGCTTCGACAATGTGACCGCGGCTGTGCTGCAGACCGGATCGCGCTGGAACGTCACCGCCGATTCCACCGTGGGCACGCTCACGCTGGACGCGGGCACGCTGGCCTTCGATGCGTCTGCCCCCGGGTTCAAGACCGTGACCGTCGGTGGTGATTTCACCATCAACGGCGGCACCGTGATCTTCAACAGCGTGCTGGGCGACGACGCGTCGCCCTCGGACAAGCTGGTCCTGGGCGGAAATGCCTCGGGCACCGGCACCGTGGTGGTCAACAACCTCGGCGGGAGCGGTGCGCAGACGGGGGAGGGCATCCAGTTGATTTCCGTGGCGGGGGCCTCCAACGCCACGTTTGCCCTGTCGGGGCGCGCCGTCGGCGGCGCCTATGAGTACTTCCTGTTCAAGGGCGGGGTATCCACCCCGTCCGATGGAGGCTGGTATCTGCGCTCGGCCCTGCCGGTGACACCCGATCCCTGTGTGGTGGACCCCAGCCTGCCGCAGTGCAAGCCAGTTGACCCGGTCGATCCCGTTGACCCGGTAGATCCGGTTACGCCGGTGGACCCGGTCGATCCGGTGGACCCGGTCCCCGTGTTGCGCCCCGAACCCGGCGCCTATCTGGCCAACCAGGCCGCGGCGATCCGCATGTTCCAGCAGCGCCGCCATGATCGTGGCCAACCGTCGTTCGATCGGGACACCGTGGGTGCGTGGGCGCGCGTGTCGCGCGATCAACTGCACACCACCGTCGCCGGCCAGGTGGACGCGCGCAGCCAGACCAGCGCGCTGCAGATCGGCAGCGATCTGGCGCGCTGGGGGCAGCAGGGGCGCGGCTCGGTTGGCGTCATGCTGGCCACCGGCGATGCGACGACCCAGGCCATCTCGCGGCTCACCGGCTATGGCACCCGTGGCAAGGTCGAGGGCGACGCGCTGGGTGTTTACGCCAGCTGGGTGCAGAACGCCGAGGACGATGCCGGGCTGTACCTGGACGGCTGGTTGCAGTACGGACGTTACGACAGCCAGGTGCAGGGCGACGGGCTGGACCGGGAGAGGTACCACGCCACCACCCGTGCGGCGTCACTGGAAGCCGGTTACGGCATCGCACTGACCGACAGCGAACACCGTTCGGTCTACCTGCAGCCCCAGGTGCAGGTGAGTTACACCGACTACAACGGCGACCTGCACCGCGAAAGCAACGGCACGCGGGTGGAGGATGGCCGCGCTGGCGGGCTGGAATCGCGGGTGGGCGTGCGTCTGTTCGGGCACGACAACGCGGCGGGCAATCGCGTGCAGCCGTTCGTGGCGCTGAACTGGCTGTACGCCGAACGCGGCCAGAGCATGCGGTTCGATGGCCAGACGCTGGATGCCTCGCTGCCAACCAACCGCTACGAAGCGCAGGCCGGCGCGCAGCTCCGGCTGGGCGAGCGCTGGTCGGCCTGGGGCGACCTGCGCGTGCAGCGTGGCGATGGCGGCTACCGGGACGCCGGGGCGCAGATTGGCGTGCGCCGGGCCTGGTAACCGGGAGCGATGCAGCCAGGGGCCGCTACGGTTGCCCCTTTGCCGTTGCGGGCCGGTCGGGCCTGCGGCTGCGGAGACCAGGACACATCCTCGTCAGTGCATCTTCGTCTTCGGCAGGAATGCCGTTGCGAGGCCCAGCAGCGGCAGGTACGAGGTGAAGTGGTAGACCCACACGATGCCGTGGATGTCGGCCAGCTTGCCCAGGCCTGCCGCGCCCACGCCGCCGATGCCGAACATCAGGCCGAACATCAGCCCCGACACCATGCCCACGCGGCCCGGCACGGCTTCCTGCGCATACACGACCAGCGCGGCGAAGGCCGAGGACATCACCAGGCCGACCGCGATCGCCAGCACCGCCGTGCCCATCAGGTTGGCGTAGGGCAGGGCGAGCGCGAACGGGGCCACGCCAAGGAACGAGATCCAGATCACCGCCTTGCGCCCGATCCGGTCGCCGACCGGGCCGCCGATGAAGGTACCCAGCGCGATCGAGGCCAGGAAGATGAAGAGATACATCTGACTCTGCTGCACGCTGAGGTGGAAGCGTTCGATCAGGTAGAAGGTGAAGAAGTTGGTGAACGAGGCGATATAGACGAACTTGGCGAACATCAGCACCGAGATCACCACGATCGCCTGCACCACCTTGCCGCGGCTGAGGCCGGTGCCGTGGTTGCGCGCCAGGCTGCTCATCTTGGCCTGGCCATGGCGCACGGTCCAACCGGTGAGCCGGAACAGCACGAAGATGGCGACCGCGGCGATCAGCATGAACCAACCGATCGCACGCTGGCCGTGCGGGATCACCACGGCCGCCGCCAGCAGGGGGCCCAGTGCCGAGCCGGTGTTGCCGCCCACCTGGAAGGTGGACTGCGCCGTGCCGAAGCGACCGCCCGAGGCCATCCGCGCCACCCGCGACGCTTCCGGGTGGAAGGTGGCCGAGCCCACGCCGACGACGGCGGCGGCCACCAGCAGCATCTCGTAACTGTTGGCCAGGGCCATCATCGCGATGCCGATGAAGGTGGCCACCATGCCCGACGGCAGCAGGTACGGCAGCGGGCGCTTGTCGGTGTACATGCCCACCCATGGCTGCAGCAGCGAGGCGGTGACCTGGTAAACCAGCGCGAGCACGCCGATCTGGCCGAAGCTCAGCTGGAACTCGCTCTTGAACATCGGGTACACCGCCGGCAGCACCGCCTGGATCATGTCGTTGAGCAGGTGCGCGAACGCGGCCGCGCCGACGATGCGGATCGCAAAGCCCTGGTTGACCGGGGCGGCGGGCGTGGCGGCGGGAATGTTCGAGGAGGAGCTGGGGGCGGGGGGCGGTGCAGTCATGGGCGGCATCAAACGCAGGAGGGTCGCGATACCAGGCGCGGGGCGCGGCTGGCCCCGGACCGGCGGACGGGGGAGATGGACAAGCGTAGGCGCTCGACGGCGTCCCGTCTCGCGCGATTTGGGCGGCCGTCGTCGCGATTGGGGCACCGTTGCCGCCACGCGCAGTGAACGCGCGCTTCAGTCCCGGCCTCTACAATGGAGCGCTCGTTTCAAGGAGGTCACGGCATGAATGCCGATACAAACAGGGACGGCGCAGCGAGCATCGCGCGCCATCGTAGTGCCGCCGAGGTGGCCTTCAACCCGGACTACGGTTCGGCCAACAGCGAGTACCGCGTCGGCGTGGGGGCCCACGCGATCAGCTGGAATCCCGGCGATGGGGCAGTCAAGGGCGCCACCGAGCGCGACGTCGCCAAGCTCGGCGCGACGGCGCAGACCCAGGGCCAGGCGGTCACCTTCACCCACGCCAGTGCCGATGGCCTGGTGAACTACCAGGTGCAGATGGAACAGATGGCCGGGGTGCGCGCCGAGCACGGCGGCAGCGGCAGCCGTGGTGCCGCTGCCGAAGTGTCCAGCACTGCCGGCACGCGCGGCCGCTATCTGGTCAGCCTGCCCGCCGGGCAGGATGCGACCGACGCGGCGCGGGTGTCTCCGTTCGATCCCACCTCGATTCCGGTCGGTGGCCGGGTCACGCTGGATGGGCAGGCGTTCCAGGGCACTGCGCTGGATGCCAGCTTCCGCCACATCGCCACCCAGACCCAGCTCACCGAGGCCGCCGGGGCCAGCTACCGCGTGGACCGCGTGGATGCGCAGCATGTGCGCGTGAGCATGGGGCCCAACCAGGCGGTATCGGCGTTCAACGGGCTGGGTGTGTCGGCCGGTGGCGTCAGCGCGATGCTCGGCCGCCAGGACGCGCTCGGCCAGTCCACGGTGAAGACCGCGACCTTCGACCTCGGCCAGGCCGATGGCCAGGCCGCCTACGCGCATTTCGTGGCGACCGGCGAAATCGCCGCGCAGACGCCCGGCGTCGAGGCAGCCGCGACGGTGGAACGGCTCGGGATGAGTTCGCAGACGCGTCTCAAGGTGGGCATCGGTGAGCACCTGGGCGCGGACTTGGGCGGCGCACGCAATGCCGGTGAGGTAGTGCGCACGCGCTTCGACGACGGCAGCCATGTCGATGCGCGTCGCGTGGAATACAGCGGCAACGTGCCGATGACCCGGCTGAGCGTGCACGCCGCCGATGGCACCGAGAATGTCCAGGCACGGCGCTATGAGTTCCAGCTCGACCTGCGCAACCAGCCGCACGCCGAGCAGATCGCCGGCATGCTCAACACCGCGCTCACCGGCGACACCCGCCGCGAGGGACCGGTCCAGGCCGGCGACACCCTCACCCTGCGCTTCAGCGAGCCGCAGATGCGCGCGTTGATGGCGCAGACCCAGGCGCTGGTGAAGGGCAACCCCGGCGCCGACCCGCGTTGGCACGTGTTGGCCGATGACGGGCAAGGCAGGCCGCAGCAGGATGTGGACGCGTTCGCCACCACGATGGCGCGCATGCAGGGCCAGTCCGCGCATGGCATGGCCGAGCGCCTGTTCAAGCTCTCCAACGCCGCCGACGGCGATCCGCGCGGCGGCTTCGTCCCGATTGACGCCAGCGTGGACAGCCCGCGGCTGCGCAACCTGCCGGCGCCGACGCCCCTGCTGCCGCAGGACCCGCGCCATGCCGACAGCCCCGACCACGGGTTGATGCGGCAGGGCCAGTCGGCGGTCGGTGCGCTGGACCAGGGCATGGGTCGCCAGTCCGATGCGATGAGCGAGCGCCTGTACATGGGCCTGCTGGTGGCGGCGCGGCGCGAGGGCCTGGAGCGGATCGACCAGGCCGTGCTCAGCGAGAACGGCCAGTACGCGTTCGCCGTCCAGGGCGACCCGCTCGGCGCGGACCGCCGGCTGGCGCGGGCCGAGACCACCGAGGCGGTGGCGACGCCGGTGGGCGAGCACGTGCGTGCGTTGCAGACCGTGGCCGAGTCGCGGGCGCCGGCGCCGGAGACCGCGCGCGCGGCCGAGCAGGTGCAGGCCAGTGAGATGGCCCGCCAGGCATGACGCATGGCGCGCGTAACGCGCGCCTCCCCCCTATCCACGAGTCTGCTGCATGCCGTTTTCCCTGCTTGCGCTGGCCGCCGTCCTGGCCAGCGCCGAGGCCGCGCCTGTCGATCTCCTGCAGCCGGGCCTGTACCGGCTGGACCCGGAGGCGTACCTGTCGGCACCGCCGGCCATCGCGCCGCCTGGCCAGGCGTACCGGCAACGCGTGGAGCACGCGCTGCCGGTGGCGGCCAAAGTCCGCTATGCCTACGTCTCGCGTGACCGCCAGGCCGGGCTCAACAAGCTGGTGTTCGTCACCGATGCGGACGATCGCGACGACGGCAACCCCGTGCATCGGCTGTGCCGGGCCTATGCGTTTCCGGGCTGGAACGCCCGGTCCGACGCGCAGCCGTTCTGTCGCACCCACATCGGCACCGACGGCAGCGAGGCGGTGATCGAGTGGACCGCAACCCGGTTCACGGTGCGCTGGGACGACCAGAAGCGCGCCACCGGGACCGAGCAGGTTCCGGCGGTGCGCACGCCTACGCCGGAGGAGGCCGGCATCTGCGCCATCGCCGATGTCTGCGCGCCGGAGGCGTATGGGCGCAGCATCCAGCACTACGAGGTGACCCACTACCGCGACGGCTTTGCCCTGGCGCAGGCGCGCGACTACCAGGACGTGCTGTACCTGCCCAACGCGATTGCGCTGCACGCGCATGCCGGCCAGGAAGGCGGCGGCACCCCGTTGGCGGCCGGCAGTTTCGTGGCGGTGCTCGCGCGCACGCCGTCGTGGTATCGGGTAGAGCAGGTGGCGGCCGATGGCGGCAGCACGACCGGCTGGATCGATCGCGATGCACTGTCGCGGCCGCTGTGGGTGGAACAGGCCGCCAGCGCACCCGGGTTCCGGTTTCGTCTGGGGTTCGAGCGTGACACGCAGGACGAGGCGCGACGCCTGCTGACGGCGATCGAGGTGCTCGACGCCCGCACCGGTGAGCGCGTGCAGGTCCTGCGGGATTTCGATACCGAGCCGGTCCTGGCGGGCGAATCCGACCTGCTGCAGGTGGTGGACGCCGACGCCGACGGCCACCCCGATCTCCTCCTGCCGGCCTGGTCGGGTGGCGCCGGGGGCGAGGGCACGTTCAATGTCTTCGTGTTCGATCCGGCCACGCACCGGTTCGTGTTCGATCCGGCGCGCTCCGATCCCTGAGCGCGGGTCGCCCCGCGCCCTGCCGCGCGCTTACCAGTCGGTCGGCGCGTAGTCCTTCAGGAACTGGCCCCACACGTGCTCGCCGGTGTTGAAGCCATGGATGATCGGGTCGACGATGCGCGCAGCGCCGTCGACGATATCCAGCGGCGGGTGGAAGCGCTCTTCCTGCACTTTCTTGGCGGCGATCTCCGCCGGATCCTCGTCGGTCACCCAGCCGGTGTCCACGCTGTTCATGTGGATGCCGTCGTTCTGGTAATCGGCCGCCGAGGTGCGCGTCATCATGTTCAACGCGGCCTTGGCCATGTTGGTATGCGGGTGGCGCGTGGTCTTGAAGTTGCGGTAGAACTGGCCCTCCATCGCCGACACGTTGACGATGTGCTTGTCGCGCTCGGGCGTGGCCAGCATCAGCGGCTTCAGGCGCGCGTTGATGATGAACGGCGCGATCGCATTGACCAGCTGGGTTTCCAGCAATTCCACCGACGGCACTTCGGCCATCAACAGGCGCCAGGAATTGCGGCCGCGCAGGTCCACCTGCTGCAGGTCCTGGTCCAGACGGCCCTCGGGGAACAGATGCTGCTGGCCCACCAGCTCGTCTTCCAGCAGCGCCACCTGCGACAACTCGGCCGCGCGGGTCAGGCCATCGGCCCCGTTGAGGCCGCGCTCCTGCACCGCCGGCAGCGCGATCGCCGAGGCGTCGCTCAGCAGTTCCGGGCTGCGCAGGCCTTCATATTGGCCGACCAGCTTGCGCACCGTCTCCGGCAGCTCGTGCAGCGCGGCGGTCTCACCGGCCATCATGTGCGCGTAGAACTGCGGCGGGCGGCGCACGGTCTGGCAGGCGTTGTTGATGATGAAGTCCAACCGCGTACGGGTGGCCAGCAACTCGTTGCAGAACGCTTCCACGCTGGGCGTATGGCGCAGGTCCAGGCCGTACACCTGCAGGCGGTGGCCCCACTCGGCGAAGTCGGGCTCTTCGGCATAGCGGGCCGCCGAGTCGCGCGGGAAGCGCGTGGTCACGATGAGTTCGGCACCGGCACGCAGCAGCTTCAGGCCGGCCTGGTAACCGATCTTGACCCGGCCGCCGGTCAACAGCGCGACGCGACCGCGCAGGTCGGCGGTCTCGGTGCGCTTGGTGAAGTTCAACGCGGCGCAGGTCGGGCACATCTGGTCGTAGAAATGGTGCAGCTGGGTGAACTTCTGCTTGCACACGTAGCAGTGGCGCAGTTCCGGCGAATGCACCGGCTCGGGTGCTGCCGCGGCGCCTTCGCCGTTGTGCGCGTCATGCAGGCCGGGGGCGTGCGGCGGGAAATAGTTCGGCGTGCTGAACACCGGCTTGCGGCGCAGCGTGCGGATGCCGGTCTGCTCGAGCAGGGCCTCGGCCTTGCGCACCTTTTCCTGGTGGCGCTGCTTGGCCTGCTGCTTGAGCATCTGCCGGCGCGCCTTCGGCTCGGGGTGGTAGACCTTGGCCACCACCTGGTGCAGGCGCGCGCGATCGGCGTCGGGCAGGGTGTCGAGCACGCTGCGGTCGGCCTCGATCGCCTCCAGCAGGTCCAGCGCGGCGCGCAGGCGGTCGGTCAGGGGCAGATCGTCGGCGGCGAGGGGTGGGGCGATGGTGTTCACGTCGGTTCCGGGGAAGCGGTGGGGAGGCAGGGCGGGAAGCAGAGCGATGACCGGCTCGATGCTGGACCATGCTGTAGCGGGCCCGGGGACGCCCGGGCGGCGGCTATTGTCCCTGATCGGGAGGGGTGGGCGCCAATCGGCCCGGAATTGGTCGCCGGCGCGGCTACGGACTGCCCCCGTTGGCGCGCGATACCGGCGTGAGCCTGCTGGGCCCGCCGGGCAGGCCACCTGGAGCGCTACGGGCCTGGACTGTCAGGCGAATCGCCACGCGCAACAGGGGGTGCAGGCCTCGCAACGGCGGGTCGCACGCCACCGGCGCGGGGAACGTAAAAAGTGAACGCCTGGGCCCGTATTCGTCGGGCTCGCTCACGGGAGGTTCCCATGTCCATGAATGCCGCGCAGGCCAGTGCTTTTGCCAAGGAGGCCCTGGCCCTCATTTCCAGCCAGTTCTACGCCAACGACACGCCGTATGCCTGCGGCCTGCCGATGGTGCCGGTGGTCAAGACCGAGCCGGGGAGTGTGCCCAACGGTAATCTCACGCCGACAGATGACGAGCAGGGACTGGGCATGATCGTCAGCGAGGGGCTGCTGGCCATCGGCGACAACGTAGCGATCAAGTTCGCGCTTGCCCACGAGCTCGGCCACGGTACCAGCGAGCATGTCCTGTCCAAGGTGGGCCTGACCGGCGCTTCAGGGGAAGCGACCGAGGTGATCGCCGACCTCAGTGCGGCCTACCTCCTCATCCAGCTCGGTATCGGTTGGGACACCATGATCGACTCCATCAGCCGGTGGCGCACGAGCCAGATCTTCGACACGCACAAGGATGGCGACCATCCGCCGGGCGACGACAGGGTGAACTACGTCAAGCAGCTGCGGGCATTGATCGACAAGAAGGTGGCCTTCAGCGACGCCGCCCGTCAGATCTGCGCGGCACTGCCTGATGCGAAAACCGGTCACTGATCCGCCATCCCGCAACCGGACAAAGGAACTACCATGGCTTTCGAAAACCTCAATACGTCCGAGAACGGCAAAGGCTTTGCCGACCCCAGGCATCTGCCCAACGACCGTAGCTTCAACGCGCTGCTGGACGAGATTAGCGACGTCAGCAGGTTGCTGCGGGAAAAGAATGGCATCTATCTCAATGACGATTACCACATCGACGCGCGACCCCTGAAAGAGGGCGGTTTCAAAGTCGACGTGCAATTCACTGCGGAACTCGTAAAGAAGAAAAAAATCGGTGGGAGGGAGCCGACCACGGTCGCGGTGTGCATCATCGAAGGCGAGCCTTCGGCAGCGGACGTCATTGCTGCGCTCAAGGCCAGCCGTGAAGCCCGCAGCACCTACCGGGTGTTCCCGGGCTGAGGTGCAGGTTCAAGATGCTTCGGCGTCCTTGCCATCGATGTCGGTGAAACGGCGTACCGCCTCCTGCGAGGGCAGGAGGCCGGGGGCTGACAGCGGCCTGGAAACGGACGCGCGCGTGATCAGCCGGTGCGCGAGCACATGGTTGACCGTGCCGCGTGGCGCGGACGCGGGGCGTCGGATCTCGCGCAGCAGGATGTCGATGGCGGTGTCGGCCATCTCCGCCACCGGTTGATGGATCGTGGTCAGTTCCGGCCACACCATGGTCGATGCGGAGGTGTCGTCGAACCCCACCACCGACAGATCGCCCGGTACGGCCAGGCCACGACGATGCGCGACGGACACAACGGCCGAGGCCATGTCATCGTTGCTGGCGAAGATCGCGCTGGGCGGCGCGGGCAGGGCCAGCAGCCGCTCGGCGGCTTCCAGTCCGGAGCGATAGGTGAAGTAGCCCGGCTGGACGAGTGCGTCGTCATGATGGATGCCGGCGGCGGCCAGCGCTTCCCGATACCCCTGCCAGCGGTGCGCGCTGGCGGTCTGGTTCGGATCGCCCGTGATGTAGCCGATGCGGGTATGGCCGTGGGCAATCAGATGCGACACCATTTCGTGGCTGGCGCGACGATCATCGATCCGCACGCAGGACAGCCGGTCGCTGAACTGGCTGGAGGCGATGGAGACCACGGGAATGCCTGCACTGACGAACACGTCGACGATGTCCTCCGATTCGCAGAGGGGCGGCGGCAGGATCACGCCCGCAACGCCGCCGGCGAGTTGCCGCGCCGCCTCGCGACGCGCCGGGGTGCCCAGCTCATCCCAGCTGGCGATCACCAACTGTGCCGCCGCCCGGGTCGACCCGCGCAGCGCGCCGACCAGCAGTTCGCGCAGGTAGCTCGAGCTGGGATTGGTGTAGATCAACGCGATGCAGGTGTGTTGCGCCGCGGCCAGGGCGCTGGCGGCCAGATTGGGCCGGTAGTCCAGTTCGTGCACGCTGCGCATGACGCGCGCGCGGTTGCCTTCACGCACGCCGGCATGGCCGTTGATGACGCGCGATACGGTCATGGCGGAGACGCCTGCATGCGCCGCCACGTCGTCGATGGTGATGGCGCTTGCCTTGCGACGGACCGCTTTGTGACTGCTCTTCAAGGCCTGGCTTCCTTTGTTGCGCTGCATGATGACAAGCGCAACCCCGGATGATTAGTCTGCGCCCGTGACGTGATGGTAGCGCTACCACTGGGCCGGAGTAAGGCCAGCAGGTACCCCCCCTTTACCACGCGGCTGTTCTGGCAAGCCTGAAAGCGAGTTTGAGTCGCAGTTTGCGCTCGGCGCACTGCGATGTTCGGTGTGGAAGACGGGCATCGCCCGTACGTGCCCCCAGGAGGGGCGGTACATCCATTCGATCGTTATGTCAGAGGGGAGAGTCATGCGCGCTTCTACGTTCCGTCGTACCCCAGGCCGGAGGGCTCGTTCATGAGCCGGACGCTGGCGAAGTTCACCTCCAGGGCCATGTTTACCTTTGTAGGCGGCGTTCTGGTCATCAATCCCGCATTCGCACAGGACGCGGCAACGCCGCCTCCCGTTGCCCAACCGCAGGCCCAGCCCAGCCCGACACAGCTGGACGCCGTCCAGGTGACCGGCATCCGCAACAGCCTCAGCCAGGCGATGGACATCAAGCGCGACTCGGCCGGCGTGGTGGATGCGATCAGCGCCGAGGACATCGGCAAGTTCCCCGACACCAACCTGGCCGAATCGCTGCAACGCATCACCGGCATCTCCATCGAACGCCGTGATGGTGAAGGCGCCCAGGTAACCGCGCGCGGCTTTGGCCCGCAGTTCAACATGGTCACGCTCAACGGGCGGCAGATGCCGGGTGCCGATGCATTCGGTGCCGCCGGGCAGGTTGCCATCGGCGGTGTCGACGGCGGCACCCGTGCCTTCAACTTCGCCCAGTTGGCCGCGGAATCCATCAATGGCATCGAGGTCTACAAGACCAGCCAGGCCAATGTTCCCAGCGGTGGTATCGGGGCCACCATCAACATCCTGACCGGACGCCCGTTCGATCATGAGGGCACCGTGGCCAGTGCCGGCGCGAAAGTCGTCTCCGACCAGAGCCAGCCGTTCGACAACGACCTGACGCCCGAACTGTCCGGCATTTTCAGCTACAGCAACCCGGACAAGACCTTCGGTGTCGGGGTCAGTGCCAGCTACCAGAAGCGCAAGGGTGGCTCGGTCCAGGCCACCGACAATTACTGGAACGTGCAGCCGTGGACCGGCACGATGCCCGGCAACCCGACCGTGGTCAACGCCCCGGCGGTCGGCGCGCTGTATGCCCGTCCCAACGACCTGCGCTATGCGTTCTCCGAGTTCGAGCGCGAGCGCATCAATGGCCAGGCGGTGCTGCAGTTCGCCCCCACCGACGCGGTGACGCTGACCCTGGACTACACCTATTCGACCAACGAGATCACCGAGAATCGTGGCGAGCAGGGGATGTGGCTGCAGAACAGCAATTACACCGATGTCACGTTCGATACCAGCGGCGCGGTCGCGACCCCGATCTACATCCGCGAAATCGCCGGGACCAAGGATTTCGGGCTTGAACAGCAGCGCAGCATGCAGAAGTACAAGCTGGGATCGCTCGGCTTCAATGCGCTGTGGAACGTCACCGACCGGTTCAAGCTGACCTTCGACGCGCACGATTCGAAGAACGAAAGCCGGCCGAACGATCCGCTGACCGGCGGTGGCTCCATCTTCAGCAGCATCGCCGGTACCAACAACTGCACCAGCGGACCGCATTGCGGCGGGTCGTGGGTGCAGGAAATGAACTTCAACAACGGCCTGCCGGTGGGCACCCAGGTCTGGTACCCGAGCACGGCCGATGCCATCGCCAAGACCAACGGCGTGGTCAACCCGGGCTTCGCACCGGGCGAGATCGGTTCGCAGGTGCTGCGCATCAATTCGCAGACCCAGGTCAGCGAGATCAAGCAGGGGCGCATCGACGGTGAGTGGAGCTTCGACAAGGGACGCTTCCAGTTCGGCGTGGATTCGAGCAAGCAGACCACCCACCGCATCCAGGCCGCCGAGAATTACAGCACCCTTGGTGACTGGGGCGTGGCCAACGTGGACGGGGATGTCGCCAACGGGCTGATGGACCTGCTGCAGCCGGTCAACATCGTGGGGTTGTTCAACGACTTCAATGCCAACAGCTTCACCGCCTGGCGCGGCGATGCCGGCCGCCTCGCGCAGTGGGCCGCGGACAACTATGACGCCAGTCTCGGCGTGAGCCCGCAGCGCGCCGCCGACAACCTGGTGGAGGAGAAAACCAAATCGGCCTATTTCCAGGTTGAGCTGGACGGCGAGCTGGGCGGCATGCGGACCAATACCCGCCTGGGCGTGCGCTATGAAACCACCGATGTGGTGTCGACCTCGGTCATCGCCATCCCGGAAGCCATCGAATGGCAGTCCAACAACGACTTCCGCGTGGTGTTGTCCGACGAGCAACAGCCGTTCACCGAGAAGAACAGCTACAGCTACATCCTGCCCAACCTCGACTTCAGCATCGACCTGATGGACGACCTGAAGGGGCGCGTCTCGTTCGGCAAGAGCATCGCGCGCGCGCCGATCGGCAACCTCTATGCGGGCCCGACCGCACAGCAGCCGTTTGGCTCGGTGCTGATCGATCCGTCGTCGCGGGCCAGCGGCACCGCGCAGAACCCGCAGCTGAAGCCGCTGGAATCGGACAATCTCGACCTGGCGCTGGAGTGGTACTTCGCCGACGCGAGCTACGTGTCGTTGACGTACTGGAACAAGTCGGTCAACAACTTCATCGGCAACACCATCGTGCAGGAAAACCTGTATGGGTTGAGGGACCCCACCTCCGGTCCGGATGCGCAGGCAGCGTTGGCGTTCCTCAACAGCGGCGCCTGCATCACCCAGGTAGGTGCGGCCAACGCGGCGGCCTGCTCGGCCAACGATACGGCGCTGTTCACCGCGCTGGCCCTGCTGCGCAACAACCCGGCCGGGCTGGGCGCCTATAACGGTACCGACGCGCAGGTCCTGGCGACCGAAGCGGCCTACGATCTGTACGGGCAGGCCGGCGACCCGCTGTACCAGTTCAACGTCAACCGTCCGATCAACCAGAACCAGGCCAAGCTGCACGGCTGGGAACTGGGCGGGCAGTACTTCTTCGGGGATACCGGATTTGGCGTCCTCGCCAATTACACCCTGGTGAATGGCGATGTCGGCTACGACAACGGGGGCGACCCGGGCATCGACCAGTTCGCGCTGACCGGCCTCAGTGACACCGCAAACGCCGTGCTAATGTACGAAAAATACGGTTGGTCGGTGCGGCTTGCGTGGAACTGGCGTGACCAGTACCTGATCCTCGCCAACCAGGGGGCCAGTCGCAATCCGTACTACGTGGAAGCGTACGAGCAGTGGGATCTCAGCGTGAATTACACCCTGGATGATCATTGGTCGTTCGGTCTGGAAGCGATCAACCTGACCGGTGAGGACGTCCGCTGGCGCTCGCGCACCTCGCAGATGATCGTGAAGCTGGCTGACCAGAGCCCGCGTTACATGCTCGGCGTTCGTTACAGGTTCTGAACGGTGGGTGCCGCTGTTGATGCAGCGGCACCTGTTCACGGCTGACGAGGGGATTGGACAACACCATGCCGCGTTACGAAATGCTCAACAACATCGCCCATCGCGACCTGCGCGTGGCCACCGATTTCGGTCCCGAGTTGGGTGATGCGGTGGGCATGGTGCCGGCCTACCCGAGTGAGTTTGCCGAGCTGCAGCGGGAATACCCGATCTTCCTTCGCAAGGACCCGGCCACGGGTGACTGGCAGTCGGTGGCCCTGCTGGGGTTTGAACAGCACGAGAATCTGTTCCTGCAGGACGGTCGCTGGAATGCGGCCTACCTGCCCGGGGCGGCGGCCAAGGGGCCGTTCCTCATCGGTTTTCAGGAGAGCCGGATCGATGGCGCGCTCACCCGGGAGGCGGTGCTGCACGTGGACCTGGAGCATCCGCGCGTGAATGCGACGCAGGGGGAGCCGGTGTTCCTGCCGCAGGGGGGCAACACGCCGTATCTCGAACATATCGCCGGCGTGCTGCGCGGCATTCACGATGGGCACGCCTTTGGCGCGGCGATGTTTGCCGCGCTCGATGCGCACGGGCTGATCCAGCCACTCACGCTCGACGTGCAGATCGATCCGCAGCACCGGGTCGGCATCAACGGCCTGCACGCCATCGACCGTGACCGCCTGGCGCTGCTGGACGGTGCCGCATTGGCCGACCTCAACCGTGCCGGCTATCTGGAAGGTGCGTACCTGATGCTGGCCTCGCTGCACAACATGCGCCGGCTGATCGCCGAGAAGCAACGGCGCCTGCGCATGGCCGACGCCGCCGTCGCTGCCGGCAGGAACTGACCGGTGCTGGACGGCGTAGCCATGCGGACACTGGACGGCGTTGAGCCCACTGCGTTGCCGCTGGAGGCGCTGGTGGCCGCCGGGGAGCCGGTGGTACTGCGCGGGATCGCGCGCGACTGGGCACTGGTGCAGGCCGGGCTGCGCTCCACGCACGCGGCCATGGCGTATCTGCGCGGCTTCGAGGCGGGCGTGCCGGTGCCGTATTCCTTCGGCGGCCCGGAGATCGACGGGCGTCCGTTCTACACCGAGGATTTCACGCAGTTGAACGTCGAGGTGCGCCGCGGGCTGCTGACGCAGGTGCTGGATGCAATTGCAGACACCCTCGAAGACCCACGGCCGCCCACCTACTATGTCGCGTCGCTGCTGATCGACCAGGCGCTCCCCGGATTCGCGCAGGCCAACGACGCCGGCCTGGCCGGGCAGGGCATCGAGGCGTCGGCGAGCATCTGGATCGGCAACCGGGTGACGGCCTCCTGCCATTTCGATACCCCGCAGAACCTGGCGTGCTGCGCCGTGGGCCGGCGTCGGTTCACCCTGTTCCCGCCCGAGCAGATCGACAATCTGTATCCGGGTCCGCTGGAACCCACCCCGGGCGGGCAGGTGGTGAGCGTGGTGGATATCGACCACCCGGACGTCGCGCGCCATCCACGATTCGCTGACGCGCTGGCAAGCGCGCAGACCGCCGTGCTGGAACCGGGCGATGCGATCTTCATCCCGAGCATGTGGTGGCACCACGTGCGCAGCCTGGAGCCGTTCAACGTGCTGGTGAACTACTGGTGGCGCACGTCGCCGCGTTTCCTGCCTTCACCGTTGCCGGCGCTCCAGCATGCGATGTGGGCGCTGCGCGATCTGCCGGCGCGCGAGAAGCAGGCCTGGGCAGAGATCTTCACGTACTACGTGTTCGGTCCCGGCGATCGCGCAGGGCAGCATCTGCCCGACGCCGCCCGGGGTGAGCTGGCGCCGTTCGACGAGACGCAGGCACGGCGCACGCGCGCCCAGTTGCTGGCTCGACTCAATCGCTGATGGGAGCATCGCTTTGAACGTGGCGAACACAACAGAAGGGCGGATCCGCAAGGTGGTCATCGCCGGGGGTGGCACGGCGGGCTGGCTGGCCGGCTGTGCGCTGGCCCACCAGTTCCGTGACCAGCTGGAGATCACGCTGGTGGAATCGGAGCAGATCGGCACCGTGGGCGTCGGCGAATCGACCGTGCCCCCGATCCGGGCGTTCCATCGCTTTCTGCAGATCGATGAGCAGGCGTTCCTGCGCGCGGTCGCCGGCACGTTCAAGCTCTCGATCTCGTTCGAGAACTGGCGCCGCCCCGGCGATCGTTTCATCCATCCGTTCGGCACGATCGGGCAGGGGACGTGGGCCACGCCGTTCCACCACTTCTGGCTGGACAGCCAGCGCCGCGGCATGCCCTCGGCGCTGGGCGACTTCTGCCTGGAGAGTGTCGCCTCGCGCGGCGACCAGTTCTCGCTGGACACGCAACCGCAGGTCAACTACGCCTATCACTTCGATGCCGGGCTCTACGCGAAGTTCCTGCGAAGCAAGGCCGAAGCGCATGGCCTGCGACGGGTGGAAGGCAAGATCCGCGAGGTTCGGCAACACGCCCATGACGGCGCCGTGGCGGCGCTGGTGCTGGAAGACGGGCAGGTCATCGAGGGCGACCTGTTCATCGATTGCACGGGGTTCCGTGGCCTGTTGACCGAGCAGACCCTGCACACCGGCTACGAGGACTGGCACGACTGGCTGCCCAGCGATCGCGCCGTGGCGGTGCAGACCGAGTCGGTCGCACCGCCGGTGCCATACACGCGCGCCATCGCGCACGAGGCCGGCTGGCGGTGGCATATCGCGCTCCAGCACCGGGTCGGTTGCGGGCTGGTGTTCTCCAGCCGCCACATGTCCGACGACGAGGCGCACGCCAAGCTGCTGCGTGACATCGACGGCCCGCCGCTGCGGGACCCCTGGCTGGTGCCGTTCCGCAGCGGGCGCCGGCTGAAGGCGTGGAACAGGAACGTGGTGGCGCTCGGGCTTGCCAGCGGCTTCATCGAGCCGCTGGAATCGACCAGCATCCACCTGACCATCAGTGCCGTGGTGCGCCTGATCCAGCTGTTCCCGTTCGACGGCATCAGCCCGGCGCTGGTGGCGTTGTACAACGACGTCAGCCGCCAGGAGATGGAGCACGTGCGCGACTTCATCATCCTGCACTACCACGCCAACCAGCGTGACGAGCCCATGTGGGCGGCCTGTCGCGAGATGGCGCTGCCCGAGTCGCTGGCGCTCCGGCTGCGCGCCTGGCGCGAACGCGCACACGCCTGGCAGGACCCCGGTGAACTGTTCCGCGTGGACTCGTGGACCAGCGTGTTGATGGGGCAGGGGATCCAGCCGGGTCCGCCGCATCCGCTTGCAAGGGCCATCAATGACGCGGACCTGCGCACGCTGTTGGCGCGGATCCGGCAGCCGGTCCAGCAGGCGGTCGCGGCGATGCCGTCGCAGGCGGCGTTCATCGAACGCTACTGCAAGGCGGCGCCGGGTGTATGGCCACGGGCATCCGCGCTGGCATAACCGGCGCGCACGCTGTTGCACAGAAATGGTAGCGCTACCTTCAGGCATGGGCGGAGTGGAATACATGGATCTGGTTGCCGGAATCGACGCAGGTACGCAAAGTCTGAAAGTGGTGGTCTACGACCCTGCGGGGCGTCGCCTCGTGGCCAGTGCCAGCGCGCCGTTGAGCCTGGCGTCCGCCGCCGATGGCAGCCGCGAACAGTCGCCGGCCGATTGGGTCGCGGCCCTTCACGCCTGCTTCGGTGCGGTGGATCCCAAGGTGCGCGCCCGTGTTGCCGCGCTGGCGGTGTCGGGCCAACAACACGGCTTCGTCCCGGTCGATGCGGCAGGGGAGGTGCTGGCACCGGCCAAACTGTGGTGCGACACCAGCACCTCGGCCGAGTGCGTGCAGATCATGGACGCGGTCGGCGGGGCCGCGCGCACCATCGCGCTGGCGGGCAACCCGGTGCTGACCGGCTACACCGCCTCCAAACTGCCGTGGACGAAGACCCATCGGCCCGAGGCCTACGCGCGGCTCGCCACCATCCTGCTGCCGCACGATTACCTCAATTTCGTGTTGACCGGCCAGCGCTTCTGCGAGTACGGGGATGCGTCCGGCACGGGGTGGCTGGACGTGCGCAGCCGCACCTGGTCCAGCGAGCTGCTGCGCGCCACCGACCCGGCGCGCGATCTTGCCCAGTGCCTGCCGCGCATCGCCGCGCCCGAGGAGGTGTTCGACATCGACCCCGCCACCGCCGCGGCACTGGGGCTGCGCGCGACGGTGAAGGTGGCCGTCGGCGGGGGCGACAACATGATGGCGGCGATCGGTACCGGCTGCGTCGTCCCCGGTCGCCTGGCGATGAGCCTGGGCACCTCGGGCACCCTGTTTGCCTACTCGGACACGCCCGTGGTCGACCCGGACGGGGCGTGGGCCGCGTTCTGCTCGTCCACCGGCGGCTGGCTGCCGCTGATCTGCACGATGAACTGCACGGTGGTCACCGAGCAGGTGGCCGATGCCTTCGCCTTCAGTACGCGCTATGGCGATGGACACCTGCGGGCCACGCCGCCCGGTGCCGACGGGCTGGTGATGCTGCCCTTCCTCAATGGCGAGCGCACGCCGGACCTGCCGCTGGGCAAGGGGGTGCTGGCCGGTCTGGACACGACCAATATGACCCCGGCGCACTTCTATCGCGCGGCCATGGAAGGGGCGACGTACAGCCTCAAGTACGGGTACGACGCCTTTGTCCGCGCGGGCATGCGGTTCGACCGCATCGTGCTGACCGGCGGCGGCAGCAACAGCGCGCAGTGGCGGCAACTGGTGGCCGATATCTTCGGCCTTCCGGTGGACGTGCCCACCCAGTCCGAGGGCGCGGCATTCGGCGCGGCCCTGCAGGCGCTGTGGGCCATGGGGCACGCGCGCGGTGACGCCGCCTCCATCGCCGACATCGTGGACCGGCACGTTGCCCTCGACCCGCTGCAGTCCGCACAGCCGGACCCGGCGCGCACGCCCGCCTATGCCGCGGCCTACGCACGTTTCCTGCGACATCTCGACGCCATCACGCCGCTGTATCGCGGCTGATCACCCTCTTACGCGACCCCCGCACAACGACAGGAAGACGCACCATGAGCAATCAGCCCTTCATCGGCGCCAAGGAATATTTCCCCGGCATCGGCCGCATCCCCTTCGAAGGCCGCGGCTCGGACAACCCGATGGCCTTCAAGGTCTATGACGCGACCAAGGTCATCGGTGGCAAGACGATGCAGGACCACCTGCGCTTCGCGGCCTGCTACTGGCATACCTTCTGCAACGCCGGGCATGATCCGTTCGGTCCGGGCACCCGCCAGTTCCCATGGGAAGTCGGCTCGCCCATGGCGACCGCCGAGGCGAAGGTGGATGCCGCATTCGAGTTCTTCACCAAGCTGGGCGTGCCGTACTGGTGCTTCCACGATATCGACCTGGCGCCGGATGCCGACGATGTCGGCGTGTACGAGAAGAACCTGACGCACATGGTGGGCCTGGCCAAGGCACGCCAGGACGCAACCGGGATGAAACTGCTGTGGGGGACGGCCAACCTGTTCTCGCACCCGCGCTACATGAACGGCGCGGCGACCAATCCCGATTTCGCGGTGGTGGCGCGTGCGGCGGTGCAGGTGAAGGCGGCGCTGGAGGCGACGGTGGAACTGGGCGGCGAACATTATGTGTTCTGGGGCGGTCGCGAGGGCTACGCCTCGCTGGTGAACACGCAGATGAAGCGCGAGGTCGACCACCTGGCGCGGTTCCTCGGCATGGCCCGCGATTACGGCCGCAGCATCGGCCTGAAGGGGAACTTCCTGATCGAGCCCAAGCCGATGGAGCCGATGAAGCACCAGTACGACTTCGACAGCGCCACCGTGGCCGGCTTCCTGAAGGCGCACGGCCTGGACAAGGACTTTAAGCTCAATATCGAGGCGAACCACGCCACGCTCTCCGGCCATACCTTTGAACACGACCTCCAGGTCGCGTCCGACCACGGGCTGCTGGGCAGCATCGATGCCAACCGCGGCAACGGGCAGAACGGCTGGGACACGGACCAGTTCCCCACCGACCTGTACGACACCGTGGGCGCGATGCTGGTGGTACTGCGGCAGGGCGGGCTGGAGGGCGGCCTGAACTTCGACGCCAAGCTGCGCAGGGAATCGACCGACATGGAGGACCTGTTCATCGCCCACATCGGCGGCATGGATGCGTTCGCGCGCGGGCTGGAAGTGGCGCACGGGCTGCTGACCGACTCGCCGTGGGAGCAGTGGCGCACGCAGCGGTATGCCAGCTTCGACAGCGGCGCGGGCAAGGACTTCGAGAACGGCGCACTCGGCCTGCCCGACCTGGTGGCGCTGGCCAGCAAGGCCGGGGAGCCTGCGCAGGCCAGCGGCAAGCAGGAGCGTTACGAGAACCTGCTCAACCAGTACCTGCTGCGCTGAGCGTGAGCGCGCGCAGCGATGACACCGAATCGGGGAGGAGCACAGCAGTGAACCAGGCGATGAGCGGCGGCGAGAACACCCGGCTGATCATATTGATCAGCGTGGTGGCGACGATTGGCGGATTCCTGTTCGGGTTCGACAGCGGCGTGATCAACGGCACCCAGGACGGCCTGCACCAGGCGTTCAGGTCCGGCGAGTGGATGCAGGGGTTCGAGATCGCCTCGATGCTGCTGGGCTGCGCGGTCGGTGCGTTCAGCGCCGGCCGGCTGGCCGACAGCCTGGGGCGGCGCAACGTGCTGATCATCTCGGCGATATTGTTCCTGCTGTCGGCGATCGGCGCGGGTGCGGCGTCGTCCTCGGCCATGTTCATCGTTGCGCGGGTGATGGGCGGCTTTGCGGTGGGGGCGGCCAGCGTGATCTCGCCGGCGTACATCGCCGAAGTCGCGCCGGCGCGCTACCGCGGGCGCCTGGCCACGGTGCAGCAGATCGCCATCATCAGTGGGCTCACCGTCGCCTTCCTGTCCAACTATCTGCTGGCGGCCACCGCCGGCGCCTCGACCGAGGCGCTGTGGGGCGGGCACGCGGCGTGGCGCTGGATGTTCTGGATGCAGGCGCTGCCCTCGCTGCTGTTCCTGGTGTTGTTGCTGACCATCCCGGAGAGCCCGCGCTACCTGGTGGCGAAGCGCCGCAAGGAGGCGGCGCTGGTCGTGCTCACCCGGTTGTTCGGCGCTGCCGGGGCACAGACCAAGCTGGTCGAGATCGACGCCTCGCTGTCGACCGACCACCATCGCCCGCGACTGTCGGACCTGCGCAACACGGTCACCGGCAGGATCCGCCCGATCATCTGGGTCGGCGTCGGCCTAGCCACGTTCCAGCAACTGGTCGGCATCAACGTGGTGTTCTACTACGGCGCGGTGCTCTGGCAAGCGGTCGGCTTCTCCGAAAACGATGCGTTGCTGATCAATGTCCTGTCCGGCGCGCTCAGCATCGGGGCCTGCATCGTCACCGTGCTGCTGATCGACCGTATCGGGCGCAAGCCGCTGTTGTGGGTCGGCTCGGCGGGCATGGCGGTGTCGCTGGCGCTGCTGGTGGTGGCATTCGCCAGTGGTTCGCTGGTGGACGGGCGCCTGCACCTGCCCGGGGGCATGGGCACGCTGGCGTTGGTGGCGGCCAATGCCTACGTGGTGTTTTTCAACCTCTCCTGGGGGCCGGTGATGTGGGTGATGCTGGGCGAGATGTTCCCCAACCAGATCCGTGGCTCGGCGTTGGCCGTGGCGGGTGCCGCGCAATGGACCGCCAACTTCGCCGTCACGGTGACATTCCCCATCCTGCTGGCCGGCATCGGGCTGGCGGCGACGTACAGCATCTACCTGGTGGCGGCGATCCTCTCGGTCTTCTTCGTGCTCCGGTACGTGCACGAAACCAAGGGCAAGGAACTGGAGCAGATGGAAGGATGAACACAATGACGAATCGACGCCTTGCGCGCGCCGGCAGTGGCGTCTTGCTGACCGCGCTGCTGCTGGCACTGGCTGCCTGCGCGAACGATGACACGCCCGTTGCAGCGGCGGTGGCCGAACCGGAGCCGCAGCCGTGGCCGCAGGTGGCCTGGCCGCTGGCCGAGGACGCCGCGCTCGAGAAGCGCATCACCGACCTCATGGCCGGCATGACGGTGGAGGAGAAGGTGGGCCAGCTGGTGCAGGGCGATATTGCCAGCATCACCCCGGATGACCTGCGCAAGTACCGGCTCGGCTCGATCCTGGCCGGGGGCAACTCCGACCCCGGCGGCCGCTACGACGCCGCGCCTGCGCAATGGCTGGCGCTGGCCGATGCGTTCTACGAGGCGTCGATGGATACCTCGCAGGGCGGCAAGGCGATTCCGGTGTTTTTCGGCATCGATGCCGTGCACGGGCAGAGCAACATCATCGGCGCGACCCTGTTCCCGCACAACATCGGCCTGGGCGCCACCCGCAACCCGGACCTGCTGCGCCGCATCGGCGAGGTCACCGCGCTGGAGACCCGTGCGACCGGGATGGAGTGGGCGTTCGCACCCACCGTGGCGGTGCCGCAGGACGATCGCTGGGGGCGCACCTACGAGGGCTATTCCGAATCGCCCGAGGTGGTGGCCAGCTATGCGGGAGCCATGGTCGAGGGCCTGCAGGGCAAGGTCGGCTCGCCTGCATTCCTGGACGGCCGCCATGTGATCGCCTCGGTCAAGCATTTCCTCGGTGACGGCGGCACCACCGATGGCAAGGACCAGGGCGATACCCGGATCAGCGAGGCCGAGCTGGTGCGCATCCACGCCGCCGGCTACCCGCCGGCCATCGCCGCGGGCGCGCAGACCGTGATGGCGTCCTTCAACAGCGTCAATGGAGAGAAGATGCACGGTCACAAGCCGTACCTGACCGATGCGCTGAAGGGCCGCATGCACTTCGGTGGCTTCGTGGTGGGCGACTGGAACGGCCACGGCCAGGTCAAGGGCTGCACCACCACCGATTGCCCGGCAACCATCAATGCCGGCCTGGATATGGCCATGGCGTCGGACAGCTGGAAGGGTTTCTATGAGACCACGCTGGCGGCGGCGAAGGACGGCACTCTCTCCGCGCAACGCCTGGACGATGCGGTGCGCCGGATCCTGCGGGTGAAGATGCGGCTGGGGTTGTTCGAGGCAGGCAAACCGTCGTCGCGCGCGGTCGGCGGCCAGTTCGCGCTGATCGGCGCGCCGGCGCATCGTGAGGTTGCCCGGCAGGCGGTGCGCGAGTCGCTGGTGCTGCTGAAGAACCAGGGCGGTGTGCTGCCGCTGTCGCCGACGCAACGCATCCTGGTGGCCGGTGACGGCGCCAACGATGTCGGCAAACAGTCCGGGGGTTGGACGCTGAACTGGCAGGGCACCGGCACCACCCGCAAGGATTTTCCGAATGCCGACACGATCTACGAGGGCATTGCGCAGCAGGTAAACGCCGCGGGCGGCCACGCCGAGCTTGCGGTGGATGGGAAATACGTGACCAAGCCGGACGTCGCCGTGGTGGTGTTCGGCGAGAACCCGTATGCGGAGTTCCAGGGCGATCTGCCCACCCTCGCGTACAAGCCGGGCGACGACACCGACCTTGCCCTGATCAAGCGGCTCAAGGCCGACGGCATTGCGGTGGTCGCGGTGTTCCTCAGTGGCCGCCCGCTATGGGTGAACCGCGAGATCAATGCCGCCGATGCGTTCGTGGCGGCGTGGCTGCCCGGGTCGGAAGGTGCCGGCATTGCCGATGTGCTGCTGCGCAGGGCGGATGGCAGCGTGCAGCACGACGTCAAGGGAAAGCTGAGCTTCAGTTGGCCGCGCACGGCGACGCAGTACGCCAACAACGTCGGGCAGAAGGGCTACGCCCCGTTGTTCGCGTTCGGTTTCGGCCTGACCTACAAGGACAACGGCGATCTGGCCGCGCTGCCGGAGGTCTCCGGCGTTACCGGCAACGAAGGCGCCGCCGGGGTGTTCTTCGCGCGCGGTGATGCCGGCGCCGGCATGGCCCTGCGGCTGGAGGGCAGCACGGGGCAGGGCGTGACCGTCACCAAGGTGCCGGAGTCCCTCGACGGCGGCCTGTTGGCGGTCACCGGCGTGGATCACCTGGCGCAGGAAGACGGCCGCCGCCTCGCCTGGACGGGCAAGGGTGAGGCGATTGTCGCGCTGCAGTCGCACACGCCGCTGGACCTGCAGCGCGAGAGCAACGGCGACCTGATGCTGTTGACCACGCTGCGGGTGGACGCCGCGCCGCGAGGCGAGGCGTGGCTGTCGGTGGGCTGTGGCACGGGCTGCTCGGCACGTGTTGCCCTCGGGCCGACACTGGCCACGCTGCCCGTGGGCCAATGGACCCGCGTGGGCGTGCCCTTGAAGTGCCTGGCGGCGGCAGGCGCGGACGTCGGCAAGCTGGATCGCCCGTGGTCCATCGGCACGTCGGGAGTGATGACGCTCTCGGTATCACGCGTCGCGCTGGGCGCGTTGAACGAAGCGGAGGCCACCGTCGCATGCCCGGGCGCGTGACCGTGCGTCGTGCGCCATCAGCGCTTGGGCGGGTGCGCGACCGAGTCGCGCACCACCAACCGGTGGGGCATGACGTGATCGGTCAACACGCGCGCTTCGTCGGGCTTGCGGCGGATGGCGCGCAGCAGGATATCGATGGCGGCATCGGCCATCGAGGCGATCGGTTGATGGATGGTGGTGAGCTCCGGCCAGACGGTAGTTGCGGCCGAGGTGTCATCGAAGCCCACCACCGAGAGGTCGCGAGGCACCTCGAGGCCGCGTCGGTGCGCGACGGAAATCGCGGCGGCGCCCATGTCGTCGTTGCTGGCGAAGATCGCGGTCGGTGGCCGGCGGTGCGACAGCAGTTTCTCGGCGGCGGCCAGGCCCGAGCGGTAGGTGTAGTCCCCCTGCTGGACGAGGCCGGGGTCGACCTGCAGCCCGGCGTCCTGCAGGGCGCTGACAAAGCCGTCGTAGCGCCGCGCGCTTGCGCTGAGGTCGTTGCGGCCCCGGATGAAGCCGATGCGGCTGTGGCCCTGCTGGATCAGGTGTTCGGCCAACTCCTTGCCGGCCTGGAGGTCGTCGATGCGCACGCAGGAGATGGCGTTGCCCAGGTGGCCCGGTGCGATCGCGACCACGGGGATGCCGGCCCTGACGAGCTCGGTCACGGCGGGCTGCGACTCGCACAGCGGCGGCGGCAGAATGACGCCATCCACGCGGCCGGCCAGGGCCCGCGCCGCCTTGCGCTCGGCGGCGGGGTCCAGGTCATCCCAGTAGTCGACCACCAGCTGGATGGCAGCGTTGGACGCGACACGCAGCAAGCCCACCAGCAGTTCGCGGAGGTAGGCACCGCTGGGATTGGTGTAGATCAGCGCGATGCGGGTGTGCTGCGCGGCCGCCAGCGAACTGGCCGCCAGGTTGGGCGTATAGCCCAGTTCGCGCACCGCGCGCATCACGCGCTCACGGGTGGCATCGCGCACCTTGCCCTGGTTGATCGCCCGCGACACGGTCATCGGCGACACGCCGGCCAACGCCGCCACCTCGTCGATCGTCACGCCGCTGGTCTTGCGGCGGACCGATTTCTTCGGCTTGTCCACTCCGTGCTCCCGTTCTTCTTTGTGACGCTGTCGCATCCAAAGCACGTCCGGAGCTTACAAGGTTTGCGGTCCGTGCTGCGGCCGCGTTCGGGTGTCGAGCGGTGTCATTGGATACTGGGTGCCGCGATGGTCCTGCTGGGCTGCATGGGCGAGGCACGCGCCGAGGATGGCTACGCACTTTGGATGCGCTACGTCCCGCTCGAACCCGCACTCGCGGCCGACTACCACGCGCGCCTCGCGGACGTAGTGGCGCCCGATCAGAGGCCCACCCAGCGTGCCGCGCGCGAGGAGCTGAGGCGTGGTCTCACCGGGCTTACCGGCAGCCCGCCACGGATGCAGGGTGACGCCAGCCAGGCGTCGCTGGTGCTGGGTACACCGCAGTCGTCAACGTTGATCGCGCCGTTCCGGGCGGAGATTGCATCGCTGGGCGACGAAGGTTACCTGCTCAGGCGCACCCGGATGGGTGGGCGCGACGTCGTGCTGGTGGCGGCGCGCCAGGATATCGGGGTGCTGTACGGCGTTTTCCACCTGCTGCGACTGCTGCAGACGGGCGCGTCACTGGACAGCCTGGACGTGCGCGAGTCACCACGGCTCCGGCTGCGCGTGCTCAACCACTGGGACAACCTCGACGGTCATGTCGAACGCGGCTACGCCGGGCGTTCGCTATGGGAGTGGCAGACGCTGCCGGAGTGGCGCAACCCACGCTACACCGACTACGCACGCGCCAACGCCTCGGTGGGTATCAACGGCACCGTGCTCAACAACGTCAATGCCAGTGCGCAGAGCCTTGCGCCGGCGTATCTCGACAAAGCGGCCACGCTGGCGGACATCTTCCGGCCCTACGGCATCCGCGTGTACCTGAGCGCGCGCTTCAGCGCCCCCATCGAACTGGGTGGGCTCGACACTGCCGATCCGCTCGACCCGGCGGTACAGCGCTGGTGGCGCGACAAGGCCCGCGACATCTACGCGCGCATTCCGGATTTCGGCGGCTTCCTGGTGAAGGCCAATTCCGAAGGGCAGCCCGGCCCGCAGGATTACGGTCGCTCGCATGCCGACGGGGCCAACCTGCTGGCCACTGCACTGGCCCCGCACGGCGGGGTGGTGATGTGGCGCGCCTTCGTCTATGCGCACGATGTGCCTGCAGACCGCGCCACCCAGGCATACGCCGAATTCGCCGGGCTGGACGGTGCGTTCCTCCCGAACGTGATCCTGCAGGTAAAGAACGGGCCCATCGACTTCCAGCCGCGCGAGCCCTTCCATCCGCTGTTCGGGGCCATGCCACGCACGCCGCTGATGATGGAAGTGCAGATCACCAAGGAGTATCTCGGCTTCGCCACGCACCTGGTGTACCTGGGGCCGCTGTACGAGGAAGTGCTCCGTGCCGACACCCGCGGCGGTCGCGGGGGCGCCACGGTTGCGCAGGCCCTGAGCGGCATGGCCGGCGTCGCCAATGTCGGTGCGGACGCCACCTGGAGCGGGTCGCACTTCGATCAGGCCAACTGGTACGCGTTCGGCAGGCTTGCATGGGACCCGCAGCACGCCGCCCGCGCCATCGCGGCGGACTGGGCCGCGATGACATTCGCGCCGGATCCCGAGGTGGTGCAACCCATCGTCGGGATGATGATGGCCTCGCGCGAGGCCGCCGTGAACTACATGACCCCGCTGGGCCTGCACCACCTGATGGCGCGCGGGCACCACTACGGGCCCGGTCCCTGGGTGGACGGCGGCCCCCGCGCGGACTGGACGTCGGTGTATTACCACCGTGCCGATCGCGCGGGCATCGGCTTCGACCGAACCGACCGTGGCAGCAATGCGGTGGGCCAGTACGCGCCCGGGGTGGCTGCCATGTACGGGGACCTGGCGCGGGTGCCGGAGCCGCTGCTGCTGTGGTTCCACCACGTGCCCTGGGATCACCGCATGGCCTCCGGCAGGACACTGTGGAACGAACTGGTCGGGCGCTATTCGCAGGGCGTAAGCCAGGTGCAGGCCATGCAGGCGACCTGGGACAGCCTGCAGGGCAGGGTGGATCGGCAACGATACGCCCAGGTCGCCGCCTTCCTCCGCATCCAGCGGCGCGAAGCACAGTGGTGGCGCGATGCGAGCGTGGCCTACTTCCAGTCGGTGAGCGGGCTGCCGTTGCCGGCGGGCGAAGCCGCGCCGCCACATCCGCTGGCCTGGTACGAAGCCCTGCAGTTCCCCTCTGCGCCGGGGGATGGGCGATGAACAGAACCTGGTGGCTGGGCGGCCTGTTGGCCATCGCCCTGGGGCACGGCGCTGCACCGTCCATGGCGCAGCAACCAACGACGCCGCTGCTGCATCCGCTGTTCCAGGACCACGCCGTCCTGCAGCGCGACCAGCCCATTCCCGTTTGGGGCAACGCGGCCCCCGGCATCACGGTTTCCCTGACATTCGCCGGCCAGGCGCTGACTACCCGCGCGGACGCACAAGGCCACTGGCAGGCGACACTCAGTCCCGCCCCGCCTGGCGGACCCCATGAAATGACGGTGCGGGCAGGGCAGGCCACCCAGAGCGTGCGCGACGTGCTGCTGGGCGATGTCTGGTTGTGCGCCGGGCAGTCGAACATGGAACTTCCCGTGCGACGCACGCTTGACGCAGACAGCGAGCTGGCCGCCGCCACGCGGCCGGACATCCGCCTGTTTACCGTGCCGAAGGCGGCCGCATTGACGCCCCAATCCGCGTTCGCCGCGCCGGTGTCGTGGCAGCCCGCGTCGCCGGGCACGGTCCGCGATTTTTCCGCCGCCTGCTTCTACTTCGCACGCGAGCTGCAGAAGACCGTCCGCGTGCCGATGGGGCTGATCCAGGCGGCGTGGGGCGGGTCGCGGATCGAGGCCTGGACCAGCACCGAGGCCCTGCGCACGCAGGGTGGCATGGCCCCGGCGCTGGACGTGCTCGCGCTGTATGCCAGCGATCCTGCTGCGGCCAATGCCCGATGGGGTCGGCAGTGGCAGCAGTGGTGGACGGGGCGCGAGGGTGCCATCGGCGGCGACACGCCGTGGCAACCCGGCGCAGGCGGCACGGGATGGCAGGACGCACCGCCCGGGCTCGGGGCATGGGAACGTTGGGGCGTGCCGGCGCTTTCCGAGTACAACGGCATGGTCTGGTACCGCACCCGGGTGACCCTGACCGCCGCCCAGGCGGGGCAGGGGGCGCGACTCGAACTGGGCGCCGTCGATGAGACCGACCTGACCTGGGTGAACGGCGTGGCCGTGGGCAGCCAGTACGGCCCGGGTGAGGCGCGGTCGTATCCGCTGCCCGTCGGCCTGTTGAAAGCGGGCGTCAACACGGTCGTGATCAACGTGCTCGACACCTACGGCGACGGCGGCCTGGCGGGCCCTGCACAGGCCCACAGCGTGCGACTGGACGATGGCACGCGGATCGCCCTGGACTCGCCGTGGCAGTACCGTGTGGCCCCCGCTGCATCGACACCGCCACTCGCGCCGTGGCACGCCGCGACGGGCCTGTCGACGCTGTACAACGGCATGATCGCGCCGCTGGGCCGCTATGGCCTGCGCGGCATGGTGTGGTACCAGGGCGAATCCAATACCGGCGACGGCGCCGCTTACGCCGCGCGGCTGCGCAGCCTGCGCGACAACTGGCGCGGGCGTTTTGGCGCCGACATGCCCTTGCTGGTGGTGCAGTTGGCCGGCTATGGCCAGCCGCCCAGTGCGCCCGGCGACAGTGGTTGGGCACAGGTGCGCGAAGCGCAGCGGCGGGTCGCGGCGGACGACCTGCATACCGGGCTCGCGCTGGCCATCGACATCGGCGACGCGTACGACATCCATCCGCCCAACAAACAGGAACTCGGCCGGCGTCTGGCGCGGGCGGCCCGGCATGTGGTCTACGACGATCGGTCCGTCGCCGCGTCCGGCCCCACGCCCCGCCAGGCGTCGCGCACCGAAGCCGGCGTGCGGATCGCGTTCGACAGCGTCACCGGCACCTTGGTCACCACCGGTGCGAAGGGCCCGATCGGCTTCGAGGTCTGCGATGCCGGTGCGCGGCACTGTGCCTATGCCGATGCGGTACTGGACGGGCGTGACGTCGTCCTGCACGGCCCGCCGCCCAGCCCTGACGCACGCGTGCGCTACTGCTGGGCCGATGGCCCGGTCTGTACGCTGCGTGACAGCAGCGGTGCGCCGGCGGGCCCGTTCGAGCTGTCCCTCACCACTGGAGAGGTGCCTTGATGCGTCTGCTGCTCGCCACGCTGGTCGTGCTGTTGTCCACCTCGGTGCAACCGCTGGGCGCCGCGCCCGCGCCACCGGTCTACTTCGACTGGTTCGAGTACGCCGGGCACGATACGGCCTTTGCAACGCCACTGCCCGCCGGGCACTACCGCAACCCGATCCTGGCCGGCTTCCACGCGGACCCGAGCATCGTCAGCGCGAACGGCCGCTTCTACCTGGTCAATTCCAGCTTCACCTACTTCCCCGGCATCCCGGTGTTCGAGAGCGTTGATCTGGTGCATTGGAAGCAGATCGGCAACGTGATCGAGCGTCCCACCCAGGTGGACTTCGATGGCCTGAGCGTGTCCCGCGGCATCTTCGCGCCGGCCATCACGTACCACGATGGCGTGTTCCATGTGGTCACCACGGCGGTCGACAGCGGTGGCAACTTCATCGCCACCGCGCGCGATCCGGCGGGCCCGTGGTCCGACCCGCACTGGCTGCCGGGCGTCGACGGCATCGATCCCTCGCTGTTCTTCAATGACGACGGCACGGTTTACCTGCTCAACAATGATGCGCCCCCGGGCCCGCCGCGCTACGAGGGCCACCGCGCCATCTGGATGCAGCAGCTCGATCTGGCCAACTTCAGGCCGGTAGGCCCGCGCAGGGTGCTGATCGACGGCGGCGTGGAGCCCGCAAAGAACCCGATCTGGATCGAGGGCCCGCACCTCTACAAACGCGATGGCTGGTACTACCTCTCCGACGCCGAAGGGGGCACCGGGCCGCAGCATTCCCAGGTGGTCCTGCGCAGCCGTGATGTCTGGGGGCCGTACATTCCGTATGCGCGCAATCCGATTCTCACCCAGCGCGACCTGCCCGACGACCGGCCGCTGCCGATCACCAACGCGGGGCATGCCGATCTGGTGGAAGGTCCGGACGGCTCCTGGTGGGCGGTGTTCCTTGCCAGTCGCAATTACCAGACGCGGCACTACAACACGGGGCGGGAGACCTATCTGCTGCCGGTGCAATGGCGTGACGGCTGGCCGGTGATCCTGCCGGCCGAGCAGGCCATCCCGTACGCGGTCGAGGCGCCGTCGTGGATGCAGGGCGAGGCATCGCAGGCGCCTGCCACCGGCAACTTCGTCGATCGCGACGACTTCGATGGACCGATACTCGGCACCGGCTGGCTGCGGGTACGGGTCCCCAAACAGGCATGGGCAGACCTGGGCCTGCGGCCGGGCGCCCTGGCCGTGCATCCGCTGGCGGAGAACCTGGACACACTGCGCAACCCGGCCTTCCTCGGGCGTCGCCAGCAGCACCTGCGGTTCGAGGCCAGCACCGCCATGACGCGCCCGGCGACGGGCGTGGCGGCCGGCCTTGCAGCGTTCCAGAACGAGGACTACTGGTATTTCCTCGGCGTGCGCAGCCTCGGCGGGGATCGCGTGGCGATCTTCCTCGAAGCACGCGACGGTAGCGGTGCGACCCGCACCCTGGCCACGCGCGACGTGGCCGCGTCCACGTCACTGGGCTTGAAGATCGGCGGCGACGAGGGCCGCTATGCGTTCGCGTTCGATACCGGCGATGGCCGTGGCTGGCAGACGCTCGCGGGCGACGTGGACGGAACGGTATTGAGTACGGATCGCGCAGGCGGCTTCGTCGGCGCCCTGCTGGGACCATTCGCGCGCGACGAGCGTGCCTTGAGGAGCAAATGATGATGCGTACGCCTTACCTGTGCAGCCGCCGTCGCGCCCCCATCTTCCGTACGTTGGCGCTGTGTGCCGCGATGGCGATGGCCACCGCAGGTCATGCAGCCGATGCGCAGCCGTGGCTGGACACGTCGGCCAGCTTCGAGACCCGCGCCGCGGCGTTGGTGGGGCAGATGACCCTGGAGGAAAAGGCCGCCCAGATGCAGAACGCCGCGCCCGCCATCGAGCGTCTTGGCGTGCCGGCCTACGACTGGTGGAACGAAGGCCTGCACGGCGTCGCGCGGGCGGGGCAGGCCACGGTGTTCCCGCAGGCCATCGGCCTGGCCGCCACCTTCGACGTGCCCTTGATGGGGCAGGTGGCCACTACCATCAGCGACGAGGCGCGGGCCAAGCATCACCAGTTCATCCGCGAGGGATCGCATGGCCGCTATCAGGGGCTGACCTACTGGTCGCCGAACATCAACATCTTCCGCGATCCGCGCTGGGGACGGGGCCAGGAAACCTATGGTGAAGACCCGTACCTCACCGCGCGCATGGGCGTTGCCTTCGTGCAGGGGCTGCAGGGCGACGACCCGGTGTACCGCAAGCTGGACGCCACCGCCAAGCATCTGGCCGTGCACAGCGGCCCCGAGGCCGACCGCCACCACTTCGATGCCCGCCCCAGCAAGCGCGACCTGTATGACACCTACCTGCCGGCCTTCGAGGCGCTGGTGAAGGAGGGCCAGGTGGATGCGGTGATGGGGGCCTACAACCGCGTGTACGGCGAATCCGCCAGCGCCAGCCGGTTCCTGCTGCGCGACGTGCTGCGCCGCGACTGGGGCTTCAAGGGCTACGTGGTGTCGGATTGCTGGGCGATCGTCGATATCTGGAAGCACCACAAGATCGTGCCCACGCGCGAGGCCGCCGCGGCGCTGGCGGTCAAGAACGGGACCGAACTGGAGTGCGGCCAGGAATACGCCACGCTGCCGGCAGCGGTGCAGCAGGGCCTGATCAGTGAAGCGGAGATCGACGCGGCGGTGACGCGCCTGTTCACTGCACGGATGCGGCTGGGCATGTTCGATCCGCCCGAGCGCGTGCGCTGGGCGCGCATCCCTGCGGCGGTGAACCAGGCCCCGGCACATGACGCCTTGGCCCTGAGGGCTGCACGGGAATCGCTGGTGCTGCTGAAAAACGACGGCGTGCTGCCATTGTCACGCACGCTCAAGCGGATTGCCGTGGTCGGCCCCACGGCCGACGACAGCATGGCGCTGCTGGGCAACTACTTCGGCACGCCGGCGGCACCGGTGACGCTCCTGCAGGGCATCCGCGATGCGGCCAAGGGTGTCGAGGTGCGGTACGCGCGCGGCGTGGACCTGGTCGAAGGGCGCGACGATCCCGGTGCGACGCCGCTCATCGAGGCGGCGTACCTGCGGCCCTCGGCCGACTCCCCGGAACGCGGGTTGCGTGGCGAGTACTTCCGCACGCCCGATCTCTCAGGGACGCCCGCGCTGGTCCGCACCGACGCCCAGATCGGCTTCCGCTGGGACCGCGGTTCCCCGACCGACAACCTGTTGGCGCGCGGGGAAGCGGCGCCGGGGCAGGGCATTCCCGGCGATGGTTTCAGTATCCGTTGGCAGGGCCAACTGCTGCCGCCGGTATCGGGCCGCTACCGGATCGAGGCCGCCGCCGACGACGGCTTCCGCCTGTACGTGGATGGCAAGCGGGTGCTGGATCATTGGACCCGCAGCGATCGCCTGCGCAGCGATGGGGTGGACCTGGACCTGCAGGCAGGCCGCGCCTACGACCTGAAACTGGAGTACTTCGATGCCGAGCGTGACGCAGGCGTGCGGCTGGGCTGGCGCATGCCCGGTGCGAAGCCGCCGTTCGAGGAGGCGCTCGATGCTGCCCGCAGCGCGGACGTGGTGGTGTTCGTCGGCGGCCTGACCGGCGACGTCGAGGGCGAGGAGATGACGGTCAACTACCCGGGCTTCGCCGGCGGTGACCGCACCGACCTGCGCCTGCCCGCCACCCAGCGGGCGCTGCTGGAGGCGCTGCACGCCACCGGCAAGCCGGTGGTGATGGTGCTGACCGGCGGGTCGGCGCTGGCGGTGGAGTGGGCCCAGGCGAATCTGTCGGCGATCCTGATGAGCTGGTATCCCGGGCAACGCGGCGGCACCGCCGTCGGCGAAGCGCTGTTCGGCGAGGTCAATCCCGGCGGCCGCCTGCCGGTCACGTTCTACACCGCGGACCAGGCGATGCCCGCGTTTGACGATTACGCGATGGAAGGCCGCACGTACCGCTACTTCCGCGGCACGCCGCTGTATCCGTTCGGGTTCGGGCTGTCCTATACCCGCTTCGACTACGCAACGCTCAGGCTCGATTCGCCCCGCATCGCCGACGATGGCGCGCTCCGGGTGGAGGTGGAGGTGGCCAACACCGGCGAGCGCGCGGGCGATGAAGTGGTGCAGCTGTATGTGCGGCGATTGGCGGCCGGGGCCGGCGATGCGCAGCAGACGCTGCGCGGCTTCCAGCGGGTGCATCTGGCGCCTGGCCAGCGACGCACGGTTGCATTCGCGCTGGACGCGCACCAGGCGCTGCGCCAGTACGACGAGGCGCGCGGCACCTATGTGGTGCCACCGGGGGCCTACGAAGTGCGGATAGGCGGCTCAAGCGCCGATGCCCGCGTGCAGGGCCGCTTCACCGTGGAGGCGGCGCGTGACTGATTCCCGCCACATGGACACCCCCGAGCACACGCTGTCGGTCCGCGAGAAGCTGGGCTACAGCCTGGGCGACCTGGCCGCCAACCTGATCTTCCAGACGCTGATCACCTACCTGGCCTTCTTCTACACGGATGTGTACCGATTGCCGCCCGCTACCGCAGCGGCCATTATTTTCGTGATCGGCCTGCTGGGCGCCTTCGTGTTCACCCCACTGATCGGCATCGCCGCCGACCGCACGGCCACCCGCTGGGGCAGGTTCCGGCCCTGGATCCTCTGGACGGCGATCCCGTTCGGCGTGCTGGCGCTGCTCGCCTTCAGCACCCCGGACCTGGGGCCGCGCGGCAAGGTCATCTACGCGCTGGTGACCTACGGTCTGCTGATGCTCGTGTATGCGGCCAACAACCTGCCGTATTCCGCGCTCAGCGGGGTGCTCACCGGCAGCATGGCCCAGCGCAACAGCCTGTCGGCCTACCGCTTCGTGGCGGTCATGATCGCGCAGTTCATCATCCAGGTACTGCTGCTGCCGCTGGTGCTGATCCTCGGTGACGGCGATCGGGTGCAGGGCTTCGAACGTGTGATGACGCTATTTGCGGTGGTGGGCACCGTGTTCTTCCTGATCACCTTCGCCACCACGCGCGAGCGCATCGTGCCGGCGAAGGAGCAGAGCAGCGGCGTGCTGCAGGACCTGTCCGACCTGCTGCACAACCGGCCGTGGAAGGTGATGCTGGCCCTGACGGTCCTGGTCTTCATCAACCTGGCGCTGAAGGGCGGCACCTACATCTATTACTTCCAGTACTACATGAGCGAGGCCGCCCTGGCGGGCTTTCTTGACCGCTCCGGCTTCAACGCGTTCATCGGGGGATTGAACGCAACGCTCAACGGATGGGGGCTGTCCGGTTTCACCTGGCCGAAGGATCCGGCCACCTCGGCATTCAGTCTGTTCAACGCCTGCGGCATCCTCTGCATGATCCTGGGCATCGGGGCATCGCGCCGCCTCGCCGACCGCTACGGCAAGCGCGATGTGTTCGGCGGCGCGCTGCTGGTGTCCACGCTGTTCCTGCTGGTGTTCTATTTCCTGCCGCCCACGGCAGTGGCCGTGGCCTTCGGCGCGTTCATGCTGCACGGGTTCTGCTACGGCATCACCATCCCCTTGCTGTGGGCGATGATCGCCGACGTCGCCGACTATTCCGAATGGAAGAACCATCGCCGCGCCACCGCGATCATCTTCTCGGCGATGCTGTGCGGGCTGAAAATCGGCCTCAGCATCGGCGGTGCGCTGGTGGCCGGCATCCTGGCCCATCACGGCTATCAGGCCGGCGCCGAACAGCAGGCCCAGCCCGTGGTGGACGGCATCCGCCTGACCGTGAGCGTCTATTGCTCCCTCCCGTTCCTGGCCGCGGTGGCGCTGCTTTTCTTCTACAAAATCGACAAGCGCATGGAGACCCGCATCGAACATGACCTGCATGTGAGACGTCAAGGAAGCACTCTGGAGCACCTCGCGGCACACGCCATCGCCCAACCGCTGGTGACCCACCTCTACACGGCCGACCCTTCGGCCCACGTGTTCGAGGGGCGCCTGTATATCTACCCGTCGCACGACATCGACAGCGGCGCGCCGTTCGACGATGAAGGCGGTCACTTCGGCATGGAGGACTACCATGTGCTGCGGATGGATTCGCCCGAGGGCGAGGCCACCGACTGCGGTGTGGCACTGCATGTCCGCGACGTGCCCTGGGCCGCACGGCAGATGTGGGCGCCGGACGCAGCCAGCCGCGATGGCCGCTATTACCTCTATTTTCCGGCCAAGGACGGGGAGGGCACGTTCCGTATCGGCGTGGCGGTGGCGGATCGTCCGGAGGGCCCGTTCACCCCCGACGCCGAGCCGATGGAGGGAACGTACTCGATCGATCCGGCCGTCTACGAGGATGACGACGGCACGCATTACCTCTATTTCGGCGGCATCTGGGGCGGTCAGTTGCAGAACTACCGGGACAACCGCTTTGACGCCGCGCACAAGGAGCCCACCGGCGATGCGCCTGCGCTTGGCCCGCGCGTCGGCCGGCTGGACCCGTGCATGACCCGGCTGGCAGAGCCCACGCGGGAGGTCATGATCCTGGACGAGCACGGCCAGCCGCTGCGCGCCGATGACCACGCGCGTCGCTTCTTCGAAGGGCCGTGGTTGCACAAGTACCAGGGGCGGTATTACCTGTCGTACTCCACCGGGGACACGCACCTGCTGTGCTACGCCATCGGCGACAGCCCGTATGGACCGTTCACCTATGCCGGGGTGATCCTCACGCCCGTCGTCGGCTGGACCACGCACCACTCCATCTGCGCCTTCGAAGGCCAGTGGTATCTCTTCTACCATGACGCCCTGTTGTCCGGCGGGGTGACCCACCTGCGCTCGGTCAAGTGCACCCCCCTGCACATGGAGGCCGACGGCAGCATCCGGACGATCGATCCCTATGGCGCTTGAAACGGCCTCACCCAAGGATGATGCGGAGGCGCCGCTGTCTGGTGGGCGCCTGTACTGGTTGCGGGCCGGGAGGCTGGAGGTGGCGCTTGCGCCGGACGCCGGTGGCCGTATTGCCCATCTGCGCTACGACGGCGTGGAGTGGCTGGTGGGCGAGGAGGAGGTTGGGGCGGCTGCGATCGGCTGGGGGTGCTATCCGATGGTGCCGTGGGCCGGGCGCATCCGGCAGGGGCGCTTCGTCTTTGAGGGCACGGCGTGTGAGCTGCCGCTGAACTTTGGCGCGCACGCGATCCATGGGGTAGGCTTTTCACGACCGTGGCATGTCGACAGCCTCGGTGCGGATGCCGCGACGCTGTCGCTGGCGCTTCCTGAGGATGCGTATTGGCCGTTCGGGGGTCGTGCCACGCAGGTGATCCGTGTGACGCCCCACTGTCTCGAGCTGCGGTTGGCCGTGCAAGCCGGCGACAAGGCGATGCCGGCGGTGCTTGGCTGGCACCCCTGGTTTCGCAAGCCGGATCAGGTGGTGTTCGCGCCGAGTGCGATGTATCCGCGGGACGGGGAGGGGATTGCAACATTGCCTTGTGTCCGCCCTGTGCCTGGGCCCTGGGATGACTGCTTCCTCAACCGGCAGGAGGTGGCAATGATGTCGGGGGAACAGGTCCTGCGTCTGCGCGCAGACACCGGCCACTGGGTGGTGTACGACGGCGCGGCGCATGCAACGTGCGTGGAGCCGCAGACGGGGCCGCCGGATGGTTTTACGTTGCTGCCGGACCGGCTGGGGCCGGGGCAGATACTGGAGCTGACGTTCGAGCTGCAGTGGGGCGATGGCAGTGGCAACGGCGATGAAGCCCGGTGAAACTCCAGTGATGCGCGCCGCCGGAGAATTCACGGCGGAGGAACTGGACGGCGGCGACCCTGTCAGGACCTCCCCTTGAAGTGAAGCGTCTCTTTCCATGTCCACAAAGCATCTCACCACGATCAATCCGCTGACCGAAGAAGTGCTCGCCACCTATTCCTACATGTCCGACGCCGAGGCTGCTGCGGTCGTCAAGGCAAGCCATGAAGCCTTCATGCAATGGCGTCTGCGCAGTCTCGATGATCGAGCAAACGTCATTGCGGGCATCGCCAAGGCCCTTCGCGAGCGCAAGGAAGAGTTCGCACAGCTGATGACCGACGAGGTCGGCAAGCTCATCGAGGACAGTCGCACTGAAGTCGAGCTGTGCGCTGCCATCTGTGACTACACCGCCAAGCAGGGGACTGTCGTGCTGGCCGATGAGGAGCGCGATGTGGAGGGTGCCACCGGCATTGTGACCCACGCCCCGATCGGTGTGGTGTATGGCATTCAGCCGTGGAACTTCCCGGCGTACCAGGCGATCCGCTATTCCATCGCCAGCCTGATGGCCGGCAATGGCGTCCTGCTCAAACACGCCGAGAGCTGCACCGGTAGTGGCTTGCTGCTGCGCGACATCTACGAAAGTGCCGGGCTGCCCAAGGGGCTGTTCGGCGTGCTGTTGATCAGCCACGACCAGTCCAATGACATCGTGGAAAACGATCTGGTGCGCGCGGTGACTCTGACCGGGAGCGAAGCGGCGGGACGTACCGTCGCAGCCAGGGCCGGTGCGGCCCTCAAGAAGACGGTGCTTGAGCTGGGCTCCAACGACGCCTATCTGGTACTGGACGACGCCGACCTGGATCTGGCCGTGGCAACCTGCGTCAAGGGCCGACTGTTCAACAACGGGCAGACCTGCGTCAACGCCAAGCGTTTTATCGTGACAAAGAAGAACTACGAGGCCTTCGTCAGCGCCTACGCAACGGCCTTCGAAGCGATCCGGATGGGCGACCCGAACGCCGAGAACACCCAGCTCGGCCCCATGGTCTCCAAGGCGCAGCGCGACAAGCTGCACGAACAGGTGACCAAGAGCGTCGCGCAGGGCGCACGTCTGGTGGTGGGCGGTGACGTGCCGGACCGCACCGGCTGGTTCTACCCGGCCACGGTGCTGGCGGATGTGGCACCGGGGCAGGTGGCCTACGAGGATGAGCTTTTCGGCCCTGCAGCGGCCATCATCCGCGCAGAGGATGATGAGGATGCGTTGCGCATCGCCAACGACAGCCGCTACGGCCTGGGCGGGGGCATCTTCAGCCGGGACGTGCAGCGCGCCCGGGAACTGGCGAGCAAGTACTTTGACACCGGCATGGTCTTCATCAACACCTTCGACGTCGCATCGCCAGCGCTGCCGTTCGGCGGTGTGAAGGCTTCCGGCTATGGTCGGGAGCACGGTTCGGAAGGTCTGAAGGAGTTCGTGAACGTCAAGTCGATCAAGATTCCGGCTGCAGCGTGGGCTTGAGTCCGGCATGGGCGCCGCGCGACGCCACATCGCGCGTGCGCATGACGTCCGGTTCGGGGGAAAACGGTTGCTGGACACATGGGTATAGGGGCAGCGCCAAGCGCCTAGCCACGGATGGCTAGACGCGGAGCTAGAGCGCTAGTTGTTCTATAGGAGAGGCGGCTCCCGAGCTACGCTTTACGCCAATCCCTCAGTTTCCTTGGTCCAGTGATAACGAAGATTTATCGGGGCAGAAACGCGTATGTCCGGCCGTCGCAGCGGATGTGCTTATGTAGCTCACCCCATGGCTCGCTTGGAGCGAGTGAGGCGTACGCTCTGTTGAAAGCAAAATGCCAATCGATCAGTGCAACTCATAAAGCGCGGGGAATGGAGCGACGCAAAGGGCGCACTGGACCGCGGGCAGCTTGAAGGGGTGATCGCACACTCCACCTTGGCGAGAATAGCTGCGATGTAAACTCAATCTTCCAAAAGACGGGCAGCGGGATTGGTGGCTGCGCCGGCTGTCTGGAGGTATCCCGCCACACTCGCCCCCCCCCTGTGCTCTGTCACCTGCATGATCGCGGTAGAGAGACACCCCGCCGGCTCGCTTCGGTCACGAACCACGGCCGCAGGCTGTGCTCACCAAAATCACCCCTCCAGCCCGCCGTAGGCCGCCTCGGCAAGAGGGAGGGCTGCTTCGGATCCAAAGCGAGGCATCCATCTGGCGTGCAATTGGGGGCCGGAGGTTCTACGAGGCCAATATTTCGTGAACTGGTCACAACTATAGAAGCAAGCGCGCGGGCAGAAGCTGAGAGTGGTCCAAGGAGCGCCGATGCTGCTAGCGAGGGGCGGAAGCCCCGCTCACGAAAGGATAGCGGGATTCTGCGCAGCTATTCGCGCCCTTGAACATGCGGCAGCAGAGAGCGTAGAGTGACTAAAACGGGGAGGGGGCATGGGAACTCTGTCTGCATCTTCAGCCAAGGAAGAGGGCCTCGGTGAGCGCATAGCTACGTACCGAGTGGCTCTTGATCAAGATGGTAACGAAGCGCAAACGCGCTTTCATGTCATTGACGAGTTCCTCACAAATGAGCTTGACTGGAAGAAGGACGCTATTCGCGTCGAGCCCTATATTGAGGGCGCGGGATTCGCGGATTACGCGTTCTTTAGCTCAGGTCGCTGTCGTGCCGTCCTTGAGGCGAAGAAAGATGCCCTAGAGCTTTGTTCGGTCAAGCAGACTGGCGTGGCGGTCGTTGCCCTTGACGGATCGGCGTTGAAGGGCGCCGCAGATGGAGTCAGTCAAGCTATTGGGTACGCGGCAAGATTCGGCTCGGCCGTGGGCGTCGTCACTAACGGCCGCCAGTGGATCATGTTTCTGGCCTCGCGTAGCGACGGCAAGCCACCGAACGAAGGGCTAGCCGTTGTCTTTCCGACGATAGAATCCATCCTCAACTCATGGGCCCAGTTCTACGACTTCATGTCCGAAGCGGGACTTCAAGAGCACAAGCTTGCAACCTATTTGAGAGAGCGCGAATCGGGTTCAACTTCAGTCCCCGCTTCCTACTTTAGAGCTGTTGACAGAAGTCAGAAGCGCGTTCCACAAGTTTCTGACCTGGCTTTCTCGCTAAGCGAGCTTTTTAGAAAATCGTTCATCAAGATCAACACCAAGTCTAGAGAAGCGCTCATCGAGTGTTTCGTTGAGACTCGGTCAAGCCGCGAGACAGACGTCGCCTTTGAGAAAATCGTCAACGAGCTTATAGATAGGGCACTTCGGCGCCTAGACACAATTGACGTCTCCAATCCCGACAACCTGCAGGGGCTACTTGAGACTTCGGTAGACCTTAGGACCGGTGAATTTGTTCTCTTGGTCGGAAATAAAGGATCCGGAAAAACAACATTTCTTGATCGATTCTTCTCAAAGATTCTTCCTGCCAGTCTCAAGGAGCGCGTCCTTCACTTGAGTGTGGATTTGCTTAAAAGTGAGGGCTCAGACACGCACCTTACAGCCTGGATGTCTGGCGAGCTAATTCGACAAGCGGAGCGACAGCTTTTCGGGCCAACGCCCACGTACGATCAGCTGCGAGGTGCGTTCTGGCCGATGTATAAACGCATGAGTACAGGGGAGCTCGCGCCCTTGTACAAGCGCGACCGCGATGCATTTAGACAGCGGTTTGGAGAGGACCTGGCATCGCTGCGAAGAGATCAGCCGCGCGAGTACCTCCTTGAGCTATTGAAGCGGTCCTTGGTTGGTCAGCAACGCTTGCCGATTCTTGTATTTGACAATGTCGACCACCTTCCTCGCTCCACCCAGGATAGGGTGTTTCAGTACGCGGTGGGACTGTCAACTAGTGTCGCATCCTTTCTCATCTGCCCCGTAACTGACACGACAGTTTGGTCGCTCAGCAAGGCTGGACCACTTCAGAGCTTTCATTCTCGCGCATTCTTTCTGCCCGTACCAAGCTTGAAGGATGTCTTTGCCAAGCGTTTAGACGTTCTGCAAGCCGAGCTTCGAGATACTGAAGAGGGAAAGGGAAAAAGCGCATTAGTCGGTCAGGGAATGCGACTTACGATAAAGGACCTGCAGTCCTTCTGTGCGGCCGTCGAGTCCATATTTGTTTCAACGTCCGACATAACCGCAGTAATCGGAAGGCTGTGCAACTACGACGTCAGAAGAAGTCTTGAGCTCTCCGGCGAAATTCTCTCTTCTCCGTGGATCGGCCTGGAAGAGCTTCTGAGGATGTATGTTGCGAGAGGCGAAGTTCGCCCGAAGAGAACGGCACTTATGACTGCCCTAGTCTTACAGAAGGGTACGCTGTATGACGAAGACAAGCACAATTTTCTGGTGAACATTTTCGCGCGCCCCGCCGGCGCCCTAGCATCGCCCTTTATGTCACTATATCTACTCCGCTTTCTGTCAATGGCAGACGACAAGGCCTCAACCACGCGCGATCGATTCATCAGCGTCTCCCAACTTTGGGACAAGTTTCATTCTCTGGGCGTCCACCGCGAGACCTTTCGCTACTACATCGACAGACTATTCTCGCGCGCGTTGATTGAAGCTTACGATCCATCGGAAAGGGCGCTGCGAGATGAGACGCTCGTTCGAATAAGCCCTGCTGGGGCTGCGCACTCTCGACTCGTTTATAGCGACAACGTATACATATCGCAAATGGCGTTGATTACACCCCTTGCCAATGAAGCGGCCTGCATATCGATTCGTGATGAATCTCAAAAGACCTTTCAGGGGTGGATGAAGATTTGCAATATTCTTCTGACGCAGATGAAGATCGAAGATGCTCGGGTGTTTCCGGCACTGTCCGATGAACTGTTTCCTTGGATCGTTGCCGTGCGTGATGATATCAACCTGCTACACCAACGCATTGAAGAGCGAAAGCCCAGGAAGTGGACGACAAGCCCAAATCGGGCATAGATCGAGCGATCCGCTGCAATTGGATTGGAATTCCCTCTGTCAAGCCGGACTTCAAGGTCGCATCTCGCTACTTCAGTAGGAGCGTCGCAGGATTTTACTCAGTTGCGCCTACCTGGGAATGACCGACTACGCTTGCCGCCGAACGTGTTCGGCCATTGCCATCACCGCGGGCAATGGCATCCCCTGCTTGCCCGCTTCCGCAACAAAGCCTGACTGCAAGCTATGGGCGCAAAAAAGCCCCTGCAGCCCCGCCAACTTAGCCCGCCGTTTGACTATCGCGGCCACTGAGCCAAGGAGCGGGGCGGAGCCAGCTCGCGCCTTCCAGACGCAGGCGACGTATTTCCGCCGCTGCGATCTGGCGGCGCCTGCATCTGCCGCTGGCGGACCAGAAGCAGAGCAGGGCGCGATCAGGCAGACCGTACAGTCTTTCATCGCAGGTGGCCAGCATGGGCTTCCAGTTCGGCGCGGGTGGTCGCCGTCCTCTTGGTCGGCCGCCCACCCGGTTGACCGAGGCACGCCGAGCCCGGCGCATCTTGAAATGTGCAAGCACCTCGCCCTCAACGGGCCGGCTTACAACCCCTATCGCGCGCCTCGCGAGCCTTCCTCGGCTGTCCAGGTCTCTGCCGCCTCGGTCTCGCACGGCTCGTTTGCGCAGCCTGTTTCTCCCGCGGGAAGTGCGGTCATTGCAGTGGCGGATCGCCCAATGGCGACGTTCCCTGAGTCGGTGCAGAACCGCTACACCGGGAATTAACGTGACGGATCACGGCCCGGCGCGGGGTGCAGGGGCGCACAGCCCCTGTACCAAGGCGGGTAGGGGATTCCCCTACGGTCAAGTGGACCGAGAGTTAGATACCATTCCCGCAGGACAAGGGGGCGGTATGGAACTCAGATGGATTCTGATGGCGGTTTTCGCGCTTTCCGGCGATGCAGCTGCCCAGCAGGTGCACAAGTGTGTCGAGAGCGGCCGCACAATCTACCAATCGGACCCCTGCGTGACCGGGCCAGCGGCCAAGTCTTGGAATGCGGCGCCAGAGGCTCCGAATCCGGACCGGCAAGCTCGGCTGGATGCAATTCGGCAGGAGCTCGAACAGCGCAGACAAACTCAGCGTCGAACCTATCGGTACGCACAGAGTGGCGTTCGTGGCATATCGATCAGTAAGCACCGTGATCCTGACCGGTGCGAGTCGGCAAAGGCGCATCGAGCGTCCGTGTTCAAAGCCGCTGGAATTCATAGGTCGTTCGAATTGACCCGCCGGATGGATGACATGGTGTTCGACGCGTGCAAGTAGCCCGGCCCGGGGTGTAGGGGCGCGCAGCCCCTACGATGACGCTCTCATCCAGCAGATTGCCCGAAGTGGCGCTCCCGGAACTCGCCCAGGTCCACAACAACGACCTTCACCATCTGGCGCTGACCAGCTTTTCCCATGCCGGCCTCGGCCTTGCGCCGGGAGGCATATCCGGCCAACCTCAATTCCATCTGATCGCGCCATGCCAGCCCGGCAAGGCGCTCGGGAGTCATCCGGTCGCCATGCGGGCTGAAAAGGTAGTTGCCGCGAAGGCTCCAGCCTGCGAAGGGGCCGCTCAGGTACTGACACATGCATCAATGCTCGCTTTGTCCTTGGGACCCTTGGCAGGCAAGATCGATGCCAGGACCAGTTTGAGCAGGCCGCCGTAGTAGCGCACCCGTGCGATCAGAGACGTTACATAATATACATTATGCGAAATGGCGTATCGGGCCGTTTCCCGGTTCGTGGGCTCCGGCTGGCGCTGGATCAAGCTCTGGATCGGCTCTTGCTTCCCCACTCGTTCCCCCAACAAGGACGAGATCCAAGCATGAGCGAATCGACCTGACCGGCCCTTGGGCCGGTTTCGGCTTTCAGGGCGGCCACATATTCACCCCCGAAGAACACAGCCTCGAGCAGTGCGACATGACCTGGTGGTCGCTTACCTGCAACATTACCCGGGAATGGCGGTTGATGATGGAAGAAGCCCGGCCGCGGCAAGCTCGATCGCTGGCCGCTGGAAAGGGCTGCGCCACAATGGATTCCAGTGTCGTATACCTGCGGGAGTACGTCAGAATTCGCAGAGAACGGCGGCTGGGCGTGGGTGATCCCGGTGCCGGCGCCGATAGATGACCGTGATGGCGATCGCCCTGGCCGCGGTCCTGCTGGGCGCAGTGCACACGCTGAGCAAGACTCACACGCCATGGTCCGCACGGTTCGACGCCAAGAAACCTGGTCCGCTCTAGTTATCGACTCTAGCTTCCCTACTCAATCCGGAACCAAGTGCCATCGGACTTCCAAGTCACTCAAGCCAGGCCCAAAGCGACTCCGGCTTGAGTGGCTTGCTGGAAGAGCGTTGGAATTGGGCCTAAACGGGAACTCTCCCCGTACCAGCGCAAGTGTTGCACTCATCAGCGTCCTTGGATTTTCCGGTCCCTTCGCAGTTGTAGCATTTGCGGGTTTTCGGCGGGTACATGGCATCGTTAAGGTCCTGAGACCAATCGTGCTCTGCAAGGCTGATTGCCTGGTCCGCCTCTTCCTCGGACTCAAACTCACCAAGCTCAATTTCTCTCCCGCCAAGTACTACTTTTGCGCGAAAGAAAGGTGTGATGGTTCGGCGGCCCTCCAGCTCGACTGAATCGCTTTGGTTCTCACTATCGGTCCGAGACATTGTTACCTCCATTGGTATAACCGCGTAGAAGAGGGATCCTGAGATCCCGTTTCCGACTTGCCCGCAATGCACTTTGTCGCTCGATCTTAGGGTTGCTGCGTCCGGCTAACAAGCGCCAAGCTGCGCCGCGCCCGAATGTTCTCTCCCGCAGCCTGCCTATGCGAGTAGGGATTTGCAGGGGCAATCAATTCGCACGACAGGCGGCTGTTCCCATTGCGCGAGGCACGCCCGAGACGGGCGGCTCCTCCTTCGCGTCCGGAAGTCGCGACCTAAACGCATGCAGCGGCCTGTTCTGCGATCCACTCAACACAGCCCCTGCCCCATTCTGCACCCTCACCGCCTACACAACCCGCTCTGCCTGCATACGCCGCAGCCGTTCAACATAGGCCAGTCGTCGACGCGACCCCCGCCTTTCATTGCCGCCCGGTGACTCCGCGGCACATTCCTGCACCCAACCGGGTTCACCCACTAGAATGGCTGCCGGCTTCTCTTGGGCATGGGACATGGACGACCAACGCACGGCAAACGCGATTCATACGATCTGGTGGCAGGTGGCGCTCGGCGGCTTCCTTGCGCTTACCGCCCACAGTGTCGTGGAGGCGGCGTACGCCAGGTACCAACTTCAACAGGTTACTCGGCAGTTCGAGGCGGACCTCAAGGCGATGCCCTCCTCGCTTTTGCCGGACGCGCCGACGCCACCGCGCGAGCGCCTCATGCCATTGCGCCAGAACGAGCGCTGCATACAGGGGCGCCGGTTTGAGCGGGTGCAGAACGGCTGGAGGCAGATCAATGCCCCGTGCTAGGTCGCGCATGCCGCGTGCATTGGCCGCAGACCCACGGGCACGAGCGTGAGCGCTGGCGATACGGGCCGCAGCGCCGCCCGCTGGATACCGCTCGTGGTGTTTCTGGTCATGTTGTTCGGCATTCCGCACAATTCGCCGTGGTTTGGCCTGGTGCTGCTGTATCTGCTGCTGGGTGCGCTGTATGTCGTCGGCGCGATCCTGTGGGTGGCCCTGCGTAGCCGCGGCGCGGCAGCGGCCCTCGGTCGTACGCCGCCGGTGCGCGCGTTGCTTCCTCGCGAGAAGGAGGCGCTTGATTGGTTTGGCCAGCCAGAGCGGGCAATCTGGCGCATGCCGCGCGGGAACGTGGTGGACCTGCTGGCTGCCGTGCGCGCCGCTGGCGCGGCGCCTTCGGTCCACGCGCTGAGCGGTCCGTTCGTGCGGACGGCGAGTGCCGGGGGGTATGAGCGGCGCGATTGCATCGGCGGCGTCGAGGTCCTATTGCTGCCGGGCGCAGAACAGCACCTGCGCGCGGGCAATGACGCGGATGTTCTGCTGTGTGGGCGGTTCGCGGTCGTGCTTGCCCTGAACAACACGTGGCGTATTGATCAGGCGCGCTCGCTGCTGAAATAGGCGCGGCGTGGCTCGCCCGTCAGCCGGTCCAGTCCGCCGCCCCGTGCTCGATATCCACCCAGTCACTGCACAGCAGCTGCGTCCGGGGGATGGCGGTTGCAATGCGTACCGGACCGTCCTTGCCGTTGATCGCGCCCTCGAACTGTCCGTCGCTCATCGGCGCGACCGGGATGCAGAGGCGGACACGCTTGACCGCATCGGTGCCCGGCAGGGTTTCCCATGCTTCCACCTGCACCCTGCCCTTCGGGGTCAGCTCCAGTGCGAGCAGCCGGGCATCGGGCGTGCCCGTGGGCTGCGCCGGGAAGTCCAGCGTGACATCACCGTTCTCGATGCGGATCGTCGGCCGCGACACCTTGCCGGTCGGCCCGACCACATCGAGCGACGTGTCGAGGCTGCCACGGTCGAATACGGCAAGCGGGGCGGCGCCGTCGTTGGTCAGGGTGTAGCGGAAATCGAGCAGGCGGTTCTCGGTGTAGTAACGGAACTGGGCGACCAGGACGGCGAGCGGGCGGCGGCTGTCTGCCGCGGCCTGCGGATGGGGGGCGGAATCGTGCGGCATGGCGGGGGTGACCGTTCCTTGGAGTGTGTGGCCGTGGCTGCAGCCACTGAGGAGCGCAGCGAGCAACAGGGCTGGCAGCGCAGCGTGGCGGACGCGTGCGGCAGTTTGCTGGCGCGGTGTGGGAGGTGCAGGTTGGTGGGAGCGATGCATGCAGGTGCTCAGCGTTCCAGGACGGGCTCGGCGCGGCCCTGCGCGTGGTCCGGCGCGGGCGCCCCACGTTCGGCAGCGGCGTCCATCTGCTGTTGGAACTGGCGGCCTGCGTCGCTGTCCATCAGTCCCTCCAGGGCCTTGCCGAGGGCTGCATCATCGCCGCGTCGGGAGGCGTCGAACAATGCGTCAAGGTGGGCGCCATGCGTGTGCGGGTGGGCGCTGGCCGGCGCGGCATTCGGCTGGCCAGGCGACACCAGGGCGCCAGGGCCGACGCTGTACTCGGTGCGGTCGGGCAGCCCCATCTCGCGGCGGACGGCGTTTTCGGTCAAGGGCGCCGGGTTGGCTTGGGTCGGCGGCGTGGCCGGGTCGTTGTCGAAGTCGAAGCTGGCACCGTCGTGCGGCAGGCCGACCGCCTGGCGCTCCCATTGCCCGACGGCACCGCTGCGGCCGTCGGTGTCGGCGCCCCGGTACATGTCGGGTTGCAGGGTGCCGTTGACCACGTTGTAGGCATGCGACAGCTCGTGCTGGAGGATCACGCCCGGTGCCGGGAAATGATCGCTGTGGAAGCTGGGGTTGTAATGGACCATCGCCGGCGTGCCGGCCCCGGCCACCATCGCCCCGGTTTCCGGATCCGGCTCGAGGAACATGTCATCGTGCATCTGCAGCGGCTGGCCCGGACCGGCCGGATGGCCGCCGGCCGCGCCATTGGTCTCGTTGGTCAGTTCGGCGATGGTGACGGCGTTGCCCTTGCCCACCGGCGGCGCAGCCGCGGCCTGGTCGAGTGCGGCCAGCATCTGGCGCCCGGCCGGCGAGCCGCGCATCTGCTCCAGGTCGGCTTCCACGCGTTCGCGGAAGCTGTCGGACCCGGAAATCAGGATGCTGGACCCAAGCGAGGGGTCATGCGCACCCGGGTCGACGACACGGTTGCCAGCACCCTCGGCGGCCGACACGGTGTCCTCGCCTGCCCTGCCATACACCACGTCCTGGCCACCGCTGTTGTGCACAGTGTCGGTGCCAGCCCCGGCGTAGATGTGGTCGACGTCGGCGCCGCCACGCAGGGTGTCGTTGCCGAGACCGCCCGAGAGAACGTCGCGGCCCTCCTCGCCATCGATGACGTCGTTGCCGCGGCCGCCGTCGAGAACGTCGTTGCCGCGCCCACCCCGGATGCGGTCGTTATCGTCGCCGCCGTAGACGACGTCGTTGCCGGCCCCCGCATCGATGCGATCGTTGCCAGCGCCGCCGGACACGTCATCGCGGCCGTTGCCGGTGAGGATCGTGTCGTCGCCGCGGCCTCCGTCGACGCGATCATTGCCGGAGCCGGTGATGATCACATCGTCGCCATCGCCGCCGCGCACGTCCATGTCCACGCGCACGGTGCCGGCGCTGGCGACGGTCTGCACGTAGAAGGGATCGACGCCCTCGGTCAATGCCGGTGTGGTGTTGCTGGCAATGATGCGGTCGTTGCCGCCGTTGCTGCGCACGCCCAGTTCCTGGTCGCGGCCCAGGGTCAGTTCATAGGCCTGGCCGTTGACGGTCGCGGCCAGCACCCCATCGGGACGCTGGCTCAATCGGATGTCATCGTCCCTGTCGCCGGTGTGCAGGGTCATGACATCGTCGAACTGGTTGCCGCCGGTCACCCGCTCGCGGGTGATGCGGACCTGGTCGTCTCCGGTTCGCCCGTTGTCGTACAGCAGGTCACTACGGGTCGGCTTGCCGTCCGGGGTCATGCCGATCACCGGCGTGCCGATGGGCGAGCCCGCGCCATTGACAGCAATCGGCGGCGGCGGCGGTGGCGGTGCGCCGCCCGCGCCCGAGGTTCCCGTTGCGGTAGAAGCGTCCGTTGCCATCTGCGCATCCCATTCGTCCATGTGATGAGGCGCAATATATACGAGGGCTTGCCGCGGCGTGAAGGACGGGTGTCACGCCGCGCTGGCGAGCCACACAAAAACGGCAGGCCGTAGCACCGGCCTGCCGTCATCGGGTCACGCGGGGCGCGACGATCAGAAGCGGAATTCGCCGCCCACGCTGATCGTGTCCACCTCCACGTCCACGCCGCTGAACTCGCCCTTGCGGCGGTCGTAATTGAGGCTCAGGCCCCAGCGGCGGTTGAAGTCGTACCCCACATTGACGCCGTAGTAGGGCTTGGTCGAGCTTTCGTCATCGACCACGTCGAAGGTGTCCTCGCGGACCTGCGCGGTCATGCGCGCGACGCCCGCACGTGCACCGATGAAGAAGCCGGTGTTGTCGGCGCCGAAGTTCTTCTTCGCCACCACGCCCACGCCGATCGAGACCAGGTCCAGCTCCTCGTCGTAGCCGAGGTCCTTGTTGTACAGGGAGCCGACATGGCCTTCGACACCGATGTTTGGGGTGAACCAGTAGCCGCCGCCGACCACGCCGGAGGTGTCGGACTCGCTGCCGCGGAACCCGTCATAGCGCACTTCGGTATCGCTGCTGCCCAGCTCGGCGCGGAGGAATGCCTGGCCGGCCATGGCGTCGGTGGACAGGGTGGCCAGCGCGATCGCGGCCACCAGGGTCACGTACTTGTTCATTCAGATCCTTCCAAAAAGTGGGTTGCCCCTCTGGGCGGCGCCACTCTGCCTCCTGTTCATGTTTGTGTCAATTGCGTTAAGTGAGGGCGCGCTCGGATGTGTGCCAACGTCGCATACGCGATCAGGGCGACGTCGCAGGCGCGTCCTTGAGCGAGGCGTCCAGAAGCGCTGAATAGACGTCCAGCCGGGTGCGCATGCCGACCAGGACCCAGCCGAGTGCATACAGCAGCACCATCGAAAAGATGAGAAGCCCCAGGACCGGGTTGACGTCGAACCCGCCGGCCCAATCGCCCGGGGTCCACGTCCGGAATTGAAGGTACAGCGCAACCAGTACGGGAAACGGACCCAGCTTCTGCAGCCCGCCGTACATCAGTCCCATGCGGTCGTTCATGGTCTTCTGAAGCGCAAGGACGAACCGCAGTCGCTCTTCCCGCTCAGCGGCGGGGAACGCGCTGAGCTGCTTCACCAGACGCGTCCAATAGGCGAAGTTGGCGTCCATTTCGGCCGCATGCGAGAGCCGCGGGCGGAGGTATTGGCCTCCTTCTCTCTTGAGCATCAGGGACAGGAAAAGAGTGAAGCCGGAGACTTCGATGGCCAGGCAGGCGGTGAGAACCATCAGCGCCCACGACAGCGGCAGCACGCTGACGGGCAGCATCCCTGTGGTCAGTCCTGCCGCAGTGGCGGCGACCCCTGTCCCGAGCGCCCAGCGCTCCAGCCGAGAGGCCTTGGGATGGATGCTCTGCTCGTTGTACTGCTGCACTTGCCTGTACAGCCACGAGAAGGACAGCCCGGGTTCCGGAACTACCTGCATATCCATTGCGGCACATCCTCCTGTCGATGGGCACCCGCCCTGCCCAGTGGGTTGCAGACCCGCCGGCGCACCATCTTACCGGCAGGACGCTGCCAGCGCGCCGCGATCAACACTGCGCCTTAACCGGCCTTGCCTATCCTGCGGGCAGCCGCTGCCGCCCACCGAGGTTTTCGCGCAGGGAGGCGGATGCGGCGCGTTGGACTTGGTCGAACCACTCAAGGAGCATCATGAAAAACCTCAATGCCGTCATCCTCGCAGGCTGCCTGTTCGGCCTGAGCAACAGCGCCTTTGCCGATACGGTCAACCTGACTAACAGTGCCGATGGCGCCACCCGTGACGCGGGCCTGGCCGCGGTGAAAAAGAAGCTGCAGGACGCCTGCGCCGAGCGCAAGGGCACGGCGATCACCGACTCATTCGAGGTCGTCTTCGAGAAGACCAGCGCGAACCCGGACGTGCCCAAGCCGTACTACGTGGACGGCAGGATGCAATGCGATCTTCCGGGCTGATCGGGGCGGCCTTCGCGCCCGGTTCGTCGCGACGGCGCCCCTGATCGCCCCTGCCCTGCTGCTGATATAGTCGGCCGGCATGACGGGCACCCTGCCCGTCCACGTATTACAGGGAGTTGGTCATGGGTCTGGTACAGGCGGTGAAAGGTGCAGTCGGTGGTGTTCTGGCCGACCAGTGGAAGGATTTCTTCACCGTGCCGACGGGCCTGCCGTCCACGGCGGCCCTCTTCGCCGCCGTCCCGCGCGGCACCAATGCCGGGCGCGGCTCCAACACCAGTGCGTCCTCGAACATCATCAGCAACGGGTCGAAGATCGTCGTGCCGGAGGGCTACGGCCTGCTGCTGTTCCAGGACGGGGCGATCACCGGCTTCGTCGCCGAGCCGGGTGGCTATGAATGGCGTTCGGACGATGCCAACTCGCAGTCGATCTTCGCTGGCGATGGGCTGGTCGGGCCGTTGATCAAGCAGAGCTGGGAGCGCTTCAAGTTCGGCGGCCAGCCGGGCTCGCAGCAGGCGGCGTTCTTTGTGTCGCTCAAGGAACTGCCGGACAACCGTTTCGGCACCCAGTCGGAGATCTACTGGGACGACGGTTTCCTGGGCACGCAGGTCGGCGCGCTGACGCGCGGTTCGTACACGCTGAAGATCGTCGATCCGATCCTGTTCGTGAAGAATTTCGTGCCGGCCAGCTACCTGCAGCCGGGCCAGGTGTTCGACTTCACCGATCTGGACAACGCGGCAGCCAGCCAGTTGTTCAATGAAGTGGTGGGCTCGCTCGCGCCGGCCTTCAGCCTGTATACCAACGACCCGGGCAAGGGCAACCGCATCACCAAGCTGCAGCAGGACTCGCTCGGCTTCGCGCAGAGCCTGTCGGCCGCCGTCGAACAGGGGTACCAGTGGAAGTCCGACCGCGGCCTGGCCATCGTCAAGACGGCGATCGTGTCGATCGAGTACGACGCCAACACCCGCGAACTGCTCAAGACCGTGCAGCGTGCCGATGCGCTGGCCGGTTCGCGCGGCAACTCGAACCTGCAGGCCAGTGTCGCCCAGGGCATCCAGTCTGCCGGCGAGAACGGGGGTGCGGCCGGGTTGGTGGGCGTGGGCATGGCGTCGGGCATGTTCGGCGCCGGCGCCCTGCAGCAGCCGGCCACGCCTGCGGCTCCGGCCGCGGATGACCCGGTGGCCAAGTTGAAGAAGGCCAAGGAGATGCTGGATCTGGGCCTGATCACCCAGGACGACTACGACACGCTCAAAGCCAAGGCGCTGGGCCTGTAAGGCCCAGGACGCGCGTAGACCATGTCCGATTCCAGAATTCCGCCGCCGCTGCCGTCGTCGGCGCCGCCCCCGTTGCCGCCTGCGCCGCCCCCGCCCGTGAGCGGCCCGGGCTCGCCACGGGAGGTGCCGCCGTTGCCGGGCACCTTCCCGGTCGATCCGACCACCCTGCCCCCGCCGATTCGTGACGAACTGCTGGCGCCGGACCCGGTCGCCCTCGATACCGCCGCCGAGGAACTCAAGGACGGCGTCAATCGCTGTCCGAAGTGTGGCTCGAGCGATGTCCGGCTCCGGATCGGCACGGACGTGCTGGTCTGCCAGTTCTGCCGCAATGAGTGGCATGGCGCGCTGGTGGAGCAGGAATTCGGGCTGGGTGATGGCATCGACCAGCTGCGGGGCACCGTCATTGCCTCCGGTGCGCGCGATATCGAGGCCGACACCGCCAGCCTGATGAGCTTCAAGTGCACCGGCTGCGGTGCCGAGGTGACCATCAACACCGAGAGCACGATGACCGCCCGCTGCCACTGGTGCCGGCACGTGTTCGGCGTCAACGAGCAGGTGGCCAACGGAGCGGTGCCCGATGCGGTGCTGCCCTTCCGGATCAGCAAGACCGATGCCGTGGCCCGCATCCGGCAGTTCGTGGACAAGCGTCGCCTGTTCGCCTTGAAGGCGTTCAAGCAGGAGTTCACTCCGGAAAACGTGATCGGCGTGTACCTGCCCTACATGATCGTGGACAGCAACGTGAGCGCCGCGGTGGCCGGCAAGGGCGAGATCAAGACGCGGGAGTACACCCGCGGCACCGAGAAGAATCGCAAGACGTACTACGATGCCGATGTGTACCAGGTGGAGCGCCAGGTGGACTTCACCGTGGACGACCTGCCGCTGGAGTCATCGGCCGAGCGCGGAAACCTCGACACGCGCACCAACACCAACAACATCATCAACACCATCCTGCCGTTCGATACCAAGAATGCGCTGAAGTGGAATGCGTCCTACCTGATGGGGTTCACCACGGAAAAGCGCAACCTGGACGTGGAGAAGCTGCGCCCACGGTTGGAAGACCAGTTGCTGTCCATCGCCCGTGCCCAGGTCGAGGGCTCGGTGCGGCGATACGACCGGGGCGTGCGCTGGGAGCAGGAACGGCTGGACGTGCACGGCACGCGCTGGGTGTCGATGTACCTGCCGGTATGGCTGTATTCCTACCACCAGCCGGGCAGCAACGGCGGCATGCTGCACTACATCGCGGTGAACGGGCGTACCGGCGAAACCATGGGCAGCGTGCCGGTGCAGCAGTGGAAGCTGCTGCTCGCCGCGCTCACCACGGGCACGATCATCGAAGCGCTCGTCCTTTTCTTCCTGGTGGCTTCCTCATGAGTGATGACAGTGGGCTCTGGTTGCTGGCCGCAGGTCCGGCCGGCGCGACGGCGCTGTACTGGGCGCTGTACCGCTACTACCGCAATACCGACAAGTCCCACGCATTCGAGCGCGAGACCGAGGTGGAGGCCAAGCCGGTGACCGGCTCGGACCGCCTGGTGGACACGGTGACGGGCACGCAGGAGACCCGCATCCGCGGCGACAACGTGCGTGCCTACCGCAACCGGGTAATGCGCGACAGCAGCTGAGCGTCCGGGTTGCGGGCACGAAAGTGCCGTGCCCGCCCCTTCCCCGGGCGGGCACGGCGTCCCCATGATTCACGGGCGCCGGGATGGCGCCAGCGCTGTTACATCACTGCGCGGCGTCGCTCGGGAGCGTGGCGGCGAGCCGGCGGACGCACTGCTTGGCGTGCCACAGCACCTGCCCCATCGCGCTGGTCTGGTCGCATGCGGCCATCAACAGTTGTGGCGGCTGCACCGGGATGGTCAGCATGAGCACTTTGCCGTGCGAGGCTTCGAGAATCAGCGCGCCGAGCGAGCCGATCGCCAGCTCGCGGCCGAGCGCCTCGGCCAAGGCCAGCATCGAGCTGGTCATTGCGGCCAGGCGGCTGACGGTTTCTTCTTCGCGCCCGACCTGCGCAAGGGCGAAGCCATCCAGGCTGGCGACCACCACGCCCATCAGCCCGTCCACGTCGTGCACGAGGGTGCTCAGGTGTGCGTCGACCTGCGCACGCACCGGGGCGATCGCCGCCATGGGGGAGGCGTCACTCATGGCAGGCCACCAGGGCTTGGCATTCAATCTGGCTCATCAATACATCCATTACGGTAAGAACCTGCATCGGATCGCGCGGATCCACCATCACAATGGGCAACTGCCCCTCATCGCGTTCCAGCCATTGTTCGCAGGCCGCGCGTCGGGTCGGGCTGGCGTCATCCATCCGGGTAATCCCCATCACCACCGGCAGCGGCGTGGGATGGCGGTCGACCGCGTCCAGGTACGGCCTTATCTGCTGGTCCGGTGGCCCCGCATCGGCGTTGACCAGCACGATCGCACCGCTCGCGCCTTCCAGCAGGATCGGCCACAGGAAGTCGAACCGGATCTGGCCGGGCGTGCCGTACAGGCGCAGGCGGTCACCGCCCGGCAGGTCGATGTCGCCGTAGTCCAGGGCCACCGTGGTGAACGGCTTGTCGGCGCTCGGGTCGGTATTGCGCACCTCGGTCGAGACCGCCCTGCCCTGCGCCAGGGCCTGGACCAGCGTCGACTTGCCCGCGCCCATTTCACCCAGCACCACGATCTTGTATTCACGCATTTTCATCGACTCCAGCGGTTGCGCACATCGCGCCACATCCGGGCCAGCGCATTCCCGCCGGCCCGCGCCGCCGGGGCTGCCGTCAGCCTCGCTGCCGGGTCCGTGTCGGTGTGCGCATAGCCAGTCAGATAGGCGGCATTGAAAAAGGCCTGGACCTCCTCACGAGGCACGCCCAGGATCGAACTGCAGGCATCCACGTCGAGTGCATGCTGGATCAGCAGCGCGCAGATGCGGAAATCGTCATGGCGGTGGGCCAGGACGCGGAAGTCGGGCCAGCGCCCCAGCTTCACGCAGCTGTCCCGGCGCAGCGGCGGCAACGGCGCGTGGTCCGCGCAGGCGCCCAGGCCCACCTGCCAGAGCAGCGGGCGCAACGCCACCGGCCGCGCCCGCCGCGCCTGCACGTCGAACAACGCCCGCGCGATGGGGAGCAGCTCCAGGCGCGGCACCGCATCCACCAGGGCCGCCTGGAGCATTGCCAGCGACACCGCGGAGGGCTCGGCCAGCACCGCCTGGCTCTGCTCTGTGTCCAGCCAGCCCAGCAGCTTGCCGTTGCAGATGATGGCGACGCAGTGCACCGGCCCGTGCTGGCGGCGCTCGCCCGTCAGGCGACGGCGCAGGTCCTCCACGAAGGGGGGCGGCACCATCGCCATTGAAGGCAGTGCCGTGCATGCATCGAACGGCGCGGGGCGGCAGCGGCTCATGTCGCGCACCTTGCCGCGGCCGCGGTCGATGAAACGGACAACATCATGGGGGGCTTCGTGTTTGAGCGGAGGCGTGGCAGGCGCCGCAGGGCGGTCACCGTGCGACGGGGCCTAGAAGAACATCCGACACCCTGCGCTGGCGATGCAAAAAGTGCGAAAACGCACCCGGCGCTGGTGTTTTGCAATATGTTGCAATGCTTTACCGCGGCGCGACGCTACAGTGCACCACTGCACAGTGGTGTAGTTCGCCTTTCGCACTAGTTGTATATACAAGAAATATTGAATTGCCGAGAATTTCGGCTCAGAACGAGGTTCGGTGCAGCCGGAAGCGCACCTGCAGGCGTGCGGCAACGTGCCCGCGTCGTTTCCCCTGTTCGCCCGCAAGGAGTTGCACCGTGACCATTCGCGTCATCATCGCTGACGACCATCCCGTCGTGCGCATGGGAGCCCGCGCCCTGCTGGAAAGTGCGGGGCGCTTTCGCGTGGTGGCCGAGGCCGCCACCCCGGACGAGCTGCTGGGCGCGCTCGAACGCGCCCCTTGCGACGTGCTGATGACGGACTTTTCGATGCCCGGCGGATCGTCGCCCGACGGCCAGGCCATGCTGGCCATGATCCGGCGTCGGTATACGGCGCTGCCCGTCGTACTGATGACCATGGTGTCGAACGTGCCCACGCTGCGCATGGCGTTGAAGAACGGCGTGCGCGCGGTGATCGACAAAGTGTCTTCGGTGCAGGACATCCCGCGGGCGATCGACGAAGTGCTCGCCGGTGCGCTGTACATCAGCAGTGGGTTGCGGTCGCAGCTGTGCGCCGACGAGGAGCATGTCGGGTCGCTGTGCGCATGCCTGTCGCCGAAGGAGCTGGAAGTGCTGCGGTTGTACTCCTCGGGGCTGAGCATCACCCAGATCGCCACGCGCCTGGATCGCAGCATCAGTACGATCAGCCGGCAGCGGATCTCGGCAATGAACAAGCTTGGCCTGCGCGCCGAATCGGAGCTGTATGCGTTCGCCAGCGAGCATGGCCTGTCCATGTCGCCATCCTTGGCGCCGCACGCCCGCCTGCATACGGCGGCCTGACGCCCGCCTCGGCCACACCGGCCTGCGCGCGCGGGCACTCCCGGGGCGCCGCACCCGGCGGCGCCCCGGTCACCACGCGTTATTCGGCGGTGATGCGTGCCTCGTCACCGTTGCCATCGACGATCACCCGGCTGCCGACGGACAGGCCCGAGACGTTCTCGCGCAACTGGGTCGTGCTCAGCACGCGGCCCCCATCCAGGCGCACCTTGACCATGTAACGCGTGGCCGGGCCTTCGCCGGCGATCTTCTCGCCCACCACGCCGCCCACCTTGGAGCCGCCAGCGGCCGCGACCGGCACCGCGATCACCCCGGCCTCAGCGTGGCCGGCGTTCGACAGCCCCGTGGCCGCCGCGAGGCCGCCGAGCATGCCCAGGTTCTGCCCCACGGCGCGCCCGAAGCGCGTGCGCTTGGAGGTGTCCTCGCCACGGTTCTGGATGGGCTGCATCTCCTCGATCACGCCAGGCCGCTGCTTGGCCCATGCCGGTGCGGCCATCGTGGCTGAAACCAGCAACGCGGCCAGGACGGCGCGCATGGGCACGCGGAAAAAGTTCTGCATGGGGCGAATCTCCTTGAGTGTGTGTGGGGCCGAACGACGTGCGCGGTCAGCGCCGCGGCTTGGGCCCGACGATGTCGGTGTCGCACTGGGGGCCGTCATGTTCCCAGCGGCGGATGATGCCGTCGCGGTCGGCGACGTAGGTGATGTCGCAGCGGTGTTCGGGAGGGTGTTTGACCTGGTGGTCGATGTATCGGAGGTCGCCCACCGAGCCGTAGACGTTCTCGGTCCAGCCGGGCTTCTTGGTGTTGGAGGTGTAGTAGGTTTCCATCGAGGTATCGTCTTCGTCGATCTCGAGGCGGCCACCGTCCACGCGCAGCTGCACCAGCAGTTCGGACGCGTCTCGGCCGATCCATGCGTCGGCGCGCGCCTTGGCGTCAGCGCCGAGCGTGCCCTCCGCCCTCGACGTGCCGGCCAGGCCGAGGCACAGCAGTGCGCAGGCCATGGCGCGTGGCGTGAATGACAAAGCGTTCATCGGCAAGACTCCCCGTCCTGGTGGGATGCTGGTGCTGCAGCACGCCCACGGTCTAAATGGTTATCTTGGTGAGTCTAGGTACGTGATCGATGGGCGCCTATCGGGATTGATTGGATGTTCGGGTAGGGGTACTCCTACTCGATCTGGCGCCCCGGCGGCGGTGGACGACCTGGCGGCGGGATGACCGCTTCGGTGGGGATCGCTATGCTGCCCTGCCCCCTTTTGAGGAACGTCGCATGCGCACGCTTTACCCGGCGATCGCTCCCTATCGCGAGTTCGCACTGGCCGTCGATGGCCTTCATACGCTGCACGTCGAGGAATGTGGCCGGCCAGACGGCATTCCGGTGGTGTTCCTGCACGGCGGTCCGGGTGCCGGCGTCTCGCCTACCCATCGGCGCTTCTTCGATCCGGCCCGCTACCGCATCGTGCTGATCGACCAGCGCGGCAGTGGCCGCTCCACGCCCTTTGGCGAGCTGCGCGACAACACCACCGCGCACCTGGTGGTGGACATCGAGACGGTGCGCGCGCACCTGGGCATCGAGCGCTGGCTGGTCTTTGGCGGCTCGTGGGGGTCCACCCTCGCACTGGCCTATGCGCAGGCGCATCCGCAGCGTGCCACCGGCGTGATCGTGCGCGGTGTGTACCTGGGACGGGCGGAAGAGAATCGCTGGTTCAACGAGGCCGATGGTGGCGCCCGCTGGGTGTTCCCGGAACGCTGGGCGCGCTACGAGGCGCATATCCCCGAGGCCGAACGCGAGGCGATGATCGCCGCCTACTGGCAACGCCTGGACAGCGATGACCTGGCCACCCGGATCGCGGCGGCACAGGCCTGGCTGGGTTGGGAGGACCACGCCGCCACCCTGGTTCACGACGTCGATGCGGTATCGACCGCCGACCCGCTGGATACGCTGGCCAAGGCGCGGATCGAGGCGCACTACTTCCGCCATAACGCGTTCCTGGCGCACGGGCAGCTCCTGCGTGGCATCGATCGGATCCGGCACCTGCCCGGGGTGATCGTGCAGGGTCGCTACGACATCATCTGCCCGGCCCGCAGCGCGTGGGACCTGGCATGCGCGTGGCCGGAAGCCACGCTGGAGATGGTGCTGTCCGGGCACGGCGCGACCGAACCGGCCACCGCCGATGCGCTGGTGCGGGCCACCGATGCATTTGCGGACCGGATCGCCGGGCCGTCCGCGTAGGCGCCGATACCCGCACTCGCATGGTTCGCCTGCACGGGCGCGTGGCGCGCGCTTAACCTGCGCGGGTGCACGCTGCCAGGCGACTGGAAGGAGCGCGCGACCCTCATGAATCACTTGCTTGGCATTTCCATGCTGGCCGTCGCACTGGCGGCGATGACCGGCGGCTGCACCGCCACCCCCGCGGGCACGACCGGCGCCGGGCCCAAGGCCGCCACCGGCACCGCCACCGCGCATGCCGACGCAGCTGCCGGCGCGGATGCGTACGCCGAGCCCGGCCGCGGGATCGCCGTGCGCAAGGTGCCCGGCACCCATGTCGTGCGTGACTTCAAACGCAGTTACCTGGCCCTGGACGCCTGGAAGCTGTATCCCGCGGCAGGCAGCGTGGGCACGCCGCTGGTGGCGGTGGTGCTGGACGGCTCCAATGCGGTCACGTCGGCGGAGATGCGGGTGGGGCGCAGCGATGCCGCGGCCGATGTCCAGGACTGCCAGGTGCCGCCCGATGAAGCGATGGGCCCGGTCGATACCGTCGAGGTCGGGGGCGTGCCGTTTGCCCATGTCACGCTGGGCGATGCGGCGATGAGCCATTACCTGTCCGCCGACAGCTACCGCGCCGTCCACGGCGGCGCCTGTTATGCCATCGACCTGATCATTGCCGGCACCCGGCCGGACGTCTATGACCCGCCGCGCACGCCGCCCTTCAGCAAGGACGCCGCGACGAAGGTGCTGGCCGCTGCGTTGGCCGCCGTGCACTGGCAGCCCTAGCCGACGCGTCCATGCCGTCAGAGCGCGCAACACTGCTGCGCTGCCCACGCCGATCAGGACGGCAGGCAGCATCGAGACCCGACTGGCGGCCAGCAGTGTAATCGCCGGTTCAATCGCGTCGGTCGGGCGTTCGGCCACGAAATGCAGGGTCGACGCAGCACGGTGGGCAGGCGCCAGCCACACCCTGATCAACACGTGCGGGCTGTTGACCTGCATCGCCATGGCCACGATCAGCAAGACGTGCAGCGGGAACGTCCACACCGCAATGGCGGCGAACGCCGAGCCATCGACGCGTCGACACCGGTCAAAGCCCCGTCGACTGCGCGGAGTGCCTTCTGGCTGGCGGGGTACCCGATACCAGCGAAAACGGCGCGAAGCCCACCATCACCATCACCGGCAGCGCATCCAGCAGCCCGCATCCATCAGGCCCCAGCCCGCAGGCAACTGTCGGCGGCGCGACGGGCGGCAGCGTGGACCAGGGCATTGCCGCGCGCGTTTCGTCCCGCAGGCGCCGGCAGCCACGCTGTCGCGCCGCGCCGCGCCGATGATCGTAGCGGACCGGTGGCGGCCGCGGTCACGGCGCTTGATCCGGCGCCCACGTGCGCTGCGGCATGATCAGCGCGAAGGCAATGACGCGCGTGCGACGCGTCCTGCACCGCAATCAAGGAGATGGCGTGAGCGACTGGTCCCCCCTGCCCCGCGCGTTCTACCAGCGCCATCCCACCCTGGTGGCGCCGGCGCTGTTGAACAAGCTGCTGGTGCGCGATGACGGTCGCGCCGGCCGGATCGTCGAGGTCGAAGCCTATGCCGGCAGCGAGGACCCGGCGGCGCATTCGTATCGCGGCATGACCGCGCGCACGGCGACGATGTTTGGCGAGGCCGGGCACCTGTATGTGTACTTCAGCTACGGCATGCACTGGGGCAGCAATGCGGTCTGTGGCGATGTGGGCCAGGGCTGGGGCGTGCTGCTGCGGGCGTTGGAGCCGGTGCACGGGCTGGACCTGATCCGTGACGCGCGGCCGGCGATACGTCGTGACCGCGACCTGGCCAGCGGCCCGGGGCGGTTGTCGCAGGCGATGGGCATCACCAAGGCGCTGGATGGCGCCGACCTGGTCCGTAACGATCGCGGCGTGCGGATCGTCTGCGACGGCGTCGCCCCGCCGTCCGAACCGGCGGTGGGGCCGCGGATCGGGATCAGCAAGGCGCTGGCGTTCCCCTGGCGCTGGCATGTGCCGGGGCATGCGCACGTGTCGGGGGGCGTGGGCGGCAGGGGCCGCGCCTGATCAGGGCGAAGGCGCGGCAACCGAGCGCATGTCGAGCATGCTGCCCGCCTCCCACTGCCGGCCACCGATCACGAACGGCACGCTGACCCGGGTGCGCCCGATCACCGCGCGCCCGTTGGCCGTGGCCGGCACGAAGAGATGGGTGCGCAGGGCTTCCATCGCGGCGCGGTCGAGGTCGCGGCTGCCCGAGCTTGACGCCACCGACATGCCGATCGCGCGGCCTTCGGCGGACACCTCCACCCGTAGCACCGCCTCGCCCTCGATACCGGCGCGGAACGCGGCGGCCGGATAACGCGGCAGGTGGCTGCGCCAGTAGGCGGCATCGAGCGACGGCGCGACCGGCAGCGTGGCGCCGCGATCCAGCCCGAGTTGCGCGCGCACGGCGGGCTCCAGGCCCGCCGGGCAGGCATCGCTCGCCGCGGGCACGGGTTCCCTGGTGCAGCTATCGGTGTGCCCGCGCCGGCAATCGATCTGGTCCAGCTGGCGGTCCTGCAGGGCCGCGACGCACGCCTGTTCGGGCGTGGCTGGCAGGTGGGTGGGCTGGGCACGGATCGCGCGGATCAGCGCAGCGCAGCCGGCCGCCTCGCCGGCCCGGCACTGCACGGCCTCCGGACTGTCGGCGGTCGGGAGCTCTGCGGCGCTGGCCAGCGTGGCCCAACCGCCCACGATCAACAGGGCCATCGCCCGGCCCCGAGTGTGTCTTTTCATGGCGCTGCTCCGTCCCTGATGGCGGCAGCGATGGTAACTGAATGGGAGTGCCGGGCCGAGGCCGCTGGCCGAGGGCCAGAGCCGTTCAGACAGGCAAATCGTCATTCCGGTGTAAAATTCATCGTTTTAGCAGGAATCATGGCGAAAGCCCCCTACCGACCGCCCGTGCCCGGCCCGGCCTTCATCCGCCTGCTGGCCGGGTTTGCCGATGGCCCCCTGCCTGCCGCCAGCCCGGACATGAGCGACCGCCTCAGCCAGTGGGTGGACTGGAACCGCGCGGTGGCGCTGTCGCGGGCGCTGGATGGGCGGCTGCCTGCACTGGCCGAGGACGCGCCGGTGTTCGACAGCGCCGAGCAGGCCGAATGCGCGCGGGTTCGCACGGTGTTGGCGGGGTCGATCACCGCCGCCGCGGAGGGGCGGCGCGCCACGACCAGCGACGACTATGCCCCGCACCGCCAGCATTGCATGGCCGTGCAGCGCTCGATGCAGGCATCGACCGGGCGCCTGCGTGGTCGCTTGCGCGACATGCTGGGTCATGCCGGGGCGCCGATGGCACGCCTGGCCGAGGTGGACGCGGTGATGGAGCAGACCCTGAGCCCGCGCGAGCAGGTGCTGCTGGGCACGGTACCGACGCTGCTGGGCCTGCATTTTGAACGTCTGCGCGCGGCGGCCTCGCCCGCGCCGGACGACAGCGACAACGCGCAGGCGCTGCCGGCACCCGCCCACGAGGGCTGGCTGGCGCGCTTCCACAAGGATATGCAGGACGTGCTGCTGGCCGAACTGGATGTCCGTTTTCAACCGATCGAAGGCCTGCTTGCAGCGCTTCGCCCCCGATAACTGGGACGCCATGTTCAGAACGAGTCTTTATTTTGTTGTCTTCCTTGCCGGCCTGCTGGCGGCGTGCTGGATCGGTGCCGGTTACCTGGGCAGCAATCCGGTCGGCGCGGCGGTGGCCGCGGTGATCGTGGCCTGTTACTGCGCCGGCGCACTGGAGCTGCTGCGCTATCGCCAGGCGACGCTGGGGCTGGGCCGCGCCGTCGCGGACACTGCGGCCGCCGCATCGGACCTGGGCGCATGGTTGCAGCGGGTACCGGCCGGGTTGCGCAACGCGGTGCGGCTGCGCGTGGAAGGCGAGCGCGTCGCGCTGCCGGCGCCGGTGCTGACCCCTTACCTGGTAGGGCTGCTGGTGCTGCTGGGCATGCTCGGCACCTTGCTGGGCATGATGGCCACCCTGCGCGGGACCGGGCTGGCGCTGGAGAGCGCGGCCGACCTGCAGGCCATCCGTGGCTCGCTTGGCGCGCCGGTCGAGGGCCTGGCGGTCGCGTTCGGTACATCGATCGCCGGCGTGGCGACCTCGGCGATGCTGGGCCTGCTGGCCGCGCTGGTGCGCCGCGAGCGGTTGCAGGTGGTGCAGGCGCTGGATGCGCAGATCGCCAGCCAGTTGCCCGCGCATTCCAGCCACTGGCAGCGTGCCGAGGGGCTGCGCATGGCGCAGGCCCAGGCCGAGCTGATGCCGGTGCTGGTCGAACGCCTGCATGCGATGACCGTGGCCATCGAGGAACGCAGCCACCAGGCCCAGCAGCAGCTGCTGGAGAGCCAGGCACGCTTCCATGCCAAGGCCGATGCCGACCATGCGCAACTGGCCGCGTCGGTCGAGCTGGCGCTGAAAGACAGCGTGGCCGCGAGTGCGCGTGCGGTGGGCGAGGCGCTGCAGCCGATCCTGCAGGACACCCTGGCGGCGATCACCCGCGACACCCGCGCGTTGCAGCAGCACGTCGGCGATGCCGTGCAGCAGCAGTTGAGCGGCGTCCATGCCGGGTTCGAGGCCAATCAGCTGGCCAACGCCGCTACCTGGCGCGACGCGCTGGCCGCGCAGCAGCAGGCCGAGCAGCAGTCGCGCAGCGCGCTGCACGACATGCTGGAGCAGCTGGCGACCCGGCATGACGCACGCGCCGCCGGCCTGCTCGATGCGCTGTCCGAGCGCATGGACGCCAACGTGAGCCATTGGGGCAGCGCGCAGCTGGCCCAGCAGGAACGCCAGCAGGCGCTGGCCGACGACCTGCGCGCCAGCCTGGCCGACTTCACCGAACAGCACGGCCGCCACGCCACCGGCCTGGCCGATGCGCTGGCCAGCCGCCTGGACGCCACCGCCGCCCGCTGGGCGGCCACCCAGCAGGCGCAGCAGCAGGCCAACGATGGCCTGGTCGCCGCACTCGACGCCGCGCTGCAGCGTTTTGCCGAGCAGCACGACACCCGCGCCACCGACCTGGCCGATGCCCTCGCCAGTCGCCTGCAGGACAGTGCCACGCACAACGCCGCGGCCTGGCGCGACGCACTCGCCCAGCAGGAGGCCAGCACGGCCCTGCTGGCCGAGCGCAACCAGGCGGCGCTGTCGGCGGCCGCCGCGAGCTTCGATACCCATGCCACCGCGCTGGTGGCGGCGATGCAACAGTCGCAGCAGGCCCTGCAGGACGCCCTGGAATCACGTGACGCGCAGCGCCTGGCCAGCTGGAGCGCAGCGTTCGACACGCTCACCGGCACACTCGGCCAGCAGTGGACGCAGACCAGCGCCGCGGTGGCGCAGCGCCAGCAGGACATCTGTGATGCGTTGGCGCGGACCGCGCAGGACATCAGCGCGCAGACCCAGGCCCACGCCAGCGAGACCATCGCCGAGATCTCGCGGCTGGTGCAGGTCGCCTCCGAAGCGCCGAAGGCGGCCGCCGACGTGGTGGCCGAGCTGCGCCAGAAGCTGTCGGACAGCATGGTGCGCGACACGGCCATGCTGGACGAGCGCAGCCGCCTGCTGGCGACGCTGGAAACCCTGCTCGATGCGGTCAACCATGCCTCCACCGAGCAGCGCACGGCCGTGGATGCGCTGGTGACTACTTCGGCCGACCTGCTGGAACGCGTGGGCAGCCGCTTTACCGAGCACTTGGCGGCCGAGACCGACAAGCTTGGCGCGGTGGCCGCGCAGGTGACGGGCAGCGCAGTCGAGGTGGCGAGCCTGGCCGACGCGTTCGGCGATGCGATGCAGGTGTTCGGCAGCGCCAGCGCCGGCCTCGGCGAGCGCCTGGAGCAGATCGGTGGCGCACTGGATGCCTCCTTGGCGCGCAGTGATGAGCAGCTGGCCTATTACGTGGCCCAGGCGCGCGAGGTGATCGACCTGAGCGTGCTCTCGCAGAAGCAGATCATCGACGAACTGCAGCAGTTGGGCAGCCGCCGTGGCGCGGGCAAGGCCGCCGGCGCATGAGCGATGAAATCGAGGTCGACGGCGAATCCGGCGCGCCGATCTGGGCCGCCTTCGGCGACCTGATGTCGGTGCTGCTGGGCGCGTTCGTGCTGATCCTGGTGGGCGTGGTGGCGCTGCAGCTGGAGCTGTCCACGCGGCTGGACCATGAGGTCAAGCAGCGCCAGGCCGAGGCCGCACGGCGCAAGACGCTGGAGCAGGCGTTGGCGGTACCGCTGGCGGCCGGCCGGGTGACGCTGGTGGATGGCCGCATCGGCATTCGCGGCAGCGTGTTGTTCGCGTTGAACTCCGACCAGCTCCAGCCCGAGGGGCGCGAGCTGCTCAAAAGCTTGGCGCCGCCGCTGGCCGAGTACCTGTCCTCGCGGGAAGAGATCCTGATGGTCAGCGGCTTCACCGATGACCGGCAGGTGCGCGAGGGCAATCGGCAGTTCGCCGACAACTGGGCGCTGTCGGCCGAGCGGGCACTGACCGTGACCCGGGCGTTGATCGCCGAGGGCGTGCCGTCCTCGGCCGTGTTCGCTGCGGCGTTCGGTGCCGAGCAACCGGTCGGCAGCAATGCCGACGAAGAGGGACGCGCCCGCAACCGGCGCGTGGAGATGGCTCCGATCCCGCGGCCGAAGGCCACGGTGGCCACCGATGCCCCGTAAGCCGGTCGACCCGCGCACGCGGATCGCGGCGTGGCGCGAGGACCCGACGCACCGCCACGACCCGGTGGGCCTGGCGATGCTGCATGCGTTGCAGGCCCGTGCCCTGCAATACCAGGGCCCGGCGCGGGAGCTGCTCGAGCAGCGCCTGGTGGCGCGCGTGGCCGAATACGCCGGCCGGCTGCCGCGCGGCCGCAAGGGCGCGCCGATGCCTGCGGCCGCGCGGCCAGCGCCGCTGGCCGCGCTGGCCGCCGAGTTGGCCGCACGCGCAGTGCCCACCGATGCCGCCAGCGCGTACCCCGCGCTGCCGGCGATCGAGGAATTCCGTGCGCTGTGGGCCACCGTGCGCAGTCGCGGCCAGGTGCGCCAGTCGCTGGCCGCCGCCCCCAGTGACGGCGGCCCGCTGAACTCGGCGGTGCTGGTGCAGCGGGCCATCACGCTGATGGGCGAGACCTGCCCGGAGTACCTGAAACACTTCCTGGCCTACCTGGACAACCTGTCCTGGCTGGACCAGCTGCAGCCGCGCAACGCGGCCCCGGCCAAGGACGTGGGCCGCGTTCCCAAGCCGCGCCGCAGCCGCACGCCCAAGGGCTGATCCGCCGCGCCACCCGGTGCCGGCGTGCCGCGGCTATACCAACGTATATCCGAACGAACCCACGGGACGCTAGGCCGGAGGGCTGCGTCTGCGGACAATACGCGCACCGGCCCGGCGCACCGCGTCGCGCCGCTCCCCTTCTTCCGCCACCGGAGGTCCCCATGGATCCCGATCCTGCCGGGCGCCGCGCGCCGCTGCTTCCTCCCCTGCCCTGTTCGACCCCGGCGCCTGGCCGGCGGCCTGCGCGCGACTGAGTCCGGGCAGGCCGGCCGGGCGTTGCCTGCCCGGAGGCTGTCCGATGCACTACAAGATCCTCTACATCACCCAGCGCCGCCTGATCGGTGAGCGCAACGTGGCTGCGTTGCGCAGCCAACTGCTGGCGCACGGCGCGCCGCTGTTCGCCCGCGCCCTGGTGCTCGGCTCGGAACGGGTCATTGCCGATGCGCTGAGCCTGTTGCCGATCACCGAGCGCATCCGCGTGTTGCGGCACCTGCCCGCCCCGCTGCGGGCGGCGATGCAGCCGCTGTGCACGCAAGGCAGCCCGCACCCGCTGCGCCCTGCCAGCCCGTTCGTCACCGCCTGCGCCCAGCACGCCTGAACCCTGCATGCGCTGCCGCGCCCGAGCGTGCGCGGCAGTGCCCGCCTTTTCGAGGAGTTTGCCCATGACCCTGCTGCATGCATGGTTCGATGCCTTCCTGCGCAGCCGTCGTGCTGCGAGCCTGTTCCGCCGCCGTGCCCTGCCCGATGCCGGCGCGGGGCGCGGCGCGGCATCGGCGATGCCGGACGATGTCAGTGCCGGCCTGCTGCGCCTGGCGCACGCGCCGCTGGCGGCGGCGCTGGCCGGACTGGACGCGCACCCGGATGGACTGAGCGCGGACGAGGCGCGTGAGCGGCTGGCGCGGCTCGGCCCCAACGAGATCGATCACGAAAAGCCGCTGCCGTGGTGGCGCCACCTGTGGCAGTGCTATCGCAATCCGTTCAACCTGCTGTTGAGCGTGCTGGCGATGGTGTCCTGGCTGACCGAGGACATCAAGGCCACCGTGGTCATCGGCACCATGGTGGCCTTGTCCACGCTGATCCGCTTCGTCCAGGAGGGCCGCTCCAACCGGGCTGCAGAACGCCTGAAGGCACTGGTTGGCAACAATGCCCGGGTGCTGCGGCGTGCGCCGGGCACCGAGGCCGCCGAGCTGGCCGACACCTGCGTTGGCGCGCACCTGCACAGCCGGCGCCCGGCGCAGCAGCGCTCGCTGCCGATCCGCGAGCTGGTTCCCGGCGACCACATCGTGCTGTCGGCGGGCGACATGATTCCCGCCGACTGCCGCGTGCTGGGCGCCAAGGATCTGTTCGTGGCACAGGCGGCGATGACGGGCGAGTCGCTGCCGCTGGAGAAGTTCGCCGAGCCCGACCCGCAGCAGGCCCACCTGCTGGACCAGCCCAACCTGTTGTTCATGGGCACCAACGTGGTCTCCGGCTCGGCCACTGCCGTGGTCCTGGCCACGGGCAACCGTACCTGCTTCGGCACCATCGCCCAGCGCAGCACCGCCAGCGAGCGCGCGCCGACGGCCTTCCAGGCCGGGGTGAACAGTGTGAGCTGGCTGCTGATCCGTTTCGCGCTGGTCATGGTGCCGTTCGTGCTGCTGGTCAACGGCGTGACCAAGGGCGACTGGCCGGAGGCCTTCCTGTTCGCGCTGTCGGTGGCGGTCGGGCTGACCCCGGAAATGCTGCCGATGATCGTCACCTCCACGTTGGCCAAGGGCGCGGTACTGCTGTCGCGGCGCAAGGTGATCGTCAAGCGGCTGGATGCGATCCAGAACTTCGGCGCGATGGACGTGCTGTGCACGGACAAGACCGGCACGCTCACCCAGGACCGCATCGCGCTGGAGCGGCATACCGATGTGTTCGGCAATGATTCGCAGGACGTCCTGGCCTTCGCCTACCTCAACAGCCACTTCCAGACCGGGCTGACCAACCTGCTCGACCGCGCGGTGCTGGAGCACGTCGAGCTGCAGACCGAGCTGCGCCTGGCCCAGGACTACCGCAAGGTGGACGAGATTCCGTTCGACTTCGAGCGCCGCCGCATGTCGGTGGTGGTGTCCGAGCGCGAGGACCACCATGAGCTGATCTGCAAAGGTGCCGTGGAGGAAATGCTGGCGGTGTGCAGCCACGTGCGCGAGGACGGTCGCGACCTGCCCCTGGATGCGGCCCGCCTGGCGCGCGTCCGCCAGACCACCGAGGAACTCAACGAGCAGGGGCTGCGCGTGGTGGCGGTGGCGATGAAGGAGACCCCGGCAGACCGCCAGGTGTACTCGAAGGCCGACGAGCACGCGTTGACGTTGCTGGGCTATGTGGCCTTCCTCGACCCGCCCAAGGAATCCACCGCGCAGGCGTTGCAGGCATTGGCCGCACACGGGGTGGAAGTGAAGGTGTTCACCGGTGACAACGAACTGGTCACCGCACGGGTGTGTGCCCAGGTCGGGCTGCCGGCCGAGACCATCGTGACCGGGCCGCAGCTGGAACGCATGGACGAGGCGGCGGTCTGCGCGGCGGCGCTGCGACATCGGGTGTTCGCCCGCCTCACGCCCTTGCACAAGGAACGACTGGTGCGCGCATTGCGTGCGCACGGCAAGGTGGTGGGCTTCCTGGGCGACGGCATCAACGATGCCCCGGCGCTGCGCGCGGCGGACATCGGCATCAGCGTGGACAGCGCGGTGGATATCGCCAAGGAAGCCGCCGACATCATCCTGCTGGAGAAGAACCTGATGGTGCTGGAGGACGGCGTGATCCAGGGCCGGCGCACCTTCAGCAACATGCTCAAGTACATCCGCATGACCGCCAGTTCCAACTTCGGCAATGTGTTCTCGGTGCTGGTGGCGTCGGCGTTCCTGCCGTTCCTGCCGATGCTGCCGCTGCAGTTGCTGGTGCAGAACCTGCTGTACGACGTGTCGCAGATCGCCATTCCGTTCGACAACGTGGATGAGGAACTGGTGCGCCAGCCGTTGAAGTGGAACCCGGCCGATATCGGGCGTTTCATGGTGTTCTTCGGCCCGATCAGCTCGATATTCGACCTGAGCTGCTTTGCGCTGATGTGGTACGTCTTCGACGCGCGCACGGTGGCCGACCAGAGCCTGTTCCAGTCGGGCTGGTTCGTGGTGGGCCTGCTCACCCAGACCCTGATCGTGCACATGATCCGCACCCCCAAGGTGCCGTTCGTGCAGAGCATCGCCGCCCCGCCGCTGCTGCTGATGACCGGCCTGATCATGGCCATCGGCGTGCTGCTGCCGATGAGTCCGTTGGCCGGCTATTTTAAGCTGCAGGCACTGCCGGCGGGCTACTGGCCGTTCCTGGTGGCGATCCTGTTCGGCTACGCGGTCCTGACCACGCTGCTCAAGAAGGTGTACATCCGCCGTTACGGGTGGCAGTGATGGATTTCAATCCGCACCTGCCGGCCTTCAACGCCGGTGCCACGATCAGCACCCTGATCAGCCTGTCCACCGCCTTCGTGCTGGGCGCGGCGATCGGCCTGGAACGGCAACTGCGCCAGCGCACCGCCGGGCTGCGCACCAACACGCTGGTCGCGGTGGGCGCGGCGGTGTTCGTCGACCTGGCCGTGCGCTACCACGCCCTGCATGGCGGGCCGCCCTCGCCGCTGCATGTGGTGGCCTATGTTATTTCCGGGGTAGGTTTCCTCGGTGCCGGCGTGATCATGAAGGACGGCACCCAGGTCTCCGGGTTGAACACCGCCGCCACCCTGTGGGGTTCGGCGGCGGTCGGGGCGTGTGCCGGGATCAAGCTGCTGCCGGAAGCCGTGCTGGCCGCGCTGTTCGTACTGGCGGCCAACACGCTGCTGCGGCCGGTGGTCAACCGCATCCAGCGGCAGCCGCTGGAGGAGGCGTTCAGCGAGGCCACGTATGCGGTCACCGTGGTGTGTGAGCGCGATCGCCAAGCCGACGTGCTGGACCGGCTGCTGCTGCTGCTCGAGCAAGCGCACTACCCGGTGCGTGCGGTGGAGCCGCGTCCGTTCGGCGAGCGTGAGGTGCAGATCGAGGCCGTGCTGTATGCGACGGCGGTGGCGGCCGACGAACTGGACGCGGTAATGGCCACGTTGTCGGCCACCGACGGCGTATTGCAGGCGTTCTGGAATGCCACCCTCGACGAGTGACACGAGCGGCGCACCGCGCCGATGCTATGCTCCGCGCGCCGCACCATGCGGCGCTCCACCGGCACCACTGGGAGGTGTCCCGATGCCCGCTTCGCCTTCGCGACGTACCCTGGCCCTGCTCGGGCTGGGCCTGGTGATGGCGGCGATCTTCGCCGCCGATACGCTCACCGACTATGCGGTGGCAGCCGCATGCTTCTATGCCGCGGTGATTCTTGCCGCGTCGCGGATTCTCGGCCCACGCGGGCTTGTCCTGCTTGCGGCGGCCTGCGTCGCGCTGACCGGGGTGAGCTTCTTCCTGACCCGCTTCGGTACCTACCGGATCGGCCTGGTGAACTCGGCGATCGGCATGCTGGTGATCGTCATCACCACCTACCTGTCGTTGAAGATGGAGGCGGCCAAGGCGGCCGTGCAGGAGGCCCAGGCGCGGTTGCTGCGGGTGGCGCGCGCGTCCACGGTGGGTGAGCTGACCACCTCGATCGCGCATGAAGTGAACCAGCCACTGGCCGCCATCGCCAGCAGCGCCGAAGCCAGCCAGCGCTGGCTGGCGCAGGATCCGCCGAATGTGGACAAGGCACGCCAGACCCTGGCGCGCATCCTCGCCGATGCGCACCGCGCCAGCGACGTGATCGCGCGGATCCGGGGGCTGACCCGCGGGGCGAGCCCGGAGCGCCGCGGCTTCGATCTCAACCAGGCGGTGCTGGAAATGCTGGCACTGTCGCGCAGCGAGCTGGAACAGCACGCGGTTATCGTGACCACCCAGTTCGACGACGAACTGCCACTGGTGCTCGGCGACCGCGTACAGGTGCAACAGGTGATCGGCAACCTGATCCTCAACGCGGTGGACGCGATGGACGGGATTCCGGCCGCTGCCCGCCGCCTGACCCTGCGCAGCCTGCGCGTGGATGGCGGGCGTGTCGCCTTGAGCGTGCGTGACCATGGCAGTGGCCTGCCGCTGGAGGCGCCGGAGCGCGTGTTCGATGCCTTCTGGACCACCAAGGCCGGCGGCCTGGGGCTGGGCCTGAGCCTGAGCCGCAGTATCCTGGAAGCCAACGGTGGCCAGATCCGGGCCGAACCCGCCGAAGGCGGCGGCGCGCATTTCGTGTTCGAACTGCCGATCGATGACGGGGTGGCGCATGGCTAAGCCCCTCGCCCCCGCCGCTGCGCCGGCCCCGATCGTCTACGTGGTCGACGACGACCAGTCGGTGCGTGCCGCACTCGAGGACCTGTTGGCGTCGATGGGGATGCAGGTGCGCGCGTTCGACTCGATCGCCGCGTTCCTGCAGCACCCGCGCGAGGACGCGCCGGCCTGCCTGGTGCTGGACGTGCGCATGCCCGGCCAGAGCGGCCTGGAGTTCCACCGGCAGATGGCCAGCCATGGCCTGGCCCTGCCGGTGGTGTTCATCACCGGCCACGGCGATATCGCGATGGGCGTCGCCGCGATGAAGGAAGGCGCCATCGAGTTCCTGACCAAGCCGTTCCGTGACCAGGAACTGCTGGATGCGATCCACCTCGGTATCGAACGCGATCGCCTGCGCCGGCGCGACGACGAGGCCGTGGATGCACTGCGACAGCGCTGGGCACTGCTCAATCCCGGCGAGCGTGCGGTGGTCGATGGCGTCGTGCGTGGGCGGCTCAACAAGCAGATCGCCGGCGAACTGGGGGTCAGCGAGATCACCGTGAAGGTGCGCCGGGCCAATGTCATGCGCAAGATGCAGGCACGCACCCTGGTGGACCTGGTCCGGATGTACGACCGGTTGGAGCCGGGCTGATCACCGCCGGTAGTGGCCAGATGAGCAATGGGCATGAACCGGCCCCGCTGCGGGCCGCGGCGGCTTCCTAGAATGCGGGATGGCCGCAGACGCGGTGCCCTCCCTGGAACCTGCCGATGCGCGCTGCCCTGCCCTTTGCCCTGCTCACCCTGTGCGCCGCACTCGCCGCGTGCCAACAGGCGCCCTCTGCCAGTCCGGTGGCCACCGCCTCGGCGGCCCCGGTCGCCGAGGAGATCGCCTGGCGCCACGGCGATGTCGAGGATGCCTTCGCCGACGCGCGGCAATCCGGCAAGCCGGTGCTGCTTTACTGGGGCGCGGTCTGGTGCCCGCCGTGCAACAAGCTCAAGGCGACCCTGTTCCGCGATCCGGGCTTCATCGCGCTGACCCGCCAGTACATCCCGGTGTACCTGGACGGCGACCAGGAAGGTGCGCAAGCCCTGGGCGAGCAGTTCGGCGTGCGTGGCTATCCCACGTTGATCGTGCTGGATCCGCAGCGCCACGAAATCACCCGCCTGGCCGGTGGCAACGACAGCGCCGAACTGACCCGCGCGCTCACCCTGGCCGCCGGTCGCCGCACCGCGGTGGCCGATGTGCTGCGGGTGGCGGTGGTGTCGCCGCAGCGGGTGTCCGAGGACGACTGGCGCGTCCTGGGCGACTATGGCTGGGAAGTGGACGCCAACCGCCTGTCCGGGCAGCGCGACCCGGCGGCGCTGTTGCGGCAATTGGCCGCGTCCGCACCGGAACCGGCGCTGCAGCGGCGCTTCGCCCTGCTTGCCCTCGGCGCGGAAAGCAGCGGCAAGGACACGACGCCGCCGACGCCGGAGGCGCGGGAACAGGCCCGCGCACTGCTCACCACCGTACTGGCCGCCCCGGCCGAGGTGCGCGCCAACCGCGACCTGCTCGGCTACCAGGGACCGGCGCTGGTGGCCCGCGCCGCCGCGACGCCGGCGCAGCGGGAGCCGTTGGGCGGCCTGCTGCTGGCCGCGCTGGAGCGCGCCGACGCCACCCAGGACAACGCCGCCGATGCGCGGCTGTCCAGCGTGATCACCGAGCTGGCCCTGTACAAGCAGCAGCATGCCGGTGCAACGGTGCCGGCGGCACTGGTGGAGAAGGCGCATGAGCGGGTCGCCGCGGCCGATGCAGCGGCCACGACCCCGCACGAGCGGCAGGCGACGATCAGCACCGCGGTGTACGTGCTGCGCGAGGTCGGCGACGATGCGGCGGCGGAAAAGCTGCTGTTGGCCGAACTGGATCGCAGCCAGACCCCGTACTACTACATGCCGGACCTGGCCGAACTGGCCGAGGCGCGTGGCGACAAGGACGCCGCGCTGGAGTGGCTGCGCAAGGCGTACGCAGGCGCGCAGGGGCCGGCAACCCGGGTGCAATGGGGCGTGTTGTACGTGGAAGGCCTGGTGCGCCTGCGTCCGGACGATGCCAAGGCCATCGAAGACGCGACCGCGGAGGTGATCGCGGAGCTGGACGCGCAACCGGCCGGCTACCACCAACGCACGCGCCAGCGCTTCGAGCGGTTGGCGGGCACGCTGCAGACCTGGAGCCACGCCCATCACGGCCAGGACACGCTGGGCCGCCTGCAGGCGCGGATGGGGGAATCGTGCGCGAAGGCTGCGCCGGGTGCGGATGCCAGCGCGGCCTGCGACCGTTGGCTGAAAAGCTGAAGCAAGCAGGAGGGTGTCGGCCGCAAGGATGGGGATCGCGTGCCGAACCGCCCCTGCGGCAGGACGACTCACGCCGAGCCGTGGAGCTCATCCCCGCAGCGTTGCGCCGCCGTCCACGTAAATGTCGCTCATCGCAATGTGGCCGGCCTGATCGGAGAGCAGGAACATGATTGCCTGGGCGATATCGTCCGGCGTGGCCAGCTTGCGCAGCGGGATGCCGGCCTTGTAGGTCAGGGGATTGCCGTCGATCACCCGCCGGGCGCCGTCCGCGTCCTGCCACATGCCGGTCTGCATCGGGGTCAGCGTGGAGCCCGGGGCGACGATGTTGCAGCGGATGCCATGCGGGGCAAGTTCCAGCCCCAGGCAGCGGGTGAACATGCTGGCGGCCGCCTTGGACGCGGCATAGGCCGCCATGCCGTGGCGCGGCACACCGGCGGCGTTGGAGCTGACAGTCACGATGGCACCGCGACGCCGCGGCGTCATCACCCGTGCCAACGCGCGCGACACATGGAATACCCCGTCGGTGTTGACCGCGAACACGCGCCGCCACTGCGCGTCATCGATCTGTTCCACCGTGCCGACCTGCAGCACGCCGGCAACGTTGATGCAGAAGCCGATCGGGCCAAGCGTGGTTTCGGCCCATGCGACCAATGCGTCCACGGCCGCAGCGTCGCTTACGTCCAGCGCCTTGGCGTGCAGATTGGCATGTACGGGGGCGTCCGGCGCAGTGAGGTCGGTGGCGATCACCACGCTGCCGCTGTCCAGCAGCAGCTGCACCAGCGCCGCGCCAATGCCGCCGGCCGCGCCGGTAACCAGGGCCAGGGTGCCGTCGAATCCGGTCAGTTTCATGCGGGACTATCCTGTTTTGATGCAATCACGGTGGGGGTGTCCCAGCGCTGCAGATGGCGCGACAGCCACGGCGCGAGCTGCGCCACGGCGTCGCGGCCGGTCAGCTCTGCGTGCAGGAACGGCAGTTCATGCGCATCCACCTCCCCGGCATGCGGCTCCCAGAGCGCGGCGTGCAGATGCGGGCGTGCGGCGTGGTCGCGGCCAGCGCGCACGTGCCGCAGCCGGCCGCCGTAGCGGCCATGGTGATGTGCGCGGATAAGGCTGTTGGTGCCGGTGACGGCGCGCACCACGCCGTCGAGTACGGCGTCGGGCAGGTTGCCCAGTGCGCTTTCGCCGCGGCGCAGGAACGCCAGGATGCGCGCGCGGCTGTCCAGTTCGGGATGTGCATCGGGATCGTGGCCGGCGATCGCCAGCAGGGCACGCAGGGCGGCGATCGGGTCGGGGGCCGGCTCGGCACGCCAGCATTCGCTGGGGTAGGCATCGAGCAGGACCAGCTCACCCACCGTGCGCCCGAGCGCCTGCAGGCGTACCGCCATGGCCTGGGCGATGATCCCGCCGACCGACCAGCCCAGCAGGTGCACAGCGCCCTCCGGCTGCACGGACAGGACGCGCGCCACGTAGGTGGCGGCCAGCGCGTCGATGCTGTCGGGCAAGGGGTCTGCCGGGTCGAGCGCCGGTGACTGCAGGCCATGCACGCTGCGCGCAGGCTGCAGGGCACGGGCCAGGTCGCGGTAGTTCCACGCGATGCCGCCCGCCGGGTGCACCACGAACAACGGCGCCCTGCCCGGCTCGCCAGCGGCCAGGGTGATCATCGGTGCGAGGCCGTGGTCGATGTCGCCCGACGGCGCGTCCAGCAGCGCAGCCAGGCCCGCGACGGTCGGGTGCGAGAACACCGCACCGAGGCCGGGGTCGCGCCGCCAATGCTGCTGGATCGCCAGCAGCAGGTGCACCGCAGACAGTGAATCGCCGCCCAGGCTGAAGAAGTCCGCGTCGGCGCCGACCGGCGCATCCTGGCCCAGCACCTGCGCGAACAGCCCGGCCAGCACCTGTTCGTTTGCCGTCCGCGGCGCACGGCCGGTGGGCCCCTGCGCTGCTGGGGCGGGCAGCGCGGTGCGGTCGAGCTTGCCATTGGCGGTGACCGGCCACTGTTCGATCTCGACCAGGGCACTGGGCAGCATATAGTCGGGCAGGCGCGCGGCGATCCCGGCACGCATCCGCTCGATGTGCAGCGCGGTGCCGGAGACGTAGGCCACCAGCCGGCGGTCGCCGGGCCGGTCCTCGCGCAGCATCACCTCGGCCCGCGTCACGCCGGGCTGCGCATGCAGCGCGGCCTCGATCTCGCCCAGTTCGATGCGCAGGCCCCGCAACTTGACCTGCTGGTCGCTGCGGCCGAGGTACTCGAGTGCACCGTCGGCGCGCCATCGCGCGATGTCGCCGCTGCGGTACAGCCGGCCGCCGGGCACGTGCGGATCGGCGATGAAGCGCTCGGCGGTGAGGTCGTCGCGGCCGAGATAGCCGCGCGCCAGCTGCACCCCGCCCAGGTAGAGATCGCCGGGCACGCCGGCAGGCAAGGCGCGCATGCGCGCATCGAGCACGTACAGACGGGTGTTCCAGACCGGGTGCCCGATCGGCACCGGCTGCGAATGGTCTTCGCGGCCGGCCGGCCACCAGCTCACATCCACCGCAGCCTCGGTCGGGCCGTACAGGTTGTGCAGTTCCGCCGCAACGGTGGCGTGGAAACGATCGCGCAGCGCCGGCTCCAGTGCCTCGCCGCTGGTGAACACGCGGCGCAGTTGCAACCCGCGCACCGCGGGCACGGCCAGGAAGGCGTCCAGCATCGAGGGCACGAAATGCACGCTGGTGATGCGCGCGTGGCGGATCAACCCGGCCAATGCGACGGGATCGCGGTGCAGCCCGGGCGCGGCGATCACCAGCGTGGCGCCGCACAGCAGTGGCAGGAAGAACTCCCAGACCGACACGTCGAAGGTGGCCGGGGTCTTCTGCAGGATGCGCTCATCGGCGCCGATGCCGTAATGGCTGCGCATCCACAGCAAGCGGTTGACGATGGCGCGGTGCTCGACCAGCACGCCCTTGGGCTCGCCGGTGGAGCCGGAGGTGTAGATGACATAGGCCGCGTCGTGCAGCGCGGTGGCGTCGACCAGTGCCTTGTCGCTGGCCGTCGCCCAGTGCGCTGGCGCCAGCACCGGCACGCTGCCGAAACGCTGCGCGTCGTCGCCGGCGGCCAGCACGCAGACCGGCTGCGCGGACGCCAGGATCCGTGCCAGGCGATCATCCGGGTGGGCAAGGTCGAGCGGCAGGTAGGCGCCCCCCGCACGCAGCACGGCGACCAACGCGACCAGCAGTTCCAGCGAGCGCGGCAGCGCTACCGCCACCGTGGATTCCCGCCCTACCCCCTGCGCCTGCAGCTGCAGGGCCAGGGCACGGCTGCGCTGCTCAAGCGCGGCATAGCTGAGCCGGGCATCGCCGAACACCAGCGCGGTCGCGTCCGGGCTGGCGTGCATCGCCGCCGCCAGCAGCGCGCTCAAGGTCACCTCCGGCACGGGATGCGTGGTGGCATTGAGCTCGACCAGATGGCGATGCGCCTCGGCAGGCGTTGCCAGGGCGATGTCCTCCATCCGCCCGCCCTGGTCGTGCACGTCCAGGGCGGAGGCGATGAAGTGCAGCAGGCGCTCGGCATGCGCGGCCACCGTCTCGGCCGTGTACAACGCCGGGTTGGCCTCGATTTCCAGGTCCAGCAGCGCGTGGCCATCGCCGCGGAAGCCGAATGTGATGTCCTCGACCGGGCCGGTGCCCAACACTTCCAGCCGCGCCTGCACGCCGGCCAGCGGCAACGGCCGGTAGAACGGCTGCAGGTTGATCAACGGCCCAAACAGGCGGCGCTGGCCGCCGATGAGGCCGAGGTCGCGGCGCAGCTGCTCGCCGCGGTAGCGGCCGTGCCGACGGCCGCGCAGCAGGTCGCGCGCGATCGTGCGCACGACGCCGGCCACGCTGTCGTCGGCCGCGCCCACCCGCAGCGGAAGCACGTTCATCACCATGGCCGGAACACGCGCCGAGGCACTGCCCAAGCGGCCCATGAACGGCACGCCCACGACCACCTCGTCCAGCGCGCTGAAGCGACGGCAGTACGTGGCCGCGAATGCGGCCAGGAGGTCTGGCCAGGGCTGCCCGATCTGCTGGGCGGCGCCATGCAGCCGCGCCCGCAGTGCAAAGGGCACGTCGCGGACCTGCCGCAGCGCGTCGGCCGCGGCGGCGGCAGCGGCGCCCGCCAGCCCCTCGGCGGCCGGCGCCCCCGCCATGTACTGCTGCCAGTACGCGGCATCCGTCGCCCGCCGCTCGCCGTGCCGATAGTCGGTGTCCTCGGCCAGCACCGGTGCCAGCGCTGCGAGCGCGGGGCTGTCGTGCCCTTCCCCGGCATACAGCGTGCTGACCCGCTCACTGAACACCGCCATGCCGTAGCCATCGGTGGCCAGGTGATGCACGCGCAGGTACCACGCGTAGCGTTGCCCGCCCAGCACGAACAGGCATTGCCGGGCGACCCGTTCGCGGGCCGGGTGCACCGGCAGCAACCGATCCCGGTCCATCGCCGCACGTGCCGCCGCCGTCGGGTCGGGCTGTGCGGTCAGGTCCACCACCTGCAGCGCGGGCACCTGCGCGGGATCGTGCCATTGCCGTGGCTGGCCCGCGTCATCGGTCGCGAACCGCAGCGCAAGCGCCTGCGCCTCTGCCGCCGCGGTGTCGCAGGCGGCGATGAACCGCGGCAGCGACAGCGCGCCGTCGATCCACAGCACGTGCGCGGTGTTGAACGCGGCCGGTTCGCTCGCCAACTGCTGGGCGTACCACAGCCCGGCCTGCGCCTCGGTCAACGCAACGGGGGTGATGTCGCTCATGCGCGCTCGGTGCTGGCCTGCAGCCGCTGCACCACGCGCCACCACCCAGCCAGGGTGGCGTGCTCGGCCAGGTGGCTGAACTCCAGCGCGATGCCAGTGTTGCTCCAGGCTAGCACCAGCCCCAGCACGCGCATCGAGTCCAGGCCAAGGTCGATCAGGTTGTCATCGTCGCCAATCGCCTCGGGGGCTTCGCCAAGCATGCCGGCCACGTCGGCGCGCATGCGCTCGATGTCCAGTGCCGCACTGCGGGTGTCGGGGGTCATGCCAGTGCCTCCAGCAGCTGCGCGGTGGTGAGCGGGACGCCGCAGGTGCGGGCGATCAGGTGCAGGGCCAGGTCATGGTCGGCACGCGAGAAGTCGGCCACCGCATCGGCGGCGATGAAGGCCTCGATGTCGCGTTGGAACGCCTCGCTCACCGTGGCCGTGCAGCCGATATGCGCGTAGACACCGGTCACCAGCAACTGATCGCGGCCGCGGGCGCGCATCAGGGTCTCCAGATTGCTGCGCTGGAAGGCGCTGTAGCGGTGCTTGACCAGCACGTGGTCGCCAGCCGCCGGGGCCAGCGCCGCCACGATGGGTTCGTGATCCGGCGTGGCGTGCATGCCGGGCCCCCACAGGTCGGCCTGCAGGCCACGGTCGCGGTGGTCCTGGTTGCCGCGCTGGGCGGTGTAGAACACCGGAATGCCGCGTGCACGGCAGTGCGCCAGCAGCCGCGCGATGTTGGCCAGGACCGGTGCCAGCGGTGCGCTGTCGGCGTCGAAAGCGGCCAGGAAATACTGCTGCATGTCGTGCACCAGCAGGCCCAGGCGCTCGCTGCGCGGTTGCCAGGGGCCGCGCCCGACCGGCAGTTCGCTGGCCAACGGCAGCGGATAGGGGGAAATCTTCGGCAGCGCCATCAGCGCGGTTCTCCTGTCTCTTCGAGGTAACGCGCGCGCAGCTGCGCACGCAGTTCGCGGCGGCTGACCTTGCCCACCGCCGTGGTGCCGAAGGCATCGACGAACACCACCTGGTCGGGCACCTTGAAGGCGGCCAGGCCGCGTCCGCGCACCCAAGCCTTGAGGCTGGCCGCGCTCGGCGGCGTGTCACGCGCGATCACGAAAGCACAGCTGCGCTCGCCGAGGTAGGCATCGGGCATGGACACCACCGCCGCGTCGAAGACATCGGCATGCGCCAGCAGGTGGTCTTCGATTTCCTCGGCGGAGATCTTTTCGCCGGCGCGGTTGATGTGGTCGCCTGCCCGTCCCTGCACCACCAGGTAGCCGCCGGGCAGCTGCTGCACCATGTCGCCGGTGCGGTAGTAGCCATCTTCGGTGAAGGCGCGCGCATTGGCGGCTGGATCATTGTGGTACGCGCGGATGGTGTAAGGGCCGCGCGTCAGCAGGTGGCCGATGCCGCCCGCGGCGACCGGGTGGCCGTGGTCGTCGACCACCAGCACTTCGTCATCCGGCGAAATCGGCCTGCCCTGCGTGGTCAGCACCACCTCCAGCGGATCATGCAGGCGGGTGTAGTTGACCAGTCCTTCGGCCATGCCGAATACCTGCTGCAACGTACACCCCAGCGCATCGACCACGCGCCGGGCGGCCTCCGGGACCAGTTTGGCGCCGCCCACCTGCAGCACCTTCAGGCTGGACAGGTCGTGCGTACCCGTGGCGGCGGCCTGGGCCCAGAGCAATGCCAGTGGCGGCACCAGGCCGACGCAGGTCACGCCCTCGCGCGCGATCAACGGGAAGGCCGCATCCGGCCCCGGGCCGGGGCTCAGCACCACCCGTGCACCGGCGTACAGCGCACCGAAGAAACCGGGTGAGCTCATCGGGAAGTTGTGCGCGGCCGGCAGTGCGACCAGGTACACGCTGCTGCGGTCGATGCCGCAGATCTCGTTGCTGGCGCGGAACGAATAAATGTAGTCGTCGTGGGTGCGTGGGATCAGCTTGGACAGGCCGGTGCTGCCGCCGGACAACTGCAGGAACGCGACGGACTGCGGGTCTGGATCGGCCGGCAGGCCGGTGTCGTCCCCGGCCAGCGCGTCGACGGCGGTGAACTCGGCGGCATCGCCGACGATCAGCACGTGCTGCAGCGCCGGCTCGGCGGCCTGCAGTTCGCGGGCGAGCGTGCGGTAGTCGAAGCCATCCTGCACGGCCGCAGCGATGTAGGCCCGGGCCTGGGCCTTGCGCAGCACATGGCCGACCTCGGTGATGCGGTGCGCCGGCAGGGCGAACACCGGCACCAGCCCCGCCCGGAACAGGCCGCAGACCACGCTCACGAATTCGGGGACGTTGCCCAGCTGGACCACCACCCGGTCGCCCGGCACCAGCCCGCGCGCGAGCAGCCCCGCGCCGATCCGGCCGGCCTCCTGCCACAGGGCGGCGTAGCTCAGGCGTACCGACCCCCCCACCACCGCGATGTCATCGGGGTAGCGCGTGGCGCGGTCGCGCAGGAAGCCGGGGAACGTCTCCCCGGTCCAATACCCTGCGGCGCGGTAGCGCGCCACCGATCCGGGCGGCCAGGTCTGGCGCAGCGGCACCAGCGCGGATGTGGGGGCAGCAGTCATCAGCAACTCCGGTTATTCATGAGGCGGGCACCTGGTCCACGCCGAGCGCGTTCAACAGGGCCCCGAACTTGGCGGCGGTTTCGGCAACTTCCAGCGCCGGCTGCGAGTCGGCAACGATGCCGGCGCCGGCGTACACGCGCGCGTGGTCGCCCTGCAGGCGTGCGCAGCGGATCGCCACGTACCAGTCGCCATCGCCCTCGGCATCGATCCAGCCGACGGCGCCGGCGTAGAAGCCGCGCGGCACCGGCTCCAGTGCCCGGATGGTATCCAGCGCCAACTGGCGCGGCGTGCCGCATACCGCCGGCGTGGGGTGCAGCGCCGCGACCAGGCTGGCGACCGATGTCGTCGCGTCGGCCAGCGTGGCGGTGATGCGCGTGCCCAGGTGCCACATGGTGGCGGTGGCGTGCAGTGATGGACGCGGCTCGGCCTCGATCCGCGCGCACCACGGCGACAGCGCCGCGACGATGGCCTCCACCACGTGGCGGTGCTCGTCATGGTCCTTGGCCGAGGCCAGCAAGGCCTGCGCGGTACGTGCATCGTCGTCGGGATTGCTGCTGCGGCGCGCCGAGCCGGCCAGCGGATGCGACAGCACCTCGCGGCCGCGGCGCGAGACCAGCAGTTCCGGCGTCGCCCCGACCAGCCACGCCGGTGCCGCATCGGCCGCGACCGGCAGCGGCACCAGGTAGGTGGCCACGCTGGCGTCATGCCCAAGGCGCGTGGCCAGCTCGCGCGGCGCGACCGGCGGGTCGCAGCGCAGGTGCAGGCTGCGTGCCAGCACCACCTTGTGCAGTGCCGGCCGGGCCTGCCGCAGGGCGGTCAATGCATGCGCCACGCTGTCGGCATAGCGCGCGGCGCTGGGCTCGGCGGCGATGCTGCCGGCAAAACGCGGTGCGGGTGGCGCGGTGGTGGTGGCGTTGCTGGACAGCCATTGCGGCTGGTGCAGCGCATCGTGTTCAACCGGATCGAACGGCAGCGCACCGACCAGCAGCGGCAGGCCTGCGCGTGGCGTGGCAAAGAAGGCGGCCACGCGGTCGGCCAGCGTGGCGAGGCTGCCGCGCGGCAGCGGCGCGCGACAGCCGTGCGCCTCCAGCGAGCGCAGCGGCGCGCGCAGCAGGAACGGGGTGGCATCGCTGGCCTGCGCGACGCACACGCCGGCATCGACGTGGGACGCACCCGGGTGCAGCACCTCGTTCATGCCGCTGCCCCCGCCCGGTGGCGCAGCGCCGCGATCGACAGCAGCACCAGCAAGGCGCCCACCAACAGGTACGGCGCACTCGGCCGCCACTGGTAGAGCAGCGTGCCGAGCATCGGCCCGATCACCATGCCCAGGCCCTGGACCGACGCCACGGTACCGGCGGCGGCGCCCTGCTCATGGGCCTGGACCGAATCGGCGGCCAATGCCTGGAACGAGGGAAACACGAAGCCCATCCCGAACGCGGCCACGGCGTACGCGGCCAGCAGCGCCCAACGGCTCTCCACCAGCGCCACCGAGGCGAAGCCCACGCCGCTGATCAACGCGCCGATGGCGATCCAGCGACGCGCCGGCACGCCGGTCAGCTTCATCACCAGTCCCTGCGCCAGGATGAGGCCCACGCCCACCGCGGTGAGCGCGAGCCCGGCCGCACGCGCGCCATCGGCCGGAGACAGGTGCAGGCGGTCGATGGCGAAGAAGCCCACGGTCACCTGGGCGATGGTGACCGAAACCATGGCCGCGAATACCGCCAGGATCGGCAGGCGCAGGCGTGGATCGGCCCAGTGCAGGGGGGTGCGTGGGGCGGTGTTGGCGGGGGTGCGCGGTGCGTCGGCGGGCAGGCGCCAGGCGATCACCGCCAACGACAGCAGCGGCAGGACGGCGGCGACGTACAGGGTGAGCGACAACTGTTGGAAGGCGATCCAGCCTGCGGCCGCCGGCCCCACCACCATGCCCAGCGCATTGGCGCTGCCGAGCTTGGCCATGGCGGCAGCGCGCTGCCCGGGCGCGGCGCCGTCGGCAACCAGCGCCGCCGCGGTCGGGGGCACCGCGGCATAGAACAGGCCGACCAGCGCACGCGTGCCCACCAGCACCGCGACGGACAGCCACAGCGCGGGCGGGCGCGCCAACGCGGTGTCGACGAACACGGCCAGGGCCACGTAGATCACCACATAGGCGGCCAGTGCGATCAGCAGCACGCGCTTGCGCCCGACCCGGTCGCTCAGCACGCCCCAGCGGCGTGCCGACAGCATCCACAGCACGCCCGCGGAGGTCACCGACAACCCGGCGTGCCACTCGGCCAGGCCGAGCAAGCGCACTACCGGGCCGATCACCGCGACGAAGGCCATCATCGCCATCGTCCCGGTCAAGGCCGCAAAGACCAGGGCAGGCAACCCTGGCACCACCGAACGCTCACCCATGCACCACCACCACGCCAATCAAGGAAAGGTCGCGCGGCGCGGCAGCGCGGCGCGTCGGACTGATCGGCTTCGACGATGTGCATCGACGTGGCTATCCGCACAAATGATAACAGGTCGTATTCGCGATTTGGCCGAGGTGCGCCCGCGCGTTCATCCACGCCGCAGCCTTGCCACGGCATTGATGTCGATCAACACGCACACACAGCGACGCGACTAAGCTGGCCCTACCCCACCACGGCCTCTGCAATGGCGTCACTCCCACCCGGCACTGCCCTCCCCCGCATCGTCGCCGATGCAGCGCACGGCCTGGCCGTGCAGATCATCAGCCTGACCGGCGAAATCTGGAGCGGCGACGTGCGTGAGATCAGCCTGCCCGGCAGCGAAGGACGCTTCGGGGTGCTGGCCCAGCACGCGCCGCTGCTGGCCACGCTGCGCGAGGGCATGGTCTCGGTGTTCCCGGTCGGTGCCGAGCCGCCCCTGCATGTCTATGTGTCCGGCGGCCATGTGGAGGTGCAACCTGGCCGGGTGATCGTGCTGGCCGACCTCGGCCTGCGCAGTGAGGACCTCGACGACGCGCGGGCCCGCGCCGCGCGCGAGGCGGCCAGCGCGCCGATGGCCGCCGAGCTGACCGACCCGGACAACGCCAAGGTGCATGCCGAACTCGCCTGGCTGCGCGGTCAGCACCTGCGCGCCTTGCCCTGGAAGTAACACCGCCGCCCTGCCCGCAAGGACTCCCGCGATGCTCAAGCGACTGCAGGACCTGTTCCGCTATTTCAATGGCGCCGTGCCGTTCCGGCTGGTGCCTGCCCTGATCGCAACGGCGGTGCTGGTCACCCTGTTGCTGCTGCCCTGCCCCGACGGGCTCACGCCGAAGGCATGGGGACTGGTGGCGATCTTCCTGACCACCATCGTGGCGATCATCCTCAAGGTGATGCCGATCGGGGTGATGGCGCTGATGGCGATCGTGATCGTCTCGTTGTCCCAGGTCACGTCCAGTTCCTCCAAGGGGGCCATCACCGACGCCCTCGGCAGTTTCGCCAGCCCGCTGATCTGGCTGATCGTGGTGGCCATCCTGATTTCGCGCGGGCTGAAAAAGACCGGGTTGGGAAGTCGGATCGGGCTGATGTTCATCGCCCTGCTCGGCAAGCGCACGCTCGGGGTGGGCTATGGGCTGGCGATATGCGAGCTGGTGCTGGCCCCGTTCACCCCCAGCAACACCGCGCGCGGCGGCGGCATCGTGCACCCGGTGATGCGCTCGATCGCCAATGCGTTCGATTCGGACCCGGCCAAGGGCACCGAAAGCAAGGTCGGCACCTACCTGGCGCTGGTCAACTACCACGCCAACCCGATCACCTCGGCGATGTTCGTCACGGCGACCGCGCCCAATCCGCTGGTGGTGGATTACGTGGCCAGGGCCACCGGCCAGCAGCTGCACCTCAGCTGGACCACCTGGGCGCTGTGCATGCTGGTGCCCGGCCTGGTCTGCCTGCTGCTGATGCCGCTGGTGATCTACCTGCTGTCGCCGCCGCAACTGAAAGCCACGCCCGATGCGGTCGACTTCGCGCGTGGCGAACTGGCAAGGATGGGGCCGCTGGCGCCTAGGGAGAAGGTGATGATGGGCACCTTCGGCCTGCTGCTGGTGCTGTGGGCGAACGTGCCGGCCATGCTGTTCGGGCCCGCCTGGACACTGGACCCGACCGTCGTCGCCTTCCTCGGGCTGTTCGTGCTGATCATCACCGGTACCCTCGACTGGGACGACGTGCTGTCGGAGAAGAGCGCCTGGGACACGCTGGTCTGGTTCGGTGCCTTGGTGATGATGGCCGAGCAGCTCAACAAGCTCGGCGTCATCGGCTGGTTCTCCGAGGGCATGAAGCACGCCATCGTCGCCAGCGGCATGGGCTGGCAGGCCATCGCCGCGGTGCTGGTGCTGGCCTTCGTGTTTTCGCACTATCTGTTCGCCAGCACCACCGCGCACATCAGCGCGATGCTGCTGGCCTTCCTCGGCGTCGGTGCGTTGCTGATTCCGGCCGACTACGTGGTGCCCTTCATGCTGATGATGACCGCCGGCTCGGCGATCATGATGACGCTCACCCACTACGCCACCGGGACCTCGCCGATCATCTTCGGCAGCGGGTACGTCAGCCTGGGCACCTGGTGGCGGGTCGGATTTCTGATGTGCGTGTTCGAACTGCTGGTGTTCGCCGTCATCGGCGGCGCGTGGTGGAAAGTGCTCGGCTATTGGTGATCCTGCGCCCTCGCGCCGCTGCGGCGTTTGGTCACGCCCGGCACTGCCTCAACCCAACATATGATGTTGACGATGAGGCAGACCCACACTATGTTGTGTTTATCGGCTCCCCGCTTCCGCCAGGCCCGGTTCCCCGTCACGCCCTTGCATGCCCCCTCGGCTGCACGGCATGACCACCCGAACAGCGCCTGGAAGCGAGCCCCCTCCTCGGTCAACACCGCGGACGATCCCCCTGCCTCCATGACGCCCGCCCGGCCGTCGCGATGCCCGCATCGCGACGCGACATCTGCGCACCGCATGGACTCCCGATGATCAACGAAGACACCACCGTTACCGATACACCCCCGCAGTTGGAGGCGATTGCCAGCGGCAGCCAGCCGGGCCTGTGGATCAGCAAGGAAGGCGGCAACCGGCGCATGCCCTTCGAACAGGCGCGCCTGCTGCGTTCCATCCAGGCCGTGCATGCCGAGTTCCCGCACCTGGACCTGGCCGACTACCAGCGCAGCGTGCTGGCACTGGTGCACCGTCGTGAACAGCTCAACGCCGATGAACTGGTCGACCTGCTGATCCGCGAGGCCGAATCGCGCATCGACCTGGTCGCGCCGGACTGGGAACACTTCGCCGCACGCCTTTACCTGCGCCGCCTGTACAAGCGCGCCAGCAAGAACCGCTTCTACGATGCCAGCCTCAAGTACGGCTCCTACGTGGGCCTGCAGGAAAGCCTCGCCGATCGCAACGTGTATTCGATCGATATCCTCAAGACGTACTCCAAGGACGAGCTGGAGGAAGCCGGGGCGATGATCGAGCCCGAGCGCGACCTGCTGTTCGCCTACAACGGGCTGTACCTGCTGGCCACGCGCTACCTGGCCACCGACCACTCCCGGGGGGTGTACGAGCTGCCGCAGGAGCGCTGGCTCACCATTGCGCTGTACCTGATGCAGAACGAGCATCTCAGCGGCGACCGCACCCGCGCCCGGCGCATGCGCCTGGTCCGCGAGGCCTACTGGGCGCTGTCGCACCTGTACATGACCGTGGCCACGCCGACCCTGGCCAACGCGGGCAAGGTGGGCGGGCAGCTGTCGTCGTGCTTCATCGACACGGTGGACGACAGCCTGCAGGGCATCTACGACTCCAATACCGACGTGGCGCGCGTGTCCAAGCATGGCGGCGGCGTGGGCGCCTACCTGGGCTACGTGCGCTCGGCGGGCGCGCCGATCCGTGGCGTGGCCAACTCGTCCGGCGGCGTGGTGCCGTGGATCAAGCAGCTCAACAACACGGCCGTCAGCGTGGACCAGCTTGGCCAGCGCAAGGGTGCCATCGCGGTCTACCTGGACGTCTGGCATCGCGACATCGAGGCCTTCCTCGACCTGCGCCTGAACAATGGCGACCAGCGCCTGCGCGCGCACGATGTGTTCACCTCGGTGTGCCTGCCGGACCTGTTCATGGAGGCGGTGGAGCGGCGCGGCGACTGGTATCTGTTCGATCCGTACGAGGTGAAGCGGATCAAGGGCTGGTACCTGCAGGACTTCCACGATGAGCAGCGCGGCCAGGGCAGTTTCCGCGAACGCTATGCCGAGGTCGTCGCCGACGAACGCATCGGCCGCCGCACGATCAAGGCCATCGACCTGTTCAAGCGGATCATGGTCAGCCAGCTGGAAACCGGCAATCCCTTCATGTTCTACCGGGACGAAGTGAACCGGATGAACCCCAACAAGCACGCCGGCAAGGTGTATTCCAGCAACCTGTGCACCGAGATCCTGCAGAACATGAGCCCGACCCGGCTGATGCAGGAGATGATCAGCGGTGACCAGATCGTCACCACCCGCCAGGCCGGTGATTTCGTGGTGTGCAACCTGTCCTCGATCAACCTCGGCCGTGCGGTCACCGCCGCGCCGGACCTGCTGTCCAGCGATGTGCTGGAGCGGCTGGTCCCGATCCAGGTGCGCATGCTCGACAACGTCATCGACCTCAACCAGCTGCCGGTGCCGCAGGCCACCATCACCAACCGCAAGTACCGCGCCATCGGGCTGGGCACGTTCGGCTGGCACCACCTGCTGGCGCAGCAGCAGATCCACTGGAATGACGTACAGGCCGAGGCCTACGCCGATACCTTGTACGAGCGGATCAACTACCTGGCGATCCAGGCCAGCATGCGCCTGGCCGAGGAGAAGGGCCGCTACAGCACCTTCCTCGGCAGCGACTGGCAGACCGGCGAGTACTTCCGCGCGCGCGGTTACGACAGCCCGGCCTGGCAGGAGCTGGCCGCGCAGGTCAGCGTGCATGGCCTGCGCAACGGCTGGCTGCTGGCGGTGGCGCCGAACATGAGCACCGCGCAGATCGCCGGCTCCAGCGCCTCGATCGACCCGGTCTACGGCGCGTTCTACTACGAGGAAAAGAAGGACTTCCGCCGCCCGGTCGCCGCGCCCGGCCTGTCGCTGGAGACCTACCCGTATTACGAAAAGGGTGCCTACCGGCTGGACCAGTTCGCCAGCATCCGCCAGAACGCCCGCCGCCAGCGCCACGTGGACCAGGCAATCAGCTTCAACCTGTACGTGCCCAGCACCATCCGCGCCAGCACCCTGCTCGCCCTGCACATGAGCGCCTGGCGCGAGGGCCTGAAAACGACCTACTACGTGCGCTCCAACGACATCGACATCACCGAATGCGAGTGGTGTGGGAGCTGACGACCGCCGGTCGTCAACGGGTAGTGCCGGCCGTTGGTCGGCCACCAGGCAAACGCACGTCACCGATAACCAGGATACCCCCATGGCAACACCCCTCGAGCGCATCAAGATTCTCGAACCGCGCCACCCCAACCGCTCCACCGGCATCATCAATGGCCGCACCAGCGGCATCCTCAACTGGAACGACATCCCCTACCCGTCCTTCTACCGGGCGTACAAGGAGCTGTCGACCAACTTCTGGATTCCCGACGAAGTGGACATGAAGGGCGACGCACGCGGCTACGGCGAGCTCAACGCGCGCGAGAAGAACGCCTACGATTCCATCATCGGCCTGCTGGCTACGCTGGATTCGCCGCAGACCCGTTTCATCTACAACGTGGCCGAGTACATCACCGACCCGGCCGCGCACGCCAACGCGGCGATCATCGGCCAGCAGGAAGTGATCCACAACGAGAGCTACAGCTACGTGCTGGCCTCCATCGCCGGGCTGGCCGACCAGAACCGCGTGTTCGAGATCGCGCGCACCCACCCTACGATCCAGGCGCGCAACCAGCCGATCATGCAGTCCTACGACGACTTCATGCGCGAGAAAACCGCCGAGACCCTGATCCGCTCGCTGATCCAGTCCTCGATCCTGGAGGGCATCAATTTCTATTCGGGCTTCGCGTTCTTCTACAACCTGGTCCGCCAGAACCGGATGACCGGCACCGGCAAGATCATCAGCTTCATCAACCGCGACGAGCTGGCCCACACCAAGTTCATCAGCGAGCTGATCCGCGCCATCATCGGCGAGAACCCGCAGCTGCAGGGTGACGCGCTCACGGCCTACGTGCACGACGCGTTCGAGCACGCCATCGCGCTGGAAACGCGCTGGACCGGCGAGGTGCTGGACGGCATCGACGGCATCGACGTGGACGAGATGATCCGCTACGTGAAGTACCGCGCCAACAAGATGGCCGGCATGCTCGGCATCGAGAAGCTCTACAGCGATACCAACGTCAACGTGATGCCGTGGATCAAGGCCTACGCCGACAATTTCACCGAGACCAAGACCGACTTCTTCGAGATGCGCAACGCCAGCTACAAGAAGACCAATGCGGACAATGGCTTCGACGATCTGTGAGCCGCCCATGCGCATCCTGATGGCCTATGCATCGTTGAGCGGCAACACGCGCGAGGTGGCGCGGCGGGTCGCGGCACGTTGCCAGGCAACCGGCCACTCGTTGCAGCTGCTGGACGTGGACGGCGATGCAACCGCCGCACTGGCGCAGCCACGCGATGCGCTGTTGCTGGGCTGCTGGACCGACAACGCCGGCCGTACCCCGGCGGAGATGAAGGCGTTCGTGGCCACGCTGCGCGATTCCGCAGGGCTGCCGCCCGGCCCCGGCGTGGCCGTGTTCGGCACCGGCGAAACCCAGTGGGGCCCGGAGTACTACTGCGGCGCCGCGCACCGCCTGGCACGGTTCTTCGGCTCACCGCACCCGGTACTCCAGATCGAGCAGATGCCACACGGCCAGGCCGATACCCATGCCATCCACCAATGGACCGACACCGTGTTGGCCCGCATCGAGACCGCTATCCATGCAGATCCTGCACGCCGCCACGCCTGACGCCTACCGCGCCGCCCTGCGCGACCATCCCGCCGTGCTGGTGGATTTCCACAAGGACAACTGCCCCGGCTGTCGCATGCTGGACATGTCGCTGGCCAGCATCGCCGACTCGCCACGGGCCGCGGGCATCGTGCTGCTCAAGGTGCACCTGGAAACCATCGGCGACGTGTTCTTCCGCAGCCTGGGCCTGCGCCAGACGCCCACCTTGCTGCTGATCCGTGACGGGCAGGAAGTGGCGCGGATGGCCGGGTATCAGTCACCGAAACAGATCGGTGAGGCGCTGGCCTCGCTGATGCCGGCCTGAAATGCCCCGCCAGGTGAAGGCCACGTCGCCCGGGCGGTGAGCCATTTCGTGCAGCCGAGCAACGCTCCGCGCTACCGGTGTGGTTGCGTGGTTACGCCGTTTGACGGCCCAGCAACCCGCGCCGTTTGAACCACCACTCCAGCGGCAGCGTCACCAGCGGCGGCACGGCGGCCAGCAATGCGAGCGCCGCCGCCCACCACGGCCAACGCAGGCGCACCGCCGCCAGCAGGGTCACCACCACGTACCCCATGAAGGCGACGCCATGCAACGGCCCGAACACGCGCACGCCCACCGGGGTGGGATCGGCGGCGTGGTATTTGAAGTACATGCCGATCAGCAACCCGGCCCAGGTCAGTGCTTCGATGAAAGCGACGGTGGCGAATACGCGACCCATCGGGCGCATCGGAAGAGTGGCGTTCAAAGCAGGCTCGGCTCGGCACGGGAGAGAACGCCCATGATAGCCGCGAATCGAGAATGCGACCCGTTTACAGGTCTCCGCCGTCGCCACGGGCGTGCACGGCGACCGCGCACGCCCGCATCCCTCAGACGAACATGCCGCCCGAGGCTTCCACGCGCTGCGCGTTGATCCACGCGGTGCGCGGCGACAACAGCGCGGCAGCGACCGGACCGATGTCATCCGGCTGGCCGGCGCGGCCGAGCGCGGTGATCGAGGCGACCATGCCATTGACGTGCTCGTCGTCGCGCACGCGGCCGCCGCCAAAATCGGTGGCGATGGCGCCCGGCGCGAGCGTGTTGGCGCTGATCCCCCGTGCGCCAAGTTCCTTGGCCAGGTAACGGGTGAACACCTCGATGCCGCCCTTCATCATCGCGTAGGCCGAACTGCCCGGCAGCGAGAACCGCGCCAGGCCGCTGGACACGTTGAGGATGCGTCCGCCGTCCGCGATCAGCGGCAGCAGTGCCTGGGTCAGGAAGAACGGCCCCTTCAGGTGCACTGCCACCGCGTGGTCGAACTGTTCCGGGGTGGTGTCGGCGATGCTTGCGTACAGGCCTTCGCCGGCGTTGTTGAGCAGGCCCTGCAGGTGCGTGGCACCCCAGCCGCCCAGGACCTGCTTCACCTGCCCGGCGAACGCGGCGAAGCGGCCGCTGTCGGCCACGTCCAGCGGCAACGCGGCGGCGCGACGGCCCAATGCCTCGATCTGCGCGACCACCTCCAGGGCGGCGTCGGCCTGGCTGCGGTAGGTCAGCACGATGTCGGCGCCATCGGCGGCCAGGGCCAGGGCGGCATTGCGGCCCAGGCCACGGCTGCCGCCGGTGACGAGGACGATACGGGAGGAGCTGCTCATTTCGATTCTCCAGCGTTGAGGTGTGGGTACAGCCTATTGATCTTGCGGCGCCGCATAAATAACGCGATCCTGATTTGACTGTTCAACATCAGATAACAATCCATGGACCGCCTCGACCAGTTGCGCAGCTTCCTGCGCGTCGCCGAACTCGGCTCGTTCACCGGGGCGGCCGACAGCCTCGGCCTGCCCAAGGCCAGTGTGTCGCTGGCGGTGCAGCGGCTGGAGGCCGAGGTGGGCGTGCAGCTCCTTCACCGCACCACCCGTCGCGTCCAGCTCAGTGCCGACGGTGCGCAGTTCCAGCAGCGCGCCCGCGACCTGCTCGACGACATGGAAGAGCTGCAGGGCATGTTCCGCCGCCAGACCAGCCAGCTCAAAGGCCGGCTGCGGGTGGATATGTCCAGCGGCCTGGCCCGGCAGCTGGTGATCCCGCACCTGCCCGGTTTCCTGGCCCAGCACCCCGGCCTGGAAATCGAGCTGAGCGGCACCGACCGCCGCGTCGACCTGGTGCGCGAGGGCTTCGACTGCGTGCTGCGGGTGGGCAGCCTGGACGACAACACGCTCGTCGCCCGCCCGCTGGGGCTGATGCAGATCGTCAACTGTGCCAGCCCGGCGTACCTGGCCGCGCATGGCACCCCGCACGAACTGATGGACCTGTCCGATCACGCCCTGATCCACTACGTCGGCACGCTCGGCCAACGTTCCCCGGGGTTCGAGTATCCCGACGGCGCCGGCTACCGCAGTCTGCCGATGCGCGGGCCGATCACCGTCAACAGTGGCGAAGGCTACAACGCTGCCGCGTTGGCCGGGCTGGGCATCATCCAGGTGCCCCGGCTCGGGGTGCGCCAGGCGCTGGCCGCCGGCACGCTGGTGGAAGTGCTGCCGCAGCTGGCCGCCGAGCCGATGCCGGTGACCCTGCTGTATGCGCAGCGCCGCCACCTGCCGCAACGCGTCACGGCGTTCATGGACTGGGTAGCCGGGGTGATCCAGCCGGAACTGTCGCGGGAGGACTAGCGCAACCGCGCAGGCGGTGAACATTCATGCACGATTGAATGCACGGTTATGCGCATTAGCGCGCACGTTTTGGTATAGTGTGCCGCTCAAGACGGCGAGAAGATGCGCGTTTTCGCCGGTTTGACCGACATTCCCTGCACCTCCCATGTCCTCCGAGTCGTTCATGACCTCCGAAGCCCTGCCCGGCGAACGCCAACAGACCATCCTGCGCCTGCTGCGCGAACACGGCCGTGTGTTCTCCGCGCCGCTGGCGGTGCAGATGGGGGTGTCGGAAGACTCGATCCGCCGCGACCTGCGCGATCTGGCCAGCCAGGGCCAGTGTCGCAAGGTGTACGGCGGCGCCCTGCCCGCCGCGCCGGCGTTCCCGCCACTGGTCGACCGCCACGCCCAGCAACGCGAACAGAAGCAGGCCCTGGCCCGCGCCGCTGCCGCGCATGTCCGCCCGGGCGAGCTTGTGCTGCTCGACGCCGGTTCCACCAACAGCGCCATCGCCGCCTGCCTGCCCGACCAGCAGGGCATCCGGGTGATCACCAACGCGCCGGATATCGCCGTGCTGTTGATGGCGCGCAGCGGTATCGAGGTCAGCCTGATCGGCGGCCGGCTGGACCCGCGCATCGGCGCGGCCGTCGGTGCGCAAGCGCTCGAAGCGATCGCCGCGTTGCGGGTGGACGTGTGTTTCATCGGTACCTGCGCAGTGGATGCGGAGGCCGGGATGTGGGCCGTGGATGGCGAGGAGGCTGCGCTCAAGCGCGCGATGCTCGCCGCGAGCAGCCGCTGCGTGGTGGTGGCCAGCAACGAAAAGCTCGGCGCGCAGGCCGCGCATCGCATCGGCGGCGTCGAGCAGATCGACATCCTGGTGCTCGAAGCCGACGCACCGTCCGCCCAGGCCGAGGCGTTCGCGCGTCGCGGCGTCGATCTCCACCACGCCCGCGCAGAGTGAGACCGCCCCCGATGTCCACGCTTACCCGTTCCGCCCTTGCCGGCACGCGCACCGAACAGCACGCCACCCGCGCCGCGTTCTTCCTGCCCGGTTTCGCCACCGCCGCGTGGGCGCCCCTGGTGCCCTTCGCCAAATCCCGCACCGGCCTGGATGAAGGCTCGCTCGGCCTGGTGCTGCTGTGCCTGGGCGCCGGTTCGCTGCTGTCGATGCCGCTGGCCGGCATGTTGGCCGCCCGCCATGGTTGCCGGGCGGTGATGATCGCAACCCTCATCATGGTGATTGCCGCCCTGCCGCTGCTGGCCATTGCGCCCTCGCCGTGGACGCTGGGCCTGGCCCTGTTCGTGTTCGGCGCGGGCGTAGGGGCCTGCGACTGCACCATGAACATCCAGGCGGTGATGGTCGAGCGCGACAGCGGGCGCCCGATGATGTCCGGTTTCCACGCCTTCTACAGCATCGGCGGCGCCGTCGGCGCGGCGGCGATGACCGCGCTGCTCGCCCTGCATCTGCCGCCGTGGCTGGTGTGCCTGCTGGGGTCGGCGGTGATGGCCGCGCTGCTGGCGGCCTCGCTGCCGTTCTGGCGCAATGACAAGGCAGCGTCCGGCGCACCGGTATTCGCCGTGCCGCAGGGCGTGGTGCTGGGTATCGGCGTGCTGTGCTTCGTCGCCTTCCTCGCCGAAGGCGCGATGCTCGACTGGAGCGCGGTGTTCCTGCATGAAGTGCAGCACGTCGACCCCTCGCGTGCCGGGCTGGGCTTCATGACGTTCGCGATCGCGATGACGGTCACGCGACTGGTCGGCGACGGCGTGGTGGCTCGGTTGGGACGACACCGCGCGATCCTGCTTGGCAGCCTGGTCGCCGCGGGCGGTTTCGCCCTGGTCACCTTCGCCCCGGCGCTGCCGCTGGCGCTGTTCGGCTACGCGCTGATCGGCCTGGGCTGCGCCAACATCGTGCCGGCGCTGTTCTCGATGGCCGGCAACCAGAAGACCATGCCCGAAAGCCTGGCCATCCCGGCCATCACCACGCTCGGTTACGCCGGCGTACTGGCCGGGCCGGCGCTGATCGGCTTCGTCGCCCAGGGCAGCAGCCTGGTGTTCGCGTTCTGCCTGGTCGCCGCTGCGCTGTTGCTGATCGGGCTGTCGGCGCGCTGGCTGAAGGCCTGAGCCCCACCCTGACCCATGCAGCGGCGCCCAGCCTCACCTGCGCGCCGCTGCGTCGGCCGTACGCATCCGTTCCCCGCAGCGTGCGCGGCGGGGTCGCACGTGGCGTAGCCGCGCTGGCTGTACCGGCAGGGCTCCCTCGCGTGTCGAGTTGCCGGCGCGACGAGGCCCACGCGGTCGCGCAGCGCAGCACGGCGCCGGCGGCAGCTGGCGTTACCATCGGGTGACTGCTTACCGGATGCGCACCATGACGGCCCTGGCCTTCGATCCCCGCCCGCGCCGCGCGGCCTTCCGTGCGCTGCATGACACGGGCTGCTTCGTGCTGCCCAATCCCTGGGATGCGGGCAGCGCACGCTACCTCCACGGCCTGGGCTTCCAGGCATTGGCCTCGACCAGTTCCGGCTATGCGTGGAGCCAGGCCCAGGCCGATGGCACGCTGACCCTGGAGGAGACACTGGCCCATCTGCATTCCCTCGCCGCTGCCACGCCGCTGCCGTTGAACGCCGATTTCGGCGATGGCTTCGGCGCTCTCGAGGAGGTGGGCCGCAATGTCACCCGCGCGATCGCCACCGGCGTGGCCGGCATCTCCATTGAAGACGCCAGCGTGGATCCTGCGAGCCCGTTGCGCACGCTGGACGATGCCGTGGCACGGGTGCGTGCCGCGCGCCGCGCGATCGACGCGTCCGGCGAGGACGTGCTGCTGGTCGGCCGCGCCGAGAACTTCTTCGTCGGCCGTCCCGACCTGGACGATGCGATCACCCGCCTGCGCGCCTATGCCGAGGCGGGCGCGGACTGCCTGTACGCACCGGGCATCAGCACCCGCGAGCAGATCGAGGCCGTCGTGGCTGCGGTGGCGCCGCGGCCGGTCAACCTGCTGGTCGGCAGCGCGTTGCCGTTCACCCTGCAGGATATCGCGGGGATGGGGGTACGCCGGGTCAGCGTCGGCGGTGCGATGGCGCGCACCGCCTGGGGCGGAATGATGCGCGCCGCGCAGTTGCTGAAGGACGAAGGCCGCTTCGACGGCTTCGCCGATGCGGCCTCCGGGGCCGTGCTGAATCAACTGTTCCGCTGACCCGGCTCAGTGGCTGGACAGCACCCCCACCGCGCCGGTGACCAAGGCGATCCCTGCCCAGCCGATCGGGCGCAGGCGGTTGCCGAACAGCACGCGCCCGCAGAGGGCGGTACCGATTACGCCCATGGCACCCCACATCGCATACGCCGTAGCCAGATCCAGTGTCTTGACGGCCTGGCCGAGCAGCGCGAAGGCGATCCAGACCAGCACGATCGCGGCGAAGCCCCAGGCCGGCTTACGGAAACCATCGGACGTGGCGACCATCATGTTGGCGGCGATATCGATCAGCGCCGAGCACAGCACGAACAGGAAAGCGGTGAGGTTCATGGCGCGTGCTCCTCGCCGAGGGTGACGCAGACGATGCCGACCGCCGCCATCACCAGCCCGATCATCTGCTGCACGGACAGGCTGTCCTTGAACACAACGATGCCGACCAGCGTGAGAAGCGTCAGGCCCAGGCCTTCCCAGACGGCGTAGGCCACGCCCACCGCGATACCGCGCACCGACAGCGCCAGGAAGTAATACGAAATGGCCAGGGCCACGGCCATGACGGCATAGCCGAGGTAACCGCCATGACGCGCGGCATCGGCCATGAACGTGGTGCCGACCACTTCGGCGACGATCGCCACGATCAGGCAGGCCCATGCGATAAGACCGCCACGGGCACGGGGTTGGGAATGCACCTGTGTGTGCATGGAAAGCTCCTTGATTGCGGCCGGTACGCGCTGACGGAACGCCGGGCACCGGGCATCGGCCGGGAGGGCGGATGCGGATGTGTCGCTGCTTGCCGGTGACGTGGGTGGCGACACCGACACGAGGGCCGGTAAGGACCGACCGATGATCGGCACGCGGCCCTGCGATGGCACCCGAACGACGCGGCCAGTATCATCGTATTTTCCATCAGGCCAAAGATGGAACCCATCGACAAAGGCGATACATCCATGCGCTATGGCCCGGAATCCCTGCACGCCTTCGTCGAGGCCGCGGCACTCGGCTCGTTCTCCGCCGCCGCGCGCCGGCTGAAAAAGACCCAGTCCACCGTCAGCACCGCGATCGCCACGCTGGAGGCCGACCTGGGCCTCACCTTGTTCGACCGCAGTGGCCGTTATCCGGTGCTGACCGAGGACGGTCGCAAAGTGCTTGGCCATGCGCAGGAAATCCTCGCTGCCGCCGACCGCCTGGAGCAGCTCAGCATCCGTCTGGCCGATGAGGTGGAGCCGCGCCTGAGCCTGGTGTTCTCGGATATCTACCAGCTCAACCCGGACCAGCACCTGCTGCGCCGGTTCGAACAGCGGTTTCCCGATATCGACCTGGAGTGGCTGGATGCCGAAGGCAGCGACGTGCTGGAGGTCGTGCAGCGTGGCCGCGCCCATCTCGGACTGATCCCGCATCAGCCGGCGTACCCCTCCGAACTGGCGGTGCGCGCCCTGCCCCTGCGTGCGGAAATGGCCGTGTTCGTTGCCGCCGATCACGCGCTGGCCGCGCTGCCCGCACCGGAGGAATCGCACCTGGCCCGTCATCGCCAGATCTGCCTGAGTGGCGATGCGCTGCGCGACGGCCACGCGCGCGGGCGCACGTGGTCGGCCTCGGACTACCTGATGGTGCTGGAGATGGCCGAGGACGGCTTCGGCTGGGCCGAACTGCCCCGGGCGCTGGTGGCGCGCTACGGTCGGGGCATGCTGGTCGAGCTGCCCCTGCCCGGCTGGCCACGGCTGGTGTCCACCGATGCGGTGTGGCGCAAAGGCGCGCCGCTGGGGCCGGCAGCGCTGTGGTTGCTGGATCAGTTTCAACTGCCGGCCCCCTGACACCCACCCGCCGGTCAGGACGCAGCCTGCTCCCTGCGCTGCAGCGCTGCCAGGGCCACCATGACCACCACCGCCATCCCCGCAGAAAAGGCGACCAGCGGCCACGCCGTGTCTCCGGGCAGCACCAGCACCACGGCAGTGCCTACCGCACCAACGAGCACGCTCTGCGCGCAGAAGTACGCCGCCACCGCAGTGCCCGCGGCATCGTCGGCATGCTTCAACGCCCCGTTCGCGGTCACTGCCACCGTCGCCACCATGCCCACGGCCGATACCCACATCGGCACGATGAAGGTCACGAAAGACGGGCGACCCAGCCACGGCCCTGCCATGAGCAGGGCTGCACCGACCAGCAGCAGTCCCATGCCGCGTGCCAGGCAGCCGGCCTCGCCCCAGCGCAGCACCGCGCGACGGACCCCGCGGGTGGCCACCATCATCACCACAGCGACCGTGCCGAAGACCAGGCTGAACGCCACCGGCGCGAAGCCGGCGCGCTCGATGAGCACGCGCGGCGCTGTCGAGAAGAACACGAAGAACGTTCCCATTGCCGCGCTGAAGCCCAGCGTGTATGTCCAGAAGCGCAGGCTGCGCAGCACCTGACCCATCGGCGAGCGAGATACGCGTGTGCGACGGACATGGGTTTCCTGCCATCCGCGTACCGCATTGGCTACGGCGAGTGCGGCAAGCACAGCCAACGCGATGAAGATCGCGCGCCAGCCCCAGCTGCTCTCCAGCAGCGCACCAAGAATCGGCCCCAACGCGGGAACGAAGGCCAGCGCCGCACCGAACATGGCGTAGATCGTGGTGCCCTCCTCGCGATGCGCATAGACGTCGCGCACGGTGGCGAACGTTGCCACCAGCATCGCCGAGGCACCCAGCGCCTGCAGCACACGACACGCGATGAAGGGCGCCGCGGTCGAGGACGCGGCCAGGCCAAGCGAGGCGACCGCAAACAGCGTGCCACCCCCAAGCAGGACCGGGCGCCGACCAAGACGATCCGCAAGCGGACCAAACAGCAGTTGACCCACGCCGAGCAGCACCATGTACACGCTCAGCGTTAGTTGGATGACCGCCGGGGTCGTGCCGAGCACGCGTGGCATCTCGGGCACGACGGGAAGATAGATATCCATCGCCAGCGAGGCCAGGATATCGAAGGGCGCCATCAGCCACAGGGCTGCGGACAGGGAATGGGACCAGACAGGATGTTGAACAGGCATGGATGCGCCTCCGCACAGTGATGAACACAGGGCGGCCTCTGCCACATCGGAACAATGCAGTTGGACAGAGCGCCGCAACAACAACGAGGGTTGCTGCGGCTTATTCGTCGGAGGTCTTGGTGCTTCCCATCAAGATGCCCTCAAGCCGGGTCAGCGGCGGACTGGATGCGCCAACGCGTAATCGATCGCCGCGCAGATCGCCGCCACCTGGGCGTCATTGCACTGCTGCGGGGTGGCGCGCGGGCTGTCCGGGTAGACCTCGGTGGTGGTGGTGTATTTCGCGCCGCTGACGCTGGCGCACAGGCCCAGCTTTTCCAGCGGATATTCGATCACGCCCGGGGCCACCACGGGCGAGCCGATGATCTCGCCCTTGTCGTCGGCCGGGGCGATATGGGTCACCCGCTCGACGGCCGCATTGACCGCGGTCTGGAACGCCGGCTGCGGGTTCTCGCTGTCATCCACGAGATAGAAACCATCCGGGATCAGGCCCGGCTCGAACGGCTTGCCATCGCGCGCGGCCAAGGCCGGGCGGAACTCGGTTTCATCGGTGTCCGTGGTTTCGTGCAGGTCGATATGCATCGCGATGCTGCCGCGCAACGGCGCGACGAGCGCGATCAGTGCGGCCGATTCGGCCGCCGGGCTGTCGGCCATGAAGGAGCGGTTCGGATCGATCGCCTCGGCGTTCCAGCGCTGGATGCGCTCGTAGCCCCACGGGCTGACGCAGGGCACCACCAGCAGATTGGCGCGCCCGGCGTACTCGGCCGCGCGGGTCTGCAGGAACTGCAACGCGCCCTGCACGCCGCTGGTTTCGTAACCGTGGATGCCCCCGGTGACCAGCATCGTCGGCAACGCCGGATTCCAGTCGCGGCTGCGCACGGCGAACAGCGGGTACTGGTCCGGGGCGTAGTCGAGCGTGCCGTACTGACTGACATCGAACGCGTCACGCAATGCCTCCACCACCGGCAGCACATCGTCGGCATAGCGCCGCTGGGGCAGCTGACGGGCACGCCACTGCGCCTTCTCCGCAGCGCCCCAGGGCTGGCCAGGGGTGCCGATGGGATAGAAGGGGGCGTCGTTCATGGCGTGCTCGTCTGTGTCGCGGTGTGGAAACGCGATTTTACCACTGCCGCACCGGGCGGCCCCGCTTACGCGTGGGCAAGCGCCGCGATTGCGTCATCGACAGGCTGGTCGCCTTCGGTCAGCTCGATGATCGTGCGCCGCACCTCCGGATGTTCCACCAGCGCGACCAGCGTGGCGGCGACATCCGCGCGTGGGATGTCGCCATAGGCGATCGCCGGCCCCGCGGTGACGCGCCCGGTGCCCGGTGCATCGCTCAAGGTGCCGGGGCGCAGGATCACCCAATCCAGATCGCTCGCGGCCAGATACACATCGGCGCGCTTCTTGACCGTCATGTAATTCTCGAAGCCCTCACCCATCGCCTTGTTGCGACCGGCTTCCGGGAACGCCGAGACCAGCAGGAAACGACGCACGCCTGCCTGCCGGGCGGCATCCACGGCCAGCGCCAGGCCACGGCCATCGATGGCGTTGGTCACCTCCACGCCCGCGCCGCCCGCACCGGCGGTGAAGACCACCACATCGCTGCCCGCCATGCAGCCGGCGAGCGTATCCACGTCGATGGCGGTGAGGTCACCGGAGACCGGCGTAGCCCCCAGTGCGCTGAGTTCATCGCCCTGCCCGGCACGACGATGCAGCGCGAGCACGCGATGCGCCCTGTCAGCCAGCTGCTTGACGAGATGACGGCCAACCTTGCCGGCGGCGCCGACGATGAAAACACTGCTCAAGACCATTCTCCTGTGTCGATCTGCCTGGGAGGGTACGCAGGCGGATGTGACACGGCCGTCCGCATCGCGCGCCGACGTTCAGCCGCCGCTGTACTGCGCGTCGCTGACCTGCTCCATCCACGTTACCGGCGAGCCGTCGACCGCTTCGGCGATCGCGATATGCGTCATCGCCGTAGTGGCCTGCGCGCCATGCCAGTGCTTGACGCCCGGCGGGATCCAGACGATGTCGCCCGGGCGGATCTCGCGCGCGGGCTTGCCCCACTCCTGCACGCTGCCCACGCCTGCGGTCACGATCAGGGTCTGGCCCAGCGGATGGGTATGCCATGCGGTGCGTGCGCCGGGCTCGAAGGTGACCGTGGCGCCGCCAACACGTGCGGGCGCATCGGCCTGGAACGGTGCATCCATGCGGACGCGACCGGTGAAGTAGTCCGCCGGACCGGCGGCAGAAGCAGTGGTGCCGGCGCCGGTGATGCGGATGGGGGCCGTCGCGGCGGGCCCGGTGGCGGCCATCGACAGCGACAGCGCTGCAGTGAACAGGTCCATGAAGCGATCTCCTGGGGGAGCGACGGATCACGCCGCGGGGAAGATCACTGTAGGCGTGCCCCGGGACGGGGACTACCCACCGCAACCGGGATGCAGCCATGACCATGGCTCATCAATGCAATCAGAACGCGGCTTGAACTCATCAGTCTGGGCCGCGCATCATGGGCGCGCATGACTGCCATGCGCCCTTGGCCCCGCCCCATGGCCCGCGAGAACTTCAACGATCTGCAGGTGTTCGTCACCGTCGCGCGCGAACGCAGCTTCACCCGCGCCGCCGCCCAACTGGGCGTCTCGCAGTCCGCGCTCAGCCATACCGTGCGCGGACTGGAGGAACGCCTGGGCGTCCGCCTGCTGACCCGGACCACGCGCAGCGTCTCGATGACCGAGGCCGGCGAGCGACTGTATGACACCGTCGCCCCGCGCATGCAGGAGATCGAGGCCGAGGTGGCGGCGATCAGCGAGTACCGCGACCGCCCGGCCGGCACCATCCGCATCACCACCGCCGAGCATGCGGCCAACACGATCGTCTGGCCGCGGCTGGCCGCGGTGCTGCCGGCCTACCCCGACCTGCATGTGGAACTCACCGTCGACTACGGCCTGGCCGACATCGTCGCCCAGCGCTACGACATCGGCATCCGCCTGGGCGGGCGCGTGGCCAAGGACATGATCGCCGTGCCGATCAGCCCGCCGCAGCGCATGGCGATCGTGGCCAGCCCGGGCTACTTCGCCACGCATACCGCGCCGCAGGTGCCAGCCGACCTGGCCGCCCACAACTGCATCGGCCTGCGCCTGCCCACCCATGGCGGGCTGATGGTCTGGGATCTGGAGAAGAACGGCGAGGAAGTGAACGTGCGCGTGGACGGCCAATGGACCTTCAACGGCAGCAGCGCGATTCGTCGCGCGGCGCTGGCCGGTGCCGGCCTGGCCTATCTGCCCGAGGACATGGTCCTCGATGACATCGCCGCCGGTGCCCTGCGGCGTGTCATGCAGGACTGGTGCGACCCCTTCGACGGGTACTACGCCTACTACCCCAGCCGCCGGCAATCCTCCAGCGCGATGAAGGTGGTGATCGAGGCATTGCGCGCGGACACGTAGAGCCGACCGTTGGTCGGCTATCGCGGTGCCCGATCCAGGGCAGCCGACCAACGGTCGGCTCTACCGATCCGGCGACGCCCTCACGGGCGCAGCAGCACCTCGCCGTTGCGGCCCGGCTCGAGGCTGGCCTTGGCGGCATCGGCCACCTCATCCCGTAGAGCCGACCGTTGGTCGGCTATCGCGGTGCCAGACCCAACGTAGAGCCGACCGTCGGTCGGCTATCGCGGTGCCCGATCCAAGGCAGCCGACCAACGGTCGGCTCTACCGATCCGGCGCCGCCCTCACGGGCGCAGCAGCACCTTGCCGTTGCGGCCCGGCTTGAGGCTGGCCTCGGCGGCATCGGCCACCTCATCCAGCAAATCCGAGCGTTGGTCTGCTATCGCCGTACCAGACCCGACGTAGAGCCGACCGTTGGTCGGCTATCGCGGTGCCCGACCCAACGTAGAGCCGACCGTTGGTCGGCTATCACGGTGCCCGGCCCAATGTAGAGCCGACCGTTGGTCGGCTATCGCGGTGCCCGATCCAAGGCAGCCGACCAACGGTCGGCTCTACCGATCCGGCGCCGCCCTCACGGACGCAGCAGCACCTTGCCGTTGCGGCCCGGCTCGAGGCTGGCCTTGGCGGCATCGGCCACCTCATCCAGCAAATCCGACCGTTGGTCTGCTATCGCCGTAACAGACCCAACGTAGAGCCGACCGTCGGTCGGCTATCGCGGTGCCCGATCCAGGGCAGCCGACCAACGGTCGGCTCTACCGATCCGGCGACGCCCTCACGGGCGCAGCAGCACTTTGCCGTTGCGGCCCGGCTCGAGGCTGGCCTTGGCGGCATCGGCCACCGCATCCAGCCCGAACACACCGTCCACCGGCAGGCTCAACCCACCGCGCGCGGCCAGTTGCAGCAGCTCACCGACCAGGCGGCGCTTGTCGTCCGGGGCCATGGCCTGGCTGACCTTGCTGCCCCAGAAGCCCTTCACAGTGGCCTGCTTGAAGATCACGTCGCCCGAGTTGAGCTGCATCGGCTCCCCGGTCATCGAGCCGAACGACACCAGCGTGCCCCCATCGCCCAGCAGGGTCATCAGTTCGCTGCTGGCGCGCCCGCCCACCGAGTCGACCGCCGCGGCGATCGATGCCTCGCCGACCGTGGCCTGCACCTGCGCCATCCAGTCCGACCTGGCGGTGGAAATCGTGTTTTCGATGCCCAGCGCGTCCATTTCCGCGACGCCGGCGTCGCGGCGCACGAGGTTGACGCAGTGCACGCCGCGCGCCTTGGACAGCATCGCAAGCGCCTTGCCGACCGCGCCGTTGGCGGCGTTCTGCAGGATCCACTGGCCCTCGCGTACCTGCAGGAACTCCAGCAGCATCAGCGCGCTGAGCGGCATCGCGATCAGCTGCGCCGCGGTTTCATCGTCGATCGCATCCGGCATCGGAATCACCATCTTCGCCGGTGCGATGAACTGCTCGGCCCAGGTGCCATGCACTGACGCGGCGCTGACCCGCTGGCCTACCGTCAGGCCTTGCACGCCCTCGCCCAGCGCATCGATCACGCCGGTCGCTTCACTGCCGGCAACGGCCGGCAGCGTGGGCGTGTAACCGTACTTGCCGCGGACGGTCCACAGGTCATGGTTGTGGATGGGGGCCAGCACGGTGCGGATACGCACCTCGCCCGCGGCCGGTTGCGGGGCGGGCACCTCGCCTCCGTGCAGCACGACGGTGGGATCGCCAAAGGTGTCATGCAATGCAGCGCGCATGGAATTCTCCTGTTGCCAGTTCAATGGGGGATTGCCGGGCAGCGCCCGGCCTTGCAGGGGCACGCGCGGTGCCCGGAAACGCGTAGGACCTCAACGCCGATGGCGGTGCGCGGCCACGACCGCTACGGTCGGATGACGCCACGCCCGCGTGCGCAGCAGCAACGTCTGCAGCACCAGCAGCGCGGCAATCGCCAGCGCCAGCACCGACACCGTATCGGCACCCGGCAGGCGCCAGCCCGACTGCTTCACGTACACACCGACCAGTGCCCACACCACGGCGGCCGGGTAGGCAAAATGCCCACGCAGGCGCTGGTTCATCGCCCAGGCCAGCAGCGTGGCCAGGGCCAGCAGCACCACGCTCCAGCCGAACATGTCGGCGGTGGGCAGCCACTGATAGGCCACGATCACCTGGGCCGTGTTGAGGAAGGCGGCCATCGTCAGCCAGCCGGCGTGCAGGGCCAGTGGATACGCCGCCCAGGCGCGCTGGCCGCCGGTCGCGTCGATGGGCGCGGCGCGCACGGCTGCCATCAGCAGGCACACCAGCGCGGCCCAGATGATCGCCAGCGCGGGCAGGAACCACTGGCTGGAAAACACCGGCATCCACGCGGCCGTCAGCGCGAAGCCCGCTGCCGCCCAGCCACGCACCCCGGGCAGGTCCGGGCGGCGGCGACGCAGTTGCCACAGCCCGAAGATCACGTCCCACAGGAAGATCACGCCCCAGATCGCAAACGCGTACCCCGCGGCCACCAGCAAGGTGGGATAGCGGTCGGAAATCGCGCCATTGGTCGGGCCGAATGCGCCGGATTGCGAGAACCACGACACCACCGGCATGGCCAATGCGGCCAACAACACGATCCAACGCATGCATCCACTCCAACTCAAAGAGCGGTGACGATACGCGGTTCAGGGTTAAGGCGTTGGGAGGCCGCAGATTGCAAAGCCTTGATAACATAGCCTCTGCTATATTGCGGCCGTGGACATCCAACGCCGCCCCGACACCTCCCCCGCCTGGCCGTCCCCGGACAGCCACAGCCCCAGCCTGGGTGAGATGAACGCCAGCGTTGCCGTGCCCACCGGCGGCCATTGGTGGTTCCGCTTGTTGGCCTTCCTTGGCCCCGGCTACATGATCTCCGTCGGCTACATGGACCCCGGCAACTGGGCCACCGACATCGCCGGCGGTGCACAGTTCGGTTACCTGCTGCTCTCGGTGATCCTGCTCTCCAACCTGATGGCGATCGTGCTGCAGGGGCTGTCGGCGCGGCTGGGCATCGCGACCGGGCGCGATCTGGCCCAAGCGTGCCGCGACCACTATTCGCGGCCGGTCAATCTGGGCCTGTGGCTGCTGTGCGAGATCGCGATCATTGCCTGCGACCTGGCCGAAGTGATCGGCACGGCGATCGCCTTGAAGCTGCTGTTCGGCATCCCGCTGCTGGCTGGCGCGATCATCACCGCCGTGGACGTGGTGCTGGTGCTGCTGCTGATGAACCGTGGCTTCCGCGCACTCGAAGCGTTCGTGATCGCGCTGCTGCTGGTGATCTTCGGCTGCTTTGCGATCCAGATCTTCATCGCCGCGCCGCCGCTGCAGGCGGTGCTGGCCGGGTTCGTTCCGCACGCGCAGGTGGTGACCGATCCCAAGGCGCTGTACCTGGCGATCGGCATCATCGGCGCCACCGTGATGCCGCACAATCTGTACCTGCATTCGTCCATCGTGCAGACCCGTGCCTACCCGCGCACGGATGCCGGTCGCCGCAGTGCGCTGCGCTGGGCGGTGACCGACAGCACCATCGCCCTGATGCTGGCGTTGTTCATCAACGCATCCATCCTGATCCTGGCCGCGGCGGTGTTCCATGCGCATGGCCGGACCGACGTGCAGGAGATCGAGCAGGCCTACGAGCTGCTCGCGCCGATGCTGGGGGTCGGGCTGGCCTCGACGTTGTTCGCGGTCGCCCTGCTCGCCTCGGGCATCAACTCCACCGTGACCGCGACACTGGCCGGCCAGATCGTGATGGAAGGTTTCCTGCGGCTGCGGATCGCGCCGTGGGCGCGGCGCCTGATCACCCGCGGCATCGCGATCGTGCCGGTGGTGGTGGTCACGGCCATCTATGGCGAGCAAGGCACCGCACGCCTGCTGGTGCTGAGCCAGGTGCTGCTCTCGATGCAGCTGCCGTTCGCCGTGGTGCCGCTGGTACGGTTCGTATCGGACAAGGCCAGGATGGGCGCGCTGGTGGCGCCACGCTGGCTGATCGTGCTGTCCTGGCTGATCGGCGGGCTGATCATCGTGTTGAACCTGAAGCTGCTGGTGGATGTGGGCCGGGGCTGAGCGGCGTGGCCCGGCGCATCAAGGCACGGAAACGCGGGCACGCCAGGTGACTGCTCGCGCGGCAGGCGGCGGCATGGCGCAGGCCGTCGCGCATCGCGGTCATCCGGGCGATGCCCTGGTCGAGCGCATCGGCCCGGGCCGCCAAGCGTGCGCGGTCGATGCGGGTGCCACCGTCAGCGCTGAGCATCGCGCCAATCTCTTCCAGCGAGAGTCCCGCCGCCCTGCCCAGCGCGACCAGGGCCAGGCGCTCCATCACCTCCTCGGCAAACACGCGACGCAGCCCGCGCCGGCCCACCGAGCGGATCAGGCCCTTTTCCTCGTAATACCGCAGGGCCGATGGGGCCAGCCCCGCCCGTCGCGCCACCTCGCCGATATCCAGTTCCTGCATCCGCTTGACCTCAAGCCCACTTGAAGTGCCACAGTGCGACCTTCCCATCCCACTCGCAAGCCCGGACCGAGCCACGCAATGACCGATACCACGCAGCACGCGTTATGGAATGGCCCGGCCGGTGAGGCATGGGTGGAAGCGCAGCGCATTCTCGACCAGATGTTCGCGCCGCTGGCCAGCCACCTGCTCGACAGCCTCGCGCCGGGCGCCGACGCGCAGGTGCTGGACGTGGGCTGCGGCACCGGCGCGGTGGCATTGGGAATTGCCGCCAGCCTGGGTCCGGAAGCACGCGTCGCCGGGGCCGACATCTCCGCGCCGATGATCGCCTTGGCGCGCGAGCGCGCGCAGCGCGCCGGGCTGGCGGTGGACTTCCTCGTCGCCGACGCGCAGCGGCACGCGTTCGCCCCGGGGCGCCTGGACCGGATCGTGTCGCGCTTCGGCGTGATGTTCTTCGATGACCCGGTACAGGCGTTCGGCCAGCTACGGCGCGCCGCCAGGCGCGGCGCGGTGCTGCAGGCGCTGGCCTGGCGCGGGGCCGAGGAAAATGCCTTCATGACCACCGCCGAGCGCGCCGCGTTGCCCTGGCTGGCGTTGCCACCGCGCCAGCCCGGCGCACCGGGTCAGTTTGCGTTTGCCGATCAGGCCCGGGTCGAGCAGATCCTGGGCGACGCCGGCTGGGAGGATGTCGAGCTGCTGCCGCTGGATGCCGTGTGCCGCATCGACCGTGCGGATCTCGCCACGTACGTCTCGTTGCTGGGACCGGTGGGAAGCGCACTGCGCAACGGCGCCCTTGCTGCGCACATCCGAACGCAGGTGCTCGACGCGGTGCTGCGTGCGTTCGAGCCGTTCCTGGACGGCGATTGCGTGACGTTCACTGCCGCCTGCTGGGACGTGCGGGCCCTGGCAAGGTGAGCGACGGTGGAATCAGCGCCGGACCGTCAGCGTGCCGATCCGCTGCAGCGCCGACGAGGTCGGCGCGAGCAGGCACATGGCAGCGCATTCCCCCGGGCCGTGGCCGTCGGCCGGGTCAGCCGCCGGTCACCGCCAGGCGTCGCCGCAGCGAGTCAACGATGGCCTGCTCGCTCATGGCGTAGCCATAGACGTCCTGCAGTTGCCCGTCGGCACCGAGCAGGAACCACGACGCCGTGTGCTCGAAGGTTGCCAGGTCGCCTTCGCCGACGCGCCGATAGCTCACGCCCAGGCTCTCGGCGATGGCGCGGGTACCGGCCTCGTCGCCGGCCAGGCCCAGGAACGTCGTATCGAAGGCGGCCAGATACGCACGCAGGTGCGCCGGCGTATCGCGCTGCGGGTCGACGGTGACGAAGGCCACCTGCAGGTGTTCCGCCGCAGGGCCCAGCCGCCGCTTGATCTGCACCGCCTTGACCAGGCTCAGCGGGCACACCTCGGGGCAATGGGTGAAGCCGAAGAACAGCAGCGTCGGCTTGCCTTGCAGGTCACGGATTGCAAGCGTGCGCCCGTCGCTGCTCGCAAGCCTGACCGTCCCGAGGGCCGCCTGGCCCATCACCGGCGCCGCGCCATCGGCGCAACCGGCCAGCAGCGCCGCCGTCACGATGCCCGCGGCCAGCCAGCGCCTCACTTCGCCGCTCCGTGCGGCACCAGCCCATCACGCACGCTGAAGTCCACCCCCTGCGGTGCGCTGCGGGCGAACTGGAGCGTGACCCGCACCGCCTGCCCCGCCGACAACGGCCGGCGCGGCTTGAGCAGCATCAGGTGGTAGCCCCCGGGCTGCAGCGCGACGCTCTGGCGCTCCGGCAAGGCCAGGCCGTCGGGCAGCGCCTGCATGCGCATCACGTCACCGTCCATGCGCATGGCATGGATCTGTACCTCGGCAAACGCCGGGGACGCCGCCGACAGCAGCCGGTCCTCAGCGCCGCCGTTATGCAGATGCACATACCCGGCGGCCACATTCGCCGCTGGCGGTGGCAGGCGGACCCAGGGATCGCTGACCGACACCGTTGGCGTGGTGGGGGCCTGCGCGGCCGCAGCCACCGCCGGCATCACCGGGGAGGACAGCAGCAGCCCGGCCAGCAGGAATGCGCGGGATGAACGGCTCATGGCGTGCCCGACATCTGCATCGGCATCATGTTGAGGTTGGCGTTATGCATCACCCACAGCGATCCGGCCACCACGATGGCGATCAGGAACGCCGTGCACAGGAAGATGCCGGTGTTCTCGCGCTGGCTGCGCCCTGCCCCGATGTGCAGGAACAGCACCAGCTGCGCCACCAGCTGCACCACGCACAGCACCACGATGGCGGTCAGCCGCAGCGGCTGCGGGAGCAGATCGGTCATGACCACGCCGAACGAGGCGCCGGTCAGGGCCAGGCACAGCAGCAGGCCGAGGAGGTAGCCCTTCAGCGTGGCGTGGCCGCCACCGTGATCGGCATCAGGCGCGTTCGCGCTCATACAAACTCCCGCAGGTAGACGAAGGTGAACACACAGATCCAGATCAGGTCCAGGAAGTGCCAGAACAGGCTCAGGCACGCCAGGCGGCGGCGCACGATCCCGTCCAGGCCGAAGGTCAGCACCTGGTGGATCATGATGGCCAGCCACAGCAGGCCGAAGGTGACGTGCAGCCCGTGGGTGGCCACCAGCGTGAAGTACGCCGAGAGGTAGGCGCTCACATCCGGTGTGGCGCCTTCATGGATCAGCTCGGCGAACTCGTACAGCTCCATGCCGATGAAGACCGCACCGAGCACGCCGGTCACGGCCAGCCAGCCCACCACCCGGTTGCGCCTGCCCGCCTGCATGCCGAGCATCGCCAGGCCGAAGGTGAAGCTGCTGAGCAGCAGCACCACCGTTTCGGAGAGCACGAAGCCGAGCTTGAACAGTTCCTTGCCGCTGGGGCCGTCGGCCGTCCCGTTGAGCAGCACGCCGAAGGTGGCGAACAGCACCGCGAAGATCAGGCAGTCGCCCATCAGGTACATCCAGAACCCGACGACGGTCTTGTTGCCCTCGTCGTGGTGCTCGTGGGCAGGGTCGTGGTGACCGGCCGCGAGCTGTGCGTGCTGCGTGGCAGCGGTCAGGGTATCGCCGCTCATGCCTTGGCTCCTTCCAGCTTCGCGAAGTAGGCGTCTTCGATGCGCTTCACCTCGGCGGCGGGCACGTAGTAGTCCACGTCACGGTCATACGAGCGCAGTACGAAGGTGGCGATCGCGCCTACGAGGCCAATCGCGGCCAGCAGCCACATATGCCAGACCAGGGCGAAGCACAGCACCAGGCTGAACGCGGAGATCACCACGCCGGCGGCGGTGTTGCGCGGCATGTGGATGTCCTCGTAACTGTCCCGGCGCTGCCAGGCACGGCCGTGCTGTTTGTCGTCCCAGTGCTGTTCCAGCGAGGTGATCGCGGGCAATGTGGCGAAGTTGTAGAACGGCGGCGGCGACGCGGTGGCCCACTCCAGGCTGCGCGCGTTCCACGGGTCGCCGGTGAGGTCCAGGTTGGCCTTGCGGTCGCGCACGCTCACATAGAACTGGATGAACATCGCGGCGATGCCGGCGGCGATCACCAGTGCGCCGATGGCGGCCACGATCAACCACGGCTGCCAACCCTCCACCGCGTAATGGTTCATGCGCCGGGTCATGCCCTTGAAGCCCAGCACGTACAGCGGCATGAAGGCCAGGTAGAAGCCGACCAGCCAGCACCAGAACGAGACCTTGCCCCAGCGCTCGTTGAGGGTGAAACCGAACGCCTTCGGGAACCAGAAGGTGATGCCGGCCAGACAGCCGAACACCACCCCGCCGATGATCACGTTATGGAAGTGCGCGATCAGGAACAGGCTGTTATGCAGCACGAAGTCCGCCCCCGGGATCGCCAGCATCACGCCGGTCATGCCGCCGATGGCGAAGGTGACCATGAAGCCGATCGTCCACATCGTCGAGGAGTGGTAGCGGATGCGGCCGCGGTACATGGTGAACAGCCAGTTGAACAGCTTCACCCCGGTCGGGATGGAGATGATCGAGGTCATGATGCCGAAGAAGGCATTCACGTTCGCGCCGGAGCCCATGGTGAAGAAGTGGTGCAGCCAGACGAAGAACGACAGCACGCCGATCGAGCAGGTGGCGTAGACCATCGAACGGTAGCCGAACAGCGGCTTGCCCGAGAACGTGGCGATGATCTCCGAGAACGCGCCGAAGCACGGCAGGATCAGCACGTAGACTTCCGGGTGGCCCCAGATCCAGATCAGGTTGACGTACATCATGGCGTTGCCGCCGGCGTCATTGGTGAAGAAGTGCATGCCGAAATAGCGGTCCATGCTCAACAGGACGAGGGTGGCGGTCAGCACCGGGAAGATCGCCACGATCAGGATGTTGGTGATCAGCGCCGTCCAGGTGAACACCGGCATCTTCATCAGGTCCATGCCCGGCGCACGCATCTTGAGGATGGTGACGATGAAGTTGAGGCCGGTCAGCGTGGTGCCGATGCCGGAAACCTGCAGCGACCAAATGTAGTAGTCCACGCCCACCGTCGGGCTGTACTGGATGCCCGACAGCGGCGGATAGGCCACCCAGCCGGTGGCGGCGAAATCGCCGACGAACATCGACAGCATCACCAGTACCGCGCCTACCGCCGACAGCCAGAAGCTGAGCGAGTTGACGAATGGGAACGCCACGTCGCGCGCGCCGATCTGCAGCGGCACCACGATGTTCATCAGCCCCACGATAAGCGGGGTCGCCACGAAGAAGATCATGATCACCCCGTGCGCGGTGAAGATCTGGTCGTAGTGTTCCGGCGGCAGGTAGCCGGCGGCATCGTTGGCCGCGATGGCCTGCTGGGCGCGCATCATCAGCGCATCGGCGAAGCCGCGCACCAGCATGACCAGCGCCAGCAGGATGTACATCACGCCGATCTTCTTGTGGTCCACCGAGGTGATCCACTCGGTCCACAGGTAGCCCCACTTCTTGAAGTAGGTGATCGCCGCGATGATCGCCACGCCCAGCAGCAGCGACCCGGCCAGCGCCGACATGATGATCGGGTCGTGGTAGGGAATCGCTTCGAGGTTCAACTTTCCAAGCACAATCAGTTCTCCGCGGTACGGCTGGCGGCAGGCGCGGCCAGGCTCACGAGTTGGGTTTTCGCCCCGGGCGCTTCGCCCGGCAGGCAGATCTCGTCATCGGGCATGCCGCCGTGGCGGCGCACGATGCTGTCGAACAACCCGCTATCCACCGCACTGAAACGAAGCAGCGGCGAGCCGTGGGTAGGCGTCTCCAGTTCGGCCAGGCGGGTGGCGCCGAGGTGGTCGCCACTGCTGCGGGCCTGCGCCAGCCAGCTGGCGAAATCGGCGTCGGTGACTACCCGTGCCGGGAACTTCATGTCCGAGAAGCCGGCGCCGCTGTAGGCCGAGGACATCCCGGCATAGGTGCCCGGGGTGTGCCCGATCAGGTGCAGGCGGGTCTGCATGCCGGCCATGGTGTAGACCATGCTGCCCAGCTGCGGTACGAAGAAGGCGTTCATCATCGACTCGGAGGTCAGCTTGAACGCCACCGGCGTATCCACTGGCATCACCAGCTCGTTGACCGTGGCCACGTTGTGGTCGGGGTAGATGAACAGCCACTTCCAGTTCAACGCCACCACTTCAACGCGCAGCGGCGCCTTGTCCGATGCGATCGGCCTGTACGGGTCCAACGCGTGGGTGCTCTTCCAGATCAGTACCGCCAGCACCACGATGATCAGGCACGGGATGGTCCAGATCACCACCTCGATGGCGGTGGAATGCGACCAGTCCGGCGCGTAGGTCGCCGTGGTGTTGCCCTCGCGGTAGCGCCAGGCGAAGTACAGCGTGAGCAGGATCACCGGGATCACCACCAGCAGCATCAGCCCGGTGCAGACCAGGATCAGCTGCATCTCCTGCTCGGCGATGCTGCCCATGGGGTTGAACAGTTCCAGCGAACTGCACCCGGTGAGCAGCGGCAGCAGCGCTGCCGTGCCCAACCAGCGTGCGGCGCGGGCCCTACCGGCCAGCGTGGTGCGGCGAGCGTGTTGTGTAGCGGGGTTCATGCGGGTCGGCCCTTCCAACGCAGTGCCGGGCCCTGTGGCCCGGATCATGAGAAGTGGCGAACACCCCCCTGCATGACCGATATGCATGGGGGGTGCCCGCCGCAGCCGCGTACGTTAGGCAACGACATGATCCCTACATGATGCGACACACTGTCGCAGCCGCCGACCGGTGCGGGCGTAAGATGCGCCGATGCAGTGGAACACCCTCATCGCCGATGGCCACGGGCCGATCTACCTGCGTATCGTGCAGGCGCTGGAACGCGCGGTCTGGTCCGGTACGCTGCGCCCCGGCGCCCGCCTGCCCGCCCAGCGCGCCCTCGCCACCGCGCTGGGCGTGGACCTGACCACCGTCACCCGTGCGTTCACCGAAGCACGCAAGCGTGGGCTGGTCGACGCACGCGGCCCCCTGGGCTCGTTCATTGCCCCGCCCACAGTGGCGCTGGACCAGGTGGTGGACCTGAGCATGAACCTGCCGCCGCCCCCGCCCGGTGGCGAGGTGGCCGACATGCTGCGGCGTGGCCTGTCCACGGTGCTCACGCGCAGCGACGCCGGCAACCTGATGACCTACCACGTCGGCGGCGGCAGCCGCGCCGATCATCTGGCCGCGCAGCAGTGGCTCAAGCCGATGTTGGGCAAGGTGGACAGCGATCGGCTGGTGGTGACCGAAGGCGCACAGGCCGCGCTGTCGGCGCTGCTGCTGGCGCTCACCGATGCCGGCGACACGATCCTGTGCGAACCGCTGGTTTATCCCGGCCTGCTGCATGCGGCGCGGGTCCTGCAACGCACGCTGCAGGTGGTGGCGTGCGACGAGCACGGCATGCGCCCGGATGCACTCCGCCGGCAGGCACGCGCGAGCGGGGCGAAGGTGGTGTACCTCAATCCGACCGCGCAGAACCCCACCGCCCATACCGTGCCCGACGCGCGCCGGGCGCAGCTGGCCGAGGTCCTGCGCGCACAGGACCTCCGCCTCATCGAAGACGATCCGTATTGGCTGCTGGTCGACGATGCCCCTGCCCCGCTCGCCCGGCTGGCGCCGCAGCACACGTGCTACATCGCCACGTTGTCCAAGTGCCTGAGCCCGGGCCTGCACACGGCGTTCGTCCACCTGCCCGACGGCGTGTCACGCCAGGGCATGCTGGACGCGCTGCGCGCGGTCAACCTGATGGCGCCGCCGTTGATGAATGCCCTGGTCACCCAGTTGATCCTGGATGGCTCGGCCACCGCGCTGCTCACACGGGTGCAGAACGAAGCGGCCGAGCGCCGCTACCTGGCACAGTCGGCGCTGTCGCCGACGCTGCTGCAGCACTGCGCCGGCGTGCACGCATGGTGCCGCGTGCCGCCACAGTGGACCGCCGCCAGCCTCACCCATGCGGCGCGTCTGCAGGGATTGGGCATCGCCTCGTCGTCGGCGTTCACCCCGGACGGGGTCGCCATCCAGGACGCGGTGCGGATCTCGCTGGGGGCGGCCGCGAGCCGGCAGGAACTGCACCGGGCGCTGCGCCAGCTGGACCAGTTGATGCATGTGGACGCCGGCCAGGGCGGCTGGACGGTCTAGGCCGGCGCTGTCAGTCGGTTACGGGTGCGACGCGAGATCGTCTCGGTCGGCTGTAACGCCTGCCCGGATTGCCCACGTACTGGTCCATGGAGCGCCGACCGTCCGCGGTCTCCACCGTCACCTGGAAATGCGGTCCTGCCACTCTGTCGGTACCGAAACGTGCGGAGAGAACCCGGATCTGGCCGATGTCCAGACCGTGCTGCGACGCCAGCGCGGGCAGTCGCTGTGCGAACTGGCCGACGGCTTGTTTAACCTCGGCCGAGGCCGGGCTGCCCGCGGTCTCCCCTGTCAGGAAATTGACCACGATTTCGCCCTCGCGGGACGCTGCGGCCTCCGCAAAGATATCCAGCGTGTAAAAGCCGATCATGAAGCACAGGCCGCTGGCCAGCGAGTCGGCCACGTTATGGCCGAAGGCAGTGAGCTCACCCAGTTTCATCGTCAGCCCTGCGCAACAGATCGTGCAGGTCGATGCCGTTCGGGTTCAGCAGCGTCCGTTCACGGCCCGTGTGGAACAACTCGAACCTGCCCTTCTCATCATCAACCACGCGCGCACCGTCCAGCACTGCCAGCATGCCGAACAAGGTCGTTGCAGTGGCCTCGGCCACCACGCTGCGCACCTGCGCCTGGTCCTGTGCCGACAAGCCGTTGTACCACGCGGAGCGTTCGCGACGCGCCTGCGGCGGTCGTCTTCCCGGTGGCGATTGCAGGACACTGATCGTCGCGTCCGTCGCCGCATCCTGCACGTACGCTTCCAGCGCGGCGACAAACTGCTGGCTGTTCATTGCGCGGCCTGATCCGCATCGGCGCGCAGGCGCTGCTCGCGCAACCGATGAACCCGTGCCTGGTCGGCCTTGTCGGCCCGGAACCTGAAGAAAAAGAACGCGGCCAGCGCGCCCACCAGCAGGGCCGGCGTCAGCGTGTACCCCAGCGCATAGCCGAAAGCGGCCGGTGGCAGGTCCGCGCGCACCGCGTTTACCACCATGTAGACGGCGAAGCCGAGGGTGAGCAGCAGATGGATCGCCGCACCATTGACGGTCAGCCTGCCGCGGATCGCGTTGACGGCCTTTGCCAGGCCCATGCACAGCAGAAACACCACGAAGAAACCGAGAATCGCCATCCCACGCCCCCTTGGCGCAGCGCGCCTGTTCCCCGCCGGTCCGCGCTGCGGCCCCGACCTGGACATTCCCTTTCCATTGCCGTCCGCACGGGGCGATACCGGCTCCCTGCCGCACCGGATCCGATGGCGGCGAGAGCCGACTCTACAGGCGCTGCCGCCACGCCGACAAGGCCGGCGGCGAAACTCCCATCAATTCACTAGGAAAAAGAAGGCCGACAGCAGCCGCTTGGGCCATCACTCCCCTTCACTTTGGCGGAACGCAACAATCGATGTGGTGCGGGCCCAACAGAATTCAGCAGCTGGCCGGCAGTGGCCACGCCGGCAGATGAGGCAGCCGAATAAGCTGGCGCATCAGGAGCGCACGAGAATGTCGTAGGGCGCGCTGGTCCAGCAGCATGACGACGGATGGGGAGTGGCAGGATGGGTCAAGCTGTGCCGGGACAGCACTTCGCATGGGAGGCTGCGCGCTCGATTCCCGAACCATGACTATCTTGCCTTCCTGAATCTCCATCCTTATAGAATGCTCCGGCGCGGCGACAGCCAGGCAGCCAGACAGCCAGCGACCAATGAACAGCAGAGGCGGATTGCCCTGCATGCTCGACGTGTGGAGATGGAGTGACATCGTCTGTTGCCGCTGTTGCACCACCCACGCTCGTATGGACACTAACAGGGGACATCCAGTGGTAACGAAAAAAATCTCAACGCAAGCGGACCAGCCAGTTCTCCTGCGCCCTGAGAATGCGAACAAGAAGTACGAGGCGCTCTTTCTCGAGATTGACTCTGGCCAGATCAAGCTCCCCATGTTCCAGCGGGATTTCGTCTGGGACAAAGAGCAGAGTGCCAAGCTGATCGATAGCATTCTCAAGGGCTACCCGATCGGAACCTTCATCCTCTGGAAGACACGGGAGGCACTCGGAACCGTCAAGGATATTGGCAATCACCGCCTTCCCGACACGCCAAAGGGTGACTACGCGCAGTACATCCTCGACGGTCAACAGCGGATAACGTCCTTATATGCCATTCGCAAAGGCATACGCCTCACCAAGGACAACAAGGAAGTCAATTACAAGGATATTTACGTCAATCTTGACTATGACCCCTCGATCGACGAACAAATCGTTACCAGCCAGCAGCAAGATGGCAAGGTGTACGTGTCAGTACATGCCATGCTGACCTCCGACGCGCTTGATTTCGTTGAAACGATTGGCAGAGAGCGTGCCAAGAAGTTCCAGGCGTACAAGACCAACCTGACCACATACGATTTCGCGACGATCACGATCAAGGACTACCCTATTGAGGTTGCATGCGACGTTTTCTCACGCATCAATACGGGCGGGAAGCCGTTGACGCTGTTCGAAATCATGGTTGCCATGACCTACGATGACGCAAAGAATTTCGATCTCGCGCAGAAGTATGACGAACTTGTCAATGGTAGTGATGAGGTAAGCAAGAGTCTTGCCAAGGCCCAATTTGAGACAGTGCCTGCTGCCACGGTGCTCCAAGCAGTTGCCGCCATTGCCCTGGGCAGTGTCCGTGCCAAAGACATCCTAAAGATCCGGAGAGAGAAATTCATCGCGAATTGGGATCCGATGGCGTCGTCCATGTTTACCGCCGTCGACTTCATCCGTACGTCATTGCACGTACCAGTCTCTCTGCTCCTCCCATACGCCTCGCTCCTAGTACCGTTTACATACTTTTTCTACAAGAATGGAAACAAGAAGCCGACCGAGAAGCAAACGAAGCTTCTAAGGCAGTTCTTCTATTGGGTCGGCCTGAACAGCCGATACAGTGGGTCCACCGAGACGAAGATCGATGATGATCTGAAGAAGATGGGGCAGATACTCAAGGCGCAAACGCCAAAGTATCCGTCGGACGAGCTGATCGTCTCGGCGGAGGACATTGCCGAGACCTGGTTCTCTGCCGGAAATTCGTATGTGAAAGCCATTCTCTGCCTTTTTGCATCGCAGAAGCCCAGGAACCTGGATAACGACAGCGATGTGATTCTCGACAACACCAACCTCAAAATCGCGTCGAGTCGCAACTACCATCACTTCTTTCCAAAGGCGTATGTCAGCAAGCGCTTCAAGGACTATGAGTCGAATCTCATCGCCAACATCACGCTTATTGATGCCACTTCAAACAATAAGATCCGCGCGAAGGCGCCCAGCTTCTACGTGAAGGAGTTCAAGGGTGCCAATTCTAAGCTGGCGAGCTCCTTGAAGACCCATTTCATCGGGAGCGCCAAGGATTTTGGAATTGTTGACGACGACTATGGGCGATTCTTGGCCAAGCGCTCCGCGGCCATTGCTGCCGCACTTCAAGTCGCTCTGAACCCTGACGTCTAGCAGAGCGAGGTATGCGGGTCCAAGGTGGCGGAGAGCGCGTGGTGCATGCCCTCTTTCCACCTCCACCCGCCCCTTCATCGCGGGAACGACGCCAGCAGTGCCTCGTTGCTGGTCACGAATTCCGGCGGCGCCAACGCCAGTTCCGCATCGTGCACCTCACCGCCGGCAAGGAAGGTGGCGATGGCGGCGGCGATCGCCGGGTTGCCCAGCCACATTTCGTTGTCATGGCTGGCCCCGCGAACCAGCAGCGCGGTGCTGTGACTGAATCCCGGCCGCAGCGCCTCGGCATTGGCCGGCGGGGTGCGTCCATCCAGCGTGCCGCTGATGAACAGCACCGGCACATCGCTGCGCAGCGGAGCACGGAAGCCCTCGCCGAGGTCGGCCAGGCCCAGCCCATCGGCCAGGGCCGGGAACGGGAAGTTCAAGGCATCGCCGAACAGGCTGCGGCGCGCCTGCTGCTCGACCAGGGCGCGGCGCTGCGGGCTCTGCCCGGACGCCACGTCCATCGCCAGCGGCATCGCCGCGAATGCACCCAGCTCGCCGCGCAGGAAGAGCACGATGTCGGCCAACGGACGGTAGTCGCCCCGTTCGGCCTGGCGCAGGGCGAACGGGATCCACTGCTGGGTGGTGCGACGGCCCAGCATCGCCGCCAGCGCGAGCTGCAGGTCGTACGCGCCCAGGGTCACCTGCCTGTCCGGTTTCACCAGGCTGCGCGCCTGTTGTGGCTGCCCGCGCAGCGTGGCCAGCACGCGGCGTGCCGCGCCGGTGAGGTCATCGAACCCGGCCCCTGCCGCGAGCACGCCCAGCTGCACGAACAACGCGTCGGCCGCCATCGGGGGCTTCAACGTGTCGTCCGGCCCTTCGCTGCCCATCAGCACCACCCGCTCCAGGCCTGCCCCGTGCAGGCGCACCGTGGCCAGCGCCAGATGGGTGCCATAGCTCATCCCCCACAGGCTGAGCGTGCGCACACCCAACGCTCGGCGCAGGTCATCGATATCGCCCGCGCTTTCCGCCGTGGTGTAAGCGCCCAGGTCGACGCCGGCGTGTTTCCAGTACGCGACGCAACGGGCGGCCGTGTCGCGCAGGGCCGCCAGCGTGGCCTCGCGCTGGATCGGCTGCGCATCCTCGAAGGTGTGCGAATGCGGGCACGCCGGCGGCGGCTCGGACTGGCCGGCGCCGCGCTGATCAAGCAGCAGCACGTCGGTCTCGCGCCGGACCTGGTCGAACACCGGCCAACGCGGCCCGCGTGCGGTGCCGATGCCCGAACCGCCGGGCCCGCCGGCCAGGTACACCACCGGTGCGGCGCGGCCGTCGCCACCGGTGGCGCGCAGCCGAACCACCCGCAGGCGCATGCGTGGTCCGTCCGGCTGCGCGTGCCGGCGTGGCACCTCCAGATAGGCCGCCTCGGCCGCGATCGTGCCGTGCGCCTGCGTCTCCAAGGCATACGGTTCAAATACCAGCGGCGCCGCGCCCTCGCCTGCCAGAGCCGGTGCCGCGGCGGCGAACGCCACGTACGCGGCGACCAGCCCGGCCTGCAGACGCGGGTGGACGACATGTGTCTTCAACAGGGATGGAAGGGTCATGGCAGGCTCCAGGGATGGCAGGGGGTCGGACCGGCCGAGGTGGGCCGGTGCCTCCAGCATCACTGCCGCCGCTGCGCGGATGTCACGCCGGCCTGCCGAACAGCTCCCAGCGGGGGACCACTGTCTCCACGCAGCCGATAGGATGGGCGCATGCACATCCTCCGCACCCTGACCGCCTTCGCCGTGTTGCTTGTCGCGGTCGCCGCGTGGCTGTGGGCGGTGGCACCGCCGACGGGAACGATCTACCTGGCCGCCACGGACATGGCCCCTGCCACGATCGGCGACGGCGTCCCCGCGACGCCACCGCGCGACATCGCCTGGCAAGCGCTGGATCAACGCGCCCTCGCGGGTTGGCGGGGGCCGTACTGGCTGCGCTGGCAACTGCCGGCAGCCTCGGCGGCGCGCACTGGCGACGTGGCCGTGCGGCTGTCGCTGCGCGCCGCCAGCCAGCCTTACTGGCATGGACAACCGCTGCCTCCCAACGGCGTGGTGGGGCGCACCGCCGCGCAGGAACGACCCGGCCAGATCGACGTCCTGCGCATGTTGCCAGCCGTGGCCGGCACGGCCGACGATGCGTTGGTCGTGCTTGCGTCCAGCCAGCACCAGTGGCCGCGCCTGGCCAGCGCCGATGCGGTCCTTGCGGTGGGGCCCATCGCGTCGATCTACGGGTACCGGCTGACGCCGTGGCTGATCGCCGCGTTCGCGGGTGGCGCGCTCGGCGCGGCCTGCCTGTATTTCCTGGCCGCCCAGCGTGGCCGGGCACCGGTGCCCGGCGCGCGCCTGTTGCTGGCCCTGGGGGCGGTGGGCCTGGCGCTGCCGGTACTGGAAGGCTGGCGCCCCCTGCTCGGCTATGCCTACCCGTGGCACGGCCCGCGCCTGCTGGCATTGCAGGCCCTGCATCTTGCCGCGGCGGTGCTGTTGCCAGCGTACCTCGCGCGCCGCTTTGGCGTGGCGCTGCCGGCGAGCGTGCGCATCGGCTATCTGGCCGCACTAGTCGTCGTGATTGCCTGGGTGCCCGGGTTCGACAACCGCGGGGCCGCGCTGTTGCTGTTGAGCCTGCTCGGTTCGGTCGCACTGCTGCTGCGTGCACGCGGCGAGCGCGAGGAACGCTGGCCGATCCTGGCGCTGGTCGCCGCCGGCGCGCTGGCCATTCCGCTGCTCGGCGGCGTCTTCCTGGATGGCCCCTACTTTCTGTTCCTGGCGGTGCTGATGGGGTTCCTGCTGGTGCGCCACGCCGCCCAACTGCGCGCCCTGGACCAGCACAACGCGCTGCTGCGCGAGGAGCGCGCGCGCCTCGCGCTGCAACTGCTGCAACGGGGCATCCAGCCGCACTGGCTGATGAACACCCTCACCTGCCTGCAGGAATTGATCGAGCAGGCACCGTTGCGGGCCAGCCGCCTGGTCGAGGCGCTGGCCGAGCAGTTCGATCGCCTGCGCGACAGCAGCAGCCAGTCGAGCGTCACGCTGGAGGACGAACTGGCCCTGTGCCGCAACCACCTGGACATCGTCGGCATGGCCATGGAGCAACACATCGGCTTCGAGGTCGAGGCCGACCCTGCCGGTCTGTGGCTGCCACCGGGCGTGCTGCATGCGCAGGTGGAGAACGCACTCACCCACGCCGGCGCCCCGGCCTGTGCGCAGCATCCCTTCCGCCTGCGCGTGCAGCGGCACGGTCCTTGCTGGGTGCTGGAACTGCGTAGCGCGCAGGGCGTGGCCGCGCATCGTGGGCGTGGCACGGGGACGGCCTACATCGAAGCCAGCCTGGCGGCGGCGTGGCCGGGCCGCTGGCGGTTCGTGCAGGGGCCCGATGGCGCGGACTGGTGCAGCCGGATGGAGCTGCCATGCGCATCCTGATCGTCGAGGACGAACTGCTCGTGCGCCAGCGCCTGCTCCGTCTGTGCAGCGAGCTGGCCGGCAGCCGGGCCCGCTTCGATGCGGTGGCCGACCTGGAGAACGCGGGCGACCGGCTCCAGCGCAATGTCTACGACGGCCTGCTGCTGGACCTCAACCTGGGTGGGGAAGACGGCTTCGAGCTGCTGCGCCGCGCCGTTGCGGGGCGCTACCACTGCGTGGTGGTGTCGGCCCATCGCGACCGTGCGCTGCAGGCGTTCGAGCACGGCGTGCTGGATTTCGTGCCCAAGCCCTTCTCACGCGAGCGCCTGCAGGCCGCGTTGGCGCGACTGCTGGAGGTGGGGCACGTGCGCGCGGGTGCGGCGCGCTACCTCGGCATCTGGCGCGCGCAGGGCACGGCGGTGGTGGAGCTGGCCGACGTGCAGTGGATCCGCGCCGACGGCGACTACAGCGAACTGCACCTGCGCGATGGCCGCTGCGAACTGCACGACAAGTCGCTGGCCAGCCTCGGCGCGGTGCTGCCGCCGGACTTCGTGCGCTGCCACCGCTCCCACCTGGTCAACCTGCGCCACGTTCGCAGCCTGCATGCCGCGACCGGCAGCCGCTACTGGCTGCTGCTCAACGACGGCACCGAGCTGGCCGTCGGCCGCGCGCACCTGGCGGGGCTGCGCGACGCGCTGGCGCTGGGCTGAGCGCGCTCAGCCGCCCGTGGTTGCGGCCTTGGCCTTCTTCCACGCGGCCTCGAACTCGCTCGCGGTGATGCCATCGTCCGAATCCAGGTCGAACCAGGACAGCGGCTGGTCGGCCAGCAGGAAGCGTGCATCGCTCTGGCCGGTCTTGTCGGCCCAGGTGGTGAGGCTGCGGTACATCTCCACCTGCCGCACGATCACCTCGCCCACCGCTTCGATGTAGACGTTGCCCTGGCCCAGGTCGGACTCCGCCCAGTGCTTGAAATACTGCTTTTTCGGGGTGCTCATCGAGAAGGTCCGGCGGTGGCGCAAAAAGGGGGGCGAATATACCTCAGCGCCGCCGTGACGTCGCCCGCGGCTGCAGGGCGTCCAGCGCCCCCGCGTTGCGCCGCGCCCAGTCGTAGATCAGCTCGATCGGCTCCACCAGCTGCACGCCAAGGGGCGTCAACGCGTATTCCACCGACGGCGGTACGGTCGGGTATTCGGTCCGCAGCACGATGCCCGCGCCCTCCATCTCGCGCAGGGTCTGGACCAGCATCTTCTTCGAAATGGCCGGCAGGCTGCGGTGCAAGGCGTTGCTGCGCGCGCTGCCGCCGTGGCGAACCGCCAGGGTGTGCAGCACCATCGACGTCCACTTGGTGCTGAACAGCTCCAGCACCCGCCGCGGCGCGCAGTCTTCGCGCCATTCATCTTCCGGACTGCCGGTTTTCATCGCCTGGTTACCATTTGGTGCCTTCTTTCAAGGCGTACGCACCTATCCTACTGTGTGCGCCTGATTTCAGATGCAAAGGCGGCAGCGTGGCGAACAAGGCACTGGTAGTGGGCGCAACCGGCATCGTCGGCAGCGCATTGGTCCGGCAGTTGCAGGACGCGGGCTGGGAGGTGCATGGGCTGGCGCGCAATGCCGGTCTCCTGCCGCGCGGGGTGGGCGCGGTCGCGGCGGACCTGCGCGACGCGCCGGCCACGGCGGCGGCCCTGGCCGGGCTGGCGCCCACCCATGTGTTCATCACCACCTGGTCGCGGCAGGCCAACGAGGCCGAGAACATCCGGGTCAACGCGGCCATGGTGCGGCACCTGCTCGACGCCGTGCGCCCGGCCGGCTCGGTGCGCCACGTGGCGCTGGTGACCGGCCTGAAGCACTACCTCGGGCCCTTCGAGGCGTATGCACAGGGTGCGTTGCCGCAGACGCCTTTCCGGGAGGAACAGCCGCGCCTGGCGGTGGACAACTTCTACTATGCGCAGGAAGACGAGGTATTCGCCGCGGCCGCGCGCGACGGCTTCCATTGGAGCGTGCACCGCCCGCACACGGTGATCGGCGCGGCGGTCGGCAATGCGATGAACATGGGGACGACGCTGGCGGTGTACGCCTCGCTGTGCAAGCGCAGCGGCCGCCCGTTCCAGTTCCCCGGTTCGTCCGCGCAATGGAACGGGCTGACCGACATGACCGACGCCGGCGTGCTGGCCCGGCACCTGCTGTGGGCCACGCAGACGCCGGCCGCGGCCGACCAGGCCTTCAACGTGGTCAACGGCGACGTGTTTCGCTGGTCGTGGATGTGGGGCCGCATCGCCGACTGGTTCGGCCTGGAACCGGCGCCGTTCGCGGGCGAGCCGCGGCCGCTGGAAGCGCAGATGGCCGACGACGCCGGCGCGTGGTCGGCCCTGGCCGCCGAGCACGGCCTGGCCGAGACGGACATCCATCGGCTGGTGTCGCCCTGGCATACCGACGCCGACCTGGGCCGGCCGCTGGAAGTCCTTACCGACATGTCCAAGAGCCGGCGCATGGGCTTCCTCGACTACCAGCCCAGCGACGATGCGTTCTTCGCGCTGTTCGCACAGCTTCGCGCGCAGCGCCTGATTCCCTGAGGCGTTGGTTGCCCATCACCGGCAGCGCGGCTTCCCGCCCAGGTTACCTTCGACACTGTGGCGGCCCGGCCGCCACCGGCTAGGCTGCGGCCATCGCCCCCAGGGGCATGCCGCGAAGCCGCTCGCCATGACCCGGGCCTGGAAAGTGTCGTCGCTGTTGATCGCTGCCCTGCCGCTGAACGTGTGTGCGGCCGATCAATGGATCGTGGCCACCGATCTGTGGGGCAACACCCACTATCAGACCCTGCACCTGGAGGTGCAGGGAACAGCGGTCAGCGGCACGCTCGATGGCGACCCGATCCGCGGCACGCTGGCCGACCACGCGTTGGCGTTCACCGCCACCGGCAGCGACGGGCAGGTCTACCGCTACAGCGGGCGCATCGACGCTGCGCGCATGCAGGGCCAGAGCGACCAGCCGGACACCAACAACCGCGCCGCGCGTGCACAGCACGCTTTCAGCGCATGGAAGGTGCCCGCGCGCACCCAGGCGACGGCACAGCGGCATGTGTTTACGCCCACCGGGTATTCCAACACCTTCAGTGCCGACCGCGCGCCCGTGCTGGTCATCCAGCCCGGCGATTCGGTGGCGACCAGGACGCTCGATTCCGGCGGCGTGGACGAGCACGGCGTCACCCGCGCCCTGTTCGGCAACCCGCAGGTGGGGCCGTTCTTCGTGGCCGGCGCCGAGCCGGGCGACACGCTGGCGGTCACGCTGACATCGCTGAAGCTCAACCGCGACTACGCCGACAGCCTGGACGGCATCGTAAGCCGGCTGAAGACCGCGCGCGTGGCGGCCGACACCACTGCGCTGGGCAAGCCGGTACGCTGGGAACTGGATCGCGCCCGCGGAGTAGCACGCCCCAAGGACCCGAGTGCTGCGCTCAAGCACTTCGACGTGCCGGTCAAGCCGATGCTGGGCGGCCTGGCCGTGGCCCCCGGCTTCGGCTATCCGCCGTTCTCCACCGGCGATACCGGCGACTTCGGCGGCAACATGGATTTCAATGCCGTGGTGGAAGGCAACACCGTGTACCTGCCGGTGCAGCAACCCGGCGCCCTGCTCTACCTGGGCGACGGGCATGCACTGCAGGGCGACGGCGAAACCACGCAGTGGGCGCTGGAAACCTCGCTCGACGTGGAGGTGAAGGTGGCGCTGGTGAAACGCCAGTCGATCGTCACCCCACGGGTCGAATCGCCTACCCAGATCATGACCCTCGGCCAGGCCGGTTCCACTGACGACGCCCTGCGCGTGGCCACCGCCGGCATGCTGCAGTGGCTGCGCCAGGGCTACGGGCTGAGTGTGTCCGACGCCACCCAGGTGCTCGGCGTGGCCGTGCAGTACAGCGTGGCCAATCTGGCCGGGCGCAGCGTGGGCGTGGCGGCGAAGCTGGACAAGGCCGTGCTGCGAACCTTGCCGCCGGCGGCGCCCGTCGCCAAGGACTAGGCGCGCGCCGAACACCGCCGGGTGCGGCAGCGTCAGGCGTTGACGTCGACCACCGTGCGGCCCTGCACCTTGCCCTCCAGCACCTGCGTGGCCACCGCCGGCACCTCGGCCAGCCCGACAACCCGCGTGGTGCGGGCCAGCTTGCGCAGGTCCAGGTCCGTCGCCAGGCGGGCCCAGGCCTGCTGCCGAACCGGCAGCGGTGCGTTGACCGAATCGATGCCGGCCAGGGTGACGTTGCGCAGGATGAAGGGCAGCACCGAGCCCGGCAGGTCCGCGCCCTGGGCCAGCCCGAACGCGGCCACCACGCCGCGGTAGCGCGTCTGCGCCAGCACGTTGGCCAGCGTGTGGCTGCCGACCGAATCGATGGCACCGGCCCAGCGCTCCTTGCCGATCGGCGCGCCCGGCTCGGACAGCGTGTGCCGGTCGATCACCTCGGCCGCGCCGAGATCCTTGAGGTAGTCGGCCTCTTCCAGCCGGCCGGTAGAGGCCAGCACGCGATAACCCAGGCCGGACAGCAGCGCGATGGCGATGGAACCGGCGCCGCCATTGGCGCCGGTCACCAGGATCTCGCCGTGGGCAGGCGTGAGGCCACCGTGTTCCAGCGCCAGCACCGACAGCATCGCGGTATACCCGGCTGTGCCGATGGCCATCGCATCGCGCGTGCTGAACGCGTCGGGCACCTTGACCAGCCAGTTGCCCGGCACCCGCGCCCGCTGCGCATAGCCGCCATGGTGGGTCTGGCTGAGCCCATAGCCATTCAGCAGCACGCGGTCGCCGGGCACGATGCCGGCGTGACTGGAACGTTCCACCACACCGGCCAGGTCGATGCCGGGAATCATCGGGAACGTGCGGATCACCGGCGAGCGACCCGACAGGGCCAGCGCATCCTTGTAGTTCACCGTCGAGTACTCGACCGCGATCGTCACTTCGCCGGGCATCAGGTCGGCGTCGTCCAGATCCACCTGGCGGGTGCTGATCGAATCGCCATTGTTGGTCGCAAGTAGTACCTTGAACGTCATGCCAATCTCCGGTGCGGGGGAATCAACTGTGCGCGGAAAGCGCGGTGGCATCCAGTCGCAGTGTCCTGCGGATGCCGCGATCGGGCCCGCTGGCGGCCGCGACGTGGCCGCCGTCACCGCAACCTCGATGCCCTGGCACACCGGGGACGTCGAGCCACTAGACGACCGGTCTAATCCGCGGTAGAGTAGCTCCCATGAACTCCGCCTCCGCCCCTGACACCATCGACGCCCGCGACAGGATCCTTGCGACCGGCCAACGCATCATGGGCGGCAAGGGTTTCTCGGCGGTCGGGCTGAACGAGGTGCTCAGCGCCGCGGGCGTGCCGAAGGGCTCGTTCTACCACTACTTCGGCTCCAAGGAGGCCTTCGGCGAGGCCCTGCTCGAGGACTACTTCGCGGCCTACCTGGCCGACATGGAGCGTGTTTTCCGCCTGCCGGGCCTGACCAAGGCGCAGCAGCTCGATGCCTACTTCGACGCCTGGCGGGCCAACCAGTCCTTCGACGACTGCCAGGGCAAGTGCCTGGCCGTGAAGCTGGGCGCCGAAGTGGCCGACCTCTCGGCCAGCATGCGCGCGGCCCTGCAGCGCGGCACCGCCGGCATCGTCACCCGCCTGGCCGGCGCACTCCAGGCCGGCGCCACCGAGGGCTCACTGCACCTCCACGACGACCCCGCTACGGTGGCGCAGAGCCTGTACCAGCTGTGGCTGGGCGCCAGCATCATGGTCAAGATCGTCCGCTCCACCCAGCCGTTCGATGCCGCGCTGGCCACCACCCGTCAGATCGTCCCCCCCACCGCTTGACCCGCCAGACCCGGCGCATTCCTGCCGGCACACGTCGTACTGCGTTCCCTTGATTTGCCCCCAAAGTAGACGACCGGTCTACTCACAACCTCCCAGGAGCACCCGCATGAAGATCCTCATCGTCCTTACCTCGCACGACCAGCTTGGCGACACCGGCCGCAAGACCGGTTTCTGGCTGGAAGAACTGGCTGCGCCCTATTACACCTTCAAGGACGCCGGCGCCACGCTCGTGCTGGCCTCGCCCAAGGGCGGCCAGCCGCCGCTGGACCCGAAGAGCAACGAGCCGGACTTCCAGACCGATCTCACCCGCCGCTTCGAGGCCGACGCCGACGCGACCGCACAACTGGACAGCACCGTGCGCCTGGACAGCGTGGACCCGGCCGACTTCGACGCGGTGTTCTACCCCGGCGGCCACGGCCCGCTGTGGGACCTGGCCAATGACCGCCATTCCATCGCGCTGATCGAGGCATTCACCGCCGCCAACAAGCCGGTCGCCCTGGTCTGCCACGCCCCGGGCGTGCTGCGCGATGTCACCACCGCCGAGGGCACGCCGCTGGTCGCGGGCCGGAAGGTCACCGGCTTCACCAACAGCGAAGAAGCCGGCGTCGGCCTCACCGACGTGGTGCCGTTCCTGGTCGAAGACATGCTCAAGGCGGCCGGCGGTGAGTATTCGAAGGGCCCGGACTGGGGCTCGTACGTGGTCCGCGATGGGCTGCTGATCACCGGGCAGAACCCGTCCTCGTCGGCGGAAACCGCCGCGGCGCTGGTGAAGCAGCTGGGCGGCAGCGACCAGGCCTGACCCGGTCCGCCAGGCAGGGCGCGCGGTTGCCCTGCCTGGCGACACCACGGCAGCGACACGCACCCGCGTGATCGCCTGTGCTGCTCAGGCCACCGGTTCGCCGCGCGCCCACGCCTGGCGCGCGGCATGCAGGCTCATGCGATTGGCGCCGCCGGCCATGTCGGGCCGCGCGGCTTGGCTGGGGTCGTCCTCCCATCCGCAGCGGCTGCAGATCTCGTAGCCGCCGGCCTCCAGCAGGCCGCGGTGCCCGCAACAGGGACACGGCAGCAGCGGCGTAGTGGCGTTGATCGAGTTCATGGTGGCGCCATGCTATCGCAGCGTTGCACGCACTACGGCGAATGTGCCGGCCGCGATGGCCAGCCAGAACACCAGGCCGACAAGCGTGCAGGCGGCATCGGACGGCGTCTTTTCGGGGCGCACCCAGCGCAGGATCCGGTAGCCGGTGCCCTGGATGACGATCTCGATGAAGACGTCGAAGAACAGCCACGCCACCAGGCGCAGGATGCCGCCAACGACACTCCCGGTCACGTCGTCGATCGGCATTCGCACTCCCTGCGCTGCGCTCCGGGGCACGGCCCCCGCCGCGCGATCTTATCGCTGACGCTGCATCCGCGACAACGCGTCCGGGTCTTCGCCGCCACGACCGCATCTTCAACTCATCTGCCCTGAATCGCGGACCCGCGCCGACGCGGTGGAGGGCGTCACGTATCCGAATGTTACAAATGCGAATGGCTTGCATTACAATTGTTAACAGATTCTGAAATTCCCCACATGGACGTCCCAGCCATCGCCAGCGGACCCCCTTACCCAAGGAGTACTGCGTCGATGTTGTTCCCCTCCCCCTCCCTCGCCTCCCACCGCTCCGGCAGCGCGCTGGCCCTGGCCATCGGCCTGGCCCTCAGCGCACAGGTCCACGCCGACGCCAGCGCGGACGCGGCCTCGGCCAAGCAGATGGACACCGTGGTGGTCACCGCCACCGGCGCCCAGCAATGGATCAAGGATGCCCCGGCCAGCATCAGCGTGATCACCCGCGAGGAGATCGAGCGCAAGCCGGTCACCAGCATCGGCCAGCTGCTCAGCACCGTGCCCGGCGTGACCGGCGGTTATGCGCTGTCCGGCGCGCAATCGAAGATCAAGCTGCGCGGGCTCCCCGAGCAGTACACCCTGATCCTCATCGACGGCCGCCGCCAGGGCAATTCCGCGGGCGTCAATTACCGCGACGACCTCGGCCCGCAGGATCTGAACTGGCTCTCCCCGGACATGATCGAACGCATCGAGGTGGTGCGTGGGCCGATGTCCTCGCTGTACGGGTCCGATGCGATGGGCGGGGTGATCAACATCATCACCCGCAAGATCGCCGATCACTGGGGTGGCTCGGTCACCTTCAACTACAGCAAACCCGATTCGGACACGCGCGGCGACACCACCCAGATGGGCGCGCTGTTCAGTGGTCCGCTGACCGAGAACCTGGGCCTGCGCGTCGGCGCCAACGTGACCAACCGCGAATCCGACACCGGTGCACGGCAGACCCCGGGCAGCAAGGCCGAGAACGCCAACGCGCGGCTCGACTGGCGCATCAACGATGACCACACGGTGGGCTTCGAGGCCTCGCGTGGCGAGCAGCGCAACAGCGGTGCCGGCGCGGTCGGTGCGTGGGGCCTGTCCAAGCTGGTACAGACCGGTTACGTGGCCACCCACGATGGCCGCTACGGCGATGCGTCCACCTCCAGGACCACGCTGGTGCAGAACGATTACGAAGACAAGGGCAGCACGGTCGGCAACCACGCCAAGGAGACGGTGTTCGATACCGCGTTCACCCGCAGCTTCCACTGGGGTTTCGAGCAGAGCCTCAACGTCGGCGGCCAGTGGAAGCGCGAGGAGCTGGAGAACCGCGACACCATCGGTACCGTGCCGGTGACCTGGACCGGCAGCGGGCGCATCAGCCCGACCAGCGAGGCCGATTCCTGGGCGCTGTTTGCCGAGGACCACATCACCCTGCACGAGCGCTTCGTCCTCACCGTGGGCCTGCGCTGGGACAACACCGACAACTACGATGACAACCTTAGCCCGCGCCTCTACGGCGTCTGGCACCCGGCCGATGCGTGGACGGTGCGCGGCGGCGTTTCGAAGGGCTTCCGTGCCCCCACCCTGAAGCAGGGCACCGCCGGTGCGGCAACCCAGTCCGGCGGCAACGGTTGCACCGCACTCACCGTGGAAGGCTGGACCAACCGCTCGGTGAGCGCCGATGGCACCACCGGCTGCTACATGGCCGGCAACCCGAACCTGGAGCCGGAAACCAGCACCAACTACGAGCTGGGCCTGGGCCTGGACAAGAATGGCTGGGCAGCCTCGGCGACCTACTTCCTCACCGATTTCGACGACAAGATCCAGCAGGTGCCGCTGCGCGACATCCCGGGCCAGACCACCAGCTTCGTCAACGGCTTCTGGTGGACGGTGGCGCAGAACATCCAGAAGGCCCGCACCCGTGGCGTGGAAGCCAGCGTGACCGTGCCGCTGCATGAGCGCCTGACCTGGACCACCAACGCCACCCGCATGCTGGAATCGAAAAACCGCACCACCGGTGCGAGCCTGCTGGTGGTGCCCAAGCTCACCGCCAACACCTCGCTGGACTGGCAGGTCACCGACGCATGGTCGTTGAACCTCAGCGCACAGCACATCGGCGAGCAGCTGGTGTCCTCCACCAGCGCCACCTTCGCCAAGGCCTACACGACCTGGGACCTGGTCACCGGCGTGGACGTCAACGAGCACCTGACCCTGCGCGCGGGCGTGCTCAACCTGGGCGACGTATCCACCATCGAGGAAGGCAACAACTACGACGGCGGCGCCCGCACGTTCTTCCTGGGCGCCACCGCGCGGTTCTGACCGCCGCCGCCACGCACGCCAGGCCCGGCATCCGCCGGGCCTGGTTGCCGCCGCCGGCACTCGCCTACAACGTCCTGGCCCACAACTGCGAGACCTGCGGCTTGCCGAACAGCTGTTCGGGCTGCTCGGTCAGCAGTTCGAATCCCGCCTCGGCAAACAGTCGGCCCGCATCGACGAGCGCCGCGTTGGTCCACAACACCATCCGCCTGTAACCCACCGCCGCCGCGAACGCGATGGCCTCGTCCACCAGCCGGCGGCCGATACCCCGGCCGCGTGCGCTGGCGTCCACGTACAGCAGCCGCAGTTTGGCGGTCTGTGCGTCGTGGCGGACCACCAACACCGAGCCGACCGGCGTGCCCGCGCACTCGGCGATCCAGCAACGCTCGGTGCGCGCATCGTGCTCGCGCAGGTAGCGGGCGACGATGTCGGCCACCAGTGCCTCGAACTCGGTATTCCAGCCGTACTCGCGCGCGTACAACGCACCGTGCCGGTGCACGACCCAGCCCATGTCACCCGGCCGCGGATCGCGCAGCACGTAGTCCGTGCCAGGCTCGGACAGCAGCCGCCGGATCTGCTCCATCGCCTCGACCAGTTGCGCCCGGCCGGCGGCGCTGAGCGCGCCGAGCAGGCGCGCGCCGGCCGCGCTGGCGGCGGCGTCCAGTTGGTTGGACACGGTACGCCCGGCATCGGTCAAGACCAGCACGCTGGCCCGTGCATCGTGCACGGCAGGCCGGCGCGCCAGCACACCGCGCATTTCCAGTCCGGCCAGCAAGCGGCTCACGTAGCCGGCAGTGAGGCGCAACAGCCGGCACAGGTCGGCAGCGGTCACGCCGTCGCGGCAGGCCAGCTCGAGCAGCACCCGCACCTCGGTGGGGTTGAAATCACCGCGTACCAGGCCCTCTTCCAGCATGGCGAGGTGGCGCGCGTAGTCGCGGTTGAACGCCTGCAGGCGGGCCACGTCGTTGGTCAGGGCGTCGGACATGTAGCTCCCCCATGAATGCCTTTGGCAAGTATTGATTGCCTTTGGCACCTATACCAGCCTTTTTTGTGACCGCCCGCGAAGTGCATGAGGCACAAACGAAAGATGCGTTGCAGTACGGTTTACGTTCTGTTAATTATTTGTGCGGCGCATCAGGGCCCTGGCGCGCAAGGAGAACCAACGGGATGACCCAGTAGACGAACGACACCTCCGACCCTCCAACTGCAAGGTGCATGCATGAACGACCGCATTGGCAAGTGTGTTCACGCTCCAAACGCAATCTCGTCATTGGCATCTGCGGTACACGTGGCGCTGGCCGCCACGCTGTTGGCCACCAGCTCGGTCGCGCTGGCACAGGACAGCACACCTCCGGCCGCGCCGGAGGCCTCCACCCTCGACACGGTCTCGGTGTTGGGCAGCCGCACCAAACCGCGCACCGTCTCGTCCTCGGCCGTGCCGATCGACATCATCAGCGGTGACGAATTCCGCAACCAGGGCGCCACCGACGCGCTGGACCAGCTGCGCGTGCTGGTGCCCTCGTTCAACGTCAGCACCATCCCCATCGACGATGCCGCCAGCCTGGTGCGCCCGGCCAACCTGCGCGGCCTGCCGCCGGACAACACCCTGCTGCTGGTCAACGGCAAGCGCTTCCATCGTGCCGCGGTGATCACCTTCCTCGGCCACGGTCTGTCCGACGGCGCGCAGGGCCCGGACCTGTCGGTGTTTCCGTCGCTGGCGCTGGAGCAGGTGGACGTGCTGCGCGATGGCGCCGCGGCCCAGTACGGCTCCGACGCGATCGCCGGTGTCATCAACTTCGGCCTGAAGAAGCTGCGCGAAGGCGGCAGTGCCGAGGTGTTCACCGGCAAGTACTACGAGGGCGACGGGCTCACCACCCAGTACTCGGCGCAGATCGGCCTGCCGCTGACGGCCCGCGGGTTTGCCACGCTCACCGCCGAATGGCGCAAGGCCGACGACACCTCGCGCAGCGTGCAGCGCGACGATGCCGCCGCGGCCATTGCCGCCGGCTACCCCGGCGTGGGCCAGCCCGCGCAGGTGTGGGGCTCGCCGCAGGTGGACAACGACCTCAAGCTGGTCGCCAACCTTGGCCTGACCACCGATGCGGTGGATTTCTACCTGTTCGGCAACTACGCCAAGCGCGACGTGGATGGCGGCTTCTACTTCCGCGACCCCACCGCCCGCTCGGGGGTGTACTCCAACGACGGCGGCGACAGCCTGCTGGTCGGCAACCTCAATGGCGCCGGTGCTGGCGCCTGCCCGGGCATCGCGTTGCGCGATGGCGCCGGCAACCTGCTGCCGTACAGTTCGGTCAGCGGTGCGGTCGCCGCGCTGCCCTCCAACTGCTACACCTTCCTGTCCAGCCTGCCCGGCGGCTTCACCCCGCGCTTCGGCGGTTCGCTGGAGGACATGTCGCTGGTGGCCGGTGCCAAGGGCCTGTGGGGCGACTGGTACTGGGACGTAAGCGGCTCCTGGGGCCGCAACGACATCGACTTCATCATCTACAACACGGTCAACGCGTCGTTGGGGCCGGACCAGCCCGAGGGCCTGCGGTTCCATCCCGGTGGCAACACCCAGACCGAGAAGAACCTCAACGTCGACGTGAGCCGTGATATCGCCACCCGCTTCACCAGCCAGCCGCTGCGCCTGGCACTGGGCGCGGAGTGGCGCGAGGAGAGCTTCAAGATCAGTCCTGGCGATGGCCCGTCCACCGCGATCGGCCCGCTCACCTCGCAGGGCTTCGCGCTGGGCTCCAACGGCTTCAACGGCTTCAGTTCGCGCACCGCCGGCACCTTCGACCGCCGCAACTGGGCGGCCTATGCGGACCTGGAGGCGCAGCTCACCGAGCGCGTACTGCTGGCCGGCGCAGTGCGCTATGAGGACTACGATTCGTTCGGCAGCACCACCACCGGCAAGTTGACCGCGCGCTTCGACGTCAACGAGCAGTTTGCCGTGCGCGGCGCCTTCAATACCGGCTTCCGCGCCCCCACCCCGGGGCAGGCCAACATCAGCCAGATCAGCACCGTGTTCGGCGGCACCGCCCTGGAGGACATCGCCACGCTGCCGCCGACCAATGCCATCGCCCAGCTCAAGGGCGCCCAGCCGTTGACCCCGGAGAAGTCCAGGAACGCATCGCTGGGTGCGGTCTGGACCCACGGCGACTGGTTGGTGACCCTGGATGGCTACCAGATCAAGGTAAAGGACCGGATCGCGCTGAGCACCAGCTTCGTGGTCACCCCCGAAGAGCGCGCGGCGCTGGTGCTCGGCGGCAACCCCGAGGCGGCCTCGATCTCGCAGGTGACCTACTTCGGCAATGCCTTCGACACCACCACCACCGGCGTGGACCTGGTGACCAGCTACAAGAGCGACCACTTCGGCGGCACCACCACCTACTCGCTGGCCGCCAACTGGAACCGCACCGAGGTGGACCGCTACGACACCGACTTCATCGATGCCGCGCGCGTGTACAAGCTGGAGAAGTCACTGCCCAGGACCAAGGGCTACTTCAGCATCCACCACCAGCGCAAGGTGTTCCACGCCAACCTGCGCCTGAACTACTACGGCTCCTGGTACGAGGACCACCTGGACAGCGGGGTGATTTCGGCCGCCGACGGCGGCCTGCCGATCTACGGCGGCAGCGCGCTGATCGTGGATGCCGACGTGGGCTGGACGTTCGACTCGGGGCTGTACGTCAGCGTTGGCGCGCAGAACCTGTTCGACCGGGTGCCGTCGAAGAACCCCTGGTCCGGCGTGGCCGGTGCGGAATACCCGGTGCACTCGCCGTATGGCTTCAACGGCGGCTTTTACTACGCGCGGGTGGGCTGGAAGTTCTGATCCCAGGGGGCGAAGCGGCGCGGCGGGATCTGCCGGGATCCCGCCGCGTGCTGCTCATGCACCGTCGCCAACCACCAGCGCACGCGCCCGTCGTTCCAGCTCGGCCGCGGTGAACGGCTTGGTCAGCACCTGCATGCCGGGCTCCAACTGGCCGGCCCCCACCGCGGCGGAGGCGGCGTAGCCGGTGATGAACAGCACTGGCAGCGCCGGTCGCAGCTGGCGACCGGCGTCGGCCACCTGGCGGCCATTGAGCCCGCCGGTCAGGCCAACGTCGGTGACCAGCAGGTCGATGCCCTCGTTGGACTGCAGGATCTCGATCGCGCGGCCACCTTCCGGCGCCTGCAGCACGCGGTAGCCGGAACTGGACAACACCTCGGTGACCAGTGCCCGGATCGCATCGTCGTCTTCCACCACCAGCACCGTGCCCACGTTGCCCGCCGGCGCCGCGCCGGCCTCGTCGGGCGGCGTCGGCGTGGACGCGTCGGCGGCATCACCGAGGAAACGCGGCAGGTAAAGGTGCACCGTGGTGCCCTGCCCGGGCTGCGAGTCGATCCGCACCTGGCCACCGGACTGGCGGGTGAAACCATAGATCATCGACAGGCCAAGGCCGGTGCCCTGGCCGATGGGCTTGGTGGTGAAGAACGGTTCGAACGCCTTCTCGATGACCGCCGCGTCCATGCCGGTGCCGGTGTCGGCCACCGACAGCCGCACGTACTCGCCAGCGGGGATATCCAGCTGCGCAGCCGCCGGGTCGGCCAGGGCCACATTGGCGGTGCCGATCGCCAGCGGGCCGCCCGCGGGCATCGCATCGCGGGCGTTGATGCACAGGTTGAGCAGCGCGTTTTCCAACTGCGGCACGTCCACCAGCACCGCCCACGGCGCGGGGGCCAGGTCGGTGGAAATGGCGATGGACGGGCCCAGCGTGCGCGAGATGATATCGAGCATCCCGCCCACCATCGCCTCCACCACCACGGGGGTGGGCGCGAGGGTCTGGCGGCGCGAGAAGGCCAGCAGCCGCTGGGTCAACGCGGTGGCGCGGGCCGCACTGGCCTGTGCCATCTCCAGGTAGCGCCCCACGTCGTCGTAGCGTTGCTGGTCGATCCGCAGTTCCAGCAGTTCCAGGCCGACGGAGATGGAGGTCAGCAGGTTGTTGAAATCGTGCGCGAGACCGCCGGTCAGCTGCCCCACCGCTTCCATCTTCTGGCTCTGGCGCAGGCGCTCCTCGGCCACCTGCAGCTCGGCGCTGCGGGCCTGCACGCGCTCTTCCAGGGTCTGGGTGAGCTGGCGCAGCTGGGTTTCGGCCAGCCGGCGCTCGGTCACGTCCGAGGCCGTGCCGAACCACTCGGTCACCGCGCCGGCGTCATCCAGCAATGGCACCGCGCGCATCAGCACCCAGCGCACGCTGCCATCGGCCAGCAGGGCGCGGTGTTCCAGCCGCAGCGGCTGGCGCGTGGCCATCGCCTGGGCGATGGCGGCCTCCAGCAGCGGGCGGTCGTCGGGGTGGACGCGCTCCTCGCGCCAGCCGGTGACCGCCGGCAAGGCCCCGTCCGCCGCACCGGCGCCGGCGATCGGCCGCATCTCCTGCCAGTCCGCCGACATCGCATACAGCGACTGCGACGAGGCACTCACCAGCGCACCCAGGCGGCGTTCGCTGTGGGCCAGTTCGCTGTTGGCACGTTGCTGCTCGGTGCGGTCGCCGAGCACCTTGACGAAGCCGCGCACCGCACCGTCGCTGTCGCGCAGGGCGGTCATCGCCCCGTTCGCCCAGAAACGTTCGCCCGACCTGCGTTGCAACCAGCGCTCGCCGCTGACCCCGCCGCAGACCATGCAGGCCCGCTGGTTGGTTTCCAGCCGCCGGGCCTGGATGTCCTCCTCGGTATAGATGCGTTCCACGCTGCGCCCGAGCATCTCCGCTTCGGTCCAGCCGAAGAGGTGCTCGGCACCGGTATTCCACAGCGTCACCCTGCCCTCCATGTCCGAGGCCACGATGGCGTAGTCGCTGGCACTGTCGATGATCTGCCGGTGGCGCGCCTCGACGTCGCGCATGGAGCGCTGCAACTGCACGTGCGGGGTGATATCCAGGCCCTGCACGAACACGCCGGCCGTGTGGCCGTCATCGCCGAGCACCGGCTGGAACACGATATCGAGCTGGCGCTGGCCGCCGGCGCGATCGCCGGCGCTGGGGGGATCGTAGATGACCTCGCTGCCGATATAGGTTTCGCCGGTGCGGTACACCTGGTCCAGCAGCGGCAGGAAGCCCTGTTCGACCACTTCGGGCAGCGCGTCGCGGATGCACGTGCCCGGCACCGCGCGGTCACCGACCAGGCGCTGGTAGCCCGGGTTGACCAGCTCGATGCGGTGCTCCGGCCCGCTGAGGAAGGCCATGAACATCGGCGATTTGTCGAACAGCGCGATCAGCCGCTCGTTCTCGCGGGCCAGCCGCTGCTGCGCCACCAGCACCTCGGTGACTTCCTTGGTGACGCAGAACGCGCCGCCGACGCTGCCGTCATCCAGATAGAGGGGCGAGAACGAAAAGGTCCACCAGGTGTCCTCCGGCACGCCGCGGCGGCTCATCGCCACCGGCATGTTCTCGAACCGCGAGGACTCGCCGGCAAAGGCGGCCTCGATCGGCGCACGCACCGCGTCCCAGGCATCGGCCCACAGTTCGCGCAACGGCGCGCCCAGCGCACCCTCCAGGCGTGGGCCCAGGATGGGGCGGTAGGCATCGTTGAAGAAAAACGTCAGCGCCGTGCCCCATACCACGTACATGCTTTCCGGCGAGGCCAGCATCAGGTTCACCGCATTGCGCAGCGCGCCGGGCCAGGTGTCCACCGGCCCCAGCGGCGTGGCCTGCCAGTCATGCCGACGGACCTGCTCGGCCATCGGCCCGGTGCCACCGGGGAAGTGCACGCCGGCCGCGCTCAAACGGCAGGCTCCGGCAACGCGCGGGTCGGCGCCGCGCACGCGCGGGCGGCAGGCAATACGGGGACAGGCAACATCGGAACACCGGACCTTGGGCTGGAAGCGTTGCAGACGCAGACGAAAGGCGGCTGGCACCTGCCAGCCGCCCGTGGTGGGTCAGCAATTTACGCCAATCGCGGCAATACCGCGTCAACACAGGCGCGCCTCGTCGTGCGCGCCTGCAAGGCGGCCCAGCGTGGCTCAGCGCGGCGCTGCGGGCGCCGTGCCGGGGGTGATGCGCCAGATCGTGTTGGCCAGGTCGTCGGCCACGATCAGTGCCCCGCGCGGGTCCACCGTGACTCCCACCGGGCGGCCGCGCGTGCGGCCATCCTCACCACGGAATCCGGACACCACATCGACCGGCGCGCCCGCCGGACGCCCGTTGCTGAAGGGCACGAAGACGACCTTGTAACCCACCGGCGGGTTGCGGTTCCAGCTGCCGTGTTCGCCGACGAACACCCCGTCGGCGAACGGCGCGCCCATCGCCGGCGTGGAGAACGCCACGCCGAGCGCGGCCACGTGCGAGCCCAGCGCGTAATCCGGCGCGATCGCCGAGGCCACCTTCTGCGGGTTCTGCGGCATCACCCGGGTGTCCACGTTCTTGCCCCAGTAGCTGTAGGGCCAGCCGTAGAAGCCGCCCTCGCGCACCGAGGTGAGGTAATCGGGCACCAGGTTGGGGCCGATCTCGTCGCGCTCGTTGACCACCGCCCACAGCGCACCGGTGCCGGGTTGGATCGCCAGCGCGGTGGGGTTGCGCAGGCCGGTCGCAAAGGGCCGGTGCGCGCCGGTGGCGGCGTCGATCTGCCAGACCTGGGCGCGGTCCAGTTCCACCGCCATGCCGCGCTCGGTGATGTTGCTGTTGGAGCCGATGCCCACGTACAGGTAGCGGCCATCGGCGCTGGCGGCCAGCGACTTGGTCCAGTGGTGGTTGATGGCCGACGGCAGGTCGGTGACCTTGGTCGGCGGTGCGGCCGCGAGGGTCTGGCCGGGCTGGTAGTCGAAACGGACCAGCGCATCCTGGTTGGCGACGTAGATCGCATTGCCGATCATCGCCAGGCCATAGGGCGCGTTGAGCTTGTCGGCGAATACCGTCTTCATTTCGTACACGCCGTCGCCGTCGGCATCGCGCAGCAGGGTCAGGCGGTTGCCGCTCTTGACCGCGGTATTGCCCTTGGCCTTGATCTTGCCGGCAATCACGTCCTTGGGCTTGAGGTTGGGCGCGCTGCCACCGCGTCCCTCGGCCACCAGGATGTCGCCGTTGGGCAGCACCAGGGTCTGCCGCGGGATGGCCAGGTCGGTGGCAATCGCGCTGACGCGGTAGCCGTTGGGCACGGTGGGCACGCGGTCGCCCCATGCGGCCGGCTTGGCGATGGTCATGTCCGGCATCACGCCACGGTGCGGCGCGGGCAACTCGGGCGTGGCGCCGATCTGGTTCAGCGGCGGGGCCTTCTGGCTGCACGCGGCCAGCGCGGCGGCCAGCACGGAGACGGCAAGGATCCGAACGGTACGGCGGTTCATCGCACACCTCCCACGCGCAGGCTGGCAAACCCGATCCAGGTGGCCAGCAAGGCCAGCACGGTAACGATCACCGACCACACCAGCGCACCGGGCATGATCGCCCAGGCGTCGCGGGCGTGATGCAGTGCGTTGATGAAGCCGACCACCCAGGTGGCAGCCAGCACCAGCACATACCCCAGGCGGCGCGTGCGCCGGACCAGGCCGACGATGCCGCACAACAGCGCCAGCGTGGTGAACACCATCGCCCCCACCAGCAGCCAGGCAGCGAAGTTGGCCCACTGGATTTCGTAGCTGCTCCAGTAGGCGTAATCAGCCAACAGCGCGCCGAGGAACAGCGGCAACACGCCGCCCAGCACCGCGGCGTGGAACGGATGGATGGCCCAGGATCGGGGCGGGACGGCAGTGGACACCATGGCTGTCTCCTCGGGAACGCGGATACGGAAGCCTGGATGCTGCCAGCGCCGGCGGCTGCGTGGCGTGATGCTACGACCAGCGGCGGCCAGGCTTGCCCCTCCGCAGCACCAGCAGCGCCACGCGCCGGTGGGCCACCGTGTCCTCGCTCAGTACTGCCGCACCGCGCTCGCCGCCAGGTGGCGTTCGGCGTCGGTCACCGACGCCACCCGCGCCACCGTGAGCACCGACCACACGGGCAGCCGCCACTGCGGATCGACCACCTTGTGCAGCACCGCCACCTGCAGGGTTCCGTCGGCGTGCTGCACGATCCGCTCCAGCCGCTCCGGCTCGGCACGGTAATGCTCGGACACCACCACCTCGCCCGCGATGGGCGCGAACATCCAGATTCCACCGTGCTTCTCTTCCATGCCCGTCCCTGTGCGGCGCCGACGCGGGTGGCCGGATCGCTCGCCTGTGCCGGCATTCTATCCCGCCGTGCCACTTGTGCCGGCAGGCCCTCGCCGCGTCGCGTCGTTCTGGTGCCGCTGCGCCGCTGATACGCGGGTGCTGCATCCTGGGGCGACACGCACGTTCATCGCAGGCTCCTGGCGGATGCGCATCCGGGCAGGGTCCAATGCGCCCATCCGACGGTGACGGGGGACGTGGCGCCGATGGGGCCGGCAGGCGAGTGGCGATCGGTGGGTGGGCCACCTGGCCGCGCGATCAGTGCGCGCCGGCACCGGGAAGCGCGGCGGCCGCGTCCCGAACCTCGGGGCAACGCGTTTCATAGCCGGCCAGTGGCAGCGCCTCGATCTGTCTGGCCAGCGCCTGCGGATGGTCGGTGCGCGCGACCGCAGCGGCGATGGACTGGATCGCGCTGGTGTAGCACAGGCCCGCGTCGACCTGCCGGGAGAATGCGCCGAGCCAGAAAAATACCGGCGCCACGCTGGCGATGAACGCGATCCCGATCCACCGACGGGGACCCGATGTGTCCCTGGCCGTCAGCAGATAGGCCAACGCCATCACGATCAACCCCACGCACATCATCAGCATCGCGGCCTTCCTTTTCCCTTCCCTGGGCGCGGGTATCACCTGCAGCCGACACCGTTGGCCACACGTTGGCACGCGGGTACCCGGGCTGGGGACGAGGCGCCGGCGGGTGCAGCCGTGGCTCCGGAGCGGACCCCTGCCGACCGCTGCCGCCCTGCTGCTTTCACGGGCCGATCATTGCCCGGGCGCGGTAATACGCCCGTGCAACATCGCCCTTCCCTCCTGCCAGGAATGCGTATGTACAGCCGACTCCCCGGCGTCACGATACTGCTGTGTGCCACCCTGCTCAGCGCCGGCTGCGGCACTGCCCAGATCAAGCGCTGGAGCAAGCCGGGCGCCAGCGAGGCGCAGAAGCAGCAGGACCTTGCCGAATGCGATTACGACGCCTCCAAGGCCACCGTGGGGGATGGCAGGGCGCCGCGCAGCACCGATGACGCGGTGGGCGACGGCGTGGTGCGGGGCATGGAGAAGTCCGACCTGATCAAGACGTGCATGCGCGTCCGCGGTTACCGCGGCTGAGGAGACCTTCTGTGATGAAATCGCTCCTGATTCTGCTGGCCGTGGCCAGTTGCGGCGTGCCGGGCGCGGGTGCCGCGCAGGCCGCGGCGAGAACCTCCGATGGCATGGCCTGCGACAGCCCGAACCAGTCGCAGGTCGGGCTCAACCAGTGCGCCGGGATCGGTGCCAAGGCCGCCGACGACGAGCTCAACCGGGTGTATGCCCAGGTGCTGGCGGCCAATGCCGCCGAGACCGCCTTCGTGACCCGGTTCAAGGCCGCCCAGCGTGCCTGGCTTGCCTTCCGCGACGCACAGATCGCCGCCCGCTTCCCCGATCCCCGCAATGCCGGCAGCGTGTTGCCGATGTGCCAGAGCAGCGAGTACGAACTGCTCACCCGCGACCGCGTGAAGCAGCTCAGGCAATGGCTGGATGGAACCGAGGAAGGCGACGTGTGCGCCGGCTCCTATCCGATCGGCGGCCGGTAACGGCGCCGGCAGCGGTCGCTGCGCGACGTTGCCGCCGCGCAGCGCAGCCAGGTGTGGCAGCCAGCGTTACTTGCTGGCCACCGCATCCTGCAGCTTTTCGATGGCCTGGTCGGCGGTGAATGTGTTCGGCTTCTGGATCTTGGGGAAGTCGATGAAGGTTTCGTTGAACCTGGTCAGCAACGCGATCGCACCGTAGACGATGTAGACGTGGTTGATGTACCAGTCCCAGTACGTGTTGGAGGTGACATCGGCGAACTCGTACGGGTCGGTGCGCAGGTTGTAGATCTTGGGAATGCGCATGGCCGTGAACGGTTCGCCCCAGAGCTGCATGGTGCCCTTGCAGCGCTGTTCCATGAACGTCACTTTCCAGTTGTCGTAGCGGATGCCCAGCATGTCGCCATCGTCGGAGATGTAGACGAACAGGTTGCGCGGGGAGGCATCCGCCTTGCCGGTCAGGCGCGGCAGCAGGCTCACCCCGTCGATGTGGTTCTTGTAGGTGCGCCCGATGGCCTTGACGCCCTTCTTCAGGTCATCCACGACGGTCTTGTTGCCGGCCAGCTCCAGGAACGTGGGCAGCCAGTCATGGTGCTGCACGATGTCGTTGGAGATCGTGCCCGGCTTGATCTTGCCGGGGTAACGCACCACCAGCGGGATGCGGAACGCGCCCTCCCAGTTGGTGTCCTTCTCGCTGCGGAACGGGGTCATGCCGCCATCGGGCCACGAGTTGCGGTGCGGGCCATTGTCGGTGGAGTACACCACCAGCGTGTCATCGGCGATGCCCAGTTCGTCCAGGTAGTCCAGCAGCGAGCCCACGTTCTTGTCGTGGTCGATCATGGTGTCGTGGTACGGCGACTGCCAGCGCCCGGCCTGGCCCAGGCTTTCCGGCTTGGTGTGGGTATACAGGTGCATGTGGGTGAAGTTGACCCAGACGAAGAACGGCGTGTCTTCGTCGTTGGCCTCCTTGATGAACCCCTTGGCGCGCTCGGCGAAGTCGTCATCGCAGGTGAGCATGCGCTTGCGGTCCAGCGGGCCGGTATCCTCGATCTTCTGCTTGCCCACCTTGCCCCAGCGCGGCTGCTCGGTGCTGTCATCGGCATCGGTGGCGAAGCTGTGGATCACCCCGCGCGGCTTGATGGTGTCGATGAACTTGCCGAACTCCTTCTCGGGGAAGTAGTCGTACATCTCCGGCTCTTCCTCGGCATTGAGGTGGTAGAGGTTGCCGTAGAACTCATCGAAGCCGTGGTTGGTGGGCAGCATGTGGTTGAGGTCGCCCAGGTGGTTCTTGCCGAACTGGCCGGTGGTATACCCCTCGTTCTTCAGCAGCGCGGCGATCGTCACGATTTTTTCGTTCATGCCCACCGGCGCGCTGGGGATGCCGACCTTGGACAGGCCGGTGCGCAGCACGCTCTGGCCGGTGATGAAGGAGGACCGGCCCGCGGTGCAGGATTGCTCGCCATACGCGTCGGTGAACAGCATGCCCTCGTTGGCCAGGCGATCGATATTGGGGGTCTGGTAGCCCATCAATCCGTGGGTATAGCAGCTCAGATTGGAGATGCCGATGTCGTCGCCCCAGATCACGAGGATGTTGGGCTTTTTGGATGCGCTGGCCATGCAAGTCTCCGGGGACGGGGTGGCTTGATGGTCCTCGTCGTGCGCCGATGCAGCCAGCGTGTTTCTACTTAGCGGGCCTCAGTAAGTCTTCGTCTCGCCCACCCTGGGCGGCGGTCGGCCAGGCAGTGCTCGGCACGCGGCGTCCTGCCCGCATTCAGTGCGACGCTTCAGCTCCCAACATTGCTGCATGGGCCCCCAGCTCAGAGCACCTTGAGGCCCTTGAGCCACTGTTCCACCAGGGCCGGCCACGCAGACACCGGCTGTGCGCTGGGCCGCACGCCGAATGCATGCCCGCCGCTGGCAAACAGGTGCACCTCGGCCGGCACCCCGGCCTCGTCGAGCGCTCGGGCATACACCGTGCTGTTGCAGATCTTGTCGACCGGGTCGTCCCACGCCTGCAGCAGGAAGGTCGGCGGCGCCTCGGCGGTGACCGTCAAGCCGGGATCGAGGGTGCCGCCGGCGCGACACAGGTGCCCCGGATAGAGCGCGATGGCGAAATCCGGGCGACTGCTCACCTGGTCCACCGCATCCACGGCGCGGTAGCGCGGCGCAAGCTGGTTGCTGGTCTGCGCGACCAGATAACCGCCGGCCGAAAATCCGATGACGCCGATCTTCGCCGGGTTCACGCCGAGCCCGCCGGCACGCGAGCGCACCAGCCGGATCGCCCGCTGCGCGTCCTGCAGCGCGAACGGCACCGGGGGCGTGATGTGGCAGTTGCAGTCCTTGTTCCAGTAGTGGTTGCCGCCGGGCACGCGGTACTTCACCAGTACGCAGGTGATGCCGCGCGAGGTCACCCAATCGCAGATCTCCGTGCCTTCGATATCGATGGCGAGGATGCTGAAGCCGCCGCCAGGGAAGACGATGATCGCCGCGTCGGTTGCCACGCCCTTCGGCGGCACGATGGTCAGGGTGGGCACGCTGACGTTGGCGACCGCCAGGTAGCCGTGCCCGCCCGGCGCGCTGACCGCGGTCACCGACTCGCTGGGCGCCGCCGCCTGGGCAGCGTCGGGCGCGCCGTTGGGCCACAGCGCAACCTGGGCCAGCCCAGCGGGCGGCGTCCATGCAGCGGGCGTGGCAGCCTCGGCAGCGGACGCTGCTGTCACCCCCAGGCAGGCTACCAGGCCCGCCAGTGCGCAGCGGCGCAAGCGCTCACGCATCGCCGGGGGTGCCGCAAGGCGCGCGTGCGAGTGGCTGGTAAGCCCCGTCGAAATCCAGGTAGTCCTCGTGCAGGCCCTGCACCAGGCGGCCGGTGGGCTCGCCGTCGGCATCGGTCTCCATCAGTTGCCAGCCCGGCGTGTCCGCGCCCTGCGCCATCGCGCCGTCGTCGAGCGTCATCACGAACCCGTTGCCCAGCGCCCGGCCGTAGGCCAGCAGCAGCGCCTCCAGCGCCGCAGGCGCCACGGCCGCCTGCAGGGCAGTCAAGGTGTCCTGCAGATCCGGCCGGTCGTACACCGCCTCGGCAAGCGTGTCCTGCACGGCATCGGCCAGATGGTGCACATCACGCAGCAGCAGGAACCGCGCGAACTGCGGGATGTTCTCGTCAAGCTCGCTGCTCACCCAGTCGCGGGGATCGACGCAGCCCGCCGCCTGCATCGCGTCGGCCAGTTGTGTGCGGCGGTTCGTGGGGGGTGAGGGAACAGTCATGGGCGGCGGCCTGGGCATCAGGCAATGAGGATCGAGCAGGAAAGTCTACCTGCGGTGCAGGCCGGGGCGTATCAGCGCGGGCGTCGGGCCAGCAGGCGTGCGTCCAGGATCGCCTCCACCGAGCGGTCGGTGTCCAGTTGCTCGCGCAGCGCCTCGACCACGGCCACGAAACGCCGCCGCTGCAACGCGTAGCTCACCCCGAACAGCGGCAGCAGGAGCAGCAGCGCGGCCGACGCGGGATGCGCGACCGCCACCGGCACCGACGACAGCGCGATGGCCACCACGTTCCAGTTGCACAGCCCCAGCACCCGCACCTGGCGACGCCGGGCATCGACGATGATCCGGCCGCGCATGACCGGGTAGTAGCGCCGCGCGAAACTCGCGCCCCAGCGTTCACGGAACGCCATGCTGCCATCGGGCAAGGCGTGGAACGCCAGCGGCAGCCAGCCCGCCGGGTCGACATCGTGCTGCAGGCTGCCCAGCGCAAGCTGGTTGCGTGCGGCCGCCGTGGCCGGCAGGGAGTGCTTGAACACCACGATGCCCGCGCCCCAATAGGCGGCATTCCAGAAGCCCTGCAGGAGCAGCTCGAGCAGGAGCAACGCGATCAGTGCCATGGCCATCGGCCGTCCCCGGTGACAGCGCCGTCCCCGCGCCAGGCGGCGAGCTTACTTTGCCGCGCCCGGCCCCCGGCGTAATGCAGGCCAGGCCACCCAGGGTCGGGCGGCGATCCGGGCGCAGCGGCCACTCGTCCCTGCCCACCCGCCACTGGTCACCGCGCCCCTCCCTCCGTCCCCGGCCCAATGACGGCGGGGCGTGGCGGGCACACACTCACGGTCATCCCGATTGCCTGCGCCAAGGAATGCCCCCGATGAAACGACGTGACTGCCTCAAGGCCAGCCTGGCCCTGCCCCTGATGCCGCTGGTGCTCAAGGCCGCTGCCGCGCCAGACGGCCCCTGGTCGCGGGTGCGGCCCGGTACCGCCGGCTGGCCAGGCGCCGACCAGTGGGATCAGTTGTCGCGCGCCGTCGGCGGGCGCCTGTCGGTGCCGCAATCGCCGTTCCTGGGCGACGCGGCCACGCACGCCGAGGCCATGGCCCAGATCCACAACCCGTTCTACATCGGCGACCAACCTGCCCTCACCCAGACCAGCGGCTACTTCGGTGCCTGGCGTTCGGTGCCCAGCGCACAGATGGTGAGCGCCCGCGACAGCGCCGATGTCGCCGCCGCAGTCCGCTTCGCGCGGCAGCACCGCGTGCGGTTGGTGGTCAAGGGCGGCGGCCACAGTTATCACGGCACCTCGTGCGCGCCGGACTCGCTGCTGGTCTGGACCCGGGCGATGAACCAGGTGCAGCTGCATGACGCCTTCGTGCCGCAGGGCGCGCGGCCCGGCACGGCACCTCAACCGGCGGCAAGCGTGGGCGCCGGGGCGATGTGGATCGACGCCTACGACGCGGTAACCACCCACGGCGGGCGCTATGTGCAGGGCGGTGGTTGCACCTCGGTGGGGGTTGCCGGGCTGGTCAGCGGCGGCGGCTTCGGCAGCTTCTCCAAGGCCTTCGGCAGCGCCGCCGCCAGCCTGCTGGAGGCCGAGGTGGTCACCGCCGACGGCAAGGTGCGGGTGGTCAACGCCGACCAGGACCCGGAGCTGTTCTGGGCATTGAAGGGCGGCTGCGCGGCCAGCTTCGGCATCGTCACCCGGCTGACCCTGAAAACGCATGCCCTGCCCGCCACCTTCGGCGGGGTGTCGCTCAAGGTGCAGGCCGACAGCGATGCCAGCTGGCGCGCGTTGGCCGCCCAGGTGCTGCGCTTCTACCGCGAGGCCTTGTGCAACCCGCACTGGGGCGAACAGATCACCTTCGGCGGCGACCGCGTGCTGTCCATCTCGATGGTGTTCCAGGGTCTGGACCGCCAAACGGCGGAGGCCACGTGGCAGCCGCTGCTGGCGTGGATCCAGTCACGTGCGGGCTACACCGTGCGCGAGCCGCTCCAGGCGCTGGCGATGCCGGCGCGGGACTTCTGGGACGCCGATTTCTTCCGCCAGCACGCGCCCCGGCTCATCGCCGACGACACGCGCGCCGGCGCGCCGCCCCGGCACATGCTGTGGAAGGGCGACCAGGGCCAGGTCGGCTGGTTCCTGCATGGCTATGCCTCGGCGTGGATGCCGTCGGCGCTGCTGGGCGAGGACCGCGTCGAGACCGCCGCCGATGCGCTCTGTGCGGCGGCCGAGCACATGGACGTGGGCCTGCACTGCAACAAGGGGTTGTTCGGTGCACCGGCCGACGCGCTCGCCGCCAGCGCCGGGACCGCCACCCACCCGGCCGTGCTGGATGCCTTTGCGCTGGCGCTGATCGGCAATGCGGGCGGCCCGGTCTACCCCGGCTGCGGCGGCGCGGTGGACGAGCCGGATGCGCGCCGCGGCGCACTGCGCACGCGCCGCGCCTACGACGCACTCAGTGCGGTGGTGCCCCACGCACCGGCCTATGTGTCCGAGTCAGACTACTTCCAGGCCGACTGGCAGCAGGCGTTCTGGGGGCCGCACTACCCGCGCCTGCTGGCGGCCAAGCGCCGCTACGATCCGGACGGCCTGTTCGTGATCCATCACGGTGTGGGCAGCGAGGACTGGAGCGGCGATGGTTTCGAGCGGCGCGCGGGCTGACAGCCAAGCGGTTCCCCTCGGGGGCCGCGTGCAGGTTGGGGCCGGCTGGCGTAGCCTGCGTGCAGCCCGCGCCGCCCGCCACCGGAGATGTCCCGTGATGCCGATTCCGACCGCTTCCGCCCTGCCTGCCCTGTTGTCGCTCGCCATCGGTACCGCGCTCGCACTCGGCGCACCGGCGACGCACGCCCAGGCGCCGGCCGCCGCGGCGATGCCGCCGGCAACCGTCGCCGGCCCGCCAACACCGGTTTCGTTCAATGGGTTGCTCGATGCGCAGACCATGGCCGCGATCAACGCCGATCCCGAGCTGCGCACGATGCTCGGCATCAGTGGCGACGGCCAGGCCGACAGCTCCGACCGGCTCACGGATGTATCGCTGGGCCAGCGCGAGGTCAACCGCCGCTTCCTGGCCGACAACCTGGCGGCGATCACGCAGTGGCGCGGCGCGCCGCTGGATGCGCAGCAGCAGCTGAGCGATGGCCTGGCGCGCTGGTTCTACCAGACCCAGATCGACCTGATGGCGGTGCCATGGTCGGCGGCGTGGCTCCCGGTGGGCGGCAGCACCTATGCCGTAGACCAGTTGTTCAGCCTGCCGGTGAACCTGCCCCAGTTCATGGACAACCAGCACGCCGTCACCGATGAGACCAGCGCGGCCCACTACATCGCCCGGCTGCAGGCGATGGGGCCCAAGCTGGACCAGGTGCGGGCCAACGTGGACATGCAGGCCGCGCAGGGCGTGGTGCCGCCCGAGGTGGCGCTGCAAGGCGCCGCGGACCAGTTCCGCGCCCTGCTCACCCCCGCGCCGAAGGACAGCCTGTGGGTGCAATCGCTGCAGCGCAAGCTGGAGAAGGTACCGGCCATCACCGCCACCCGCCGTGCCGCGCTGGTCGAACAGGCCACACGTGCAGTGGCGGATGCGGTCAATCCCGGGTACCAGCGGCTGCTGGACGATGTGACCCGATTGCAGGCGCGCCACCTTGGCAACAAGGGCGTATGGGCATTGCCGCAGGGCAAGGCCTACTACGACGCTGCGCTGCGCTGGTACACCAGTACCGACCTGGATGCCGATGCGATCCACCAGATCGGGCTGGACGAAGTGGCGCGGCTGGAAAAGCAGATGGATGCACGGCTGAGCCAGCTCGGCCTGCGCGACGGCAGCGTGGCCGCGCGCGTGCAGCAGCTACGCGAAGACCCGCGCTACCGCTATGCCGACAGCGATGCCGGGCGCGCGCAGCTGCTGGGCGACATCCAGCAACGGCTGCGCGACCTGGACCCGATCCTGCCACGCTGGTTCGGCCACCTGCCGCCGCAGCAGCTGGTGGTCATGCCGGTACCGGCCCACATGCAGGCCACCTCGCCAGGCGGCTATTACTACCCGCCGGCGATGGACGGCTCGCGGCCGGGCACGTTCTTCATCAATCTCGGCGACATCGACGCAAACACCCGCTGGAGCATTCCCACCCTCACCTACCATGAGGGCTCGCCCGGCCACCACTTCCAGATTTCGATCGGACAGACCCTCACCGACCTGCCGCTGCTGCGGCGCAGCCTCAACCCCAGCGCCTTCAGCGAAGGCTGGGCGCTGTATGCCGAGCAGTTGATGGCCGAGGCCGGCGTCTACAAGGACGACCCGGCCGGCGACCTCGGCCGGTTGCAGGCCGAGATGTTCCGCTCGGTGCGGCTGGTGGTGGACACCGGCCTGCACCGTAAGCGCTGGACACCCGACCAGGCGGCCGCGTACATGCAGGAAAAGACCGGCATGAAGGCCAGCGAGGTGCGGGTGGAGATCAACCGCTACCTCGTGCAACCCGGCCAGGCCAGCTCGTACAAGATGGGCCAGCTGCAACTGGTGGCGCTGCGTGCACGCGCGCAGAAACAACTGGGGCCACGCTTCGACATCCGCGCCTTCCACGACCTGGTCCTGGGCAATGGTGCGATGCCGATGACGGTGGTCGGCCAGGCGGTGGATGCGTGGATTGCCGCCGGTGGCGCGGACCCGCACCGGGCCCCCTGAGCAGCGCCGGCATGACGTTGACCACGGCGATGCATCGGCTTGCGCGCATTTCAGCAGGGTCTACCAAGGCCTTGCACGGATGTCGGTGGTACCGTTCAACCGCTGGAACCTGCTGTGGGTCGCGCTGTATGCCGCGCTGCTGCTGCCGCTGGCACTGATGGCCATGTCCGTGGATGAGCTGGTGAAGAAGCTGGTCGGTATCCTGGTTTGAGCGGGCGGCGCGCTCAGCGCTGCAGCGAGCGCGATACGAAGGGCGTGCCCTCCAGCGCCGCCTGCACCGCCACCAGCAGGTCGTCGCCCGCATCGGCCTTCAACACATAGCTGCATACGCCCAGCCCCATCGCATGGCGCACCATCTGCAGCTCGGCATGCACGGTGATGAACACCACGCCCAGCACGGGCCGCTGCGCGCGCAGCCGGCGTGCGGCTTCCAGCCCGCTCAGCCCGGGCATGGCGATATCGGTGACGATCACGTCCGGGAGCATGGCCACCGACGCCTGGACCAGTGATTCGCCATCCTGCACCAGGCCGATGACATCGAACTGCTGGCACAGCAGGCCACGGAGCTGGCGCCCCATCGCACATCCATCCTCGGCCAGCAGCACACGGAGCGCATTCATGGCTTCTGCCCGTTCGACACGTGGACCGATGGTGGGCGCGCCCGGAGGGGCGAACAAGGGAAAAACAACCGGGTGGCGGCAAGCAAATCTACTTGCCGCCCCCCGTGGCCGCTCAATGCCGGATCAGGCCTTCCTGCTCGGCCTTGCGCACCAGCTCCAGGGTGCCGTGCACCCCCAACTCCTGCATGATCACGTACTTGTGCGACTCGATCGTGCGCACCGACACGCCCAGTTCGTAGGCGATCTGCTTGGAGCGCAGGCCCAGTGCCACGTACTCGAGGATGCGCAGCTGTTTTTCGGTCAGGGTGTACGCCGGTCGGCCCGAGCACACGATGGCGTTGGCGGCCAGGGTCGGGGTGACGTAGGTCTGCCCGTCCATGATGCCGGCCAGGGCGCGCATCAGTTCGTCGCCGGCTGAACTCTTCAGGATGTAGCCGCGGGCACCCGCACGGATGGCCTCGGCCGCGACGCTGGACTCATCGTGCATGGTCAGGAACACGAACGGCATCGCGTAGCCTTCGCCACGCATCAGGCGCATCGCATCGATGCCACTCATGCCCGGCATGCTGATGTCGGTCACCACCACGTCGGGGGGATCGCGCCGCACCGATTCGACCAGCTGCTCGCCCGAGGCCACCAGTTCGACGGTGGCGAACGTATCGGTCAGCAGCCGTTCGATGCCCTGCGCCACCAGCATGTGGTCGTCGGCCACCACGACCCTGCGGAACTGCGTTGAAAGCGAACGCTCACACATCACGCTCATTGCGATGTCTCCGTCGGTATCAATCATCCCCTGATTGAGTCGCGGCACCCTTGGTAGTGCGACCGGCGGCGATGCCGGAGCGCAGTGCACGCAGGCGTGCAGCGCGCTGACCATGCGAGCCTTACCGTGACGAGATTGTGAGGCGGCGACGTGGCCGGCCGCGACTGCCGATCACGTACGCAGGGTGTCGCGTGGACATTCTCCAAAGACATTGCGGTACGTCACAGAAAAGCGCCCCAAATGGGAGAATCCGCAGCGCGTCGCAATGTCGGTCACGCTGTCATTGCGACCCGCCTGAAGCAGCGCACTGCGCGCCAGGTTGAGCCGCGCCATCTGGTGCCAGTGGCAGGGCCCGTGGCCGTAGACATCACGGAACAGGCGCTCCAACTGCCGCTCGCCCACGCCCAGGGCCAGTGCGAGGCCGCGGCTGTCGAACGCACGGTCCAGCTGTGTCTTCAGGTAGCGCTCGGCGCGGCGCACGATCGCATCGCGCTGCCGCTCCACCCAGTTGCCGACCGCCCGGCTCTCCGGCCCGCTGTCGCTGGCGTACACCGCATCGATGAACACGCCCAGCAGCAGTTCGCCCTGTGCCTGCACCTGCGCCGCACTGAGCAGGCCCTGGTGCGAGGCCGCGCTGCCCAGCACGCTGCCCACGCCATCGCGCAGCGCCTGTGCGTCGGCCGGCGCGGCCGCACGGCTGTACCAGCCATGGCTGGGCAGGCGCAGTTCGCGGCCTACCCGCTGCAGTGCGCCGCGCTGCAGGACCTCGCGCGGGATCAGCAGCACCGCCCATTGCCAGCCTCCCGGGCTGGGCCGCACGTTCAACTCACTGTCCTCGGCAAAGACCATCACCTGGCCGGCGCCGATCCAGCGTCCGTTGGCCCACATCGGCTGCGTGCAGGACACCGCCATCGCCAACGCGATCAAGCCTGCGCCAAAGCTGCCACTGGCGAAGATCGGCGACGAATAGGCCCCGCTGTCCAGGCTGAACTCGGGAAACACCAGCCGCTGCAGGCAGGCGCGGAAATGCCCGGCACCGAGCAGGCGCTGCTCGAAGCGGGTATCGCGGACCACGCCGAGCAATGCATCGGCATCAAAGCCATCGACCACGAAGCGGGTATACGGCGCCATCGGTTCGTCCATGCCAACTCCCTGGAGCAGGTCGGAAATCGGATAGCAGGTGTACGACGGACGTGCTTAGATCGGCGCGATTGTGGGGCCGTTGGGCAGCGCCGACAAGCACCGCCTGCACGCGCCCATCCACGCACGGACGCAGACCTGCAGTGGCATGCCGAAGAATGGCGTGGTCGAGCCGGGGATGCATCCGCGTACGCCCCAACCGTCCCAGCCAACGTGTGCAGAGGTGCATGGTCCAGGTTGCGAGCCCCGTCAAGCCGATCGGCATCGAGCCCGTGGACCCCGGCGTCCCCCGCTCCAGCGACGCCCACGACGAGATCTCTACGCGCCCCTCACCTGATCTGCGCACCATCTTCACCTGCGGCGCGCCGCTGCTGGCCGCCTGCCTGCTCGGCCAGCTGCTGCCCAATGTCAGCGTGGTACCCGGCCTGCGCCTGCACGTGCTGTGGCTGCCCGGGCCGCTGTTGCTGGGCTGGTTGCTGTGCACGCCGCGCGCGGCGTGGCGGACCTGCGTACTGGCCGCCTGCGCTGGCACCGTGCTGGGCGCGGCGCTGGTGCCCGATACCGCGGTCGTGCGCCTGCTCGCCAGCCTGGGCGAAATCGCGTTGGTGCTGGGGGTGGCCGCGCTGCTGCTGCGCTGGCGCGGCGCGCACTCCGCGCTGGAAGGCTATCTGGATATCGCCTGGTTTCTGCTGCTGGCCTGCATCGCACTGCCGCTGTGCAGCGCCGGCTGGCAACAGGTAGTGGGCACCCGCGCAATCGGCGCGCTGCCGCATCCGGACCTGCGTTCGGCCGCGCTGTGCGGCAGCGTCAGCTACCTGCTGATCGTGCCCGCGGTCGTCAGCCTGGCCCGCCTGCTGCGCAGCCCCGAGCGGCGGCATGGCTGGCACTGGCGCAGCATCGTACTGGCCGTGACCCTGCTCGGCGCGTTGGCGCTGTTGTGGCAGGTGGATTGGCCGCCGGGCGCGCTGACCCCGCTGCTGGCGGTGGCCCCCATTCCGTTGCTGGTATGGGCCCTGATCGTGTTCGGGGTGAGCGGGGCCAGCCTGAGCATGCTGGTGGTGGCGGTGCTGGGCATGCAGCTGGGCATGCTGGGCATGGGGCCCTTCGCCGCGCCCGCGCCGGGCCACGACCTGCTGCCCGCGCAGGCCTGGACGCTGGGCACCGGCTTTGCGCTGCTGTTCCTGGGTGCCCTGTCCGAGCAGAAACTTTCCAACCACCTGCAACTGCAACAGGCCTACCGCCGGCTCGGCGAAGTCACCGGGCGCATGCTGGTGGTGCAGGAAGAAGAACGCACGCGGATCGCGCGCGACCTGCACGACGACGTGAACCAGTCGCTCGCCGCGATCTCGATCCGCCTCAGCGGCTTGCGCCACCAGGTGGCCCCGAGCGAGCGCGCCGCGATGGTGGAACTGCAGGAAAACCTGCTCGCGGTCTCCAACGACATCCGCTCGATCTCCCACGAACTGCATCCGAGCATCCTGCGCTTCACCGGGCTGGCCAGCGCGCTGGATGCGTTCTGCATCAAGCGCAACGCACGCGGCACGCTGCGCCTGCGCTGCCGCATCGAAGATACGCCGCCGTTGCAGGGCGACCAGGAACTGAGCCTGTTCCGGATCGTGCAGGAAGCGCTCAACAACGTGGACCGGCACGCCCAGGCCCGGCTGGCCGAGGTGCTGGTCGCGGTGCGTGGCCAGGATCTGGTCCTGCGTGTGGACGACGATGGCCGCGGCATGCCCGCGCCGTGCAGCCGCTCGCTGGCGCCGGGGCTGGGCATGATCAGCATGGAAGAACGCGCGCGCCTGCTTGGCGGTACGCTCGCGGTAGACCGCAGCCCACTCGGCGGCACCCGCATCGAGGTGCGGTTCCCGCTGGCCGCGGGCCCGCATCCAGGCGACAGACAGTAGTTTTACTGTCGCCGCGCAGGTAGGAACCCGCTTGCCGCTCCACCGCGATGCTTCCAGATTGGAGGCCTGTCGGCCGGCACGGCCATGATCGTGGAGGTTGCCATGCGTGTTGCCACCCGGGTGGTGCTGCTGTCTTCGCTGCTGGCCGGCTGCGCATCGGGACCCCTGCAACCCGTAGCTCCGCCGTCGGCACCGTCTGCTCCCGCACGCGCCGTGCCCGAACTGCGGCCCGGGGTACCGGCCGGCTATCTCGGCCGCGCCCTGCCCGACAGCCTGACGTTGCTGCCACCGCCACCGGCCAAGGGCTCACCCGCATTTGCCCGCGACCAGGCGGTCAGCCGCGCATCGCAGAAGCTGCGCGGTACGCCGCGCTACGCATTGGCCAGTTCCGATGCGGACCTGCGCTTCCCGCATGTCGCCGGGACCTTCGCCTGCGCGCTGGGCGTACCGATCAGCCAGCAGGACACCCCGCGCCTGTACCTGCTGCTGCAGCGGAGCATGGTCGATGCGGGCCTGGCCACCTATGCGGCCAAGGACCATTACAAGCGCACCCGCCCGTTCGTCTACTACAAGGAAGCCACCTGCGCGCCGGCCGATGAAGCGGCGCTGCGCACCGATGGCTCCTACCCCTCCGGCCACACGGCGATCGGCTGGACCTGGGCGCTGCTGCTCACCGAGTTGAGCCCGGACCAGGCCGATGCGCTGCTGGCGCGTGGACGCGCCTTCGGCGAGAACCGGTTGATCTGCAACGCGCATTGGCAGAGCGACGTGCTGCAGGGCCGTGCGGTGGCGGCCGGCGCGCTCGCCAGGCTGCATGCCGACGCCGACTTCAGCGCAGACATGGCCGCCGCCCGCGCCGAGATCAGCGGCCTGCGCGGCAGCAGCGTGCCGGCAAGCGGCTGTGAGGCCGAGGCCGCGGCGCTGAAGCAGGTGATCCCCGGGGTGGAGTGAACGCGGCCACGGCCATGACGCTGCGTTCCGCGCGCCGCGTGCGCCGGCCCAGGCAGCGCCATGCGATGCTGCGCTCCTTCTACCACCGCAGCAGGGCGCATCGCATGGCACAGGTCCAGATCGTTTCAGACGGCCCCCGTTACCGCCACCAGATCCGCAGCGGCACGCACCAGCTCAGCGCCGATGAACCATTCGCATTGGGTGGCCAGGGCGCCGGTTTCGCGCCGTTCGATCTGTACCTGGCGTCGTTGTCGGCGTGCACGGCGATCACGCTGCGCATGTATGCCGAAAAAAAGGGCTGGGACCTGGGCGAGTTCCGCGCCGAGTTGGCCTCCAGCCGCGACGACGCCGGTAAGCTGGTGGTGCACCGCGTGCTGCACGCCAGTGGCGCGCTCAGCGACGCACAATGGACGCGGCTGCTCGACGTGGTGGAACGCACCCCGGTGACCCTGGTGATGCGCGAGGGCGCGGTCATCACCAGCGAGCGCGGCACGGACTGAGCCGCCGTCACCTGTCGCTAACAAGCCGGCCAATGTGCCGGGCACTGCATCCGCGGTGCCACTTCCCGCGTAGATCCAGTTGCGTCACTTGGACGCTCTGTCGGGAAGAACCACATGAAAACCTCGTTCACCGGTCTGCTCCTGCTTGCCTGCCTGTCCACCGCCGCTGCACCGCTGGCCTTCGCGCAGGCGCCGATGGCCGCGCATGACCACGCGATGGCCGCCAACCCCACGGTGGGCGGCGCGGCGATGTACGCCAACAAGGACATCATCGACAACGCCGTCAACTCCAACGACCACACCACCCTGGTCGCGGCGGTCAAGGCCGCCGGCCTGGTGGAGACGCTCAAGGGCCCTGGCCCGTTCACCGTATTCGCGCCGACCAACGCGGCCTTCGCGGCACTCCCCAAGGGCACGGTCGATGGACTGCTCAAGCCGGAAAAGAAGGCCGACCTGACCAAGGTGCTGACCTACCACGTCGTGGCAGGCAACCTGGATAGCACCGCGCTGCTGGCCCGGATCAAACAGGGCGGCGGCAAGGCCAGCCTGACCACCGTGCAGGGTGAAACACTGACCGCGCGCCAGGCCGGCAAGGGCATCACCGTCACCGACAGCAAGGGCAATACCGCCCACGTGACCATCGCCGACGTTCGCCAGAGCAATGGCGTGATCCATGTGGTCGACAAGGTCCTGATGCCGTAACGCCGGCGTAGCGGCAAAAGGATGACCTGGCCCGCCGCCCCGATGCGATGACGGGGGAGACATCCTGCCGGGACGTCGGGCCAGGTCAAAAGGGACCCCCGGACGATGTGGGAGAGGCACATCGGCCCGGGGCATTGACGGGGGAGGACGCGCGGCCCACGGCCGCGCAACGGCTCAGCGCGAACGCGCCAGGCCGGAAATCTCGACGCGTCGATTCGGTGCCAGGCAGGCGATCACCGCCTGCCGATCACCCTGGGTGCACTGCACCAGCGCATCGGCCTTGCCGCGGCCCTCGGCCACGATCGCCGCTGCCGCCACGCCGCCCTGCACCAGCGCGTCGCGCACTGCCTGCGCACGCCGCTGCGACAACAGCTGGTTGTAACTGTCGCTGCCGATTCGGTCGGTGTAGCCGAGCACCTGGATGGTCTGCACCTGGCTGGCATTGCGTACCTGTTCCAGCAACGCGTTCACGCTGCGCCGCCCCGCGTCGGTCAGCACGGCGCTGTCGAACGCGAACAGCGCATCGGCGGACAGGCGCACCGGCGTCTCCGGCATCGGCGCAGGTGCAGGCGCTGGCGGTGGTGCCGGCGGCTGCAGCAGTGCCGCGCACGCCTGCGGCTTCCAGTCGCCGGCCTGGGCGATGCCCTTGCCGTCGAAGTGCACCTGGAACTGGCAGGTGAAGTAGTCGCCGCCGGGCGAGCTGCGGAAGTTGAACAGGTAATTCCAGTCGCGCACGCCCCACATGCCCTCGCCGAAGTGCGGGGTGCCCAGCAGGGTGTACAGCTGGCGCTTGCTCATGCCGCGTGCGAACAGGCGCAGGTTGTCCAGGTCCACGAACAGGCCTTCCTTGAGCGTGGCCCGCTTTGGATCGGGAAAGCGCACCGCCGCGCCCTCCCCGCGGGCGTCAGGCAGCGCGGCGGCCGCCGCCTTGGGTTTGCCGGTGCTGGCGCAGGCACTGAACAACAGCACCGCCAGGCACAGCGACAGCGAGCGCAGCAACGGTGCGTGGTCGTACAGCGTGGTCGATGCGGACATGGATTCCCCCTTGTGCGCCGCTGGGCGCTGGACTCCCCGATGCGGCCGCTGGCGCGCACCGGGAACGATCACGGCAGGTGGTGCATCGGGCCATCACCACTGGATGCCCGCGCCGACCGATACGCCGCCTTCGCCGCGGCTGTTGGTGGTGCCGGCCACTTTGTAGATCCAGCGGCCGCCTTCGGAGACGCCGGAGATCCCCAGCGCCACGCCCGACTCGCCGTTGTAGCTGCCGGCGGCGATCGCGGCCATGCTGCGCCCGGCTTCATACGGCTGCGGCAGCCCGGCCACCGCCATCGCCGCCGCGACACCGGCCGATGCGCGGTCGTCGGTGCGGCGCAGGTTGCGGTCGAACGAATCGAAGCGCTCGTCGGTGTAGGCCTTGGACCAGTCCAGGCTCTGGTTCATGCCGGCGCGCAGCTGGTCCACGTTGACCGCGTCGGTCCCGGCGGTCCCGGCGGCGACATTGCGCACCGTGGTCGGGCCAGTGCTGGTGCTGCCCAGAGTGACGCTGTTGAGGTTGGTGCTGCCGTTGACCGTGGTGTCGTAGCGGATCGTGCCCTGTTGCGAAGCCTGCAGCTGGCGCACGTTGACCGCATCGGTGGCCGCGCTGCCGTCGCCGACGTTGGTGATCTGGCGCTCGGCACCGGCGCTGCCCACCGAGACCGTGTTGTCGCGGGTCGCCACCGAGCCGGCCCCCAGCGCCACGGTGTTGGTGCCCTGCGCGCTGGCCCCGTTGCCGAGCGCGGTGCTGTTGGCCCCTGCCGCGCTGGACCCCACGCCGCCTGCGGCTGCGTTGGCGCCGGTGGCGGCGGGCGCGGCCAGGTTGTTGGTGTTGTTGACCTGGAACATGCCCGAGGTGCCGTTGTTGATGTTGTTGATCTGGGTGTCGGTGTAGGCCTTGGACTGGTCGATGGCGTAGCTCACCCCGTTCTGCAGCTGGCCCACGTTGACCGCGTCGTAGCGGTCGGAGCCATCGGCCACATGGGTGACCTTGCGCTCGGCACCGGTGCTGCCCACCGAGACTTCACCGGCCGAGTTGCTGCCGCCGGCCGCGCCATAGGCGCCGGTGTAGCCGGTCTCCGCGCCCACGCTGGCCACCGAACCGCTGCCGAGCGCCACGCTGTTGTCGGCACTGGCATCGGCGCCATCGCCGATGGCGGTGCTGCCGCTGCCGGTGGCCGAGGCCACCGGCCCGATCGCGATGCTGTTGGCGCCAGCCGCGCTGGCGGCAGCCTTGGCCGAGTTGACCTGCACGAACGGGCTGCCCGCGCCCGGCTGGATCTGGCTGATCCGGGTGTTGATGTTGAGCAGCGAGTCGTCCACGGCGGCGAAGGCCACGGTGACGTTGCTGTAGTCGTTGCTCAGCACGCTGCCGTCGGTGGCGATGGACGAAATGCTGAAGGTCGGCGCGGTCCAGATGCGGGTGGCGGGATCGAAGCTGGTGGTACCGCCGAAGTAGCCGATGATCGCGTTGTTGGTCTGGAACAACTGGTTGCCGGTGACCGCATCACGGCTGCCGGCCAGCACGCTGCCGTCGGCCAGGTTGGTCAGTGCCACCGCCGCGCCGCCGCCGGTTCCGCCCAGCGTGACCGTATCGGTGGCGTTGCCGCCGGCATCCACGTCGTACTTCACCGCCAACCGGTCCACCGCATCGGTCTGGTCGGCCACATTGGCCAGCGACTGGCTGACCGCGTCGAACGCCGTGCCCACGTCGCGATAGTCGCCCGCCGTGACCTGGCCGGTGCTGGACACCGCATTGATCGTGTAGGTCGGCGCGCTGAGCACCCCGTTGGCGTCCACCGCGGCACCGCCGCCCAGGTGCGTGGCCAGCGCCTGGCTGGCATTGAACAGCTGCGCACCGTTGATCGCCTCGGTGCTCACCGCGGTGACCGCGCCGGCGCGGAGGTTGCCCAGGCGGGTGGTGCCGGTGCCGTTGCCGAGCGTGGCGCTGGCGTAGTTGATGCTGCCGTCGGGGTTTTCGTCATAGCGCAACGCACCCAGTTCGGAGGCCTGCAACTGGCCCAGGTTGACCGCGTCGGTGGCCAGCGTGCCGGCGGCGACATTGACCACCTGGCGCTCGCTGCCCACCGCCCCCACCGACACCGTGCCGTCACGATCGGCCATTGCACCGGCGCCCACCGCGATGGCATTGGCCGCGGTCGCGGTGGCGCCACTGCCGACGGCGATGCTGTCGGTGCCAGCGGCGGCGGCGGCCAGGCCGATCGAGTTGACCTTCAGGTACTTGCTGCCGGCCCCGTTGCGGATGTCGGTAATCTGCGTATTGAGGTTGACCAGCGAGCCATCCACCGCCGAGAACGCATCGGTGGCGTTGTCGTACACGCCCTGGGCGATCGTGCCGCCGTCGGACACGCTGGTGATCGCAAAGCTCGGCGCGGTCCAGGCACCGGTGGCCGGGTCGAACGCAGTCAGCCCGCCGAAGTAGTCGACGATGGCCTGGTTGCTGGAGAACAGCTGCGCGCCGTTGACCGCCTCGGTGCTGCCCGCGCCGATCGCGCCCGGGGCCAGGTTGGCCAACGTGGTCGTGCCGGTGCCACCGCCCAGGGTGATGCGGCGGTAGTCGGCGCCACCGGCGCCGTCGTCGTCGTAGGTCACCGCGAACACATCCAGCGCGTCGATCTGGTTGATCGCGCCCTGCAACTGGCGCACGTTGACCGCATCGGTGGGCGCGCTGCCGGCGGCCACGTTGGTCAGTTGGCGCTCGCCGCCGGCGAAACCGACCGAGACCTCACCGGCCGACACCTGCGGCGTGGTCAGGCCATACGCGCTGTAGCTGGCCTGCGCGCCGCGGTTGGCCACAGTGCGGTAGCCCAGCGCCACGCTGTTGGCCTGCGTGGACGTGGCCTCCGCGCCCAGCAGCACCTGGCCGTTGGCCGTGCCCTTGGCGCTGTCGCCCACCACCACCGAATGGCCCATGCGCGCGGCGTAGTCGGCGGTCGGGACGCCAGTGGGGTCGTTCGGATCGTTCTGCCCTGCCCCCGGGAACGCCACGTTGGCATCCACCGGCGCCAGCTCATGCCGCGCGTTGGCGCCGATCACCACTTCGCGCGACCCATTGGCATAGGCGCCGTCGCCGACCAGCACCTGGTAGTCCTGCGCGGCGTTGACCGCCCAGCAATCGACGCTGGCCACCAGCAGGTCCACGCACGTATTGGACCAGCCCGGGGCCTGGTCGGGCAGCAGCAGGCCGAGCAGCCCGTTGGGATTGCCATTGTTGATGTTGTAGATGTAGCTGTCGGAGGTCACACCGCCGATCAGGGTCAGGTGCGAACTGCCGCCGGTGGTGGCCCCGCCCAACCCGTTGAGCAGGGTCCCGGCCGGGGTCAGGTTGACCACCGGCAGGCCCAGCACGTTGGTCACCGAATAGGTCTGCATGACGTTGGCGCTGCTGACGGCCAGGTTGCCATTGCGCATGTAGCCGTCGCCACCGAGCAGGCCCTGCGCGGTCGGCCCGACCAGACTCGACAACGACCCCACCAGGCCGCCGGTGCCGATGATCAGCCCCGCGTTGGGATCGGTGGGTGCCGGTGCCTTGGGGTGGCCGGGCGGCAGCGACGTGGGTGCCGGGAAGACCACCCCGCCCACGCCACCGACGATGTTGCCCACGGTGCCGCCGACCCCGCCCACTACGTTGCCCACCGTATTGCTCACCCCGCCCACGACGTTGCCGACGGTGTCGCTCACCCCGCCCACCACATTGCCCAGCGTGTTGCCCACGCCATTGAGCAGGTCGCCCACGCCGCCCAGCAGGCCACCGGAGGCGGCCGTCGGCGACATCGTCAGGGACGTGGTCTGCATCAGGCTGGCCCCGGCGTCCACCCGCTTTTCGTTGCGGTCGGCCACCACTGCCGCGTGCGCGAGTGCATCCACGCCCACCCCGCCGGCGACGCCGGAGGCCAGGGTGGCCTGCACCGCGTCATCGACGCTGGCCGTGACGGTGTCCGTGGCGGTGGCGGTGGCGCCGATCGTCGCGGTGGCCGCGATGCCGGCCTTCGCGCCGCCCGTTGCGCCGGCACCCGCCTCCAACGCGGCCTCCGCGCCCGCCTGCAACGTGGCATCCAGCTTCACCGGGGCGGGCACGCTCGCGGCGAGCGTCGCCCGGGTCGCCACGGCCGCCTTCGGGTGTGCGGCCACGGTCGCGTTCTCCGATGTATCGGCGCCCAGTACCGGCGTGCCGGCCAGCGTGACCGTCGCGTTGGCCGCCCCCGACGCAGCGGTTCCGGGCACGGCCACCTGCTGCGGCAGCGCGGCCTTCAGCGTGCCCCCCACCTGCACCGCAGGCAGGGGCGCCGCCGTGCCGCCAGCCTTGCCCAGGCCCAGGTTGAGGGACACGTTGGCATCGGCGTTGAGCGCGGGCGAGCTGTCGCGGGCACGCACCACCGCTGCCAGCGCGGCATCGGCATCCAGCTTGACCGGCAGCGGTGCGTACTTGGCGGTCAGCGCATCCAGGTCGCTGCGGGTCTGGCTCTCACCGGCCAGCGCCGTTCCGCTGCTCAGGGCCAGGGCCAGGCCCATGGACAGCAGCGACAGCGGTACCTTCAGGTGAACCACGACCGGGCCGGCCACCAGGCTGCCACGCGAGGTGGCCACTTCGGAAACGACCACCAGGGCATTCAGCCGGTGGCTCCAGACCAGTCGAAAGATACGGTTCATCAGGTATTCCCCCGTGTACGGACGATGTGGACTGCATCAGCCATGCCTCTCGGCACTTGGATGTCATTACAGTCGCCACGTCATCTGCGGGGCACTTCATTCCGGCAGCGCATGCGTGCGTTCCGGCAATACAGGGACGATAACCGGCAGCGGCATGCGCAATTCCGGCAGATTGCCGGAAACGTGCATGGCACCTGGAGGGGGGCGGCGCCTGCCGCGAACGATCAGGCCGGGCTGCCGATCTGGGCCGGCGCGCGCATCAGCGTGTCGCGCGGCAGCTCGCCGAATACACGACGGTAATTGTCGGCAAAACGGGACAGGTCCCAGAGCCCACAGCTGAGCGCGACGGCCTTGACCGACTTGCGGCTGGAGTCGGCCATCGACAGCCCGCGACAGGCCGCGCACAATCGCAACATGGACAGGTAACGGTTGGGCGAGGTGCCGAACAGGTCTTCGAAGGCGTAGCGCAGCGCACGCTCGCTGACCCCGGCGGCGTCGCAGATCTCGTGCATGTAGATATAACGCCGCAGATTGAGCCGCATGAAATTCTCGGCGCGCTGCGCGATCAGGTAATGGGCGCGGCGTGCGCGCGAGTTGGACGGCCGGTCCTCGCTCCCCGCACCCAGCAATGCCTGGATATGGTCGTGCAGCACCGTTTCCACGGCATCGGCGGCGAGCGCGCCGTCCGCCGCGGACAACTGCGCATGCAGCGCTTCGTAACGCTGCAGCAGGCGCGCCTGGCCCCCGCTGGCCTCGCTGTTGAACAGCGACAACGCCTGCCCCGAGGGCAGCGTATTGCGCAGGCTCAGTTCGGTCAGCTTGCGCTGGACGCGCTGCATCGGCGCCAGCAGCATGCTCAGCCGGGTGCCCGCGCTCAGGGCGAACTCGCTGATGCCCTCGGGAAGGACGGTCACCACCATCCCCGCGCTGAGCGGAATGCCATGGCACCAGCTGCGCCCCTCGTCGGTGGCGTGGATGAAGCCAAGCAGGCACCAGTCCTGCGGCAGCATGAAGCGACCGCGGAAGTGGAACCCGCAGTGCGCGGTGCAGAACAGGGCTTCGTCGTGGACGCGCGAATGCAAGGTCGCGCGCGGACCATTGCCATCGAGCAGCACCATTTCCAGGTCGCAGACACGCAGCACGCCGCTCAGCGTGGCCAGGTCGTAGGACCGGAACACGCCGTCGCCGCCATTGTCGCCCACTACACCATCTACCATGACAGTGATGCCCCCTTGCGCCTGGATGCGCGCGACGCCGCTCAAGCCGGCCGCGCCCGTCTCTTCCTGTATGCACTCGGCGAATGCGCTGCATAAACCCGCCACCGGCCGCCAGCGCAGCAACGGAAAACCCTGAATACCCTGACTGCATATTGCGCGCGGGTCGTCGCCCGATTATCGATGCGCATTTTCGGCAAGTATGCATGAACTCGCTGGAAGGTAAACCCACCCACCTCGCGGGCACTGCAGGTGAAGAAATTCCTTTGAAAACAACTTGGAACGGTCTAAATGCAGCGTCAAAAAGCCGCCGTCACCACACCATCACGTTATAAACACATCTCTTTCACTTTATAAACATTAAATGGTGCTCATCGCTCATGCGGAGATAACGGGCGGATTGCGGCGATTAAAGTCGGACCCGACGCCGCCGATGATTGATTTGGATTCTGTTGATGACGCCGGACTTTCCGGCAGGCACGCATCCCGGCAGTTCCATGGCGGAAACCGGGTTTGCACGACAGGGGGATGCAATGCAGATGCTCAGGGATGTCACGCTGTTTCCGACCCGACCGGCGCAGGCGATCACGCCGCGCGGTCCGACGCTGCCTGCCCCGCCCTTCCCGCACACGGTCCGCCTGGCAATGCCCAGGTAGGCCTGCGGCCGCAGGTGCGGCCGCACCCTGCGCACGGAGCGCGCAGGTCACAGGATGGATCCGGCGGAGCCGGATATCCCCCATCCATACGCAGGCAGTTCAATCCATTGACTGGAACAGGGAGTAGACCGTCATGAAAGCCTCCATCCGCACCTTCCTTGCCGAAGAAGACGGCGTCACCGCGCTCGAGTACGGCATCCTCGCCGCCGTGATCGCCGGCGTGCTGGTCGTCGCCGCCCGCACCGGCCTGAGCGACATGTTCGACACGCTCTTCAGCAAGCTCAAGACGCTTGTCGAAAGCGCCAGCGGCGGCGCGCCGAGCACCCCGACCACCTGATCCACAGCGCACTGCCCGAAGGCTGCGCCCGCAGGCCACCCTGCGGCGTCGCCAACGGCATGCCTTGCCCCTCGGTTCGATGCGCCATCATGGAGGAACCATCGGATGTCACTGCTGCCGGTATTGGCCGTGCTGCTCAGCGCCCAGGTCGCCACCAGCGACCTGTACGCGCGGCGCGTGTCCAATCGGTGGCTGCTGTGCGTGGCGGTCCTGGCAACGGGCGCGCTGCTGTGGTCATGGATGACCGGTGCCGCCTTCCCCGGCATGCATCTGCTCGGCCTGCTGCTCGGGCTGCTGTCGCTGCTGCCGTTCTATGCGATCGGCTGGATGGGCGCGGGCGATGTGAAGTACTTCGCCGTGCTGGGGCTGCTGCTCGGGGCATCGGCACTGCTGCCGATCTGGATCGTGGCGAGCCTGCTTGCCGGCCTGCATGCGACGGTCGTCGTCCTCGCGCCCGGCCTGCGCGCCAGCCTGCCACTGCGTGCGCAGCTGCTGCAGGCACGCGTGCGCGAGCACTGGCAGACAGGCCCCGCCGCCCAGCGCCTGCAGGCCCTGCGCCAGGGCCGGACGGGCATTCCCTACGCGGCCTACCTGGCCGCCGCCACGCTGGGCTACCTGCTCTGGCAGGGCCAGGGAGCGGCTCCATGAAGGCTGCCCTCCTCGCCCGTCGCCAACGCGGCGTGGCCACCCTTGAATTCGCCTTCATGCTGATCATCGGGGTGGTGCCGCTGCTGCTGCTCACCTACACCGGCGTGATGATCATGGCCGCCCAGCAGACCCTGTCGCTGGCCTCGGCCGAGGGCGCACGCGCGTCGCTGCGCTATGCCAGTCCCAACGACCGCCGCGTCGCGGCCTGCCAGGCCGCGCAGCGCTCGATGCAATGGCTGCTCAACTTCGCCGGCCAGCAGGCCAACTGCAACAACGCCGCCGCGCCGCCGATCGTCGTGTCGGCACCGGCCCCGTGCGTGGGCCTGGCCAGCGCGCAATGCATGCAGGTGTCGGTGAGTTACGACTACAGCAGCAAACCGTTCCTGCCCGGTACCGGGCGCATGTACGGGTGGCTGATGACCCAGCCGATCCGCAGTACCGCCGTGGCCCAGCTCGACCTGGGTACGCCCTGATGCGCGGCGCACCCTTCCCGGAGGCAGTTGCATGCTCAAGCTGACCCGCATCGCCGCAGTGGCAATGATCGCCCTGGCCCTGCTGCTGGCCGTGGTCGCGTTCCTGGTCAGCCGGCGCACGCCGAACACGGCGGCGGCACCCTCGCCGACCGTGGCCGGCCAGCCGCAGCAGTGGCCCGTCGTCGAGGCCGCCACCCTGTTGCCCGCCGGGCGTCCGATCAGCGCCGCCGACCTGCGCATCGGCGCCGCGCCGCAGGCCCCCACAGGCGGCTATGCCAACATCGCCGCCGCCACCGGCGCGGTCCCCGTGCGCGACATCCCGGCGGGCACCGCGTTGAACAGCGCCCTGATGGCGCAGGGCTATGCGCTGCGCCTCAACCCGGGCGAACGCGCGCTTGCCGTGCCGGTGGATGAGCTGGTGGCCGCCGGCAACCGCATCCTGCCGGGCGACTACGTCGATGTGTTCCTCAACCTGCGTGCGCCCCCGGGGATGAACACCGATGGCCAGGCCCAGGCGCGCCTGCTGCTGTCGCGGCTGCGCGTGCTCAGCTACGGCGCCGCCGATGCGGCACCGGGGCAACCGGTTGCCACCGGTGCGGACGGCCCCACTGCCGCCGCCGGTAGCGACAGCCGGGCCCAGGATATCCAGGGCGGTGCGTCGAGCAGCGCCAGCAGCACCAGCACCAATGCACCGATCCGCAGTGCGGTGCTGGCGGTGCCGGTGGCCGACGCCAACCGCCTGCTGCTCGGCGCGCAACAAGGTCGCTTGTTCCTGGCCCTGCGCAATCCGGCCGATGTCGGCCAGCCGGACCAGAGCCTGTTCGCCCCGCCCGCCAGCGTGCTCGACCCGCGCCGCGAACTCAGCCCCGAACAACGCCTCGCCCTGGCCTCGCCCGAGAACGACGCCTACGCCGGCCTGGACAGCGATGCCCTGGCCGGTCGCAGCAGCGCCCGCGCCCCGCGTGCGGCGGCGCCGCCACGCGCCAGCGCACCGCGCACCGCCCCACGGCTCGATCGCGGTGTCGAGATCATCCGCGGCGATGTTTCCTCCCACAGCGGCTCTCCGTGAGCCATGCCGAGACCCTCCATGACGCCACGCCCTGCCCGCCTGCACCGTCCCACGCACCGCTGGTCCACGCGCCTGCTGCTGGCGCTGGTGCTCGGGGGCAGCCCGGTGCTGGGCATGGCCAATGCCGATGTGGTCCTGCAGACGCGCGAACAACGCCCGTGGACGCTGCCGGCCGACCTCGAGCGGGTCGCCATCGCCGACCCCAGCGTGGCCGACGTGGTGATGCTGCGCGGTCCGCGCCAGGCACTGCTGGTGGGCAAGGCACCGGGCACCACCACGCTGCTGGTCTGGCGCCGCCAGCAGAGCGAGCCGCAACGGATGCAGATCGACGTGCGCAGCGCGGTCCAGGGGGCGCTGCCACCGTCGGAGGGCCTGCAGGTCACCCTGCAGGACGGTCAGGGCCTGCTGCAAGGGAGTGCGGCAGGCCTGCTGGACCATGAGCAGAGCCGCAAAGCCGCCAGCATGGCGCTGGGCAAGGACGGCCAGCTCGCCGATGTCTCCACCATCGCCAGCGGCGGCGTGGTGCAGGTGGACGTGAAGGTGGTGGAGTTCAACAAGTCGGTACTGCGCCAGATCGGCATGAGCTTCGCCAACCAGAACAACGGCTTCTTCTACGGCATCACCCGCCCGGGCGGCACCCTGCCCGGCGTGGCGCCGATCGGCACCGACCCCGACGTCCCGGTGGTCAACAACCCGCTGTCATCCGCGTTCGGGCTGGTGTTCAAGTCACTCACCCACGGCTGGGATGCCAACATCGACCTGCTGCAGAGCAACGGCATGGCGCGGGTATTGGCCGAGCCCACGCTGGTGGCGCTGTCCGGGCAGAGCGCCAGCTTCCTGGCCGGCGGCGAGCTGCCGATCCTCGAGCCGCAGGGGCTGGGCACCACCACCATCACCTTCAAGCCGTTCGGCATCGGCCTGACCGTCACCCCGACGGTGCTCGGCCCGGACCGGATCGCGCTGAAGGTCGCCCCGGAGGCGAGCGACCTCAATTACGCCGCCGGCATCTCCTACAACGGCGTGCAGATTCCCTCGATCACTACCCGCCGTGCCGACACCACCGTCGAGCTGGGCGACGGCGAAACGTTCGTGATCGGCGGACTGGTCAGCAACACGGTCAGCTCCAGCGTCGACAAGATCCCGCTGCTGGGCGACCTGCCGATCATCGGGTCGTTCTTCCGCAGCCTCAACTACAAACGCGAGGAAAAGGAACTGGTGATCATCGTGACCCCGCGCCTGGTGCAACCGCTGGCGCGCGACACCGTGGTGCCGCTGCCCGGCGACCGCGAGGTCAAGCCGAACCTGCCGGTCTGGGGTGCGTGGCTGCTCAGCCCGGCATCGTCGGACCAGCTGCCCGGCTTCTCGCGCTGAGCCGATGCCAGGAGCCCCTTCCCCATGTCTTCCGCCCCCATCCCGTTGCTGCATCCGATGGCGCCGCCGATGACACTGGTGCTGGTCGCGCCCAGCCCCGAGCTGCTTGAAACGCTCGGCCCACGGCTCCCGGTCGGCACCCGCGTGCACTGGGAGGACAGCCGCGGTTCGAGCATCGCGCTGGATGCGCACCGGCGCAGCGGCACCTGCGTGGTGCTGCTCGACTTCCGGCGCGAACAGGCCGCGGTATCCACCGATCTCACCCGGCACCTGCAGCGCAGCGTGCCCGACCTGGCCCTGGTGGCGGTCGGCTCCACCGCCCCCGACCAGCTCGACGGCGTGGTCGCCGCCTTGCGCGCCGGCCTGCGCGACATCCTCGACCTGGATGCCGCCACCGCCGATATCGATACGGTGCTGCGCCGCGCCGGCGGTGCCGCACCCATCCGCAGCGTGGCGCCCGAGCCCGCGCACAAGGCGCGGCTGGTGCTGGTGCTGGGCGTGCGCGCCGGCGTGGGCAGCAGCACCCTGGCCGTGCATCTGGGCGTACTGGCGCAACAGCTCGGCCGCCCGGGCGGCGCCGCCACCGCCGACGCCGACCCGGCCCGGCACGACAACAGCCTGCTGCTGCTCGATCTCGGCCATCCGGCCGGCGATGCGGCGCTGTACCTCAACCTGGACAGCCAGTTCCACTACGAGGATGCGCTGCGCAATGCCACGCGCATCGATGCCACCCTGGCGCGGACCGCGATGACCCGGCACCCGGGCGGGCTGACCCTGCTCGGCCAGCCCGCCGGCAGCGAGGGCGGCCCGATCGCCGATCCGGCGGTGCTGGTGCAGCGCCTGCGCGGCGTGTTCGACACCGTGCTGTGCGAGCTCGGCGGGGCGCCGGTGCGACAGATCCCGCGCTCGCTGCTCAACAGCGCCGACGAGATCTGGCTGGTCGCCGACCAGGCGATCGGCACGCTGGTCTCGCTGGACCTGGCGCTCAGGCAACTCGAAGCGCTCGGTGCGCGCGACGCCCGCCTGCAGCTGGTGGTCAACCGCCACGATGAGGCGGGCGGGCTGGCGCCGACCCAGATCGCCGAGCGCTTCGCGCTGCCGTTGCTGGCGACCCTGCCCGACTGCCACCGCCTGCGCGCCAGCGCCAACCATGGCCACCTGCTGCTGCAGGATGCACCGCGCGATCCCTACCTGCGTGCCCTGACTCCCCTGCTGGCGCGGCTGGACCCGGCACTCGCCGGCGCCCTGCCCCGTGGCTGGCGGGAAAAACTCGTCCTCCGCCTGAGTGGTCTCCCATGGAAGACAAAGTGACGCCGTTCGCTCCCCTGCACGCGCGCAACGAGGCCGCCCCCGCGGTCGATGCCGCGCCGCCCCCCTTCGCCCAGTCCGACGAATACCAGAAGGTGCTGGTGGCCGCCCACGAACACCTGCTCAACAGCATCGAGGACGAACGCATCGACATCGATGCGTGGGCACCGGATACGGTGGCCCGCTACGTGCACACCCAGACCGCGATCTTCGTGCAGGAATGGCGCATCCCGGTCAACGAAGCCGAGATGGACATCGTCGCCGGCGCGCTGGTCAAGGAGCTGACCGGCTTCGGTCCACTGGACGACCTGCTGCACGATCCCAGCATCGAAGACATCCTCATCAACGGCTACAAGGACATCCACGTCTCCCAGGGCGGCCGCCTGGTGCGCGCCACCCAGCGCTTCAGCGATGACAGCCACCTGCTGCGGATCCTGCGCCGCATCCTGGCCCCGCTCGGCCGCCGCCTGGACGAATCCAACCCGATGGTCGATGCGCGCCTGCCCAACGGCGGCCGCCTCAATGCGATCATCTCGCCGCTGGCCGTCGATGGCCCGATGGTGTCCATCCGCAAGTTCCGCAAGGACCCGTTCACGCCCGACGAACTGCTGCGCATGGGCACCTTCGACCGCGCCATGCAGGCGCTGCTGCATGCCATGGTGCTGGGCCGTTGCAACATCCTGGTCTCCGGCGGCACCAGCTCGGGCAAGACGTCGCTGCTCAACGCGCTGGCCAGCTACATCCCCGCCGACGAGCGGGTCATCACCGTGGAAGACACCGCCGAGCTCTCGCTCAACCACCCGCACGTAGTGCGCCTGGAAAGCCGCATCGGCGGTGCCGATGGCCAGGGCGCGGTAAGCATCCGCGATCTGGTGCGCAACAGCCTGCGCATGCGCCCGGACCGCATCGTGGTCGGCGAAGTGCGCGGGGCCGAAGTGCTGGAAATGCTGCAGGCGATGAACACCGGCCACGACGGCTCGATGGCCACCATCCACGCCAATTCGCCGCGCGACTGCCTGTACCGCATCGAGATGCTGGCCGGGTTCGCCGGTTTCCAGGGCAGCGAGGACAGCCTGCGCCGGCAGATCGCCAGCGCGATCGACTTCATCGTGCAGATCTCGCGGCTGGGCAGCGGCCGCCGGGTGCTGGTGTCGATCACGGAAATCACCGGGGTCAGCGACAACCTGATCAGCACCCAGGAAATGTTCCGCCACGAAATCCAGATCGACGCCGACGGCCGGGAGCACGACCGCTGGGTCGGACTTGGCTTCCATCCCCACTCGCACAAGCTGGAGCCATTCCGGCGCCAGCTGCGCGAGGCATTGGACGGAGGCTACTGAGCATGACCACGGTGCTGCTGCTGTGCAGTGCGATCCTGGTGCTGGTGGCGGTGGCCATCGAGCTGTGGTGGGGCGCGGCCCGCCGCGAACGCCAGCGCGCCTCGCTGCAGCACGCCGAACACCGCCTGGCCGCCCATCCGGCCACGCCGCTGCTGGCCGGCATGCCGGCACGTCCGGCCGCGGCCGCATCAACGCCGCCCGCCGCCGCACGCCCCGACGCCCTGCCCTGGGACGCGCTGCTGCAACGCGCCGCGCTGCGCACCGGCTGGCGGCTTCCGATCCTGTGGGCGCTGGGCGGCGTGCTGCTGGCCTGGGCAGCGGCGGCACGCATCGGCACCGGCTGGGTCTGGCCGATCGCGCTGGGCCTGTATGCGCTGGTCCTCGGGCTGTGGGTGTCGCGCCGCATCCTCGGCCTGCAACGGCGCCTGCTGCGCCAACTGCCCGACTTCCTCGACAACCTGGTGCGCCTGACCGGGCTGGGCAACAGCCTGCAGATGTCCTTCCAGACTGCCAGCCAGCAGGTCCCGATGCCGCTGCGTGGCCTGCTCGATGACACCCTGTCCGGCACCCGCAGTGGCCTGGACCTGGACCGCGCGCTCAGCCAGGCAGCGCAACCGTACCGGCTGGATGTGCTGGACGTCCTGGCCGTGGTGCTGGGGGTGAGCATCCGCATCGGCGGCCGCTCGGACCAGATCCTGCAGCGCATGAGCGACTTCATGCGCGATGTCGACCAGGCCCGCCAGGAACTCATGGCCACCACCGCCGAGACGCGCATGTCCGCCTGGGTACTCGGCCTGCTGCCGCCACTGTCGGCGCTGTTGATGGCGATCGTCAGCCCGGACTTCTTCGAGCCGGTGCTGCAGGTGCCATTGGGCCATCGCATCCTCGGCGCCGCGCTGCTGCTGGAGCTGGTGGGCGGCTTCCTGCTGTATCGGCTGGCGCGCTCGCTATGAGCGCCGACAGCCTGCTCATCCTCGCCCTGCTCCTGCTCGCCCTCGGCGTGGGCCTGCTCGGCGTGGCCGGGCTGTGGCTGAGCGGCCAGCAGCAGCGCACCGCCGCCACCCTGCAGACCGCCTTGCGCAACCGCGAGGAGGCCCCGCGCGATGCCGCCACGGCCGCCACCGCGGCCACCGCGGCCAACACCTCCACCACTGCCGACGCGGGCCCGCGTGGCTGGGCGTGGCTGGCCAGCCTGGGCGAGCGCTTCAACGGTGGTCGCCTCGAGGCGGCCCTGCTTGCGCCGGAGGACCGCCTGCTGCTCGACCAGGCCGGCTGGCACACGCGTGCCGGCACCGCCAGCTTCCTCGCGCTGCGCCTGTTGCTGGCCGTCCTGTGCCTGGTGCTGGCGATGCTGTTCTATCGCGGCGATGGCCTCAGCCGCCTGGTGGTGATGCTGGGCGCACTGGGCACCGGCGTGCTGCTGCCCAAATTCGCGCTGCGCGCCTGGGCCACGCGCCTGCGCAAGCGCGTCTCGGCCGAACTGCCGCTGCTGATCGACCTGCTGCGCCTGCTGCAGGGCGTCGGCTTCAGCATGGACCAGAGCCTGCAGACGCTCGGCGACAAGCTGCGCAGCGCCATCCCGGTGCTCGGTCGCGAAATCCAGCAGGCCAACATCGCCTACATGCACGGCCGCACGCGCCAGCAATCGCTGCGCCGGCTGGCCGAATCGTTCGACGACGAAGACCTGCGCAGCCTGGTGCAGTTGATGCTGCAGGTGCATGAACATGGCGGCGCGGTGCAGGAGCCGCTGCGCCAGTTCAGCGTGCGCCTGCGCGAACAGCGTCGTTCAACGCTGAAGGAAAAGGTCGGCAAGCTCTCGGTGAAGATGACCGTGGTGATGATGCTGACCCTGCTGCCAGCCCTGATGCTGGTGTTGTCCGGCCCGGCGATCATCGCCCTGGCCAACGCCGTGAACCGACTGGGATGACCACCATGCCGAACCGCCTGCCGCATCTCGGGCTGCTGCTCACCACGCTGGTGCTGTGCACCGCCTGCGGGGCGGCGCACACCGCCTACCGCCCCGACCCGCTCAGCCTGGCGCCGCTGGAGACACCGCCGCAGGACGACAAGCGCATGTACCTGGACCTGATCGGCCAGATGCAGCGCCAAGGGGCGTACTTCGCCTCGCTGGCGCACGTGGATGCCTACCGCCAGCGCTATGGCGACAGCCCTGCCCTGCGCCTGCTGCAGGCCGATGGCCTGCGCGAAACCCAACAGGTGGACGCGGCCCGCAGTCTGTACACCAGCCTGGCCAACGGCCCGCAGGGCGCCGCGGCATGGCACGGGCTGGGCCTGATCGCGGCCCGTGCCGGCGATGCGGCGCAAGCCGAAACCAGCCTGGCACGCGCCGTGCAGCTGCAGCCGCTCAACACCGACTACCTCGGCGACCTCGGCTTCGCGCGGCTGCGCGCCGGCCACCTGGCCCAGGCCCGCGAACCGTTGGCCAAGGCTGCCGAGCTGGCCCCGGGCAACGTCAAGGCCAACGCCAACCTGGCGGTGTGGGCACTGCTGCGCAACGACACCGCGATGGCCGACCAGATCATGCGCAGCGCCGCACTGCCTGCCGCCGCGCGCGACGAAGTGCAGCGGCTCGCCCAACAGTTGCGGCAGCCACCCGCCGCCGTGCCGCCCGCCGCCGCCCCGGCACCGGTCAGCGAACCGGCCCGCCCGGGCGCGCCGGTTGCCGCCACCGCGGCCCGCCCCCCGCGCGCCGATGCGCGCCTCGCCCCGTCGATGCTGGAACGCTTCGGCGGCGCCGATCCCGCCCACGAGAGCACCCCATGAACGCCTTCGCCTCGCCCGCCATGCGTCTGTCGATCGCCGTGGGATGCCTGCTGGCCTGCGCCCTCGCACCTGCCCAGCAGCGTCCGTTGACCGGGCAGATGCTCGGCGACACCGCCGCGCCGCGCACCGAGGTGCCGGCCACGGTGCCGGCACCGCCGCCCGTGCCACCGGCCACCCCGATGCCCGCGCCCGCGCCGCTGGCACCGCCACCGCGCCCACAGATCGGCGACACCACCCGCGCCCTGCTGCGCCTCCAGGCCAGCGGCGCCCAGGCCGGCGCCCACCTGCCCATGCTCGGCGACCAGGCCTCGCTCAGCTACGCGCGCTACCTGCAGAGCTTCACCCACCCCATCCCGGAATTCCTCGACACCAGCGTGCGCAAGGACATCAGCGGGGATGGCATCGGCAGTGGCAGCGGAGACTGAGCCCATGAGCCGCCCGCAGTGCACCCCTGCCATCCGCTCGGCGTCGCGCCGGCGCCAGCGTGGCGGGATGTCGGTGACGATGATGGTGATCATGGTCGCGCTGGTCGCGATGCTCGGCCTGGTCGAGGTCGGTTACCTGTACTGGGCCAAGCGCGACGTGCAGAAGATCGCCGACCTCGCCGCCCTGGCCGGCGCGCAGCGCCTGGACCTGTGCAGTGCCGACCGCACCGACAACAGCGCCGCCCGTGGCAACGCGCTGCAGGCCAACCGCTTCGCCGGCACCCTGCGCGTGCGCTGCGGCGACTGGAACCCGACCCACGCCAGCAGCGACCATTTCATCGACAGCACTACGGTCAACGCGGTCAAGGTGATCGCCGAACGTCCGGTGCTGCCGTTCTTCGGCCCGTCCCGCGGGCTGCCGCAGGTGAGTGCGCAGGCCGTGGCCACCCGGGCGCCGCCGCTGGCGGTGTTCAGCGTCGGCTCGCAGCTGCTGCGGGTCAACGGCACCACGCCGCTCGGGAGCGTGCTCAAGCTGGTCGGGGTCGACCTGGACCAGACCACGTTGCTCGGCTACGACGGCCTGGCCCAGGCCAAGGTCACCCCCGGGGGCCTGCTCAAGGCGTTGGGCATTCCGGTGGATGCCAACATCAGCATCGGCGACTTCAACGCGCTGCTGGCCGCGCACAAGGTCTCCCTCGGCCAACTGCTCGACGCCACCGCCAGCGTGCTGGCGCAGAGCGGCGTGGCCAACGTCGACCTGCGGGCCCTGCGCGATGCGCTCGGCGCGCAGCTGGACATCGACCAGCTCAACGTCCAGTTGGGCAGCAACGCGGCCGGCAGCGGCCTGTTCGGCAGCATCGTCGCCCCGGACGGCCCGGCCTCGGCCGCCCTGCAGGCCGAGGTCAACGCGCTGGACCTGATCACCACCAGCATCAGCATCGCCAACGGCGGCAAGGGCGTGGCGGTCAACCAGCTCAACATCCTCGGCCTGGTGCAGGCCAAGGCGGCGATCATCGAGCCACCCTCGATCGCCATCGGCGGCGTCGGCGCGCGCGCCTACAACGCGCAGGTGCGGGTCAGCCTGGACATCGACAGCAACAACTTCGTCCTGGGCGTGGGCCGGGTACTGAGCCTGCTCGGCATCCGCCTGCGCCTGCCGGTGTATGCCGATGTCACCAATGCGATGGGGACGCTCACCAGCCTGCAATGCGCCGCGCAGCCGGCCACCGCCAGTATCCGCGTCGAGTCCTCGGTACTGCGCGCGTGCGTAGGCAAGGTCGATGCGGCCTCGCAGTTCTCCAGGCGCAACGTCTGCGACGCCAGCCTGCAGAACGAGCAACTGCTCACCCTGCTCGGCGCGCCGCTGATCAACGACCGGATCTCACTCAACGCGCTCACCCACGACGAGACCGTCACCCTGTCACCGGGCGACACCCGATCGACCTGGATCAACGGCGCGCAGATCGGCAACGCCGTCAACGACCTGGTGCGCGAACTGCTGCGCGTGCTCGGCGGCGTGCTCAACCCGGCCCCCAAGGGCATGGACAAGGCCGAGACCGCCAGCCAGCTGGCCGACCAGTTCCTGATGGCCACCCGCAAGAGCAACGGCCAGTTCGACGTGGACGCCAGCATCGCGCTGTTGCGCGATGGATCCACCAGCCTGGGCATCCAGCGCTTCGGCGACTGGCAGGTCAAGAACGGCGTGCCGTACGCCTGCGGCCTGCTCGGGCTGGCCACCTGCTACCGCGATGGCTCGGTGTGGGAAGCGTACCGGGTCACGGTCACCGGCCAGGGCCTTGGCGCACTCGATGGTCTGCTCGGCACCGTCCTCGGCGGATTGGTGATCAACCGCTGCAGTGGCCTGGTCAGCGTGCTGCTGTCCTACAACAACTGCGTCAAGGGCAACCTCGCTTCGTACCTGCAGACCGCCGATGCGGGGCTGCTGGACAGCTACCAGGGCAACGGCGGCATCACCGACCCGAGCACCAACACGGTGGCCTGCAGCGGCCTGCTCTGCACCCTGCTGCGGCCGGTGCTGGAGGGCCTGCTCAAGCCGCTGCTCAACGGCGTCGGCACCCTCCTCACCCAGACCCTGGCACTAGTGCTGGGACTGGAGCTGGGGCGCACCGATGTGCACCTGCACGCGGTGCAGTGCACCCCCGCCCAGCTGGTCTATTGACCCCTCCCCGCGCGCTGGCGGCAGCGCGTGGACTGCATGCTAGACTGCCGCGGGGACTGGAACTTCACAGACGAACTTTCACCGATTGAGCCATTCGTGGACGGCCTGATGATGCGAGAGAGAAAAGCAGTGGTATCCCGTGGCCGGACGCTCCTGGCCGCCAGCCTGATGGTGGTGGCAGCAGGCATCGCGCCGCAGGCGCTCGCCGCGCGCGCGCCCAAGGGGGAGCCTGCGGAACCCGCGCGCAGCGCACCGGTGGTCCGCAACAGCGTGGACGAACTGCGCCAGCTGATGGATTCGCAGCAGCTCACCGAGCTGCGCACCACTTACAACGGCAGCTACGGCGCCAGCCTGCTGTTCAACACCGCCACGCTGCAGTACTACGCGGCGCTGTTCCATGAGAAGGACTTCTGGCGCGTAATCAAGACCGACTCGGTCGACAACGCCGAAAAGGTCTACCGCACCTTCGTGCAACAGACCGAGGAACTGGCCCAGGTGTACATCGACACCACCCGCCTGGAAGCCGGCAAGCGCTACACCGAGAACCTGGTCGCCTTCAACGAACAACGCCTGCGCAGCCTGCAGCAGGAAGCCGAGCTGCAGCGCCAGCAGTCGCTGCAGGTCAGCAGCTCGATCCAGCAGGCCAAGCAGCAGGCCGTCTCGCTGAGCACCGACCTGCGCAGCACCCACAGCCAGCTCGACGCGCTCAACCAGCGCATCCAAGCCTTGCAGGCCCAGCAGGGCAACCCGGAGCTGTCGTTGCCGCCGCCGGAGGGCAGCGCACCGGTTGCGGCCCCGGCACCGGCCGGCACCACCGGCAACCCGTAAGCCGGGCGGCTCCCTGCAGCGCAGGGAGCCTGCCGCACGCGCGCGCCCCTGCCGCGTTTTCCCGCGCCCCAGCCGCTTCCGCGTCGCCCTGGCCGCGCTGCCCGCTGCCACGCGCGGTGCAGTACCCTCTCGGGTAACCGCAGGAATCCTTGCGCTCGCATGAGGAGATGGCCATGGCGACCACCACACCGGCCCGCCGGACCCGTTCGCACCTGCCCCTGGCCTGCGTGGCGGCACTGCTGGCCGCGCTCGCCTTGTTCCCGGTGGCGCATGCCGCGCCACGGGCTACCCCGCCCCTGGACGCCGCCGCCTCCGACCCGCAGGCGCTGGGCTGGATGCAGGGTTTCCCGCCACCGGAGGCCAAGCGCATCCGCTACACCGACGACGACTACTTCAGCTTCCCGAAGTTGCGCTGGACCGCCTGCCATTTCCGCCAGTTGATGCCGACGGTCGGGGTCAGCCGAGGCAGCGGCGCGGCCTCACCGCTGCCGCAACAGTCGGATCCCGCCATCGATGCGCTGCTGTTCACGCCATTGAACACGCACGCCACGATGACCTGGGCGCAGTCGCTGCAGGCCAACTACACCGACGGCATCGTCGTGCTGCACGACGGCGTGGTGGTCTACGAACGCTATGCCGGCTGCCTGCAGGCCGATGGCCAGCACGGCGCGATGTCGGTCACCAAGTCGATCACCGGCCTGCTCGGCGAGATGCTGGTCGCCGAGGGGGTGATCGACGAGAACGAAACGGTCGGCGCGATCATCCCCGAACTGGCCCACAGCGCCTTCGCCGATGCCACGGTCAAGCAGGTGCTGGAGATGACCACCGCGCTGCGCTACAGCGAAGACTACGCCGACCCCAACGCCGAGGTCTGGCAGTTCTCGGCCGCCGGCAGCACGTTGCCACCCGCACCCGGCTACACCGGGCCGCGCAGCTACTACGATTACCTCACCACCGTGCAGAAGCAGGGCCGCCACGGCCAGGCATTCGGCTACAAGACGATCAACACCGACGCCCTCGGCTGGATCATCGCCCGCCGCACCGGCACGCCGGTCTCCACCCTGCTGTCCGAGCGCATCTGGAAGCGCCTCGGTGCCGAGCAGGACGCCTACTACACCGTCGACTCCACCGGTACGCCATTCGCCGGCGGCGGCTTCAATGCCGGCCTGCGCGACCTGGCGCGGCTCGGCCAGGTGCTGCTGCAGGACGGCCGCGCCAATGGCCAGCAGATCGTGCCCGCCGCCGCCATCGCACGCATCCGTGCCGGCGGCGACAAACGGGCCTTCGCCAAGGCTGGCTATCCGCTGCTGCCGGGCTGGAGCTATCGCGGCATGTGGTGGGTCAGCCATAACGACCACGGTGCCTACATGGCACGGGGGGTGCACGGCCAGGCGTTGTACATCGACCCGACCGCCAAGGTGGTCATCGCCCGCTTCGGCTCCCATCCCACCGCGGGCAACGCGGCCAACGACCCCACCACCCTGCCGGCCTTCGATGCGCTGGCGCGCTACCTGATGACCCGGCAGCTGCCCCGCACGCCCTGAACCCGTGGCCCGTCACCGGCACGCGGCGTACACGCGGTCGTCCATCTGCCGGCTCGGCGCGAAGCGCCGCGTCATCCCTGCCCGGGCGTACGCCCGCTCACGCTGGCCTCGGGCCGTTGCGCACGCGCGCGGCTGCTGATGCAGCGAAATGACCGCGCCGGGGGTTGCCCGTGCGCGCCGCCTGGGCGCACTGCCGTCACGGCGTGCCGGGCGTGGCCGGCGATGCTGATGGTGATGCTGATGCGGTGGCGCGCGCTCGGCCTCCAGCGCCCGCTTGCGCGCGAGCAACTCGCGGCGGATCGCCTCGATCCGTGCCGCGTGCCGGCGCTCGGCCGGCACCACGTCCACCTCCCAGGCCTGCTCGGCCTGGCCGTCGGCGCAGGCATGGCGCTGGAAGGTGGCCACACCATCCACCCGGCATTTATGGATCTGCTGCACTTCGGGCGTGGGCGCCGGCGCTGCTGAGCCTGCGGGCATCAGCGCAAGCGTCCAAAGCAAGAAGCAGACAACGGGTCGTGCTGTAGATCGCGATGGCATCGGCAGTCTCCCTGACCGGCCGCCAGCATCCCGCGTACGCACTGCCGCTACCGCGACGCAGGTGGCGTTTCCGCGGCGGCGGGCCTTGCACCTACCGCGCCGTGCGGACTATCCGACCTCAAACATCGAAACGATCACACTGCCAGGCGCAACTCCAGGACCTCATCGCCCAGGTCATCGATTTCCCCGGTCGGCCGCCATCCCAGGTGGCGATAGAACCCGTGCGAGCGCACCGCGGGATCGGCCGCGCACCCCAGGAACAGACGTGCGAATCCCCAGCCGCGGAAATCCTCGACCATCCGCGCCAGCAGCGCCTTGCCGATGCCCTTGCCCTCCCAGTCCGGCAGCAACGCCAGCACGATGATCTCGCCACTGTCGCGATCACCGAAGCAGTAGCCGACCATGCGTCCGTCGACCTCGGCCACGTGGCCGGGAAACCCACCCTGCGCGATGCCCTCCGCCCAGCTCTCCGCGGTGATGCCCAGTGCCGCCAGTTGCGCCGCCGAGAATGCGTTCTCGCGGGTGCGACCGCGCAGGTCGATGCAATCGGCGGCATCGTCGGCGATGGCGGTGCGGTAGGTAATGGGCATGCAGCGGCGTCCTGATGGATGATTCGAACGCGGACAATAGCGCGGATGGCGCCGTCCACGCCGCGCCGTTGGCGCCATCGGCTGCACGACGGCATGGAGCAACCCGACGCTGCACGTGGATGCCGCGTGGTTGGACACGCTCCGCGACACCGGCGTGCTGATTGCCCTGTCGATGTCGCTGTTGCCGTCACCGGGTGGCGGTGGATGTCGCACCTGGACCCAAGCTGCGCACACAGAGGCCCGGCGATGCCGGGCCTCTGCTGCGATCACAGCAGCGCGCCGATTACAGGAAGCGGTAATCGAACTCCAGCCACAGCTGACGGCCATACGGGTCGTAGTTGCCGACCGGATAGAACGGCCAGCCCCCACCGTTCCTGTCCGCCGGGGGCCGACTGTCGCGCAGGTTGTTGACGATCAGGCCCACGCTCGCGTTGTCCGTGAGCCTGCGGTACACGCTGGCGTTGTAGGTCATGTAAGGGGCGATGCGACCACTGCCATCGGTCTTGGGCAGCGAGCCGTAACGGATGCCGTACAGGGTGGCGGTCCAGTCGTTGATCGCCCAGGTCACGCTGCCGTTGACCTTGCTGCGCCACTGGTAGGAATCCAGCGAGTTGCGCTGGTTGATCGCCTCGTCCTCGGCGAACTGGCGGTACTCGTGGTCGATCACCAGCGAATAGGCCAGCCGCGCGGAGAACTGGCCGTAACGGCCGGCATCCCAGCGCGTGTTCGCCTTCAGGTCGATGCCGCGCACCGACTCGGAGGCGGCGTTGACCGGGTTGATCAACACGCGTACCACCTGGTTGGGTTGCACCGCGGCGTCGGCCGGGTTGCGGATCACCCGCGACAGCGCGTCCTGGCACTGCGCCGAGTTGATGTCGCGCGCTTCCCCGCCCACGGTCTGGCCGAGGCGGCAATCGGCTTCGTCGCGCAGGATCCGCGAGGAATCCAGGTTGGTCACTTCCTGGTCGATGCGGATGTCGTAGTAGTCGGCGGTGAAGTCGACATTCGGCGATGGCGACCACACAAACCCTGCGCCATAGGACGTGGCCGTCTCCGGCTGCAGCTGCGGATTGGCGCCGCTGGTGTAGTCGATGGACAGGCCGCTGTAGTCGCAGTCGTCATACGCCTGGCCGGCACTGCGGCAGCGCCAGTAGTCGGTCATGCCCGGGTTGTAGCCGCGGGTTTCGCTGGCAAACACGTAGTTCATGTCCGGCGCGCGGAAGCTGGTGGCCGCGCTCGCGCGCAGCAGCAGCGTGTCGATCGGGCGGAACTCCAACCCGGCGCTCCAGGTGGCCTTGCCGATGTGGTCGCCGGCCGCGCGGTACTGGTCGTAACGACCGGCCACCGTGGCGGTCAGGCGTTCCAGCAGCGGCAACTGCAGTTCCACGCCGGCCGCATAGCGGTCACGCTCGCCGCCGGCCGGGATGCCGGCGCTGGTGTTCCAGACTTCGCCGGTAGCCAGGCGCGGGTCCGGCCGGTTGTTGTAGCCCTGGCTGCCCGCTTCCAGCACCGCCGCCAGCGCGGCACGTCCACCGGGCAGATCGAACAGCTGCCCGTTGACGCTGAAGGTGGCCGCCTGCAGCCACGCCGCGTTGCGGCTTTCCTGGGTGGCCGAGAGGTCGGCGTACTCGTTCGGGGTCAACGGCTGGTACAGCCGCGCCGGGTCCGGGGCATACACATCCACGCCGTTGCGGGTGCCCAGCTTCGGCCCGAGCAGGTAGTCGTTGATGCCGGCCAGCAGCACCGGGCGGCGCGTGCGGTTTTCGTAACGCGAACGGCTGTAGGCCGCTTCATAGTCCCAGTCCGAGCTGCCCAGGCTGCCGCGCGCGCCGACGTTGAACGACCACGAGGTCTCCAGGAACCGGTTGGCGTTGCGCTGTACGCCACCGATCTCCTCCGGCGCGAAACGGCGATACCAGCTTTCCAGCTGGCCGCTGGCCTGGTTGTAGAAATAGTTGCGCGACGACGTCCAGCTGGGCGCACGGGTGTTGTTGTAGATGCGCGCAGTGCCGATGGCCACGTCGGCAAACAGCTCCTGGCGGTCGTTGAGGCGCCAGGTCAACGCGCTGTAGGCATCGATGTTGCGCTTCTCGGTCTGCACGGTCCAGAAGGTGGCCGCGGCCTCGTTGCTGCCGCAGTACGCGCCTTGCCGCGGGTTCTGCGCCCGGAACACGCTGCCACCGTACAGGCCGGCGCTGGCATCGCAGCCGGCCAGGCCCGGGTCGATGTAGGTGCTGGTGCTGGCGTTGCGCCGATAAGCCACGGCGGTCGGCAACGGGGCCACGCCGCGCGGGTCGTCGGTCAGCGAATCCATGAAGTCGCGCTGCGAGCCGTAGATCGCCTTGCGATTGGCGATCTCCAGGCCGAAGATCGCGTCCCACTGGTCGCTCGAACTGCCGCCGACCACCTGCAGTCGCTGGTTGTCGCCGCCGCCCTGCCCGGTGGTGCCGGCCTTGAGGTTGATGCCCACCCCTTCGTAGGTCTTCTTCAGGATGATGTTGACCACGCCGGCGATCGCGTCCGAGCCGTACACCGCCGACGCGCCACCGGTGAGCACCTCGATGCGGTCGATCAGCGCGCTGGGGATATTGGCCAGGTTGACCACGTTGACCGAGCCTTCGTAGGCCAGCGGGTAGTCCGACTGGCGACGCCCGTTGACCAGCACCAGGGTGCGGTTGGGGCCGAGGCCGCGCAGGTTGATGGTGTTGGCGGCCGGAGTAAAGGTATTGCCGAAGTCCTCGCCCTGCACGCTGCCCGTGTTCTCGGTCAGTGCGCTGAGCGCTTCGAAGGCGCTGCGGTAGCCCTGCGCCTCGATCTGCTGCTGGGTGATCACGGTGACCGGGGAGGGGCCTTCTACGCTGGCACGCGGAATGCGCGAGCCGGTGATTTTGACCGCCTCCAGTTCGGTGGGGGCGGCGCCCTCGGCGGCGAGCGCCAGCGGGCTGATGCCAAGCAGCGGCAGCAGGGACACGACCAGGGGACGCAGGCGCAACGGACGACGAAGCAAAGACATGCAGGTTCCAGGATGGGGAGAGTCGCTCCGGTGCGGGCAAGCCATTGCCGCAGGGGGGCCGGAGGGCGCGCCAGTCTGCTGAATGGGCACCCGCCCCGGAAATGATCGCCCGCGATATGCATATCGGCTTTCCGCCTAAGGCCCATCGCGCGTGGCCCGCGCGTGCGATGCCTTGCCGGCTGCTGCGTCGACGTGGCGCCACGTCGTTGCGGAACCATCCCGTGTCTCTTCCCGACGACCGCGCCGCCTACGGCGCGCTGTTGCTGCAGATGCTGCAGGGTCCCGACCAGCCGCAGTGCGGGCGCCGCGGCAGCGCCGGGATGCAAAACAGAAACGGCGGCCCTGCGGCCGCCGTTTCGCTGCAACGCCTTGCCAGGCCGGTCAGGCCTTGGCAGCGGCCTGCAGGCTCTGCCGCTGCACCAGCGCGTTGAAGCGCGCCAGCGAGCTCAGGTGGTGGTGCACCAGCGCCAGGTAGCCGTTGCGGTGCCAGGCCAGGACGACGTCGTCGGGCAGCTTGGCCAGCTTTTCCACGTCCACCACCTGGAAGCCGTTGACCGACATCTGCTCGCCGTTGTTCAACGTCACATCGATGCTGCGATCGATCAGCAGGTCCTGGGCCTTGATCGCCGCGCTGAACTGACGGGTCAGCTCATGCTCGCGGGTGAAGTCGCCGCAGAACCGCATGGCGTTGTCGAGCAGTTCGGTCGGCTTGCCGTCCACGAACAGCGGCTCGCCTTCTTCGCTGGTGCCCTGGTTGACGTGTTCGGCACCGGCGTCGATCGCCAGCATGTAATCGCTGTCCGGTTCGCCCTGCATGAACACGAACGGGTAACGGCGCACGTACGCGGGTGCGTAGGTGTCCTGGGCCCACTTGTCGCCGTCGATGAACAGGTTGTTGCGGGCCAGGCCCACGGCCACGATCGGGGCGGCATCGTTGCCGGTGAACAGGATCGGGAAGTGCTGCGCGGCCAGGCCGAATTCACCCACCACTGCCGGGATGGCGTTGGTTTCGGCGGCGAAGGACACGGTGCCCTGCACCAGGCGCCAGTTGGCGTGCTTGTCCGATTGCAGCGGCAGCGGCTCGCGGTAGAACAGCGGGCTGGAAGCCTGGGCCGGAGCCGGCGGAGTAGTCGTTTCAGCAGTCATGGAATAAGTCAGGTACGACGCGCCAGACAGCCCGGGCGCGAAAGCGGGCACCGCATTGATCGGCAACTATAGCGTGGCTCCATGACGAATGTGCGGCCCTGGACAACAGGGCCCCTGCATCCGGCCTGAATTGGCGCCGCGGCGTCGCCCTCTAGAGCCCGGTGTAATCGGCACAGTCCGGCAACGGCGAATCGGGTTGGTAACGGGTGCCATCGAAGTGCAGGACGCGCAGGAACGAGCAGGCCGCCACGGTCTCGGTACGCAGGTCCTTGCGCCGCAGCGGCGGCTTGGCCAGCGAATCCTCGCGCCGCGAGACCCCCGCCGGGTAGCGGGTGGCGGTGGTGCGGTAGCGCAGCACCGGCATGCCCTGCCCGGCCGGGTCCAGCGTCACGTCCGCCGAGAAGGTGTACTCGTCATGGCAGGCACCCGCCCGCTGCGTGGTGTCGGCTGCGCTGAAACAGGCCCGGATCGACGCGTTGCCGTCAGCGGGCAGGACCAGCACGTCCGCGTCCACCTGGACGCCGTCGTCCTGGTGGTAGATCCGGGTCAGCCGCACCGTTGAGGCACTGGCACCGCCGCCGGAGTAGCCGGTGGTGGCTTCGTCGAGCACGCCGACCAGCACGTTCTGCAGGCGTGCCTGGGCCGGATCGGCCGGCACCTGCGGCGCACCGATGCCCGGCGCCATGCGCACGATGAACGGCCATGGCCGCACGCTTCCGGACTCGGTGAGGCCGGTCAGCGGCACAAAGCGCATGCGCGGCTCGGCGTCGCCGGCCACATGATGCTCCACCTCCAACTGGGCGGTGCCGCCCCCGGCGTCGGCGCGGGTACGCACGCACCACTGGTGGTCGGCACTGCAGTAACGCGGCGAGGCGTCGCGATCATCGGCGTCCGGCGCGGTCGGCGCCGGTTGCTCGATCAGCGCCTCCAGCCGGTTGCCGGCGCGGTCGGCAAACCCATCGGCGGGGCGGGCGGCGAGGGCCGCGTCAGTGGCCAGCGCAAGCAGCGCGAGCAGGGTCAGACGGGAGAACAACGGGTCACGCTTCCTTGCCATGGATCGCATCCTGCGCGCCGCAGGGCGCGTGTCGAGAGGCGGCATGATAGCCCAGCGATGCGGTGGCTCAGCGCACGCCGTCCAGCGGCCCGTCCGCACCGGTCACCGCGGCGCATGCGTGATCCTGCAGTTCTTCGCCGCTGGCATCGTTGCCGGCGGCCTCGTCCATGCGCGTGGCCAGCAGCAGGAAGCCGGGCTGGCCGTCACGGTCGTGTGCGCCGCTGACCACCAGCGACCAATGGCCCATGTCCTGCGCGCCGGCCAGTTCACCGGCCAGCAGCTGGATCGGGTCCACCTGCAGCGTCGCCCCCTGCACGCGGCGCGCCTGGTAAACATGGCCGCGCAGCGGCTCCGGCAGTGGCTTCCAGCGCGTATCGATGCCCTCCCCCATCCGCGCCAGCTGCGCCAGCACGTCCGCGCGCAGGCAGTCGATGTGGATGTGCAACTGGTGCTGCGAGCGCCCATGTGGCGAGTTCAACGCCAGGCTGGCCACCTCGCGCGGCAACGGCCGTCCCAACGCCAGCGCGGTACGCCAGCGTGCGTCCCACGCACTGGCGAAGTAATTGGGCGCGCCGGCGCGCAGCAACGCGGGGTTCTCGATGCCGCTCACCTTGTCCAGCGGCATCAGCAGGAACTGGTAGTCCCCGTGCGCGTCCTTGAACACCACGTCGCGGCGCGCCGGCGCTGTCTCCACCGCCAGGCAATCGCCCCGGGGCGTGCCCGGCCCGATGCAGTCGCGCTGGATCAACCCCCACAGCGCATCCGGGTTCGGTGGCGGCTTGGCCGGCGCCACCGGCGCGGGCGTGGCACAGCCCACCAGCCACGCACACGCGATCAACCACACCGAACGTACCCTCACCATCGACCCCCTCGCCCGCTCAGTAGGTACTGAACGGCACTTCCACCACCAGCGCCGGGGCGCTGCCGGCGGGCTGCAGGGTATAGCGGTCGAGCGCACCGTTCTCGTCGGCGAACGGCAGCGACGTGAACTGCAGGCGGTAGCGGTCCGCGCCCAGGGTGAGCGTGCCGGACGCGTCCATGCCGGCATCGGCCGGCAACAGCAGCCCGCCCAGATCGCTGTAGGCCTCGGGTGCATCGCTGTAGGCATAGTCGACCAGGTCGTCCACGCGCTTCATCGCGTAGACGTGCGGTTCGCCACGGCGACGGTTGTAGGCCTCGTCCCCGGTCAGGTCGGCGATCCAGACGCCAGGCAGGCGGTAGCGGGTTTCAAGCGCGATCGCGTCCAGCCGCGGGCTGTCCACCACCAGGCAGCACACCACGCGTTTGGACTCGCGGTCCAGGATGGCGAAGCGATCGCCCTCGGTCGCCGCGCGCGGCAACACCGCGAACGGCACGTCGCGCAGCATCGGCTCGGCCCCACTGGCCGAATGCAGGTTGCGCCAGCCGCCCACCAGCGGCTCGGCCGCCGACGCGGCGGAGGTGCCCACCAAGGCAGCAGCCAACAGCAGGGCCAGGCGGCCTGCGAACATCCCCTCGAACATCATCATCATCCATCGCGTCTTCACATTGCCGCGACACTATGCGCCAGCGGCTCGGAGGGAGCAATGCTGGCGTGCCGGGCACCGTTCGCGCGATCATCGGCGCTGCCACGCAACGGATTGCCCATGCCCCTTCCCCACCCGCTCCGGATGCGACTGCATCCCGCCTGTCTGTCACTCACCGCGGCGATGCTGCTTGCCAGTTGTGGTGCGGCACCGTTGCCGCCGCCGGCGCCGGCGACAGTGCCCGCCGGGGCCGCGACCGTGCCCGCGACTGCGCCCGCCAGTGCGGCCTTCCAGACCTTGCCTGGGTTGTCCGCCGCCCAGGCGCAGGCGCTTGGCCTGGGCGGGAAGCGCATGCCGGTGCGCTTCCGCGATCGGCATGGCGAGGGCCTGCTGGTAGTGGAACGCGCCGACCGCGAAGAAGCCGACCCGGACACCCCCGGCGACACCCTCGCCGTCGCCGTGCTGAGCGCCACCCTGCTCGAGCGCACCGACGCGCCGGGCTACCGCCAGCGCTGGCAGCGCGAGATCCGCGTGCCCTGCCCGGGGCTGGACCTGGACGCCGGCTGGCTGCTGGACCAGGTGGGCGCCACCGATCTGGACGGCGATGGGCAGGCGGAAATCACCCTGGCCAGCCACACCTTCTGCGGCGGCGGCGTGGACCCGCAGGCGATCCACATCACCCTGATCGACGGCGCGCGCAGCTACGGCATCGAAGGCGAGTCGCTGGTCAGCGTCCCCGGGGAGGAACCGTTCGGCGGCGAGCGCCAGGACGACCCCGCGCTGGCCGCGGCGCCGATCGCGTTCCGCCAGCACCTGGACGCCGTGTGGGACGCGGTGCGGGTGCTGCCGGTGCCAGACGGCGACAACGACGGCAACGGCGACGCCCCGTAAGCGCCCGTCAGCCGATCACGATGTAGTCGCTGGCCAATGCGATGCCCAGGTGCGGGCCGGGCAGCAACTGTACGTAGCGGCCGCCGACCTGGTCGATGGCGATGCAGTCGTCCACGTCCAGCAAGGCGTCGGTATGCGGCTTGATCCAGCTTGCATCGCGGCGCTGCCGGGCCTTGCGCCGGGCCTCCCCGTCGTCGTCGGCGACCAGCAGCAGGTAGTCGTGCGCTTCGCCGAGCGAGTGCGGCACGTAGCCGCCCAGGTTGACGAAGTACAGGCGCGGCGCGCCTGCGGCCGGCGCGGCATCGCCGAAGCGCACCTGGTAGCCGTCGATCCCGTCCACCGCCAGCCAGCCGTCCACGTGCAGGCCCTTGGCCTGGCCGAACCAGTCGCGGCGCAGCTGCGGGTAGGCGTCCTCGATCCGCTCGACGTTGGCGAAGGCCACGTCATGGATTTCGATCCGCGCCTGGGGGTGGCGCCCGCCCAGCATGAACACGTGCAGCACTGCGCTGTCTCCCGGAGTGTTTCCAACGGGCCGTAGTGTAGCCCCGCGCCCACGCGACGCAGGGGCCGGCGGTGGTATCTTCGGCAGCAGACCCCGCAGGAGCGACCGCATGCCAGCCCTTCCCCGCCTCGTGGCCCCCACCCTCGCCGCCCTGTCCAGCCTTGCGCTGGGCGCCTGCGTCAGCACCCCCGGACCGGAGGTCAAGGGCCCGGGGCTGTGCAAGGGCGCCGGCCTGGACTGGGCCGTCGGCCAGCCGGCCAGCGAAGCCACCATGCGCAAGCTCTCCGCACAGAGCGGCGCCGGCCTGGTCAATCCGATCGGCCCCGGCACGATCACCACCCGCGACCTCCGCCAGGATCGCCTGCGCGTGTTCATCGACAAGGACAACGTGATCACCGCCGTACGCTGCGAGTAGCGCCACGCCACGCGTGGCTGCGCCATCCGGCGTCGGCGATCCCCCGCGGCCCCCAAGGGGCGGCGCTACGGCTTGCAGCCGCCCCAGCCGTGCGTCTTCGGGGTCTGGCCGATGCCGGGATTGAACACGTTGGTGGGGTCCAACCCGCGGTAGAACGCCGCCAGCGCCGGCTTGGCCGGATACAGGTGGCCGACATTGTGCTCGGCCGGGTATTCCGCGCCGCGCTGGTCCAGCAACGCCCACATCGCGTGTTCGATCGCCAGCGGATCTTCGCCCTTGCGTACGATGTAGTCCTGGTGGAACACGTGGCAGAAGAAATGCCCGTAGTACAGCTTGCCGGCCAGCCGCGCATCCAGTTCGGCCGGCAGCTGCTCCACCCACTGCCGGTCGTCGCGGCGCAGCGCCACGTCCAGCGCCACGATGTCCTGCACCGTATCGCGATGCACCGCGCGATAACGCACCGCCGCGCCGGCGACCGCGAAACGATGCAGGAAGGCCTTGCGTCCTTCCTCGGGCGTACAGCGGAAGAAGTCACCCTCGCGCTGCTCCAGGCAGCTGCGCAGGAACGCCTCGGTGGCCGCCGCATCCAGCGCGGAGACCTTCAGCAGCAGGTGGTGCTCGTAACGGTCACGGAACTGCGTCATGCGTGGCGGCAGGTGGTCCGGCAGCCGCCGTACCAGCGCCTGGATCACCCGGTCGGTGACGCCGCGCAGACCGATCGACTCGAACGCCCCGTCGATCCGGCTCTTCAGCGCGAATGCCGCCGGCACCCGCGCCGTGCCCAGCCGATCGATCAGCAGGAAGGTGTCCTTGCCATAGCGCGCACCGATGTCGAAGGCCTCCCGATGCAGGTATTCGCCGGAAATCGGCAGGCGCTCGAAGGCGGTCAGCAGGTGCCGGCGGATCCCGGTCAGATCCTCCATCGCGTTGCTGCCGATGTAGAACACCTCCGCCGGCTCGCGCGCGAAGGTATCCAGGCGCACCGCGAACACCGCCAGCTTGCCAGCCGAACCGGCCGCTTCGTAATGGCGCGAGGGATCGGCGTTGTAACGGGCCGGCGTGGGCGCGTCGACCTGGCGCACCTGCGCGGCGTACCGCGGATCGGCGGCGGCGCGTCCCGTGGCATTGTCGACATCGGCCTCGCGGTAGTCGCCGCGCTGCAGCCGGTCCAGGATCTGCTCCGGTTCATCACCCAGGGCGATGCCCAGGTGGTTGACCAGCTGCAGCCGCCCCTGCGCATCCACCTGGGCGAACAACGCCATCTCGGTGTAGGCCGGCCCGCGCCGCACCAGCGCACCACCGGAGTTGTTGCAGACCCCGCCCAGGACCGAGGCGCCGATGCAGGACGACCCGATCACCGAATGCGGCTCGCGGTCCAGCGGTGCCAGCACCTGCTCCAGCCGGTCCAGGGTGGCACCGGGCAGGCACACCACCTGGTGGCCCGCGTTGAGCAGCTGGATGCCGGTCAGGCGCAGCGTGTTGATGATCACCACCGGGCGATCGTAGTCGCTGCCGTCCGGCGTGGAGCCGCCGGTCAGCCCGGTATTGGCGGCCTGCATGATCACGATTGCCTGGGCCGCCACGATCGCCTGCAATACGCGCCACTGCTCCACCAGCGTGCCGGGGCGCACCACCGCCAGCACCGGGCCGTCGCCGAAACGGTAGCCCGTGCGGAACCGCCGGGTCGGCCTGTCGCCGCTCAACACGTGCGCGGCGCCGACGATGTCGCGCAATCGCGCCAGCAATCCCGCCGTGCCGTCGCCCGCACCGCTCATGGCGCACCTGCGGCGCGGCGGCTGGCGTCCACCAGGGAATCCCGACTGATCTCGGCGATGGTGCGGGCGCCGGTCAGCGTCATCGCCACGCGCATCTCCCTGGCGAACAGGTCCAGCAGATGGGCCACGCCCTCCTCGCCCCGCGCCGCCAACGCGTAGACGAACGCGCGACCCAGCAGCACGCTGTCGGCCCCCAGCGCGAGCATGCGCACTACGTCCAGCCCGTTGCGGATGCCTGAATCGGCCAGGATCTTCAGCTCGCCCTTGACCGCATCGGCGATCGCCGGCAGTGCCCGCGCACTGGACAGCACGCCATCGAGCTGGCGCCCGCCGTGGTTGGAGACCACGATGCCGTCAGCGCCGAAGCGCACCGCATCGCGCGCATCCTCGGGATCCAGGATGCCCTTGATCACCATCGGCCCGGTCCAGAATGCGCGGATCCATTCCAGGTCCCGCCACGAAATGGAGGGGTCGAAGTTGTCGCCCAGCCAGCCGATGTAGTCGGCCAACCCGGTCGGGCTGCCACGGTAGGTGGAGATGTTGCCCAGGTCATGCGGGCGGCCACGCAGGCCCACGTCCCAGGACCAGCGCGGATGGGTGAGCGCCTGCAGCATGCGCCGCGCCGCGGCGTTGCGACCACTCATGCCCGAGTGTGCGTCGCGGTAGCGCGCGCCCGGCGTGGGCATGTCCACGGTGAACACCAGCGTGGTCACCCCGGCCGCCCTGGCTCGCTCCAGCGCGTTGCGCATGAAACCGCGGTCCTTGAGCACGTACAGCTGGAACCACATCGGCCGCTCGATCGCCGGGGCCACTTCCTCGATCGGGCAGACCGACACGGTGGACAGGGTGAACGGGATGCCGCGGCTGGCCGCCGCACGCGCCGCCTGCACCTCACCGCGACGCGCATACATGCCGGTCAACCCGACCGGCCCCAGTGCCACCGGCATCGCCAGCCGCTCACCGAACAGCTCGGTCTCCAGGCTCAGCGCGCCCATGTCGCGCAGCACCCGCTGGCGCAGCGCGATATCGGCCAGGTCGGCCACATTGCGGCGCAGCGTGTGTTCGGCGTACGCGCCACCGTCGATGTAATGGAACAGGAACGGAGGCAGCCGGCGCTGGGCGGCGGCACGGTAGTCGGTGGAGGCGGAGATGATCATGGCGGTCAACGGTGGGCAGCAGGGAGCCGTGAGGCGCGTGCGCGCCGGGCGTCGTTGTCGTCGAGCGTGCGCAGCGCGGCGTGCACGTATTCCAGGTGCGCATGCGCGGCGGCACGCGCACGCTCGGGGTCGCCGGCCAGCACCGCCTCCATCATCTCGCGGTGCTGCGCCGACAGCGGCTCGGACGTGCGCGGGGAGGCAAAGAGCATGGCGCGGCTCTGCGAGATATTGGTCTGCAACAGCTCGAACAGGCCGCGCATCACCTGCAGCAGCACCAGGTTGTGCGCCGCCTCGGCGATGGCCAGGTGGAACCCGGCATCGGCGCGCGCCTCACCCGCCGGATCGTCCCGGCCATGCGCGGCCATGAGCGTGTCGAACGCGGCGCGGATACGCGCATGATCGGCATCGGTGGCGCGCAACGCGGCATGCCAGGCGGCCGCACCTTCAAGCGCGTGGCGGATCTCGAGCACGTCGAAACGGTAGGCTGGATCGCCCTGGAACACCGGCAGGTACGGCAGCAACGGGGCATCGATGGCCGCGCGCGCCTGCGCCGTCGGCTCGCTCACGAACGTGCCGCCGCCCACCCGGGCGGTGAGCAGGCCCTGGCTGGACAGCTGCGCGATCGCCTCGCGCAGCGCGGTGCGCGACACGCCCAACTGCACGGCCAGCGTGCGCTCGGCCGGCAGCCGGTCGCCGGGCTGCAACTGTTGCGCGTGGACCAGCGAGCGCAGCTGCGCGGCCACCCTGTCGGAGACGCGATCGGCCTTCATGCCCGCACCGGCAGGCGCGTGCGTCCATGGCTGGGAGGGGTCACATCCAGGACGTGGCGGGACTGCATCGGCGGATCTCATCAGAAACGGAGGGCGGCCGGTGCGCGAGGACACCGGCCGGGATGCCCGCCGGGCCCCGTCATTGGTATTACCAATAATCCGCGTTACCCGGGGGGCGCCCGCGAAGCATGTCGACTTCGCGGCACCCACCCATTAAACCACAGCGCAGTCGCCCGTTATTGGTAGGACCATTAACTACAGCCGCAGTCGCTCGCCGGCCCTTTCAACTCCACGCCATTGCCGTCGGGATCGCGCAGGTAGACCGACACCCCATCCCCTTCCGCGCCGAAGTGGCTCTCCGGCTTGCCGCTCAATGCCACCCCGTGCGTCTGCAGGTGCGCCCGCAATTGCTCCACATCGAAGGGCTCCACGCGCAGGCACACATGCTCCAGGTTGCGCCCCTCGGCACCCGCCGCCGCCCCGCCCGGCTTGCCCAGCTTTCCATCGATGCCGATCAGGTCGATCATCGATGCCCCGGCATGCAGGTGCACCATGCCCAGTGATGGCCGCTCGCGCGCCACCGTGCAGCCGAGCACATCGCGGTAGAAGGCCACGGCACGGGGCAGGTCCTGCACGCGCAGCACCACGTGGTCGATACGTTGGATCTCGAAGGGGCGATCGCTGCTCATGAGGACTCCAGTTTCTTGGCGACACGGCTGAAGACCGCCAGCACGATCAGGCACAGGATGCTGACGCCGATGGCGATCACGTACTCACCGATACCCACCGCGATGCCGATCGCGGCGGACATGATCAACGAACTGGCCGTGGTCAACCCACTCACCTGGTCATCGCGCGTGCCGCGCAGGATGGTGCCGGCGGCGACGAAGCCGACGCACGCCACCACCGCTTCGATCAGTCGCACCGGATCAACCTGCAACAGGTCGCGGTAGCGCTCCTGCTGGAAGTGTTCGGCAATGCTGTCGCCCAGGCCCACGATCAATGCCGCAGCGCCGGCGATGAGCATGTGCGTGCGCAAACCCGCCGCATGCTTGCCCATCTCGCGCTCGATGCCGATCAGCCCGCCGAACACCATCGCTGCACCTATCCGCAGCAATATCGATAGATCCTGTTCCCATCCCATCCGCACGTCCTCGCCTGTTCGCTCCAGCCTTGCGCGAGCGCCGTGGCAAGCCCGTGAAGGGACGTGTGAGGTAGGCGTGCACGGTCATGCGGCGTTGTGGCTGAAGCATGACCGGTGCGGGACCCGGCTTACTGCGCCAGGTAGCCGCCGTCGATGGCGTAATAGGTGCCGGTGGCGAAGCTCGCATCGTCACTGGCCAGCCAGGCCACCAGTGCCGCCACCTCGTCGGGCTGGCCGAGCCGGCCCAGCGCATGCTTGCCCTCCAGCGCCTTCTTTACCGTCGGGTCCATCTTCTCCAGCAGCGGCGTGGCGATGAAGCCCGGGCCCACCGCGTTGACCCGGATCCGGTCGCCGGCATGCTCCCAGGCCGCGGTCTGGGTCAGCCCCACCACACCATGCTTGGCCGCCACGTAGGCGGCCGAATTGTTGAAGCCCACCTGGCCCAGGATCGAGGCCATGTTGATGATGCTGCCGCCCTTGCCGGCCGTGCGCATCGCCTGGATCTGCGCGCGCTGGCACAGGAAGACGCTGGTGAGGTTCACATCGATCACCCGCTTCCAGCCGTCCACCGGATAGTCGCCGCTGCTGGCGGACGGACCGCCGATGCCGGCGTTGTTGACGGCGATGTCCAGCCCGCCCAAGGCCTGCACGGTCTGCTTGACCGCCGCCTCGACGGCCTGCTCGTCGGTGACATCCAGTGCGATGCCGATCGCCTTGGCACCCTTGGCGCGCAGCGCGTCGGCCGTCTTCTGCACCGCGTCGTCCTTCAGGTCCCACACCGCCACCGCCGCGCCGGACGCGGCCAGCAGTTCTGCGGCGGCCAGGCCGATGCCCGACACCCCGCCGGTCACGATCGCCACCTTGCCCGTGAGCTGATAATCAATCATCGCGTTGTACCTCTGGTTGGAAACTGCCGGCAGGCATCGCCTGCACCTGGCACGACGGTACGCCTGCGAGGCGTTACAGAACGTGCACGCGGGACGTCGCAACAATGCTTCCCATCGCTGCAACGCAGCTGCCCCTATGCTGGTTCGCGTACATCCACATCCTGTCTGTCCACGCTGCACATCCGGCAGCGCCCTCCCCCAAGGTATTGCACATGACTTCTTCCAGTGACGGCCCGTTGTTCACCCCCACCCGCCTCGGCGCGATCGCGGTGGCCAACCGCATCGCGATGGCACCGCTGACCCGCAATCGTGCCATCGAAGGCCGAGTACCCAATCCGCTCGCCGTCCAGTACTACGCCCAGCGCGCCAGCGCCGGCCTGCTGATCGCCGAGGCTACGCAGATCAGCCCGCTCGGCCAGGGCTATCTGGACACGCCCGGGATCTACAACCAGGCCCAGATCGATGCGTGGAAGAAGGTCACCGATGCGGTGCACGAGACTGGCGGCAAGATCGTGCTGCAGCTGTGGCACGTGGGCCGCATTTCGCACACCAGCCTGCTGCCCGAAGGCCAGGTGCCGGTGGCGCCGAGCGCGCTGCAGGCCAAGGCGAAGACCTTCACCGCCAAGGGCTTTGAGGATGTCTCGGTGCCGCGCGCACTGGACCTGGCGGAGATCCCGGCGTTGATCCAGGACTACCGCCAGGCCGCACGCAATGCCATCACCGCCGGTTTCGATGGCGTGGAAGTGCATGCGGCCAACGGCTACCTGATCGACCAGTTCCTGCGCGACGGCAGCAACCATCGCACCGACGCGTACGGCGGCAGCATCGAGAACCGCACCCGCCTGCTCGATGACGTCGTGCGTGCGATCGCCTCGGAAATCGGCGCCGAGCGCACCGGCGTGCGCCTGTCCCCGGTGACCCCGGCCAACGACGCCCACGATTCGGACCCGCAGCCGCTGTTCGAGCGCGCCGTCGAGCGCCTGGACGCGATCGGCCCGCTGGCCTTCATCCACGTCATCGAAGGGGCCACCGGCGGCCCACGCGACAACATCGCGTTCGACTACGCGGCGCTGCGCGCGAAGTTCAAGGGCGCGTGGATCGCCAACAATGGCTACACCAAGGACACCGCCGAAGCCGCCATCGCCTCCGGCTATGCCGACGTGATCGCCTTCGGACGCCCCTTCATCGCCAACCCCGACCTGGTCGAACGCCTGCGCCTCGGCGTAGCCCTGTCCGAGCTGGACCCGGACACGCTGTACGGCGGTGGCTCGCACGGCTACACCGATTACCCGAGCGTCTCAGGGGCATGACACGGCCCCAGACCCCGTAGAGCCGACCGTTGGTCGGCTGCGCCCATAAAGCCAACCGTCGGCCGGCCGTACCCCGTAGAGCCGACCGTTGGTCAGCTGTACCCGTAGAGCCGACCGTCGGCCGGCCGTACCCCGTAGAGCCGACCGTTGGTCGGCTGCGCCTATACCCGCAAAGCCAACCGTCGGTCGGCTCTGCGCACTCAATACACCGGCAGCGAAATGAAACTCGCCTGCTGCGGTGCGTGCCACACCTGCTGCGTCGCCTTCTGGTAATCGCCCGGCTTGGCCAGGTAGATGTTCGGCACGAAGGTCTGCGGATTGCGGTCGTACAGCGGGAACAGGCTGGACTGCACCTGCACCATCACCCGATGGCCCGGCTGGAACACATGGTTGGCCGTCGGCAGGCCGAATCGGTAATCCAGCACCTGGTTGCTCGCAATCGCCTTCGGATCGCTGAAGCTCTCCCGATAGCGCCCCCGGAAGATCGCCATCGACACCGCCAGTTCGTAGCCGCCCATCTCCGGCGTGGACGGCGTCTGGTCGGGATACACGTCGATCAGCTTCACCACCCAGTCGGCATCGGTACCGGTGGTGGAGGCCTGCAGGTTCACCTGCGGCGCGCCACCGATGCGCAGCGGCTCGGTCAGTGGTTCGCTCACGAAGGTCAGCACGTCCGTGCGCCCATCCACGAAACGCTGGTCCTTGACCAGCCAACTGGTCCACATGTCACGATCGGCGAAGCGCACCGGCCGCGGCACGAACGGTACCGGCTTGGCCGGGTCGGCCACGTACGCCTCGTAGGTGGCCTCGCCTGGCTGCGGTGCCTCGAACGACAGCTTGCCGCCGGCGCGCAGGTACAGCGGCTTGCTCTGTGCGGCGGTGCGCGGCCACTGCTGCAGCGTGTCCCAGTGGTTTTCACCGGTGTTGTAGATCAGCACCGGCGGCGTATCGGCCTTGGCCGCGCCATCCACCAGGTATTGGTCGAAGAACGGCTTGAGCACGTCGCGCCGGAACTGCAGCGCGGTATCGCCCTCGAACTTCAGCGCGCCCAGGTTGCTGCCGTCGTAGTTCACCTGGCTGTGCCGCCATGGGCCCATCACCAGGTAATTGAGCGTGTTGCTGCTGTCGCGTGGTTCCATCGCCGCATAGCTGTGCACCGCGCCCCACATGTCTTCCTGGTCCCACAGGCCCTGCAGCCACATGGTCGGTACCTTCAGCGGCGTCTTGGCCATCTGCGCATCCAGCGCCTGTTCCTGCCAGAACGCGTCGTACGCCGGGTGTTCCACCAGTTTGTGCCACCACGGCAACTGGTCCAGCCCGTTGGCCTTGGCGTAGTCCCCGGCCGACCCGGCACGCAGGAAGGTGGTGTAGTCGTCGTAGCCCACGCTGGGAATCGACGGACCCTTGCCGCGTTTGGCGAGTTGCCCGGTGAAATAGCCGAAGTTGACCTGGCGGAACGCACCGTAGTTGAGCCAGTCGTCGCCCATCCAGCCGTCGATCATCGGGCTCTGCGGCGCGGCCACCTTCAACGCCGGGTGCGGGTTGGTCAGCGCCATCACCACGGTGAAGCCTTCATACGATGAGCCCAGCATGCCCACCTTGCCGTTGCTCTCCGGCACGTGCTTGACCAGCCAGTCGATGGTGTCCCAGGCGTCGGTGGCATGGTCCACCTTGGTGCCGTTGAGCGGGCCGCGCAGCGGCCGGGTCATCACGTAATCGCCCTCGGAGCCGTATTTGCCGCGGATGTCCTGGAACACCCGGATGTAGCCGCCGTCGACAAACACCTCATCACCCTGCGGCAGGATGTCGCGCATGTTGGGTGAGTCGATGCGCTTGGCGCGGTTGGCCGCGTCGTAGGGCGTGCGGGTCAGCAGGATCGGGGCGTTCCTGGCGCCCTTGGGCACCACGATCACCGTGTAGAGCCTGGTGCCGTCGCGCATCGGCACCATCACCACGCGCTTGTCGTAGTTGTCGTTGGCCGTGGGCGTCACGAAGCCCTTGGCCGGGATGTCCGGGGTCATCGGCGAGGTCTGCGCCGACACACTGGCGGCAACCATGAGACTCAACAACACGACAGGCACGACACGGACACGCATGGGCTCTCTCCCGGCAGGTGGTGACGACGAACCTTGGCAGCCTAGCGCCGGGCGCGCCGCCCGGGTAGGTGCCAAAGGTCGCCGTTAGGCGCATTCAGCCGCCAACCGACGTTTCCTGCAAAGCCGTCCAGTGCAGTTCACCCCCGGGGCCGATGACCAGCACCGCCAATGCCTCGCGCCGCGTCGATAGCCCCGCGGCGTCGGTCTGGTCTTCCCGGTAGCGCACCGCACAGGCGTCGCCCGGCAACGCGATCGCCGCCAGCTCGGCCACCTCGATGCGAAGGCCTGGCCGTCCGCCATGCGCGCTGGCGAAGAAGCGCGCCAATGCCGGCTTGTCCAGGCGCATCCCGCCGATGCCGACCATGCTGAAGTCATCGCTGAAGCGCGCCAGCAATCGTTCCAGATCACGGGCCGGCACGCGCGCGTTGAACCAGTCTTCGATCATCACGTGCAGCAGGCGCACCTCGTCGAAGGCGGCGTGGGAGAGAGCATGCGTTGCAGGGGTCATGGTGTGGCTCGCAGGGAAAGGGACGCTGCCGGTATCCGCCACAGCAGCGGCAGGGGCAGCAGGGTCATGCCGCTGGCCAGCAGCAGCGTGAGGGCAAACGCGTGTCCGGGCAGCACGGCGGTCAATGCACCCAGCACGCACGCCAGCAATGCGGCGGCCAGGCAGAAACTGAGCTGGCGATTGAGATTCCACAGCGCGCTGCCCGGCATCAGTTCTTCATGCGCCAGGCCCTGGAACGCCAGCGTCTGCGCGGTGCTGCTGCACAGGCTGCCGCCCAGCCCCATCAGCACGAACGCCAGCACCGCCAGCAGCGGTTGCGACGGCTGCACCGCCAGCAGCAGCGCGATGCCGATGGCCTGGCAGGCCATGCCCGCGCTGAGCAGCACGCGCGGTCCGATCCGCGGCAACGCGCTGCGGGTGGTGGCGATGGCACAGGCCGAGGCCAGCGCCCATGGCAGCATGAAGCCGCCGATGCTGGCCGGGTTGTAACCGAGCCGGCTGAGCAGCAGGGTGGCCACCAGCTGGGTGCCGATGAAGGTGCCGGGCACCAACAGGTAGATCAGCATCGCCAGCCGCAACGAGGGATGCCGCAGCAGCGTCCACTGCAGCACCGGCTCTGCGGTGTGCCTGGCCGTGCGTGCATAGACGATCAGAATGCCTGCGGCCGCGGCCAGCATCGCAACGCCCAGCGCACGTTGCGGCGCCTCGGCGATCAGGCTCAGGGCCACCAGCAGCAGGCTCAGGCCCAGCGAGCCCAGCACCAGCCCGCGCCGGTCCAGGCGCGGCAATGCCAAGGGCGGTTCGGACCGAATCCACAGCGCCGCCAGCACCAGCGCCAGCACCGCCAGCGGAACGCTGGCCCACAGCACCCAGCGCCACGATCCCAGCCCGACCAGCCACCCGCCCAGTGCAGGCGACAACGCCGGCACCAGCAGCGCTACCGCCATGATCCGTGCGGTCAGCCGGCCGCGCTCGGTCGGCGGGCAATGCCGATAGGCCAGCGCCTGCCCGACCGGTATCAACAGCCCGCCGCCCAACCCCTGGAGGAAGCGCCAGCCGATCAGCGCCTCGATGCTCGGCGCACTGCCGGCCAGGATCGCCGCCAGCGCGAACACACCCAGCGACAGGCACAGCAGCGCCCGCTCGCCCAGCCGCGCGGCCAACCAGCCGCCCAGGGGAATCACCAGCGTCAGCCCGAGCATGTAGGCGTTGCCGATCCATGCCAACTGCGGCACCGAGGCGTGCAGCTCGGCCGCGAGCGCCGGATAGGCGACGTTGCCGATGAACATGTTGACCAGGTCCAGCGAGAACCCGAGCAGGTACAGCCCCTCCACCTTGGCCCGGTAAGTCATGGCGCGCTCCGTTGGTGAGGACGCAGCATGCGCGCCGGCACGCGCTGGATAAACCGAACATTCAATGCAAGACTGTCAAATCATTTTTGACATTCAAAGGCGGGGCAATGGTCAGCCTGGACCGCTTCGAGACGTTCAAGGCGGTGGTCGACGCCGGCAGCCTCACCGCCGCCGCGCAGCGGCTGGGCCAGAGCAAGGCAGTGGTGAGCTTCAACCTGAAGCGGCTGGAACAGGAACTGGGTGTCACCCTGCTGGTGCGCAACACCCGCAGCCTTGCGCTCACCGAGGCCGGCGAGCGTTTCCACCAGCATTGCGTGGCCATGCTGGCCACCGCCGCGCAGGCCATCGAGGAAGCGCGCAGCGAGCAGTTGCAGCTGCGCGGCACGCTGCGCCTGACCACCACGCCCGAATATGCCAGCGCCCGGCTGGTGCCGCTGCTGGAAACATTCCGCGCCCAGCACCCGCAGTTGCGCCTGCATCTGTCGACCTCGCCGGCACATGCCAACCTGATTCCCGAGCGCTTCGATCTGGCGATCCGGTTGGGGCGCATGGCCGACTCGGAGCTGCGCGCCACCCTGCTCGATGAGCATGCCTTGTGCGCGGTGGCCGCGCCGTCCCTGTTGTCTGCATTGCCCGACGAGGCCGCCCGCGACGAGCCGGACTGGATCCGCACGCTGCCACGGCTGGGTTATCCGCGCCTGGCCGACCTGCCCCTGGTCGCGCCCGACGGCAGCGACCAGCTGTTTGCCAGCAACCCCGCCGATGCGGTGGTCACCGTGGACAATGCGTCCACGCTGCGCGCCTTCGCACTGGCCGGGGCCGGGGCGACGGTATTGCCACAGTGGTTGATCGCCGATGACCTCGCCGCCGGCCGGCTGCTGCCGATCCTGCGTGGGCATCGCTTCCCGCGCCAGGGCGTCTACGCGGTGTTTCCCAACACCGCCCATCCCTCGCGCCGGGTGCAACTGCTGCTGGCGCACCTGCGCCAGCAGCTTCCGGGCTGAATCAACAGCGGGCACGACCCGTGGTCGTGCCCTGCCCGGTACTCCAGGACCGGTACCGACCGTGGGTCGTCCGCCCCATGGGTACCGACCATGGGCCGGTACCCGTCCTGCTCAGCGCACCACGCCGCCGCTCAGCACGATCGGCGTGCTCTGCAGCGGCTCGCCGGCCGCGCGCGAGAGCTGCAGTTCGTAACGGCCCTCGGCGATCTTCCACTGCTTGTCGGCAGTGTCGAAGCTGGCCAGCGTCTTCGGCTCGGCCTCGATGCGGATCCGGCGCGATTCGCCCGGCTGCAGCATCACCTTCTGGAAGCCCACCAGGCGGAACGGCGTGGCGCTGCCATCGGGCAGCTTCAGGTACAGCTGCGCCACGTCCGCGCCGGCCACCTTGCCGGTATTGCGGATGTCCACCGTGGCGACCAGGCGCTGGCCCTGCGACACCGCGCTGAGGTTGTCGTAGCTGAACTGCGTGTACGACAGGCCGTGGCCGAACGCGAACTGCGGGGCCAGGCCCTTGGCGGCGAACCACTTGTAGCCGACGTTGGCGCCTTCGATGGTGTAGTCGATGGTGTCGTCCGGCTTGTGCTTGGGATTGAAGCCCAGGCCGTTCACTTCCGGGCGCGGCAGCTGGCTGGCATCCACCGGCCAGGTCACCGGCAGGCGACCGGACGGATTGACCTTGCCGGTCAGCAGCGCGGCGATGCCTTCGCCACCGCGGATGCCCGGGTACCACGCCTGCAGCACCGCCGGTACCTGCTGCAGCCACGGCAGCTCGACCGGGCCGTTGGTTTCCAGCACCACCACCGTCTTCGGATTGGCCTTGGCCACCCCGGCGATCAGCGCGTCCTGGTTGTCGGGCAGCTTCATGTGCGGCAGGTCGACCGACTCGGCCGACCACTGCGTGGCGAACACGATGGCCACATCGGCCGCGGCCGCCGCGCGCGCCGCAGCGGCGACATCACGACCATCCACGTAGTCGATGCGCGCATCGGGACGCTCGGCGCGCAGCGCCTCCAGCGGCGAGGACGGGTGGAAGATCACCGGGCCCGGCCAGGTGGTCGGCAGCACGCCCGGCACCGCGTTGGTGCCCTTGGCGGTCCAGCCCACCATCGACGAACCACCGCCACCGATCACGCCCTTGTCGGCATGCCCGCCGATGACCACGATGCGCTTGACCTCTGCACCCAGCGGCAGCACGTCGTTGGCATTGCGCAGCAGCACGCTGCCCTCTTCCACGGTGCGCTGAGCGGCGGCGAAGCCGGCAGCATCGTCGATCGGCTGGTGCTGCGGCGGCAGGTCGAAATTGCCGTTGGCGAACATCGCGCGCAGGATCCGGCGGACCATGTCATCCAGGCGCGCGCGCGGCACCACGCCACCGTTGACGGCCAGGCGCAGCGGTTCATCGAAGAACACCGCCTTGTCGAACACCTCGCCGGCCGACTGCTGGTCCAGGCCGGCCAGCGCCGCCTTGGAACCGCTGTGCACGCCGCCCCAATCGGACATCACGAAACCGGGGAACTTCCATTCCTGCTTGAGCACCTGGTTCATCAGGTAATCGTGTTCGCAGCCGTAGGTGCCGTTGATGCGGTTGTAGGAGCACATCACCGAGCCGGGCTTGCCGATGTCCAGCGCGATCTCGAAGGCCAGCAGGTCCGATTCACGCATGGCCTGCTCGCCGATCTCGGCACTGTGGAAATTGCGCGAGGTTTCCATGTCGTTGAGCGCGAAGTGCTTCATCGTCGAAATGACGTGCTGGCTCTGCACGCCACGGATCGACTCGCCCACCAGGCGACCGGCCAGCAGGGGATCTTCGCCGGCGTATTCGAAGTTGCGGCCATTGCGCGGGTCGCGCTGCAGGTTGACGCTGCCGGCCAGCAGGATGTTGAAGCGCTGCTGCCAGGCCTCGCGGCCCATGGTGGCGCCACCGGCGAAGGCCACTTCCGGGTTCCAGCTCGAGGCGGTGGACGGGCCCGACGGCATCGCCGTGGCGTGGTCGCCCTTGCGGATGCCGCCCGGGTTGGTCACGCCCACGCCGGCATCGGCCGACTGCTGCGACGGGATGCCCAGGCGCGCCACGCCTGGCACGAAACCGGCCGAACCGACCGCGCCTTCCGGCAACGGCCCGCCATCCTTGCCCAGCCCGAAGTAGCTGTGCAGCATCTGGAATTTCTCATCGTCGGTCATCTTCGCCACGATCAGGCGGGCGCGTGCATCGGCGTTGAGCGCGGTATCCATCCACGGCGTATCGCCACCGACCGGGGCGGCGTAACCGAGGGTCACCAGGGTGCCCTTGAGCGCGGTCTTGCCGGCATCCATGCGCAGCTTGACCGCGGTGCTGGAGGAGGACTGGAACCCCTGGGAATAGGTGGCATCGCCACTGGCCTGGAAGCCGGCGGCCTGGGCGCTGGCCGCATCGGCCCCGAGCAGCACGGCCGGGGCGCCCACGCGCGAGGCGTCGACCAGTGCCTTCAGGCCGCTGCTGTCCTCGGCGCTGCGGGTGTACAGCGCCACCACGTGGCGGCCGTCGTTCAAACGCAGGTAATCCAGGCCCGGTGCTTCGACGCCCGAGGTCCCTTCCACCGGCAGGCGCGCGATCACGATGCTGCCGCGACGTTCGGCCGAGGCCGGATCGGCGCTGATGAAACGATAGGTGTAGCCCAGCTGGTCGGCCAGCGCCTCGAGCGGATCCGGCACGTGGCTGGTGTCGGCGGTATCGGCGGGGCGGTGCACGTTGCCGACGGTCAACGCATCCACGTTGAGTGCCTGCAGCTGGTCGGCCACCTGCTGGATATCCAGGTGCGCGGGCGCCTGGTCCAGGCGGAGCACGGTGAAGGCATCGCCGCTGTCGGCAACCTTGGGCGAGGACGCCCAGGCCGAAGCGGTGAGCGAGAGCGTGATGGCGGCCGTCAGGGCCAGTGGCTTTGAAATCGTTTTCATGAGCGGGCGAAACACCTTTGCTTGCGCAAAAAATCCAGGGAGTCGTGCCGCAGAAGGGTGCAGCGCCAAGATGGCGGATCCCGACCTTTGCAGGCCGGTATCGGGTACCAGCGGGCCGGCACGGCTACGACCAGGCCCCTCCGCCCGTCGATACAGCCATGCTGTCCGGTGGGCGCCGCAGGCGGCACCCATCCGGTGAAGAGTCGTCCACCCTGTTCATGCCTGTCAACAGCGCGTTCAGATTCGCAGGCGTATGCGGCCGCCGCCGATTACCCTGCGGTGGGCTTCACCACCTGGGTGGCCGCCGCCTCCAGCACCTGCCCATCGGCGTCGCGCGGCAGCAGCGGGGCCAGTCCCCGGCCATCGGCGATCGTCAGCAGCTGCGAACGCGGTTCACCTTCGGCGAACAGGAAGCCCTCGCCCCATTGCCGCAGCGCCACCACCAGCGGGAACAGCGCCCGGCCCTGCGCCGTCAGTACATAGTCGTGATAGCGGCTGCCATCGGCGGCCGCCTGCTGCGCCAGCACGCCGGAATCCTGCAGGGCCTGCAGGCGCTGGCTGAGCATGCTGCGCGACATGCCCAGGCTGCGTTGGAAATCGCTGAAACGGCACACGCCGTCAAAGGCGTCGCGCACGATCAGCAACGACCAGCGGTCGCCCACCACGTCCAACGCACGCGCCACCGGGCAGCTCAGGTTCGGATCGTCATGCATGGCGGGCCCTCCAGAAGTGGTTTCATTTTAGAACCATGTGCGCCAGAATCAACTGGTTCTATTTTGAGACCACCGTATGTCGCACGCCGCCTCCCTGCCCCGCACCGCCACGCCCCTGCTGCTGTTGTTCGCCTGCGCCGCCGGCCTCAGCGTGGCCAACGTCTACTACGCCCAACCGCTGCTGGATGCGCTGGCCGCCGACCTGCACATCGGCACCGCGCGGGTCGGCGCGGTGATCGCCGCCACCCAGCTCGGCTCGGTGCTGGCCCTGCTCTGGCTGGTGCCGCTGGGCGACCGCCGCGACCGGCGCCGCCTGATGGCGGTGCAGAACGCGGCGCTGGTGCTGGCCCTGTTCGGCGTCGCCTGCGCCGGCAACGCGCTGGCGCTGTTGCTGGGCATGCTCGCGCTGGGCCTGCTCGGCACCGCGATGACCCAGGGCCTGATCGCCTATGCGGCCGCCGCCGCCGATGCGCACGAGCGCGGCCGCGTGGTCGGTGCCGCCCAGGCCGGGGTGGTGATCGGGTTGCTGCTGGCGCGGGTGGTGGCCGGTGGCGTTGCCGACCTGGCCGGCTGGCGCGCGGTCTACCTGCTGTCGGCCGCGCTGATGGTGATCAGCGGCGTGCTGCTGTGGGTGCGCCTGCCACGCTTGCCGATACCGGCCGCAACGCCGCGGCTGTCCCTGCCCGCGCTGCTGCGCCAGCACCCGGTGCTGCGCCGGCGCGGCGTGCTCGGCATGTTGATGTTCGTTGCATTCGGGCTGTTCTGGAGCAGCATGGCGCTGCCCCTGAGCGCCCCACCCCAGGCGCTCAGCCACACCGCGATCGGCGCGTTCGCGCTGGTCGGTCTGCTCGGCGCGCTGGCCGCCTCACGCAGCGGGCACTGGAGTGACCACGGCCATGCCGAACGCGTGACCGGCGCGGCGTTGCTGCTGTTGCTGCTGAGCTGGGCGCCGCTGGCGGGGCTGTCGCTGCACCTGGGCTGGCTGGTGCTGGGCGTGCTGCTGCTCGATCTGGCCGTGCAGGCCCTGCACGTCACCAACCAGAGCCTGATCCTGGCCGCCGCGCCGCACGCGCAGGCACAGGTGATCGCCGCCTACATGCTGTTCTATGCCGCCGGCAGCGGGTTGGGGGCGGTGCTGGGCAGCGCGGTGTATGCCGCGCACGGTTGGCATGGCGTGTGCGGCGTGGGCGCCGGGGTATCGGCTGCCGCGCTGGGTCTCTGGCTGTCGATGCGCCGCCCGGATCCTGCCCGGTAACGTCTGCGTTCCGGGCGATGGCTTCTGTCAGCCATGCAGGCGTGGCGCCACCGGAGGTGGCAGATGAAGCATTCATCACCCCGACCGGGTTCAAAACACGGCTATCGAATGCGTTAGCATTTTTACTAATTGCGGGTAGGATTGTCGGTCTCAGCCCCTGACACGCGCCCTGCCGATACTCGCCGCCATGCCCCGGTTTCCCGCCCGCTTCCGCCTGTGCCAGCCCCGTCGGGAGGTGCGCTGATGGGCGCGGTGGTGGCCCTGGACCAGCTGCTGGAAACCCGCCAGGTCTGGCGCGGCAGCCCGCGCACGGTGCTGCCGGCCACTGCCCTGCACCCCACCGGGCACCCGGCACTGGACGCGCGCCTGCCGGGCGGCGGCTGGCCGCCGTCGGCCCTGTCCGAAGTACTGCTGGCCGCCCCCGGGCAAGGCGAGCTGGCCTTGGTCTGGCCCACCCTGGCGCGGTTGAGCCAGCAGCAACAGACCGTGGTCCTGATCGCCCCGCCCTACCTGCCGCATGCGCCTGGCTGGGCCGGCGCCGGGGTGGCGCTGGGCCAGGTCCAGGTGGTGCAGGCCAGTCCGCGCGATGCGCTGTGGGCGGCCGAGCAATGCCTGCGCTCCGCCGCCTGTGCGGCCGTGCTGTGCTGGCCGCAGCAGGCCGACGACCGTGCCCTGCGCCGGCTGCAGGTGGCCGCCGAAACCGGCCAGTGCCTGGGCTTTGCCTTCCGCGACCTGCGCCAGGCCCGCAACAGTTCGCCGGCGCCGCTGCGCCTGCAACTGCAAAACGGCCAGGTGCGCGTGCTCAAGTGCCGCGGCGGCATGGCCCCTGCGCAGCCCTTGCCGCTGTCGCTGGCGCATTGAGCGGCCCGCCGTGCACTGGGCCTGCCTGTTGTTGCCACAGTTGGCGCTGGATGCGGCGCTGCGCCAGCAGCCCGATCCATCGGTGCCGCTGGTGCTGCTCAGCGGCCCGGCGCAGCGCCGCGTGCTGCATGCGGTGAGCCCGTCGGCCCGTCGGTTGGGGTTGCGTCGCGGCATGCTGCTCTCGGCGGCGCAGGTGCTCACCCGCGACATGCTCACCGTCGAACATGACGCGCGCGCCGAGCAGGCCACCCGTCAGCTGCTGGCCAGCTGGCTGTACGGCATCAGTTCGCAGGTCAGCCTGGCCTTTCCGCACGCGCTGGCGCTGGAGATCGGTGCCAGCCGCGCCTTGTTCGGCGACTGGCCGGCGATCGAGAAACGCCTGTGCGATGGCTTGAAGGACCTCGGCTTCCGCCATCGCCTGGTCGCCGCGCCAAATCCGCATGCGGCCTGGGTATTGACCCGCGTACATGCACGGCTGGGGGTGGAGGCCGGCCAGCTCGAGGCCACCCTGGCGCAGTTGCCGATCGAGCACAGCGGCCTGCCGGCCGAGGCGGTCACGGTATTGGCGCGCTCGGGCCTGCGCACGCTGGGCGCGGCCTTCCAGTTGCCGCGCGAGAGCCTGGCCCGGCGCTTCCCGCCGCAGGTGCTTGCCCACCTGGATGCGCTGCGCGGGATCAGCACGCCGCCGTTGCGCTATTTCCAGCCACCGGACCGCTTCGATGCGCGCATCGAGTTCGATTACGAAATCGAGTCTACCCAGGCCCTGCTGTTCCCGCTGCGCCGCCTGACCGGCGATCTGGCGGCGTTCCTGTGCTCGCGCGATGGCGGCGTGCAGCGTTTCGATCTGTGGTTCGAACACGACCAGCACCCGGACACCTGCCTGAGCATCGGCCTGCTCGCCCCCGAGCGCGATGCGGCGATGCTGTTCGAGCTGGCCCGCAACCGCGTGGACCACCTGCAGCTGCCGGCCTGCAGCCGTGGTCTGCGCCTGCAGGCCGAGCACCTGCCGCCGTTCGTCCCCGCCGCGCGCGACCTGTTCGACCCACGCCCACAGCAGGCGATGCCGTGGGAGCAGGTGCGCGAACGCCTGCGCGCGCGGCTGGGCGATGAGGCCGTGCAGGGCCTGGGACTGCGTGCCGAGCACCGCCCGGAACGGGCCAGCGGCGATGCGCACGGCGCGCCCAAGGGCCCACCGCCGCCGCTGCCGCTCCGGCCGGGCTGGCTGCTGCCGCGCCCACAGCCGCTGCTCGATCCGCACCTGCGCATCCTGTCCGGCCCCGAACGGATCGAATCGGGGTGGTGGGACGAAGGCGATATCCGCCGCGACTATTACGTCGTGCAGACCGCACAGGGCCAACGTGGCTGGGCCTATACCAGCGCCGATGGGCGCGGGGGGCCGTGGATGCTGCACGGCTGGTTCGCATGAGCGCCGCCCTGCCCGGCTACGCCGAACTGCACTGCCTGTCGGCCTTCAGCTTCCAGCGCGGCGCATCGATCGCCGAGGAACTGTTCGCGCGTGCCAAGGGCCAGGGCTACCGCGCACTGGCGATCACCGACGAATGCTCGCTGGCCGGCATCGTGCGCGCCTGGCAGGCGGCGAAGAAGCACGACCTGGCCCTGATCACCGGCGCCGAATTCCAGCTGGACGACGGCCCCAGGCTGGTCCTGCTGTGCACCGACCTGGCCGCCTATGCCAGCCTGTGCCAGTTGATCACCACCTGCCGCCGACGCGCGCCCAAGGGCGAATACCGCTGCCTGCGCGAGGACTTCGATGCCCTGCCGGCCAGCCTGCTGTGCCTGTGGCTGGACCGCACCCCCGGCGCGGAAGATGCGGCCTGGCTGCAGGCGCGTTTCGCCGGGCGGCTGTGGCTGGCGGTGGAACTGCACCGCGAGGCCGACGATGCGCAACGCCTGGACGCGTTGCAACGCTTCGGCACGGCACATGCCATCCCGCTGGTAGCCAGTGGCGATGTCCACATGCATGTGCGCCGCCGCCGCGCCCTGCAGGACACCCTCACCGCGATACGCCACCATTGCACCATCGCCGATGCCGGCTGGCGCCTGTTTCCCAACGGCGAACGCCACCTGCGCACCCGCCAGGCGCTGGCCGCGCTGTACCCGCCGGCCTTGCTGGCCGAGACCCTGCGCATCGCCGACCGCTGCCAGTTCGATCTCAAGCAACTGCAGTACACCTACCCGCGCGAACTGATCCCGGCCGGGCACGACCCGGCCAGCTGGCTGCGCACGCTGGTCGAGGAAGGCATGCAATGGCGCTGGAAAAGCGGTGCCACGCCCAAACAACGCAGGCAGATCGAACACGAACTCGACCTGATCCACACCAAGCAGTACGAGTCCTACTTCCTGACCGTGCACGACATCGTGCGCTTCGCGCGCAGCCAGCAGATCCTCTGCCAGGGCCGCGGCTCGGCCGCCAATTCGTCGGTGTGCTACGTGCTGGGCGTGACCGAGATCGACCCCAGCGAGATGGAGCTGCTGTTCGAGCGCTTCATCTCCGAAGAGCGCGACGAACCACCGGACATCGACATCGATTTCGAACACGAGCGCCGCGAGGAAGTGCTGCAGTACGTGTTCAACCGCTACGGCCGCGAGCGCGCCGCACTCACTGCCGTGGCCATCAGCTACCGCGGCCGCAGCGCGGTGCGCGACGTGGCCCGCGCGCTCGGCCTGCCACCGGACCAGGTCAACGAACTGGCCGCCTGCCTGGACCGTTGGAGCAGCCACGAGCCGCTGCCCGAGGCACTGCGCGAGCGCGGCTTCGACCCGGACACGCCGCTGATGCGGCGGGTGGTGGCGCTGACCAGCGAGCTGGTCGATTTCCCGCGCCACCTGTCCCAGCACCCGGGCGGTTTCGTGATTTCCGAACACCCCCTGTCCACGCTGGTGCCGGTGGAGAACGCGGCCATGGCCGACCGCACCGTGATCCAGTGGGACAAGGACGACCTGGACGCCACCGGGCTGATGAAGGTCGACTGCCTGGCGCTGGGCATGCTCACCGCGGTGCGCAAGTGCCTGGCCATGCTGCACGCGCATGGCGCGCCGAAGATGGGCATGGCCGATATCCCCTCCGGCGATGAGCCCACCTACGACATGATCTGCCGCGCCGACACCCTGGGCGTGTTCCAGATCGAGTCGCGCGCGCAGATGGCCATGCTGCCGCGCATGCAGCCGCGCTGCTTCTACGACCTGGTCATCGAGGTGGCGATCGTGCGCCCCGGCCCGATCCAGGGCGACATGGTCCATCCGTACCTGAACCGCCGCAAGAAGCTCAAGGAAGAAGGCATCGAGGAAATCGACTACCCGCCCGCGCTGGAGAAGGTCTTCAAGCGCACCCTCGGTGTACCGCTGTTCCAGGAACAGGTAATGCAGCTGGCGGTGGCCGCCGCCGGCTTCACTGCCGGCGAGGCCGATGCGCTGCGCCGCTCGATGGCGGCGTGGAAACGCCACGGTGGCTTGGAGCCGCACCGCGCCAAGCTACTCGCTGGCATGGCCGCCAACAACTACAGCCGCGAATACGGCGAGCGCCTGTTCGAGCAGATCAAGGGCTTCGGCAGTTACGGTTTCCCGGAAAGCCACGCGGCCAGCTTCGCGCTGATCACCTATGTCAGCTGCTGGCTCAAGTGCCACCACCCGTCCGCATTCGCCGCCAGCCTGATCAACAGCCAGCCGCTGGGCTTTTACACGCCAGACCAGATCCTGCAGGACGCGCGCCGCCACGGCGTGCCGGTGCTGCCAGTGGATGTGCGCCACAGCGACTGGGACTGCACGCTGCTGCCGCCCACCACGCCGGGCCGCCCGTTCGGCATCCGCCTGGGCCTGCGCCTGATCGACGGCTTCAGCGAAGACGTCGCCATCGCGCTGGTGCAGGCACGCGCACGGCTGCCGTTCGAGAGCGTGGCCGATCTCAGCCAACGCGCGCGGCTGGATCGCCGTCACCAGGGCCTGCTTGCCGATGCCGGTGCATTGAAGGGGCTGAGCGGGCATCGCCATCGCGCGCGCTGGGAAGTGTCCGGCGTGGAAAAACCGCTGCCGCTGTTCGACACCGCGCGCGCCACCGTCGAAGCCAGCGTGCCGCTGCCGCTGCCCAGCGCCTTCGAGGACATGCAGGCCGACTACAACAGCACCGGCACCACGCTGGGCCGGCACATGGTGTCCTTCATCCGCCCGCAGCTGCGCCAGCGGCGCTGCCAGCGCTCGGACGAGCTGGCCGCGCTGCCGCACGGGCGCAGCGTGCGTTTCGCCGGGCTGGTGCGCATGCGCCAGCGCCCGCAGACCGCCAGCGGGGTCACCTTCCTCACCCTGGAAGACGAATGCGGCATGGTCAACGCCGTGGTCTGGCGCAAGATCGCCGACCGCCAGCATCGCGTGCTGGTCGAAGCGCGGATGATGCAGATCGATGGCCGGCTCGAACGCGTGGACGGCGTGCAGCACCTGATCGTGCGCCAGATGCACAACATCGATGCGCTGATCGACGGCGTGCGTACGCGCAGCCGCGACTTCCACTGACGGCAGCGCGCCTTACCACATGCCCTCGCGCACTGCGCTGTGCAGCGCGCTGCACGACCCGCGCGACGGCCCTCAACGCGTGATCTACTTCACGATAGATGTAAATACAGAGTTTCCCGACTGGCGTCGCAATTGCCCCTTCCGCTATTGTCGCTGCCTTCCAAGGATCTGGAGCCGCTCGTGTCCCGCGCACTCACCCTCACCACGCTGATCGTCTCCAGCCTCGCCTTGGTCGTCTCCGGCTGGACCGCCCTGCGCCTGCACCAGAGCCAGGCCGAGGACCGGGTGATCACCGCGCGTGGCCTGGTCATCCAGGACGGCAGCGGCCAGGCCCGCGTGATCCTCGGCGCGCCGGTCCCCGATCCGTTGAGCAAAGGGCTGTCGCAGGGCCCGCGTGCTTCGCCGCTGTCCGGCCTGATCCTGCTCGGCGCCGATGGCTCCGAACGCGGCGGCTACGGCACGGCCGACGTCGGCGATGAAGCCATGCTCACCCTCGACGATGCCAGCGGCACCACCGAAGTCTTCAAGGTCACCGCCAATCCCGATCGCGGCGCCACCCTGGTGATCAAGCACCAGAACAGCACCGGTGCCATGCTCACGTCCTGGCAGGGCAAGCCGGAGTTGATCTTCGTGGGCGACAACGGCCAGTCGCACTACGTCCGGCCCAGCGCGCCCAGCGCGCCCTGAGGTGCGCGTGCCATCGGGCCGCGCGGATATGCCACCATACCGGCCGAGTTTCCCGGAGTACGCGATGTCCAACCCACGCCCTGATTGGCCGCAGGCCACCACCGCCGCGGAGATCGCCGACAACCTCGTCGCCGTACGTGCACGCATCGCCGACGCCTGCGCCCGCGCGGGCCGCGCGCCATCCAGCGTGCGCCTGCTGCCGGTAAGCAAGACCGTGGACGAAGCACGGCTGCGGCTGGCCTGGCAGGCAGGCTGCTACGAACTGGGCGAGAACAAAGTGCAGGAAGCGCAGGCCAAGGCAGACGCGATGGCCGACCTGGGCATCCGCTGGTCGGTGATTGGCCACCTGCAGACCAACAAGGCGCGCGACGTGGCACGCTTTGCCAGCGAGTTCCAGGCACTGGACAGCCTGCGCGTGGCCGAGGCCCTGGACCGGCGGCTGACCCTGGAGCAACGCACGCTGGATGTCTTCGTGCAGGTCAACACCTCCGGCGAGGCGAGCAAATACGGGCTGGATCCGATCGAGGTCGCCGATTTCCTGCACCAGTTGCCCGCCTTCACCCGGTTGCGTGTGCGCGGGCTGATGACCCTGGCGCTGTTTTCGCCGGATCCGGACCAGGTGCGCCCGTGCTTCGTACGCCTGCGCGACCTCCGCGATCGGCTCCGCCCGACTCTTCCCGCCGGCATCGCCCTGGACGAACTGTCGATGGGCATGTCCGGCGATTTCGAGATCGCCATCGAGGAAGGCGCCACCGTGGTCCGCATCGGCCAGGCGATCTTCGGTGCACGCGCCACCCCGGACAGCCACTACTGGCCGACGCCGGATCCCGCGCTGCAGCAGTAGTGACTGCCCCCCGCCACGTGCCCTCGCCACCGCGTTGGAAAGAAGACAGCAGATGGACGGTTATGTCGTGATCGCAAAGTACCTGACCATTTACGCCGAACTGGGCGCGCTGGCGGTTCTGGGCCTGCAGGTGGCGGCCTATCGCCATCACCGCCATCCCAGCCTGCTGGTGCTCATCATCTCCTCGGTGATCGGGATGGCCTACGGCGCCCTCGCCAGCCTGCCGTACTTCATGACCCACCCCTGGTTTCAAGGCACCCCGTTCGCATTGGCCTGCGCCGCGCTGGCCACGCCGGCCACCGCCATCAGCATTGTCGGCGTGGCCCTGCTGTTCCGGTCATACCGCCAACTGGTCGACGGCAATGCGAAGGCACAGGCCCGGATCCGTGAACTGGAATCGCGCCTGCCCTGCCCGGCCCTGCCTGCATCGCATGGGACGGACGCCCGCGATGACGCCTACACGCCACTGGACAAGCGCTGAGCAGCCAGCGCTACTATCAGGCGTGGCATATCACTTACCCCAGGGGGCGCAATGAAGTCTATTTTCCTTGTTATCGGCATGACCGTGGCGGTGTGCGCATGCGCGACCAAACCGATCAACACCCGTACCGCGCGTTCGACACCCGCCGACCGCATCTTCGCCCCCGAGCTCATGCAGGCTGCGGAAGATCGCGTGGAACTCATCGTCGCGCGTGATGCCGGCGCCATGGGGAGCGGCTGCATGACGGCGGTGTATCTGGATGGTCGCAAGGTGTCGACCATCGACAACGCCGAGAAGGTCACCTTCCACATCGCACCGGGCCGCCACATCCTCGGCACCGGCCCGAATCCGGAAGGCAAGGCGCTGTGCCGGTTGGGAGCCGAACGTGCGCGACGCGAAACCGAGATCATCGCCGAGCTCGGCAAGCCGCTGAAATACCGCCTGGCACTGAGCGCCAATGGCGAAATCTCGGTCATGCCCACCGCGTTCTGAGCCGGGCACCGTCGCCTCACCCCCGTTGCTGCATGTGCAGGTCGTGCTCCCGCGCCTGTGCATGCAACCATGCACGAAACGCCAGGAACCCCTGGTGTGATGCAGAGCGTGGCGGATACACCAACCAGTGCGACCAGCGCGTCTTCAGCCGGTGCGGGGACAGCGCGATCAACTGCCCGGAGTCCAGCAGCAGCCGGGCGCGGGTCACCCGTCCCAACGCCACCCCGAAACCATCCAGCGCGGCACGGTGGTGTGCTTCTGAATCGTTGAGCAGGGCCACGTAGCGCGCCGGCGGGGTGTCGCCGGCCAGCGCGAACCAGCGCTGCCACTCGCCATCCGGGTCACCCAGCAGCGGCCATTGCGACAGCGGCCGCCCTGCCACCCCGCCCATGCGCTCGACCAGCGATGGGCTGGCCATCGGCACCAGCCATTCGTCGAACAGTGGCTCGGCCTGCAGGCCCGACCACTGCCCCGCGCCTACGCGCAAGGCCGCATCGATCTGAAGGTGGCGTTCGAAGTCGGTGAGGCGCTCGCTCGACTCCAGGCTCAGTTCGATCTCCGGGTGCGCGGCCACGAACGAGCCCAGCCGTGGCACCAGCCAGTTCGACGCCATCGATGGCAGGGCGCTGACCGTCAGCACCCGGTCATGCCGCGCGGCGAACGGTTGCACCGCCAGCCCGATCGCATCCAGGTGCGGCCCGATCTGCTCGAGCAGCCGCTGGCCTTCGGCCGTCACCGCCACCCCGCGTGGCTGGCGCAGCAATACCGGGTAACCCAGTCGCTGCTCCAGTTGCCGCATCTGGTGGCTGAGCGCGCTGACGGTCAGGTTGAGCGTTTCCGCCGCCCGGGTGAGGTTGCCCAGGCGTGCGGCGATGACGAAATGCTGCAGGGCCTGGAGGGGAATGCGGGACATGGCGACTTGAATCCCATTCAAGGCAAGGTTGCGGATATGTCGCTTTTTCGTTCCGCATCCTGCACCTATCGTCAACTCCACTCAAGTGGAGGCGCGCACATGACTATCTTCGGCGACCTGCTGTTCCTGCAGGGCCACATCACCAATGTCGACCTGGCACGGCGTCTGGCGGGCACGGCCGAGGCTGCTATCAGCGGCGATGCGCCGGCCGACCTGGCCCAGCGAATCCCAGCGCCCGGGACATGCCCCGCGCAGCCGGGTGAACAGCCTGCTGCGCCTGCAGGCGGGCTGCCTTGCCGCAGTGCCTGAGCCCGGCAGCGCGGCGGGCTGCGCCTACGGCGCCGGCCCGCTGGCCGGCAACACGCGCGGCTGCTGCTCGTACCATTCGCGCGCGCCGGCCAGGTGCCACTTGCGCTGCTGGCCATCCATCTCGATCCCCGCCCCCAGCACGCCCCAGCGCACGTACAGGTTGCCTCGCCGCTGCGCGCGGGCGAGGTCGAGCCGCGCGCGCAGCGACAGCCGTTCGTTCTCGGCCTGCAGGTCGTCCACCCACAGTTCGCCACTGCGCCAGCGCAGCTGGCCGCTGGCCTGCACCTCACCCGAGTCCAGCAGGCCCAGTACCCAGCGCGGGTAGCTGCTGCGCTCGGCGAACACGCCCAGCAGCGGCCCGGCATCGCGCAGGCGCAGGTCGGCCTGCGCGGTGACCTGGAACGGTGCTGCCGCATCGATATGGCCCTGGCGCAACGCCACGGTGCCCCACCAGTTGTCGGCCCCGGCGGCATCGCCGACGCGGATGTTGCGCAGCTCCACGGTGGTGCCGCCCAGGTCGAATTGTTTTGCCTCGAAGTCGGCCCGCCGCACCCGCGCCTTCAATTGGGCGTCGCCGCGCATCGCCAAGCCGGCCACCTGCAGCCGTGCCCCCCGCCCGCGCAGGTCGGCGCGACCGGTGCCGACGCGGCCGGCCGAATCCATCTCGACATCGCCGCTGAGCAGCCCGGTGCCCCCGAGCAGACGCACGTTGTCGCCCCCCAGGTAGCGGTTGTAGGCGGTCAGGTCGGGGACCCGCGCATCGTTGAAGCGCAGCTGCGCGCGCATGCCATCGCGCAACTGCTGCAGCCGCGCATCGCCCCGCAGGGTCAGGGCCATGTCGCGACCGTCAAACAGCAACGATTTCGGCGCGGCCGTGGGCGCGGCACGGAACTGCGGAATCTTCACGTCCAGCTGTGCCTGCGCCGGTGCGCCGGCCACGATGCGGCCATGCGCGTTGGCATCGCCGCGCAGGCGGACGCCCGCCACCTCCGCCACCGCGGCTACCTGCGGGATATCCAGCGTGCTGCCCGGCGCGAGCTGGCCGTCGGCGATCTTCAGGTCGCCTTCGAGCAACCCGCCACCGTCGAGGTGGAACCAGGGCTTGCGCACGAACAGATCGGCGATCCAGTTCAACGACTCGAACTTCCACGCGCCCTGCACCTGCCCGGACAACCGCGGCAGCAGCTCGGCCGGCGCCCGGAACGGAATCTTCGTTCCGGTCACGCGCAGGTCGGCGTGCAACTCGCTGCCGGTCTCCGGATCGCGCGGCAGCCGGGCCTGCACGCGCATGTCCTGGGCCACGTCCAACTGCAGCGACAGCAGCCCACGGTCATCGGCATCCACACCGGCATGCACCGGCACCCGCCACACCACCCGGCTGCCCGGTTGCAGCGCCCCCTTGTCCAGCACCACGTCGGCGTTCAACCGCGCCGTGGAGGGCACGCTGCCCACTTTGACGTGCGGCCCGCCCGTGTCGATCTCCAGCGCCTGGCTGCGTGCATCGACCTGCAGCTGGGCGTAGGTGATCTCGAACTTGCGCAGCCCCGGTGCTTCATCACGGTAGTGGCGTGGGAAATGGAAGCGCGCGGCCAGGTGCGCGTCATCCAGTACTTTCAGCCCATCCACGCTGACCGTGGCCTGCTCGAAGCCGGCTCGGGAATCGAACAGTTCCGACGGGCCGCCCTTCAATTGTTTGAGGAACCCGACCGTGGCATGGCCCTGGCCGGCGATCAGCAGCGTGCCGAAGCGACCACTACGGATCGAGTCGCTATGGATGGCATCAAAGCGCAGCGTCCAGCCACGATCGCCACGCGGCGGAGGCGGGATCGCCTTGTCCACCCGCTGGATGTCCGCTTCCACGCCCGTGGCATCGATGCGCGGTATCCGCACCTCGCGACGGAACAGCGCCACCAGGTCGATCCAGGCGCTGGCGCGGTCGGCACGGAAGACGTACACGGTGCGGTTGGCCTGGCCGCGCATGCGGATGTTCCACACCACCGCCTGCCCGGGCAGCAGGGTCAGCGCCGGGCCGGTCTGCATGCTGAACTTTTCAGGCTTGCGGTTGGTGACCGCGTCGAACAGCGGCGTATTGAGAAACACGTTGCCGGCGACCAGGTACAGCGCATACAGCGCCAGCAGCGAGAGCAACGCGACGCGCCATGGCCGGGGCCAGCGCCGGACGCGCTCGGGAATCAGGGGCATGGAAATAGGCGCGCGGCAGCAGAATGACCCCTGCACTATCCCCATCCGGCCGACGCAGTCGCGTGAAGGCCCGCCGCGTAACGGCGTAGGGCCACGCCATGCGTGGCTGGCCTTCCCCGCGGCGTCATGACCGTTGCCAGCCATGCCAGGCATGGCTCCACCGCCAGTACACCACCTCACGGTTGAAGCCGGCGCGCGCCCCTACCGCCCTCAGTCCGGCAGCTTGGCGATCACCTTGATCTCCACGTCGAACCCGTACAGCCAGGTCACCCCGATTCCGGTCAGGGTCGGGTACGGCGCCTGGCCCCAGTACTCGGGCACGATCGCCCACACCCGCTCGAAAATCCGCTCCGGATCGACCAGGAACACGGTCACGTCGAGCACGTCATCGAAGCTGCAGCCGGCCGCGCCCAGCACCGCGTTGAGGTTCTCGAAGGCGCGCCGCACCTGGTCCTCCAGCACCGGTTCGGGCGAGCCGTCCTCGCGGCTGCCGACCTGGCCGGACACGAACAGGAAGCCATTGGCGCGCACGGCGGGCGAATAGCGGTTGCGCTCATACAGGGCCTGCCGCCCCGGCGGAAAGATTACGTCACGGGTTGCCATCGTTTTCTCCCGGGCCGGCGGCCCGTTGTTGTGATGTGGTTACGGTAGAGGCCGCACCGGCCCGGATAAACGCCCCAGACCGGCCATCACTGTTTGTAGAATCCAAACAATCCCCTCGAAAGGCGCCCCATGGACAGGTTCGATGCGATGCAGGCCTTCGCCCGCGTGGTGGAGACCGGCAGCTTCACCAAGGCCGCCCAGACCCTGCAGGTGAGCAGGACCACCGTCACCCAGCTGGTGCAGCACCTGGAAGCGCGACTGCGCGTGCGACTGCTCAACCGCACCACCCGCCAGGTCAACGTCACCGCCGACGGCGCGGCCTACTACGAGCGGGTGGTGCGCCTGCTGGCCGACCTCGACGATGCCGACACCAGCCTGTCCGGTGCCGCCGCCGAACCGCGCGGGCGCCTGCGCATCGACGTGCCGGCACCGCTGGCGCGGCTGCTGCTGGTCCCGGCGCTGCCCGGCTTCCTCGCCCGCTATCCGGACATCCAGCTCGACCTGGGCGCAAGCGACAGGAACATCGACCTGATCGGCGAAAACGTGGACGCGGTGATCCGCGGCGGCGAGGTCACCGACCCGTCGCTGGTCGCGCGTCGCATCGGCGACCTCCAGGCCGGGCTCTACGCCGCGCCCGGCTACCTGCGCGAGGCCGGCATTCCCGACCACCCGGCAGTGCTGGCCGACAGCCACCACCGCGTCGTCGGCTACCTGCGCTCGCGCAACGGCCAGGTGCTGCCGTACACCCTGCAGCGTGGCCAGGACCGCATCACCGTGCAGGGCCGCCACCGGCTGGCGCTGGACGATGGCAATGCGTACCTCGCCGCCGGCCTGGCCGGGCTCGGCGTACTGTGGCTACCCGACTACATGGCCGCCGCGCACGTGGCCCGCGACGAACTGACCCGCGTCCTCGCCGACTGGCGGGTGGCGCCGATGCCGCTGTATGTTGCGTTTCCACCGAACCGGCACGTCAGCGTCAAGCTGCGGGTGTTCATCGACTGGGTGGGCGCGCTGCTCGCCGAGCACACGCCGGTCGAATCGATGCGCCCGCGCTGAGCGAACCACGTTCCATTCCCCAGAAAGGCCCTGCATGCACGCCCGTTCCCGCCCCGCCCTGGTCACCGCCCTCGCACTGCTGGCCCCCGCCATCGCCCTCGCCCAGACGACCGCACCCGCAGCCGCCCCGGCGCAGGATCCGCTGCTGACCGCCCTGCTCGATTGTCATTTCGGCTACGCACAGCGGCATTTCCGCAGCAGTGCCAGCGCCACCGAGATCGCCACGGCGGCGGCCTCGTATTGCGACCCGGCGTTGCAGGCGGCCGGCCTGGATACCCTCCAGCGTGCCCTCGCCGCCGGCCTTCCCGCCGACGCCGCCGAACAATCGCGGCAGCGCATGCTGGCCGAACTGCGCGCGATGCTGCCGGGCTTCACCCTCGACAAGGTGATCCAGTTCCGCGCCGACGACAGCGACACGCGGTAACGCACTGGCGTTGCCAGATGGCTGGCGCCGCGGCCCGCGTCCGGCATATCCTGCGTGGCAGACGATCACGGATGATACGGCGATGACCAACCTGCTCACGTTCCATGTCCCCAATGTCCGCTCCAAGGCATCCATCGATTTCAAGCTGGATGCGCGACCGTTCTTGTCCACGCAGTTCCAGCCGCTTGTACCCGCAGAGACGCTGCCTGCACCAAACAGTGTCGAGATGTGGGCTGCAGCGCATGACTGTGGCTACGGGGTGAGCTGGGACAAGCGCGTCGAGTGCAGCGGCAAGGAATGGCAGGCACTTCATCGGCATCTGTACCAGCGCCTGCGGTTTCATCTCACCCTGCTGGAGAACGCAAGCCCCTTGGGCACACCTGCCGCCTGGAAGCGCGCTGCGTTCGCCTCGTTGCTGGAAACCACGGAAAGATCGGCACTTTCCTACGCCTTGGGTGCGATCTACTGCCGCATCGCCACCGGACGCTGGCGTACCCGAAGCCATGCCTGCCACGCCGGATACCTGCGGCGATTCTGGCATTACAAGATAACCGCCCATCCAGCGGTCACCCTGGGAGGCGGCGGAAACGCCATGAAAGGCATACAGAATCCGGACTACATGGCGCAGTGCAGTTGCGAAGCATGGTCGGCCGTGGAAGCCAAGGGCACGCTGGAGCAACTGGATCGTGGCGAATTGAAAAGGGGATTGGGTCAGGCGATGAAATTCTCGACCCTCTCGCTGTATTCGCTCCATAAGTCGTCACCCTCGACCAAGCCGATCCGCTCCAGTGTGTGCGTGGCCACCTATTTCGACAGCAACGCGTTGCTTCAGGTCCTCCATCTGGACCCACCCAATCCGCAGGCTGCAGCACTGCCAGAACGTGAATCAGGCCCGATGGTCGTCACCGAGTTCGCCGACCTGGTGCACTTCGAACACGCCCTGCACCAGCACCAGAGCTATGAAGCAGGCGCCCTCACAGACGACGATCACGGGTCCGGCTCCGTGGAATGGCGTGGCACCCCGGACCTTCCCGAGCTACGGTTCGGCATGGCAGTGCAGCAGGTGAAACTGCAGGCGCGCTTGACGTGGGCAATAGATGCGCTGAGCAGGATCATGCCGGTGATTGCAGCCGCACGTACAAAGGGCTGGCCTGGCTCACGGCTCCGTAATGCACTGCGACGGCAAGCAAGGAGGATTCAGTACGACACTGCGCGCACGGGTGATCCTGTCGACGCTGCGGACACTGCATGGAAGGAATTCGCGCTCTGGATCAAGCAAGAAGCAGTGGGGGAACAGGTGGACTGGAGCGCACTTCTCACCCGCCTTTGGACGGCCCCCATTCTCTCCGCATTCGGCGGAGAGGCCGCGAAATCCCTGCAGGGGTTGTGGTGGGATCTCCACAGGCTACGGCGTGCGGGGCAACTGGATGCCAGGCTTCGGCAGCCCGCCGGATCCGTATCTGAAGGTCCTGTCCCGTCGATGGCGATCACGACATACGGACTCATCGTTGCTTCCACGGATTTCAGTCCACGTCTCCCAGTTCTCTCCAGGCTCAGGTTCTAGCTTGCCGTTCGCCAGTGAGGCCACGACGTGCGGCGCATGCCCTCACCGGCTACCTTGACCGATTCCCCCGCGGAAGAGCGCCGCACATCGCGCAGGTGCCGGGTGCCCGGGTTTCGGGTGATGAAGCGACGCATCCGGCGCTTACGGCCAGACGGACGCTACATCGGAGTGTCTGCGCCGCGCGCCTTCACCCACAGCCCGAATGCCTGCATGACCTCCACCACGGGCTGCAGCCGCCGCCCATCGTCGGTCAGCTCGTACTCCACCTTGACCGGCACCGTCGGAAACACGGTCCGACTGACCAGCCCGGCCTCCTCCAGTGCCCGCAGGTCCAGGGTCAGCATGCGCTGGGAAATGGCGGGAATTTCGCGGCGCAGATCGTTGAACCGCCTCGGGCCATCCAGCAGGTAAGAGGCAATCAGCAACCGCCAGCGGCCGCCGAGCAGGCGCATCGCTTCTTCCACCGAGCAGCCGGAGACGTTGTCTTTCATCGAAGGGTTCAGAAGGTGGCAGGTAACCATTATGTACCTACACCACAGGATAGTGCCTTCTTCCGTTTTTATACCGCGCTCCTAGAATGCGCCAGGACGCCTCACCTGGAGGCCCCTCCCGTCCTGGACACCGCAATGAAGCTCTATTACCTGCCCGCCGCCTGCTCGCTCGCGCCGCACATCGTGATCAATGAACTGGGTCTCGCCGCCACGCTGGTCAAGGTCGATCACCGCACCCACCGCACCGTCGACGGCGAGGACTACCTGCAGGTCAATCCGCTGGGCTACGTGCCGGCGCTGGCACTGGACGACGGCAGCGTGCTCCGCGAAGGGGCGGCGATCCTGCAGTTCCTTGCCGACCAGCATCCGGCCAGCGCCCTGGCACCGCCGAACGGCACGCTCGCGCGCTATCACCTGCAGGAGTGGCTGAGCTTCCTCGCCACCGAGATCCACAAGGGATTCATCCCGCTGCTGTACGCCACCGCCGCCGGCAAATACGTAGACACCGCACGCCCGAAGCTCGCGCAACGTTTCGCCTGGATCGACGCGCAGCTGGCCGAACGCGCGTACCTCACCGGCGACACCTTCAGCATCGCCGACGCCTACCTGTTCGCCCTGGTCGGCTGGGGCCAGGCGACGTGGCTGACCTCCTACTACAAGGCCGATATCCACTTCGACGCGCTGACCAATCTGCAGCGCTGGTACCAACGCGTGCAGGCGCGCCCGTCGGTACGTGCTGCGCTGGAGCGCGAGGGACTGACGCGCCCGGCTGTGACCTGATCCGCAGCCGCCGGCCAACCGCCACGGCCCCCCTCTGGTGCGGCGCGCGGCGCTCGGCTACGCTGCCGCCGGCCCGGACGCATCCGGGCTGGATCCTGGGGGGAGGATCTGCCAGTCGCGGGGGCGGCTGGTCTTGCGTAGCCATGCATGGCGGGCTCTCTCCGGGCAATTTCATACAGGAGGGATTCGTCCATGAAGTTTGCCGCTTTCCAGCGTGTGTGCGTGGGCCTGGCCATGATGGCCGCATTGACCGGCTGCGTCAGTCTGCCACCCCAGCAGGCGTACAACCGTGACGCCACGCCACCAATCAAGACCATCGTGGTGCTGCCCGTAACGCCGATCGAACCGAACGTGTTGATGATGAACCACCCCGGCGCCAACTTCGGCCTGATCGGCGGGCTGGTGGCCGCCGCCAACATGGCCGGCAAGCGTGACCGGTTGCAGGCCGCATGCGACGCGGCCAAGTTCGACCCTGCGGTGTACTTCAGGGAAAGCCTGACCCAGCGCATGGCCGAACGCGGCTACACCCTGGTATGGCCCGGCGCGATGGTGGAACCCAAGGGCAGCAAGACCGCCCGCGGCGTGTTCGGTCTGCGCAAGGCCTATACCCACCAGCCCCAGGCCGATGCCCAGCTGGACCTCAGCGTGAACTTCGTCGGTTACGCCGCCGCCGGTGCAGGTGACGATGCGCCCTACCGCCCGATGCTGAGCGTGGCCGCGCGCCTGGTCAGCCAGGACGGCAAGCAGAACTACTTCACCGACTTCGTCGTCTACAACAACGTACTCAACCAGGCCAAGGTCATCACCCTGGAACCGGAGGCGCAGCGCTTTGCCTACGCCGATTTCGATGCCCTCGAAGACGCCGGTGCCGAAACCGTGGAAGGCATCAAGCTGGCCATCGACCGCACCAGCGACGCCCTGGTCAGGCAGCTGTGAGCCGGCTGACCACCATGGTCCTGCTGGCGATGGTCGCCAGTGGACTGCCGGGGTGCGCCCACCAGGCCTACAAGGCCACGGTGCCCGATACCCGCCTGCACTGCGTGGGCAGCCTGCCGGAAGTGACCAGCCGTCCACTGAATTACCTGGCGCCCAGGGAAGATGCCGAGGACCGACGCCTGGAGTTCGCCGAGGTGGCAGCCTGCGTCACCCTGGCCGGCGCTGCGTTGCCGGTGGCGTTGTACCGGCTGGACGCGTTGGAAGGCGCCTCGGAGATCGACATCCGCGTGTCGCTTTCCGAAGGCGGCACCTTCGCCGCCAGCGCCGAACTGCTGGATGCGGGCTTCCAGCCAATCAAGCAGTATCGGTTCACCGACTTCGTCCGCCGCACCAACGAGTACTCGCTGAGCGTGTTCGTTGACCGCAGCCGTCCGACGCCGCCGGTGTACCTGCTGCTGCGCCCCGATGCCAGCCACGTGGGCAAGCAGGACACCACGATCACCTCGCAGTCCTCGGCCTTCATCACGCCCGGCGGGGGCGCCTATCGGGTCGGCACCGAGGTCAGCCGGATGCGTCCGTTGCTGGGTGCGGGCAAGCTGCAGGTAGTGGCCTATCGCGCCCGTCGCGCGGCCTTCGAGGAAGGCGCAACGCCGCACAAGTGAGCCTCGCGGGACACCCACCGATACCCGCACGCTCGGCAACCGGTCGTCAGCACTGACGACCGGCGTGCTCAGCGCGACTGCACGGCAACCGCCACATCGTCGCGGCCGCGTGGCAGCGGTGCGATCGCCAGGGTATCGCCGGTGCACACATCCACCCCGTGATAGATAGCGCGCCGGCCATTGCGGAACTGCAGCCGTATGTCGAACCGGCAGCCGGCCTCCCCCAGGCGCACGGTGATTGCGCCGCCGCCCCCGTCGAGCCTGTCGATCGGTCGGGCGACGTAGGCATCGCTGCCGGCCGGGGCCACCTCCAGCGCCACGACGCTGTCATGGGCGCGGTTGAGCAGGCCGAGGTAACGTGCCTCGCCGGCCTGCGCCGGGGCGGCCGCCAGCAGCGGCATCAAGCACAGCGAAGCGATCAGGACAGGGCGGATCAGGAACATGGCGGCGTCTCCGTAGCGGTGAAGGACGTCCGCATCAGGCACCGGCCATCGCCCCGCGCCAACCGATCCGGGACCAATCGTCGCCACGCGCGGGCCAATCGTAATGGGCCGTCATGGCGCTTCCCGCCCGCCCGGGGCCTGCCTAAGATGGGGCTCGCCAGCGATGCCTGGCCCTGGACGCCCGCATGAACATCCGCCTCGGCAGCACGCAGATCCGCCTGTCACGCTATATCGCCCTGTGGACGCTGGTGGCGATGGTGTTCGCCGTGCAGAACGCGATCAACGTCGGCCTGCCCCGCACCCACTGGCCGTTCTGGGACCTGGCCCGCTGGTCGCTGATCCAGTGGTACACCTGGGCCGCCCTGGCCCCCACCGTCTTCCGCCTCGCCGAGCGCTTCCCCGTGCGCGGCACCCTCCGCTTCCACGGACTCGGCGCGCAGGTGCTGGCGAGCCTGTGCGTGACGTTCGCGGCGATGGTGCTGGGCGCGCTGGTCTCCACGCTGTTCGAGCCCAGCGGTTTTGCCGAACAGCTGGGCTACTTCCTGGAACAGCACTTCGCCATCGGGCTGCTCACCTACTGGACGCTGTTTGCCATCCAGCAGGCCATCCACTTCCACGCTGAAAAGGCCCGGCGCGAACTGGAAGCGAGCCAGTTGGCCACCGAGCTGGCACAGTCGCGCCTGCTCGCCTTGAAGTCGCAGTTGCAGCCGCATTTCCTGTTCAACACGCTGCACGCGATCATCACCCTGCTCGACGAAGACAAGCTGTCGGCCGAGGACATGCTGCTGCGCCTGAGCGAGCTGCTGCGCGCCTTCCTGGAGGATTACGACGGCCAGGAAATCAGCCTGCGCCAGGAGCTGGACCTGATCGAGCTGTACCTGGGCATCCAGCGCGTGCGCTTCAAGGACCGACTGACCACCCGCACCTATATCGCCCCCGATACGCTGGACTGCGCCGTGCCCAGCCTGATCCTGCAGCCGCTGGTGGAGAACGCGCTGCGCCACGGCATCGGCCAGCGCGTGGGCAGCGACACCATCGAGATCGACGCGCGACGCGACGGCGATGTGCTGTGCATCGAAGTGCGCAACCGCAACAGCACGCTGTCGGCCGAACCGACCGCCTCGGCCGGCCACGGCATCGGCATGGCCAACACGCGTCTGCGCCTGCGCGAACTGTACGGCGATGCCGCCGAGGTCCGCCTGGACATGATCTGGCCCGAAGGCGTGGCGTGCCGCATCCGGGTGCCGTTCCGCGTGCTGGAAAGCGCCGAAGACGCGCCCGAATTCACCCCGGGACTGTCGCCGGCATGAGCCTTACCGCGCTGGTGGTCGATGACGAACCGATCGCGCGCCGCGCGATCGTGCGCCTGTTGGCCGATGACCCGGACATCGAGATCCTCGGCGAATGCGGCGACGGCGTCTCGGCCGTGGCCGCCATCCGCAGCCAGTCGCCGGACCTGGTGTTCCTGGACATCCAGATGCCGGCGATCAACGGCATGGACGTGGTCGCCACCATCGGCGCCGAACGCATGCCCGCCACCGTGTTCGTCACCGCCTACGAGCAGTATGCGGTCAAGGCCTTCGAGGCCAACGCGGTGGACTACCTGGTCAAGCCGTTCAGCCGCGAGCGTTTCGCCGCCACCCTGCACCGCGCCAAGCAGCGGCTGTCGATGGCCGGCGCGGTCGGCAGCCAGGCCTCGGTGCAGATCCTGCAGGCACTGGACGCACTGCGCCAACGCGAGGATTACCTGCAGCGCATCCCGGTGCGGGTGGACGAGCACGTGGTGCTGATCGCCGTGGACGACATCGTCTGGGTCAAAGCCGCGCGCAACATCGTGGAGATCCACCTGGCCGACCGCGTGCACGAGCTGCGTGAAACCATGGCCACGCTGGCCGCCCGGCTGGACCCGCGCCATTTCGCCCGCGTGCACCGCTCGGCGATCGTCAACGTGCGTCGGGTCAAGGCAATCCATCCGTGGTTCAACGGCCACCACGTGGTGACCCTGGATACCGGCCAGCAGCTGCGCATGAGCCGCTACCAGAACGAGGCGTTCCTCAAGCTGGTGTCCACGCGCAGCGGCGACATCGGGTAGCGCCGGGCCGGTTGCCATCAGCGTCCGGTCTGCTCACCCGCACGCAGCGTCAGTACTTCCACCCCGTCGGCGGTCACCATTACCGTATGCTCGGCCTGCGCGGACAACTTGCCGTCGCGGGTGGTCACCGTCCAGCCGTCGTCGCTCATGTCGATGGCCGCGCGACCCTGGTTGATCATCGGCTCGATGGTGAAGGTCATGCCTTCCTCCAGTGCCAGTCCATCGCCGCGCCGACCGTAATGCAGCACCTGCGGCTCTTCGTGCATTTCCCGGCCGATGCCGTGACCGCAGAACTCCTTGACCACGCTGTAACCGTGCGCCTTGGCATGCTGCTGGATCGCAAAGCCGATATCGCCCAGCGTCGCGCCCGGACGTACCACGTCGATGCCTTTCCACATCGCCTCGCGGGTGACCCGCACCAGGCGTTTGGCCGCGTAGTCCACCTCGCCGATCAGGTAGGTCTTGCTGGAATCGGCGATGTAGCCGTTCTTTTCCAGGGTGATGTCCAGGTTGACGATACTGCCGCTGCGCAGGATGTCATCAGCCGATGGCACGCCGTGGCAGACCACCCGGTCGATCGAGCTGTTCAACACGTAGGCAAAGCCATACTGCCCCTTGCTGGCCGGGCGCGCGTGCAGCTCATCGACGATGAAGCGCTCCACCCAGTCGTTGACCTGCAGCGTGCTCATGCCTTCCAGCGGCAGCGTATCCAGCGCCTCGAACACCTGTGCCAGCAGGCGCCCCGATGCGCGCATCAACGCCTGCTCTTCGAGGGTCTTGATCATGCCTCGGCCACCCGCAATGCCCCCGGCGCGACCCCGGCGGCACGCAGCTCGCGGCTGACGATTTCCTGGTAGCTCATGCCGGGGTTCATCTCGCACAGCATGCCGATCTTGATCCAGAACCCGGCCTGGGCATTGATCGAACGGCCGGAGACGCCACTGGCGCGGCGCAGATTGTCGTGCAGTTCGTCGTCGATGTTGACGATGCCCATGGGGATGCCTCGGTCACAAAAGGTATACACATCATATACGATGCGTATATTCCACACCAACCGCCCGGCTCACTCGCGGTACGCGGTGGCCTCGATCTCGAACAGCATGCCGTCCAGCGCCAGCCGCGGCACCGGGATCAGCGTGCAGGTCGGGGCGCGGCCCAGTGGCCAGCGCCGACCGATCTGATCGGACAGGATGCCGAGCCGGTCCTGGTCATGGTCGACCACCAGCACGGTCAGCTTGGCCACGTCGGCCAGGGTGGCACCGGCCGACGCCAGCGCGAGGCTGAGGTTGTCCAGTGCCTGTGCAACCTGCACCTCGAAGCGCGGCGACAACGCGCCATCGGCGGTCTCACCGCCCTGCCCGGCGATGTGGATCACCCGCGCCGGCAGGCGCACCACGGCTACGTGCGAATAGCCGTTCGCGCTCGGGTCGTACAGACCGGACGGATTGATGAAACCAAACAGGCCGGCAGGCGCAACAGGGGCATCGGTCAACATGGGGGAGGCGTCGTCGGGGAGTGAGTGCGCAGTCTCCGGCCTCAACCGCGGTTGAGGTCAACGGCGCACACTGCAACGTTGAGATTCGCCGTCGCATTGCCCGTGCAGAGCTGCCAGAATTGCGACCGGGCATCCGGAGAACCACATGAGCGACAAGGACGTGGCATTGGCCGGGTTTTCGGACCGGGAAAGCGCGTGGGCACAGGAATCCAGGGATCTGGGCCGACAACTGCTGACGATCTATGCCGGCACGAGCGAGGTCACCCCGAACGCGCTGGACACGGCCTTCCGGCGTTGGAAGGCCGACGAAGTCGCCCAGCGCCCTGCCGACAACGTCGTGGCGTGCGGGCTGGGCATCCTCTTCGGTGATTACGTGATTGCCCATCGCGGCGGCGATTGGCGCATGCAGACCGACGCCTATGGCACCGATGCGGTAGTGGTCGGCCCCGCCAAGCTCAAGCTGTTCCCGGTGGCTTCGGTCTCCAAGCGGATGGCCCCGGACAATGAGGACATCGCCTTCTTCGAGCCCATCTGGGCCAGCCTGCCCGCGGCTCACCTGCCCGACCCGACGCCGCCCGTGCCCTGGTGGCGCCGCCTTTTGGGGCGATAAGCGGCACGCGGTACGCGTCATCCACGCACGTTTTCGTGGTGTCCCTGCCGCAGAACGCAGCGATGATCGCCGGGACCACCACTGCCCAGGCCGCCCCCCCTGAGTTCCGTCCCCGGCCTCAGGTCCAGGCCGGGTCGGCCGTGAAATCGATCGTCAGCCAGAACTCACTGCCGCGCGCGTCCAGGCGTTCGGCGATCTCATCACGCAGCCGGTCCACGTTGCCGATGTCGCCGATGACCGTTTCCGGATGGGTCAGGATGTGGATCTCCACGAAACGCATGCGTCCCATCTTGGCCACGTGGCTGGTGAAATCCAGATAGCCGTGTTCGGCCACGAAATCCTGCATGACCGCCTGCACGCGCGCGTCCAGCGTGTCCGGCGCCACCTGCAGTACCTCGCGCATGGCCTTCCAGGCGCTGCGCAGCGGCACCGGCAGCACCGCCACGCTGATCGCCGCCAGCACCAACGGGTCCAGGTACGGAATCCAGTGGGCGTGCGCGCCGCCGCGCAACAGCAGGGCGATCACGAATGCCAGCACCACCGCCAGGCTCATCAGCCCGCTCAGCAGCCAGGCCCGCACATCCAGCCACAGCAAGGATGATCGCAAGCGCAGCGCGCGGGTCCGCACGAACGCCGCCATGCCGAGGTTGCTCACGCACAACACCGCTGCCCACAGCAGCGCAGGGCCCGCCTTGACCTCGTGGCCGCCGGTCGTCAACCCGATGACCGAATTGGCCAGCGCATAGATGCAGGCCAGCGACAGGATCGCCCCGCCCAGCGCCTCCACCATCGGCTCCAGGTGCCAATACCCGTACTGGAAGCGCGGGCTCCCTTCCCGCGCCACCAGCCGCAGCACCGCCAGCGCCACCAGGGTCAGGGCCACGTCGACCAGGCTGTACACGCCATCAAACAGGATGGCCTGCGACCCCACCAGCAGGCCGCCGATGAAGCCGATGGCGCTGACCGCCACCGTCACCCCGATCGACAGTTTCAGGACCCGCTGCTCGCGTGCTGTATCCATCGCCCGCCGAAGGTCCTGCGCGTGGGCGTCAGACCTTCAGCACCTCCACCTTGTAGGTCGGCACGTCGCCGTCGCGGTCGATGATAAGCCCGTGCACGTCCGACTCGAAACCCGGGAAGCGCGCGTTCTGCTCGCGGGCGATGCGCAGCGACTGGATGATCGGCTCGTCGCTGGCGCCGAACCGCTCGCCGGGCATGATCGTCGGGATGCCCGGCGGATACGGCACCAGCATGGTGCCGGCGATACGGCCGCTGATCTGCTCGATGTCGACCCGCTCGATCTGCCCGCGCACCAGGTGGTCGTAGGCCTCGGCCGGGGTCATCACCGGCTCGGGCAGGACCACGTACATCGCGCGCATCACCTGGGCCACCGCGAACTCGCGGTTGAATTCGTGCAGCGCGTGGCACAGGTCGCGCAGGCCCCAGCCGGCGTAGGCCACCGGATAGTCCGCGGCCAGCCCCGGCAACGCCCGGGTCAACGGCGCGTTGGCATCGTACAGTTCCTTGAACGCCATCAACTCGGTGACCAGCGTGCTCCACTTGCCCTTGGTGATGCCCATCGAGAACAGGAACAGCACCGAGTACAGGTTGGTCTTCTCCACGGTGATGCCACGGGTCCACAGGAACTTGCTCAGTACCGCCGCCGGGATCCCGCGCTGGCCGACCGCGCCGTCGATCGACAGCCCCGGCGTCAACAGGGTCACCTTGATCGGATCGATCAGCACGTAGTCCTCGACCAGGCCGTCGAAGCCATGCCAGTGCGCGTCCGGCTGCAGGTACCACTCGCTGCGCTTGGCCACCATAGGCGCCGGCGTATCGCCCTTGGCCAGCGAACGCTCCAGCTTGTCCGGCTGCCATACGCTGAACCACCAGTCGTCGCGACCCAGGTCCTCGCGCACGTGCAGCATGGCGCGGCGGAAGGCGATCGCCTCGTCGTGCATCTCCTGCACCAGCGACTCACCGGCCGCCCCTTCCATCATCTTCGAGGCCACATCGCACGCGGCGATCACGCCGTAATGCGGGCTGGTGGTCGTGTGCATCATGAACGCTTCGTTGAAGCGCTCGGCATCGAGCTCCCGGCTGGCGGCGTTGCGCACGTGGATCATCGACGCCTGCGAGAACGCGGCCAGCAGCTTGTGCGTGGAATGGGTGGTGAAGATGATCGCATCCTGTTCGCGCGGCTTGCCCTTGGCCATGCCGTAGTGGTTCTCGTAGAACGGATGGAACGCGGCGTAGGCATACCAGGCCTCGTCGAAATGCAGGAAGTCGACCGCGCTGCCGATCTCCTCGGCGATCTTTTCGGCGTTGTAGCACAGCCCGTCATAGGTGGAATTGGTCACCACCGCGATGCGCGGCCTGGAGCCGGCCTTGAAGGCCTTGCTGGCCAGTGGGTTGGCGGCGATGGCCGCCTGCAGCGATTCGGGGGTGAACTGGTCCAGGCTGATCGGCCCGATGATGCCGTGCGCATTGCGGCTGGGGGTGAAGTACACCGGAATGCCGCCGGTCATGATCAGCGAATGCAGCAGCGACTTGTGGCAGTTGCGGTCCACGAACACCACGTCGCCACGGCCTACCGTACCGTGCCAGACGATCTTGTTGGCGGTGGAGGTACCGTTGGTGACGAAGAAGGTGTGGTCGGCGCCAAAATTTCGCGCAGCCTCGTTTTCCGCTTCCTTGATCGGGCCGCTGTGGTCCAGCAGCGAGCCCAGCTCGGGCACCGAGATCGACAGGTCGCTGCGCAGGGTGTTCTCGCCGTAGAACTGGTGGAACGCGCGTCCCACCGGCGACTTGGTGAACGCCACGCCACCGGCGTGCCCCGGCGTGTGCCACGAATAGTTCGACTCGGCGGTGTGGTGGATCAGCGCCTTGAAGAACGGCGGCAGCAGGTTGGCCATGTAGTCTTCGGCCGCGCGCATGACCTGGCGCGCGATGAAGCTCTTGGTGTCTTCGAACAGGAAAATGTAGCCGTGCACGAACTTGAGCAGCTTGCTCGGCACCTTCTCGATGGTGCGCCGCTCGCCGTACAGGAACACCGGCAGGTTGGCCCGGCGCGCGCTCTGCTCGCGCAGGAAGCCCAGCAGGCGCTGGAACTGCTCCGGGTTCTCTTCGGTGCCATCGATGGAGATCAGTACCGCCGACGCGGCCACGTAGGTGCGCGCACCGGCCTGGGCGTCGGCCAGGGTCAGGCCGCACAGGACGCGCTGGTCGCTCTTGCGCAGCTCCTCGACCAGCGCGCGGATCAGGATGCCGCCGATGCGCGGGGACTCGTAATCGTCGTCGATGACGATGATCGGGTAATCAAGGGACTTGAAGTACACAGGCATTCTCCTGGGGCAATATCACGAAAGCGTCGTGCGGACGGCGGCATCCAGCGCAGGCAGGCCGCGCTGGCGGCGGCGCTCTTCGCTGAAGAACGGGTAGAACACCGTGATGAACAGCACGAACAGGAAGGCGTACTGGACGATGCTGCCGGACGAACCGAAGATCGCCCACAGGCAGTACACCACCGTGACGCTGGTCAGCAGCCAGAACGCACCGGTATGCACCAGGGTGTGCGAGCGCTCGACCACGAAGTAGCAGGCCACGCAGGAATAGATGTAGGGCAGCAGGGTCAGGACCACCGCGGCCGAGGTGATCACATCGAACTGCGCCGAGGCCGTCTCCGAGGTGGAGGTGACCAGCACCGCCAGGGTCATCAGAACCGCCACGATCAGCACGCCCTTGACGGGCACGTCGTCCTTGTTGGTCTTGCTGAAGATGCCTGGGAACAGGCCGTCATCGGAGGCCGCCTTGGCGCTCTGCGCGGTCAGCAGGATCCAGCCGCCGAGCGAGCCGGCCGCGCCGACGAAGGCGCACAGGCTCACCAGCGCCCCGCCCCAGCCGCCCACCGCGTTGGCCGCGGCCAGCGCGAACGGCGCATCGGACACCTGCAGCTCGCCGTTGGGCACCATGCCCATGATCACCGAGGAACTGGCGATGTAGGCGATGGCCGCCAGGAACACACCGGCCAGGGTGGCGCGGGCCACGTTCTTCTCCGGGTTCTCCACCACCCCGGCCGTCACCGAGGCCGATTCCACGCCGATGAACGCCCACAAGGTCAGGGCGGCCGCACTTGAGATCGCCCCGAAGTTGGACTCCCCGGACACGTTGTAGGCGCCCTTGAACAGGGTCGGGTCGAAGAAGAACCAGCCGAAGATCGCTATGCCCAGGATCGGCACCAGCGCGAAGCTGGTGGTCACCGTCTGCAGCTTGCTGACGAACGAGGGCCCGATCACGTTGGCGAAGCTCAACGCCCATACCAGGGCCAGCACCGCGATGCAGCGCGGCAGCGGCTCGGACAGGATCGGGAAGAAGTAGCTGAAATAGCCCACCGCCGCGATCGGGATGGCGACGTTGCCGATCCAGTTGGCGAACCAGTAGATGGTGTTGGTCTGGAAGCCCATGTACGGGCCGAACCAGTCGCGTGCGTAGGCGTAGGGACCACCGGCCTTGGGCGCCAGCTTGCCCAGCTTGGCGAACACGAAGGCCAGCAGCAGCGCGCCGGCCGTGGTGACCAGCCAGCCCCAGATCGAGGCGGTACCGATCTTGGCCAGGCTGGAGGGCAGCAGGAACACGCCCGAGCCCATCATGTTGCCGGCCACCAGGAAGGTGGCACCGACCACCCCGATCTTCTTCGCTTTCGCCATGACGCTGTCTCCTTTGCCTGGCAGGAACCCGGTCGCGCCGGGCGTTGGGGTCTACTTGATGAAGTTGTATTGCAGGCTGCCCTGCAGCCGCACCGTGTCGCCACGTTGTCCGCCCTGCTGTTCCAGCTGCCCGTACAGCAGCTCCATGCCCATCGTCCAGGACGGCGCCGGGCTCCAGATCAGGTTGAACACGCCATAGCGGCTGCGTCGGAAGGCGTCGGCGGCCAGCGCGTCGTTGCGTTCGCTGTCGAGCTGCCCGTAGATCAGGTTGGAGCGCCACAGCGGCGACCAGTAATGCGTGTAGCCGACGAAGCCGCCGCGCAGCGAGAGCAGTTCCAGGCGCCCGTCGGCGGTCACCACCGCATCCATGCCCGAGCCGGTCAGGTCGGCCGTGTACCGGGCCAGGCCCTTGCCGCCCAGCGCGCCGAACAGCAGCAGGTCCTGGTCGCCCATCGCGGCCGAGCCGCTCAACTGCAGCCCGCCGCCGATGCGGCGGTCATCGCCGGCAGTGCCGTCATAGCCCAGGCTGCGCGCCACGGCACCCAACTGCAGGTGGCCCCAGCCGCGCTCCATGCGCGCGGTGACCGTCACATCCGGTGCCTGGTTGACCGCGCTGATGCCGTCGCCCGGCGCGCTCAGCTGTGTGTCCGGGTCTTCGGCGGCGAAGGTCAGCGTGTTGCCCTTGCCCATCGGCACGCTGTGATGGATGCCGGCCACCAGCAGGTAGCCGGCGCCACCAGGTCCGGCAAAATCCAGCGTGTCGGGCAGGCTGTCGGCGTCCATGAAGGTCGCATAGCCGTAGCCCGCGTACGTGTTGCCGAGCTGACCGTAGGCGTGGCGCAGGCGGAACGTGTAGCTGTCGCTGCTGCCGAAGAAGTCGTTCTCCAGGTAGAAGCGCAGGTTGCCATGCGTGGTCGGGCGCCGCGCTTCGAAGCTGAAGCGGGTCTGCTTGGCATGCAGGGTGAAGTTGGAGACATCCCGGTGTGCACCGCCGACCGGAATCGAAGAAGTGACGAACTGTTCCTGGTCACCGGCCGCGCGCGCATCGGCAATCGCATCGAGCTTGGCGTAGCCGCCGATGCGGATCAGGGTGTCGGTGCCCGGGATGGCGAAGAAGCCCTTCAGCTCGGGATCGGTCGGGCCGGCAGCGCTGTCCGGGCGCGATGCAGCCGAAGACGGATCGGCCACTGAATCACGGGGCGGCAGGATGGCCTGGCCGACGCCGGGCACCTGTGAGGCACCGGCCTCGGTGAGCGCGCGGGGGGACGTGGCAGGTAGCGGTGCGGTCGTTGCGGCGATCGCGGGAATGGCGGGACTCGTGGTGCTCGCAGCGCTCGACGCGGTTGGCGGAGGTTTGTTGGACTCCAGCGCATCCAGGCGCTTCTCCATCGCCTCAAGCGTGTGCCGCAGCGACCGGATCTCCTGCCGCAGCGCGTCCGCCGACGCCTGTGCATGGACTGGCGCAGACGACAGCGCCGCCACGCAAGCAAACGTTACGACAGCCAGGCGCATCACGTTCTCCATGAACCGCGAACAGCCTTGCCGGCCGTTTCCGCCGCGCATGCGCGAGGGAATCCGGTCGACAACCCGGTACTGCACTGCAGGTGCGGGATGCCCTCCTCATCCCGGGCGGCATGGCGGGGTTGACCCGCGCGCCAGCGCCTTGAGTAACAATCGCCGGGTGAGACATTCGTGAAGCGTCGCGAACGCAGCAGCCGCGCGGTCGTCGTGCGGCAGAGGATCGGGAGCGTGGGACGTGTGGGCTGCATGCGTACAGGCTAGTACGCATGTCGTTTTTGGCCTTGATCTAGATCAACCGCCAATGATGCAAAGTGTGACGTACAGCGCGCCGGCAGTGCACCGGCGCGCGAATCATGCGTCGGCGCGTGCGCTCAGCGCGCCCCCATCACCCGCTCCATGTCCTTGCCCTGCGGCAAGCCGGAGAGGCGGTCGACCATCCCCTTGTCGTCCTTGAACAGGATCCCCGGCGTGCCCTGGAAGCCCATCTCCAGCATCAGCTCCTGGTTGGCATTGAGCTTGTTGGCGATCTCCGGGCTCAGCTTGGACGCCGGCTTGATACCGCCCTTGTCGAAGCCATGCTCGTTCTCCAGCAGGGCCGCACTCGGGTTGGGCGCGGTCAGGATCGCCGCCGCCTTGGCCGGGCTGTCCTCGCGGATCACCCCGACCATGATGTGGCGCAGCTGTACCTTGCCGCTGTCCACCCACGGCCGCGCCGCTTCCCAGAACGTGTGGCAATAAGGGCAGTTCGCGTCGCTGAAGGTGTAGACCACGCGCGGCGCATCCGCCCGACCGTCACGCACCCAGGCGCTGGCGTCGAGCTTGTTCCACATCCGGTCGGACATCGGCTTGGCCGCCAGCTTCTCCAGCGCGGCCGCGCCGACTTCCTCGCCGTTCTCGTTGAACAGGCTGCCCACCAGCACGTGCTTGCCGTCCGGGGTCACATAGGCGGCGGCAGGCTGCTGCCCGCCGACCACACCGGCAAAGCCACGCAAGCCACCGGGCGCGTCGAACTCGCCGAGCACCTCGAAGCCATGCTTCTGGATGCCCTTGAGCACGGCCGGCTGTTCCCCGGTTCTGGTCGCGGCGGTGGCCGGGGCCTTGGGCGACTGCGCCTGGCTGCACGCGGCCAGGCTCAACAGCAGGCCCGTGGCAAGCAGGGAACCCAACGGGCGTGGGGATATGAACAACATGGCAACTCCTGGTGTCGGCAAAACGGAAAGCAACGCGTACTCAGCGCAGCGTATCAAGCCTGGCCTGCAGGCCGGCGGCACTGAGTTCCCCCATGTGCAGGCCCTGCAGGCGGCCGTGCGAATCGAAGAACAGGGTAGTCGGATAGGCATGCACCTGCAGTCGTGTCGAGGTCAGGCTGTCGGCATCCAGCAACACGTTCTGCAGCGACAGGCGCTCGGCGCCCAGGAACCGGCGTACCTCGTCGGCGTCCTCGCCCTGGTTGACGAACACGAAACGCACCGCCGGCGTACGTCGCTGCGCCTCGGCGAAGACCGGCATCTCGCGCCGGCAGGGGCCGCACCAGCTCGCCCACAGGTTGACCACCAACGGCGTGCCGCCCTGCCCGGCCAGCGCCACTGGGGCGCCCTCCATCGATTGCAGGGTGAGCTCGGGCACCACGATGCGCGCCTGCTGCAACTGCGCCATGCCCAGCGACAGGGCGAGCCAGCACAGCAGGCCGGCCACCGCGCCGGACCAGACCGCGCGCCGGGCGCCGGGCCAGCGGCGCAGCCGCCATATCGCCCAGGCCGCGGCCACCAGCACCCCCGCCCACCACAGGAAGCCGCCGTCGCCCACGCGCAGGACCGCCCACGGATCCGCCAGGTAGGTGCGCGCATGCGCCATCACGAAGCCGATGCGGCCCCCCAGCAGGGCCAGCAACAGCATGTCCAGCAACAGCGCGCTCGGCGCCGGCTGGCCTTCCCGCGGCGTGGGCCGCAGCCAACGCGCCACGCCCACTGCCAGTACTCCTCCCACCACCACCCACACGACACCCAGCGGAACCGGGCCGATACTGCTCATCATCCATCCATCTCCGGCCCAGCCGCACCCCGCGCGGCCGCACCCAGCTGTACATCACCCCGTCGGCATGGTCACCGCCCCAGGCCCATCGGGCAAGCCGCACCTGCACAGGCGACAACGGGAGGCCGCATCCCCGGCCTGCCGTTGTCGTGGGAGTGGATGCGCAGCGCGCAGCGGTCAGGCAGCCGAGCGCAACGGCTCCTCGACCTCGCACGCCGCGGCGGTACGGGCGCGCCCTGCGCGCCGCTGCGAGATGATCTGCCGGCGGTAGCGCGCAGGGGTCACGCCGACGATGCGCAGGAACAACCTGCGGAACGCGCTCTGGTCCGAATAGCCCACCGCCCAGGACACTTCGTCCACGATGCCGCCGGCCTGCAGCAGCAGTTGTGCCTTGGCGATGCGCAGGCGCTGGCAGTACTCGATCGGGCGCAGGCCGGTGGCCTTCAGGAAACGGCGCTGCAGGGTGCGCGGCTCCAGTCCGGACGACTCGCAGATGTCCTGCAGGCTCACCCCGCGCGCGGCGATGGTGTGCAGCCAGCGCTGCGCCTTGAGGATGCCGCGGTCACCGTGGGCGAAATTGGGGCTGAAGCGCTCCAGATCGTCCTGCACCGCGCGCGGGATCACCAGCTGCAACTGCTGGATCGCCTCGACCATCACGGCATGTCCGTACACGCGGGCCAACAGGCGCAGGCTGAGGTACTTCCAAGCATCGGCACCGGAGGTGGTGAGCACATCGCCGTCATCCACCAGCGCGCGGTCGCCCTGCGACCAGCTGGCCACGGTGGAGGCCAGCGACGGGCAGCGGGCGATATCGGGCAGGCTCACCGTGCGCCCCGCCAGCACCCCACTGCTGGCCAGCAGCAATGCGCCCTCGTCGCAGCCCGCCAGCACCGTGCCGGCGTCATGGCAGTCGCGCACCCACGCCAGCATCCGCTCGTCCGGCGGCGGCAGCGGCCAGCTCGGTTCATTGCCCGGCACCACCACGATCGCCGGCGGCGCATCGCCGAACAACTCGGCACCGGCCACCCGCTGCATGCCGCGCGCAGACAGCGTCCAGCGCGTGACCAGCATGCGCGCGCCCGGGCGCCGGCCAGCGGCTGCGGTGCGGTTGCAGCGCTGGGCCAGCTCGGACAGCACCGGAGCGGCCGCACGCAGGCTGCCGGGGTATTCGAGCACGGCCACTTCCATCAGCGCCGGGGTCGCCGCCTTGGGAAGGGTCGGCGGGGGGGAGACACGTGCATGCATAGACAAACTCCTCGAACAACGTCCGTAACCAGCGAAACCCACGCAGGGAAAGGGGTTCGCGAACGTGTCCGAGCGTACGGAGGGCCTGCGGCGCGAGCTATGAAACAAGTTGTATTTTCCGGCCCGTCTGCGACATCGGACGGCTGGGCTTCAGCAACCCTTGACTCTTGACCAGAATCCAGGGTTTACGCTTCCGTCCAGCTCTTCAACGAGGTGGCAATGAACATCGGACAGCTCGCACGCCAGGCCGGCGTGCCCATCGACACCGTGCGCTATTACGAGCGCCAGCACCTGCTGCCCACCGCGCGCCGCAGTGCCGGTGGCTATCGCGTCTTCGACCATGGCGACCTGACCCGGCTGCAGTTCATCCGGCGCGCCAAGGCGCTGGGCTTCACCCTGGAGGAGATCGGCGAGCTGCTCAGCCTGAGCGACCAGCGCGGCCAGGACATGGCCCAGGTCCGCGAAACCGCCGTGCACAAGCTGGCCGACATCCAGCAGCGCATCACCGAGCTGCAGCGCATGCATGCCGCGCTCGAACAACTGGTCGATGCCTGCCCCGGGCATGGCGACCTGCAGCAGTGCCCGATCCTGGCGGCGCTGACGGAGCCCCGCCCATGAGCCACACCCATCACCACGATCCCTCCCACGGCGGTACCGGCGGCAATTGCTGCGGCGGCACGCCCGCCACTGCGCCGGCAGCGGCACCGGCCAGCACCGGCGGCTGCTGCGGTGCCAAGGCGCCAGGCGGCGCCCCCACGGTGAAAGACCTGGTCTGCGGCATGGACGTGGACCCGGCCAGCACCGCCCACCACGCGCAGCATGCCGGCAGCGCCTACCACTTCTGCAGCGATGGCTGCCGGCGCCGGTTCGTCGCCGATCCGGCGCGCTACCTTGACCCGGCCTCGCACATGGCCGCCCCGGCCCCGGCAGGCACCCTGTACACCTGCCCGATGGATCCGCAGATCGTGCAGGAGGGCCCGGGCACCTGCCCGATCTGCGGCATGGCGCTGGAGCCGATGATGCCCAGCCTGGACGACGGCGAGAACCCGGAGCTCACTGACTTCCGGCGCCGTTTCTGGTGGAGCCTGCCGCTGAGCGTGGCCACCATGGCACTGGCGATGCTGGCCATGACCCCGCTGCTGCACGGGCTGTCGCCCGATGTGCGGGTGTGGATCGAACTGGCCCTGGCCAGCCCCGTGGTGCTGTGGGCCGGCTGGCCGTTCCTGCAGCGCTGGGCGCAGTCGATCGGCAACCGCAGCCCCAACATGTGGACCCTGATCGGCACCGGCGTGCTGGCGGCCTATGGCTACAGCGTGGTTGCCACGCTCGCGCCGGACCTGTTCCCGCCGTCGTTCCGACAACACGGCCATGTCGGCGTGTACTTCGAAGCGGCCGCGGTGATCATTTCGCTGACCCTGCTGGGCCAGTTGATGGAACTGCGCGCACGGGCCAAGACCTCGGCGGCGATCAAGGCGCTGCTGGGCCTGGCACCGAAGACGGCGCGCGTGCTGCGCGAGGACGGCAGCGAAGCGGACGTGGACATCGCCCAACTTCACCCCGGCGACCGCGTGCGCGTGCGCCCCGGTGAAAAGGTGCCGGTCGATGGCACGGTGCTGGAGGGGCGCTCGTCGGTCGACGAGTCCATGCTCACCGGCGAACCGGTGCCGGTCGGCAAGACCGTCGGCGACGGCGTGATCGGCGCCACCCTCAACGGCACCGGCAGCCTGGTCATCCGCGCCGACCGCCTGGGCGACGACAGCATGCTGGCGCAGATCGTGCAGTTGGTGGCGCAGGCACAACGCTCACGCGCCCCGATGCAGCGCATGGCCGACACGGTGGCCTACTGGTTCGTGCTGGCGGTGCTGCTGGCGGCGACACTCACCTTCTTCGGCTGGGGCCTGTTCGGCCCGGAACCCTCCTGGACCCACGCCGTGCTCAGCGCAGTCGCCGTGCTGATCATCGCCTGCCCGTGCGCATTGGGCCTGGCCACGCCGATGTCGATCATGGTCGCGACCGGCCGCGCCGCCCAGCACGGCGTGCTGTTCCGCGACGCCGAAGCGATCGAGGCGCTGCGCCAGATCGATACGCTGGTGGTGGACAAGACCGGCACGCTCACCGAAGGCCGCCCGCACTTCCGCGACGTGCAGGCCGTGGCGCCGTCTGTCGCCGACGACGTACTGCATTGGGCGGCCAGCCTGGACCAGGGCAGCGAGCATCCGCTGGCGGCCGCGATCGTGGCCGAAGCGCGGCAGCGCGGGCGCGCGCTTGCCGTGGTGGAGGCGTTCGATTCGCTGACCGGGATGGGCGTGCGCGGCACCGTCGAAGGCAGGGCCCTGCTGCTGGGCAACGCCGCCCTGATGCAGGAACACGGCATCGCGTTGGACGTGCTGCACGACCGCGCCGATGCCCTGCGCCGCGACGCGGCCAGCGTGATGTTCCTGGCCGCCGACGGGCAACTGGCCGGCCTGGTCGCCGTGGCCGATCCGATCAAGGCGTCCAGCGCCGACGCGATCGCGCAGTTACGCCGCGACGGCCTGCGCATCGTGATGGCCACCGGCGACGGCAACGCCACCGCCGATGCGGTCGCGCGCACGCTGGGACTGGACGAGGTCCATGGCGAAATGCGCCCGGCCGACAAGGCTGCGCTGATCCGCAGCCTGCAGGCGCAGGGCCGCAAGGTGGCGATGGCCGGCGATGGCATCAACGATGCGCCCGCACTGGCCACCGCCGACGTCGGCATCGCGATGGGCAATGGCACCGACGTGGCCATGTCCAGCGCGCAGGTGACGCTGGTCAAGGGCGACCTGCGCGGCATCCTGCGCGCCCGCCAGCTGTCCACCGCCAGCGTGCGCAACATGCGCCAGAACCTGGGCTTTGCGTTCCTCTACAACGGCCTGGGCATACCCGTCGCCGCCGGCGTGCTGTATCCGTTGGGCATCACGCTGTCGCCGATGCTGGCCGCCGTTGCGATGAGCCTGAGTTCGGTATCGGTGATCAGCAATGCACTGCGCCTGCGTCATCAACGCTTGCCCGATGCATGAGCGGATCGGCGTGAGTGAAGTTCATGCAACGGATGAAGAAATTCCTGCAGTTTTCTCTTGCCAATCGAAAACACCGTCGCTATGATTTCGCTCCTCACGACGTGGGGCCATAGCTCAGCTGGGAGAGCGCCTGCATGGCATGCAGGAGGTCGGCGGTTCGATCCCGCCTGGCTCCACCACTCCAATCATTAGGCCGATTGAAGTGCAGTGACAAAATATGAAGTTTCGTGCGTCCCCATCGTCTAGAGGCCTAGGACATCACCCTTTCACGGTGGCGACCGGGGTTCGAATCCCCGTGGGGACGCCAATTGAAAAGCAGGAAAGCCTCGACCGCGGTCGGGGCTTTTTTGTTGTGTATCACCGGCGTTCTGCACGCACTTTTTTCTTCGTTGCGACAGAAAAAAGACTTGGCGGGAGCTTCACATCCGCGTAGAATTCCGCCTCCAGCATCGTGGGGCCATAGCTCAGCTGGGAGAGCGCCTGCATGGCATGCAGGAGGTCGGCGGTTCGATCCCGCCTGGCTCCACCACTCCTGACCTTAGGCCGTCAGGATGGCTGAAAACATTGATGAGTTCATGCGTCCCCATCGTCTAGAGGCCTAGGACATCACCCTTTCACGGTGGCGACCGGGGTTCGAATCCCCGTGGGGACGCCACTCATCAACGACATCAGGCCCGGTTTGCCGGGTCTTTTTGTCACCGCCTCCCGCGGTTTCGTTTGGTCTTCCACAAACGTGAACAGGCAGGTATACTAGGCGGCTCGCGGTACAACGTGGGGCCATAGCTCAGCTGGGAGAGCGCCTGCATGGCATGCAGGAGGTCGGCGGTTCGATCCCGCCTGGCTCCACCACTTCTCCGGACACAGGCCGTCCGATAGAAGACAAATTCGGTTTAACGCGTCCCCATCGTCTAGAGGCCTAGGACATCACCCTTTCACGGTGGCGACCGGGGTTCGAATCCCCGTGGGGACGCCAGCTTCAAACAAACAGCCCTGACTTCGGTCGGGGCTT
>NZ_JBFTNG010000003.1:0-487760 GCF_056397365.1 Stenotrophomonas sp. 05N37 | reverse complement strand
ATCATGTTCTTGACGTAGTCAGCATGGCCCGGGCAATCCACGTGGGCGTAATGACGCTCGGTGGATTCGTATTCGACGTGCGCGGTCGAGATCGTGATGCCACGGGCCTTTTCTTCCGGCGCGGCGTCGATCGCGGAGTAATCCTTGAACTCGCCACCGAAGCGCTCAGCACCGATCTTGGTCAGTGCGGCGGTCAGCGTGGTCTTGCCGTGGTCGACGTGACCGATGGTGCCGACGTTGACGTGCGGCTTGGTGCGCTCGAACTTACCCTTGGCCATGGCTGCTTATCTCGAAATCGTCTGAATGGTGGCACTTAGATGGTGCTCACGAAAGGAATCGAACCTTCGACCTCCTCCTTACCAAGGAGGTGCTCTACCGACTGAGCTACGTGAGCGAGTTTTGAATTATGGCACGAATTTGAATATATTCAAACTCATTCAATGGAGCGGGAGACGGGGATCGAACCCGCACCATCAGCTTGGAAGGCTGAGGTTCTACCATTGAACTACTCCCGCATCGGAAGCTCTTGCCACAACATGAAACTGGTGGAGGGAGGTGGATTCGAACCACCGAAGGCGTAAGCCAGCAGATTTACAGTCTGCCCCCGTTGGCCGCTTGGGTATCCCTCCTTACCACCCCGTCCCGTGGCGCCGAAGCGTTTTCGGTGTGGGGTGGAAGAGCCGTGAATTTTGGGGGTGAAGACGGGTTCTGTCAACACTCTTTTTCAACTTTTTCACGCGAATCGCAATTTGCCTTGTGGGCGCAGGCTATTGGCCAGGAAGCGGCAGCGGCTCGTCGGCGAAGATCGCCACGTGAGGCACGCCATCGGCGCCGATCCAGCCGCGATACATGCCCTGCGTGTTGAACGGCGTCGCGGCGCGGCCATCGGCGGAGAGCACGATCGCCCCGCCATCGCCGCCAAGGGCGGGAATGCGCTCGTTGATCACCGCGCGGCCGGCTTCGACCGGGCCCTGCTTGAGGTACTGCATGCGCGCGCAGATGTCGTACGCCGCTGCGGTGCGGATGTAGTACTCGCCCCAGCCGGTGCCCGACACCGCACAGGTGGCGTTGGCATAGGTGCCGGCGCCGATGATCGGGGAGTCGCCGACCCGGCCGTAGCGCTTGTTGGTCATGCCACCGGTGGAGGTGCCGGCGGCGAGATGGCCCTGCGCGTCCAGGGCGACGGCACCGACCGTGCCGAAGTGCCGCGCGGTCTCCAGGTCCGCATGGGCCTGGCCAGCGGCCTCCTCCTTCAATGCGCGCTGCAACTGCTGCCAGCGCTTCTCGGTGCGGAAGTAGGACGGATCGACCAGGGAAATGCCCTGGGTCGCGGCGAACGCCTCCGCGCCCTGCCCCACCATCATCACGTGCGGCGAATGCTGCATGACCGCCTCGGCCAGCAGGATCGGATTGCGCACGCGCTGCACGCCGGCCACCGCACCGGCCTTCAGGCTGGCGCCATCCATCAGGGAGGCATCGAGTTCGTTGCGCCCGTCGTGGGTGAACACGGCACCCTTGCCGGCGTTGAAGGTGGGATCGTCCTCCAGCACGGTGATCGCGGCGGTCACCGCCTCCAGCGCCGGCTTGCCGGCGGCCAGCGCCCGGTGGCCGCTGAGCAGCGCCTGGCGCAGGGCGGCGCGCGCGGCCGTTTCTTCGGCCGGGGACAGATCCTTGCGCTCCACGCCCGCCCCGCCGTGCAGGACCAGGACCGGTTCGGCGCCGGCAGCCAGCAACGGCATGGACAGGCACAACGTCAACAACACACCGGCAGGACGTGACATGGGCAGGCACCGCGTCGGGGACAGGGCGCCATCATGGCATGCGCGGCCAGACCCCCTGCGCCGCTAGGACACCCCCATGACGCTGGCTCCGCGCCACGCCAGACGCCTCCACGCCCGGCGTGGACCTACGGGCCTGGCGCCAGTTCCAGGCCCCCCTCGCGGATATCGGCGGTCATCCGGAACGCGGCATCCTCTACGCGGAACCCGTCCAGGTGCAGCAGGCTGCCGCTGCCGACCCCGGTGACCGGGATCGCGTGGAAGTCCAGTGGCTCGCCGTCACGCAGGCGCTCGGCGGTATGCCGCGGCATGACCAGCCAGGCGTAGCCCTCGTCATTGCTGAGCACGCGCCCGCGGCCATCGGCCTCCACGCATAGCGCGGTGTCCTCGTCCACGCCGATGCCGACCATGTCCACGCGGCCGGCCTGCTGGGCGGCGCGGGCGACGAACACGATCAGCCGGCCCAGCCGATCGCGCTTGCCGAAGTGGGTGTCGGTGATGACGTTGGCCAGGTAGGGCATGGCCAGGAAATCGTTGTCCAGGGTGACCGCGCTGCCCATCGGGTCGCGCAGCGCGCGTTCGGAGGTGACGCTGCCACCGTCCAGGGCGCCGTAGCTGTAACCGCCCAGGATGGCCAGGCCGGCGCTGGTGCCGGCGATCGGCCGGCCGGCGCGCACGTGCGCGTTGAGCGCGTCGTTGAGCGCGGTGCCCTTCCAGAAGCGGATGTAGCGCGACTGGTCGCCACCGGCGATGAAGATCGCATCGGCCGCGGCCACCACCCGCAGCACCGCCGGGTCCTCGGCGGCGCGGCGACTGTCGAACACCAGGGTCTGCACCGACGCGGCCCCGCCGATGTCGCGGTACAGGCGGTCCTGCAGGTCGTCGGCACCGGAGGCGCGCAGGATCACCACGCGGCCATGCCCGGCACGCTGCAGCCACCACTGGAAGGCGGCGGGCACCCACTCGCCACCGCCCATCAGCATCATCGCCGGCTCGGTGTGCGGGGCCGGCGCGGCGTCCAGGTCGCCGACCTCGTAATAGCGGAAGCCGGGGTCCTGCAGGGACTGGGCGTGGACGGGCAGCAGCGCGGCTGTGAGCAGCAGGCCGAGGGTCCGGCCGAACCGGCGGAAAGCCTTGTGCACGTAGATCTCCCTGAATGAAATCGGGGTGGAACCGCTTTCACTCTTTGCCAGAGAACATGGCAGTGGTCAACCCCGTAAAAAAGGCGTTAAATGCGCGCCGTCCATTCGCGAAATGTGAATGGGGGACGGGCCTCCCTCGAGGCCGACTCTTTCTTCTCGAGAATTCTCATGCGTAAACAGGCGATGGCGTGGTCGATCCAGCTGGCGTTGATGGGTGTGGCCGCGACCGCAGGCGCACAGTCTCCGGCCGCTTCCGGAGTGCAGCAGCTGGACACGGTGCAGGTCACCGGCTCGCGGATTCCGCGCGCGCAGGTGGAAGGCCCGGCCCCGGTCACGGTGATCACCGCCGAGCAGATCCAGGCCAGCGGCTTCACCAGCGTGCCGGACGTGTTGCGCTCGATGACCCAGAACGGCGGTGAGACCCAGAGCCAGCAGTCCTCCAGCGGCGCCGACTTCTCCCCGGGTGCGCAGCAGGTGGACCTGCGCGGGCTGGGCCCGAACCACACCCTGGTGCTGGTCAACGGCCGCCGCATCGCCGACTTCCCGATGCCGTTCCAGGGCCGCAGCAACTTCACCGATGTCTCCAACATCCCGATCGGGATGATCGAGCGGATCGAAGTGCTGACCGGCAGCGCCTCGGCGATCTATGGCTCGGATGCGATCGCCGGCGTGGTCAACTTCATCCTGAAGAAGCATGTCGATGGCACCACCGTGGACGTGCGCATGGGCACGGCCACCGAAGGCGGCGCCGATTCCTTCGATATCAGCCTGGCCAGTGGCTTCGACGCCGGCCGCTTCAGCGCGGTGTACAGCCTGGAACTGCAGTCGCAGACCCCGCTGTGGGCGTATGAGCGCGGCCAGCAGGACTCCACCCTGGACGCACCGACCGAGAGCGCCCGCGCGGCGCGGCGCGCCTACCTGCGCACCGACTACAACGACGACTACCTCGACCCGGGCCAGGCCACCTGCGACGCGCTGGCCGGCCAGAACCGCGGCAGCACCGGCTATGCCGAGCGCGCGCGCTACGGCTTCTACTGCGGCAGCGACACGTCGATCGGCTACGGCACGATCCTCAGCAAGCGCCGTGGCGTGAACGGCTACGCCTCCCTGAACTATGCCTTCGACAACGGCGCCAGCTGGTTCGCCGATGTGCAGATGGGCTACCACGACATCGCGCTGATGCGCGATGTGACCCAGTGGGGCCGGATGGCCGCCGACGGCAACGAGGACGGCTATTTCTACAACCAGGCCACCGACCAGGTGGAGTTCTGGCAGCGCCAGTTCTCGCCGGAAGAGATGGGCGGGCTGCGCAACGGCATGATCCGCAGCACGCAGAAGACCTTCAGCGTCACCACCGGCTTCAAGGGCAGCCTGGACGCGAACTGGGACTACGAGGCGTCGCTGAGCCACTCGCAGTACCAGTCGTCGATCCGCTGGCCGCAGATCATCGCCGCCAAGGCCAACGCGCTGTTCCTGGGCGAGCAGCTGGGCGAGTACACCGATGACGACGACAACGTGTTCCCGGTCTTCAATGCCGACCCGGCGCGCCTGTACCGGCCGCTGAGCCGCAGCGAATACGATGCGATCGCCGCGAAGACCACCTACACCCCGAAGTCGCGCACCGATACCGCCGCGCTGACCCTGACCAACGGCGAGCTGTTCTCGCTGCCCGGCGGCAAGGCCGGCTTCGCCGCCACTGCCGAGTTCGGCAACCAGTCCTACGCGCTCAATCCCGATCCGCTGGCGACCGAGTACTACTACTACAGCTGGAAGGATTCGGACGGCCACGGCAGCCGCAACCGCTGGGCCACCGCCGCCGAACTGCGCCTGCCGCTGCACGACACCCTCAACGTGAGCGTGGCCGGTCGCTACGACCAGTACCGCTATTCGGGCAACAGCATCGGCAAGGCGACCTGGAGCGGCGGCATCGAATGGCGCCCGATCGACACCCTGCTGGTGCGCGGTTCCTACGGCACCGCGTTCCGCGCGCCGGACCTGCACTACGTGTATGCCGGCCCGGGCAACGACGAGACCAGCAACAACGACTACTACACCTGCCAGCTGGACCAGGCCGAGGACTGCTCGGATTACGAGGAAAACCTGATCCGCACGCGCGAAGGCAACCGCAAGCTCGATCCGGAGACCAGCACGTCCTGGAGTGCCGGCTTCGTCTGGTCGCCGGCGATCGGGCTGGACCTGTCGGTGGACTGGTTCGACATCGACATGCGCGACCAGGTGCAGGACATGGACGTGGGCACCATCCTGCGCGATGAAGCGGCGTGCCGGCTGGGCAACGCCGATGCCAACTCGCCGACCTGTGTCGATGCGATCAGCCGCGTCAGCCGCACCAGCGATGGCCGCCTGTACGGGGTGCACGTCAACCCGATCAACATCGCGCGCGAGACCACCCGTGGCATCGATGTGGGCCTGCGTTACCGGCTGAGCACCGGGGTTGGCGACTTCATCCTGAGTGGCAACCACACCTGGGTGAAGACGCACGACTTCCAGCAGTTCGAGGGCGATGTGGTCGAAGACCAGTTCGCGGTCAACAGCGGCTTCGACATCCCGCGCACCAAGACCAGTGCGAGCATCACCTGGGAGAAAGAGGCCTGGTCGGCCACCGTGTACGGCTCGCGGCTGGGCAGGCTGCCGACCTACGACAGCTACGACCAGAGCTTCGACCCGGACAGCGGCGACAGCCCCTGGATCGGCGCCACGTACCGCTACAACGTGTCGCTGCAGTACCGGTTCGACGACCACTCGCGCCTGTCGTTGTCGGTGGTGAACGTGGCCAACAAGATGCCGCCCAAGGACGTGACGTATACGTCGTACCCGTACTACGACGTGTCCTGGTTCGATACCGTGGGCCGGACGGTGAACCTGCAGTACACGCACAAGTTTGGTGGCAGCGCGCTGTAAGCGGCTCCCTGCACGCAGCACCGGACGGGCCCGCCACTGTGCGGTCCCGTCCGTTTTCATCCAGCTGAACGGCGTCCGTGGGGCGATCCCGACAGCGCCGGTTTTAGGGATCGGCTGATGTGCCCGGGCAGCCGCGCTTCCTAGCATGCGCGCATGCATCGTCTCCTGCCCCGACGTTCCACCCTTGACGCCCCGGTTGTGGCGGCCAACGTGCTGCTGCGCTGGTTGTCGCTGTGCGTGCTGTTCTGCCTGCTGGGCACGGCCGGGTTCTACCTGCTGGCACAGCTGAGCGAGGATGTGTCGGTGCATCGCCGCGACATGAACGCTGCCGCCTACCGTGCGCAGGTGTATTTCGACCATCGGGAAGCGCTGTTGAACTACCTGGTGGATTCGGTGGTGGAATCGCCGCGGGCCGCGACCGCCCCTGCCCGGCCGGATGATGGCGAAGACAGCGAGATACGGCGGCTGCCGCTGGGGATGGGCCACGACGGCCGGCAGCTCAGTCTGCTGCTGTCCGCGCGCGCCGAGCAGACCCTGGCCGACTTCGGCGCGCGCCTGATCCACGTGAGCAACGATCCGCAGGCGCCGCGGCAGTGGCTGCAGGGTCGGCACACGCCGGCGACACCGCCGCCGGACGAACTGACCGCGCCAGCGCTGCGCACACACGCCGCCCGCGCCGCACCCGGTACCGAGGTGTACTGGCTGCCCTCACGCCGGCCGGAGGGCGGCGTCTACCTGTATCGCGCAGCCGAGGACGGCCCTGACCCGGCCCATTGGCTGGTGTTGGCGCTGGATCCGGCGGCGGTGGCACGCACGGTCAACGGCAAGGGCATCGGCGAGTTCCTGCTGCTGGACCAGCGCGGACAGCCGGTGCTGTCCAGCCCATCGGCCACCGATCCGCCCATGACCTGGCTGCGCGGCCAGCACGCGGATGCCTTCGCCTTCGTCTGGGCACACGGGCTGCCCAAGGGGCTGGCCCTGGTCAAGAGCATCGGCCAGGACGGCTGGCGGCTTGTCTACCACCTTCCCTCGTCGCTGCTGCTGCGCGACATGGCCGTGCACATCACGGTGTCGCTGCTGGTATGCCTTGCCGCGATCGCGGCGTTGCGGCTGCTGATCCGACGTATCGACCGCCAACTCATCCAGCCGGCCCATCGCCAGCACCTTCAGCTGCTGGAGAGCGTCGATTTTGGCAGCACGGTGATCGAAATGGCGCCGGTGGGCATGTGCGTGCTGCGCTGCCACGATGCCCGGGTGATGCTGGAAAACCAGCTCGCGCGGGACTGGCTGGGCCGCGATACCGGCACCGGCGACTGGACCGGGGCGTGGCGTCGCACCGGTGCCCTTGCCCAATGCACTGCGCGCGGCCGCCGCGCGGTCGACTTCACCACCGCCGATGGCCGTCAATTGCAGGTGCTGTACGCATCCACGCGGTACCACGGCGACGACGTGCTGCTGTGCGTGTTCAACGACATCAGCCGGCACCGCCAGATCCAGGCGGCACTGTCGGCGGCCAAGCAGGCCGCCGACGAGGCCAGCCAGGCCAAGAGCGCGTTCGTGGCGACCATGAGCCATGAGATCCGCACGCCGTTGTACGGCGTGCTCGGCACGCTTGAACTGCTGGGCAACACCGCCCTGGATCCACGCCAGGCGCAGTATCTCAAGACGATCCAGCACTCCTCGTCGGTGCTGCTGCAACTGATCAGCGACATCCTGGATGTCTCCAAGATCGAGTCGGGCCAGCTCACCCTGGCCAGTTCCACCTTTTCGCCGCTGGACCTGGCCGAAACCACGCTGCGCGCCTATGCGGCCGCTGCCGCCCGCAAGCAGCTGCAGATCGTGGTCTGCACCGATCCGCGCCTGCCCGCGCAGGTGGCCGGCGATGCCGACCGCATCCGCCAGGTACTGGGCAACCTGCTCAGCAACGCGATCAAGTTCACCGACAGCGGCCGCATCGTGCTGCGGGTGAAGCTGCTCGCGTGCGAAGGCGGCACCGCCACGGTCAGCTGGCAGGTCACCGATACCGGCATCGGGATCGCCGCCGCCGAGCATGCGCGGCTGTTCGAGCCCTTCCGACAGGCCAGCGGCCATGGTCGCGCCGACGGCACCGGACTGGGGCTGTCGATCAGCGACCATCTGGTGCGGCTGATGAACGGCGAGATGCGCCTGGTCAGCGAGCCCGGGCTCGGCAGCAGCTTCACCGTGATCCTGCCGCTGGGCGTCGACGCAGGCGTGTTGGCCGATACCGACGCGTGTACCGATGGCCCGCACCTGCTCCCCCACCCGCCCGTCTACGTGCGCGCCGCCCTGGCCGAGCTCACCGACAGCGCGTGCCAATGGCTGCAGCGCTGGGGCGCCAGCGCGCGCCGCTACAATGCCGACCTGCCGGTGCCCAGAGAGCCGGGCGCGATCCTGGTGGACAGCGATCCGCGCGACATGACGCCGATTGAATGGCCCGGCCCGCGGGTGGTCGCACTGGCTGATGCCGGCGACCCGGTCTGCGAGGACCCGACGCAGCCGGACCAGTTGACGGTCACCACGCTCAGCATCCGGGCCATCGCCGATGCGGTGTTCCGCCTGCAGCAGGGCAACCAGGCACCACCGGCCCTGGCAACGCGTGCCCCGCGCGCGTACCTGGGGCTGCACGTACTGGTGGCCGAGGACAACCCGATCAACCGGCTGATCCTGAAGGAACAGCTGGAGACGCTGGGCTGCAGCGTGGTCACCGCCTGCGACGGGCATGAAGCGCTGGCCCGCTGCACTGCCGAGGTGTTCGATGTGGTGCTGACCGACATCAACATGCCCGGCCTGGGCGGCCACGCGCTGGCCCGGCACCTGCGTCAGCAGGGCCATGCGATGCCGGTGATCGGCGCCACCGCCAATGCCACCCCCGAAGAACGCGAGCGCTGCCTGGCCGGCGGCATGACCGATTACCTGGTGAAGCCGATCGACATCGGCACCCTCCGCCATGCGCTGGGCGGATTGACCGCAGGAGCCCCGACGTGAGCAACCACCGTGTACTGATCCTGGAAGACCAGCCGTTCCAGCGCGGCTTCCTGGCCAACATGTTCAATGCCGCGCCCGGCATCGCCACCGACACCTGCGGTGATGCGGCGCATGCGGTGGAGATGTGCCACTGGCGCCGCTACGACCTGGTCGTGACCGACCTGATGATGCCGGGCGTGGATGGCATCCAGTTCATCCAGGCGCTGGCCGCGCAGGAGCATCGGCCGATGCTGGCGCTGGTCAGTTCGGCGTCGCAACGGATGATGGCCTCGGCACGCCTCATGGCCGAATCGCTGGGCATCACCGTGCTCGGTATCCTGCCCAAGCCCGTCGCCCCCGCCGACGTCGGCGAACTGCTGGCCCAGCTTGAACTGGCGAGCGCCGACGCCGCGCCGGCGAGCACAGCGGCCGAGGCGCCGATCGTGGCCAGCCGCGAGCGCCTGTGCGAGGCGATCAGCGGGGGCCAGATCACCGCCTGGTTCCAGCCGAAGAAGTCGCTGGACTCGGGCCTGGTGGTGGCCGCCGAGGCGCTGGTGCGCTGGCGTCATCCCGAGCACGGCACGCTGCAGGCCGGTCGCTTCCTGCCGCTGATCCAACAGCATGGACTGGAGCCGGCGCTGCTGCGGCATATCCTCAAGGCCAGCGTGCAGGCACAGGCGCGTTGGCGCGAACAGGGCTTCCGTATCCCGGTGTCGATCAACCTGCCGCCGCACCTGCTGGAGCGCAGCAGCCTGCCCGATGAACTGCTGGAGCTGACCCTCACGCATGGCGGTGTTCCTGCCGATCTGTGCTTCGAGCTGATGGAAAGCAGCACCACCCACCACGTCAGCGACTACTACGCTGGCGCCTGCCGGTTGCGCATGAAGGGCTTCGGGCTGGCCCAGGACGATTTCGGTCAGGGCCTGAGCTCGGTGCACAACCTGGTCAGCACCCCCTTCACCGAGGTCAAGATCGACCGTGCGCTGGTGCGCGGCTGCGCGCGCGACCCGGCGCTGCACAGCGCGCTGGCCACGGTGATCGCGCTGGGCAGCAAGCTGGGCCTGAACATCGTCGCCGAGGGGGTGGAGACCGATGCCGAGCTGGCCACCCTGCGCAGGCTGGGCTGCAACCAGGTCCAGGGGTTCCTGATTTCGCGTGCGATTCCCGCCGAAACCTTTGGTGCATTGCTGGACCAGGAAAAGGCCGCGCACCGGCACACCGACCTGGGCCACCCGGAAACCCGCGCCACGCGCTGAGCCGTCGCCGGCCGGCATTCACCACGCCATCCAGCGCGGCCCCGCATCCTTGCGCATCCGGACGCAGCGGTCGACGATCGCGGGGGCATGCAGCATCGCGCTGCCCCCGCGCTACGCTGCCACCACCAGAAGGGGATTCCATGCCCGAGGCCGCACCCATCCGCCAGCTCGCCCGCCGTTCGCTGCGCGTCCATGCGCTGCTGATCGGCGTGATCGTCCTGGCCACGATCCAGGCCGGGCTGGTGCTGTCGACCACGCTGCAGTTGCTGCGCGAAGAACAGGACAAGATCGAGTTCCACTTCCGCCGCCTGGATGGCGCGCTGCAGGAACAGGAGCGCTTCATGCGGCGCTGGCGCGCCCATGATCACGAGCGCGCAGCGCTGCCCGGCGGTCCACCGGGAACCGTCCACGGCCAGCCACTGTCGGGCAGCGTGGAGGCCGCCAATCCGGCACGGGCCTATATCCCGTTCTCGGTACTGCACGACCAGACGCCGCCACCGCCCACGGCATCGGCGCTGGGCGGGCGATTCTCGGGGTTCTACGGCGCGTTCTGGGCGGAATCGCTGTATCCCTCGCCGCGCTGCCTGCTGGTCAGCGGCGAGGGCACGGCGGGATTGCTGGTGCCGCTCACGGTGGACGACATCGATCCGGTGCGGCCCGCCTCGGCATCGATGCAGGCGCTCCTGCACTACATCCACGCGGTGGCAGCCAGTGTCTCGCTGCAGCGTGGCGATGTGCGCTGGTTCCAGCGCGATCCCGGCGATGGCAACAACCGCCTGCTGTCGATCGCGCAGGCACCGCAGGACATCGGCGCATGGGGCGATACGGACGCCCGGGCCATGCCGGCGATCGCCTGCCTGCTGGACCTGACGCGCCTGGACGACCGTCGTCAGCTGCTGGGCGAGACGATCTACGACCAGTTGTCCATCATCGACCCGAACGGTCGACCGGTGCACGGCCCACACCTGGAGGGCAGCGGCGCGCAGCGCAGCTTCACCCGTGACGGCGTGGTCTACCGCATGCGAACCAGCGACGGCTGGCAGGCCGTGTACCAGGTGCGCTGGGCCCGTCTTCTCAGCCATCCCCGCGGGCCGCTGATCGGCAGCGTGATCGCCGCGCTGCTGCTGGCGCTCGGGGGCGTGCTGGTGCTGCGCAGCTATCGGCGCTCGGTGCTGGTCCCGCTGCGCGAGAATCATGAGCGTCTGCTGGAGAGCGAAGCGTTCAGCCGCACCGTGCTGGACGCGGCCCCCATCGGTCTGTGTCTGCTGCGCCAGCGCGACGGCCAGGTGATCCTGGAGAATGCCCTGGCGCGCAACTGGCTGGGCGAGTCGCCCGACGCACCCGGCTGGCATGGCGGCTGGCGCGACGATGCGTGGGCCGACGCGGAGACCCAGCGTCCGGCCACGCGGCCCTACACCACGCCCGACGGACGCCACCTCCTGGTGACCGTCACCGCTGCACGCTACCGCCGCGAGCCGGTGATGCTGTGCCTGTTCATCGACCTCACCGCCCAGCACGACGCCGAGCGGGTGCTGCAGCAGGCGCGCGTGGCCGCCGACCAGGCAAACCGGGCCAAGAGTCTGTTCCTGGCCACCATGAGCCATGAAATCCGCACGCCGCTGTACGGTGTGCTGGGCACGCTGGAGCTGCTCGGACTGACCCCGCTGGACAGCCGCCAGCAGGAATACGTGGGCACCATCCAGCGCTCTTCCTCCACGCTGATGCAGTTGATCAGCGACATCCTGGACGTATCCAAGGCCGAGGCCGGGCAGCTGGTCCTGGAACCGGTCGCGTTCTGTCCGGCCGGATTGACCGAGGAAGTACTGCGCTCGTATGCCGGTTCGGCCACGCGCAAGCGCCTGCAGCTGTATGCCTGCATCGACGGCAATGTGCCAGCACTGGTGATCGGCGATGCCGCGCGCATCCGGCAGGTGCTCAACAACCTGATCAGCAACGCGATCAAGTTCACCGACGCCGGCCGTATCGTCGTGCGCCTGCGTGCGGTGGACGCGACAGGGGCATTGCCGCGGCTGAGCTGGCAGGTGGCCGACACCGGCATCGGCATCCAGCAGGAACACCAGGCGCGGCTGTTCGAGCCGTTCTACCAGGCCAATCCGGGCACCGATGCCATGCGCGGCACTGGCCTGGGGCTGGCGATCAGCGCGCACCTGGTGGAGTTGATGGGCGGTGAACTGCGGGTGGTCAGCGACAGCGGGCTGGGCAGCAGTTTCAGCTTCGACCTGCCGCTGGACGAAAGCCCCGCCCTCGCCGAGCAGCGTCCGGGCTTCGACGGGCACGACGTGGTCTACGTGCGCTCGCCATCGCGCGAACTGGCCGACAACCTGTGCGAGCGCCTGCGTCAGCGTGGCGCCGCCGCACAGGTCTACCACAGCGAATCGGCGCAGAACTTCAGCACGCATACCCCCTTGCTGGACGTGCTGCTGGACGAACACGACCCGGGCTGGAGCGGGCCGCACGTGGTGGCCAGGACCGATGGTGGTGACCATCCCGAGCGGATCGACGGGCGCTGGGAAGTGTCCATGCACAACCTGGATGCCATGGTGGACGCACTGCTGATGGCGATGGGGGGCGATGCGCCTCGGCAGGCGCCGACCGCGGCGCCGCAGTTCCGTCGGCTCGGGCTGCACGTTCTGGTCGCCGAGGACAACCCGATCAACCAGATGATCCTGCGCGAACAGCTGGAACAGCTGGGCTGCCATGCGGTGGTGGCCAGCGATGGCGACGAAGCACTGGGCTACTGGGCACAACGCCGCTTCGACGCGGTGCTTACCGACGTCAACATGCCGCACATCGATGGCTATGCCCTCACCCGCCTGCTGCGTGCGGACGGCGTGCGCGTGCCGATCATCGGCGCCACCGCCAATGCCGCACCGGAAGAGCGCGAGCGCTGTCGCAGCGCCGGCATGGACAGTTGCCTGGTCAAGCCAATCTCGCTGCAGGCGCTGTACCGCCAGCTCAGTGGGTTGGCCGGACCGATCGCCCCGATCGCGGTGGACCTTTCACCGCCCCGCGATGTGCCGGTCGATACGCTTGTCGTCTCCGACCACCTGCGCGCGCTGTTCCTGACCACCATGCGCAACGACCTGCAGGGTCTGTCGGCGGCCGTTGAGCGCAACCAGGCCAACGAGGTGCGGCAGATGCTGCATCGCATCCGCGGGGCGTTGGTGATGGTCTCGGCGCAACGCCTGGTCGACGTCGCCCAGGTGATCGAAGATAGAATCGCCGCCGGCGCAACGGTAACGGCGTGCAGCGCGGCAGCGGAGGCCTTCCTGGTTGAACTGGAACGGGCGCTGGTGCGGCTGGAACGCTCGCCGCCGGAGGCCACCGATGTTCCCTGAGTTTTGCTCCTGCCGGTGCCGAGAACACGCATGAAGACCAAGATCGTCATTGCCGATGACCACCCGATCGTGCTGGCCGGCATCCGCGATGTCATCGACGGCGACTCGCGCCTGGAGGTGGTCGGCCAGGCGCAGAGCCCGGCGGCGCTGGTCGAGTTGATGCAGACGCTGGCACCGGACATCGTCATCACCGACTACAACATGCCCGGCGATGACGCCCTCGGCGATGGCATCAAGCTGATCTCCTACCTGCTGCGCAACTTCCCCGATGTGCAGGTGTTGATTCTGACCATGGTCTCCAATCCGTCGATCATCGCCGAGATGTACCGGGCCGGCGCCAGCGGCGTGGTGCGCAAGAGCGGGGACCTCAAGGAACTCAACGTGGCCCTGTCCGCGTTGCTGGCCCAGCGCGTGTACCGCTCGCCGGACCTGCCCCGCGAGGAGGCCCTGCCCGAGGCCGGCGACGCCTCTTCGGCCTCGCTGCTGTCCCCGCGCGAGTTCGAGGTGATCCGGCTGTTCGCCAACGGCCAGAGCGTGGGCGACATCGCCAGGCGCCTGAACCGCAGCGGCAAGACCGTCAGCACCCAGAAGGTCAACGCGATGCGCAAGCTCGGCGTCAAGACCGACCAGGAGCTGATCACCTTCTGCCTGTCCTCGGACCTGTTCAACTGAGCAGGCGCAGGGCCTGCCCGGGGCCGGCGGGCACCGCGGCCGCCTGCCGCGTTCACTGACTGCCGGGCCAACCAGCCGCCGGCCGCCGCCCATTTTAGGGATCGCCTGATGTCGCCCGTGGCGGCCACTGCCTAGCCTGTGCATACCGGCAGCGCAGTGGTCGCGCCGGTATGGCTTCAAGGACGCCCCAGATGCACGCCCCCGCGTGTCGCGGCGATGGCGCTGCCATCTGCCCCCTCCCCCGCGCCTTGTCGCCATGCGGCGTTGCCGGCCTGTGCCGTTGACGCCGCGACGGTGGTCGCCGACGGCGATCGACATGGTCTGCAGATCCGTCTGGCCCACGCCGGACGGCTGCCTTGCGACGAGAAGAAGCAGGATGAACAGAATCTACCGGTTGGTGCGGGACCCCGTGAATGGACGCTGCAAGGTGGTGTCCGAACTTGCACGGCAGCGTGGCACGGTGTCCGTGACGACGCCCGCGGTCCGCGCCGGACTGCCGACCCGGATCGCGCTCGGCGCGGCACTGCTGGCGGCCCTGCCTGCCAGCGCGCTGGACTACACCGCGCCGATCACGGTCAACGCAGGCGAGTCGCTCGACCTGGCCAGCGGCGACAGCGTGCTGCACACCGGCAGCAGCTACGCGGTGACCGTAACGGGTCGGGACGCCACGCTGCACGCCACCGACCTGGACCTGCGCGTGACCGGCAATGGCAGCGGAATCGGTGCCCTGGCCGGCGGCAGCGTGCAGATCGAGGGCGGCCACATCCAACTGGGCGACGGTAGCGCCAGCGTAGGCTATGCCTTGAATGCCAGCGGCGCGGGCAGCGTGATCCGCGCCAACAACCTGGTCATCGATGCATATCGCAACGGCTCCGGTTACGGCACGGTCAATGCCACCAGCGGCGGCAAGGTCTGGCTGACCGGCGGCCGCGTCAGCAGCGGCGGGCATGCGCTGTACGCCACCGGCAGCGGCAGCGAGCTGCACGTCACCGGCACCGAGATCAACAACGGTGGCAACAGCGCGGTGTATGCCGAAGGCGGCGCGCTGCTGGCGATGGAATCGCTGCAGCTCGGTTTTGCCCCGGGCAACAACGGTTACAGCGGCCGCCTGTCGTCCAGCGGCACCGGCAGCGTGCTGTCCCTGACCGATGTGGACGTGGTCAACGGCTACTTCGACATCAGCGAAGGTGGCCTGCTGCGCATCAACGGCGGCAGCGCCACCACCAACGGCGGCAGCGTCCGCCTGGTCGGCAACCGGACCAAGGGGATTTACGCATCGGCCGAGATAACCGGCGGAACGTTCGAGACCACCGGCGGCTACGGCGTCAACGTCAACGACTGGGGCAGGCTCACCGCCAACGGCGCACATTTCACCGTGCGCGATGGCCAGTCGGGGCTGTGGTTGTCCAGCGCCGCCTCGTTGGCCGATCTGACCGATACGGTGATCAGCACCTATGGCACCAACGGCTACGGCCATGGCGTGGACGTCTGGGGCGGCACCGCGACAATGACCGGCGGCAGCATCGACACACACGGTGACGGCGTCTACGGCCTGCGTGCGTCGGGCAGCAATCCGCCCACGGCGTATTCGCGCATCCGCGCCAAGGGCTTGGACATCACCACCTACGGCAACGGCGGTGGCGGCGTGTTCCTGGGTGGCAGCACGGCCGACGCGCAGCTCGAGGGCGGCCACATCACCGTGCTGGGCAATGCGGCGTTCGGTATCGTGCAGATGAACACCGCACAGCTCACTGCGGACACCCTGAGCATCCATGCCAAGGGCGCAGGCAGCGGTGCCTACCGCTCCTACATCACCGTGTTCGGCCCGCACTGGGACCGCCTGACCTTCAACAACAGCCAGCTGCAGACCGAAGACGGTCCCGCGCTGTGGCTGCAGGGCAGCAATCACGCGCTGACGCTCGTCAACACCGACGTGGTCGCGCGACAGGCCGGCAGCGTGGACGATGGCCGGCTGTTGCGGGTCAGCGATACCGTGTTCACCGATGGCAGCTCGGTGGCGACCTCCGACATTCTTTTCAACGCCGACAACAGCCGCCTGACCGGCGATGTCGTGGTGGACAGCGCCACCGCCAACATGGAGATGACGCTGGCCAACGCCAGCGTGCTGACCGGCGCATTGCGCGGCGACAGCGGCTTCCACGTGGCGTCGCTGTCGCTGGATGACAGCAGCCGCTGGAACCTGCGCGGCGACTCCACCGTGGGTACGCTGCAGCACGGGGGCACCATTGCGTTCGTCGCACCCACGCAGGGCGACTTCAAGACCCTGACCATCACCGGCGACTACGTCGGCAATGGCGGCACGTGGGTGATGAATCGCCAGCTGGGCGATGACGGCTCGGCGGGCGATGCGCTGGTGATCCAGGGCAACAGCAGCGGCACCGCGACCGTGCGGGTGGACAATGCCGGTGGCGCCGGGGCGCTCACCAGCGAAGGTATCCGCCTGATCAGCGTGGCCGGGCAGTCCGACGCGCAGTTCGCACTGCAGGGCCGCGCCGTGGCCGGTGCCTACGACTACTTCCTCTACAAGGGCGGGGTGCGCACGCCGGATGACGGCAACTGGTACCTGCGCTCGGAATATGTGGCGCCGGTGGATCCACCGGTCGATCCGGTCGATCCGCTTGATCCGGTGGATCCGGGCCCCAAGGTCGAACGCCCGGAGCCGGCCATCTATCTGGCCAACCAGTCGGCCGCCCTGCGCATGTTCCAGCACAGCCTGCACGACCGTGCCGGCGATCCGGGTACCCGTGTCGACGCCGCTGGGTCGCGCGGCGCGCTGGCGTGGGCACGTGTACGCAGCGGCCACCTGGACCGCCACGCCGGCGGCGAGCAGATCCGCGTGGACAGCCGCGTCGACAACCTGATGGTCGGCGTTGGCCACGACCTTGCCGCCAATGCGGGCGGCCAGCTGCAACTGGGGCTGATGGGAGGCCACGGGCGCGCCAGCAGTGATGCCGTATCGACGGTGACCGGGTACACCGCGCGCGGCGTGGTCACCGGTAGCAGCGTCGGCGCGTACGGTACCTGGCTGCAGGATGCCGACATGCAGCGCGGCGCGTATGTGGACAGCTGGGTGCAGTACAGCCGCTTCCGCAACCGGGTGCAGGGTGAGGGGCTGGCCGAGGAACGCTATCGTTCGCGCAACTGGAGTGGCTCGGTGGAAGCGGGCTACGTCCTGCCGCTGCAGCGCAACGTCGATCGGGGCCTGTACCTGGAACCGCAGTTGCAGGTCGTCCACAACCATTACGACGCCGACCAGGTCATCGAAGCCAATGGCACGCGGGTGGAAAGCCGTCGCGCCGGCGGCACCAGCACCCGGCTGGGGGCGCGCCTGTATACCCGTGCGCTGACCCAGCGGCAGGGCAATGTGCATCCGTTCGTCGCGATCAACTGGTGGTCCGGCGGCACTGCGTCGGCAATCGCGGTGGACGGCGTGTCGATCCGCCGCGACCTGCCCGATGACATCTACGAGGCCAAGGCAGGCGTGCAGGTAAACCTTGCCGGTGGCTGGCGCGGCTGGGGCGAGTTGGGTCATCAGACCGGCAGCCAGGGTTACCGCGATACCAGCGCGCAACTGGGCGTTTCCTACCGCTGGTGAGGACGTGCCCGCTTCCGGCCATGTGGCCGGCAGCGGGCGCCACCGGTGGTGCCGGCCCAAGGTCGGCGCGGCACAACGCCGAACGCCCCCGACCGGCTTTTCCACATCGCGCGTGGAAAGCCGTGGGGGTTTGATGTGGACAAGTCGGTGCAAGCCAGCCACGCCAACGTTTTCGGGGCGTGGCGTTTTTTTGTCCAGGCGTGGATGCGGTTTTCCACAGCACGCGTGCAAAGCGATGGGGGTTTGTTGTGGACAACCGTGCGTAAGCGGTACGTGGCAAGGGTTTCCACGTCTGGTCAATTATTGTCCAGTTCGTCTGCGGCGGAGCATCGCGTGGTTGCCGGCCAACGGTCGGCACTACCGGGCGGGGTTTTCCACATGGGGCGTGGAGAGCGATGGGCATTTGTTGTGGACAAGTGGCGCAGAGTCCCACCTGCCGGGCGTTTTCCGCAGTGGTGATTTTTTATCCAGCGCAGGGGATCGCGCGCCACAAACGCAAACGCCCCGCTCGAGGCGGGGCGTTGCGGGCATCAACAGGCGATGCGATCAGACGTTGAAGCGGAAGTGCAGGATGTCGCCTTCCTGGACGCGGTATTCCTTGCCTTCCAGGCGCAGGCGCCCGGCTTCCTTGGCACCGGCTTCGCCCTTGTACTTGATGAAGTCGTCGTACGCGATGGTTTCGGCGCGGATGAAGCCCTTCTCGAAGTCGGTGTGGATCACCGCGGCGGCCTGCGGGGCGGTGGCGCCCTTGCGCACGGTCCAGGCACGGACTTCCTTCACGCCAGCGGTGAAGTAGGTCTGCAGGCCCAGCAGCTGGTACGCGGCGTAGATCACGCGGTTCAAGCCCGGCTCGGACAGGCCGAGGTCGGCCAGGAAGGTGTCGCGGTCTTCGTCGTCGAGCTGGGACAGCTCTTCCTCGATCGCCGCCGACACCGGCACCACCTGCGCGCCTTCGGTGGCAGCGCGGGCGCGCACGGCGTCCAGGTGCGGGTTGTTCTCGAAGCCGTCTTCCAGCACGTTGGCGATGTACATCACCGGCTTGAGGGTGAGCAGGAACAGGTCGCGGACCAGGGCCTTCTCTTCCTCGTCCAGGCCGGCACTGCGGCCGGCCTTGCCGTCGGCCAGGGCGGCCTGCAGCTTGGCCAGCACCGGCTTGCGTGCGGCCGCTTCCTTGTCGCCGCCCTTGGCGGCGCGTTCGGCGCGGTTCAACGCCTTCTCGACGCTGTCCAGATCGGCCAGGGCCAGCTCGGTATCGATGGTGTCGATATCCGAGATCGGGTCGACCTTGTTGTTGACGTGGATGACGTCGGCGTTCTCGAAGCAGCGCACCACGTGGGTGATCGCATCCACTTCGCGGATGTGGGCCAGGAACTTGTTGCCCAGGCCTTCACCGCTGGCGGCACCGGCAACGAGGCCGGCGATGTCGACGAACTCCACCGCGGTCGGGATGACCTTCTGCGGGTTGATGATCGCGGCCAGCTCGTTCAGGCGCGGATCCGGCACCGGCACGATGCCGACGTTCGGTTCAATCGTGCAGAACGGGAAGTTGGCCGCGGCGATGCCCGCCTTGGTCAGCGCGTTGAACAGGGTCGATTTGCCGACGTTGGGCAGACCGACGATGCCGCATTTGATACCCATCTTTGACAGCCTCTGGGGGTGGTAGGTACCGACCGTGGGTCGGTACACCGTGGTTATTTCGGGGTGTGCAGGCGCTTCATCGCCTCACTGTAATCGCCGCCCACTGCCAGTGGCAGCACGTCGATCGCATCGTCGATGGCCTGGCCGATCAGCACATCGTCATCCTTGCTCGCGCGGCCCAGCACCCACGGCACCACGCGGTCCTTGTGACCGGGATGGCCGATGCCGATGCGCAGGCGGTGGAACCTGCCATGGCCCAGCAGGCGGATGGTGTCGCGCAGGCCGTTCTGGCCGCCGTGGCCGCCGTCGAACTTGAGCCGTGCCACGCCGGGCGGCAGGTCCAGTTCGTCGTGCGCCAGCAAGGTTTCTTCCGGCTCGATCTTCCAGAAACGCTGCGCGGCAGTGACCGACTTGCCACTGAGATTCATGAAGGTGGCGGGCTTGAGCAGCCACACCGCCTGCCCGGCGATATCGACCTTGGCGGTCTCACCGAACAGCTTGCTGTCCACGCTCCAGCGCGCGCCGGCCTGTGCGACCAGGGCGTCAATGAAACGAAACCCGGCATTGTGCCGGGTCTGGGCGTGCTCGGGTCCGGGGTTGCCCAGACCAACGATCAATCGCAATCCTGTCATCACTCTTCTTCGTCGGTACCGGCCCTGTGCCGGCACATACAGAAACGGCGCCTGCCCCGGGGGACAGGCGCCGCAATCGCTTACTCGGCAGCCGGTGCTTCGTCGGCAGCGTCTTCCTTGCCGTGCTTGGCGGTGACGATCGCGTCGTCATGGTCCTTGCCCTGGGCCAGGGCCGGGATTTCAACGCCCTTCGGCAGCTTGATGTCCGACAGGTAGATCACGTCGCCAGCCTTCAGCTCGCCCAGGTCGACGTCGATCGACTCCGGCAGGTCCTTCGGCAGGCAGGAAACGGTCACTTCCTTCAGTTCGTGGGTGACCACGACGTCGGCAGCCTTGCCAGCCGGCGAGGTGTCTTCGTTGACGAAGTGCAGCGGGACGTTGGCGGTCAGGGCCTCGTTCTCGTTCACGCGCAGGAAATCCAGGTGGATGATCAGCTGCTTGAACGGATGGCGCTGCATGTCACGCAGCAGCACCTTGGTGACCTGGCCGTCCAGGTTCAGGTCCAGGATGGACGAGTAGAACCACTCGTTCTGCTGGGCCAGCCAGATCTGGTTGTGGTCCAGGTTGATGTTGATCGGCGCGGCTTCGCCGCCGTACACGACGGCCGGGATCACGCCGGCGTGACGCAGGCGGCGGCTCGCACCCTTGCCCTGCACGTCACGAGCGGTGACCTTGATTTCATGGGTCTTGGACATTGTATTTACTACCAGTTGATGCCTTGCCGGAGGGCTTGGCGATTGAGGGCACGTCCGCGACCAGACGTACCCGGGACCCGGTCACCGTTGCCGGTGGCCGGAAAAAATCAATCCACGTACAGCGAGCTGACCGACTCGCCGAAGGCGATGCGGCGCATCGTCTCGGCCAGCATTTCCGCCACGCTGAGCTGGCGGATCTTGCTGCACACCCGCGCCTCTTCACGCAGCGGGATGGTGTCGGTCACCACCAGCTCGTCGAGCTGGGAGTTGTTGATGTTGTCCACCGCCGGGCCCGAGAGCACGGCGTGGGTGCAGTACGCGGCCACCTTGAGGGCGCCGCGCGCCTTCAGCGCTGCGGCAGCCGCACACAGGGTGCCGGCGGTGTCGACGATGTCATCGACCATCACGCAGGTCTTGCCTTCGACGTCACCGATGATGTTCATCACGGTGGAGACGTTGGCGCGCGGCCGGCGCTTGTCGATGATCGCCAGGTCGGCATCGTCCAGGCGCTTGGCCACCGCACGCGCACGCACCACGCCACCCACGTCCGGCGACACCACGATCAGGTTCTCGGTGCCGTAAGCGCGCCAGATATCGGCGAGCAGCAGCGGCGAGGCATACACGTTGTCCACCGGCATGTCGAAGAAGCCCTGGATCTGGTCGGCATGCAGGTCCACCGTCAGTACCCGGTCGGCGCCGACGGCGCTGAACATCTTGGCGGCCACCTTGGCGGTGATCGGCACGCGCGAGGAGCGCATGCGGCGATCCTGGCGCGAGTAGCCGAAATACGGCACCACCGCGGTGACGCTGTTGACCGAGGCGCGCTTGAGCGCATCGATCAGCACCAGCAGCTCCATCAGGTTTTCCGCGCTGGGCGCGCAGGTCGGCTGGATCACGAACACGTCCTGCTTGCGGACGTTTTCTTCGATCTCGACCTGCACTTCACCATCGGAGAAGCGCGACACCAACGCCTTGCCAGGCCGCACCCCCAGTTCCTTGCAGATGCTCTGCGCAAGGCGCTTGTTGGCGTTGCCGGAAAATACCAGCAGGTTGGGGTGATCTTGCATCATGACGGTCTCGGGCGGGAGCGATTGGAGAACTCGGCCGCCGGCACCCTGGAGTGTCTGCGGTGACAACACCGCGAGACATCGGCCGTGCCCGCGCAGGCATGCGCATGGGAACGCGGCTGACATCCGCTAGTGGCAGGGGCGGGAGGATTCGAACCTCCGAATGCCAGGATCAAAACCTGGTGCCTTGGGCCTCTTGGCGACGCCCCTGCATCAAAATCAATAACGCTCGAGTACATCGAGCAACGGCGAACGCTCCACGCCCGCAGCCACCCATGCCCGCAGTTCCTTCGGCAACCGCGCCAGGCCCTGCTCTGCAGCAGCGCGCGTGGCGAACTCGACGAAACAACCGCTTCCCGACCCGGTGAGTCGTGCCCGGCCGATCCTGCTCAACGTTGCAAGCACTGCCTCTACGGCAGGCTCGCGGCGGCGCAGTACCGGCTCGAACGCATTCCCGAGCAAAGACCCGGAAGCGAAGTCCGCTATTTTCGCCACTGGGGCGTCTCGCGTCAAATCCGGATCTGCAAAAAGTCGCGGGGTGGGCACGTGCACGCCCGGATCGGCGAGCACGAACCAGGCCGGCGCCAGCGCGATTGCCGTGAGCTGCTCGCCCACGCCTTCGGCCCAGGCATTGTGGCCGCGTACGAACACCGGCACGTCCGCGCCCAGTTGCAGGCCCAATGCCGCCAGCGCATCCACGTCCAGACCGGCGTTCCACAGCGTGTTGAGACCAACCAGGACGGTCGCGGCGTCGGAGGAACCGCCGCCGAACCCACCTCCAGCCGGAATCACCTTTTCGACGCGGATGTCAGCGCCTTGGGCGACATTGGTGGCATTTTTCAACAGCACGGCGGCACGTACGGCCAGGTCGTCGGCCGCGTCCACGCCCGCCACGGACGGTCCGTCGCGGTGAATGACGCCATCCTCCCGCACCCGCAGGCCGATCCGGTCGCCCCAGTCCAGCAGCCGGAACACGGTCTGCAGCTGGTGGTAACCGTCGGCGCGCCGGCCGGTGATGTGCAGGAACAGGTTCAGCTTGGCCGGGGCCGGCCATGTCGACCAGCCCGCGTTCAGGTCCGTGCCACTCATGGGCGGCCCAGCACCCAGCTGTCGACCACCAGGCGCACCTTGGCATCCCCGTTGACCGCCTCGATCCGGCGCGGCAGCACCGGGCGATCGCCCTCGGCCGGGAACCAGTCCAGGTACTGGACCTGCCAGCCCATCTGCTCGACCCGGCGCGGGCGGCCCTCGCCGTCGCGCTCGATGCGCGCGGCCGCGGCGGTGTCGCCGGCGACCAGGCCGCGCACCCAGTCGGGCAACTGGTTGACCGGGATGTCCCAGCCGGTGGCCTCGAGCAGGAGCTGCTGGGCGTCCTCGCCCTCGCGGGTGCCGCCCTCCATGCCTTCCAGGCGCCCGCCCTCGTGGTGGCTGTCGCCGGTGAGCTTCCAGCTTTGCCGGGTTACCGGTGCGCTCAGCTCGACCTCGTACTGGCGGTCCTGCTGCTGCCAGTCGATCCGGCCATTGCCGCCATTGCGGCCCTTGTTGACCGCGACCCGGCCCTGGAACGCCCACTGCGACTGCGCGCGAACGGCGGCCACGCGGGCAGCTTCCGCCCGCTCCGCCGCGGCCGACACGGTGCTGACCACCGCCGGCGCGGCCGGTGCCTTGCGCTCGTCCAGCGACACGCAGCCAGCCAACGCCAGGGCCATCGCCAGCGCGGTGCCGGCCTTGAACAGGGTCACCTTCATACGCCGTGCTTCTCGATCACGCGCTGCAGGGCGCGGTTGTCAGGATCCAGCTTGCGTGCCTCGTCGAAGAAGCGCCGCGCCTCGTCCTTGCGTCCCAGCACCCACAGGACTTCGCCGACATGCGCGGCGATCTCGGCATCCTTGGCCAAGGTCCAGGCACGGCGCAGTTGTACCAGCGCTTCTTCATTGCGGCCCAGCCGGTAAAGCACCCAGCCGTAGCTGTCGACGATGGCCGCGTTGTCCGGCTCGGCGACGCGGGCGCGGTCGATCAGTTCCAGGGCTTCCTGGTAACGCTGGGTGCGGTCGGCCAGGGTGTAGCCCAGCGCATTCAAGGCGGCCACGTTTTCCGGCTCGGTCACCAGGATCTTGCGCAGGTCGGCCTCGGCGCGCGGGACGTCGTCGCGCCGTTCCCAGGCCAGCGCGCGGGCATACAGCAGGGCGCTCTCATCCGGGTAGGCGGCCAGGCCGCGTGCGAGCGCGTCCAGTTCACCCGGCAGGTCATCACCGCGCTGGCGCAGCTCGGCCTCCAGCAGGTAAGCGTCGCGGCGCGCTTCGTCGTCGACGCTGGCATCGGACTGGATCGCATGCACTTCGGCGAAGGCCTTGTCCGGGCGACCGGCATCGTACTGGGCGTTGGCCGCGCGCAGGCGCGCCTCATCCAGCTCCTCGCCGCCGGGCACGCTGTGATACCAGTCCACCGCCTCGGCCGGGCGCTTGAGGTATTCGGCGATCTTGCCGAGCAGCAGGCGCTGGGCCGGGTCCGGCTTGGCCGCCTGTTTGGACAGTTCGGTATACAGGGCCAGCAGCGCGACATCGTCCTTCTGCTTGGCCAGCAGCGAGGCGCGCATGCCCCAGGTCTGCACGTCCTGCGGGCCGACCGCCAGCACGCGCGCGGCCGAACGGGCATCGCCCATGCTGTCGTAGGCGATGGCCAGTGCATTGCGCAGTTCCGGGTCCTGGCGGCTCTTGGGCTCCACACCCACCAGCAGGGCGCGGGCCTCGTCTTCCTTGCCGGCCTGGGCCAGCTGGCTGGCATTCAACAGCGCTACGCGCGGCTCATTGGGGAAGCGTTTGACGACTTCATCGACCATGCGCTTGGCCAGGTCGGGCCGGTCCATGCGCATGGCCAGCCGGCCCAGCTCCTGCCAGACCTCGAGTTGGTCGGGGATGGCGTTGTCGTCCACCAGCCCGCCCAGCACCTGCGCCGGGATGGCGGGATCGCGACCGCCCCCGATCAGCGCGGCGATGGCGAACTTCCAGCCGCGCGGGTCCGGGTCCTTGAGCATCACGCCCAGTTCGGCGCGCGCAGCCTTCACATCGGCCTGGCGCATGTCCAGCGCGGCGGCCGCGCTGCGCATGGCCAGCGTACGCGGGGCGCGTTTCTCCCACAGGGCCAGCGCGCGCGCGGCACGGGTGTCATCGTTGGCCAGCATGGCGATGCGGGTGGCGCGCTCGGCCAGCCCGGCATCGTCGGTGCCGGCCTCGGCTGCCTCCAGGTACCAGCGCGCGGCGTCACCGAGCTTGCCGGCCTGCAGGGCGAACTCGCCCGCCATCACCGGGGTGAGGGGCGCGGTTTCGGCCACCTTGGCCTTGCCGGGGGCAGGCGCGACGGGCGTCGTGGCGGGGGCCGCCAGGGCGCTGGCCGCGGACAGGGACAGCAACAGAACGCTGGAGATGCGAATCAATGCGGGCATCGGGGGCTTCTGGCCTTAAAATGACGACTTGAATGGCCAGCAGCTTATCGCAAGCAACTGAACAATGACCCTGTGGGTGCTCGGACTGAATCACCAGACCGCGCCAGTGGAACTGCGCGAACGCGCCTCCTTTGGCGGCGACGCCCTGCCCCAGGCATTGGCGTCGTTGCGCGATACGCCGCAGGTAGCCGAGGCGGTGCTGCTGTCCACCTGCAACCGCACCGAGCTGTACGCGGTGGCCGAATCGGGCGAGGCCTTGGCGCAGTGGTTGGAGTCCCATGCCGGCGGGCTGCACGGCTACCTCTACCAGCACGCCGACGCCGACGCGGTGCGCCACCTGTTCCGGGTGGCCACCGGGCTGGATTCCATGGTGCTGGGCGAGCCGCAGATCCTGGGCCAGGTCAAGGACGCGTGGGCGACCGCGCGCGACCACGGCCTGCTCGGTCAACGCCTGGACCGGCTGTTCCAGCAGACCTTCTCGGTGGCCAAGCGCGCCCGCACCGATACCCGGGTGGGCGCCAACCCGGTGTCGGTGGCCTCCACCGCGGTGCGCCTGGCGCAGAACTCCTTCGCCCGCCTGGAAGACTCCACGGTGCTGCTGGTGGGCGCCGGCGAGACCATCGAGCTGGCCGCCCGGCACCTGAGCGAAGGCAAGGTGCGCCGCCTGCTGGTGGCCAACCGCACCCTCGCCCATGCGCAGGACCTGGCCAGCCGCCATGGCGGCGTGGCATTGCCGCTGACCGAGCTGGAGCGCCACCTGGGCGAGGCCGACGTGGTGTTCTCCGCCACCGCGGCACGCGAGCCGGTCATCGCCCGGGCGCATGTCGCGGCCGCGCTGAAGACCCGCAAGCACAAGCCGATGCTGCTGTTCGACCTGGCCGTGCCGCGTGACATCGAGGCGGGCGTCGGCGAGCTGCAGGACGCCTTCCTGTACACCGTGGACGACCTGGAGCGCGCGGTCGAGGACAACCGCCGCAGCCGCCGCGAGGCCGCCGCCGAGGCCGAAGCGATCATCGAGCTGCAGGTGGCCCGTTTCGTGGAAACGCTGCAGGCCAGCGCGCACCAGGCCCCGTTGCGGCAGCTGCGCGCCTATGGCGAAGCCACCCGCGTGGAAATGCTGGACAAGGCCCGGCAGCAACTGGCCCACGGCAAATCGCCGGAGGAAGTGCTGGAGCTGCTCGCGCACGGCCTGACCAACCGGCTGCTGCACCCGCCTACCGCCGCGCTGCGCGCGGCCGCGCTGACCGGCGATACTGAATTGACCCGCGCCGCCGAGCGCCTGTTCCCGGCCAAGCCGGGTTACCAACATCCTGCCGTGAAGACTGATGACGCCGACCCTGCGCCGTAAGCTGGAAGCGCTGGCCGAACGCCGCGAAGAACTCGAACGCCTGCTTGCCGACCCTGCCGTGGTCGGCGACAACGACCGTTTTCGCGCGTTCTCGCGCGAATTCGCGCAGCTGCAGCCGATCGCCACCGCGCTGGCCGATGAAGCCCGTGCGCTGGCCGACCTGGCCGCCGCCGAAGCCATGCGCAACGATCCGGACCTGCGCGAGCTGGCCGAAGAGGAAATCACCGCCGCCCAGCAGCGATTGCAGCACCTGGACCAGGAGCTGGCCCTGCTGCTGGTGCCGCGCGATCCGCGCGACGACGGCAACCTGTTCCTGGAAGTGCGCGCCGGCACCGGCGGCGACGAAGCGGCGATCTTCGCCGGCGACCTGTTCCGCATGTATGCCCGCTACGCCGAGCGCCAGGGCTGGAAGGTGGAGGTCGAGTCGGACAGCCCCGGCGAACACGGCGGCTACAAGGAAATCGTGGCCCGGGTGGTCGGCCGTGGTGCCTATTCCAAGCTGAAGTTCGAGTCGGGCACGCACCGCGTGCAGCGCGTGCCCGCCACCGAGTCGCAGGGCCGCATCCATACCTCGGCGGCCACCGTGGCGATCATCCCCGAGGCCGACGAGGTCGATGAAATCGTCATCAACCCGGCCGACCTGAAGGTGGATACGTTCCGCTCCTCCGGCGCCGGTGGCCAGCACGTCAACAAGACCGAATCGGCGATCCGCATCACCCACGTGCCGTCGGGGGTGGTGGTGGAATGCCAGACCGAACGCAGCCAGCACGCCAACCGCGACAAGGCGATGAAGCGCCTGAAGGCGCAGCTGCTGGATGCCGAGCGTGGCAAGCAGGCCGCCGCCACCGCCGAGAGCCGCCGCCTGCAGGTGGGCAGTGGCGACCGCAGCCAGCGCATCCGCACCTACAGCTTCCCGCAGGGCCGGATCACCGACCACCGCGTGGAGGGCCTCACCCTGTACGACCTGCCCAACATCATCGCCGGCGAGCTGGACACTCTGGTCGAACGGCTGATCCACGAACACCAGGCCGACGAACTGGCGCAGTTGGCGGCAGGCACCTGAGCATGGAGCCGGATCGGCAGCAGCTGCGACTGGCGGTGCAACGCCAGCCAGCCGACTTCATCGCCTGGGTGATGCTGGCCGACGCGGAACTGGAAGCCGGCGATGTGCTGGCCGGCGAGCAGGCGGCCGCGCGCGCCTTGCAACTGCGCCCGCAGCACCCCGAAGCGCTGGCCCGGCTGGGCCGCGCGCGCTGGATGCAGGGCCGCCATGCCGAGGCCGCCACCGCGCTGCGCCAGGCCGCCGACCTGGCCCCGCAACATCCGGGTATCGCGCTGTGGCTGGGCCATGCGCTGGAAGACGCCGGCCAGCCCGAAGCGGCCGCCGACGCGTATCGCCACGCGCACACGCTGCTGCCGGCCGAGCCCTACATCACCGCGCAGCTGCTCAACTGGCAGCGCCGGCTGTGCGACTGGCGGGATATCGCGCGGCTGTCGGCGCAGGTGCGGCAGGCCGTCGCCCGCGGCCAGGCGGCCGTCGAGCCGTTCGCCTTCCTCAGCGAAGACAGCAGCGCGGCCGAACAGCTGGCCTGCGCGCGGCAACGCGCGGCCGCCATCGCCGTCGGCGTGCGGCCGCTGCCCGCCGCCACGGTGCGCCCCCAGGGCCGCCTGCGCGTGGGCTTCCTGTCCAACGGCTTCGGTGCCCATCCGACCGGGCTGCTGACCGTGGCGTTGTTCGAGCAGCTGCGCGCGCTGGGCACCCTGGACCTGCACCTGTTCGCCCTCAATGGCGATGATGGCAGCGACATCCGCAGCCGCCTGCACGCGGCCGCCACCCAGTGGCATGACGTCAGCGCGCAACCGCACCAGCGCATCGCCGAGGGCATCCGCGCCGCCGGCATCGATGTGCTGTTCGACCTGCGCGGCTGGGGCGGCGGCGGCACCCCGCAGGTGCTGGCGATGCGCCCGGCGCCGGTGCAGGTGAACTGGCTGGCCTATCCCGGCACCTCCGGCGCGGCATGGATGGACCACGTGCTGGCGGACGCGTTCGTCCTGCCACCCGCGCTGGAGGCCGGCTTCAGCGAGACCGTGCGCCGGCTGCCGCGTGCGTTCCAGCCCTCGGACACCACCCGCGTGCTGCAACCGCCGGCCTCGCGCGAGGCCTGCGGGCTGCCGGCCAGCGGCGTGGTGCTGTGCTGCTTCAACAACAGTTACAAGCTCAATCCACGCAGCGTGCAGCGCCTGTTCGCGGTGCTGCACGGCGTGCCCGGCAGCGTGCTGTGGTTGCTGTCCGGCCCGGGCAACGCCGATGCGCGCCTGCGCGGTGCGGCGCGCCAGGCCCGGCTGGATCCGGCACGGCTGGTGTTCATGCCCAAGGCCCCGCACCCGGCGTACCTCGCGCGCTACCAGCATGCCGACCTGTTCCTGGACACCCACCCCTACAACGCCCACACCACTGCATCGGATGCGGTGTGGGCCGGCTGCCCGGTGCTGACCTGCCCGGGGGCGACCTTTGCCTCGCGCGTCGCCGGCAGCCTCAACCATCACCTCGGCCTGGCGCGGTTGAACGTTGCCGATGACGCGTCGTTCGTCGCCACCGCCATCGCACTCGGCAACGACCCGCCGGCGCTACGGGCACTGCGCGCGGAACTGGCCCAGCGCCGTGTGGACAGCGGGCTGTTCGACATGGCCGGCTTTGCCAGCGACCTCACCGACGCGGTCGAGGCGATGGCGCGCGAACGTGGCTGGCAGGGCGCACACACGCCCTGACCCACCGCTGCGCTAGGCTCGGGCTTTCCCGTGAACGACCGAGGCACGCCGATGGGCAAGCTCAAACGCAAGGAGTACCAGGCCCTGCTGGAGCCGATGCAGCTGGAACTCATCGCCATGGCGCGCTGGGCCCAGCACACCGGCCAGCGCGTGCTGGTGCTGTTCGAAGGCCGCGACACCGCCGGCAAGGGCGGTGCCATCCAGGCCATCGCCGAACACCTCAACCCGCGCCAGTGCAGGGTGGTGGCGCTGCCCAAGCCGACCGACCGCGAGAGCACCCAGTGGTATTTCCAGCGCTACGTGGCGCACCTGCCGGCTGCCGGCGAGATCGTGCTGATGGACCGCAGCTGGTACAACCGCGCCGGCGTCGAACACGTGATGGGGTACTGCAGCGAGAACGAGTACCACGCGTTCCTGGCGCAGGCCCCGGTGTTCGAGAAGCTGCTGATCGATGACGGCATCCTGCTGTTCAAGTACTGGCTCAGCGTGGACCAGGCACAACAGGAAAAGCGCTTCGCCGAGCGCCACGTCGACCCGCTCAAGGGCTGGAAGCTGTCCCCGGTGGACCTGAAATCACGCAGCAAGTACAGCGCCTACACCGAGGCGCGCGAGGCGATGCTGCGCGCCACCCACCGCGACGAAGCGCCGTGGACGCTGGTGGATTTCAACGACCAGAAGCGCGGTCGGCTGGGACTGATCCGCAACCTGCTCGACCGCCTGCCCGATACGCGGGTGGACGAACCGGAGTTGGCGCTGCCGCCGTTGAAGGGCAAGCTGCACAAGGAACACTTCGATGCGTTGAAACCGATCGAGCCGTATCCGCTGGCCGAATGACCCCGGGGCGGCGTCAGCCGCCCTGCGCGATCCGGGTTTCGATGTCGTGCGCGGTGACCGGGCCGAGGAATTCCTTGGCGACCTTGCCGTCCGGTGCGATCAGGTAGGTCAGCGGCAGGCCGCGCGGGATGGCGAAGTCCTCCGGCGGGTTGTAGGTGTCCACGATCACGATCGGATAGGTCACCGGGCGCTTGTCGAGGAAGGCCTTCATCTCGGCCGGTTCGATGTCCTCGTAGGCCAGGCCGACCACCTCGATCTCGCTGCGCATCGCATGCAGGGCCGACAGTTCCGGCATTTCCTTGCGGCACGGCGCGCACCAGGTCGCCCAGAAGTTGACCACCACCCACTTGCCGCGATGCGCGGCCAGGTCGTAGGTGCTGCCATCCAGCGCCGGCAGCGTCAGGGTCGGGCGTTCGACGGTCTTGCGGTCGGTCGGTGCGGCGTCAGCCGCCGCCGGGGCCTGGGGCGCGGCGACGACTGCCGGGGCCGCGGCAGGTGCCGGCGCAGCCGCCTGGGGAGGAGTGGCGGGCTTGTTGCAGGCGGCCAGGGCCAGCAGGCCCACGGCCAGCAGCAGCGGCTTGGCGGTCATGGTGTGTCTCCGGGAAGGGTGTAGATGTCGCTGACGCGACGCTTGAGCAGTTCGCGCAGCGGTAGCCGCAGGGCGTCCAGCGCCAGCACCGAGGCTTGGCCGAGGCTGTCGTCGCGGTACGGCAGGTAGGCCTCGCGGATCGGGATGCGCATCTGCGTGGTTTCGTAGAGGTCGGCCAGGGTGAGCTTGTCCAGGTCGCGCGCCAGCAGCCACTCGCCGCGTTCGTCGCGGCGTACCACGCGGATCGCTTCGAGGTCGCAGAGCATGGTCTGCAGCAGCGAGTCGGTCAGCATCGGCTCCAGCCGCAGGATCTCGTCATCGTCCAGGCTGCGCCCGTCGCGGCGCGCCTGCTGGAAACGCCCGATCAGGCGCAGCAGGCCGTAGATCTCGTAGCCGGTGGGCAGGCGCAGGTCGGCCGGCTGGTAGCGGAAGGCGGCGATCGAGGACGCCAGCGAGGCCCCCAGCAACACCGATACCCAGCACAGGTAGATCCACAGCAGCAGGATCGGCACGAAGGCGACCGTGCCGTACAGCTTCTGGTAGGACTGGAAGCTGCCCAGGTAAGCGCCCATGCCCCACTTCACCAGTTCCAGCATGACCGCGGCCAGGATCGCGCCGGGAATGGCATGGCGCCACTTCACCACGTGGTGCGGCACCACCCGGTAGACCAGCATGATGCACACGAACTCGATCAGGAACGGCGCCACGGTCAGCGAGAAATTGGCCAGCCAGCGGCCTTCGCTGGTACCGAACAGCGGCAGCGCGAACACCCGCGCCGATACGGCCAGCGAGGCGGCCGCCAGCATGGCGCCCAGGGTCAGTACGGTCCAGTAGACCAGGAAGCGGGTCAGCGTGGGCCGCGCCGAACTGACCCGCCAGATCTGGTTGAAGGTCTGCTCCACGCTGTTGAGGGTGATCAGCAGCGAGACCACCAGCGCGATGAAACCGGCGGCGGTGAGCTGGCCGGCGCTGGCCGAGAACTGCCGCAGGTAGCCCTCCGCTGCGCGCGCGGCATTGGGCACGAAGTTGGAGAACACGTAGTCGCTGAGCTGGTCGCTCCAGCGGTCGAACACCGGGAAGGCCGACAGCACGCCGAACACCACGATGGCCAGCGGCACCAGCGCGAACACGGTGGTGTAGGCCAGCGAGGCGGCCGCCTGGAACAGGCGGTCGTCGAGGAAGCGCCGCCACAGGAAGCGACCGAAGCTGGCGGCACGGGCGCGGTCGCGCACGCGCTCCATCCAGAGATTGACGGTGTCGAGGGGTTCCATCGGCGCAAGGGTACCTGAAGAGGGGTGTGCGGGACCGCATCGCATCGCCATACTGGCCACTGGTCCCGATGATGAGATGAAGGCGCGATGGCGGAAATCCTGGTGCTGTACTACAGCCGTGGCGGATCGGTGGCCCGGCTGGCCCGCCAGATCGCGCGCGGCATCGGCGAGGTGCCGGGCATGAGCGCGCGCTTGCGTACGGTGCCGCCGGTGGCGGCGGTGACGCAGACTGCCCGCCCGCCCGTGCCCGAGGACGGCGCCCCCTACGTGGAGATCGGCGATCTTGCCGAATGCGACGGGCTGATCCTCGGCAGCCCGACCCGCTTCGGCAACATGGCCGCGCCGGTCAAGCATTTCCTGGACGGGCTGGGCGCCGAATGGGTCAATGGCACCCTGGCCGGCAAGCCGGCGGCGGTCTTCACCTCCACCGCATCGCTGCACGGGGGGCAGGAATCGACCCTGCTGTCGATGCAGGTGCCGCTGCTGCACCACGGCTGCCTGATCGTGGGCATTCCCTTCACCGAGCCGGCCCTGAGCCACACCACCACCGGGGGCACGCCGTACGGCGCCAGCCATGTGGCCGGTGCCGACGACAACCCGGTGCCGAGCGAGGACGAGGCGATCCTGGCGCGCGCATTGGGCCGGCGTGTGGCCGACATCGCGCGGCGGCTGGCATGAAGGGTCGCGCCCAGGATGCGGCGCTGGCCCTGCTGCTGATCGCGCTGGCCGCGGTGTATGCGCTGTGGTTCGCCCACGACAGGCACTGGCTGGCCACGCAACTGGTGTTCACGCTGCCGCCGCTGCTGCTTGCCCTGGGCGTGTGGCTGCGGCGCGGCAAGGCGGCCTTCTGGGCCGGGGTGCTGGCGCTGTTCTGGTTCAGCCACGGGGTGATGAGTGCCTGGAGCCACCCGGAAACCGCCGGCTGGGCCTGGGCCGAGCTGCTGTTGGCCCTGGCGGTGATCGGGGTGGCGAGCACGCCGGGCCTGCGCCGCCGCTTCGGCAAGCGCTGAACCGACGCGTCGCTACGGCTGCGGGGCGGCGCCGGCGGTCGTATCATCTGCATCCCGGCGCGGGTTGCCCGCGCGGTTCTGACCGCTATCCAGGATGCCCGCAATGGAAGAACTACTGATCATCACCACCGGTGGCACGATCGACAAGATCTACTTCGACGACAAGTCGGACTACCAGATCGGCGATCCGCAGATCGGGATGATCCTGCGCGAGCTGGGCGTGACCTTCCGTTTCAACGTCATCCCGATCCTGCGCAAGGACTCGCTGCACATCACCGACGACGACCGCGAACTGATCCGCGCGACCATCGCCGCGCAGCCGACCCGCCACGTACTGGTCACCCACGGCACCGACTCGATGGTGCAGACCGGGCAGGTACTGAAGTCGATCGCCGACAAAACGATCGTGATGACCGGCGCACTGAGCCCGGCGCGTTTCCGCGGCTCGGACGCGGAGTTCAACATCGGCTGCGCGATCGGCGCGGTGCAGTCGCTGGCCAGCGGCGTGTACATCGCCATGAACGGCCGCATCTGGAATCCCGAACACGTGCGCAAGAACGTGGCCGCCAACCGGTTTGAAGAAGCCTGATCGGCTGCGGCTTCTAAAAGCCGCACGCCTCGAGCGTCCTGGGCTGGGCGGGGGTGTGTGAGAGTGCGGGACACGCCGTAAATCCGTCCGTGGAAGCTCGCGTGCGCCATCCATGGCGCACGACGGTCCGCAATCTCACACACCCCCACCCTCGACAGTTGGCTGGTAGCCGTGGAAGCAATGCGGGCAAAACAACGCCGGCGCCGCCGCTTTCGTCTTCCCGCTTCCCGCTTCCCGCTTCCGCTTCCGCTCTTTCACTGCGCACCAGCACCCTGTCAAAGGGTGGGTACGGGTGGGTTGGCGGGACCGTCATGCGCCATGGATGGCGCATGCGAGCCTACACGGACGTACTTGCGGCGTGTCCCGCCAACCCACCCGTACCCGCCCAAGCCAGACCAGGCACGAACTCGCGGCCGTTGATCCTGCTTCGGCTTCGGCTTTTAGCTTCTAAAAAAACCAATCCCCAAAAAAAAAGACGCCCCGGCCGAAACCGGGGCGTGCCCATTGGAGAGGGATCTGGGCTCAGTACTGCGCGGTCAGGGTGACCCCGGAGAAGGTCGAATAGCCCTTCACCCGCACGTACCAGGTACCGGCCGCCGGTGAAGTGATCGTGCAGGTCTCGTTGTTGCCGCTCAGGTACGGGCGGCAGTTGTAGGCGCTGTCGGTCGGGGCACTGCCCGAGCGCAGGTACAGATCGGCATCACCGCTGCCGCCGGCGATGCTCACCTTCAGCTGCGAACTGCCCGACGGCACCGTGACCGTGTAGGACAGCGACGCCCCGCTGGCCGCGCCCAGCCCGGTGACCGGCACGTTGTTCTGCAGCACGGTGCCCGTGCCCGGGTTCGGGTTGGTCCCGCCCAGCGCCGCCGTGACCGCCGCATCCGCGTCCACGATGCCCGCACCGCAACCGCCGCTGCATGCGCCCGGCAAGGCCCGTGCGGTGTTCTTGAGCAGCGTTTCCACCGCCGCCGGGGTCAGCGCGGTCGGTGCCACCGACTGCACCAGCGCGACCACGCCGGCCACGTGCGGCGCCGCCATCGAGGTGCCGTTGTAGGACGCGTAGGACGCCGTGCCCGGCACCGTGGTGCCGCTGTTGAGGGTGGACAGGATCGCCTGGCCCGGCGCCGAGATATCGATGCCCGCACCGTAGTTGGAGAAGCTGGCGCGCGCGCCGGCCGAGGTGGTCGCGGCGACCGCGATCACGTTGGCGCAGTTGGCCGGCACCGACGTGGACACATTGGCGTTGCTGTTGCCGGCGGCCACCACCACGGTGGTGCCACGCGAGACCGCGCCGTTGATCGCATTCTGGTACGTGGTCGAGCAGGTGCCAGTGCCGCCGAGCGACATGTTGATCACTTCGGCCGGGTTTGCATTGGCCGGCACGCCGCTGACGGTGCCGCCCGAGGCCCACACGATCGCATCGGCGATATCGGAGGTGTAGCCGCCGCACTTGCCGAGCACGCGCACCGGCACGACCTTGGCATTGAAGGCGGTACCGGCCACGCCGGTGCTGTTGTTGGTTACCGCCGCGATGGTGCCGGCCACGTGGGTACCGTGCCAGCTCGAGTTGGACGCCGGGATGCCCGAACCGCACTCGTTGGCGGCGTACCAGTCGCCTTCATCGTTGGGATTGTTGTCGCGGCCGCCGCCGTCGCGCGCCATCGCCGCGTCACTGATGAAATCGTAGCCGGGCAGAATGTTGGCGTTGAGATCGGGGTGGTTGGTGATGCCGGTATCGATCACCGCCAGGACCACGCCGGTACCGGTCGCCTTGTCCCAGGCCGGACGCACGTTGATCGAGGCATTGCTGGTGCCGAAACCCCACTGCTCGGACAACCGCGTGTCGTTGGGCACCAGCGTGGCGTGCATCAGCTGATCGACTTCAACGTATTCCACGTTCGGGTCGGCGGCCAGGCGACGCATCAGCAGCTCCGCTTCGGCGGCATCCAGCGGACGGTCCGCCTTGACCACGGTCGGGCCGATGGCCAGTTGGCGCAGCTTCTGCAGGCCCAGCGCGCGACCCTGCGCAGCCGGCACCGCCGCCGCAGCAGCCTTCAGCGAGCTGGCCAACGCGGTCGGCGTGGCGACCAGACTGGCGCCGTCCTTGTACTTGACGATGAAGCGCTCGTGCGTCGGGGCCGACGACAGGCCGCTCAGCTGCACATCGCCGGCGAACGCCGGGGCGGCCAACAGCAGGGTCGAGAGTACGGACGCGCCCAGTACAACCAATGCACGTTGACGCAAACGGGGTTGCGAATCATGAGACATCGGATTTCCCTTTCAGACAGTGGGTGCCGCGAACGCGGCTGAATGTCCAGTCCCGATCCGGGGGCTGTTGATGGCGATGGCGCGGATCGGAGCCGGTGGGTGGATCGGTTCCCCTGAAATCAACCGACCCTGCCGACGCTAGTGGCTTGATGCGCGATCAACAATGTTTCAGCCGCACTTCAGCGACATGAAATGTCGGATCTGAGACTTCTCGTGTCGAAGGTTTGTGAAAGTGAAGGAACTTCGCGTTTCCGAACCGGTCAACACGCGTCATCCGAAGTCTTTTTCGGCTGTCTTTGCCGTCAATTCCCGGACAGCCCTTGCGCGTCGGGGCCTTCACGGTGTTGCCACCGCTGGACATCACCACCGTCAGACCGACGTGCATGAAAAAACCCGCCTGTCGCCAGGCGGGTTTCTGCGTTGCTGCGGCGCGGAGGCGCGGGAGCGCTTACGCGTCCAGGCGCACCAACCAGCCATGCCGGTCCGGCAGGCGGCCGTACTGGATGTCGGTCAGTTCCTTGCGCAGCGACATCGTCACCTCGCCGGCCGGCGCATTGAGGTCGCCCACCGAGAACCCCTCGCCCTTGAGCTGGCCGATCGGGGTGACCACCGCGGCGGTACCGCAGGCGAACACTTCGGCGATGTCGCCGGAGGCCACGCCCTGCTTCCACTCATCGATGGTGACCTTGCGCTCCTCGACCTTCATGCCCCGGTCGCGGGCCAACTGCAGGATGCTCTCGCGGGTGATGCCCTCCAGGATGCTGCCCGACAGCGCCGGGGTCACCAGGGTGCCGTCCTTGTAGACCAGGAACACATTCATGCCGCCCAGTTCTTCCAGGTACTTGCCCTCGACCGGGTCCAGGAACAGCACCTGCGAGCAGCCCTGTGCCTGCGCCTTCTGCTGCGGCAGCAGCGAGGCGGCATAGTTGCCACCGCACTTGGCCGCGCCGGTGCCACCCTTGGCCGCACGCGCGTACTCGGTGGACAGCCAGATCGACACCGGGGCCACGCCCTTGGCGAAGTACGGGCCCGCCGGGCTGGCGATCACGTAGTAGCCGGCCTTGTGCGCGCCGCGCACGCCGAGGAAGGCTTCATCGCCGATCATGAACGGACGGAAGTAAAGGCTGGATTCGTCGGCCGACGGCACCCAGCTGGCGTCCACGGCGATCAACTGCTTGAGCGATTCGACGAAGATGTCCACCGGCAGTTCCGGCAGCGCCAGGCGCTGCGCCGAACGCTGCAGGCGACGGCCGTTGGCGTCCGGGCGGAAGGTCCAGATCGAGCCGTCGGCGTGGCGATAGGCCTTGATGCCTTCGAAGATTTCCTGGCCGTAATGCAGCACCGCGGCGGCCGGGTCCAGCTGCAGCGGGCCGTACGGGCGCACAGTCGCGTTGTGCCAGCCGGTGTCCTTGTCCCAGCGCACTTCCACCATGTGGTCGGTGAAGTGCAGCCCAAAGCCCGGCGCGGCCAGGATGCGCTCGCGCTCCTCGCTGCTGCGCGGCGTGGCGGAACGGGTGGTGTTGAAGCTCACGGAAGACTGGGACACCGGATATTTCCTGTTCTGGTTACGGGGAACGCTGGCCGCGGCGGCGTGCCGCAGCCGGCCATTACAGCATGCCGGTCTCGAGCCGGGCCGCTTCGGACATCATGTGCTGGTTCCACGGCGGGTCGAACACCAGCTCGACGTCGGCCTCGGCCACCGTCGGGATCATTTCCAGCTTGCTGCGCACGTCGTCGACCAGGATTTCGCCCATGCCGCAGCCGGGTGCGGTCAGGGTCATCTTCACGTCGATCTCGCGCTGGCCCGCATCCAGGTGCTTGATCTCCACCTCGTAGACCAGGCCCAGCTCGACCACGTTGACCGGGATCTCGGGATCGAAACAGGTGCGCAACTGCTGCCACACCAGCTTTTCGACTTCTTCATCGGAGGCGTTGTCGGGCAGTTCCAGCGCCGGCGGCGGTTCCTTGCCGATGGCGTCGCCGTCCTTGCCGGCGATGCGGAACAGATTGCCTTCGACGAACACGGTATAGCTCCCACCCAGGGCCTGGGTGATGTAGCCATAGCTGCCGGCGGGCAGCGTGACCGTTTCGCCCTGCGGGACCATGACGGCCTCGCAGTCGCGTTCGAAGTGGACGGGTTCACTGCTACGGGAGTACATGTGGATCGATATGGGGGTCGCGGCCAATTCCCGCAAGGCGACCATTTTAGCCCAGTGGCCGCCAACGCGCCGGTCACCGCGCAAGTCGGTATCCTGTGGCCTCTCACAGGAAGATTGCATGACGCCCACCTCCGTGCCTGCCCGCGGCCATCACTGGCTCTGGCCCCCGATGTTGCTGATTGGCGTTGCCACGGCCACCCTGGCTTGGGTGTTCATTGCCCTCCTCAGTGGCCGCCAGACCGGCTGGATGGCAGTCCTGGCGGCCCTGGAGATCGTGTTCATGCTGCGCCTGAGCCGCTTTCCTGCCGGCTCGGCGCGGGTTTCGGTGACCCTGGTCGGCACCCTGCTGGTGGTGGTGGCGGCCAACTGGGGCATCGCGTCGGCCTATGTCGGCGGCTCGATGGGCCTGGCGCCGTGGGATTCAGCGTTGCGGATGGGCCCGTTCATGGCCTGGACCCTGTTCGGGCTGGCCAACGGGGTCGCCGAGGCGCTGTGGGTGCTGGTGGCCCTGGTCGTGGGCGGGTGGCTGGCGCGGTAACGCTTGCGCGTTGGCGCTCCCCATCCTTCGGTGTGCCGCGCAAAGGGATACCCCCCGCGGCCTCGCCCCTCCAGCCCCCCCGCACCTTCGGCGTCGCCCCCTGACCCAGGGGGCGACGCGTCGGAGACGTCGTCGGTAGTGCCCGTCCTGCGGCGACCTCAATGACCGCCGTCGAGCGCCTTCAGTTCACTGACCAGCGCGCTGGCCGCGCCGGCACCATCGCCGTACAGCATGCGCGCGTTATCGGCGTAGAACAGCGCATTCTCGATGCCGGCAAAACCGGTGCCCTTGCCGCGCTTGATCACCACCACGTTGCGGGCGTTGACCACGTCCAGGATCGGCATGCCGTAGATCGGGCTGGCCGGGTCGGTGCGTGCGACCGGGTTGACCACGTCGTTGGCGCCGATCACCAGCACCACGTCGGTGTTGGGGAACTCCGGGTTGATGTCGTCCATGTCGGCGATCAGGTCGTAGGGCACGCCAGCCTCGGCCAGCAGCACGTTCATGTGCCCGGGCATGCGCCCGGCGACCGGGTGGATGGCGAACTTCACCTTGATGCCGCGGTCGAGCAGGCGCTGGGCCAGTTCCCACACCTTGTGCTGGGCCTGGGCCACCGCCATGCCGTAGCCGGGCACGATGACCACGCGCTCGGCGAAGGCCAGCATCGCGGCCACGTCGCTGGCCTCGATCGGCTTCTGCGCGCCGCTGATTTCCTGCGCCACGCCGCCGCCGCCGAAGTTGGAGAACAGCACGCCGCTGATCGGGCGGTTCATCGCCTTGGCCATCAACCGGGTCAGCAGGATGCCGGCCGCGCCGACCATCATGCCGGCGATGATCAAGGCCTCGTTGCCCAGCACGTAGCCTTCGAAGGCCACCGCCAGGCCGGTGAACGCGTTGTACAGCGAGATCACCACCGGCATGTCGGCGCCGCCGATCGGCAGCGTCATCAGCACGCCCAGCGCCAGCGCCACCACGAAGAAGCTGATGATCGCCACCGGGCTCAGGGTGACCGCCGCCCAGACCCCCAGCACCACCATCGCCAGTGCGACCAGCAGATTGAATGCCTGTTGTCCCGGGAAGGTGACGCGGCGGTCCAGGCGACCATCCAGCTTGGCCCAGGCGATGATCGAGCCGGACAGCGAGACCGCGCCGATCGCCGAGCCGATCACCGCCAAGGCCAACACGGTGGCCGACGGCTGGCGTGCGGCCAGGTCGGCCAGCGCCTGTTCGCTCCAATGGGTGGTATCGCGGTTGGCCAGGAACGAGAAGCGCAGCAGCTCGACCGCACCGATCGCCGCCGCCGAGCCGCCGCCCATGCCGTTGTACAGGGCCACCATCTGCGGCATGTCGGTGATCGCCACGCGCTTGGCCGACCACCACGCCACGCCGGTGCCGATCGCCACCGCCGCCAGGATCAGCGGGATGTTGTGCAGTTCGGGCAGGAAGAACGTGGCCACCGTGGCGATCAGCATGCCCAGCCCGGCCCAGCGGATGCCGCTGCGCGCGGTCATCGGCGAGGCCATGCGCTGCAGGCCGAGCAGGAACAGGGTGGCGGCCACCAGATAGCTCACCTGCACCAGCCACTGCAGCAGTTGCGCGGTGCTCACGTTCAAGGCGACTTCTCCCCGGCTTCGCGCTTGGCGCTGGGCTTGAACATGTCCAGCATGCGCTCGGTCACCACGTAGCCGCCGGCCGCGTTGCCCGCGCCGAGCACCACGGCGATGAAGCCGATGATCTTCTCCAGCGGGGTCTGCGCGTGCCCCAGCACTACCATCGCCCCGATCAGTACGATGCCGTGGATGAAGTTGGAGCCGGACATCAGGGGGGTATGCAGGATCACCGGCACCCGTGAAATGATCACGTGGCCGGCGATCGCAGCCAGCATGAAGATGTACAACGCCACGAACCCGTCGCTCATTGCAGTCACTCTCCCAGGCGGTGATCCCGTCCCCCCATCATAACCATGCGCTGAACCGTTCTGCAGGCCGGTCAACCGATCGGCCACCGGGGCGTTCTCACCGTATCCCCCTGCGCGAGCGCTACCCTGTGCTGGTGAGCCCTACCTTGCAGACACTGCCCGACCAGGCCGACGCCGCGTTGCCGGTGTCGCTGGACGCGTTCCTGGCCGGGATCGGCCCGCGCGCCTTCCGCTTCGCCGAGGCCGGCCTGCGCCAACGCGACGATGCGCTGGACGCGGTGCAGGACGCCATGCTGCGCATGCTGTCCTACCAGGACAAGCCGGCCGCCGAGTGGGCGCCGTTGTTCTGGAGCATCCTGCGCCGGCGCGTGGTCGACCTGCAGCGCCGACGCGGCTTCCGCCTGCGCTTCTGGCGCAGCAGCGACGAGGAAGGCGGCGACCATGACATCGACTGGGCCGATTCCGCGCCCGGCCCGGCGCAAGCGCACGAGCAGCGCGAGCAGTACGCGCAACTGGTACAGGCGCTGCGCGAACTGCCGGCGCGCCAGCGCGAAGCTTTCACCCTGCGGGTACTGCAGCAGCTGGACGGCGCCACCACCGCCAAGGCCATGGGCTGCAGCGAGGGCGCGGTCAAAACCCATCTTTCGCGCGCCCGACAAGCGCTGCAGCAGCACCTGGAGATCGAACTGTGAGCCGCCCCGTCACCCCGCCCATCCACGATGACACCGCCCTGCGCGCGCTGCATGCACAGGCCCTGCAGCAGCTCTCACCGGCGACGCTGGCCCGCCTGCGCAGCGCACGCAGCGCTGCCGCGCCGCGACATACGCGGGCGCACGGCTGGTGGATGGCCACCGCCTGCTCGGCCGTGGCCGCCCTGGCCCTGGGCTACAGTTTCACCGTCAACCCGCCGACCACGCCGGCTGCGCCCACGGCCGCCGCCACGGTGGATGACAGCAGCGACGTGCTGGACGAGAATCCCGACCTGTACGTGTGGCTGGGCACGACCGACCTGGCAATGGAGTGAACATGACACCGCGACTGATCCTGGCGCTGGTCCTGCTGTCGGCAAGCGCGGCCGGCTGGGCACAGAGTGCGCCCCTGCCCGACTGGGAGCGCCTCACCCCGCAGCAGCGCGAGGCGCTCATCGCGCCCGTGCGCGACCGCTGGAACGATGCTCCGCCCCCGCAGCGCGAGCGCATGCTCCAGCACGGCCAGCGCTGGCAGAGCATGACCCCCGAACAGCGCGAGCTGGCCCGGCGCGGTCGGCACCGTTTCGAGAACATGAGCCCGGAACAGCGCGAACAGGCCCGTGCGCTGTTCTCGCAGATGCGCGGGCTGACCCCGGCCCAGCGCGACGAGCTGCGCGAGCGCTGGTCGAAGATGACGCCCGACCAGCGCCAGGACTGGCTCAAGGCCAATCCGGCCAAGGACACCCCGCCGCCGAAGCGCTGACGGCGTTGGCGGGGTCGCGTCACCACGCGTGTGGTGGCAGAGACCCGGTAATGCCAGCAGCAACCCGGTAGCGCCACGCCATACGTGGCTGCTTCTCCCTCAACCGCCGGCCACCCAGCGGGTCCTGGCCAGCAGTTCGTCGTCCCAGTCGAAACCGATCGCCCCGTCCTTCAGGAACAGCGCGACGAAGTTGTACAGGTTGCGCGCGTACATCTCGCTGGCGTGCACCGCGCCCAGGCTGGCCAGGTCGAGCGGCCCGTCGATGGTGACCCCGTTGACGTCCACCACCTCCCCCGGCCGGGTCGCCTCGCAGTTGCCGCCGGTCTCGGCGGCCAGGTCGACGATCACGCTGCCCGGCTTCATGCCCTGCACCATCGCCGTGGTGACGATCTTCGGCGCCGGCCGCCCGGGCACCGCCGCGGTGCAGATCACCACATCGACCAGGCGCAGGTGCTCGCCGAGCCGACGCTGCTGCTCGGCGCGTTCTTCCTCGGTCAGCGGCCGCGCATAGCCGCCCTCGCCGACCGCGCTCACGCCAAGGTCGAGGAACTTGCCGCCCAGCGATTCGATCTGCTCGCGGGTCTCCGGCCGCACGTCGAAGCCCTCCACCTGCGCGCCCAGCCGACGTGCGGTGGCGATGGTCTGCAGGCCGGCCACACCGGCCCCGACTACCAGCACCCGCGACGGCCGAATGGTGCCGGCAGCCGTGGTCAGCATCGGGAAGAAGCGCGGGGCGCGCTGCGCGGCGATCAGCGTGGCCTTGTAACCGGCCATGCCGGCCTGCGAGCTCAGCACGTCCATCGACTGGGCGCGGGTGGTGCGCGGCAGGCGTTCCAGCGGGAAGGCCTGCAGCCCGCGCGACTGGATCAACCCGGCGCGTTCGGCATCGGCCTGCGGGTGCAGCATGCCCACCAGGCTGGCGCCGGATTTGAGCTGGGCCAACCGCGCATTGTCCGGCGGTTGCACGCACAGCACGATGTCGGCCAGGGCCAAGCGTGCGTCGTCGGCCAACTGCGCGCCGACGTCCAGATACGCTTGATCAGGAAACCCGGCGGCCTGTCCGGCGGCGGGCTCGAACCATACCGTCGCGCCCAATGCGGACAGCTTGCGCGCCGTTTCCGGCGTCATCGCCACGCGTCGCTCGCCCGGCGCGCGTTCCCGTACCACCAGCACATCGACAGCCATGGCATATCCCCGACGATCAGCAGAGTGTGGGGGGATCGTACCTTACGCCCCCGGGTACGGGCCAAGGTCGACGGCTTTGCTATCCGAGCACTGCACGCTGGGCCAGCACGTGGCATTTCCTGCGAGCGCCTCCATTCGACGCGCTTATTGCACGAAATCTCCATCCTCCCTGCCGGCAATGTAGATATTCAACTCAACGGCCAGTTAGCGAAATCGATTGGATCCGCGCCCATAGCGCCTCACTCAGCCGGCCCTGCCACACGCCAAGAAGCAGCCTCCCCAACTGGACATCATGTCGAGCCAGCGCCTCAATTCCAGAGGTGCAATCTTCTCCATGGGCGACGAGAAAATCCTCAAGCGGCCCTGCCGCAAGACTGGCCAAAACCCTGTCACTTCCGTTTATCCGCCTGATCCCATCGATCACGCGCCAGGCCAACGCGCCGTCCGCCTGGATCAGGTCATCGATGACATCCATAACCCGGGACTAAGATTCTCGGACCACTCTCGACATCAGCGGGCAGCTGATTGAGCTCAATCCAGGCAGCCAAGCCAAACACCGCAAGCCCCACAGACAACGCGCAGCCGAGTCGCGAAGAGCTGCACTCCATCAAGTAATCCCTCCATGGAAGCGTATTGATACGCAACGTCCGCCGAAGCGATCCAGTCATCGCATTGGCGCGGGCTGGTGCCCACAGAAACTGGCGTCGATCGATCGGCTGTCCCCGGCATCCGTTACACCCTCGGACAGTCCAGATTTTCCGACGTCCCCAAGTGACGCCCACCTCCAGCTCCAGCCAGACAAGGTCGTAAGAAAACAAAAACGCCGGGCACTGCCCGGCGTTTCGATTCAACCGCATCCAGCGCTCAAGGCGCTCAATGCACCGTAGCGTTCTTGTTGTCCAGCCGATCGATCACGCCCTGCATCGCACTGTCGAAGGCACCGTCGTCGATATGCGCGCGCAGGCGACCCAGCCGCACCATCACCGCCAGTTCTTCCGGCGAGGCCACGCAGAAGCGCACGCCCCGCCGATTGACGAACAGCAGGCGCGAGGAAATCGGGCTCACCCAGGACAGCTTGCCGGCCTGGACCTTGCCGTCCTTGTCGACGAAATCCAGCCAACTGCCGATCTCCAGGCCGCGGAAACGGTCGGCATCGGCGTTGTCGAAATCGCTCACGTCCACCTTGCTGCCCAGCTCCACCGCAGCGCTTTCCTGCGTCGGCGGCGCGGGCAGGACCACCTGCGGCAATTCGGGCAGCGCGCGTTCCAGCTCCGGACGCGATTCGGCGATGGCCTGCAGGGTGTCGTGCAGGGCGTCGATCGCACCGGTGGCGGCGTCGGCGTGCACGCCCACGCTGGCAAATACCTTGCGCAGGGCCGGGTGCCACGCCTGCAGCCATGGTTTGCCGACGATCTGCCGGCGCGCTTCGGCCACTTCCTCCAGCATGCCGTCGGCCAGTGCCAGCGCTTCGCCCACCGAGGCACCGTCTTCGCCTTCGCGCAGCACGGTCAGGGTGAGGTGGTGCTGCCACGGCTGGCGCAGGAACTCGCCGATGGCCTGCGGCAGCGTGGCATCGGCGATGCGCCGGTCGAGCTCGGCGGCCGAACGGGTGCGGGCCATTTCCAGCTTTTCCTGGCCGCGCTGGGTCTCGGCCGCACGGCGCTCGGCGATTTCGATGCGGCGGCGGTGCTGGGTGAGGAAATCGCGGAATTCTTCTTCGAGGGTGAGGAAGATCGCCAGGTTCTCGTTGAACTCGGCGACCAGCCGCTCGATGATCTCCTCGACCTTGCCCATCAGCACGCGCTCGGCCTGGCTTTCGCCGGTATTGCCTTCGCAGGCTTCGGCCAGCGAGTTGAGCAGCTTGCGCGCCGGGTGGGTCTTCTGCACGAACATGCGGCGGTCGAGCATGGCGACCTTGACGAAGGGCACCACCAGGCGGCCGATCAGCTCACGAGAGCGGCCTTCCAGGTCGCGCTCGTCCAGCATCACGTCGAACAGCATGCCGACCAGGTCGATCGCATCTTCGTCCTGCGGGTCCAGCCGCGCCTGCGCCGGGTCCACGCCGAGGCGGGTGGCGCCGGACAGTACTTCACTCTTCAGCCGCTGCGCCAGCGACTCGCCGTCTTCGCCGATCGCCGCGCGCAGGGTCGCACTCGGGGTGGCCTGCAGCAGCGACAGCACCGACATCATCTCGCGCTGGCTCAAGGGGCGCTGCTGGCCGACCGCGACGCTGGCCGCGGAGGTCGCGTCCTCGCGCACGTGGCGGGTCTGCTGCAGCAGTTCGTGCAGGGCTTCCAGCAGCATGCCCTGGTTGTTGCTCATGCCGTCGGCGGCATCGGCCACCGCCTGGCCCTGCTGGGAGGACTGGATGCGCCCCCGGCTCTCGGCCCAGCGATCGGCGAAGCGCCGCGCCCAGGCCGGGGCGGCGGCATCGTCGGCACCGCCCAGCGATTCGGGATCCAGCGCGTCGACCAGGTCGTCCAGTTCATGGCGCGGGGACGGCGGGCGCGGCGCCGCGCGGCGCGGCGCGGCCATCTGCGGCATCACCCCGGCGGCAGCCAGCTGCTCGTCCAGGGCCTCGTACCGCTTGCCGATCGGGGCGTGCAGGTCGCGCTCGCACAGCTTGATCAACACCAGCCGCACTTCCGGGGCCAGTTCACAGTCGGCGAAGGCCTCATGGATGGCCACGCCGATGTGTTCGGGGCTGATCGGGTTGCTGTCGGCGTTGAGTTCCAGCCCGCCGGCGATCCAGCCCAGGCGTCGGTCCAGCCGCGACAGCACCGGCTTCCAGTCGCGCAGCAGCACCGTGGCGAAGTTGCGGACCGCCAAGCGCGATTCCAGCACGTGCTCGGGCACCAGGCTCAGCCCGTCCTCGATCTGCCCGGCCAGGGTGGCCTCGGCCGAGGCCGGCTGGCCGCGCTCCAGCGCATCCCACGCCTCGAGCAGGTGGCCGCGGAAGCCGCGCACGATGTCCTCGCGGCGGCGGCGCAGTTCGCGCATGCCATCCAGGAACAGCAGCTGCGACGCGCCAGCGGTGCCGGCACGGTCGAACAGCACGTCATCGAAGCGCGCCAGCACCGTTGCAAACGACTCGGCAAGCGCCGGCAACGCGGCGTCGCGGGCCTGCCTCAACAGGGCCGGGTCGCGGCCTGGCTGCCCCGATGGAATGGGCGTGGCGATCATGCGAAAAGGCTCCCCAGCTTCGCAGGTACAGAATGCAACGTGGAATCGATGAACACCGGCACCCCCCAGGCACCCGCATCCGCATACCAGGCCAGCCGACCGGTCAGGGACAGCGAAACAGTCCGCACGTTGAACCTCATGACCGGGTGCCGGCAGGCCTTGTATCGTAAGGCCAGCGTCCTTGGGAAGCGAGTACAGCCACGTGAAGGAATGCCGTTGATTAAGTGATGTTCATCACGCTTTGTCGCAAATGACCCGGAGATGGCCCCGAGCCGCGTCACAAACTGCCGCGACTATACTTGTTCGACCGTGACATCTGATCGAGACCCCATGCCCGACTCCCCCGCGTTGCAAGCCCTGGACGCCCGCCGCTCCTTACCGTCCAGGCAATTGGGCGAGCCCGGGCCGGACCCGGACACCCTGTTGCGGATGCTCACCTCTGCGGTGCGCGTGCCCGACCACGGCAAGCTGGTGCCGTTCCGTTTCCTGCGGATCGCTGGCGATGCACGTCACAGTCTGGGCGAGTACCTGGTCCAGCGCAGCCGCGAACGCGATCCGAACGTGTCGGCCGCCCAGTTGGAAAAGGACCGGCTGCGTTTTTCGCATGCCCCGCTGGTCATCACCGTGGTGGCCCGGCCGCGCCCCAACCCCAAGGTGCCCGAAGAAGAACAGCTGATGACCGCCGGCTGCGTGTGCTTTGCGCTGCTGCAGGCGGCGCAGGCACTGGGCTTTGGCGCGCAGTGGCTGACCGCGTGGATGGCCTTCGATCCCGCCGTGCGCGCCCATCTGGGCCTGGCCGGGGACGAGCGGATCGCCGGCTTCATCCATATCGGCACCCCGCGCACCGAGGCCCCCGAGCGCGAGCGCCCGGACCCGGCGGCGCTGCTGCAGGACTGGGTGGGCTGAGGTGACTCTGCCTGCCGCACCCGGCGTCACGCCGCGCCCGCCGCTGTACCTGGTCGATGCCAGTCTGTACGTATTCCGCGCCTGGCACTCGATGCCCGATGAGTTCCAGGACCAGCAGGGCTGGCCGACCAACGCGGTGCACGGCTTCGCCCGGTTCCTGCTGGACCTGCTGGAGCGCGAGCGCCCGCGGCACATCGCCATCGCCTTCGATGAGGCCTTGGACAGCTGCTTCCGCCACCGCCTGTATGCCGCCTACAAGGCCAACCGCGATCCGGCCCCGGACGCCCTGCGCCGCCAGTTCGCACACTGCAAGGCGCTGTGCCTCGCCCTGGGCCTGCCGGTGCTGGCCCACGCCGAATACGAAGCCGACGACCTGATCGGCAGCGCCCTGCATGCGCGCCGCGACGCCGGCATGCGCGGGGTGATCATCTCCGCCGACAAGGACCTGTCCCAACTGCTGTTCGAGCACGACGAGCAGTGGGACTACGCGCGCAACCAGCGCTGGGGCATGGCCGGGGTCAAGGCCCGGCATGGCGTGCATGCGCACCAGATCGCCGATTACCTGGCGCTGTGCGGCGATGCGGTGGACAACATTCCCGGCGTGACCGGCGTGGGCGCCAAGTCGGCAGCCGTGCTGCTGGCGCATTTCGGCAGCATGGACGTGCTGTTCGAGCGCCTGGACGAAGTGCCCTTCCTGCGCCTGCGCGGCGCCGCGCAGATGGCGGTACGGTTGCGCGAACAGCGCGAGCACGCCCTGCTGTGGCGGCAATTGACCACCATCGCGCTGGATGCGCCGCTGGACGTGGCCGACGCCGATTTCAGCCGCGGCAGCGCCGACCCGCAGATGCTGCAGGGCCTGTGCGATGCACTGCGGTTCGGGCCGTTGACCCGACGCCGACTGTTCAGCGCGGCCGGCCTGCCCGATTCCCCTTCCGTTGCCAGCGAGTTCGCATGAGCCCCAACACCCAAGCCCCCAGGATCGTCTACGAAGGCAAGTACCAGCGCATGGTCGTGCGCGGCACGTGGGAGTACAGCGAACGCACCCACGCCGGTGGGCTGGCCGCGATCATCATCGCGGTCACCCCGGAGGACAACGTGCTGTTCGTGGAACAGTTCCGGGTGCCGCTGCAGGCCAACACCATCGAGATGCCGGCCGGCCTGGTCGGTGACATCGACGCCGGCGAGTCGATCGAGGTATCGGCCGTGCGCGAGCTGGAGGAGGAAACCGGCTGGACCGCCGCGCACGCCGAGGTACTGATGATCGGCCCGACCTCGTCGGGTGCGAGCAGCGAAAAGATCGCCTTCGTACGCGCCACCGGCCTGCGCAAGGTCGGCGACGGCGGCGGCGATGCCAGCGAGAACATCACCGTGCACGAAGTCCCGCGCGCCCGCGCCGCTGCATGGCTGGTGGAGAAGATCGGCCAGGGCTACGAGCTGGACGCCAAGCTGTGGGCCGGGCTGTGGATGATCGAGCACCACCTGGACGGCACCCCGCGTGGCTGATTCGCTCGCCCACGCGACGGCCGCCGGCGCCCTGCTGGGGCCGTCCGACCCGGTGCCCTTCGTGGTGCACCAGCCACAGGGGCGTTCGTCGTACGTATTGATCGCCGACCACGCCGGGCAGCAGGTGCCGGCAGGGCTGGCCAGCCTGGGCCTGCCGCAGGCCGAACTGGACCGGCACATCGGCTGGGACATCGGCATCGCCGGCGTCACCGTTGCGCTGGCACGCCTGCTCGACGCATGGGCGATCACCCAGACCTATTCGCGGCTGGTGATCGACTGCAACCGGCCGCTGGCATCGCCCACGCTGATGCCGGAGACCAGCGACCGCACGCTGGTGCCCGGCAACCAGGCGCTGTCACCGCTGCAGCGACAGCAACGCATCGACGCGATCCACGCGCCCTACCATGCCCGCATCGACGCCGAGCTGGCTGCCCGCCTGGCGCAGGCCCGGCCGACGCTGCTGGTGATGATGCACAGCTTCACCCCGGTCATGAACGACGCCGCGCGGCCGTGGCATGCCGGCGTGCTGTATCACCGCGATACCCGCTTCGCGCGCGTGCTGCTGCAGGCGCTGCGCGATGAGGGCGACCTGGTGGTCGGCGACAACCAGCCCTATGCCGTCAGCAGTACCAGCGACTATGCCGTGCCGGTACATGGCGAAGGCCGCGGGCTGGTGCATGTGGAGCTGGAGATCCGCCAGGACCTCATCGCCGATGCGGCCGGCCAGCAGGCGTGGGCGCAACGACTGGCGCGGATATTCACTGCGCTGCAGCCGCAGCTGGACGCATTCCCGCCCCCGTAATCCCGGCGCCCACCTACCCGGTCGTGCCGGCCGCTGGCCGGCAACCGCAGCCCCTACAGCGCAGGCGCCGTCATCCACGGAAATGCGCGGTAGCCGCGTACCTCCGGACCGATACCCAGCGCCTGGAAGTCGGCAACGATGGCCGCGGCACGCGTGCGTTGCAGATCGCGCCCCAGTTGCAGTGGCAGTGCACGGCACAACGGCAGCGCCTGGCCCACCGCAACCTCCAGCACGCCAGCGACAAGACGGGCCGCGTCCTTGACCCTGGTTTCCGGGCATTGCGCCAGCACCACGTCGAACGCGGCGAAGATGCCGCGCCCCACGCCCAGCGCGCGCGCTGCCTGCTGCTCCTCGGCCGGCGCCTCATCCAATGCTTCCTCGATGCCCGCCACCTGCGCGAAGGCGTCGTACTCGCTGTAGTACGCCAGCGCGTGCGCATACGCGTCCAGCGTGGACAGGGGACGCTGGCGCTTCTGTACCTCCAGCACATCGGCGAAGGTGGCCGCTTCCAGATACGGGCTCAGGCCATGCTCGGCGACAAAGGCCTGCACGGCGGGATCGTCATCCTCGACGTCGTGGCCGGACAGCCAGAACATCGCCTCCTGCTCATCGCCGTCGGTTGCGTAGACCCAGCCGTAGCGGTCCCACACATCGCGATCGTCGTGGCAGGCCGCGATGGCCTCAAGGGCCTGGCACAGGGTAAGTAGTTCAGCCATCGACGTCAGTGCCGCACCGGAAACCCCCATGGTAGAGCCGACCGTTGGTCGGCTGCACGCAGTTCTTCCTGGTGCGCGACCCACGCCGTGTGCGATCGCCCTATCTTTCGCCAACCCCCACTGCCGCCAGCGCCGCATCGTCCTCCTGCGGCCGCAACCACAGCGCCACGCCCACCCCGAGCAGCGCGAACACCGCCGCCCCGTACTGCGCGTTGACCAGCCCCTGCAGCGCTTCGGGACTGCTGCCGGCCGCATGCACACCGCGCCCGGCATTGGCCAGCATCACCAGCACCGCCAGGCCCAGCGCACCGCCGATCTGCTGCGCGGTGGCGGCCATGCCCGAGGCCACGCCCTGCTGCGCCGCCGGCACGCCCTGCCCGGCCACGATCCACATCGCCGTCCAGGTCATGCCCTGGCCGATGCTCAGCACCACGATGCCCGGCAGCAGCGCCCAGTAGGTGGCGCCAAACGGCAGTGCCAGCGCGACCGCGGCGATGCCGACCGCGCCGGCTGCCATGCCCAGTGCCAGCACCTGGCGCGGCGAACGCCGGGCAAGCATGCGCTCGGTGATCCGGATGCCGAACGTGCACACCAGCGTCGGCGGCAGGAACGCCAGCCCGGCCTGCAGCGCGCTCCAGCCGTAGCCATCCTGGAAGTACAGCGCCAGGAAGTAGTACTGCACGCCGAAGCTGCTCATGAACACCATGGTCAGCAGCATGGCCGCGCGCAGGCTGCGCAGGCGCAGCAGCGCGAACTGCATCAGCGGGTCGCGGCTGCGCTGCTCGATCTGCACGAAGGCGGCCAGCAGCAGCGCCGACACCACCAGGCAGCCCAGCGTGCGCGGCGCCAACCAGCCCCACTCCGGCCCCTGCACCAGCGTGGTGACCAGCAGGCTGCCGCCGAGGGTGACGGTGAGGCAGCCGGCCAGGTCGAACGAGCGCCCGGACTGGCGTGCCGGATCGCGCGGCAACCACCAGCCACCCAGCACCGCGCACGCACCGGCGAACGGCACGATCACCAGCAGCACCGAGGACCAGCCAAAGCTCTGGGTGAGCACGCCGCCCAGCAGCGTGCCCAGCGCCAGCCCGCCGGCGCTGGCCATCGACCAGATCGCCAGCGCGCGGTTGCGCGGCGCGCCTTCGGCATACAGCGTGTTGATCAGCGACAGCGTGGCCGGGAACAGCAACGCCGCGCCGATGCCCTGCACCGCGCGCGCGCCGATCAGCAGCCAGGCGCTGTTGCTGAAGCCGCCCACCAGCGAGGCCAGCGCGAACAGCGCCATGCCCAGCCGGTAGACCCGGCGGCGGCCGAGCAGGTCGGCCGCGCGCCCGCCCAGCAGCAGGCAACCGCCGAAGGCCACGGTGTAGCCGCTGACGATCCACTGCAGTTGCTGCGCGTTGATCTGCAGCTGCACGCCCATCTCATGCAGGGCGACGAAGATGATGGTGGCGTCCAGCGCGATGATCAGTTGGGCCATGGCCAGCAGGGTCAACGCCAGCCGGGGCGGGAAGGAATGCGGGGAGTGGGTCATGCCGATGCGGACGAGGGGAAGGCGGGCAGTCTCATTGATGACGCCATACAAATAAACCCGGATACTTCGATTTCTGTCATGCATTTCCGCATCAATCGGACGCCATCATGGATCTCAATGCCGTGCGCATGCTGGTGCAGGTCGCCGAAGCGCGCAGTTTCACCGTGGCCGCCGGGCAACTGGGCCTCAGCCAGTCCGGGCTGTCACGGGCGATCGGCCGGCTGGAGGCCGAGCTGGGCGTGCGCCTTCTCCATCGCAACACCCGCAACGTCAGCCTGACCCCGGACGGCCGCCAGTTCGTCGATCACTGCACGCCCCTGCTGTGCGGGCTGGAAGATGCCGAACGGCGACTGGGCGATCGCCCCTGCACGCCGTCGGGCGTGCTGAAGCTGACCGCGCCATCGATGTTCGGGCGCAAGGTGCTGGTGCCGCTGGCCGGGCAGTTGATGGCCGTGCACCCGCAGTTGCAGTTCGAGCTGGTGCTCAACGACCGCCTGGTCGATCTGGTCGAGGAAGGCTTCGACGCGGCCCTGCGCACCGGGCCGATCAGCGACGTGCGCATGGTGGCGCGGCCGCTGCGGCCGCTGCACTGGGTCACCGTGGCGTCGCCGGACTACATCGCCCGTCACGGCGCGCCGGCCACGGTCGATGCGCTGCAGGACCATACCTGCCTGGCGGTGCGCAACCTGCGCAGCGGACGGCTGGTGGACTGGCAGTTCCGCGACGGAGATGGGCTGCGCGACGTCACGCCCCCGGCACGGATGGTGTTCGACAGCGGCGACCCGCTGGTGGAAGGCGCGCTGGCCGGCGTCGGCATCGTGCAGGTGATGGATTTCGCGGTGGCCGACGCGCTCGCCGACGGCCGCCTGCAACGCGTGCTGCAGCCGTTTGAAGGCCGCAGCCGCGCGTTGTCGCTGGTGTATCCGCCTTCGCGCCAGGCCTCGCCGAAGCTGAAGGTGCTGGCCGACGCGTTGCTGGCCGGCCAGTGGTAGGTGCCGACCGAGGGTCGGCACGTTGGGATCAACCCGCGAAGCGATCCGTGGCTCGCACCAGTGCGTCCACGTTCTCGGCCTCGAACGCCGAGTGGCCCGAGGCCGGGCTGATCTCCAGCGTCGACGCCGGCCACGCCTTGTGCAGTTCCCACGCGCTCTGCAGCGGGCACACCACGTCGTAGCGGCCGTGCACGATCACGCCGGGGATGTCGGCGATGCGGTGCGCGTCGCGCAGCAGCTGTTCTTCCACCTCGAAGAACCCGCCGTTGACGAAGTAGTGGTTCTCGATGCGGGCGAACGCCAGCGCGAATTGCGGGTCCTGGTGGCTGTTGACGAAGTCGTCGTCCACATGCAGGAAACTGGTCGCCCCTTCCCACACGCTCCAGGCCTTGGCCGCGGCCAGGCGGGTGGCTTCGTCGTCACTGGTCAGGCGGCGGTGGAAGGCCGAGATCAGGTCGTGCCGCTCCACTGCCGGGATCGGCGCGAGGTAATGCTCCCACGCATCCGGGAACAGCCGGTTGGCGCCCTCCTGGTAGAACCACTCCAGCTCCCAGCGGCGCAGCATGAAGATGCCGCGCAGCACCAGCTCGGTCACGCGCTGCGGATGGGTCTGGGCGTACGCCAGCGCCAGGGTGGAGCCCCAGCTGCCACCGAACACCTGCCAGCGGTCCACCTTGAGGTGCTCGCGCAGTTTCTCGATGTCGGCCACCAGGTCCCAGGTCGTGTTGTCCACCAGGTCGGCATGCGGGGTGGAGCGCCCGGCGCCACGCTGGTCGAACAGGATGATGCGGTACTTGGCCGGGTCATGGAACTGGCGCATTTTCTCGCTGCAGCCGCCGCCCGGGCCACCGTGCAGCAGCACCACCGGCTTGCCCTCGGGATTGCCGCACTGCTCGACATACAGCGTGTGGCGGCCATCCACCTTCAAGGTGCCGACGTCGTAGGGGGTGAGGGCGGGATACAGCGTACGCATGGCAGGAACTCCGTTGATGGGAACAGGTGCGGTGAACGGATTCACCACTCGCGCGGGCTGGTCAGCTCGTCCACGTCCACGTCGAAACCATAACTCTGCGCGATCAGCTCGAAATCAGCGCCGATGTTCTCGCGCGCGGCGGTTTCCAGCTCGCTGTCCTGCGCTTCGAACGCTTCGCCGAGCACGTTGAATTCCAGCGTGGCCGCATGGGTGAGCGCCATCAGCGCGGCAGTGTCGGCCGGGCGTTCGCGCTCGATGCGTTCGCACAGGCGCAGCAGGATCTGCTGGCCTTGGGCCACCAGCGCCGGCGGAAAATACGCGTCCTCGACCATGTCGGCCAGGAATTCATGGGACTGCAACTGCGCGTTGGATACAGAGGGGCTGGCAGGGGTCATTGCGCTTCCTTTCGAGTGGACCGCCATTCTACCCGCGCGATGTTTCAGGCAGCGTCAGCGCACGCCTGGCAGACAGCCGCGCGTCACCCGCTCGCGTTGTTCGAGGTCGCGTTCGGTGTGGACCTGCTCGAACCCGGCCTGTTCGAACAGCGCGCGGATCGCCGCGCCCTGGTCCCAGCCGTGTTCGATCAGCAGCCACCCCTGCGCCACCAGGTGACCCGGCGCCGCGGCAACAATGCAGCGGATGTCATCCAGCCCGTCCAGCCCCGACGCCAGCGCACCCGGGGGCTCATGGCGGAGGTCGCCCTGCTGCAGATGGGGATCGTCGCTGGCGATATAGGGCGGGTTGCTGGCGATGAGGTCGAAGACCTCGCCCTGCAACGACTCGAACCACGCACCCTGGCGGAAGCTGACATTGGCCACGTCGTTGCGCAGCGCATTGCCGCGCGCGACGCTCAGCGCGGCGCTGCTGACATCGGTGGCGATCAGCGTGGCGCGGGGCCGCTCACTGGCCAGGGCCAATGCGATCGCCCCGCTGCCGGTGCCCAGGTCGGCCACCGCCAGCGGGGTGTCCAGCGGCAGCCGCGCCAGCGCCAGCTCGACCAGCAGCTCGGTTTCCGGGCGCGGGATCAGCGTAGCGGCGTTGACCGCCAGGTCCAGGGTCCAGAAGCCGCGACTGCCCACCAGGTAGGCCACCGGTTCGCCCGCCACGCGCCGCGCCAGCAGACCGGCAAAGCGCGCCGCGTCGGCCTCGCCGACTGCATCGGTGGCATGGGCGAACAGCCAGCTGCGCTCCCGCCCCAGCACGTGCAGCAACAGCAGCTCGGCCTCGTGGCGACCTTCCACCCCGGGCAGGGCGGCGGCGGCATCGGCAAGCAGCTGGCGGACGTCACGGGGGGCAGCAGTCATGGTGGCGGGGTGGGAAACGGGCCGGGAAGTGTAGAGCACCGGGCCGCAGGGCCCGCTCGCCTGGTAATGGGCTGCCAACGACCGCCAGGCGATTGATGGGAGGAATTGCGCCGCTTAATGACCTGCATTGCGGCCTATCGCGATTCGGCCTGTGCCGAGGTGGCGGGCAGGACGTGGACAGGTTTTCGTTCAGCCAGTCGACCCGACGGATAAGCGGTGGCTATCACCCATTTGAGGCCCCAGGTCCTGAAATGCCTTGCGGCACAAGGGCTGCGCACGCCTATTGGCAAGGTATTCATCGCTGCATCATCACCCTTTGATAGACTCCATCTATCGTATAGATGCAATCAATGGATTGTCCTTATGGGAATGGAGCCGCTAATCTGTATCGGTCGCTTCACCCACCCCTTCACCAAGAGGAAAAACGATGTCGCTCATCAATACGCAGATCAAGCCGTTCGAAGCCAACGCCTACCAGAACGGCGAGTTCATCAAGGTTTCCGACAGCACCCTGAAGGGCCAGTGGTCCGTGCTGATCTTCATGCCGGCCGCGTTCACCTTCAACTGCCCGACCGAGATCGAAGACGCCGCCGACCATTACGCCGAGTTCCAGAAGGCCGGCGCCGAGGTCTACATCGTCACCACCGACACCCATTTCTCGCACAAGGTGTGGCACGAAACCTCGCCGGCCGTCGGCAAGGCCCAGTTCCCGCTGGTCGGCGACCCGACCCACCAGCTGACCCGCGCCTTCGGCGTGCACATTGAAGAAGAAGGCCTGGCCCTGCGCGGTACCTTCATCATCAACCCGGAAGGCGTGATCAAGACCCTGGAGATCCACTCCAACGAGATCGCCCGTGACGTGTCCGAGACCCTGCGCAAGCTGAAGGCTGCCCAGTTCACCGCCGCCAACCCGAACCAGGTCTGCCCGGCCAAGTGGAAGGAAGGCGAGAAGACCCTGACCCCGTCGCTGGACCTGGTCGGCAAGATCTAAGCCGTCCCCATCCCCACTCCCGTTTCGACGGGAGTGGGGGTGAACCCAAGCCGGTGCCTGCGCGCCGGCTTGGGTTCACCCCCACGCCGCGCAGATGTACCTTCGGGTGACGTCGACGCTGTCCCCTTGCCTGAATCAAGGAGTTTTTCGATGTTGGATGCCAACCTCCAGTCCCAGCTCAAGACCTATCTGGAACGCGTCACCCGTCCGATCCAGATCACGGCGCACGCGGATGACGGCGCCAAGTCGCAGGAGATGCTGGAGCTGCTGAACACGCTGGTGTCGCTGTCGGCGCAGATCCGCCTGGACGTGCGCCGCGATGGCGCCGAGCGCACCCCCTCGTTTGCGCTGACCACCCCGGGCCAGGACATCCACCTGGCGTTCGCCGGGCTGCCGATGGGCCACGAATTCACCTCGCTGGTGCTGGCGCTGCTGCAGGTGGGCGGGCACCCGTCCAAGGCCACCGCCGAGCTGATCGAGCAGGTGCAGGGCCTGGAGGGCGAGCTGAAGTTCGAAACGTACTTCTCGCTGTCCTGCCAGAACTGCCCGGACGTGGTCCAGGCGCTGAACCTGGCCGCGGTGCTCAACCCGCGCATCCAGCACGTGGCGATCGACGGCGGCCTGTTCCCGGCCGAAGTGGAAGCGCGCCAGATCATGTCGGTGCCCACCGTCTACCTCAACGGCGAGATGTTCGACCAGGGCCGCATGACCCTGGAGCAAATCGTGGCCAAGCTGGACACCGGCTCGGCCAAGCGCGACGCGGCCAGGATCGCGGCCAAGGCCCCGTTCGACGTGCTGGTGATCGGCGGCGGCCCGGCCGGCGCGGCAGCGGCCATCTACGCCGCGCGCAAGGGCATCCGCACCGGCGTGGCCGCCGAGCGGTTCGGCGGGCAGGTGCTGGACACCATGGCGATCGAGAACTTCATCTCGGTCAAGGAAACCGAAGGCCCCAAGCTCGCCACCGCGCTGGAACAGCACGTGCGCGAGTACGAGGTGGACATCATGAACCTGCAGCGTGCCAGCGCGCTGACCCCGGCCGGTGATGACGGCCTGGTCGGGATCACCCTGGAAAACGGGGCGGTGCTGAAGTCGCGCTCGGTGATCCTGTCCACCGGCGCGCGCTGGCGCCAGATGAACGTCCCCGGCGAAGAGCAGTACCGCAACAAGGGCGTGGCCTATTGCCCGCACTGCGATGGGCCGCTGTTCAAGGGCAAGCGGGTGGCGGTGATCGGCGGCGGCAACTCGGGCGTCGAGGCGGCGATCGACCTGGCCGGAATTGTGACGCATGTGACCCTTCTGGAATTTGATGACACACTCCGGGCCGATGAAGTGCTGCAGAAGAAGCTGCGCAGCCTGGGCAACGTCACCATCATCACCAGCGCCCTCACCCAGGAAGTGCTGGGCGATGGCCAGAAGGTGACGGGGCTGGTCTACCAGGACCGCGTCGGTGGCGATGCGCACCGGGTCGAGCTCGAAGGGATCTTCGTGCAGATCGGGTTGCTGCCCAATACCGAGTGGTTGAAGGGAGCGGTGGCGTTGTCGCCGCGTGGCGAGATCGTGATCGACGACCGCGGCCAGACCAATGTCCCGGGCGTGTTCGCGGCGGGCGATTGCACGACCGTTCCCTACAAGCAGATCATCATCGCGATGGGCGCCGGTTCGACCGCCGCACTGAGCGCTTTCGATCACCTGATCCGTACATCCGTTCCCAAGAGCAGCGGCGTTGTCGCCGAAGCTGCCTGAAACGTAAGGGTCCCGGTTCGCCGGGACCCACCTGCTGGGTAAGCCACGCCGTCACCCGGTCCATTACCGTGTAGAGGTCCAAGGAAATGAACCTACGTGATCTGAAATATCTGGTGGCGCTGGCCGACCACCGGCACTTCGGCCGCGCTGCGGCCGCATGCTTCGTCAGCCAGCCCACGCTGTCCACCCAGATCCGCAAGCTGGAGGACGAGCTTGGCCTGCCCCTGGTCGAGCGCGCGCCACGCAAAGTGATGCTGACCCCGGCCGGGGTCGAGGCGGCGGCGCGTGCGCGCACGATCGTGGCTGAAGTCGAGCAGATGAAAGAAGCTGCCCGACGCAGTCGCGACCCGGAAGCCGGGACGGTGCGGCTGGGGATCTTCCCCACGCTGGGGCCGTACCTGTTGCCGCATGTGATCCCCAACATCCGCGAGCGCTTCCCGCAGCTGGAGCTGTTGCTGGTGGAGGAGAAGAGCGACGAGCTGCTCGCGCGCCTGCGCGAGGGCAAGCTGGATGCGGCACTGCTGGCCCTGCCGCTGGAAGACGACCAGCTGCACGCCGAGTTCCTGTTCGAGGAGCCGTTCCTGCTGGCCGTCTCGGGGCAGCATCCGCTGGCCAGGCGCCATCATCTGGACGTGCAGGAGCTGTCCGCCCAGAAGCTGCTGCTGCTCGAGGATGGCCACTGCCTGCGTGACCAGGCGCTGGCGGTGTGCCGGCTGTTCGGTGCCAATGAGAAGTCCGAATTCCGTGCCACCAGCCTGGAAACGCTGCGCCAGATGGTGGCCGCGGACGTGGGCATCACCCTGCTGCCGACCCTGTCGGTAAAGCCGCCGGTGCCGCGTTCGGAGAACATCCGCCTGCTCGATTTCCAGGGCGATGACCGCCCCAGCCGACGCATCGCGATGGCATGGCGGCGCAGTTCGGCGATGACCGGTTTCCTGCAGCAGTTGGCGCAGCAGTTCAAGCGCCTTCCGGAAGGGCTGTTCGCGCTGGAAAACAGCGATTCGGACGTCGGCCACGCGGCGCGCGGCGCCGCCTGATCGCCCCGTCGGTGTAGACACTGAACCGGCCGCATCGTGCGCGATGCGGCCCGGGTCGCATCCGCCTTCGATAGGCAGCACAATAGAACCCAGGCGGCGCCAGCAGGTGCCGCCTTTTGCATGGGCCATCATCAATCGCAAGGAGCTTTACATGTCCACTTCCAGCGGGCTGCCCCCGTCCATCATCGTTTCCAGCCACGACATGGATCGGCTGGACGCCATGCTCGACGCCCCGGCGGTCAGCCAGACCCCCGCGGCGCAGGCACTGGCCAAGGAACTGAATCGGGCCACCGTGGTGGCGCCGGACGAGATGCCCAACGGCATCGTCATGATGCATTCGCGGGTGGAATGCGAAGATGAGCTGCAGAACGAGAAGCACGTGCTGACGCTGGTCTACCCGCGCGAAGCCGATGTCGAGCAGGGCAAGGTGTCGATCCTTGCGCCGGTGGGCACCGCGCTGCTGGGCCTGGCCGTTGGCCAGACCATGGACTGGGATGCACCGGGTGGCCGCAAGCTGCGCCTTCGCGTGACGGCCGTCCACAACCAGCCCCACCCCTGATTCCCGCCTGCCACCGGGCAGGCTCCCCGTTTCGTACCAGGAGTCGCAATGAACACCGTTTCTCCGTCCAAGCTCACCCAGTTGCGCGACCTTTCCGTCGTGGTGGCCGATACCGGCGATTACGAGGCGATCAAGCGCCTGAAGCCGGTCGACTGCACGACCAATCCGACCCTGGTGAAGAAGGCGTTGGACTTGCCGGTGTATGCGGACCTGATCGAGAAGGAACTTGCGTGGGGCCGCGAGCAGTCCGGCGAGCGCGAGACGATCGTGCACGCGGTGGCCGATCGGCTGACGGTGGGCGTGGGCACGCTGCTGAGCACGCTGGTGCCGGGCCGGGTGTCGACGGAGGTGGATGCGGACCAGGCGCACGATACGGCGGCGACGGTGGCCAAGGCGCGCCAGTTCATCGCAATGTACGAGGCGGCCGGCGTGCCGCGCAGCAAGGTGCTGATCAAGATCGCGGCGACGTGGGAAGGCGTGGAGGCGGCGCGGGTGCTGCAGGCGGAGGGTATCGACTGCAATCTGACGTTGATCTTCAATCCGACGCAGGCGCTGGCCTGCAGTGAGGCGGGGGCGTTCCTGATTTCGCCGTTCGTGGGGCGGATCCTGGACTGGTACGTGGCCCATGGGCAGGCGCCGGCCGATATCGATGCGGATCCGGGCGTGGTGTTCGTGCGCGGGGTCTATGCAGAGTTCAAGCGGCGCGGTTCGCCGACGGTGGTGATGGGCGCATCGTTCCGTTCCACCGCGCAGATCGAGGCGCTGGCCGGTTGCGATCGGCTGACCATTTCGCCGGACCTGCTGGAGAAGCTGGATGCCGACCACGGCGAGCTGCCGCGCAAGCTGGTGGCCGGTGCGGCTGAAGAGGTGGCGGTGACGCCGATCGATGCCGAGCGTTTCGCCAGCGATCTGGCGGCCGATGCGATGGCAACGGAGAAGCTGGCGACGGGGATCGATGCGTTCGCCAAGGATCTGGAAGCACTGCGCCAGACGATTCGCGAGCGGCTGTAAGCGGTTCGCGTGGTCTGGACAGTAAAAAGCCCCGCATTGCGGGGCTTTTTGTTTTTTCGGGCCGCTGCACGTTTGACTGCGACTGCGACTTCAACTTCAACTGCGACTTCAACGGCAACGGCAACGGCAACCGCTCACTGTCGACTTGTTGGGGTCGGCGTGGGGGGGATGGCGGGACACGCCGTGAATCCGTCCGTGGAGGCTCGCATGCGCCATCCATGGCGCATGACGGTCCCGCCATCCCCCCCACACCGCCCCCTCGACAGTTGGCCGGGGCGTTTGGGAAAGCGGGAGCGCCAGGGCGTTTGGGTGGGCCGCTTGCATGGGGCGTCAACCGCCTGACCGGGACGTTTGGGTAAACCGCCTGACCGCAGCGTTTGGGTAAACCGCCTGACCGCGGCGATTGGGTAAACCGCTTGGCTGGGGGTGCTTGGGTAAACCGCCTGGCTGGGGCGCGGGGACGCGGCCACCCCATCTGCGTGCGCGCATCGAGACCTTTGGGCACCGCGGCCGACACCTCCCCGTCCGCGTGCATGACGGCCGCGCGTCTGGGTGAATCGCTCGGCTGGGACGTTTGGCTAACCGCCTGACCGGGGCGTGTGGGTGAACCGCCTGGGGCCGTGGGTAACCGGTAGAGCCGAGCCATGCTCGGCTGGCCGGGCGCAGCCCGGCCGATGGGCCGGCAGGCGGTGCGTGGGTGGGGAAGCAGCCGAGCGTGGCTCGGCGCTCCCCCACCGGCGGTTCAGGCATCCACGCCGATCGGGCAACTGACGCCGGTGCCGCCGATGCCGCAGTAGCCGTTGGGGTTTTTGGCCAGGTACTGCTGGTGGTAATCCTCGGCGTAGTAGTACTCGGGGGCCGGGAAGGCGATGTCGGTGGTGATGGTCCCGTGGCCGGCGTCGGTCAGGCGCTGCTGGTAGGCGTCGCGGCTGGCGATGGCGGCATCGAACTGGGCCTGGCTGGTGGCGTGGATGGCCGAGCGGTACTGGGTGCCGGTGTCGTTGCCCTGGCGCATGCCCTGGGTGGGGTCGTGGTTTTCCCAGAACACCTGCAGGAGCGTGGCCAGGGAGACGACCGCCGGGTCGAACACGACCTCGACGATCTCGGTATGCCCGGTCAGGCCCGAGCAGACTTCTTCGTAGGTGGGGTTCGGGGTGACGCCACCGGCGTAGCCGACAGAAGTGGTGTAGACGCCCGGGAGGGTCCAGAACTTGCGTTCGGCACCCCAGAAGCAGCCCATGGCGAAGCGGATGCGCTGCAGGCCGGCGAAGCCGTCCTTGAGCGGGTGGCTGTTGACGTAGTGCTGGTTATGCAGCGGCAGCGCGTGCGCGCGGCCCGGCAGCGCCTCGTCGGGGCGTGGCAGGCGTTGCTTGAAGGCGCCGATGCCCAACAAGCCCTTGGCGATTCCCAACATGGCGGTCTCCTAGGCCGGCAACAGGCCGGCGCTTTCATCTCCGTCGAATATGGGGTCGTCGGTGCCCCCGCTCAAGTCCAGCCCGGCGACGATGCCCTCGGCGTCTGGCCGGGCCAGGTCCGGCACGCAGACCCGCAACACCCCGAACAGCGGCAGCTCGCCCATCCCGCCCAGCAGCGACTCGCCGAACACGAACGCCGGGATCCCGGCATCCTCCAGCGCATGCTTGACCAGATGGGCGTCGAACAGGTTGTCGGCCTGGTAAATCACGTGCATGGGGGGCTCCGGGAAGGCGTCGGCCCAGCATACGCCCGGGGGCTGAAGGCGTACCGACCCGGAGGCCCGCCCCGCCGGGGCCGGGGGTTGGCCGGCCGCACGGACATCGCACCGTACCTGGAGGCGGCCAACCGCCGGCGCTACAGGCAGGACCAGCGACCGCCCTGCCCCCGCAGCGCCGGGGTGGCGCCGGGGGCTCGGGGGGCTGGGGGTGAGGCGGGCCCGCGATCCGCGCAGCAACGCGCAGGGCGACAGCGCGAATGCGATGACGCGCCCCCGACAGGCTAAACTGTTGGTCTTTCTGCCTTTTAGACTGCGACCGCGCATCATGTCCGAGCCTACCGCCGCCCCCACCGACGCCCTTCCGGAAACCCAGGAAAAACGGGACTTCATCCGTCAGATCGTCCGCGAGGACCTGGCCGCCGGCAAGCATGCCGCGATCAAGACGCGCTTCCCGCCCGAGCCCAACGGCTACCTGCACATCGGCCATGCCAAGTCGATCTGCCTGAACTTCGGCATCGCCGGGGAGTTCGGCGGGGTGTGCAACCTGCGCTTCGACGACACCAACCCGGCCAAGGAAGACCCCGAGTACGTCGCCGCGATCCAGGACGACGTGCGCTGGCTGGGCTTTGAATGGAACGAGCTGCGCCACGCCTCGGATTACTTCGATGCCTACTATCTGGCGGCGCAGAAGCTGATCGCCGATGGCAAGGCCTACGTCTGCGACCTGTCGGCCGAGGAAGTGCGCGCCTACCGCGGCACCCTGACCGAGCCGGGCCGCCCGTCGCCTTACCGCGATCGCAGCGTTGAAGAAAACCTGGACCTGTTCGCGCGCATGCGCGCCGGCGAGTTCCCCGACGGTGCGCGCACCGTGCGCGCGAAGATCGACATGGCCAGCGGCAACATCAACCTGCGCGACCCGGCGCTGTACCGGATCAAGCACGTCGAGCACCAGAACACCGGCAATGCGTGGCCGATCTACCCGATGTACGACTTCGCCCATGCCCTGGGCGATTCGCTGGAAGGCATCACCCACTCGCTGTGCACGCTGGAGTTCGAGGACCATCGCCCGCTGTACGACTGGTGCGTGGACAACGTCGATTTCGCCCACGACGACGCGCTGACCGCCCCGCTGGTCGAGCGCGGCCTGCCGCGCGAAGCGGCCAAGCCGCGCCAGATCGAATTCTCGCGGTTGAACATCAACTACACGGTGATGAGCAAGCGCAAGCTGATGGCGCTGGTCACCGAGCAGCTGGTGGATGGCTGGGAAGATCCGCGCATGCCGACCCTGCAGGGCCTGCGTCGGCGCGGCTACACCCCGGCGGCGATGCGCCTGTTTGCCGAACGCGTGGGCATCAGCAAGCAGAACTCGCTGATCGATTTCAGCGTGCTCGAAGGCGCCCTGCGCGAGGACCTGGACAGTGCCGCCGCGCGTCGCATGGCGGTGGTCGATCCGATCAAGCTGGTGCTGACCAATCTGCCCGAGGGCCACGAAGAAACGCTGACGTTCTCCAACCATCCCAAGGACGAGGCGTTCGGGACCCGCGAGGTGCCGTTCGCCCGTGAACTGTGGATCGAACGCGAGGACTTCGTCGAGGTCCCGCCGAAGGGCTGGAAGCGCCTGGTCCCGGGCGGCGAAGTGCGCCTGCGCGGCGCCGGCATCATCCGCTGCGACGAGGTGGTCAAGGACGCCGATGGCACCATCATCGCGCTGCACGGCTGGCTGGACCCGGAATCGCGCCCGGGCATGGAAGGCGCCAACCGCAAGGTCAAGGGCACCATCCACTGGGTGAGTGCGGTGCATGCGGTGCCGGCCGAGATCCGCCTGTATGACCGCCTGTTCTCGGTGCCCAACCCGGATGATGAGTCCGAGGGCAAGACCTACCGCGATTACCTCAACCCCGCGTCGCGCCGCACCGTCACCGGCTATGTCGAGCCGGCCGCGGCCAGCGCGGCACCGGAGCAGTCGTTCCAGTTCGAACGCACCGGCTATTTCGTCGCCGACCGCCGCGACCACACCGCCGCCACGCCGGTGTTCAACCGCAGCGTGACCCTGCGCGATACCTGGTCGGCGTAAGCCGGCCGGGTTTCACCAGGCCGGCAACAGCGTCCACGCCTTGCGTGGACGTGCGGCCTGTACCCTTTTTGAAGAGGCCTACGTCCCGATGCTGTACGCGCAAGTCCATCTCACCCTGCCCGCCTGGATCCACGACCATGTCGACCTCGGCCGTGCCTATCCCGGTGATGCCGACAAGGTCGCGCTGGCGATCGAGCTGTCGCGCCTGAATGTCGAGGCGCAGACCGGCGGCCCGTTCGGCGCGGTGGTGTTCGGCCCGGACGACCGCATCATCGCCGCCGGCGTCAACCGGGTGGTCCCGCACACCACGTCGCTGGCGCATGCCGAAAACATGGCCTACATGCTGGCCCAGCAGCGCCTGCAGACCCCGCGCCTGAACGATGTGCTGAGCCCGATCACCCTGGCCACGTCCTCCCAACCCTGCTGCCAGTGCTATGGCGCCACCATCTGGGCCGGCATCGACCGCCTGCTGATCGGGGCCAGTGCACAGGACGTGGAAGAACTCACGCCGTTCGACGAAGGCCCGCTGCCGGCCGACTGGATCGGTGAACTCAACGCGCGCGGCATCGAGGTCGTGCGCGACATCGAGCGCGATGCAGCGCGCGCGGTGCTGCGCCAGTACGGGGAGACCAACGGTGCGCATTACTGACCGCCGCGCCTCGGGCGCACGCGCATGACCGGCCTGCTATGCCTCTGCCGCCAGGGCTTCGAGCCGGAACTGGCCGGTGAGCTGACCGAGCGTGCCGCCTATGCCGGCATCGCCGGTTACGCACGCACCCAGCGCAACGATGGCTACGTGCTGTTCGCCACCGAGGAAGGCGCCGCGCTGTCCAAGGCGCTGCCGTGGCGTTCGCTGATCTTCGCCCGCCAGAAGATGGCGGTACTGGCCGAACTGCCGCAGCTGGATGCGGCCGACCGGATCACCCCGATCGTCGCCGCGCTGCAGGGCCAGCAACGCTTCGGTGACATGTGGGTGGAGCACCCCGATTCGGACGAAGGCAAGCCGCTGGCCGGCCTGGCCCGCGCGTTCGGCAATGCGCTGCGCCCGGCGCTGCGCAAGGCCGGGCTGCTCACCGACAAGCCCAACACCGCGCTGCCGCGCCTGCACATCGTGTTCGTCGGTGGCCGCCACGCCTTCGTCTGCGTGGCCGATACCCGCGACAGCGCGCCCTGGGCGCTGGGCATTCCGCGCCTGAAGCTGCTGCCCGACGCGCCATCGCGCTCGGCATTGAAGCTGGATGAGGCCCTGCTGACCCTGCTGACCCCGGACGAGCGCGAACTGCTGGTCAAGCCGGGCATGCGCGCGGCCGACCTTGGCGCCGCCCCCGGCGGCTGGACCTGGGTGTTGACCCGCCAGCACCTGCGGGTGATCAGCGTGGACAACGGCCCGCTGCGCGAGCACGTGCTGGAAACGGGACTGGTCGAGCACCTGCGTGCCGATGGCTTCCATTGGCAGCCGGAGACGCCGCTGGACTGGATGGTCTGCGACATGGTCGAACAGCCGCGTCGCGTGGCCGAGCGCATGGCCACCTGGTTCCGCGAGGGCTGGTGCAAGCATGCGATCTTCAATCTCAAACTGCCGATGAAGAAGCGCTGGGACGAAACCCGCCTGTGCCTGGACCTGTTCCAGGAACAGGCCGGCAAGCCGCTGGTGCTGCGTGCCAAGCAGCTGTACCACGACCGCGAAGAAATCACGGTGCTGGCCTCGCCGCTGCGCTGATCCACGCACCACACCGGCAGCGCCGGGCCATGCCCGGCGCTCCCCCACGTCAAAGAACGGAGTGTCCATGCGACGTCGCCCTGCCCCGGTCCTGCTGCTGTCCCTGCTACCGGTCTTCGCCGCGGCACAGGTTCACACGCCCTCGCCCTCGCCAGCGATCAGCGAACCGCTCCGCGAGGTTCCGGCCAGCGTGCGCACGCAGGCGCTGTCGGAAGGGCGCGTCACCGACCAGGTGACCCTGCCCGCCGCCGCGGGCGAAGCGCAGGTGACGGTGCGCTCGGTGCAGCCGGTAAGCGTGGTCGGGCAATACCGGTTTGCGTTCAGTGCGCTGGACGTGGACGGCGATGGCGTCATCAGCCGCGCCGAGGCCCAGGCCAACCCGGCGCTGGCCGATGAGTTCACCGCGCTCGACGTGAAGCGGCGCGGCAGGCTGGATCGGGCCGACCTGGCCGGTTGGCTGGTGGATTGAAGGCGCCGGGCACCGCCCGGCACTACACCCCGGCGGCGCGCTTCCAGAACATCGATACCAGCGGCGGCAGCTTGCCCGCGCAGCCCAGCACGCGGCCACGGGCCAGGGTCAGGTGCATCTCGTCGTTGGAGAAGACCGTGTTGATCGCATCGAAGCTGTACGCAGCCACGGTGTTTTCGCTGCGGCGCTCGCGGGCCCAGCGCTGCAGCCGATGCGGCGACATCCAGTCCTGCCGGCGCTGCTGCGCGGCCAGCACCATCGTCCGTAGCGCCGCGACATCGCGCAGGCCGAGGTTGACCCCCTGCCCGGCCAACGGGTGCACCACGTGGGCGGCATCGCCCAGCGCCAGCACACGGCCGGCCACGTAGCCGCTGGCCAGCTGCCGACGCAGGGGAAATGCGGCGCGCCTGGATGCCAGGGTCATCGCGCCCAGGCGACCGGCAAAGGCGAGGGTCAGCTCGCGACCGAAGGCAGCCTCGTCCAATGCCAGCACGCGCTCGGCTTCGGCATCGGGCAGGGTCCACACGATCGAGCTGCGGCGCGGCCCGATCGGCAGCACCGCCAGCGGCCCGGTCACCAGGAACCGCTGCCATGCCGTGGCTTCGTTGTCTTTCTCGCTGTCCACGTAGGCGACCACGCCACGCTGGCCGTAGTCCTGGCGCGTGACGGCCAGGCCAGCCAACTGGCGCAGGGTGGACTCGGCGCCATCGGCAGCGATCGCCAGCCCAGCCTCCAGCCGCCGGCCATCGTCCAGGCGCAGGCGCACGCCATCGGCGTCCTGCTCCAGCGCCTCGACCCGCGCCGGACAGCACAGGTGCACGCCGGCCGCCGGCAACGCGGCCCACAGCCGGTCCACCAGCAGGTCGTTCTCCACGATCCAGCCCAGCTGCTCGCGGCCCAGGGTATCGGCGTCGAAACGCAGCTCCTCGCCGCCTGCCGCATCCCACACGCGCATGCGCCGGTAGGCGCAGGCCCGCGCGGCGGTGACCGCCGGCCACACCCCGAGCGCGGCCAGCAACTGCGCGTTGTCCGGGGCGAATGCGTAGACGCGCAGGTCGGCCTGTTGGGGGTGCCACGGCGCCGGTTCGCGCCCCTCGACGAGGGTGACATCCAGCCCCGCATCGGCCAGTGCCAGCGCGCAGGCCGCACCGACCACGCCGCCACCGACCACGATGACATCGCGCGCGCGCCGGCTCATGCGCCGGCTCCACGGCACAGCGCGGGCACCTGCCCACGGAAGCCCATCGCGCCGCCGACCAGCATCGATTGCATCGGCGTGGCCTGCGCGGCCAGCAGGCCGAGGCTGCGCAGCGGCCGCATCAGCGGCGCCGGGTTGCTGGTCAGCCGGGCCAGGCCGCCGGAGAAGGCAATGGTCTGCTCGCGGTCTTCGCTGCGGCGCGCCACGTGGGCCTGCAGCAGCGCGTCGCTGCCCGGGTCCTGCGCGGCGGCCACCAGCTCGGCCAGGGTCAGCGCATCGCGCAGGCCCAGGTTGAAGCCCTGTGCACCCAGGGGGTGGATGGTCTGCGCGGCATTGCCGAGCAGCACCGCGCGCTCGCCGACCAGCGCCTGGGCGAGCACCTGCACCAGCGGATAGGCACTGCGCGGTCCGCTGTCCAGCAAACGCCCGGCACGCCAGCCGATCGCGTCCTGCAGGCGCTGCAGCCATGCCGCCTCGTCCAGCGCCTGCACCGCATCGGCCTCGTCGCGGGCCACGCCATGGACCACGCCATAGTGGCGGTCGCCACGCGGCAGCAGCGCCGTCGGGCCGGTATCGGTGAAGCGCTCGTAGGCGGTGCCATCCGGCGCGCGCGCACTGCGCACACGGGCCACGAACAGGGTCTGCAGGAAGTCGTGCTCGTCCACCGCGATGCCCAGCGCATCGCGCACGCCGCTGCGGGTGCCGTCGGCGCCCACCACCAGGCGCGCCAGCAGGCAACGCTCGCCGTGTTCATCGGCGATGACCACCTGGCGGTAGCCGTCGATCGTATCGCCCAGGCGCACGAACCGCGCCGGACGGTAGCGGGTCAGCCCGGCCAGCGCCTGCAGGCGGGTTTCCAGCGCGTTGCCGAAGTCGCGCGCCACCACCACCTGGCCGAACCACGGCCGCTGGTACTGCGCGGCGTCCATCTGCACGCGGCCGAAATCGCCGGCGCGGCTGACATGGATGCGGTGGATCGCACCGGGGGCCGTGGCCAGCAGCTGCATCACGCCCAAGGCGGTCAGTGCGTTGACCGTGGCGGCGGCGAAGCTGAGGTTGCGCTGGTCGAACACCGCCGGCAGCGTGCCCGCCGGGGTGGCTTCCACCAACCCGACGTCGCGCCCGGCGCGGTCCAGCGCGATGGCCAGGCTGGCCCCGACCAACCCGCCGCCCACGATCACTACATCATGTCGTTCACTCATGCCGCCCATGATAAGCGGTTGGCCGTGGCGGGCGGGTGCGGCGGCCTGCCGCAGCAGGCGCTAGAATGAACGCTGAACCCCTTCCCGTGGCAACCATGACCACCACCGCCCACCGCGCCTTCGTCCTGTCCGTGCTCGTGCTGCTGATGGCTGCGACCCGCGTCAACCATTTCATGGCGATCCCGGATGCGTCCTGGGCCGTGTTCTTCATCGGCGGCTTCTACCTGCGCAGCTGGACCCGCTGGGCGTTTCCGCTGCTGATGGTGCTGGCGATCGTGGTCGACGTGCTGGTGATCCGCAGCAGCGGGCAGCAGTACCTGCAGCATTACTGCGTCTCGCCCGGCACCTGGATGCTGCTGCCGGCGTATTTCTCGCTGTGGGCCGGCGGCACGCTGCTGGGCCAGGGCTATCACGGCGCGAGCTGGGGCACCCTGGGCAAGGGCGTGCTGCTGCTGGTCGCGGCGGTGGCGGTGTGCCACCTGTTCGCGCAGGGCGGCTTTTACTGGAGCAGCGACAGCGTCGCCGAGCCGAGCGTCGCCGGCTGGCTGAAGAACTACAGCGACTGGTTCGTGCCCTATCTGCGTACCGCGGCGATGTATGTCGGCCTGGCCGCGGCGATGCAACTGGCCACCGAGCAGGTGGGCAAGTTGCTGCAGGCCCGCCACGACGCACTGCACTGAGTCCGCACGGCCATGGGCAACCGGCTTTCGCGCATCTATACCCGCACCGGCGATGACGGCAGCACCGGCCTGGGCGATGGCAGCCGGGTGCCCAAGGATGCGGCCCGGGTCAACGCGTACGGCACCGTGGACGAGGCCAACTCGGCGCTTGGCGTGCTGCTGGCGGTCGCCCTGCCCGAGGACGTGCGCGCCCTGCTCACCACCGTGCAGCACCAGCTGTTCGACCTCGGCGGCGAGCTCTGCATTCCCGGCCATGCCGCCATCCAGGCCGCCGACGTGACGGCTCTGGAACGCCAGCTGGACCAGTACAACGCCGATCTGCCCGTGCTCAAGGAGTTCATCCTGCCCGCCGGCGGCGAGGCGGCCGCCCGCTGCCACCTGGCCCGCACCATCGTCCGCCGCGCCGAGCGCGAGACGGTGACGCTGGCGCGGCTGGAGCCGGTCCGCGCCGAGGCGATCGGTTACCTCAACCGGCTCTCGGACCTGCTGTTCGTGCTGGCCCGCGTCCTGGCCCGGGCCGATGGCCACGGCGAGGTGCTGTGGCGGCACGAACGCCGCCACGCCTGAGCGGCCCTGCCACCCCACCGGAACCCCTGCCCGCATGCTGGTTTTCACCCACCCTGCCTGTCTGCAACACGATCCCGGCCGTGGCCACCCTGAATCCCCGCAGCGCCTGCAGGTGGTGCTCGATGCGCTGCAGGCCGCCTTCCCCGACCTGCTGGACTGGCGCCAGGCGCCGGCGGCCAAGCTCGGCGAGCTGGCCCGGGTCCACGACAGCGAACTGATCGACCTGGTGCTCAAGCCGCAGACCGATGCGCTGCGCCTGATCGACATGGACACCCTGACCTCGCCCGGCTCGGCCAGTGCCGCCCTGCATGCCGCCGGCGCCGGCGTGGCCGCAGTGGATGCGGTGATGCTCGGTGACGACCCGGTGGCGTTCTGCGCGGTGCGACCGCCCGGCCACCACGCCACGGCCAGCACCGCGATGGGCTTCTGCCTGTTCAACAACATCGCCGTGGCCGCCGCCTATGCGCGCGACCGCTACGGCCTGGAGCGCATTGCCATCGTCGATTTCGACGTGCACCACGGCAACGGCACCCAGGACATCTTCATGGCCGACCCCGGCGTGGCGTACTACAGCACCCACCAGGCCGGGCTGTTCCCCAACTCGGGCCTGCGCCGCGACCGCGGCGCGGGCAACCTGATGAACATCCTGCTGCCGCCCGGCAGCGGCGGCTTCCGCTTCCGCAACACCTGGGCCGACGAGATGCTGCCGGCCATCGACGACTTCCGCCCGCAGCTTCTGCTGATCTCGGCCGGGTTCGACGCACATCTGCGCGATCCGCAGGCCGACCTGATGCTGGAGACCGAGGATTTCGCCTGGATCACCGCCGAGCTGCGGGGCCTCGCGCGCCGGCATGGCGGCGGCCGGGTGGTGTCGATGCTGGAGGGCGGCTACGACCTGCAGGCGCTGGCCGAATGCGCGGTGGCCCACGTCGGCCAACTGCGCTGAGCCACGGCGCGGTGGGTGGCCGCGCATGAACCTGAACCTCTCCCCGGGCAAGGCCTTCATTGCCCCTATGCAAGGGATGGGGCAAGCTACGATCCGTTTTCGCCCGAATCCGACTACCGCGTGCGCCGAGCCCTCCGCCTGCTGCCTCTCCCCCTGAGCATCGCCATCTGCCTGCCGGCCCTGGCCGACGACAAACCGGTGAACTGGGGCCTGTGCCCAGCCACCGACGTCCTGCCAGTCTTTGACGATGCGCCCAAAGCCGACAAGGCTGCTGCCGCCACCCGCGACCAGCAGGACACCGACATCGAGGGGGACCAGCTGTTCGGCACCACCACGGTGCCGCAGTACCAGGGCAATGTCGCGATCAAACGCGGCGACCAGTTCCTGGGCACCGACCACCTGAGTTTCGACACCGAGAGCGGCAACTACATCGCCGAGGGCAATGTCCGCTACCAGGACTCCTCGATCCGGATGGTGGCCAAGCGCGCCGAAGGCAACCAGGACGCGGACACCCACAAGATCAGCGACATCCAGTACCAGCTGGTGTCCCGCCGCGGCAACGGCGTGGCCGAATCGGTCGACCTGCAGGGCGCGGTGGGGCAGATGCACCGCTCCACCTACACCACCTGCGACCCGTCGCAGCCGGTCTGGAAGCTGACCGCGCCGCAGATCGAAGTGGACAACGACGAAGGCTTCGGTACCGCGCGCAACGCGGTGCTGCGGATCGGCAACGTGCCGGTGCTGTGGGCGCCGTACTTCAAGTTCCCGATCGACGACCGTCGCCAGACCGGCCTGCTCTACCCGCAGATCGGCCTGTCCGGGCGCAACGGCTTCGACTATGCCCAGCCGATCTACTTCAACCTGGCGCCGAACTACGACGACACCCTGACCCCGCGCTACATGAGCAAGCGCGGCCTGATGTTGACCAACGAGTTCCGCTATCTGTACGACGGTGGCCGCGGCGAGCTGGAAACCAGCTACCTGCCCAACGACAAGCTGCGCGATCGCGATCGCGGCCAGTTCGAGTTCGGCGGCTACCACAACCTCAATTCGCACTGGCAGGCCCGCGCCAACCTGGCCTGGGTCAGTGACGAGCGCTATACCGAAGACTTCGCCAACCGCCTGCTCGGGGTGACCGCGTCCAACCTGCAGAGCCAGGTGGGCATCTACGGCACCGGGGAAAACTGGACCGGCGGCCTGATGGCCGACTACTGGCAGCTGACCGACTACACCCTGACCGAAGCCGCGCTGCCCTACGCGCGCCAGCCGCGCGCCTTCTTCACCTGGGACAAGCCGGTCCTGCCGTGGCTGGAAACCGGCGTGTACGCCGAGGCCGTGCGCTTCACCCACAAGGACATCAACGGCAAGATCGTCGATGCCGACGGCGAGTACGTGCGCGACGGGACCCGCACCGAGATGTTCGGTGGCTCGCGACTGGACATCAAACCGTATGTGTCCATGCCCTTCAGTGGCGCGGCCTGGTATGTCACCCCGACCCTGGCCTACCGCTACACCGGCTATGAACTGGATCGTGGGCTGGCTGACCAGATCCGAGCGGACAACCTGCGTGCCGCAGGCATCGATCCGGCCACAGCCACCCCGGAGCAGCTCCGCGGCAACACCTCGCCCAGCCGCAGCATGCCGATCGCCAGCCTGGACGCGGGCATGTTCTTCGACCGCGAAACCACCATCGGCGGCAAGTCGTTCCTGCATACGCTGGAGCCGCGCCTGTTCTACCTGCGCACGCCCTACCGCGACCAGAGCGATCTGCCGATCTTCGATACCCGCGACTTCACCTTCAGCTGGGGCCAGCTGTTCCGCGATTCGCGCTATACCGGCGCGGACCGCCAGAACGATGCCAACCAGCTGACCATGGCGCTGAGCACCCGCTTCATCGACCAGACCACCGGCAAGGAGCGTTTCTCGGGCAGCATCGGCCAGATCCTGTACTTCGACGACTCGCGGGTGACCATCAACAACGCGCAGTCGCCGGTGGAACAGGGCAAGTCGGCCTGGATCGCCGATGCCAATTACGCCATCAACGACCGCTGGAACCTGGGCGCCACGTACCAGTGGGACCCCAAGTACAAGCGCGAGGACCTGGCCAGCGTGCGCGCGCGCTACCTGATGTCCAACGACGGCATCGTCAACATCACCTACCGCCACCGCCTCAACCCCGATGGCACCGACCTGCTCAAGCAGGCCGACCTGTCCTTCCTGTACCCGCTGAGCCCGCGCTGGAGCCTGGTGGGGCGCTACTACTACTCCATCGAAGACAAGAAGCCGCTGGAAATCATCGGTGGCGTGCAGTGGGACAGCTGCTGCCTGGCCGTCCGCGCGATTGCCCGCCGCTACGTGCGCAACCGCGAGGGAGACCTGAACAATTCCTTCCAGATCGAGTTCGTGCTCAAGGGCCTGAGCTCCATCGGCCAGAACACGGACCGCACCTTGCGCCGTGCTATTCTCGGCTACTACCGAGACGACCTCTATCTCGTGCCGCCCAGCAATACCGGGGCTGACCGCGACGACTACGATCCGAACCTGATCCCATGACCAAGACCCTTCCCGTTCTACTCGCTTCCCTGCTGGCGGTTTCCACCGTCTCCGCACCGCTGCAGGTGCTGGCGCAGCAGAGCCAGCCGCTGGATCGCATTGCCGCCATCGTCGATGAGGACGTCGTGCTGCAGAGCGAGCTGGACCGCGCGATCCAGAACATCAAGGCGCAGTACGCCGGCCGCGAGAACCAGCTGCCGCCGGATGAGGTACTCAGCCGCCAGGTGCTCGAGCGCCTGGTGCTGGTCAAGCTGCAGGTGGCCCGCGCCGAGAGCAGCGGGATCAAGGTCGGTGACCAGGAGCTCAACCAGGCCCTGAACACGATCGCCCAGCAGAACGGGTCCAACCTGGACGCCCTGCGCCAGCGGCTGGCGCGCGACGGCATCGATTTCAACGATTTCCGTGCTTCGGTGCGCGATGAAATCACCGTGCAGCGCCTGCGCCAGAGCTTCGCGCAGAGCCGCATCAGCGTCAGCGAGGGCGAAGTGGATGCCGCGCTGAAGCAGCAGGCCACCGTGGGCAACCAGTACCACCTGGCGCACATCCTGATCGCCCTGCCCGAAGGCGCCACCGCTGACCAGATCAGCACCGGCCAGAAGAAGGCCGATGGCGTCAAGGCACTGCTGGACAAGAACGAGCTGGACTTCAACGCTGCCGCGGTGCGCTACTCCGACAGCCCCAACGCGCTGGAAGGCGGCGACCTGGGCTGGCGTTCGCTGGATGAAATCCCCAACGCGTTCGCGCAGATGATGACCAAGATGAAGGCCGGCGACGTGGTCGGCCCGATCCGTGGCCCGAGTGGCTTCCAGCTGCTCAAGCTGGTGGAAGTGCGCGATGCCAGCGCCGCCGCCGGTGGCCAGAGCATCACCGAGTACCACGGCCGCCATATCCTGGTGCGCGTCACCGACCAGCAGGACAACGCCGCCGCCAAGGCCAAGATCGACACCCTGCGTGCCCGCATCGCCGGCGGCGCCGACTTCCAGGAAGTGGCCAAGGAATCCTCCGAGGACACCAACAGCAAGGGCCAGGGCGGCGATCTGGGCTGGTTCCCGGCCGACGCGTTCGGTCCGGACTTCGGCAAGCAGGTCAGCGGCGTGGCCGACGGCGGCGTCAGCCAGCCGTTCCGCACCGATGCCGGCTGGCACATCGTGCAGCGCGTTGCCACGCGCCAGACCGATGCCACCACCGACAACCAGCGCGCCCAGATCCGCGAGACCATCGGTCGTCGCAAGCTGGAAGAAGAGTACAACCGCTTCCTGCAGGAACTGCGCGGCGAAGCCTATGTGAATCTGCGCACCGGCGCCGACAACGCCGACGGCGCTACCTCCACCACCCCGCCGCCGCAGTCCTGAGGTCTGGCCGATGATCCCGCAGCTCGCTCTGGTACCGGGCGAGCCCGCCGGGATCGGCCCTGAACTCTGCGTCCGCCTGGCCCAGCAGCCGCGCACCGATTGCCGGCTGCTCGCTTTCGCCGACCCCGATACCCTGCACGCCGCCGCCGCGGCGCTGTCGCTGCCCCTGCAGCTCCTGCCTGAAGATGCCATCGCCCGCCAGCCGGGCGATCTGCGGTTGCGCGCGGTGCCCAATGCCCGCCCCTCCCGGTTCGGCGAAGCGGACCCGGCCAACGCCGGCGCCGTGATCGGCGCGCTGTTGCAGGCCGGCCAGGCCTGCCTGTCCGGCGAGCTGGACGGGGTGGTGACCGGACCGGTGCACAAGGCCGTCATCAACCAGGGCGGGATCGCCTACAGCGGCACCACCGAACTGCTGGCCGACCAGGCCGGGGTGGCGGTGGTGATGATGCTGGCCAACGACATCGTGCGGGTGGCCCTGGCCACCACCCACCTGCCGTTGCGCGCCGTCGCCGACGCGATCACCGCCGAGGGCCTGGCGCACACCCTGGCGACCGTGCACAGCGCCATGCAGCGCCAGTTCGGCATCGCCGCCCCGCGCATCGCCGTGCTCGGGCTCAATCCCCATGCCGGCGAAGACGGCCACCTGGGCCGCGAAGAACTGGACCTGATCATTCCGCTGCTGGACCGCCTGCGCGGGCAAGGCATGGACCTGGTCGGGCCGCTGCCGGCCGATACCGCCTTCCTGCCGGCCAGGCTGGCCGGCGTTGACGCGGTGGTGGCCATGTACCACGACCAGGGCCTGCCGGTGCTCAAGTACAGCGGGTTCGAGCAGGCGGTCAACATCACCCTGGGCCTGCCCTACCCGCGCGTGGCGGTCGACCATGGCACCGCGCTGGACCTGGCCGGCCGTGGCGTCGCCGACCCGTCCAGCCTCTTCGCTGCCACCGGCCTGTGTGCCCGGCTGGCGCGGCAACGTACACTGGTGCCATGACTTCACCGTATTCTTCTTCTGCCGCCGGGTTCACCGGACCGGCCAAAAAGCAGCTCGGCCAGCACTTCCTGGCCGACCGCACCTATATCGACAGGATCGTGCTGGCGGTCAACCCGAAGGACGACGACCGCCTGGTCGAGATCGGCCCGGGCCAGGGTGCCATCACCCTGCCGCTGCTGCGCCGCCATCCGCGCCTGACCGTGATCGAGTTCGACCGCGACCTGGTCGGCCCGCTGGCCGCCGCCGCCGAACCGCTGGGCGAGATGACCATCATCCACCGCGACGTGCTGCAGGTGGACTTCACCGAACTCGCCGCCGGCGGCCGGATCCGGCTGGTCGGCAACCTGCCCTACAACATCTCCTCGCCGATCCTGTTCCACGCGCTGGACCACGCCTCGGTGATCACCGACATGCACTTCATGCTGCAGAAGGAAGTCGTCGACCGCATGGCCGCCGATCCGGGCAGCAAGGTCTATGGCCGACTGAGCGTGATGCTGCAGGCGTTCTGCAAGGTCACCGCGCTGTTCGTGGTGCCGCCGGGCGCCTTCCGGCCGCCGCCGAAGGTCGATTCGGCCGTGGTGCGGTTGATCCCGCGCGACCCGGCCACGGTCGGCATCGTGGACCGCAGGCGTTTCGCCGACGTGGTCCGGGCCGCCTTCGGCCAGCGCCGCAAGACCCTGCGCAATGCCTTGAACGGGGTGTGCACGCCCGAGCAGTTCGAGGCCGCCGGCGTGCGCAGCGATGCGCGCGCCGAGCAGTTGGAGGTGGCGCAGTTCATCGCACTGGCCAACGTGCCCCGCCTCGACGGCGATGCGCCGGCGCAGGGATGAACGCCGCGCCACGCGGCCTTGACCGGCCGCTGGCACGCAGAACTGCCTGAATTCCCAGCCGTGGGCGCGTCATCGATGGGCGCGCTCACCTCAAACTGCACGACATTCTCTAAACTGCCTGCATGAACGACGCTGCACACTACGCGATCTCGGTCGAGGTCGCTCCGCGTTTCCTCGACGACCAGTCCACGCCGGAGGACGGGCGCTATGCGTTCGCCTACACGATCCGCATCCACAATGGCGGCCGTGTCGCTGCACGCCTGGTGGCGCGCCACTGGCGCATCACCGATGCCAATGGACGCACGGAACATGTGGACGGTGACGGGGTGATCGGCGAGCAGCCGCGACTGCGCCCGGGTGAAGACTTCCGTTACACCTCCGGTGTCATGCTGGAAACCGAACACGGCACGATGCAGGGGCACTACGACATGGTGGCCGACGATGGCACCGAGTTCGCCGCACCGATCGCGCCGTTCGTGTTGACCGTTCCACGCACACTGCACTGATGGAGGCGCGCGCATGAGTGTCTGGGCCATCGGCGACCTGCAGGGCTGCTACGACGTCACCCAGCGGTTGCTGGAAAAAATCCGCTTCGACCCGGCGGCGGACACGCTGTGGTTCTGCGGCGACCTGGTCAACCGCGGTGGCCAGTCCCTGGAAACCCTGCGCCTGGTCCATTCGTTGCGCGAGAGCAGCGTGGTGGTGCTGGGCAACCACGACCTGAGCCTGCTGGCCGTCGGTGCGCGCACCGAGGAAGAGCAGCGCAAGGTCAACCCGGACCTGCTGCGCATCGTGCAGGCCGAGGACCGCGACGAGCTGCTGGAGTGGCTGCGCCTGCAGAAGCTGCTGCATATCGACCGCGACCTCGGCTGGATGATGATCCACGCCGGCCTGGCGCCCAAGTGGACCACCCAGCTCGCCGAGAAGCATGCGCGCGAGGTGGAGGTGCAGTTGCACGGCAGCGGCTATCGCAAGCTGTTCCGCAACATGTACGGCGACAAGCCGAGCTGGTCGCCGGGGCTGTCCGGCTACGACCGCTCGCGCGCGATCATCAACCTGTTCACGCGCATGCGTTACTGCACCCCGCGTGGCCGGATCGGCATCGAGGACAAGGGCACACCGGGCACCCAGGAACAGGGGCTGTACCCGTGGTTCGAAGTGCCCGGCCGCGCCGAGCGCGACCTGAAGATCGTGTGCGGCCACTGGTCCGCGTTGGGGCTGACCATCACCCAGGGCGTGCACGCGATCGACACCGGCGCGGTCTGGGGCGGCAAGCTGACCGCGCTGCAGCTGGATACCGAGGAACTGCGCGTGGTGCAGGTGCCCGGCCGTGACGTGCCCCGGCCGGTCACGCCGCCGCGCCCGCCGGCGCGACGCCCCGCCACCGAGGGCGAGGGCAGCGCCCGGCCGCCGCGCCAGGGCCAAGGCCAGCGCCGCGACCGTGGACCGCGCAACCCGCAGCCGCGCCGTGCCCCCGAGCCGGCCGGCGACAACGGCGGAAGCACCCCCACGCCCGCATGATGGCGACGGCGCGCTGGCTGCTGGTGGCGCTTGTGGCCAGCATGGGCATCGCCTGCCAACGCGCGCCGGACCCGGCGGTGGCCACCGGCCCCGCTGCGGCACTGCCAGTGGCGCGCGCCGCCGCCCTTCCCTCGCCCCCGTTGGTGGCCGCCGCGCGCAGCCAGGTCGGGCAGACCCTGCGCTACGACCCGGCGTATACCGTGCTGGCCTACCCCGGGGGTGATGTCGCGCTCGACCGCGGCGTGTGCACCGACGTGATCGTGCGCGCCCTGCGCAGCCAGGGCCTGGACCTGCAACAGCGCATCCACGAGGACATGCGTGGGCATTTCAATGCCTACCCGGCGCTATGGGGCCTGTCGCGGCCGGACCGCAACATCGACCATCGTCGCGTCCCCAACCTGATGCGCTGGTTCGAGCGGCAGGGCTGGCAGCAACCGGCCTCCGCGCACCCGGCCGACTTCGCCGCCGGCGATATCGTGGCCTGGAAACTCACCGGCAGCGGCCTGCTGCACGTGGGCATCGTCTCCGACCGCCAGCGCAGCGATGGCACCCCGCTGATCCTGCACAACATCGCCCGCGGCACGCAGGAAGAAGACCTGCTGTTCGCCCACCCCATCATCGGCCACTACCGGCCGCCCGCCTGAGCGCCGGCAACCGCAAGGACGCAACCGCATGCCCGAACTGGCTTCCCTTGGCGACGTCAACGCGGCGCTGGCACGCGCCCACGCCGGCGTGGATGCGCTGCTGGCGCCCGCCGGCTTCGAGCGCACCCGCAAGACGCTCTGGGTGCAGCGCCGTGCCGATACCGCCGCGTTCGTCTTCGTACAGCGCGACGGCGCGGGCCGCGCACGCATCCGCAACACGGTCGAGATCCAGCTCCAGGCCGGCATCCGGGTGCTGGACAGCGACTTCCCCGCGCTGGCCCTGAACGGTCCGGACACCCGCGATGCGCTGCTGGTGCTGCGTGATGCACGCTTCCACCTGCGCTTCAACGTGGCCTCCGGAGACGGCGAGGCGCGATGCCATGCCGACCTGGCGCGCTACGTGACGACCATCCTGTTGCCGTGGTTCGAGCGCTTTGCCGAACCGTCGGCCCTGCTGCAGGCGCCCGCGCGTGACCCGGCCGCCGGGCTGCAGCCACACGCCGCGCTGGGCGCGCAGGACCAGGCCTGCCTGCGCCACGCGCTGCAACAGGGCGCCGATCCGGCCCGGGTGGCCGCCTCGCTTGCCCTGCTGGCGATCAAACCGCGGCGTTGAGCACGCACGGCCATCGCACTCAGCGCCGGCGGTAATCCACGAAGTCGAACGCCAGCGCATGCCGCGCATCGGCGGGGTGGTGTGCGCGTGCGACCTCGATCCACTGCTCCATTGCCACCGGCGGGAAGTGGGTGTCGGCCTGCACGGTGGTATCCACCCAGGTCAGGTGCAGGTCGGTGGCCTGCGCCATCGCCAGCCGGTAGATCTCGCCCCCGCCGATCACGCACAACTCGTCGGCGCCGGCCTCGCGGGCGTACTGCAGCGCCTGTTCGATCGACGCCACCGCCTGCATGCCCGCGAACGGCACCTGCCCGCTGCGGGTCAGCACCAGGTTGGGCCGTCCGGGCAGCGCGCGGCCGAGCGATTCGGCCGTCCTGCGTCCCATCAGGATCGGCTTGCCCAGGGTCAGCGCCTTGAAGCGCTTGAGGTCGTCCGGCAGCTGCCACGGCAGCTGGTTGTCATGGCCGATGCCATGGTCGTGGTCGAGCGCGGCGATCAGCGACAGCTTCATCGCGCTCACACCGCCACCGGCGCCTTGATCGCCGGATGCGGATCGTAGCCGTCGATGCGGATGTCATCGAACTGGAACCCGAACAGATCGGTCACGTCCGGGTTCAACCACAGGGTGGGCAGCGCGCGCGGTTCACGGGCCAGCTGCTCGCGGGCCTGCTCGACATGATTCGAGTACAGGTGCGCATCGCCGAGGGTATGCACGAAATCGCCCACGCCCAGCCCGGTGGCCTGCGCCACCATGTGGGTGAGCAGCGCGTAGCTGGCGATGTTGAACGGCACGCCGAGGAAGATGTCGCCGCTGCGCTGGTAGAGCTGGCAGCTGAGCTTGCCGTCGACCACGTAGAACTGGAACAGGTTGTGGCACGGCATCAACGCCATCTGCGACAGCTCGCCCACGTTCCAGGCACTGACCACCAGCCGCCGCGAGTCCGGGTTGCGCTTGATCTCCTCCACCAGCCACTGCATCTGGTCGATGCTGCCACCGTCGGCAGTGGCCCAGTTGCGCCACTGCTTGCCGTAGATCGGGCCGAGGTCGCCGTTGGCATCGGCCCACTCGTCCCAGATCCGCACCTGGTGGTCCTTGAGGTAGCCGATGTTGGTATCGCCCTTCAGGAACCACAGCAGCTCATGGATGATCGAGCGCAGGTGCAGCTTCTTGGTGGTGACCAGCGGGAAGCCGTCACCGAGGTTGAAGCGCATCTGCCAGCCGAACACGCTGCGGGTGCCGGTACCGGTACGGTCGGATTTATCCGTGCCGTGGTCCAGCACGTGCTGCAGCAGGTCCAGGTAGGGTTTCATGCGCGGGCTCCGGCGGGCTGCGCCGGCAGCACCGGCTGCAGCACCGGGGCGCGGCGCGACAACGCCAGCAGCACCAGGCCGAAGGCGATCAGCGGCAGGCTCAGCAGCTGGCCCTTGGTCAGCCAGCCGAAGGCGACGTAAAGGCCGTTGTCGGGCATGCGCACGAACTCCACCGCGAAGCGGAACGCGCCGTACATCAACGCGAACAGGCCGGCGATGACATAGCGGTGGCGCGGCTTGGCCGACACCGTCCACAGCACCACGAACATGACCAGGCCTTCCAGCAGCGCTTCATACAGCTGCGAGGGATGGCGGGCGTATTCGTTGAGCGCGCCGGTGGCGAACTGCGCCCGCAGCATGGTCATGTCCAGCTGGGTGAGCGGCTCCGGCAGGCCGCTGGGAAACACCACGCCCCAGGTGCCGTCGGTGTACTTGCCCCACAGTTCGGCGCCGATGAAGTTGCCGATGCGGCCGAACCCCAGCCCCAGCGGCACCAGCGGGGCCATGAAATCGATGGTGTCGAACAGGTGCAGGCGGTGCTTGCGCGACCAGTACCACGAGGCGAACAGCACGCCGAGCAGGCCGCCGTGGAAGCTCATGCCGCCATCCCAGACCTTGAACAGGATCAGCGGGTTGTGCAGGAAGTCCGACAGCGCATAGAACAGCATGTAGCCCACGCGACCGCCCACGACCACGCCGAGCATGGCGTAGAACAGCAGGTCGGAGAAACCGTTGGCATCCACCCCCGGCAGGCGCCCGGCGGCGATCCGCTTGCGCCCCAGCCACCAGGCGGCGGTGAAGCCGAGCAGATACATGATGCCGTACCAATGCACCTTGATCGGCCCGAGCGAAAGGGCGATGGGGTCGATGTCGTGGAGATAGATCATGGGCGATGCCTTGCAGGTCAGCGGGTATTCTAAGCCCGGCCTCAACCCAGCAGTTGGGGCGTATCGGGCAGGTGATCGGCCTTGGACCCCGGGATGGGCGGATAGTGCCCGGCCAGCAGGTCGGAGACTTCCTCGATGGCCAGCAGCACCGCGTCCTGCAACGCACCGTCGTGCAGCCGCTGCTGCATGTGGGCGCAGATGTCCGCCCACTGCGCCTCCCCCACCTTGCCGCGGAGGCCGCGGTCGGCGACCAGCTCGATGGCGTGGTCGGCCAGCAGCAGGTAGACCAGCACCCCGTTGTTGCGCTCGGTGTCCCAGGTGCGCAGCTGGGCGAAGGCATGTTCGGCGCGCTGGCGGGGGCTGACCCGCTGCCACAGCGCGGCCAGCGGCAGGTCCGCTTCCACCGCGAACATCACCTGGCCGCCGTGGCGACGCTCGCCGGCAGTGATGGCCTCGGTGATGGCCTGGAGCCGTGCCGGCGGGAAGGTGCGGCGGACCGACGGTGAGAAGAGATGGCGCCACCAACGCATCACCAGCCTCCCGAGGCGCCACCGCCTCCCGAACGTCCACCCCCACCGCCCCAGCCGCCTCCGCCGCCGAAACCTCCGCCTCCGCCACCACCCCAACCGCCACCGCCCCACCCACCGCCGCCCCAACCGCCACTTCGGGCGAACGCGCCGCCGCGGCCGGCCGACGTCAGCCCTACCAGCAGGCCCACCACGGCAGCCGCGCCACTGGCGACCACCAGCGAGGTGAACAGGAATGCAGCCAGGCCCGCACCGGCACCGCTCAACAGTGCCCGCAGTGGGCGCGGCAGCCAGCCCAGCACGCCGCGCAGGAACATGCCGGCGAACAGCCCGATGCCCAGCGCCATCGTCCAGTTGCCGCCCGCCGGGGCGGCGTCGCGATGCGTGCTGACCGGCGCAGGCAGCGCCTCGCCATCGATCAGCTTGACCAGCGCGGCGCTGGCATCGGCCAGGCCACCGGCGTAATCGTTGGCGCGGAAGCGCGGCGCCAGGTATTCCTGGATGACCCGGTTGGCGATCGCATCGGGGATGGCGCCTTCCAGGCCGTAGCCCGGCTCGATGCGAACCCGCCGGTCGTCCTTGGCGACCACCAGCAGGACACCGTCATCGACCCCCTTGCGTCCGATCTGCCACTGCTCGAACACCCGCTGGGTGTACTGCTCGATCGTCTCCGGCGCGGTGCTGGGCACCATCAGGATCTGCAGCTGGCTGCCCTTGCGCTGCTGCAACGCCAGCGCCTGGGCCTCCAATGCCTGGCGCTGCGCCGCGTCCAGGGTGCCGGTGGTATCGACCACCGGCGAGGTCAGCGCGGGGATCGCCGCGTCGGTCTGCGCCCAGGCCGGCATCGCCAGGCACAGGCACAGCAGCAGCACGGAACGCAGCAGGTGCATGTTCACCGGGTCACTGCGCCGGGGCGGGCTGCGGCTGCGGCTGCGGCGCCGGTGCCTGCGACCCGAACTTGACCGCTGGCGGCTGCGAAATCTGCGCTTCGTTCTCGACGGTGAAGTTCGGCTTGACCGCATAGCCGAAGATCTTCGCGGTCACCAGCGTCGGGAAGGAACGGATGTAGGTGTTGTAGTCCTGCACCATCTGGATGTAGCGGCCACGCGCGACGGTGATGCGGTTCTCGGTGCCTTCCAGCTGTGCCTGCAGGTCGCGGAAGCCCTGGTCGGACTTCAGGTTCGGGTAGTTCTCGGTGACCACCAGCAACCGCGACAGCGCCCCGCTCAGTTCGCCCTGGGCCTGCTGGAACTGCTTGAGCGATTCGGCGTCATCGGCGTTGACGTTGATCTGGCCGACCCGCGAACGAGCGTTGGTCACGTCGGTGAGCACCTGGCGTTCCTGGTTGGCATAGCCTTCCACGGTCTGCACCAGGTTGGGGATGAGGTCGGCGCGGCGCTTGTACTGGTTGAGCACCTCGGCCCAACCGGCCTTGACCTGCTCATCCTTCTGCTGGATGGCGTTGTAGCCGCAACCGGACAGCAGGGAGGCCAGCACGGCCAGCAGCAACAAACGGGAGAACGATCGCATGGCCGGCTCCGGATCTCGATGGACGGGACCCGGAGCATGCCACGTTTGCGGTAAAGCCCGCGTAACCACCTGGGCCCCCTGGGCAAGGGGGCTGCCGCGACGCGGCGGGGGCCTGGGTGATGCTGAAAGGGGCCTGTGGTGTGCGCAGTAACGCGGGGCGACAGCGCGTCTGCGATGCCGCTTCCGCTTACCAGTTGCCGGCACCCGGCACGTGGTGTTCGACGGCGCGGCGGCGCATCAGCAGGTTCAGCCATTCCACCAGCACCGAGAAGCCCATCGCGGCGTAGATGTAGGGCTTGGGCACGTGCACGCCCAGGCCGTCCAGGATCAGCACCGCGCCGATCAGCAGGATGAAGGCCAGGGCCAGCATCTTCACGGTGGGGTTGGCATCGATGAAGCGGCCCAGCGGGTTGGCCGCCAGCAGCATGACCGCCACCGACAGCAGGATCGCAGCGACCATGACCGGCACGTGGTCGGCGATGCCGACGGCGGTGATCACCGAATCCAGCGAGAACACGATGTCGATCACCGCGATCTGCGCGATCACCATGCCGAACACCGCCGAGGCCTTGGTGGTGGTGGGGTCTTCGTCTTCGCCGCCGGTGATCAGCTCGCGGATTTCCATGCTGCCCTTGATGATCAGGAACAGGCCGCCAAGGATCAGCACCAGGTCGCGGATGGAGATGCCGATGCCGGCCACGGTGAACAGGTTGGCTTCCATGTGCGCCAGGTAGGCCAGCGACACCAGCAGGGCGATGCGGGTGATGCAGGCCACCGCGATGCCGAGCTTGCGTGCGAACGGACGGCGCGCTTCGGGCAGCTTGCTCACGGCGATGGAAATGAAGACCAGGTTGTCGATGCCGAGCACGATTTCCAGGGCGCTCAGCGTGAACAGGGTCAACCAGACATTCGGGTCGGACAGCAACTCAAGGGACATGGACGGGGATCCTTACAAGGGGAAATGAGCCGGGGGCAGCTCAGAAAAGGCGTGGCAGCAGGACCAGGGCCCAGCACAGCAGGACATTCATCATCAGCACGAACACCGCCGCCGAACCCATGTCCTTGGCGCGACCAGCCATCTCGTGGAACTCGCTGCCATAGCGTTCGATCACCGCTTCGATGGCCGAGTTGGCCAGTTCCATGGCCAGCACCAGCAGCATCGAGCCGATCATCAGCGCGCGCTCGACCGGGGTCTGGCCCAGCCACAGCGCCAGCGGGGCCAGCACCACCAGCAGGTAGACCTCCAGGCGGAACGAGGATTCATGCAGCCAGGCCGCCCGCAGGCCCTGCCAGGACCACACCGCGGCCTTGAAGATGCGCTTGGGGCCGCGCGGCATGTGCCCGATTTCATCAGCCACGGACGCACGCTCCGTGCTGCGGCGCGGGCCGGGACGAGGGGAACAGCGCGCGACGAGGGGTCATGGGCATGGCTGAATGGGCAGGCAATCCGTCATTTTGCCACAAGCCCGCCGGGGGATCGTCGAAGGCGCCGGGCGGGCGGGCGTGGTAATGGGCCCGGTGGGAAGCGCCGGGCGCCCGCCACGGCGGGTAAAGCAGGCGGCGGTGGCAGCTTCTATGATGGGGCGTCACCCCATCCGGGCGCCGCAGAGGGCGCCAAGCCGAGGAGCCTGCCGATGCGTTACCGCTGCACCCGCCCCCTGTTGCTGGCCCTGGCACTGGGCGCCACCCTGCCCGCCGCCGCCCTGTCCCCGCCGCCCGCACCGCACGTGCCGACCGAGGTATCCAACGTGGCCTGGGCGCAGGACATGGCGGCCTTCGCCAAGGCCGACGCAGCCAGCCCGCCACCTCGCGGCGGCATCGAGTTCATCGGCAGTTCGTCAATCCGGATGTGGGACACGCTGGCCACCGACTTCCCCGGCCAGCCGGCGTTCAACCGCGGCTTCGGCGGTTCGGAGGTGCGTGACAGCACTTGGTATGCGGGCCAGATCGTGGTGCCGTACGCGCCGTGCAAGGTGTTCTTCTACGCGGGCGACAACGATCTCAACAGCGGCCGCAGCGCGGTGCAGGTGCGCGACGATGTGCTGGCGTTCGTGCAGCGGGTGCACCGCGACCTGCCGGAGACGACGGTGGAGTACATCTCGATCAAGCCCAGTCCGTCGCGCGCGAACCTGCTGCCGGCGATCAACGAGGCCAACGCGATGATCAAGGCGGCGCTGGCCACGCTGCCGAACACGGGCTACACGGATATCTACGCGCCGATGCTGGGCAGCGATGCGCAGCCCCGCGCGGCGCTGTTCCGCGAGGACATGCTGCACATGACGCCAGAGGGGTATGCGATCTGGCGGAAGGCGTTGGCGCCGAAGGTGACGTGCGATTGAGGCAACGGCGGACGCGGGTTTGCCGAGGGGTGGCCGCGGTGGGTGAGGCCGCGGCCCCCCGGCCAGAACCCTCCGCCGTGGCCCTGACGCTCCCCTACCGGTACAACACAGCCGCCTGCGTGCCCTGCCCCAGCTTGCTGTCCAGACTTACCTTCCAGCCGAACCGGTCGCACAACCGCCGCACGATCGACAGCCCCAGCCCCGTGCCCTGCGGCCGCGTCGGCTCGGCCCGGTAGAACGGCTCGAACGCCCGGCTCAACGCCTCGGCCGACATGCCGATCCCCGTATCGCGCACCACCACGCGGTCCTCCAGCACATCCACGTCGATGCGGCCCTCGTCGGTGTAGCTGCAGGCATTGCGCAGCAGATTGCTCACCACCACCTGCAGCACCCGCGGCGGCGCATGCAACTGCACCGGGCCCACGCTGTGCAGGAAAATCTCCACCGGCCGCCCCGCCATCAGCTCGCGTGCGTTGTCCACCTCGTAGCGCACGATCTCGTTGACGTCGAACAGCTCGACCTGCGGCTCCACGTCCGCCTCGCGCGCCAGGATCAGGAACGCATCGATCACCGCTTCCATGTCCCGGCCCGCGCGCTGGATGCGGTTGAGGCTGCGCTGCAGCCGCGGCGACAACTCGTGATCGCCCAGCGCCATGTCGCTGGCCACCCGGATCACCGTCAGCGGCGTACGCAGTTCGTGGCTCGCATCGCGGGTGAAGTTGCGCTCGCGCGCCACGTGCGCGGTCACCCGGGTGGCCAGCGAATGCAGCGCCGCCGCCAACTGCCGGGTCTCGCCCTGCATGTCCGCCGGCAGCTTGTCCGGGGCCAGGTCGGACGCCTCCGGATGCCCCGGGTTCCAGCGCGACACCCGCCGCGCCAGCCAGTTCACCGGCGACACCAACCGCTTCGACGCCCGGTAAGTGATCCACGTGACCCCGTACACCGCCAGCAAGGTCAGCAGCACCGGCACGATGCCGAACCAGAACGCCAGCATCTCTGCGCGCGAGCGCAGGAACACCAGGTACAAGCGGCCCTCCGGGCGTGCATCCACCAGCACCAGCTGATCGTCGGCCTTCAGTTCATGGAAGCCCGGCGGCAGCGCGCGCAGGTTGGCCGGCAGGTTCAACGGCGAGCGCCCGGTCTCCAGCAGGTAGCCGCGGATGTTCTGCGTGTTCGGCGGCGGCTGCATCGGCGAGGCATCGTAAAGCTGCCAGTAGTACGCCGCCTCTTCCTTCAGCGCGCTGCTGACCAGGCTGTGCTTGATCACCAACGACACCAGCCAGGCGCCCAGCAGGATGCCCAGGCTGGCCAGCACGGCTTGGAGGATGAAGACGATGCGTATCTTGCGCGGCAGACCGTGCGGCATTACGGGATCCAGAGCGGTTCGCGGCGATTATAGGAAAGCGCGCCGTGATTCCATCGTGCAAAAAACGACAACGACCCGGCAGGGGCCGGGCCGTCGTCTCGATCGGGGCCCCGCAGGACCCCTCCGCTCATGCGCCTGCCACGAGGATCCGCGTCAGCTCATCGGCTGGGCGATATCGGCAATGCGGTAGCCGGCACTCTGCACGGTGTGCAGCAGCGGACGGTCGAACGGCTTGTCGATGATCTTGCGCAGGTTGTACAGATGGCTGCGCAGGGTGTCCGAATCCGGCAACCCGTTGCCCCAGATCTCGCGCTCGATTTCCTGGCGGGTCACCACGCGCGGCGATTCGCGCATCAGGATCGTCAACAGGCGCAGGCCGATCGGCGACAGCTGCAGCTCGGTGCCGGCGCGGGTGGCCCGCATGCTTACCGGGTCGAGCACCAGGTCGGCAACCTTGAGCACTTCCGACCCGACCTGGCGACGCTCGCGGCGGATCAGCGCACGCAGGCGTGCCTCCAGCTCCTGGATCGCGAACGGCTTGGTCAGGTAATCGTCGGCGCCGAAGCCCAGGCCGGTCAGCTTGTCGTCCAGCGTGTCGCGCGCGGTCAGCATCAGCACCGGGGTCGACTTGCGGGCGTCATTGCGCAGCCGGCGGCAGACTTCGATGCCGTCCAGTCGCGGCAGCATCAGGTCCAGCACCACCACGTCATAACTGTTCTCCGCCGCCAGCCGATAGCCGTCCAGCCCGTCCTGGGCGTAATCGACCTCGAACCCGCGGCCTTCCAGATACTCGCCGATCATCTCGGAGATATTGCGGTTGTCCTCGACCACCAGCACGAGGCCGGAGGTCTCCTTTGTCTGACGCATGGGATTCCCTCTTTCTTCAGCTTTGTGAAACATGCCGTATCGGCGGTGGAGGCGGTGTGAAGTAGCTCACATGGAATCGAATCGCGGATCAGAGCAGGGGCTTGAGGTGCGGCCAGACGTTGTCCAGCACCTTCGGCTGGGCCGCCGCGGTGGGGTGCAGGCCGTCGGACTGCATCAGCGCCGGCTGCAACGCCACCCCGTCCAGCAGGAACGGCAGCAGCGCCACCTTGTACTGGCTGGCCAGCCCGGCATAGACCTCCTTCAGGCGCTGGCGATAGGCCGGGCCGTAGTTCGGCGGCACGTCGATGCCCAGCAGCAGGACCTTGGCCCCGGCCTTCTGGCTGGCCACGATCATCTTTTCCAGGTTGCCGCGCAACTGCGCCGGGTTGAGCCCGCGCAGCGCATCGTTGCCCCCCAGTTCGATCACCACCACCGAGGGCTGGTGCCTGGCCAGCAGCGCCGGCAGGCGGGTCAGCGCCCCGGCGCTGGTCTCGCCGCTGATGCTGGCGTTGACGATGGTCGGCACCGGCTTGACCTGTTGCTTAACCCGCTGCTGAAGCAGGTTCACCCAGCCCGATTCGGCCGGGATATTGTGGGCGGCACTGAGGCTGTCCCCCACCACCAGCACCGCCGCGCGCGTGTCGGCACCTTTGGCACAGGCCAGCACCGGCGCCAGCAGCAACCATGCCAGCAGCCACACCATCGCGGCCGCGCGTCCCTTCCCTATCGTTGCGTACATTGGAGAATCCTCATCGACAGCCTGTCCCCCCGCAGCGCTCCCGTCGCCATCGCCGCCCTGGATGTGGGCAAATCCGCGCGTGGCCCGGAGGGTGAAGTCCACATACTGGACAACATCGGCATGACCGTCCATGAAGGAGAGAGCATTGCCATCGTCGGTGCCTCCGGGTCGGGCAAGACCACCCTGCTCGGCCTGCTGGCCGGACTGGACCTGCCCAGCCGCGGGCAGATCTCCCTGGCCGGGGCCGACCTCAACACGCTCGACGAGGAAGCGCGCGCCCAGCTGCGCGCGCGCGAGGTGGGCTTCGTGTTCCAGAGCTTCCACCTGCTGCCGGCGCTGACCGCCGAAGAAAACATCGCCCTGCCGCTGGAACTGGCCGGGCGCGAGGACCCGGCGCGGGTGCGCGAGGTGCTGGAGCAGGTCGGGCTGACCCACCGGGCACGCCACTACCCGCGCCAGTTGTCCGGCGGCGAACAGCAGCGCGTGGCCCTGGCGCGGGCGTTCGTGGCGCGGCCGCGGATCCTGTTCGCCGATGAGCCCACCGGGAGCCTGGACCAGGCCACCGGCCAGCAGATCAGCGACCTGCTGTTCGCGCTCAACGCCACCAGTGATACCACTCTGGTGCTGGTGACCCACGACCTGCGCCTGGCGCAGCGCTGCGAGCGCGTCTATCGCCTCGACGGCGGCCGGCTGGTCGACAGCCCGTCCGGCGTGCCCGCATGAATGTCGTCAAGCATGCCGCGCGGGCGCTGCGCCGCGAGTTCCTGGCCGGTGACCTGCTGACCGTCTTCGCCGCGCTGGTGCTCGGCGTGGCGGTGATGACCGCGGTCGGCACGCTGGTCAACCGGGTCACCCTGGCCTTGACCGGCAGCGCCGCGGAGATGCTCGGCGGCGACCTGGGGCTCAACGCGCGCGACGACATCCCGGCCGCCTTCGCCGAGGCCGCGCGCGAACGCGGGCTGGCCAACACGCGCATGGTCAGCTTCCCCAGCGTGCTGTTCCATGGCGATGCCAGCCAGATGGCCAACATCAAGGCGGTCAGCGCAGGCTACCCGCTGCGTGGCCAACTGCTGGTGAGCCGCAGCCTGCAGGGGGGAGCCAACGAGGCCGCCACCACGCCGCCCGCCGGCCAGGCCTATGCCGATCCCCGGCTGATGCAGGCGCTGGGCCTGAAGGTGGGCGATGCGCTGGAGTTCGGTGCCGGCCGCCTCACCGTCACCCGGGTGCTGCAGGCCGAGCCGGATACCTCCGGCGAGCTGATGCAGTTGTCGCCGCCGCTGCTGGTCAACCGCGCCGACGTCGACGCGGCCGGCCTGCTCGGGCCGGGCAGCCGCGCCTCCTACCGGATGATGTTCGCCGGCCCACCGGCCGCGATCGCCGACTTCCGCGCGTGGCTGGCACCGCAGGCCAAGGGCTACCGCATCGTCGGCATCGCCGACACCCAGCGTGGGGTGCGCGGTGCGTTCGACCTGGCCGGGCGCTTCCTGTCGCTGGCGGCGCTGCTGGCGGTGCTGCTGGCCGGCGTGGCCACCGCGCTGGCCGCCAACCGCTTCGCCCTGCGCCGGATCGACCAGGTGGCCATCCTGCGCTGCCTGGGCGCACGCCAGCGCGACATCCTCAGTGCGATGGTCCTGCAACTGGTGATGCTGGCGGTGCCGGCCTGCCTGGTCGGTATCGGGCTGGGCATGGCTGCCCAGGCCGGGCTGGTGCAGGCACTGGGCGGGTTGATCCCCAACCGGCTGCCGCTACCGCAGGCCACCCCGGCCCTGACCGGCGCCGGGATCGGCCTGGTCCTGCTGCTGGGCTTTGGCCTGCCGCCCCTGTTGCGCCTGCGCCGGGTACCGCCGATGCGCGTGCTCAACCGCAGTTTCGCGGCGATGCCGCCCAGCTCGCTGCTGGTCTACCTGGCCGCACTGGCCGCCACGGTGGCGCTGACCGTGCAGGCCACCGGCGACGTGAAGCTGGCGGCCTGGGTGCTGGGCGGGTTGGCCGCGTTGGCGGCCCTGGCCGGGGCGTTGGGCGCGCTGCTGCTGTGGCTGCTGCGCGGCCTGCAACCGCGCCTGCGCGGGCGCTGGAAGCTGGGCCTGGCCGCGCTTACGCGCCGCCGTGGGCTGGCGGTGATGCAGCTGGTGGGCCTGTCGCTGTCGCTGTGCGCGCTGTTGCTGCTGTCGGTGATCGGCCCGGGCCTGCTCGCGCAGTGGCGCGACCGCTTGCCGGTGGACACGCCCAATTACTTCCTGATGAACATCCAGCCCGAGCAGCGCGCGACGGTGCTGAACACCCTGCAGGGGCTGGGGGTGGTGGCCCCGGGCATCGAGCCGTTCAGCACCGGGCGCCTGCTCGCGGTCAACGACCGTCCGCCGCAACGCCAGCAACGCGAAGACAACAGCAACGATGACGATGACGCCAACCGCCCGGTCAATTTCTCCTGGCGGCATGACTTCCCACCGGCCAATACCCTGTTGAGCGGTCGCTACTGGACGCCCGACAGCACCGCGGCGGAGGCCTCGATCGAACAGGGTTGGGCCGAGCGCTACGGCATGAAGCTGGGCGACACGGTGACCCTGCAGATGGGCGACCAGCAACGCAGCTTCACCGTGACCAGCATCCGCAAGGCCGACTGGGATTCGTTCCGGGTCAACTTCTTCCTGCTGCTCAACGAAGGCGCGGTGGGTGATGCGCCGTACAACCTGATCACCGCCTTCCACCTGCCGCGCGCGCAGGCACCGCAGCTGGCGGCGCTGACCCGCGACCAGCCCAACATCTCGCTGCTGGATATCGACGGCATCCTGCAGCGGGTGCGCGAGGTGGTCGACCGGGTGACCCAGGCGGTGCAGCTGGTGATGGGCTTCAGCCTGCTGGCCGGCGTGCTGGTGCTGTTGGCCGCGCTGCAGGCCACCGCCGGCGAGCGCCGTTACGACAGCGCGGTGCTGCGCACGCTGGGCGCCACGCGCACCCAGCTGCGCGGGGCGGTGCTGGTGGAGTTCGGTGCGCTGGGACTGCTGTCGGCCTTGCTGGCGGTGGGCACGGCGGCGCTGTTGGGCAGCGTGGTGGCCCGGCAGGTGTTCGAGCTGACGCTGAGCCCACCGTGGGCGCCGTTGCTGGCCGGCGGCGCGATCGGGATTGCATTGAGCATGCTGGCCGGCTGGTGGGGCACGCGGCGCATCCTGCATACGCCGCCGGCGTTGGCACTGCGCGAGGTGTGAGGGCGATGCGCGCCGGGGCGGTCAGCATCGGTAGTGCCGAGCCATGCTCGGCAGCAACGTTCCTTTGTCGCCGGACGCTACGGCGGTGATCGAGGAAGAGCAGCCGAGCATGGCTCGGCTCTACCCGGTCTGCAGATTCCGTCGGGCCGACCCACCCGGTGGGTCGCGGGTGCGTCGGATTCGGTAGTGCCGAGCCATGCTCGGCAGCAACGTTCCTCTTTCGCCGGACGCTACGGCGGTGATCGAGGAAGAGCAGCCGAGCGTGGCTCGGCTCTACCCGGTCTGCAGATTCCGTAGGGCCGACCCACGCGGTGGGGCGCGGGTGCATCGGATGCGGTGGTGCCGAGCCACGCGGTGGGTCGCGGGTGCGTCGGATTCGGTAGTGCCGAGCCATGCTCGGCAGCAACGTTCCTCTTTCGCCGGACGCTACGGCGGTGATCGAGGAAGAGCAGCCGAGCATGGCTCGGCTCTACCCGGCCTGCAGATTCCGTCGGGCCGACCCACCCGGTGGGTCGCGGGTGCGTCGGATGCGGTGGTGCCGAGCCATGCGGTGGGTCGCGGGTGCGTCGGATGCGGTGGTGCCGAGCCATGCGGTGGGGCGCGGGTGCGTCGGATTCGGTAGTGCCGAGCCATGCTCGGCAGCAACGTTCCTCTTTCGCCGGACGCTACGGCGGTGATCGAGTAAGAGCAGCCGAGCATGGCTCGGCTCTACCGGGCTTGCAGCTTTGGTAGCCGAGCGTGGATCGGCTCTACCGGGCGGGGTCGGCGGGCGCCTTCTCCACCCACTGTTTGAACACCGCGTCGATCTTCGCGTCCTTGACCTGCTTGCCGTCCTGGATGTCCTGGGCCTGGGTGAACAACGGGATGATCATCGCCATGCCGTCCAGCTTGGTCTTCAGGTGTACGCCCGGGGCCTGGCCGAGGAAACCGTCCCAGCGCTGGCGCACCTTGGCCCAGTAGCCCGACGTTGCCGCCCAGTAGTCGTAGGCGGGTTTGAAGTCGACCTCGGTGGTTGTGTTGTAATCGTTGAAGCCGAACTCGCGGGCGATTTCCTGCTGGCTGCCGTCGGCATTGCGCAGGATCTTGGTGTTGAACTGCTCGTGGGTCCAGCCGTTGGGCGTGAGGGTGTGCCGGTTGATCACCGCCAGCGCGTTGTAGTCGCTGCGCCGGGTGTACTCGCGACGCGGCAGCGGGCGCCAGCTCAGGTCGCTGGTCCAGGTGGCCACGCCATGGTCGTAGGCCCATTTGCCGGTGCCGCAGTAGCGCGGCGCGTCGCTCACTTCATACACGCACTGGGTCCACGCGCCGGCATTGACCGCGGCCGGGATGGCGCGCACCTGCCAGGTCTGGTCGGCGCTGAACTCGAAGCGGCTCGGTGCCTGATAGACCCAGTCCTGTCGCCAATGCTTGGTGACGTGGCCGCTCTTGGCATCCACCAGCAGGTGCTGCAGCACCACGCGCGTGGGCGTGTCCTCGACCACGATCACCACCTCGTTGCCACCGCTGCGCACGGCCGGCGCACGCTCGTAACCCGGCTTGAGCAGGACGGTTTCGTCGAAGGCGAAATCGACCACGTATTCCCCCTTCATCGCCAGGATGCTGTCGTGGTCGCGCTGCAGCGTGGAGGGCTGGGCGTAGGCGGCCGCACTGCTGGCAAGCAGGATCGCTACGCTGGCGGTCTGGAATGTCATCTGGTTTCCTTCAGGAGTGGCGTGCAGAACGTTCTGGCCATCGCTGGCCGATCAAGAATCCCGGGGCCGATCACAACCGCACCCACGGCGCCTCGGTGGGATCACGCCGCGGCGGCGCAAGGCGTGCCGCCGAGGCGCAGCAGCAGTCGTCGATCCACAGCTCGCCGTCGGCGCCCTCGACGTGGGCGATGCGGCGCGCGGCACTGGCCCCCAGCGAGGACAACGCGGCCAGGCTGGCCGACAACCCCTGGCCATCGCCTGCGTGCAGCCGCAAGGCGCACATCCGCCACGGTTCGGCGCCCAGGCGCGTGGCCAGGCGGCGCCACAGGCGTTCGGCCACGCCGCCGTCGTTGACCGGTTCCGGCCGCGCGGGGAAGGCCGAGACCAGGCGGTCCCAGGCCAGGAAATCGCTGTCGGGCAGCAGGTACAGCCGCCAGCAGCAACGGCCGCGTGCGTCGGCGAAGCACAGGCTCTCGCGGATGCCTTCGCTGTCCATGCCCTGGCAGGCGTGCGCGGAGACGGCGTGTTTCCAGCCGCCCAGTTCACTGCTGTCCGGGCGGTACAGGCACAGCACGGTGCCCAGGGACGCCAGCTGCCGCGCGGTGGGAAGGCGACCGGGAAATACTGCCGGGTCGGTCGATCGCAATGCGGACAGGGCGCGGCTCATAGGGCTACCAGCTCACGGAGAGATTGGCCGACACGGTGCGGCCGGGGTTGGTGAAGCGGTCGATCACGGTGCTGTTGGTGGCCAGTGCCGTGGTGATCGCCGAGTAATCGATGTAGGTGCGGTCGCCGAGGTTGAATACGCCCACGTTGAGCTTCGCGCCCGGGGCGAATTCCCAGTGCGCCATCAGGTCCAGCACGCCGTAACCGGCCGGGGCGAACGGTGCGCTGGCACCGACGGCCGGCGGCAGGCGGTCCTTGCGCCTGGCGAAGGTGCCGGCCAGTTCCACGCCCCAGGTGTCGCGATCGAAGGCGATGCCGACGGTGCCGCGCAGCGGGTCGATCGACTCCAGCGGCACGTCCTCGGTCTTGTTCTGGCCCCGCGACCAGGCCACCGCGCTGTTCAACGACCAGCCTTCCAGCGCGCTGCTCAGCTGGCCGACATCCACGCCGGCCTTCAGCTCTGCACCGTAGATCTCCGCATCGGCCACGTTCTGCGACTGGAACACGATCAGGCCCTGGCTGTTGATGCCGACCTGGCGCTGGGACTCGATGAAGTCCTGGTAGTCGTTGTAGTAGCCGCTCACGCTGACGTAGGCGGCCGGGCTGCTGAAGCGCACGCCCAGTTCCAGGCCGTCGCTGGTTTCCGGCTTGAGGTCCGGGTTGGGGATGGCGGTGTAGCCGAACATCACGTTGGTGAAACCCAGGTTGACGTCGTTGTACGGCGGCGACCGGAACCCGTGTGCGTACCCGGCGAACAGCGACCACTGGTCGGCGAAGCGCCACACCATGCCCAGCTTGGGCGACACGCTGGTCTTGGTCAGGTCGGACACGGCCACGCCGGGATTGTCGGTGCCGAAGATCCCGTCCACGTCCGGGCGCAGTTCGTAGTGGTCCACGCGCACGCCCGGCACGAGCGACACGCGGCCGTCGGCGAAGCGCATTTCATCCTGCACGTACAGGCCCAGCTCGGTGGTCTTGCTGATCGGGAAATCGCGGACCGGGAAGGTGTCGGGCAGGATCATCCTGCTGACCGTGCCGTTGGCCGATACCTGGTAACCGTCGCGCTTCTGCCGGGTGTCGGTCCAGGTGCCTTCGACGCCGTAGGTCAGGTCATGCTCGACCGTGCCGGTCTGCAGGCCCTTGTGCAGCACGGCCTGCAGGCCGTACACGCGCTGGTCGAAGTTGAACGTGCGATCGCGCAGGCTGGCGGTCGCGCCGCGGCCACGATCTTCGACGGTGCGCTGGGTGGTCTCGCTGTCCTGGCGATAGATCTGCCAGGACAGGTCATCGGCGAAGGCCTGGCCGAGGTTGTCCATCTGGTGGGCAAACGACACGCGGGCGCGGGTCTGGTGGTCGTGCGCCTTCATCGCGGTGGTGGTCGTGGCCGACGGCGGCGCCGCGGTGGTCGGCGCGACCGAGGACAACACGTTGGTGTCCACGCTGTCTTCGTTGCCTTCCACGGTCAGCTTGAAGCGCTGGTCCTCGCTGGGCGCGAAGACCAGCTTGCCGAGCAGGCTGCGGCCATCGCGGTCCTGCGGGTTGGCGGCGGTGCGGGTGCTGTTGGTGCTGCGCACGTCACCGTTGCTCTCGGTTTCCTGGCCCTGGCGGTGGTTGATGTTGACCATGCCGCTCCAGCGTTCGCCGCCGAAGGCGGTGGTGGCGCCGCCGTACAGGCCCTTCCACTGGCCGTCGTAACCGAATTTCAGGCCGACGTAGCTGTCCTTGCCGTCCTTGAGGTAATCGGCCGGGTCCTTGGTGACGAAGGCGACCACGCCCCCGAGCGCGTCCGAGCCGTACAGGGCGCTGGCCGGGCCACGCACGATCTCGACCCGCTTGAGCGTCTCCAGGTCGGTGAAGTTGCGGTTGGCATCGGAGAAGCTGCCGATCGCGAAGGCCTTCGGCATGGCGATGCCGTCGGTCTGGATCAGCACGCGGTTGGCGTCCAGGCCACGGATGCGGAAGCCGCCCAGGCCGAAGCGGGCCGGGCTGCTGGTGACCGAAATGCCCGGCTCATAGCGGACCAGGTCCTTGATGTCGCGCACCAGGTGATCGTCGAGCTGCTCGCGGTCGATCACATCGACGGTGGCGGCCACGTCGCTGAGCGCGCGCTCGGTGCGGGTGGCGGTGACCTGCACGCGGTCGAACTCGCGCGCGTCGGGCGCGGCATCGGGTGCGGCGGAGGCAGCGGCACTGGCAGCCATGGGCAGCGCCAGCCACAAGGCGGCGCTCAGGGCGTTCGGACGGATCTTCATGAGGGGGGGCGGGGATCGGCTGGGCGCGGAAGGAGACCCCCGACCGGCGTCGAGGACCGAAGTCGCCGGCGACGTGTCGAGGGGGAGAGAGCGGTGGACCGAGGCGGGGCCCGGGACGGCAGCGGTCGCGCGGCGGCGCGACGGCAGGCCCGCCCGTGGGGGAGGCAGCGCCGTTACTTGGTCAGGATCAGCTTGTCGTTGCTGGTATGGCGCAGGCGATAGAAGCGGTCGCCGTGCTGGATCAGGATTTCGCGGCGGCCCTTGAGCAGGGCTTCGCTGTCGATGACTTCTTCGGGCGGGACCACGCGGACCGGACGGTCGCGGAGGGTCAGCGTTTCGGGGCGCAGCAGTACAGCAGCTTGAGTGTTCATCGTCTGGACTCGTGCGAGGGACGACTTAAATGATAATGATTCTCAGTTGACAATCAACAACCATTCTCAACTTTATTGATGGAATTGATGATGGAATTCGTTATTCCGATTGATGAGATCAATCAAAAGCCAGCGAAGGCAGCACCGATCGCCCGGTAGAGCCGAGCCATGCTCGGCTGCGGCGCCGGGATGGCCGGGATTGCCGATTACCGGGTTGCCGATTACCGGGTTGCCGATTGCCGGGTTGCCGATTGCCGGGTTGCCGGGTTGCCGGGTTGCCGGATTGCCGATTGCCGATTGCCGATTGCCGGTTGCCGAGGTGCGGGGCTGAGGGATCTGGGGGTCTGTGGGGGCATGCAGCCGAGCCATGCTCGGCTGCGGGGCCGGGATTGCCGATTGCCGATTGCCGGGTTGCGGGGTTGCCGAGCTGCGGGGCTGAGGGATCTGGAGGTCTGTGGGGGATGCAGCCGAGCATGGCTCGGCTCTACCCGGTCCCGCCTCGTTCGCGCCCCGTTCCCGTTCCCGTTCCAGTTCCCGTGCCCGTTCCAGTTCCCGTCCCGTCCCGTTCCAGTTCCGGTCCCAGTCCCAGTCCCAGTCCCAGTCCCAGTCCCAGTCCCAGTTCCGGCCCCAGTCCCAGTCCCAGTTCCGGTCCCGTCCGCCCCCTCCCCTTCGGTCAGGCGAAAATCGCGTCGACCTGCTGCCACGTGGCGTCATCGACCTGATCAAGCAGGTCCAGCGCGCCCAGGTTCTCTTCCAGCTGCCCCACCCGGCTGGCGCCGAGGATGACGCTGGAGACGTTGGGGTTGCGCAGGCACCAGGCGATCGCCAACTGTGCCGGCGACACGCCGAGGCTGGCGGCCAGGGCGGTGTAGCGGCGCACGGTGTCCAGGCGGTTGCCGGACGGGTCGCCCAGCACCTGGTCCTTGAGCCAGCCCAGCTGGCCCTGGCCGAGCCGCGACTGCGCGTCCACGCCGTCGTTGTACTTGCCGGTCAGCAGGCCAGAGGCCAGCGGCGACCAGATCGTGGTGCCCAGGCCCGGGTCGGCATACAGCGACGCGTACTCGCGCTCCACCCGCTCGCGGTGCAGCAGGTTGTACTGCGGCTGCTCCATCGAGGGCAGGTGCAGGTGCTGGGCACGGGCGATGGCCACCGCTTCCTGGATCTGCGCGGCCGACCATTCCGACGTGCCCCAGTACAGCACCTTGCCCTGGCGGATCAGGGTGTCCATGGCCTGCACGGTCTCGGCGATGGGCGTGTCCGGATCCGGGCGGTGGCAATAGTAGAGGTCCAGATAGTCCACCCGCAGCCGCTTGAGGGCGGCATGGCAGGCATCGGTCACATGCTTGCGCGACAACCCGTGCTGGGTGGGGCGCGGGTCGTCGACGGCGCCGAAGAACACCTTGCTGGATACGCAGAAGCCATCGCGGGGCAGGCGCAGGTCGGCGATCACATCGCCCATGACCTGCTCGGCGCGGCCGCGCGCATAGCCTTCGGCATTGTCGAAGAAGGTGATGCCATGGTCCCAGGCGCTGGCGATCAGGTTGCGGGCCTCATCGCGGCCGATCTGGTCGCCAAAGGTGACCCAGGCCCCGAAGGACAAGGCCGACAGCTTCAGGCCGGTGGATCCAAGACGCCGGTAGTGCATGGGGGTTCTCCTCTGCTGCAGGCCCGCATCCGGGCCGGAACGATGCCCGTCAGTGTAGCCGGCTGGACCGCGCGAACCCTTGTGGATACTTGCCCGATCACGGCCGATGGGGACCTGGACGCTGCTTTTCCTTGCCCGGACCCTGCCACCGCTATAGGCTTCCCGTTTTTCGCGGCGCCCCAAGGGAAGTCTCATGGTCGATGGTTTGGGCAGGATTGGCTTCGGCCTGTTCGGGTTGGCAGTGCTGATCGGCATCGCCTGGCTGTTCTCGAACAACAAGCGCGCCGTGGACTGGCGCCTGGTGGTGACCGGCATCGCCCTGCAGATCGCGTTCGCCGCGGTGGTGCTGCTGGTGCCCGGTGGCCGCGACGTGTTCGATGCGCTGGGCAAGGGCTTCGTCAAGATCCTGGAGTTCGTCAACGCCGGCTCGACCTTCATCTTCGGCAGCCTGATGGACACCAGCAAGTTCGGTTTCATCTTCGCCTTCCAGGTGCTGCCGACGATCATCTTCTTCTCGGCGTTGATGGGGGTCATGTACCACCTCAACGTGATGCAGGGGATCGTGCGCGGCATGGCCTGGGCGATCACCAAGGTGATGCGCGTGTCCGGCGCGGAAACCACCAGCGTCTGCGCCAGTGTGTTCATCGGCCAGACCGAGGCGCCGCTGACGGTGCGCCCGTACATCGCCAAGATGACCCAGTCCGAGCTGATCACCATGATGATCGGCGGCATGGCGCACATCGCCGGCGGCGTGCTGGCTGCCTACGTGGGCATGCTCGGCGGCGACGACCCGGTGCAGAAGGCCTTCTACGCCAAGCACCTGCTGGCGGCCAGCATCATGGCCGCGCCGGCGACCCTGGTGGTGGCCAAGCTGCTGGTGCCCGAGACCGGTACCCCGCTGACCCGCGGCACGGTCAAGATGGAAGTGGAAAAGACCTCCAGCAACATCATCGACGCGGCGGCCGCCGGCGCCGGCGACGGCCTCAAGCTGGCGCTGAACATCGGCGCGATGCTGCTGGCCTTCATCGCCCTGATCGCCCTGCTCAACGCCCCGCTGACCTGGCTGGGCGAAGTAAGCGGCCTGCAGGCGATGATTGGTCGCCCGACCGACCTGTCGACCATCTTCGGCTATGTGCTGGCCCCGATCGCCTGGGTGATCGGCACCCCGTGGGCCGACGCCAACACCGTCGGCTCGCTGATCGGCCAGAAGGTGGTCATCAACGAGTTCGTGGCGTATTCCAAGCTGTCGGAGATCGTCAACGGCCAGGTGCCGGGGGTGTCCCTGTCCGAGGAAGGCCGCCTGGTCGCGACCTACGCGCTGTGCGGTTTTGCCAACTTCAGCTCCATCGCGATCCAGATCGGTGGTATTGGTGGCCTGGCCCCCGAGCGTCGCCACGATCTGGCCAAGTTCGGCCTGCGCGCCGTGCTCGGCGGTACCATCGCCACCTTCATGACGGCGACCATTGCCGGCGTGCTGACGCATTTCAGCTGATATCCGTTCTTTGAGAAACAGTCTTTATGAGTAGCAGTGTCGTCGTAGTCGGTTCCTTCAACGTGGATCATGTCTGGCGTTGCGAGTCGCTCCCGGCCCCGGGTGCGACCATCGCCGGGCGCTACAGCACCGGCCCCGGCGGCAAGGGCTTCAACCAGGCCGTGGCTGCCCGCCGCGCCGGTGCGGCGACCACCTTCCTGTGCGCGCTCGGCGACGACGCCGGTGGTGCGATGGCGCGTGGCCTGGCCGAGCAGGACGGTTTCGCCCTGACCGCCGAGGCCAGCAGCGAGCCGACCGGCACCGGCGGCATCTACGTGGACGCCCGCGGTCGCAACACGATCGTGATCGGCCCCGGCGCCAACGCGGCGCTCAGCCTGGACTTCGTGCAGGCCCAGCGCGCGCTGCTGGGCCGCGCCAAGGTGGTGCTGGCGCAGTTGGAGTCCCCGGTGGAAACCATCGAAGCGGCGCTGGCGCTGGCCCGCGAGGCCGGTGCCACTACCGTGCTCAATGCCGCCCCGGCCGACGCCCCCTCCAGCATCGGCCTGCTCAAGCTGGCCGACGTGCTGACCCCGAACGAGACCGAGTTCGCCGCCCTGCTCGGCCGCCATGTCGGTGAGCGCGTGGACGCCAACGACGTCGCCGCCCTGGACGGTGCCAGCCTGCATGCGTTGTGCCGCAAGCTGGTCGGCAACGGCACCGTGGTGGTCACGCTGGGGGCGGTGGGTGTGTTCGTTTCGCATGCCGAGGAAAACCTGCGCGGCGACACCCAGCCGTATTACCGCGTGGGTGCCGAACAGGTACAGGTGCTGGACACCACCGGTGCCGGCGACGCGTTCAACGGCGCGCTGTGCGCCTCGATCGCGCAGGACGGCGAGGCGGCCTTCATCCGTCACGTGCGCTTTGCCAACCAGTTCGCGGGCCGCTCCACCGAGAAGGAAGGCGCCGCCGTGGCGATGCCGCACTTCACCCCGGGTGATGTCGAGAACAAGTAAGCGTCACCGTCGTGGATAGCGAGGCCAGCGTTCGCGCTGGCCTTTTTTTTTGCTTCATCGCCGTCCGCGCCGCTCAGCCGACTGGCCGGCGCGGCCTGCACACGCATCGCGCGATCAACCCCGCCAGCGCACCGAGCAACAGTCCCGCAAGCACGTCCAGCAGATCGTGCTGCCAGGTGGTCACGGTCGACAGCAGGATCAGGCCACAGGCGCCGTGCCACAGCCAGCGCAACGCCGCCGCCTCCGTCCGCAGCACCTGCCGCCAGGCCTGCCAGACCAGCACCAGTACCGCGGCATGCAGCGACGGCGCCATGTTGAACGGCGCCTCGAACGCGCGCAGCTGGGCGAACAGCAGTCCACTGGCGCCGTCCGGCTGCGGCAGGTGACGGATATTGCCGGTTGGCCAGCACACGAAGGCAAGCATGCAGCCGGCCTGCACCAGGGCGATGGCCACCGCGTGGCGGCGCAAGGCCGACCGGGTCGGGCAGATGAAGAACGTCAGCGGGTACAACAGGTTCAACGCCAGGTAGGGCCAGATGGTCCACGCCCAGAACGGGATCGCATCATCCCAGCGACCATGCAGGGTATGGGTCTGGGCCTGGCTGGCCGCCCACTGGTTGGTCCAGCTGTAGCCATGGATGAACATCGCGCCGAGCAGCAGCATCCACAGCAACGCCTCGCGCCAGGGCGGCGGGGGGACCGGAACGTTGGCAACAGGCAGTGTGCGCACGCGCGCACCGTAGCAGAACGTGGCGCGCCTGTTTGCCGTTATTCTTGGGTTTCAACCGATACACGGACCGTACGCAGTGGCAGCAGCAGGCAGTCCCGAACACGCAGTGGCGCAGGCGGACGAACCGCGCTGGACGCGCAATCCGGCCTGGGCCCTGTTTTCGCAGACCCATGCGCAGCGTCAGCTGTTGCTGGTGTCCGGTGGCGCGGACGAGCTGTACGTGGTCGACGAGGCCGATACGCCGACAGCCGTCGAGCGGATCCTCGGCCATTGGCAGGACGACACCCTGGCGATCCTGCAGGACGATGCCGACTGCGGCCCCGCGGTCCGCCAGTTGATCCGCCTCGGCGTGCTGGTGCCGTTGCAGGCAGTGCCCACGGTGCGGCGCTATGCACTGGACTGGCTCGGCGATCCCCTGCCCGGCCTGGCCGACGCGTTCGACCAGCAGGGTGGCGCGGCGCTGCAGCGCGTCGATGCCGTCGCCGATGCCGACCTGCTGGTGCTGGTCCGGCATGGGCTTGGCTGGGAAGCGGCCTTGACCCGGTACCGCACGCAGATGCCGACCCAACCGCACCTGCTGCTGGACCTGAGCTATCACCACACGCTCGCGCTGGGGCCCTATGTGGTGCCGGGCCAGAGTGCCTGTGTGTATTGCCTGGGCAACCGGGTGCTGCGCCGCTGGGGCGAGGCGGCAGTGCCGGCGATGCCGGCGGTCGCGGCGAAACCGGCACGGATCGCGGCACTGGTCGCGCCGTTGCTGGATCAACCCCAGCTGTTGCTGGGCTACTTCGAACGCACCGTCTGGCTGGACCTGCATCGCCTGCATGGCGAGCGCGACCGGGTGCTGCGGCTGCCGTGGTGCCCGGCCTGCCAGCGCGGCGACGCACCCTTGCCAGCGCCGCTGTCGTTGCCCTGGGACGCCGGGCGCCCGTGATACTGTGGCCCACGCGCCGGGCGTTTCCGCCTCGGTCAATGGAGTGACCGTATGTATCGCCTGCCCAACCAGTTCGACGCCAGTGCTTCGCGCCAGGACCTTGCCGCGGCAGGCGGCGGCTCGACCTCGACCACCTGCAGTTCCTGCATCGTCACCCTGCTCGGCACTTCGGTGCTGTCGGCGGTGGTGCTCGGCGGGCTGCAACCGGTTGCGCCCGCGGCCGCCGGCAGTGACGCACACGCCCCGGTCGTCGCCGTCGCCCCCCCGACAGGCACCGACCACGACACCCCGCAACCTCGATCGCAGTTGGACCCGTCCAGCACCGCGCATCCGGACCTTTCCGACAGCGCCGCCCATGTAGTGCCGGCAGCCGGGATGAGCCGCACCAGCCGGGTGCTGCTGGGGCTGTTCGCCTTGCCGCTGGCGGCGGCCGGCGGTGGCCTCTTCATGGGCATCGCCAACCCGATATTCGGCCTGTTCGTCGCGGTCGGGGTGTATGTCGGGATCTACGCACTCATCTACGAGCGCTCGGGGCGTTCGCTCGGGCGCGGCATCGGCATCGGCATCGCGCTGCTGCTGGGCCTGTTCGTGGTCGGCGCGGCCGAGATGATGCTCTGGCTGAGCGTCATGAAATGAGCCGCTCCGCCGTCGACGCGGCGGACCCGGAAACCCCCACGCTGTCGTCGCACCTGCTGCATGGCGCGGCGCGTCCGCGCTGTGGGCTGGTCCGCCCGGCGCAGGCGATCGACGCCAATCCCTGTGATGACACCGGCCCGTTGTTCGAGGGACGCCGGGTCCACAATGCCGCCACCCCGGCCGACCCGGCCAACCCCTGGCAAGGGGTGTCAGGCGCGGTCGCGCTGGACGCCGATGCAGCCGCCGATGGCGCGGTCGCCGAGGCGCTGGAGCGGCTGGCGGCGGCGCAGGTGGGCCTCGAGGTGCGTCGCCGTGATGCGCTGACGCCCGCACAACACCGGGACGAAGCGACGTTCGCCCTGTTCTCGGCACGTCAACGCGCGACGCCCGGCTTTCCGTGGCCGATGCCCGAACGCGATGACGATCTGTTCGCCGCGGTGCATGCGCTGGATGACAACCGGGTGGTTTGGGTGCCGCAGGAACTGGTGGGACTGGGGCCGCGCAGCGGCCAGGCGCGGCTGCCGTCGACCTCCAGTGGGCTGGCCGCCTGGCGGGATGGCCGTGATGGCGCCTGGCTGGCGCTGCTGCGCGCCGCCCAGGAGCTGCTCGAGCGCGATGCGCTGGCGGTGACCTGGCTCAATGGCGTGGCCGGCCGGAGGATCGTCCTGCCGGCGCCATGGCATGCCCACGCAAGCGCGCGCGGTGGCGAACTGCAGGCCTTCGACCTGACCCAGCAGTGGAACCCGCACCCGGTCATCGCGGTCGCCGGTGGCATCCCGTTCGACGGCCGCCCACGCAATGTACTCGGCATCGCCTGCCGCGCCGATCCGGGCGAGGCGCTGCACAAGGCGCTGCTGGAATGGCAGCAGTCGCTGACCTTCGCCGCGCATCTGTGTGGCCGCGAACGTGCCCGGCTGCCGCGCGACCCGGCAGCGCTGCGCAGCTTCGACGAACATGCCGCGTTCTACACCCTGCGCCCGGACCTGTGGCCGCAGCTGCCGCTGCTGCGGGATGCAGGCGCCAGCCCGTTGACCCTGCCGCCGCCCGACGCCGCCCTGCGCCCGCCGGCGCAGCGCGCGATCGCCGAGCTGGATGCGCTGCGGCGGCGGCTCGGCCATGCCGGCATCGCGCTGTACTACCGCGAGTTGACCACCGCCGACGTGGCCGCGGCGGGATTGCGGGTGATGCGGGTGCTGTCGCCCCAGCTCAGTGGCCTGCATGCCGACGAGCGCGCGCCGTTCCTCGGTGGCCGGTGCCAGGACGTGGCCTGGCGTTATCCCGGCGTGCCGCACGGCGGTGCGTTTCCCAACCCCTTCCCGCATCCATTGGGCTGATGCCCGAGGACCGCATGCCGTCACCGCCTTCCCCCTGGCAGGATGCCCCGTTGTTCCATCTGTTCTGGCACAACGGCGAACTCAACCCTGCGCGCGCCGAGGTGATGCGCGCGCGCATCGCCGACGATGCCGCACGCGCTGGCTCGCCGCCGCGGCCGTTGCATGCGGCCGGCGGCATCGCCCTGCCGGACCCGGTCCACCCCGATGACGCCCTGGCGCAGCGCCACAGTGGCCGCCGTTTCGGGGACGCACGCTGGGGCGCGCAGGAGCTGGGGCGCGTGCTGGCCCCGCTGCGCGCACGCCCCGGTGCCAGCGACACCCGGCGTCTGCCGTCCGGTGGGGCCAAGTACCCGATCCAGGCCTATGCCGCGCTGTACGCCAGCGACGATGCGCTCACCCCGGCGCAGGGCATCCACTGGTACGACCCGCTCGCACACGCCTTGGTGCCGGTGGCGCCGTGCCCGGCGTGGCCGGCGCTGTCCACGCTGCTCGGCGTGGACTGGCCGGAGCGGCCGGCGGCGGTGCTGTTCCTGATCGCCGAGCCGGCGGGCACGCTGGCCAAGTACGGTGAACGCGGTGGCCGCTTCGTGTTGATCGAGGCGGGGGTCTGGCTGGGGGCGCTGGGGCAGGAAGTGGCGGCGATGAAGGCCGCCGGCTGCGCGATCGGCTCCTTCGAGGATGCCGCCGTACTCGACCTGCTCGGGCTGGACCCAAGGCGGCACCTGGCCGTGCTGGCCTATGCCTGCGGCCCGGCGCCTTGAGCACGACCGGGCCCTCACCCAACTGCCCAGCATCCCCGGTCACTGGGGGCGGTGGAACCAAGGGTCAAGCATATGCTCATGACCGTAGCGCATCAGGCCCTGCCGGATCGGCCTGAACAGGGTGCCCGCCCGCGCGTTGGGCACGGCCGCCGCGCTCTACAATGCGCCCATGCAGATTGGCCCCTACAACATCCAGCCCAACGTGGTGCTGGCGCCGATGGCCGGCGTCACCGACAAGCCCTTCCGGCTGCTGTGCAAGCGGCTGGGCGCGGGCCTGGCCGCCTCGGAGATGACCATCTCCGACCCGCGCTTCTGGAACACGCGCAAATCCCTGCACCGCATGGACCATGCCGGTGAGCCGGACCCGATCAGCGTGCAGATCGCCGGCACCGAGCCGCAGCAGTTGGCCGAGGCGGCGCGCTACAACGTCGATCATGGCGCGCAGATCATCGACATCAACATGGGCTGCCCGGCCAAGAAGGTCTGCAACGCCTGGGCCGGCTCGGCGCTGATGCGCGATGAGGACCTGGTCGCCCGCATCCTCAGCGCCGTGGTCGCGGCGGTGGATGTACCGGTCACGCTGAAGATCCGCACCGGCTGGGACTGCGACCACCGCAACGGTCCGCGCATCGCCCACATCGCCGAGGACAGCGGGATCGCCGCACTCGCCGTGCATGGGCGCACCCGCGACCAGCATTACACCGGCCAGGCCGAGTACGAGACCATCGCCGCGATCAAGGCGGCATTGCGCATCCCCGTGCTGGCCAATGGCGATATCGACTCGCCGCAGAAGGCCGCCCACGTGCTGGCGGTCACCGGCGTGGACGCGGTGATGATCGGCCGTGCCGCGCAGGGACGCCCGTGGATCTTCCGCGAGGTGGCGCACTACCTGGCCACCGGCACGCTGCTGGCGCCGCCGTCGCTGCCGGAGGTGCGCGACATCCTGCTCGGCCACCTGCACGCGCTGCACGACTTCTACGGCGAGCCGCAGGGCGTGCGCATCGCGCGCAAGCACCTGGGCTGGTACGCCAAGGACCGCCCCGAAAACGCGGCCTTCCGCGCGGTGGTCAACCGCGCCGACGATGCCGCCAGCCAGATCGCCCTGACCACCGACTATTTCAACGCGCTCGCCGCTGGCGTGCCGCTGTCCTCTGCTGCCTGAGTCCACTGCCATGACCCCGCCGATAGCCGCCCCGACCTACCTGCATGGGTTCTCCAGTACCGAGCAGCACCGGCTGGTGACCCAGGCCCGCCTGTTCGAATCGAGCATTTTCAGTGGCATCGACTACAGCGGTGCCCAGCGCCTGCTGGAGGTGGGCAGTGGCGTGGGTGCGCAGACCGAGATCCTGCTGCGCCGCTTCCCCGAGCTGCACGTCACCGGCGTGGACCTGAGCCAGGCCCAGTTGGACACCGCGCGCGGCAACCTGGAAAAAACCCCCTGGTGCAGCGAGCGCTACGCCCTGCTGCAGGCCGATGCCGGCGACCTGCCGTTCGGCGCGCGCCAGTTCGACTCGGCCTTCCTGTGCTGGGTGCTGGAACACGTGCCGTCGCCGGCGCGCGTACTCAGCGAAGTGCGCCGGGTGCTGGCCCCGGGCTCGCCGGTGTACATCACCGAGGTGATGAACGCCTCGTTCCTGCTCGATCCGTACTCGCCGCACATCTGGCGCTACTGGATGGCGTTCAACGACTTCCAGTACGACCACGGCGGCGACCCGTTCGTCGGCGCCAAGCTGGGCAACCTGCTGCTGGCCGGTGGCTTCCGCGACGTGCACACCGAGATCAAGACCATCCACCTGGACAACCGCGAGCCGGCCCGGCGCAAGACCATGATCGCGTTCTGGGAGCAGCTGCTGCTGTCGGCGGTCGATGCGTTGCTGGAGGCGGGCCTGGTCGACCAGGACACCGTGGACGGCATGCGTCGCGAGTTCAGCCTGGTGCAGAACGACCCCAACGCGGTGTTCTTCTTCTCCTTCGTGCAGGCACGCGCGACGGTGTATTGAAGACGCGGGCGCGAGGTTGCGCCGCTAGCGCATGATCCAGGCGACGACGGTGGCGACCACCACGCCCGCCAGCACCACCCAGAGCCCCAGCCCGCCGCGATCCCCCGGCGCCACGGTCATGCCGGCGGCGCTGTTGCGGGCAGCATCGCGAGGGCGGGCGCTCGGCGGTGTGCCCACTTCCAGCGTGCCGGTCGCCGGCCGCTGGCTGCGCTCGGTGAGCGTGTTCTGCAGGCGCCGCGCCCGCGCAGGATCGACCTTGGCCAGCGCCTCCAGCGCCACCTGCTGCCGGCGCGCCCGATCAGGCTGCGCCTTGGCCTTGTCCAGGATCTCGCGCAGCGGAACCGCCGGCTGCTCGGCCGACCGCGCCGGGCCCAGGTGCACCAGCAACGCGCGGTACTCCGGCGGCACATCGGCCAGCCGCGTATAGCGCGTGCCATTGATCTCCATCTCGAACCGTTCGGTCACGGTGCCTCCGTCAGCCCTGCCTTCGGTGCGATCACCCCGGTGGCGGTCGGGGCGTGCCAGATGCGCTGCCACAGTCCCGCGAACCGGCGCTTCAGCGTCGCCCTGCCCTGCGCGCCTTCATACGCTGGGCGCAGCTGAAGCGGCGTGATCGCCACCCAGCCCTCGCCCTCGGCCCGGGCCACCGCGAAGGTGAAGGTGTAGTCCGGTTCCAGGCCCATGCGCAGGTCGCTGAGCTGCAACTGGCCCTGCACGACCTGCGCGCGCATGAAGCCGCGGTTGAACCACGCCAGCCGCTGCACCGCCGGCAACGCGGCCGCCTGGCGCAGGGCCTGCACATTGGACGGATGCCCCTCGAAGGTCATCGGGCCGTCATCGGCGATCAGCGAGCGCTCGCCGATCACATAGCCACTGGGGGTCATCGCCACCACCTGCCACAGCAGCGTGTTGAACGGGGTGGCCACCGAAAACCGCGGCGCATCGCCCAGGCCCATCGCCGCCAGCGCGCGGTCGGCGTCGCGCTCGACCGTGCGCTTGGCCAGCAGCGACCAGCCCAGGTAGCCGCAGCTGAGCACCAGCCCGGCCACCAGCGCCTTCTGCGCCAGCGGGCGCGCGCGGGCGACCCAGGCCACCACGCAGGCCAGCAGCAGCCACACGGTGTACAGCGGATCGATGATGAAGACACTGGACCACATGGTCGGCGGGGGCGTGAACGGCCACCACAACTGGGTGCCGTACACGGTGAAGGCATCCAGCAGCGGGTGGGTAACCAGGGCCAGCAGGATCGCCCAGAACCAGCGCGCCGGCGCCTGCGCTACCCGGCCATGGCCGAACCGCTTGAACAGCCACCAGATCAGTGCAGCGACCCAGGGCAGCACCAGCAGGGAGTGGCTATAGCTGCGGTGCTCGGTCATCAGGGCCACCGGATCGGTGGTGGTGAAGCCGAGCAGCAGGGCGTCCAGGTCCGGCAGGGTGCCAAGTGCGGCACCGGCCAGCAGGGCGGCGCGGCGGTGGCCGGCCGGGGCGATGGCGGCGGCGACAGCGCCGCCCAGTACGATCTGGGTAAAGGAGTCCATCGGCCGATGCTAGCAGCCGCGCAGGCGCGATGCGGCGCGCTCAGGCCGCGCGCGGCACGCGGGCGACCGCGGGCGGAAGCTCCACCCGCGTGCGACCGCTGTGGTCGAGCAGCCGCAGGCGGCCATCGGGATCTTCGACCAGCGCGGTGAGGCTCTCCACCCAGTCGCCGTCGTTGGCGTAGACCAGCCCGTCCCGCTCGACCAGCGCGGCACGATGGATGTGCCCGCAGACGATCCCATCCAGGCCGCGCCGGCGGACATCCTCCAGCCCGGCCTGGACGAAGCGCTCGATGTAGCGCTCGGCGGCACTGCTGCGCTTCTTCAGGAACGCCGACAACGACCAGTACCGGCGCCCGAGCCGGCGCCCCACGGCATTGAGCAGGTGGTTGCCGGTGAGGATGCGGTAATACAGCCAGTCGCCGAACCGCTCCTGCAGGCCACCGAAATGGGTGACGCCGTCGTAGTCGTCGCCGTGGGCGACCAGCAGCCGGCGCCCGTCGGCGGTGACGTGGATGGCACGGCGGCGTACCTGCATGGCCGGCAGCACCAGCCCGCATACCTGGCGCAGCGATGCATCGTGGTTGCCGGGGATGTAGATGATCTCGGTGCCGGCGCCGCGCAGCGCGTGCAGGGCCTGGATCACCTCGCTGTGGGCCGGTTGCCAGCTCGCCCGGCGGTGCGCCATCCACCACAGGTCGATGATGTCGCCCACCAGGTACAGGCGTTCGCAGCGCAGGTCGGCCAGGAACCGCGCCAGTTCGGTGGCGTGGCAGTGGCGCGAGCCCAGGTGCACGTCGGACAGGAATACGGCGCGGCGGTACGGCGACAGTCGGGTCACCGCGTGCATTGCACGCGGTCCTGCATTGCGCTGCTCAGGCGGCTGCATGGCGTGCTCCCCCAGGCCGGGCGCCCGGATGCGCCGAAGCCTGCGCGCCTGGCAAGGCAGGGCGATGGCGGTTTGGCGACAGCGCGATGACGCTCGCCGGGCCCGGCTGGCCGGACCAGTGTCACGCTGGTGGAACACTGGGCGGTAACCCTGGGCCCCAATCCCGTCACATCGGGCCCTGCGACGGGCACGCGGGCTTAACCACGGGCAACTCGCGCTGGCGCACAATGCAACGGCGCGGGTTGCCGTGTATCATTCGCGCCCATCTTTCCATCCGAATCAAAGGATATTACGCCTGATGTCCAGCTACCTGTTCACCTCCGAATCGGTCTCCGAAGGCCATCCGGACAAGATTGCCGACCAGATCTCCGATGCGGTGCTGGACGCGATCCTTGCCCAGGACCAGCGCGCCCGCGTTGCCTGCGAGACCATGGTCAAGACCGGCGTGGCGATCGTGGCCGGTGAAATCACCACCAGCGCCTGGATCGACCTGGAGGCCTTGACCCGCAAGGTGATCCTGGACATCGGCTACGACAGCTCCGACGTCGGCTTCGACGGCGCCACCTGCGGCGTGTTGAACCTGATCGGCAAGCAGTCCCCGCACATCGCCCAGGGCGTTGACCGCAAGAAGCCCGAAGAAATGGGCGCTGGCGACCAGGGCCTGATGTTCGGCTACGCCACCAACGAGACCGACAGCTACATGCCGGCCGCGATCCACCTGTCGCACCGCCTGGTCGAGCAGCAGGCCAAGATCCGCAAGAAGAAGAACTCGCCGCTGTCCTGGCTGCGCCCGGATGCCAAGAGCCAGGTCACCCTGCGCTATGAAAACGGCGCGGTCTCGGCCATCGACGCGGTGGTGCTGTCGACCCAGCACGCCCCGGGCGTGAAGCAGAAGGACCTGATCGAGGCCGTCCGCGAAGAGATCATCAAGCCGGTGCTGCCGGCCAAGTGGCTGCACAAGGGCACCAAGTTCCACATCAACCCGACCGGCAAGTTCGAGATCGGCGGCCCGGTGGGCGACTGCGGCCTGACCGGCCGCAAGATCATCGTCGACACCTACGGCGGCTGGGCCCGTCATGGTGGTGGTGCGTTCTCGGGCAAGGATCCGTCCAAGGTCGACCGTTCGGCGGCTTACGCGGCCCGTTACGTCGCCAAGAACGTCGTTGCTGCCGGCCTGGCCGACCGTTGCGAAGTGCAGGTCTCCTACGCCATCGGCGTGGCCGAGCCGACCTCGATCTCGGTCACCACCTTCGGCACCGGCAAGATCAGCGATGACAAGATCGAGAAGCTGATCCGCAAGCATTTCGACCTGCGCCCGTACGGCATCATCAAGATGCTGGACCTGATCCACCCGATGTACCAGCAGACCGCCGCCTACGGTCACTTCGGCCGCAAGCCGAAGGACTTCAGCTACCTCAACGGTTCCGGCGAAACCGTCAACGCGACCGCCTTCTCCTGGGAGAAGACCGATCGCGCCGCCGCCCTGCGTGCGGATGCGAAGCTGAAATAAGACACATGGGCCGCGAAAGCGGCCCATGTTCTTACCGGTTGGCAATGATCGGAAAAGCCGGTGGGCCGCGAAAGCGGCCCATCGTCGTTTGGGCGGCAACACCATGGCGCATGGCGATGCGTTCCCCTGCACGGCGCATCGGCACGATCGCGGCGCGGCCGCGAAAGCGGCCCGTCGTCGTTTGGGCGGCAACACCACGGCGCATGGCGATGCGTTCCCCTGCACGGTGCATCGGCACCATCGCGGCGCGGCCGCGAAGGCGGCCCATCGTCGTTTGGGCGGCAACACCACGGCGCATGGCGATGCGTTCCCCTGCACGGTGCATCGGCACCATCGCGGCGCGGCCGCGAAGGCGGCCCTTCTCTTACCGGTAGAGCCGACCGTTGGTCGGCTTGCCGCGCGCAGCGCGGCAATGATCGAAGAAAACAGGACGGACCGCTTTCGCGGCCCGTCGTCGTTTTGGCATCAGCCCAGGTTGGCGTCGGCCGTCGCGTGCGTCCAGCAAACCAACGGTCGGCGCTCCCTGCAGCCCTACCGGCGCTACACTCCCCCCATGCCCGAATTCAAATCCAACCAGCTGTCCATGACCGTGCTGATGTCGCCGGAGATGGCCAATTTCTCCGGCAAGGTCCACGGCGGGGCGGTGCTGCGCCTGCTCGACCAGGTCGCCTACGCCTGCGCCAGCCGCTATGCCGGCCGCTACGTGGTCACCCTGTCGGTGGACCAGGTGATGTTCCGCCAGCCGATCGCGGTCGGCGAGCTGGTCACCTTCCTGGCCTCGGTCAACTACACCGGCACCTCGTCGATGGAGATCGGGGTCAAGGTGGTGGCCGAGGACATCCTCAAGCGCAGCGTGCGCCACGCCAACAGCTGCTTCTTCACCATGGTCGCGGTGGACGAGGACGGCAAGCCCACCCCGGTACCGCCGCTGCAGCTGGAAACCAGCGACGAACGCCGCCGGCACGCGGCCGCATTGATCCGCCGCCAGCTGCGTGAGGAAATGGAGCAGCGGCACCTGGAGCTGCTGGCGTCCAACCCGCCCTCCCCGGAATAACCCCCGGGAGTGCCGCCCGCTGGCCGGCACGACGCGATGTTGGACGGAGGTGCAGTGGGCAACGCGTCGTCCCGCGCGCAAGGCCACAACGTGCCGCTGCCCGGCGTTGCGGGGCGCCGGCCAACGGCCGGCACTCCCGGTGACGGGCCACAGACCAACGGTGTGGATCACCCGGTGTTCTGTACACCCTGCGAAACACCGTTGACGCACGCCACCAGCGCGCGCAGCACGTCGTCGTCTTCGCCGCCACTGGCCCGCCAGCGCCGCAGCAGGTCCACCTGCAGCACGCTGATCGGATCGATGTAGGGGTTGCGCAGGCGGATCGACAGCGCCAGGCGCTGGTCGTGCTGGAGCAGTTCGTCCTGCCCGGTAAGCGCGAGGATCACCTGGCCGGTCAGCGCCAGCTCGCGCTGGATCTGCGGGAAAAAGGTGGCATGCAGGCCGCCGGACAGCTGCGAGAACTGCTCGGCGATGGTCAGATCGCCCTTGGACAGCACCATCGCGATGTCGTCCAGGAAGGTGCTGAAGAACGGCCAGTCGCGCGCCATTTCCTTCAGGGTGTCCTCGTGGCCGGCCTCGATCGCCGCCTGCAGGCCGCTGCCCACGCCATACCAGCCGGGGATTACCGCGCGGGCCTGGCTCCAGGCGAACACCCACGGGATCGCACGCAGGTTGGACAGCGCGGCATCCTCGCCGAGCCGCCGCGACGGGCGCGAGCCCAGCGTCATCCGCTCGATCACGTCGATCGGCGTGGCCAGCCGGAAGTACTGCATGAAGTCTTTCTGGCCGACGAAGGCGCGGTAGGCATCGGCGCTTCTCTCCGCGATCAGGTCCATCACCGGGCGCCACTGTTCCTCGCGCGGCTCCGGCGCGCGCGGGCGCAGGCTGGAGCGCAGCACCGCACCGGTGGACTGCTCCAGCGAGCGCAGCGCCAGCGCACGGATGCCGTACTTGCGATGGATCACTTCGCCCTGCTCGGTCACGCGCAGGCGGCCGTCGATACTGCCACGCGGCGAGGCATCCACGGCGTGCGTGGTCTTGCCGCCACCGCGGCTGATCGAGCCGCCACGGCCATGGAAGAAGGTCAGGCGGATGTCGTTCTCGGCGGCCACCTCCAGCAGCTCCACTTGGGCACGCTGCAGGCCCCAGCGCGAGGCCGCGATACCGCCATCCTTGCCGCTGTCCGAATAGCCCAGCATCACCATCTGCACATCGCCGCGCGCGGCCAGGTGGGTGCGGTAGACCGGGTCGGCGAGCAGGTCGCGCAGGGTGGCGGTGCCGCGCTTGAGATCGTCCACGGTTTCAAACAACGGCGCGATATCCAGCGGCACCGCGCCAGCCTCGTCCACCAGCCCACCGCGACGTGCGAGCGCCAGCACCGCGAGCACGTCGCTGCGGTCATGCGCCATGGAGATGATGTAGCTGCCCAGTGCATCGGCACCGTGGCGATGGCGCGCGTCGGCCAACGCGGCGAACACCGCATCCAGCCGCTTGCCGCCGTCTTCGGTACTGGCTGGCAGGGCCTGCTCGCCGCTGGCGAACGGTGCCAGCCGTGCCGCCCGGGCCACCGCGTCGGCGGCATCCCACGCGTCCTGCCCATCGAGCACGCTGGCCAGCGCGCGGCCGTGCACGCTGGACTCCTGGCGCACGTCCAGCCGCGCCAGGTGGAAGCCGAAGGTCCGCACCCGCCACAACAGGCGGCGCACCGCGAAGCCGCCGGCATGGTCGCCCTTGTTGGCGTGCAGGCTGTCCAGGATCAGTTCGATGTCCTGCTCGAGTTCGTCCGGCGCGGCATACGCCCCGTCGGCATCGTCGAGGGTGGCTTGCACGCGCGCGCGCATGCGGTCGTTGAGCAGGCGGTACGGCATGTCGGCATGCCGCGGGCGCGATGTCACCTGCGGCAGCAGCTGTTCGTAGTGCGCTACACGTGCCTGCAACGCATCGCTGACTGCGATCCGCTCGGTGGACTGGCTTAGCAGGCTGGCCAGCTGCAGCAGATCCTTCTGGTAGCGGCCAAGCACCGCCTGGCGCTGGGCATCCAGGGTGTTCCGAATGGTGCCGGCATCCACGTTCGGGTTGCCGTCCATGTCCCCGCCCACCCACGTGCCGAAGCGCAGCAGGCGTGGCAGCGGCAGGTCCTGCCCGTAGGTTTCCAGCAGGGCCTGCTGCAGCGATTCGTACAGCACCGGAATCACCCGGTACAGCACCTGCACCAGGTAAAAGCCGACGTGCTCGCGTTCGTCGTCCACGGTGGGCCGCACCGGCGAGGAGTCGGTGGTCTGCCAGGACGCGGTGAGCGCCATGCGGAAGCGCGCGGCATCGGCGGCGGCCTCGCCCGGGGTGCGCTGGCCGTCGAGGTTGTCGACCAGGCTGGCCACCATCAACTGCTCTTTTTCCAGCAGCGCGCGGCGCACGGCTTCGGTCGGATGCGCGGTGAACACCGGCTCGATGTCGATGCGCGGCAGCCATTCGGCCAGCTCGGCCAGGGTCACGCCCTGCGCCTTGAGCTTAAGCAGCGCATCCTGCAACCCGTCCGGCTGCGGCGCGGCGGTGCCGGCACGCTGGTAGTCACGACGGCGGCGGATGCGATGCACGCGCTCGGCGATGTTGACCACCTGGAAGTAGGTGCTGAACGCACGCACCATCGCTTCGGCGCGCTCGGGCGGCAGGCCGGTGAGGGCATCGTTGAGATCGGACAGCGGAGCGTCGCTTTCGCGGCGGGCGATGGCGCGCGTGCGCACCTGTTCCACATCATCGAAGAACTGCGTGGACACCTGCTCGGCGAGCAGGTCGCCGACCAGTGCGCCGAGTCGGCGTACGTCGTCGCGCAGGGGGATATCGGGAGTGGCAAAAACGATGCTGCTTCGGTACTCGTTCATCTGCGACGCACTGGCCTCGGGAACGGAATCCACCCAAGCCTACCCCACAACGAGGTCAATGCTGCGTCGCGCAACTAGTTACATCTGGTAGTGCCGGCCATTGGCCGGCCCCATGCGATGTCGTGCGCCGCGAGGAGCCGGCCAACGGCCGGTACCTGCCGCCTCAGCGCTGCGTCTTGATCGGCTTGCCCGGACCGACCGTCTGTTCCAGCCAGCGCTCGCTTTCGGCCAGCATGGTCATGATCGACTCGCGCGCGCGGTAGGCGTGCGATTCGTTGGGCAGCATCACCAGCCGCGCGGTGCCGCCCAAGCCCTTGACCGCTGCGAACATGCGCTCGCTCTGGATGGGGAAGGTGCCGGAGTTGTTGTCGTCCACGCCGTGGATGAAGAGGATCGGGTCCTTGATCTTGTCGGCGTAGTTGAACGGCGCCATCTTCTGGTACACGTCCTGCGCCTGCCAGTAGTTGCGCTCCTCGGCCTGGAAGCCGAACGGGGTGAGCGTGCGGTTGTAGGCGCCGCTGCGCGCGATGCCGGCCTTGAACAGGCGGGTGTGCGCGAGCAGGTTGGCGGTCATGAACGCGCCGTAGGAATGGCCACCGATCGCGATGTGCCCGCGGTCGGTCACCCCGCGCCGGACCACCTCGTCCACGGCCGCCTCGGCGTTGGCGATCAACTGCGGCAGGTAGGTGTCGTTGGGCTCCTTGTCGCCCTCACCGATGATCGGCATCGACGGGCTCACCAGCACCGCATAGCCCTTGGCCAGGAATGCCTGCGGGCCCCAGTAGCTGATCGCGTTGAAGCGATACGGCGAGTCGGTGACCTGGCTGGCGGCGGCGGCGGTCTTGAACTCCCCCGGATAGGCCCACATCAGCAGCGGCAGCGGGCCGTCCTTCTTCGCGGTGTAGCCCGGCGGCAGCATCAGCGTGGCGGTCAGGTCCACCCCGTCGTTGCGCTTGTAGCGGATCTGCTCCTTGCTCACCCCACGCAGCTGCGGCAGCGGGTGCGCGAAGTGGGTCAGCGCGCGCGGCGCGACGGTGGGGTCGGCCAGCGACTGCACGTACACGTTGGAGGGTTCTTCCGGCGATTCGCGGGTGAGCAGCAGCGAGGTGCCCTCCTGGTCGAGCAGGGCGATCGGCGCCGAGTAGGTCGGTGCCTGCGAGTGGAACAGGCGCGTGGTCTGCTTGCTGGCCAGGTCGAGGCGATCGACGAACGGACGGTCACCTTCCGGCGATGCGCCTTGGCCGTAGAGGAAGATGCTGCGGCCATCGGCGCTGATCTGCAGGCGCGAGCGCCCGTTGACGTCGCGCACCAGCGCCGGCCGGCCCGGATCGTTGTAGCGGTCCTGCGAGGAGCGCGAGGACAGCAGCTCCGGCGCCTGCCCGGGCTGGTCCGGGGCGATGCGCCACTGTTTGACCTCGCGGCTCTTCCACCACGATTCGTTGAGCAGGGCCAGGTCGCCCCGCCCCCACTGGATGCCGGCGTAACGGCTGCCGAGCTGGGCCAGGGTGATCGGCGGGGTCTCGAACGGCGCCGCCTGGGTCAGCACCGCGTCGCGCACCTTGACCTCGCGGTTGGGGTCGCCACCATCCTGGGCTTCGGCCCAGACCAGCGTGGCCGGGGCATCGGCGCGCCAGCTGATGTTGCGCACGCCGGTCGGCACGGCGTCGTTGCCGGTCGGCAGGCCTTCCACCAGCGGCAGGTTGCTCACCGTGTGCACCAGCGAACCGTCGGCGGCGGACAGCACCTCGATGCGCCGTGCGAAGTCATCGACCGGGACCAGGTAGGAGTACGGGCGCAGCACGCGCTCGCTGAGCAGGTAGCGGCCGTCCGGTGAGACGCTCGTGTCCAGGTAGACGCCGCTGCCGGATAGCGGCGTGGTCACGCCATTGAGGGTGATCCGCGCCGGCTGCGCGCTGGCGTAGTAATCGAACTGGCGGGCATCGGCCTCGTTCCTGAGCAGGTCCTGGTAGGTGCGGATCGAGCGCACCCCGGCATCGGCCTCGGTCTGCTGGATCGCCGGGCCGGCGGGAATGCCGCCCGCGGCCGGTGCCGGGCCCTGGCCCTTGAGCTGCTGCATCACCAGCAGGCCGCGGCTGTCGGGCAGCCAGCTGTAGCCGTCGCCGAGCACGGTGTTCAGGTCGGCGAGCAGGCGCCGCGCCGCACCGGCGGCGACATCGACGATCCACAGTTCATTGGCGCCGGTGGCCGCGTGCACCTGGTTGAAGGCCAGGTACTGCTGGTCCGGCGACCAGGCCAGGCTGGCGATCGACAGCGGCTGCGGCAGGCCGGTGATCTGGCGCTCCTTGCCGTCGGCCACGGTGGTCAGCCAGAGCTTGTTGCCAAAGCTGAAACGGCTGGCCGAATGGGTGGCCGGGTTGATGCGCAGGCCGGCCAGTTTCAGTTCCGGCTGCGCGACCTCGGCAATCGACGGCAATGCCGGTGTCTGCAGCAGCGCCGCCACGTCGCGGCGCGGGGACAGGTGCAGGGTGGGCGCGCGCGGCGCGTCGACCACGGCCTGCAGGGCCGCCGACGGCAGCTCATAGCCCTGCGCGCCCCTGGCGGCAGCCACCTGCGGGGCGGCGGTCTTGGCGGCCGGTGCGGCCAGCCCGAGCGGGGCCACGGCCAGCAGTGCCATGCCCACGATCAGGCTCCCCCAGCGCGCCCGGCGCCGACGATCAGTGCGAGTCATCTTCCATCCCATGTTGATGCAAACCTTGGACCTTAACAGCCGCGGCCCGCCCGCCCCCCTGCCGTTGGTTGGGGGCGGTGCCGGATTCATGCCAGTGCAGCGCGCCGGGATATAATGGGCGACCCTCCACCGAGGGGCGCTGCGACCGTTGTGGACCCTGTCCGCGCGGCCAGGCTCGGTGGCCAGGATCGTTCCAACGGCGCCCGGCGATTGCGAGTCTTGCTGTCATGCAGGTGTCCGATGACCGACATCGCGCTTGACGAGCATGGCGCGTCACTACCGGAGCTTTCCAATGAATGCTGTTGCCAAGACCTTCTCCACCGAAGGTGATTACAAGATTGCCGATATCAAACTCGCCGACTGGGGCCGCAAGGAACTGGACATCGCCGAGCACGAAATGCCGGGCCTGATGTCGATCCGCCGCAAGCACGCCGCCACCCTGCCGCTGAAGGGCGTGCGCGTGACCGGCTCGCTGCACATGACCATCCAGACCGCGGTGCTGATCGAGACCCTGAAGGACATCGGCGCCGACGTGCGCTGGGCCTCCTGCAACATCTTCTCCACCCAGGACCATGCCGCCGCCGCGATCGCCGCGTCGGGCACCCCGGTGTTCGCCTGGAAGGGCGAGTCGCTGGAAGAGTACTGGGACTGCACCCTGGACGCGCTCACCTTCACCCTGCCCGACGGCACCCTGACCGGCCCGGAGCTGGTGGTCGATGACGGCGGCGACGTGACCCTGCTGATCCACAAGGGTTACGAGCTGGAAAACGGCAGCAACTGGGTCAACGAAAAGGCCGCCTCGCACGAAGAACAGGTCATCAAGGACCTGCTCAAGCGCGTGGCCAAGGAGCGTCCGGGTTACTGGGCCCGCGTGGTCAAGGACTGGAAGGGCGTCTCCGAAGAGACCACCACCGGCGTGCACCGCCTGTACCAGCTGGCCCAGGCCGGCACCCTGCTGATCCCGGCGATCAACGTCAACGACTCGGTCACCAAGAGCAAGTTCGACAACCTCTATGGCTGCCGCGAGTCGCTGGCCGACGGCCTCAAGCGCGCGATGGACGTGATGCTGGCCGGCAAGGTCGCCGTGGTCTGCGGCTACGGTGACGTGGGCAAGGGCTGCGCCGCCTCGCTGCGTGCCTATGGCGCGCGCGTGGTGGTCACCGAGATCGATCCGATCTGCGCACTGCAGGCGGCGATGGAAGGCTTCGAGGTCAACACCATCGAATCCACCCTGGGCCGTGCCGACCTCTACGTCACCACCACCGGCAACAAGGACATCATCCGCATCGAGCACCTGAGCGCGATGAAGGACCAGGCCATCGTCTGCAACATCGGCCACTTCGACAACGAGATCCAGGTCGATGCGCTGGTCGGCTTCCCGGGCGTGCAGCACATCAACATCAAGCCGCAGGTGGACAAGTACGTGTTCCCGAACGGCAACGCGATCTTCCTGCTGGCCGAAGGCCGCCTGGTCAACCTGGGCTGCGCCACCGGCCACCCGAGCTTCGTGATGTCCAACTCGTTCGCCAACCAGACCCTCGCCCAGATCGACCTGTGGGCGAACAAGGACAGCTACGAGAACAAGGTGTACCTGCTGCCGAAGAAGCTGGACGAGGAAGTGGCGCGCCTGCACCTGGAAAAGATCGGCGTGAAGCTGACCACCCTGAGCCAGGAACAGGCCGACTACATCGGCGTGCCGGTGGACGGTCCGTTCAAGCCGGAGCATTACCGCTACTGATCGGCGTGCCGATGCTGGTGCGTTGAACACAGACGGGCGCCGGAAGGCGCCCGTTTTTTTGTGCCGGAATGCCCTTCAGTCCTGGCCGAAACACCTGCGGTCGTCGCTCAGGACGGCCTGGCACTGCGCGGCGAAGTCCGCTTGCCAGCGCGACAGCGCGAACCCTTCCCGTTCCTGGAACGACACCGTTTCGCCCGCAAGCACGTAGCAGCGGTTCTGCGACAGTCGCAGCGCGGTCAGCGCGTCACCGGCCGCCCAGCAGTCATCGATGCAGGCCTGCATCAGCGCGTAATCCGGATTGGTCTTTGCGCCGCCGAAGGCGAAGCCCATCCGCTGCACCAGGGCGATCACCGGGTCCATGCTGGCCGGGGCAGCGCGCAGGATGCGCAGCACCCCGGGCTCGGGAATGCCAAATGCCCAGTTGGCCAGCACGGCCGACCGTGCCGCATCGATCGCCGCGTCACGCTGCCCCTGCCGCAGGTACTGGCTTGCCAGCAGCGCCCAGCCCGGCTGAAGCTCCGGAAACGCCGTGCATGCTGCGCGCAGCCGTTCAATGGCCTGCTCGACCTGCCCTGCCAGCACGTGCGCACGCGCCTGCTCCAACTGCAGGGTCGGTGAACCGGGATCCTCGACCTCACGCTCGCCATAGTCGCCATCGTTCACGTCCAGCCAGCGCGAAAACACCTGCACCGAAGAATGGCGCAGTTCCATGCGCCCTTCGTCATGGAACATCTCGCACACGAACGGCGCGTCCGCCTCACGCCCCAACGGCCAATACAGCCCGAAACAATCGCCATTGCCGAGCGCGCCTTCCGCGATCGATACGAACCCCTGGGGAGGATACGGTCCGCGCGCCACATCACGGTCGAAGCTGAGCGCGTTGCAGTGACCAGAGAGGTGCATGGGATCGTTCCAGACGGGACTGTCCCCATTATCGCCGCGATCGCAGTCGCCTCGGTCAAGGCGGCCGGTCCGCACCGCGTTACGATGCACCCATGACCCCGGCCATCAACCTGCTCAAGAAGCACGGCATCGTCCACAGCGTGCTGTCCTACCCACACGATCCCGATGCCGACTCCTACGGCGGCGAGGCGGTGCAGCAGCTCGGGCTGGACCCGGCGCAGGTGTTCAAGACCCTGCTGGCCAGCACGGAGAAGCACGAACTGCTGGTGGCGATCGTGCCGGTCAGCGGCACGCTCGACCTGAAGGCGCTGGCCGAGGCGGCCGGCTGCAGGAAGTGCGAGATGGCCCCGCTGGAACAGGCACAGCGCGCCACCGGCTACCTGGTCGGCGGGATCAGCCCGCTGGCACAGAAGAAAAAGCACCGCACGTTCCTCGATGCCAGCGCGCAGGCGCTGGCCACGCTGCATGTCAGCGCCGGCCGGCGCGGGCTGGAGGTGGCGGTGGCACCGGCCGACCTGCTGCGCCTTACCGATGGCCGCTATGCCGCCATCGGCAGGGCCCGCTGATGCGCTGGCCCTTCTCCCGGGAGCCGGCCGCCCCCACCGAAGGACCCGGCGCGCAGCACCTGCAGGCGCTGTTGTCGTCGGACCCCGACCGCATCTACCGCGCGGCCTGCGCCATCGCCCAACTGCGCGATCCGGCCGAGCTGGACGCGCTTGCGCCGTGGGTCGAACGGATCGGGCGCGCCACCGCGCACATCGCGCTGCGCGGCGCCTTGTTCGCCAACGACCATCACCTGCAGTTCGCCTTGCGACGGCTGCGCTTCTGGCGGGATCGGGCCGGCTGCCTGTGCGCCCTGTACCCGCATTACCCGTTCTTCGATCCGCGTCGCGAGGCCGCCCGCGGGCACGTGGTCATCGATGCGGTGGGTGAGGCCGAGGGTGGCTGGGGCGAGGCGCATTCGGTCACCTGCGTGGACTGCGCGGCGCACTGGCTGGCCACCGACCGCGAGTACCACTACCCCTGGTGGGAGTGGGCCCTGACCCTTCCCACCGTTGACGGAACCCCATCGCATGCATGACTTCATCGCTGCCGTCGTCCATGTCGGCGCGGACGACGGCGTGCTGATGGCCGGCCTGGCCGACCACGCACACGACACCCGCCGCTACCTGCTGCTGCAGAAGGCCGAGCATCCCGACGCGCAGGACATCGCCCTGGGCCACGACGGCGTGCATGTCTGCCTGCATGCGCAGGCACGCGCGGCCTACGGCGGCATCCACGCGGCGCAGCTCTCGGCCGACGCCCTGGCGCTGCACCTGGACGCCATCACCACCGACGCGCTGGGCCTGGCGGCGTCGCCGCTGCGCATTGCGCTGGCGGCCCCGCCGGAGGACGTGGCCGCATTCGCCGCGATGCTCCGGCGCATGGGCATCCCGGTGGACGCGTCATAGACCGGTAGCACCGCACCATGCGTGGCTGCGTTCCGCCCCGGTCCGCGGGTAGCCCCATGGGGTGTCGATAGGGGGCCGCGTGCAGCGGGCCGGGGCGCTCAGGGGCGCCAGTTGGCGTTGCTCTCCCAGAACGCCACGGCGCGCTGGTAGGCATCGCGGTCCAGCGGCACCCCGGAACCGCCCTCGTCCACCCCCAGCGCGTTGCGCATCATGGTGATCGGGGCCATCGGCACTTCCTCCGGCTCGGCGGTGTAGATGCAGCCGACGATGCCCCAGTCGGCGTCGATCGGCGAGCCTTCCAGCGCCAGTTGCGCGGCGCTGTACAGGATCACCACCAGGTAGTTGGCGCGCGGCGACTCGACGCCCTCGAACCAGCGCACCAGCACCGGCAGCTCGTTGCGGTTGCGCGCCTCGTAGCCGGTGTGCAACTGGTGGCGGTTGGCGTCGGTGATGGGCACGGTGAGGCAGCGCGTGCTGGTCCAGTTCTCGTAGACGAACAGCTTGCAGAACGGCGCGTAGCCATCGAGCACCTTCAACGGTGCATGCGTATTGAGGTACGCCTGGAACTGCTCGGCGGTGCAGTCCTGGACGGTGTTGCCGCGCGGGGTACGCGGGAACAGGCGGGGACGGGCGAATTCGGTGAGGACGATGGACATGGGCACGGGCAGGCGGCGGAGATCGTGCACAGGGTAACGCGTGCGGCGCGCCCTACAGCGCCAGCCGCTCACGCAGTTCGCGCGCCTGGCGCCGCGAGACCTCGACCTGGCTGCCGTCATCCAGGGTCAGGTCGTAGCCATCACCGAGGGACGGTTCGATCGCACGCACGCGGCGCAGATTGACTAGGGTGTTGCGGTTGGCGCGGAAGAACAGCGCCGGCGACAGCCGGGCCTCCAGCGTGCTGAGGCTGCGCGCCAGCACGGCGTTCTGGTCGCGGAACCACAGCCGTGCGTAGTTGCCGTCGACCACGACCTTGCGGATCTCGCCGAGCGCCACGAACCAGCACCGTTCGCCATCGCGCAGGAACACCTGGTCGTCAGCGCCCAGCGAATCGCGAGCGCTGTTCGTCGCAGGGGAGACGGCCGGTGCCGCGAGGCGCTCCCGGCCACGCTCCAATGCCGCCTGCAGGCGGCCCGCCTCCACCGGCTTGACCAGGTAGTCGAGTGCGTTGGCGTCGAAAGCGCGCACCGCGTACTGGTCGTAGGCGGTGACGAACACCACCATCGGCACCGTCTCCAGGCCGTCGAGCACATCGAAGCCTTCGCCCGAGGGCATCTGCACATCCAGCAGCACCAGATCGGGCCGCTCGCGCAGGATCGCCTCGCGTGCAGCGGGCACATCGTCCGCCTCGCCCACGCATTCCACCCAGGGGATCGCCGCCAGCAGGGTGCGCAGTTCGCGGCGCGCCAGCCGCGCGTCATCCACGATCAGCACGCGCAGTGACGCACTCATTGCTGCACCTCCAACCGGGCCAGCATGCGTTCGCCCTGACGTTCCAGCAGGAACGTGCCCCGGTCGAGGGAGGATGCCGCCGCGTCGATGCCAAGCTGGGCGCGCAGATAGGCCAGGCCGATACCATGGCCTTCGCTGCCTGCCTCGTGCGGGGCGGGATTGTCCACCTCCACCCGCAGCCAGCCACCCTCGCGCCGCACGCGGATCGTCAGCTCGCCACCGCCGGCGTGGACGGCGATGCCGTGCTTGATGGCGTTCTCCACCAGCAGCTGTAACGCCATCGGGGGCAGCCGTGCGCGCAGCGCGTCCGGATCGATATCGGTCCGCACGCGCAGGCGGTCTTCGTAATGGATCGCCTCCACCGCCAGGTAGTCCTGCACCACGCGCCACTCCTCGGCCACGGTGACCCGATCGCCATCGGTATGCACCAGTGCGTGGCGCAGCGTGCTGGACAGATGAGTGACCATCTCGCGTGCACGCGCCGGGTCTTCATTGATCAGCGCGCGCAGGTTGTTGAGCGCGTTGAACACGAAGTGGGGATTGAGCCGCGCACGTAGCGCCTGGTGCTCCAGCGTCGCCCGCTGCGCTTCGGCGCGCAGGTGCGCCATTTCGCTGTTGCGGGCCCGATGCAGCGCGCGGCGGCCGGTCCACAGTGCGCACCACACGCTCAACACGATGGCAGTGCTGAGCCAGTAGTTGAACGTATCGACCGGCCGGTAATAGGCGCGCTGTCCCGGCAGCGCCACCCAGTCCCATGCAAGCGCGGGGAGCAGCACGGCGGCGGTGAGGAGCTGGATGGCGGCCGCGACACCCACCACGGCCAGCGCCATCCGCCACGTCAGCCCCAGCAGATCGCGTTGCAGCCACGCATGGCCAAGCGCCCAGTGGCGTATCAGTGCACTGCCGGCGAACAGGCCAAGCGCGACCATCACATAGATCAGGGTCCCGCCGGACCAAGGGCCACGGTAGGCGATGCCCATGCCGATGCTCACGCCCAGGTAGCCAGCCCACAGGCCCGCGTTCGCCCACCAGAAACCCGAATTGCGTGCTGCCTGCCTCGTGTTCATCGTCTCCACGCCGCTGTCGATCAGTGCGCCACGGGCAGGTCGAGAAAGTCCCGGATCTGCGCCTGCAGCCAGCGCGGATCATCCCACATCAGGAAGTGGTAGCCAGCGCGGCTCATCTCGATCCGTACGTCGGGCAACGCGGCGTACTGGGCCTCGAAGACCTGGCGCGTGCTGGCTTCGGTCGCACCGAACGGCTGGTAGGCCGCCCACGCGCCCAGCACCAGCACCGGCACCCTGATGCCGGCGATCGGCTGGCGCAGGTCGGTCATCGTCATCGAATACACCGCGCTGGCGGTGGCGCCGCGATCGCTGTCGCGCCCCCACTGCTTCAAGGTCGCCACATGCGCGGGGGCATGCGCCATGTTGGCGACCGCGGCATCGGTCTGCGCCGCGTATCGGGTGGCGTCCACGGCAAGCATGCCGGCCCGCACCTGCTCGGCCATCGGTTCGAGCGTGGCCGGCGTCGCCGCCGGATTCTGCGCGGCTCCCAGGTACGGCAAGGCATCGACGATCACCAGGGGGCCGATGTGCCGGGGTGCCGCGATCGCCATCTGCAGCGCCAGCACGCCGCCGAGGCTGTGGCCGATCACGGCCGGATGATCGAGCCTGCGGTCCGCGCTGTAGGCCAGCAGGCGGTCACGCATGGCGCCCAGGAAATCATCGCTGGCCGTGGCAGGCGCGCCGGCGAAGCCCGGCAGCTGGATCAGATGGCATTGCACCTGCGGCTGCAGCGCGGCGCAGGTCTCACGCCACACCTCGGCACCGCTGTTGAGGCCGGGGATCATCAGCACCGGCCGGCCGCTGCCGATGACCTCGACCTGCAGGTCCTGGAACGGCTCGATGGCCGCATGGGCGGGGCTGGCCAAGGTGGCCCATGCGGTCAGCGCAAGCGCAGCAAACGGGGCGATGGCGTAGATGCGGCGGGGACGGGCGGTCGACATGGCAGGCTCCTGCTGGATGAGCGTGGAGCGTGACGCGCGCCGAGGCGGTGCGGGCAATTAGATGAGCAGCGGACGCAGAAGGCGGTGAGCGGTCGCGGGAGGCGGACGAGCCTTGCGGTCTCGGCGAGCCGGCGCCCCTGCAATCGCCTGCCCTGCGTGGGGCGGCGGCTACGGGAACGCGACGCCGTCGGCCAGCGCATTTATCGGCGGCAGGTTCTGTCCGGTCAGCCGCAGCCGGCCTCACGCACTTCACATTCATCGCGATGAAAAGATATGATTGATCCACACCCGCCGACGTTTCCCGCCGCCCATGACCGCCATCAGCTTCGAGTTCTACCCGCCCAAGACCGACGAGCAGCGCGCGCAGCTTGATCGTACCGCGAGCAAGCTCAAGGCCTTTGCGCCGGAGTATGTCTCCTGTACGTTCGGGGCCGGTGGCTCGACCCTGAGCTACACCTCCGAGACCGTGCGCCACCTCAAGCAGCACCATGGCTTCGACGCCGCCCCGCACCTGTCCTGCGTGGGCGGCAGCCGCGAGGAGATCCGCGAGCTGCTCAAGCTGTACCGCGCCATCGGCTGCCGCCGGATCGTCGCGTTGCGCGGCGACCTGCCCTCGGGCATGGGCCACCCCGGCGACCTGCGCTATGCCTCGGACCTGATCAGCTTCATCCGCGCCGAACACGGCGACGCGTTCCGCATCGAAGTGGGCGCCTACCCCGAGACCCATCCGCAGGCCGACGATGCCCTGCTGGACCTGAAGCACTTCAAGACCAAGATCGATGCCGGTGCCGATGCGGCGATCACCCAGTATTTCTTCAATGCCGATGCGTACTTCCACTTCGTCGATGCGGTGCGCAAGCTGGGGGTGGGCGTGCCGATCGTGCCGGGGATCATGCCGATCTCCAACTTCAGCCAGCTGCGCCGCTTCTCCGAGCAGTGCGGGGCGGAGATCCCGCGCTGGATCGGCCGCAAGATGCAGGCCTACGGCGACGATGCCGAATCGGTGCGTGCGTTCGGGGCGGAGGTGGTGGCCGGGCTGTGCGAACGGCTGGTCGCTGGCGGCGCGCCGGGGCTGCACTTCTACACCCTCAACCTGGCCAAGCCGACCACCCAGGTGCTGAAACTGCTAAGCGGCTGAGCGCGGCCACATCGCTTGCAGATAACGTGCGCATCGTTACTCTGCTGCGATGAAATCGCTCGTCCTGCTCCTGCTGTGCGCGTCGTGCCTGCCCGCTCCGGCATCGGCGCAGGCGCAGCGCGTGAACCGCTGCACCAACGCCCAGGGCCAGACCGTATTCACCGACCGTAGCTGCGACGCACTGGGCGCCACCGCACGCATGCCGGCCCGCACGCCCACCGTGGGCAACACCGGCATCTACCGCGCCGGCTGCGCGCGTCGGCTCAGCGAGTTGACCGGGCAGATCCGCGATGCGGTGAGCCAGCAGGACGTCAACCGGCTGTCCTCCATCTATCTGTGGAACAACGTCTCCAACGCCACCGCCAACCAGATCATCGGCCGGCTGGAAGCGGTGGTGCAGCGGCCACTGGTGGACATCGCGCCGGTGTACCCGCAAAGCGAGGCGGCGCTGACGGACGGGCCTGCCAGTGCACCGCTGCCGGGCGGCGATGCGCAGCCGCTGGCCGATGTCGCGCCGCGCCGGCCACGCCCGGTGGGGCTGCGCCTGGAGCAGACCCTGGGCAACACGGCCACGCCGGCGCGCACGGTGTTCGGGCTGCGTCGCCAGTACGGGTGTTTCTGGATCACCTTGTAGCGGCGATGGGCTGCGGATGCCGGCCAGCGGGCGGCGCTGCGTGGCCGCTCAGGCCGGCCACAGTGCGCGGATCGCGGCGATGCCCTGCGCGCCGTGCTGGCGCGCCTTCCCGATATCGTCCGGATGCAGCCCGCCCAACGCATACAACGGCAGCGAGACCTGCTCGCGCAGCTGCTCGAACGCCTCCCAGCCCAGCGCGGTGGCACCCGGATGGCTGGCGGTGGCCTGGACCGGGCCAAGCACGGCGAAGTCGCAGCCCAGCCGCTGGGCGGCCTGCAGCTGCGCCAGGTCGTGGCAGGAGGCAGCCACCAGCTGCCCGGCCGGCAAGGGCCGTGCGTCCAGTTGCAGCACTTGTTCCGCGCCCAGGTGCACGCCCACGCCGAGCCGGCGGGCCAACGCGATGTCGCGGTTGAGCAGCCACTGCACGGCACCGCGATGGGCGCCGATGGCCTGCTCGGCCAGGGCCACCCGGGCCGGGCTGGCCGGGGTGCGCAACTGGATCCGGTTGACCCCGGCGGCCAACGCCTGCGCCAGGCGCTGGTGCCAGTCGTGGTGGGCCTGGGCGTGGTCGGCCTCGGGTTCGGGGGTGATCAGGTAGCGGTCGGGCTGGCGCAACGCCGCCACCACCGGCACATCGGCCGGCGGCATCGAATAGCGGGAGAGCTTGTCCGGGGTGACCCAGGTGATGGCCTGTCCTTCACGGCCGCGCGGGCTGCCCTTCCAGCTGCTGATCCGCCGCACTTCAAGGCGCAGGCGCTTGTCCGGGTACATCTGCGGCACGTCCATGATCCACGCGCCGACCTCCGCCTCGATCCCCAACTCCTCGCGCAGCTCGCGTACCAACGCCTGTTCGGAGCTTTCGCCGGGCTCGCGCTTGCCGCCGGGAAACTCCCAGAGGCCGCCCATGTCGCGGTCTTCGGTGCGGCGGTTGAGCAGGATGCGGCCGCGGGCGTCGGTGATGACGCCGGCCACGACGTGGATCGATCGTTTGGGGGAAGGCATGGGGGGAGCATGCCGAAAACCGCCTTGCCGGCGCAATGGGCCGGGCGCCGGCACCCGCGGCGACGCGCACCGGGCCACGCACGGCCGACAACAAAAAACCCCGCACGCGGCGGGGTTTTCTGCGTGCCCCGAGGGGCTCCACGCAGGGCGTGGATCTACGCTGTCCGGGTCAGGTGAGCTGCCCGTGGCAGTGCTTGTACTTCTTGCCGCTGCCGCAGGGGCACGGGTCGTTGCGGCCCACCTTGGGCTCATCCAGGCGCACCTGGGCCACCCCGTTCTGCGCCGAAAGCACGGCCGCCGCCTCTTCGTCGGCGCTGTAGCCGCCGGCGTCCTGGTGCTGGAACTGCGACTGCAGCAGGCGCGCTTCGACCTGCTGGCGCTCGGCTGCTTCCAGTGCCGCCACTTCCTCTTCGCTGCGGATGCGCACGCGCGCCAGCAGGGTGACCACTTCGCGCTTCACGTTCTCCAGCATTTCCGAGAACAGCTCGAACGCTTCCTTCTTGTATTCCTGCTTCGGCTGCTTCTGCGCGTAACCGCGCAGGTAGATGCCCTGGCGCAGGTAGTCCATGCGTGCCAGGTGCTCTTTCCAGCTCTGGTCCAGCACGGTCAGCATGACGTGCTTCTCCAGCGCGCGCATGGTCTCCTCGCCCACGCCGTTTTCCTTCTCGGCGAAGTGCTCGTCGATGCGCGCCTGGACCTTGGCGGCAATCGCCTCAGCGTCCAGTTCCTCGTGCAGCTTGACCAGGCCGGTGAGGTCCATCTGCACGCCGAAGTCGGCGGCCAGGGTGGCTTCCAGGCCCTCCAGGTCCCACTGTTCGTCGATCGAGTTCGGCGGCACGAAACGCGCCACGATGTCGAAGATCACATCGCCGCGGATGCCGTCCACGTTGTCCTTGACCGACTCGGCGTCCAGCAGCTCATCGCGCTGGGCGTAGATCACCTTGCGCTGGTCGTTGTTGACGTCGTCGAAGTCGAGCAGGTTCTTGCGGATGTCGAAGTTGTGCGCTTCCACCTTGCGCTGCGCCTTCTCGATCTGGCGGCTGACCAGGCGGTCCTCGATGACGTCGTCTTCCTTCATGCCCATCATGCGCATCGCCTTCTGGACCCAGTCCGAGGCGAAGATGCGCATCAGGTTGTCTTCCAGCGACAGGTAGAAGCGGGACGAACCCGGATCGCCCTGGCGGCCGGAACGGCCACGCAGCTGGTTGTCGATGCGGCGCGACTCGTGGCGCTCGGTGCCCACGATGTGCAGGCCGCCGGCGGCCTTGACCGCGTCATGGCGCTTCTGCCACTCGGCCTTGGCCTGCGCGCGCTGCTCGTCAGTGGCGCCTTCGCCCAGTTCGTGCAGCTGCGCTTCCAGCGAACCGCCCAGCACGATGTCGGTACCGCGACCGGCCATGTTGGTGGCGATGGTCACCGCGCCGGGCATGCCGGCGTTGGCGATGATGGTCGCTTCGCGGTCGTGCTGCTTGGCGTTGAGCACCTCGTGGCGCACGCCGGACTTGTTCAGGTGCTCGGACAGCATCTCCGAGGTTTCGATCGAGGTGGTACCCACCAGCACCGGCTGGCCGCGCTCGTTGCAGGCCTGGATGTCGGCCAGCACCGCGTTGAACTTGCCGTTGCGGTTGAGGAACACCTGGTCCGAACCGTCCTTGCGGATGGTCGGGCGGTTGGTCGGGATCACCACCACTTCCAGGTTGTAGATGCTCTGGAATTCGTAAGCTTCGGTATCGGCCGTACCGGTCATGCCGGACAGCTTCTTGTACATGCGGAACAGGTTCTGGAAGGTGATGCTGGCCAGCGTCTGGTTCTCGCGCTGGACCGGCACGCCTTCCTTCGCTTCCACCGCCTGGTGCAGGCCATCGGACCAGCGACGGCCGGCCAGGGTACGCCCGGTGAACTCATCGACGATCACCACTTCGCCATCGCGCACGATGTAATCCACGTCGCGCTGGTAGATGGCATGCGCGCGCAGGGCGGCATTGAGGTGGTGCACCACGGTCAGGTTCTGCGCCGCGTACAGGCCTTCGGTCTCGGCATTGAGGATGCCCGCTTCCACCAGCAGCGCCTCGGCATGCTCCATGCCCGCTTCGGACAGGTGCACCTGCTTGCCCTTCTCGTCCACCCAGAAATCGCCCTCGCCTTCCTCGGCCTCCTGCTTGATCAGGTGCGGGACGACGCGGTTGACGCGGATGTACAGCTCGGGGGAATCATCGGCCGGGCCGGAGATGATCAGCGGGGTACGCGCTTCATCGATCAGGATCGAGTCGACTTCATCGACGATGGCGTAGTGCAGGCCGCGCTGGTAGCGGTCGGCACGCGACAGCGCCATGTTGTCGCGCAGGTAGTCGAAGCCGAATTCGTTGTTGGTGCCGTAGGTGATGTCGCTGGCATAGGCCTCGCGCTTGTCGCCGTGCGGCATGCCCGGGTAGACCACGCCCACGCTCAGGCCCAGCCAGTTGTACAGCTTGCCCATCTGCGCCGAGTCGCGGCGGGCCAGGTAGTCGTTCACGGTGACCACGTGGACGCCCTTGCCTTCCAGCGCGTTCAGGTACACCGGCAGCGTGGCGACCAGGGTCTTGCCTTCACCGGTGCGCATTTCGGCGATCTTGCCCAGGTGCAGGACCATGCCGCCGATCAGCTGGACGTCGTAGTGGCGCATGCCGAGCACGCGGCGGCTGGCCTCGCGGCAGACCGCGAACGCTTCCGGGAGCACCTTGTCCAGGGCTTCACCGTCAGCGATGCGCTGCTTGAACTCCGGGGTCTTGGCCTTGAGCTGCTCGTCGGAGAGCTTTTCGATTTCCGGCTCCAACGCATTGACCTTGGCGACGATGCGGTTGAGCTGGCGCAGCTGTCGTTCATTACGACTGCCGAAGACGCGGGTAAGCAGGCTGTTGATCATTGAAGGAACCGGTTGGAATGAGACGCCCCAACGGCGACGCTCCCCCGGGGGAATCGTCCGCCGCAAACGAAACAGGGCGCACTGCGCCCTGTCTATGGCAACACCCATTGTAGCTTGGGTCGGGGGCCTGGCGTTTCAAGCACCCCCTTCCGAAGCGAAATCCGCGATCAGCCGCGCGAAACGCGCCCGACCGGGGTATTGCCGCCGTCACCGAGGAACTTGCGCGGGTTGACCACCTGGCCCCGCTCCCAGACCTCGAAGTGCACGTGGGCACCGGTGGAACGGCCCGTGGAACCGGCCTTGGCCACTTCCTGACCGGCCCGGACCAGGTCGCCCGGCTTCACCACCAGCCGGGAATTGTGCGCATAGCGGGTCACGTAGCCGTTGCCGTGGTCCACGTCGACCACGTTGCCGTAACCGCCCTTCACGCCGGCGAAGCTGACCACGCCGTCGGCCACCGACATCACCGGGTCACCGACCTTGGCGTGGAAGTCCATGCCCTTGTGGGTGGCCGCACCGCGACCGAACGGATCGCTGCGGGTGCCGAAGTTGGAGGTGATGTAGGTGTTGCGGATCGGCATGCGCCCCGGCACGGCATTCTGCTCGAGCTGGTGGTCGAACATCAGCGATTCCATCACCGACAACTGGCGGCCTGAAGCAGCGAAGCGCTGCTCCAGCACCTGTAAGTCGGCGTTGACCGCGCTGACCGGGATGTCCTGGGTCGGGCCGGGCTCGCCTTCACCCAGGCCGGGGGTCTCGTTGAAGTCGAATTCGCCATCTTCCAGCTTGCCCATCTGGGTCAGCCGTTCGCCGAGGGCGTTGAGACGGGTGGCCTGGGCCTGCAGTTCACCCATCCGCGCTGCCAGCGCGTTGACCTGGGTCTGGGCGTCCTTCTGGGCCTGGGCCAGCTCGCGTTCCTGCTGGGCGACCTTGGCGTGGAGCCGCGAATCATTGAACATGCTGCCACCGATACCGGCACCGAAGCCGATCAGGCAGCCTACCCCCAGCACACTGCCCAGCAGGGCACGGGGTGAATCCTCGAAGTAGAAACGCAAACGCGCCAGGGGCGTCTTGGCCTTTCCTTCACGCGTTTTGATTACGATCTTTTTGAATGCCATCAGTGAGTTTTCATGTCTGAGCCGAAATCCAGTGCCCGTACCCCGTCAGCGCCGAAGCCGGCGCTGGATGTGGTCATGGCGGACAAAGCCGGTAACCCGCTGCGTCGTGCCCTGTGGCTCGACGCGCTTGACCGTCAATTGCGCCCCCATTTGCCGCCTGCACTGGCCACCCGTTGCCGGCTGGCGAATGTAAACGGCGAGCACCTCGTTTTTCTCGTCGATTCCCCCGTGTGGCACGCCAGATTGCGGCTTGCCGAGGCACAGTTGATCGACGCGGCCCGGTCCATCGGGCTGAAGGTCACCAAGGTGACCGTCAAAACCGCGTCTGCCCCTCCTCCACGCTCCCCAGCGATCGATAACAGGAATGGCCCCCACGCAGTTTCAGCCGCCACGCACAAAGGGCTACGCGACGCGTTGGCTTGCCTGAAGGACATGGATCTACCCAGGTCCTGAAGGCATCGGGGCATCCGGCCCCTTCCCGGACGCGTCACGAGTACGTGAATTTGTCTGGGAACCGGCCAGCATCGTAGCCGTCGATCGTCGCGCAGTCGTTAGTCTTTTATTAAAAACTCGTTAAATTCAGCAATAACCTCGATCAGGTTCACAATTCCGTGACCTGCGTCCGTAGACGGTTCATTGACGTCAACGTCACCCCGGGTTGGCCCCAGGAACGCAGAACGGCGCCTTGGGCGCCGTTTGGTTTTCAATCAATTCAATGACTTGCGCCAGCCTCGCGGGGCGGGTCACGCGTAGGCGGGCGCCCCGTAGGCGACCGGGGCCGTGGCGGCGGCCGCGTCGTAACTCACCCACTCCCACGCGCTGGCATCGGCCATCAGGGCCCGCACCAGCTTGTTGTTGAGCGCATGGCCGGACTTGAAGCCTTCATAGGCCCCCAGCACCTGGCCGCCGGCCAGGTACAGGTCGCCGATCGCGTCGAGGATCTTGTGGCGCACGAACTCGTCGGCATAACGCAGGCCGTCGTCGTTGAGCACGCGGAACTCGTCGAGCACGATGGCGTTGTCCATCGAACCGCCCAGGCCCAGGTTGCGCTCGCGCATGTACTCCAGGTCGCGCATGAAACCGAAGGTGCGCGCGCGGGAGATTTCCTTGGTGTAGGCGGCCGTGGAGAACTCGATCTCGGCGCGGGACTGCTTGGCCGGGATCATCGGGTGATCGAACTGGATGGTGAAACCGAGCTTGTAGCCCTCGTAGGGCTCGAAGCGGGCGACCTTGTCGCCTTCGGTGACTTCCACCGTCTTGAGGATGCGGATGAAACGCTTGGGGGCGTCCTGTTCGGCGATGCCTGCCGACTGCAGCAGGAACACGAACGGACCGGAGGACCCGTCCATGATCGGCAGTTCGGCCGAGGACAGCTCCACGATGATGTTGTCCACGCCCAGCCCGGCCAGCGCCGACATCAGGTGCTCGACGGTCTGGATCTTGGCCTCGTGGTAGGTCAGCCCGGTGCACAGGGTGACTTCGGTGACCAGGTCCGCACGCGCGGGCACTTCCACCACAGGATCCAGGTCGACCCGCCGGAACACGATGCCATGATTGACCGGGGCCGGGCGCAGGGTCATGTAGACCTTGTCGCCGCTGTGCAGGCCAACGCCGGTGGCGCGGATCGTGTTCTTGAGGGTGCGTTGCGGGATCATGGGGGGCAGGACCGGGAATGCGCGCGGTCAGCGCGGCTGAGACAAACAAGAATAACACGCACTACCACCACCCCTTTCTGAACCAGAACACGGGCGGCAGACTGCCGGGCCACTCCGGGCCCGGCAGCAAGGGACATGGAGGCGCCTACCGGGGAGGACAAGACCCCGGCACGCATTCCTCAGTCCGCCTGGCGGCGCAGGAACGCCGGGATGTCCAGGTAGTCGTTGGGCAGCTCGGCGGCGGCCGGCGCCGAAGACGACGGGGTCGACGCGGACGGCGCGTCCGCGCTCGGACGACGCAGGCCCATGCCCATGCCACCCACGGCCTTGGACACGGCATCGCCGCCGGTGTCGAACTCGCCGAACTCCGGCTGGCCGGTGGTGGCGTTGCGGACCAGCTTGATCGGTGCACGCTCGCCCGGACGCTGGGTCTTGGCGGCCACGGCACGGTTCAGGCCGGTGGCGACCACGGTCACGCGGACTTCGTCCTGCATGTCCGGATCCAGCACGGTACCCACCACCACGGTGGCGTCTTCGGAGGCGAAGCCATCGATGGTGCGGCCGATCTCGTCGAACTCGGCCATGGTGAAGTCGGCGCCGGCGGTGATGTTGACCAGGATGCCGTTGGCACCGGCCAGGTTCACATCGTCCAGCAGCGGGTTCTGGATGGCGGCTTCGGCGGCGGCCTGGGCGCGGTCGTCGCCACGCGCGGTGCCGGTACCCATCATCGCCAGGCCCATTTCGGACATGACGGTGCGCACGTCGGCAAAGTCGACGTTGATCAGGCCCGGACGCACGATCAGGTCGGCGATGCCCTGCACGGCGCCCTGGAGGACGTCGTTGGCGGCACGGAAGGCCTGGATCATGGTCGCGTTGCGGCCCAGCACGGTGATCAGCTTTTCGTTCGGGATGGTGATCAGCGAATCGCAGTGCTGGCTCAGTTCCTCGATGCCCTTCAGCGCGACCTGCATGCGGCGACGGCCTTCGAACGGGAACGGCTTGGTGACCACGGCGACGGTCAGGATGCCCATCTCCTTGGCCAGCTGGGCAACCACCGGGGCTGCGCCGGTGCCGGTGCCACCGCCCATGCCGGCGGTGATGAACACCATGTCCGCACCCTGCAGGGCATCCATGATGCGCTCGCGGTCTTCCAGCGCGGCCTGGCGGCCGACTTCCGGGTTGGCGCCTGCACCCAGGCCCTTGGTGACGTTGGTACCCAGCTGCAGCTGCAGCTTGGCACCGCAATTCTTGATGGCCTGCGAGTCGGTGTTGGCGGTGATGAATTCCACGCCGTCCACGCTGGTGCTGACCATGTGCGCCACGGCGTTGCCGCCGCCGCCGCCCACGCCAATCACCTTGATCACCGCATTGGGTGCCATCTTTTCAATCAGTTCGAAATGCGCCATGTCCGTGTCCTCTTGATGCCGTTTACGCGGGACGGGGGCGTTGGAGATTCCTTCTCCTGTCCTCCCCCACCGTCGTGCCGGCGAGTTGTAGTTGGTGTTGCCCTGGCCGGATCGCACCGGTTCGGGCCGTGTTGCCTGTTTCAAGAAACGGCCGGGGGGCCGTGGTGTTGCTCGTTGTTTTATCTACATCGCACTGCGTGGTATTGCGGGTATTGCATGGACTACGTGGATTTTCGGGAACTGCTTATCGCGTGTTGCATGTGTACTGCGTGTCAGGACCGCGCTCAGAATTCGCCGCGGAACCAGGTCTTGAGTTTCTTGAACATGCTGCCCGCGCGCCCGGTGGGCAGCGACGGACGGCGCGGGTGTTCGATCTGGCTGCCCATCAGCAGCAGGCCCACGCCGGTGGCGTGCACCGGGTTGCCCACCACTTCGCCCAGCCCGGTCACGTGCTGCGGAATGCCCACGCGCACCGGCATCTGCAGCATTTCCTCGGCCAGTTCGACCACGCCTTCCATCTTCGAGGCACCGCCGGTGAGCACCATGCCGGCGCGCACCAGTTCCTCGAAGCCGGAGCGGCGCAGTTCGGCCTGCACCATCTCGAAGATCTCTTCGTAACGGCCCTGCACCGCCTGGGCGAGTGCGTGGCGCGGCATCCGGCGCGGCGGGCGATCGCCGACGCTGGGCACCTGGATGCTTTCCTCGGCCGTGGCCAGCTGCGCCAGTGCGCAGGCATAGCGCACCTTGATCTGCTCCGCTTCCGGGGTCGGGGTGCGCAGCATGTGCGCGATGTCGTTGGTGACGTGGTCGCCGGCGATCGGCAACGACGCGGTGTGGCAGATCGCGCCCTGCACGAACACGGCCAGGTCGGTCGTGCCCGCGCCCATGTCCACCAGCACCACGCCCAGCTCGCGCTCGTCGGCGGTGAGCACGGCCTTGCTGGAAGCCAGCGAGGACAGCACCAGGTCATCCACCTGCAGGCCGCAGCGCTGCACGCACTTGCTGATGTTGGCCGCGGCCGATTGCGCGCACACCACCAGGTGCGCATGCACCTCCAGGCGCACGCCGGTCATGCCGACCGGGTTGCGGATGCCTTCCTGCGAATCGTCCAGCACGTACTCGCGCGGGATCGCATGCAGGATCTTCTGGTCGGCCGGGATCGCCACGGCCTTGGCCGCGTCCAGCACCCGGTCCAGGTCGCCCCAGGTCACTTCGCCTTCGCGGATCGGCACGATCCCCGGCGAGTTCCGGCACTGCACGTGGTTGCCCGAGATGGAGGCGTACACCGAGCGGATCTCGCAGCCGGCCATCAGCTCGGCCTCTTCGACCGCGCGCTGGATCGACTGTACGGTCGACTCGATGTCCACCACCACGCCGCGCTTGAGCCCGCGCGATTCGTGCGAGCCGATGCCGATGACCTCGATCGGATTGCCCGGCGAATACTCACCGACCAGCGCCACCACCTTGGAGGTGCCGATATCCAGTCCGACGATCAGTGATTTGTCACCCTTGCGATTCATGTCCTGTCCTGCGCCGGTTTGGGCGCGGTAGCGGCCGGGGTACCCCAGCTCAGCGTGAAGCCATTGGTATAACGGAGGTCGGCGCGTTCGATCGGCGCCTGCTGGTTGGTCAGCTGCGGCAGCACGCGCACGAAACGCTGCAGGCGCGAACGCGCGTCGTCGCGGCCCACGACCACTTCGGTGCCGTTGCTCAGCAGCAGCGACCAGCTGCCACGCGCATCCATGCTGACCCGCTTGACGTCCACGCCGGCCGGCGCGAACAGCGCGCGTGCATCGTTGTAGAGCGCCACCACTTCCTCGGTCTGGCTGTCCGGCCCATCCAGGTCGGGCAACGCCAGGTCCTGCAGCTTCTTGGGCGTGGCAAACAGCTTGCCCTGCTCGGACAGCAGGCGGTCGTTGCCCCAGCGCGCGAACGGCTTGTGTTCGACCAGGGTGATTTCCAGCACGTCCGGCCACTGCTTGCGCACCTGCGCGCTTTCCACCCACGGCAGCTTTTCGATGGCGTCCTGGGCGTCCTGCAGCTTGACCGCGAAGAAGCCGGCCTTGGCGAACGGCAGCACCACCTGCTGCAGCTGTTCGGCCGGCACCCGCTTGAATTCGGCGTGCACGCGCAGCTTGGCCAACGGCCAGCGCTCGGCACCGACCCAGCCGTTGAGCACCGCCACCACGGGCAGCGCCACCACCGACAGGGCCAGCAACCAGACGAAGATGCGCAGCACCGCGTTCATGCGTGGGCGCGCTCCCGCTCGGTGCCGTCCTGCAGGTTGGCCGGCAAGGCCTGCTCCAGCACGCGCCAGACCAGCTCCTCGAACCCGATGCCGGCCTGTGCGGCGGCCTTGGGCACCAGCGAGTGGCTGGTCATGCCGGGTGCGGTGTTCACTTCCAGCAGGTAGAAGCGGCCGCTGGCGCGGTCGCGCATCACGTCCACCCGGCCCCAGCCACGGCAGCCGGCGGCCTGGAAGGCGGCCAGCGCGATGCGGCGGATCTCCTGCTCGTCCTCGCCGTCCAGGCCCGGGCACAGGTACTGGGTGTCTTCGGCGATGTACTTGGCGTTGTAGTCGTACCACTGGCCCTTGGGCACGATGCGGATCGACGGCAGCGCCTGGTCGCCGAGGATGGCCACGGTGAGTTCGTCGCCGACCACCATCTGCTCCATCAGCAGCTGGCCGTCGTAGCGCGTGGCCAGCGCCACCGCGTCATCCAGGCCGGCGTCGTCGACGACCCGGCTGATGCCCACGCTGGAGCCTTCGTTGGCCGGCTTCACCACCACCGGCAAGCCGAGCTCGGCGGCGGCCGCGTGCACGTCCACGCCTTCCACCAGCTTGACGTAACGCGGCGTCGGCAGGCCCAGCGACAGCCAGACCTGCTTGGTGCGGATCTTGTCCATGCTCAGCGCCGAGCCGAGCACGTCCGAACCGGTGTACGGCACGCCGAAGGCCTGCATCAGGCCCTGCACGATGCCGTCTTCGCCGCCGCCGTTGTGGCCATGCAGGATGTTGAAGACGCGGTCGAAACGCTGTTCGACCAGGGCCCGTGCCAGCGCCGGGATGCCGTCCACGGCCACCGCGTCGACGCCGCGCGCACGCAGCGCCTCGATCACGTTGCGACCGGAATCCAGCGAGACGTCGCGTTCGCTGGAGGTGCCGCCCAGCAACACCGCGACGCGGCCGAAGCGGGCCGGGTCGGTGATGCGCAGCGAGGGGAAGAAGATCGGGTTCATGCCGCCGGGGTCTCCGTGAAGCCTTCGGTGGCGATCAACTGTGCGATGTGGCCGATGTCGCCGGCGCCCATCATCAGCAGCAGGTCGCCGTCCTGCAGGACGTCGGGCAGGACGTGCGACAGCTCGGCGGTCTGGCCGACCACCACCGGTTCGCTGCGGCCGCGGGCGCGGATGGCGCGCGCCAGCGAGCGCGAATCGGCGCCGGGGATCGGCGCTTCGCCGGCCGGATAGACCTCGCTCAGCACCAGCGCGTCCACCTCGGACAGCACCGCGGCGAACGCGTCGAACTGGTCGCGGGTGCGGCTGTAGCGGTGCGGCTGGAACGCCACCACCAGGCGCTGTTCGGGCCAACCGCCACGCGCCGCGGCGAACACCGCCGCCAGCTCGCGCGGGTGGTGGCCGTAGTCGTCGATCACCCGCACCTTGGCGCCGGTGGCGGTGGTGACGATGCCCAGGTCGTTGAAGCGGCGGCCGATGCCGGCAAAGCTCTCCAGCGCGCGGGCGATCGCCTCGGGCGCCACGCCCAGCTGCCAGCCCACCGCGGCGGCGGCCAGGGCATTGAGGACGTTGTGCGCGCCCGGCAGCGCCAGCGTCACCGGATGGCTGCTGCCTTCGGGCAGGCGCAGGGTGAAGCGCATGCGCGGACCGTCCTGGACCACGTCCTCGGCACGCACGTCGGCCGTGCTGCTCATGCCGTAGCTCATGACGTGGCGCGGGGTCTGCGCGGCCAGCGCGGCCACTTCCGGGTCATCGATGCACAGCACGGCCAGGCCGTAGAACGGCAGGCGCTGCAGGAATTCGGCGAAGGCGGCCTGGACCCGGGCGAAATCGTTGCCGTAGTTTTCCAGGTGGTCCGAATCGATGTTGGTGATCACCGACACCAGCGGGTTCAGGCGCAGGAAGCTGCCATCGCTCTCGTCGGCCTCGGCCACCAGCCACTGGCCCCCGCCGAGCTTGGCGTTGGCACCGGCGGCCAGCAGCTGGCCACCGATCACGAAGGTCGGGTCCAGCCCGCCTTCGCTCAGTACCGCCGCCGTCAGGCTGGTGGTGGTGGTCTTGCCATGCGTGCCGGCTACCGCGATACCGCGGCGGAAGCGCATCAGCTCGGCCAGCATGGCCGCGCGCGGCATGATCGGGATGCGCTGGCTGCGCGCTTCCATCAGCTCGGGGTTGTCATCGCGGATCGCGCTGGACACCACCACGCAGTCGGTGCCCAGCACGTTGGCGGCCGAGTGGCCGCGCATCACGCGCGCACCCAGGCTGGCCAGGCGACGGGTCGCGGCGTTGTCGGCGTTGTCCGAACCGGACACTTCGTAGCCCAGCGTCAGCATCACTTCGGCGATGCCGCTCATGCCGGTGCCGCCGATGCCGACGAAGTGCACGCGCGGGAACGCGCGGACCAGGTCGTTGGTGTCGTGCAGGCGGCGGATCATGCGCGGCCTCGCGGCAGGCGCGTAGCGGTCTTCATTTGGATTCCTCGAGAATGATGTCGGCGATGCGCTCGGCGGCATCGACTTTGGCCAGGGCACGCGCGGCGTTGGCCATCTGCATGCGACGGGCGGAATTTTCGGACAATTCGCGCAGCACGCCCTGCAGGTGCGTGGCCAGCGTTTCATCCTGCTTCAGCAATACCGCCGCGCCCCGTTCGACCAGGTACTCGGCGTTGCGGGTCTGGTGGTCGTCGACGGCGGCGGCGAACGGCACCAGCACGCTGCCGATCCCGACCGCGCACAGCTCGGCCAGGGTCGAGGCGCCGGAGCGGCACACCACCAGGTCGGCCCAGGCGAACGCCTCGGCCATGTCGGCGATGAAGGCATCCACGCGCGCGGTCACGCCGGCATCCTGGTAGGCCTTCAACGCTTCGGCATGCAGTTTTTCGCCGCTCTGGTGGCGCACGTCGAACGCGCTGCCGGCGCCCAGTGCGGCCAGCGCCTGCGGCACGGCGGTGTTCAAGGCGCGCGCGCCCTGGCTGCCACCGAGTACCAGCAGCCGCAACGGCCCCTGGCGGTTGGCCAGGCGCAGTTCGGGCGGGGTGATCGCGGCGATCTCGGCACGCACCGGGTTGCCCACCGCTTCCTCGCGCTGGGCGAAGCTGCCCGGGAAGCCGGTCAGCACGCGCCGTGCGAAGCGCGACAGGATGCGATTGGTCAGGCCGGGCGCGCGGTTCTGTTCGTGCACCAGCAGCGGCAGGCCGTGCAGGCGCGCGGCCAGGCCGCCGGGGCCGGAGGCGAACCCGCCGAAGGCGATCACCGCGCGGGGCTGGCGGTCGCGGATCAGGAAGCCGGCCGCGCGCACCGCGCGCAGCAGGCGCCCCGGCGCGGTCAGCAGGGCGAGCTTGCCCTTGCCGCGCAGTCCGCTGATGGCCAGCGTGTCGATGTGGATGTCGTGCTGCGGCACCAGGCGCGTTTCCATGCCACCGTCACTGCCCAGCCAGGTCACCGGGATGCCGCGCTCGCGCAGCACCCGGGCCACGGCCAGGCCGGGGAAGATGTGGCCACCGGTGCCGCCGGCCATGATCAGCACCGGGCGCGCGGAGGACGGGGTGGAGACGGTGCTCATCCCATCCTCCCCAACGTCGGTTCGATGCGTTGCTGCATGCGGCTGGTGCCGCGTGGCGAACTGTCGCGCGGTGCCGCGTCATGCGCGGCGTCCTGCATCGCAGCGGCCACGGCGGATGCGCCCGGCGCCCTGCCCGGTTCACCGCCCACCGGCTCGTCGCCTTCGGCGGCGCCCATGCGCACGGCCTGGCGGCGCTCGGCGCGATCCAGTTCGTAGGACACCCGCAGCAGCAGGCCCATCGCCACGCAGGTCATCAGCACGCTGGAGCCACCGGAGGAAATCAGCGGCAGGGTCAGGCCCTTGGTCGGCAGGATGCCGAGGTTGACCCCGATCGAGACGAAGCTCTGCATGCTGATCCACAGCCCGATGCCGAAGGCGATGTAGCCGGAGAAGTGGCGCTTCATCTCCACGCAGCGCATGCCCAGCCAGAAGGTGCGACCGACCAGCAGGGCGTACAGCGAAATGATCAGGCAGGTACCGAGGAAGCCCAGCTCCTCGGCGGTGACCGAGAAGATGAAGTCGGTGTGCGCCTCGGGCAGGTAGTAGAGCTTCTGCACCGAGTTGCCCAGGCCCACGCCGGTCCATTCGCCGCGGCCGACGGCCATCAGCGCGTTGGACAGCTGGTAGCCGTCGCCCTGCTGGTCGGCCCACGGGTCGAGGAAGGAGGTGATGCGGCGCATGCGGTACGGTTCGATGATCGCCAGGGCGCTCATCGCCACCAGCCCGAACACCACCGGCATGGACATGCGCGGCATGTTCACCCCGCCCAGCACCAGCATGCCGGCGGTGATCGCCAGCAGCAGGGTGGAGGAGCCGAAGTCCGGCTGCAGCAGCAGCAACACCACCAGCGCGCCGGCCACGCCGAGTGGCTTGAGCATCGCCGGCCAGGTGGCATTGACCTCATCGCGGAAGCGCACCAGGTAGCTGGACAGCCACACGATGTAGAGCACCTTGACCGCTTCGACGGTCTGGAACTTGGAGATGCCCAGGTTGATCCAGCGACGCGCGCCGTTGACGCTGCTGCCCAGGCCGGGCACGAACACCACCACCAGCAGGGCGAAGCAGCCCAGCAGCAGCACCTGGTTGTACTGTTCGATGCTCTTGAGCTCGGTGCGCATGGCGATGATCGCCAGCGCGATGCCCACCGCCAGGAAGATCAGGTGGCGGTTGAGGTAATAGAACGGGCTGCTCATCAGCGCGATCGAGCTCGACGCGACCATCACCACGCCCAGCCCGGTGAGCGCGATGATCGCGCCCAGCAGCCACTTGTCGAAGTGGCCTCCGATGGCTTCAAGGCGGGTTGCCTGGCGCGACAGGTCGTTCATCAGCGGACCTTCAACGTGGCCAGGCCGATCAGCACCAGCACCACCGAGATGATCCAGAAGCGCACGATCACGCGCGGTTCGGGCCAGCCCTTCAGTTCGAAGTGGTGGTGGATCGGCGCCATCCGGAACACGCGCTTGCCGGTCAGCTTGAACGAGGCGACCTGGATCATCACCGACAGCGTTTCGATCACGAACACGCCGCCCATGATCACCAGCACCAGTTCCTGGCGGGTGATCACCGCGATGGTGCCCAACACCGCGCCCAGCGCCAGCGCGCCGATGTCGCCCATGAAGACCATGGCCGGATAGGTGTTGAACCACAGGAAGCCCAGGCCCGCGCCGGCGATCGCCGCGCAGATGATGACCAGCTCGCCGGCCCCCGGGATCTGCGGGATCTGCAGGTAGTTGGAGAACACCACGTTGCCCGAGGCGTAGGCGAACACGCCCAGCGCGCAGGCCACCAGCACGGTCGGCATGATCGCCAGGCCGTCCAGGCCGTCGGTCAGGTTGACCGCGTTGGAGAAGCCGACGATCCAGAAGTAGGCGATGGCCACGAAGCTGATCCCGGCCAGCGGCAATGCCACCGACTTGAACATCGGGATATAGAACGTCAGCGCGGCCGGCACGTCGGCGGTGTAGAACAGGAACAGGCCCGCGGCCAGGCCGAAGATCGACTGCAGCAGGTACTTCCAGCGCGACTTCAACCCGTTCGGGTCGCGGCGCACGATCTTGATCCAGTCGTCATACCAGCCGATGGCGCCGAAGCACAGCATCACCGCCAGCACCACCCACACATAGCGGTTGCGCAGGTCGGCCCACAGCAGCACCGACAGGGTGATGGTGAGCAGGATCAGCGAACCGCCCATGGTCGGCGTGCCGGCCTTGGAGAAGTGGGTCTGCGGGCCGTCGGTGCGGATCGGCTGGCCACCCTTGAACTGCGCCAGCTTGCGGATCATCGCCGGGCCCAGCCACAGCGACAGGAACAGCGCGGTAAGCGCGGCCAGGATGCCGCGCAGAGTCAGATAGCCGAACAGCCCGAACAGGCTCTCCAACTGCTGCAACCATCGGGCCAGTTCAAGCAACATTGGGGCTTTCCTCTCCTCGCGCCAGCAGCGCTTTCACAATTTTGTCCATGGCACTGCCGCGCGAGCCCTTGACCAGGCAGCGCACGCCAGCATGCAGTTCGTCGGCCAGCGCCGCGGCCAGGCTGTCGTGGTCCTGGAAGTGCCGGCCGCCCTCGCCGAAGGCGGTGGATGCGGCCGCACTGAGCGTGCCCAGCGTGTACAGGCGCTTGAGGCCGGCTTCGCGCGCGCGGCGCCCGGCCTGGGCATGCAGCGCCTCGCCATCCGGGCCGAGCTCGCGCATGTCGCCCAGCACCAGCCAGCCCTCGGCCTTGCCGCCGGCCAACGCGTCGATCGCGGCGGCCAGCGAGCCGGGATTGGCGTTGTAGCTGTCATCGATCAGCACCGCGCCGTTGCGCAGCTGGTGCGCGATCTGCCGGCCCGGCACGGGTTCGGCACGGGCCAGGCCCAGTGCGATCTGGTCCAGGCCGATGCCCGCGGCCAGCGCCAGCGAGGCAGCGGCCAGGGCATTGCTGATGTTGTGCCGCCCCGGCAAGGCCAGGGCGATCTCGACCTGCCCGTGCGGGCTGGTCAACAGGAACTGGCTGCCGGTGGCGGTCGGGCGGATCGCCAGCGCCGAGACGTCGGCACTGTGGTCCAGGCCGTAGCGCAGCACGCGGCTGCGCGGGGGCTGGCCGACGATGTGCTGCTCGAACCAGATCCCGAAGGCGTCGTCGGCATTGATCACGGCCACGCCGTCGGCCGGCAGCGCGGCGTAGATCGCGCCCTTGGTGGTGGCCACGCCCTGCAGGCTGCCCATCCGCTCCAGGTGCGCCGGCGCGATGTTGTTCACCAGCGCGTAGCGCGGGCGCACGATGTCGGTGAGGTAGGCGATGTCACCCGGCTTGCCGGCCCCCATCTCGTAGATGGCGAAGTCGGCATCCTCCGGCGCATCGAGCACGGCCAGCGGCAGGCCGATCTCGTTGTTGCGGTTGCCCGGGTTGGCGTAGACCACCTTGTGCTGCTCGCGCGCGACCTGTTCCAGGATCGCCAGCAGCAGGCTTTTGACGCTGGTCTTGCCGTTGCTGCCGGTGATCGCGAAGACCTCGGTGGCGCGGTCACGCTGCATGCCATGGGCGATGCGCCCCAGCGCGTACTCGCCGTCGGCGACCACGATCTGCGGCAGTGCCACGTCCAGCAGGCGCTCGACCAGCATCGCCGAGGCACCGCGCGCGACCGCATCGGCGGCGAAGTCATGGCCGTCGAAGCGTTCGCCGCGCAGCGCCACGTACAGGCTGCCCGGGCCCAGGGTGCGGGTGTCGTTGCTGATGGCGTCGATGGCGGTGTCATCGCCATGGATCTCGCCACCGGCCCAATGTGCGATCAGCGACAGCGGGGTGCGCTTCATTGCGTCACTCCCTGCCGCGATGCCAGCACGCGGCCGGCCACGTCGGTGTCGTCGAAGGCATGCTGCACCCCGTGCACTTCCTGGTAGGGCTCATGGCCCTTGCCGGCGATCAGCACGATGTCGCCGGCGCCGGCCAGGCCGATCGCGGTGGCGATCGCGGTGGCCCGGTCGCGCTGCACGGTGGCGGCGGCGGGCGAGCTCAGCCCGGCGACGATGTCGGCGACGATCGCATCGCCATCTTCTCCGCGCGGGTTGTCGTCGGTGACGATGACGACGTCGGCAAGCTTCTCGGCGATGGCGGCCATCTGCGGGCGCTTGCCGGTGTCGCGCTCGCCGCCGCAGCCGAACACGCACACCAGGCGCCCGGCCAGGTGGTCGTGCAGGCTGCCAAGCGCCTGTTCCAGCGCGTCGGGCGTATGCGCGTAGTCGATCACCACGGTCGGCAGGCCACGCTCGCCACCGAGGCGGTTCATGCGCCCGGCGATCGGCTGCAGCTGCGAGAGCAGCGCGGCAATCGCCGCCGGGCGGTGGCCGAGTGCGAACAATGCGCCGGCCACGGCCAGCAGGTTGTCCACGTTGAAGCGGCCCAGCAGCGGCGACTGCACCGGATGGCGGGCGCCATCGACCACCAGGTCGAAGGCGATGCCGCGGCCATCCAGCTTCAGCGAATCGGCGCGCAGCGTGGCCTGCTGCGCGCCGCGCGAGCTCAGCCCGATCTGCTGGACGCCGGCATCGACGGTGCGCAGCAGTTCACTTCCAAAGCTGTCGTCCAGGTTCACCACGGCGGCCTTGAGGCCCTCGCGATGGAACAGCCGGGCCTTGGCCGCGCCGTACTGGACCATGTCGCCGTGGTAGTCGAGGTGGTCACGGGTGAGGTTGGTGAACACGGCCACGTCGTAGTGCACGGCATCCACGCGGCCCTGGTCGAGCGCGTGCGAGCTGACTTCCATCGCCACCGCCTGCGCGCCGTCATCGCGCAGCTGCGCGAGCACCTCATGCATCTGCAGCACGAGCGGGGTGGTGAAGCCGGTCGGGATCACGTGGCCATAAAGCCCCACGCCCAACGTGCCGATACTTCCACTGGCGGTGCCGAGCAGGTGCCAGGCCTGCGCCAGCAGCTGCACGGTGGAGGTCTTGCCGTTGGTACCGGTCACGCCGACCATCGTCAGCGCACGCGACGGCTGGCCATGGAACTGGTCGGCCATCGCGCCCATGCGCGCGCGCAGGCCCGGGACCGCGATGGCGTCGGCCGGTGCGGGCAGTTCGATCGGTGCCGGCGGCTCGAACAGGATCGCCGCGGCGCCGTTGGCGCGCGCCTGGTCGACGAAGCCCAGGCCATGCGCGCCGAAGCCGGCGATCGCCACGAAGGCGTTGCCCGGGCGCACGGCCCGGCTGTCCAGCACCAGGCCGGTGATGGACGGGTCATGGCCCAGCGCCACGTCGAGAATCAACTGCGAAAGCAACATCGTCTGGCTCATTGCTGGGTGCCTCCCTGCGCGGGCGGCACCGGGGCGTGCGCGCTGGGCAGCGCGGCATCGAATTCGGCGGCGGCATCCGGGGCGATCACCGTTTCCGGGGGCGGCATCGGCAGCACCGAGGCGGCGTGGCCCATCTTTCCGGACTGCTGGGCGGCCAGCCACGACTCGATGTCATCCGGCGGCACGTCCATCAGGCGCAGCGCGCCTTCCATCACGTTGTGGAACACAGGCGCGGACACCAGGCCGCCGTAGTACTTGCCGGCCTGCGGGTCGTTGATCACGATGACCGTGGCAAAGCGCGGATTGGTGGCGGGCACCACGCCGGCGAACAGCGCGTTGTAATGGCCGCGCTCGTACCCGCCCGGGCCGGCCTTGCGCGCGGTACCGGTCTTGCCGGCCACGTGGTAGCCCAGCACCGCCGCCTGCTTGGCGCCGCCCTGGGTGACCACGGTTTCCATCATCGCCACCACTTCCCTGGCGATCTTCTCGTCGATGATCTGCTTGCCTTCGCTGCGCTGGCCCTTGACGAAGGTCGGCGCGATCAGCTTGCCGCCGTTGCCCAGCGCCGAGTAGGCCGTGGCGATCTGCAGCGGGGTGACATTCAGGCCGTAGCCGTAGGACATGGTGGTCTTGGACGAGCCACTCCAGCGCGCCGGCCGCGGCAGCACGCCGGCCGATTCGCCGGGGAAACCGCTGTGCGGGGACACGCCATACCCGAAGCTGTGGACGTGGTCGTAGAAGACCTGGTCCGGCATCTTGGCCGCGATCTTGGCCGCGCCGATGTTGGAGCTGCGGGTGATCACGCCGGTGACGTTGAGCACGCCGTTGTTGCGCGGCACGTCCTTGATGGTGAACCGGCCCACGGCCATGTAGCCCGGGTTGGTGTCCACCGTGGTGTCCTTGGTGACCACCCCGGACTGCAGCGCCGAGGCGATGGTCAACGGCTTCATGGTCGAGCCGGGCTCGACCAGGTCGGTCACCGCGCGGTTGCGGCGGGTGTCCGGGGCGGCGCCGCCGACCGAATTGGGGTTGTAGGTGGGCAGGTTGACCATGGCCAGCACTTCGCCGGTAGCCACGTCCATGATCACCATCGAGCCGCCGGCGGCCTTGTTGGCGATCAGCGCGTTGCGCAGCTCCTTGAAGGCCAGGAACTGGATGCGGCGGTCGATGCTGAGGGTGAGGTCCTTGCCCGGCTCGGCGGCGCGCAGCAGGTCGCTCTCGACGGTGTCGCCCTTGCGGTTGCGGATCACCCGCTTGGCGCCGGCCTTGCCGCGCAGCCATTCGTCGAAGGCCAGCTCCAGCCCTTCCTGGCCGCGGTCGTCGATGTTGGTGAAGCCCAGCACGTGCGCCATCGCCTCACCCTGCGGGTAGAAGCGGCGGAACTCGCGCTGCGAGGCCACGCCCGGAATCTTCAGCGCCACCACCTTTTCCGCCTCGTCCGGATTGATCCGGCGACGCAGGTACATGAATTCCTTGTCGGCCTTCTGCGACAGCTTGGAGGTCAGCTCGTCCAGCGGCATGCCCAGCGCGGTGGCCAGCTCGGGGATGCGGTCCGGGGCGCGCAGCAGTTCCTGCGGGTTGACCCAGATCGAGGCGACCGGGGTGGACACCGCCACCGGCTCGCCGTTGCGGTCGGTGATCATGCCGCGCGATGTATTGATCGGCAGCTCGCGCAGGTAGCGCGCTTCGCCCTGGCGCTGGTAGAAATCGCTGTTGATGATCTGCACGTAGGCCGCGCGGCCAACCAGCGACACCGAGCACAGCCCAAGCGCCAGGCCCACCCACTTCAGGCGCTGGCGCAGGTTGAAGCTGTTGCGTGCGCGGTTGCGGCCGGACTTGTTCATGGCCGTACCACCACCACGTCCGCCGCTTCGGGGAACTTCATGCCGAGCTTCTCGCGGGCGACGCGGTCGACCCGGGTCGCCTCGGCCAGGGTCGCCTGCTCCAGCTGCAGGCGGCCGAATTCGATGTTGAGCTCATCGCGCGCACGCTCGACCCTGGACAACTCGATGAAGGTCTGGCGGTGGCGGTGGCGCATGAACACCACCCCGATCGCCGAGGCGACGGTGCAGGCCAGCAGCACGATGAGCAGCAGGCGACTCACCCGGCCACCTCGCGCTTTTCGGCCACGCGCAGCACGGCGCTGCGCGAGCGCGGGTTGACCGCCAACTCGTCGTCTTCGGCCTTGATGGCGCCGCCGTGCAGGTCCAGGCTCGGCACGAACGGCTGCGCCTCGGGCAACCGGCGATTGCTCGGCGGGGCCTTGGCGTGGCGGTTCATGAACTGCTTGACGATGCGGTCTTCCAGCGAGTGGAAGCTGATCACCGCCAGCCGGCCGCCCGGCTTCAGGCGCGCCATCGCCGCGTCCAGGCCGGCTTCGAGGTCGGCCAGTTCGCGGTTGATGTGGATGCGGATGGCCTGGAAGCTGCGCGTGGCCGGGTTGATCTTGTCCTTGCCACGCGGCATCACCACGGCGATCGCATCGGCCAGCTCGGCGGTACGGGTGAACGGCTGCTTCTCGCGGCGCGCCACCAGGGCGCGGGCAATGCGCCGGCTCTGGCGTTCTTCGCCGTAGGTCCACAGCACGTCGGCGATCTCACGCTCTTCGGCACGGTTGAGCCACTGCGCCGCGCTTTCGCCGCTGTCCGGGTCCATGCGCATGTCCAGCGGGCCGTCCTTGCCGAAGCTGAAACCACGCTCGGCCACGTCCAGCTGCGGCGAAGAGACGCCGAGGTCGAACAGCACCCCGTCCAGGCCGTCGGCGGTGGCGTCCCAGTGCAGCAGGTCGGCGAAGCTGCCACGGAAGATCGACACGCGCGGGTCCGGCGCGAAATCGCGCTCGGCCACCGCAATCGCTTCGGGATCCTTGTCCATGACCAGCAGCCGGCCTCCAGGACCGAGTTGCTCGAGCACGCCGCGGGCGTGACCGCCACGACCAAACGTGCCATCGAGATACGTACCGTTTTCGATCACCTTCAGGCCATCCAGGACCTGCGTGTACAGCACCGGCAGATGCCCTGCCGGCGACTGCGACACCGGAAGGTGACCGGTCTGCGCTGCTCCGCGCATCCGGGCACCCCGGCTCACAACTTCAGGTCGAGCAACCCATCGCCCAGATCCCCGTCAGACAACGTCTGCTGGATCAATGCGCGATGTGCCTGCTCGCTCCACAATTCGAATTTGTCGCCCATGCCGAGCAGAACCGCCTTCTTTTCAATGCCAACGGCACCGCGGTGGCTGGCAGGAATACTGATGCGGCCGTTGCCGTCCAGCTCCAGATGCGCGGCCGAACCGACCAGCTTCTGTTGCAGCAGACGCACGACGCGCTGTGTGTTGGGTTTGGCCATGACGTCGTCGCGGACCCGCTCCCACTCCTGTTCGGCATACAGCCAGAGGCAGCCGGACTCGAACGGGTTGTAGGTCAGGACCAGGCGGTTGTTGCTCACACGTGCGACAAGGTCGCGATGCGCGGTGGGAACCGCCATGCGTCCTTTGTCGTCAACCGTGATGGCCGTCTCGCCCTGAAACACGACGCGTGCACCTTTCCTTCGCCTGGATGAAACATTGAACCACGAAAAACCACAAAAAACCCGGTTTTGCCTCTGTTGCCCACCTTAGCAGTGCCGATTGGGTTGTCAACAACTTTGCGAGCGGGAAATCGCCTTGGACATCAAGGGCTTGCAGCAATGTTTAGAGACTTGTTCAAGGCTTATCCACAAGTTGCTGTTTCGTCTCATTTTTTGAGATTGGGGCGAAGTTCAGGCGCGTGTAGAGGGCGTGAAACATAGGCGCGCATTCATCCCGAGCCCCGTCGCCATTGACTCGGTCTTGCGCAAACCCCGGCACAATGACGCCATGTGCCTGCTCGCCCTCGCCTGGAAAACCCATCCCCGCTGGCAACTGGTCATGGCGGGCAACCGTGACGAGTTCCACGGCCGCCCCACCGCGCCCCTGGCGGCCTGGCCAGCGCCGGACAGCGGGCTGCTGGCCGGACGTGACCTGCGTTCGGGTGGCACCTGGGCCGGGGTTGCCGCGGGTGGCCGGATGGCCGTGGTCACCAATGTCCGCGATCCGCTTGCGCGCCAGACCGGCCCCTCACGCGGGGCGCTGGTGGCCGATTACCTGCGGGCGGGCGCGTCCGCCGTGGCCTTCGCCGACGAGCTGGCCTCCCGCGCCACCACCTTCGCGCCATTCAACCTGCTGCTGGCCGACCAGGAAAGCTGCCAGTTCCTTGGCAACCACCCGCTGGGCAGGCAGGCGCTGGCGCCCGGCATCCATGGCATGTCCAACGGGCCGCTGGATGCGCCCTGGCCGAAAACGTTGCGGCTGAACGCGGCACTGCGGGCCTGGATCGATCATGGCGAAGACGACCTGAGCGGTCTGTGGCAGGCCCTGGCCGATGAAACCCGGGCCGACGACAGCACCCTGCCCGACACCGGCGTCGGCCTGGAGCGCGAGCGCTGGCTGAGTGCGGCCTTCATCCGCAGCCCCGAGTACGGCACCCGCGCCAGCACGGTCATCGCGCTGGATGCGGGCGGACAGGGCTTCATCCATGAGCGTCGCTTCGGCCCGGACGGTGCCTGCATCGGCGAGACGCGGCTGGCGGTCGGGCATGCGTCGCCCCGGCTGGTGGCGGATGCGCTCTCGCATCCGTCGCCCCTGTGACCGGGCGGATGTGCGAAAATGCACGCGGCGGAGTCGGCCAGACAGTCGCGTCATCCCTTGCGGATGCCGAGGAAAGTCCGGGCTCCATAGGGCAAGGTGCCAGGTAACGCCTGGGCGGCGCAAGCCGACGGAAAGTGCAACAGAAAGATACCGCCTACGTTTCCTTCGGGAAGCCGGTAAGGGTGAAATGGTGCGGTAAGAGCGCACCGCGAGTCTGGCAACAGACCGGCACGGCAAACCCCACCTGGAGCAAGACCAAATAGGGACCTAATGGCGTGGCCCGCGTCGGGTCCGGGTAGGTTGCTTGAGCGCTGCGGTGACGTAGCGCCTAGAGGAATGACTGTCCACGACAAAACCCGGCTTATCGGCCGGCTCCGCCGCTTTTTTCGTCGTGATGAAAAAAGCCCCAAGGTTTGCAGCGCAAACCTTGGGCCCCGGGCCACCAGCGTCCCATTCCCCGCGGCTGTCGCCGCGCCCTCTTTACTAAAGGGGGCTGTGCCGCCAGAGGGGTTGCGTGGGCTTTATTCAAATGCGGTGTTTGCTGCGGGTCTCGTAGAGCCACCGCATGGGTGGCTGGTGTTCGTTCCGGCGTCGCGTGCAGCCACCCATGGGGTGGCTCTACCTTTTCGGCGTCGCGTGCGGCCAGCCTTGGGGGGGCTCTGCCTGCGCCCAGCTCGCGATCAGCTGCCGTAGAGGGCCTTTCTTGGGGCGCCGGTGAGTTCTGCGGCCAGCTTGGCCGCGGTGGACGGCGGGAGGTGCTCGCTGAGCTTGGCGTACATGCGGCGGCCGGCGGCCAGTTGCGCCTGCGCGTCGTCGGCGGCGCCCTGCACCATCACCACGAACTCGCCCTTGCGCTGGTTGTCGTCCGCTTCCACCTGCTGCAACAGCGAGGCCAGGGTCCCATCCAGGACGGTTTCGAACAGCTTGGTCAGTTCGCGCGCGAGCACCGCCGGGCGCTCGGCGCCAAAGGCGGCCACCATGTCGGCCAGCGATTCGGTGATGCGGTGCGAGGATTCGTAGAACACCAGCGTGCGGGTTTCCCCGGCCAGGCCCTGCAGGCGTTCGCGGCGGCCCGAGCCTTTGGCCGGCAGGAAGCCCTCGAAGGTGAAGCGGTCGCTGGGCAGGCCGGCCACGCTCAGCGCGGCAATCGCCGCGCAGGCTCCCGGCACCGGGCTCACCCGGATGCCCGCCTCGCGCGCGGCGCGTACCAACCGGTAGCCCGGATCGCTGACCAGCGGCGTGCCCGCATCGCTCACCAGGGCCAGTGATTCCCCGGCCAGCAGGCGCGCGACGATGCGCTGGGACAACGCGTCTTCATTGTGGTCGTGCAGCGCCACCAACGGCTGCTGGATGCCGAAGTGGGCCAGCAACTGGCCGCTGCGGCGGGTGTCTTCGGCGCAGATCGCGGCCACCGAGCGCAGCACGTCCTGCGCCCGCGGCGTCAGGTCGGCCAGGTTGCCGATCGGGGTGGCAACGACATACAGCGTGGGGACAGCACTCATCGCAACGGCACTCGTGGGTCAAGGGTAGAATCGTACCGTTCCCCGGCCCTGGCCGCTGCCCCCATCGAATGGACCTGATCATGAACAAGCCCGCCGCACGGATCTCCGCCCTGTCGTTGTCGCTGCTGCTGATGGCCGGCTGCGCCACGACGAGCCTGACCAGCGCGCCCGAATCGCCGGCCCAGGCCCAGGCGCTGGCATTGATCGATCAAGGCAAGCCACGCGATGCCGCCGTGCAGCTGGAAGCGGTGGCCAACACGCTCAAGGGCAGCGCGCGTGCCGCCGCGCTGGCCGATGCGGCCTTCGCCTGGCATGAAGCAGGCGACAACGCCCGCGCCCGCAGCCTGCTGGCGCAGGTCACCGCACGCCAGCTCAGCGGCGCCAGCCAGCAGCGCTTCCACCTGACCACCGCCGAACTGGCACTGGCCGACAAGCAGCCGGCACAGGCGCTGGCCGCGCTGAAGGAGTCGGCCGACACCGTCGCGCCGCAGCTGCGCACGCGCTGGCAGCTCGCCCGCGCCGATGCGCTGGCCGCCAACGGCGACATCGTCGGCGCCGCGCAGGAGCGCGCGCGCGCGCACGCCGCGCTGACCGGCAAGGCGCGCAGCGACAACCAGCAGACCATCGCCAGCCTGCTGGGCAGCCTCGACGACGCCACCCTGCGCAGCCGCGCCGCCGCGTTGCCGGCCAACGAGCCGCTGTACAACTTCGCCGGGCGTGCGCTGATCGCCCGCGGCCTGCCGCTGCCGCGCCCGTTCGATCGCGAACAGGCCACCCAGTTCGATACCAGCAAGCGCCCGCCGGCCGCCCGCGACGGCTACCGCCCGCCGGTCAAGATGGCCGTGCTGCTGCCGCTGAGCGGTCGCCTGGCCACGGCCGCGCAGCCGGTCCGCGACGGCCTGCTCAGCGGCTACTACGGTGAAAGCCGCCAGCGCCCGGACATCCAGTTCATCGACACCGCCGGCACCGCCGCCGGTGCGGTGGCCGCCTATGACAAGGCCGTGGGCGCCGGGGTGGACTTCATCGTCGGCCCGCTCGGCCGCGACGAAGTGGATGCGGTGTTCGGCCGTGCCCAGCTGCCGGTGCCGGTGTTGGCCCTCAACCGGGGCAAGAGCAGCCCGCCCGCCGGCAGCGCCGGTTTCTCGCTGGCTCCGGAAGACGACGGCATCATCGCCGCCGAATACCTGCGTGGCCGCGAGCGCACCAAGGTGCTGGTGGTGCACAGCAATGACGACAACGGCCGCCGTGCCGCCGCCGCCTTCCGCGAACGCTTCACCCAGCGCGGCGGCCAGGTGGTGGCCACCATCGGCGTGAACGAAGCGGTCGGCGACATCGGCGCGCAGGTCCGCGCTGCCGGTACCGTGGAGGGCGTGCTGCTGGCGGTGAAGGCCCCGCAGGCACGCGCGCTGGCGCCGCAGTTGGCGCTGGCCGGCGCCGGTGGCGCCACCCGCGTGGGCACCTCGCAGCTGACCATCGGAGCGGGCAAGGTCGAGGACGACATGGCGCTGGACGGCATCGTCTATCCCAACGAAGCATGGAACGTGCGCAGCGTCGCCGGCCTGCCGTCGGCCAGCACCGCCGGGCAGATCCTGCCCAACGCGCGCGGCGCGGCCGGGCGCCTGTTCGCGTTCGGTTTCGATGCGTGGAAGATCAGCGCCTACCTGGACAAGATGGCCAATGAGGGCGGCCTCGACGGCGCCACCGGCACCCTGTTCCTGGACAGCAATGGCAACGTGCTGCGCGTCCCGGCCTGGTCGACCTTCAGCGGCGGCCGGCCGATGCCGATCGCCAACTAAGCCGGTGCCAACCGCGCGGGCGCAGCGTGGCGCGGCGGTGGAAGCCGCCGCGCAGGCCTACCTGTGCAGCGCCGGGCTGACGCCGGTCACCCGCAATGCCCGGTATCGCGGCGGCGAGCTGGACCTGGTCATGCGCGACGGCGACACCACTGTCTTTGTCGAAGTGCGCTACCGCGCCAGTGCCGGCTTCGGCGGCGGCGCCGCCTCGGTGGACCTGCGCAAGCGGCGCAAACTGTTGCTGGCCGCGCAGCTGTTCCTGATGGCGCACCCGGCGCTGGCCGACCGACCGTGCCGGTTCGACGTGATCGAGGCCAGCGGCGAGCCGCCGCGGCTGAACTGGCTGCGCGATGCCTTCCGGCTGGAGGATTGTTGATGGCGAGCGTTTCCTGATGCCCAGTGTGTTCACCCACGCCGCGATCCCGCTGGCGCTGTGGTGCGCGTCCGATCGCGGGCGCGTCTCCACGCCGCTGCTGGCCGCCGGCGTCGTCGCGGCGATGCTGCCCGATGCCGACGTGCTGGCCTTCGCCCTGCACATTCCCTATGCCGACAGCTTCGGCCATCGCGGCGCCAGCCACTCGCTGCTGTTCGCCGCCTTGCTGGCCCTGCTCGCCGCGCTGCTGCATGCACGCCTGCGTGCCGGCGCGGTGCAGGCGGCCGCCTTCGTAGGCCTCAGTGCGCTGTCGCATCCGCTGCTGGATGCCTTCACCTCCGGCGGCCTCGGCGTGGCGTTGTGGTGGCCGTGGAGCGGCGAGCGCCTGTTCGCCCCGTGGCGCCCGATCCGCGTCTCGCCGTTTGCCGGCCAGTTCTTCAGCGCGCGCGGCCTGGCCACCGTTTTCTCCGAGCTGCGTTGGGTATGGCTGCCACTGGCCGCCGCCGTGGTCGGCTGGAAGTTGATCCAACGCGCCCCTGCCACTCCCCGGACGCCCTGATGCATACCGACCTGCCCGCCGCCTTCCTGTCCACCGTGCACGCACTGCTGGGCGAGGACGGCTGGCGCACCGATGACAGCGCCCTCGCCGCCGCCGCGCAGGACAACTCGTGGCGCCGGCAGGTGCCGCTGGGCGTGGCGTTCCCGCGTGACCGCGACCAGGTGGTGGCGTTGGTGCGGGCCTGCCGCGACCATCGCGTCGCCCTGGTGGCACGTGGCGCCGGCACCGGCACCACCGGCGCGGCGGTGCCGGTCAACGGCAGCATCGTGCTGTCCTTCGCGCGGATGGCGCGCATCCTCGACATCCAGCCCGGCAACCGCTGCGCGGTGGTCGAGCCGGGCGTGCTCAACGGCGACCTGCAGCATGCCCTGGCACCGCATGGCCTGTTCTGGGCACCGGACCCGTCCAGCGCGGACATCTGCAGCATCGGCGGCAACCTGGCCTGCAATGCCGGCGGCCCGCGCGCGGTGAAGTACGGCACCAGCCGCGACAACGTGCTCGGCCTGGTCGCGGTGACCGGCGCCGGTGAGCTGATCCAGTGCGGCGGCGCCTATACCAAGGATGCCACCGGCTACGACCTCACCCACCTGCTGGTGGGCAGTGAAGGCACCCTGGCCCTGATCGTGGAAGCCACGCTCAAACTCACCCCGCTGCCGGTGGCGCAGGCTGGCCTGCGTGTGCTGTACCGCGACGCCGATGCGGCCGCCGCGGCGGTATCGCGGCTGATGGCGCAACCGGTGGTGCCCACGCGGCTGGAATTCATGGATGCGCGCAGCCTGCAGCTGCTGCGCCGCAATGGCGCCGAGGTGCCCGAGGCCGGCGCGATGCTGCTGGTGGAGGCCGACGGCGACCACGACACCCTGCCCTACCTGCTGCAGGCGCTGGCCAACGCGGCCGAGGGCGATGGCATGCTCGCACTGGACGTGGCCATGGAGGGTGCCGCACGCGAGAAGCTCTGGGCCGCGCGCAAGGCGCTGTCGCCGGCGCTGCGCAGCATCGCCCCGGGCAAGATCAACGAAGACGTGGTGGTCCCGGTCTCACGCATCCCCGCACTGGTGGCGGGGGTGCAGGCGCTGGCGCGCGAGCATGACCTGGTCATCGTCACCTTCGGCCATGCCGGCAACGGCAACCTGCACGTCAACATCCTCTACCACCCCGACGATGCCGCCGAGAACGCACGCGCGCATGCGGCGCTGCCGAAGATCTTCGCCTTGACCCTGGCGCTGGGCGGCACGCTGTCGGGCGAGCATGGGATCGGCCTGGCCAAGCGCGACTTCATGGGGCAGGCCTTCAACCCGGCCACGCTGGCGGCGATGCATGCAATCAAGCGGGCGCTGGACCCGGACGGCATCCTCAACCCGGGCAAGGTGCTGCCGCCGGCCGCCTGATGCCGCGGGCCTCGCCGCGCCCGGCGATGCTCAGTCGGCGAAATGCTGGTAGCCGCCCGGGCCGCGCTCGCCCTCGCACTGCACGCCCTGCCCGTCCACGATGCGGCCGATGCGGGTGAGTGGCAGGCGCAGCGATTCGGCCAGCGCGTGCAGCGCGTCGCGCTGGTCGGCGGCAGCGGTGAAACACAGCTCGTAGTCATCGCCGCCGCGCAGCGCACAGTCGCGCGCGGCATCGCGGCCGAGCACGCCACGCAGCGCGGCCGACAGCGGCAACGCGTCGGCGTCCACCTCGGCGCCGACGCCACTGCGCGCGGCGATGTGGCCAAGATCGGCCAACAGGCCATCGGAGATATCCACGGCCGCGTGCGCGAAGGCGCGCAGGCGCAGGCCCAGCGTGACCCGGGGGATCGGGCGCAGCAGGCGCAGGCGCAGCGCTTCGTAGTCGGCCAGCAGCGTCGCGGTGGCGACGTTCAACTCACCGCGTTGCCACAACTGCAGCGCGCCGGCGGCATCGCCCAGCGTGCCGCTGACCCAGATGTCGTCACCCACCTGGGCACGGTCGCGGCGCAGCGCCTGGCCACGCGCGACCTGCCCCATCGCGGTGACCGAGAGCGACAGTGGGCCACGCGTGGTGTCGCCGCCGACCAGCGCGATGGCGTGTTCGTCGGCCAGCGCGAAGAAGCCGTCGGCGAAGGATTCGATCCAGTCCGGGGAGGCATCGGGCAGGGACATCGCCAGCGTGCACCAGGCCGGGCGCGCGCCCATCGCCGCCAGGTCGGACAGGTTGACCGCCAGGGTCTTCCAGCCGATATCGAACGGCGCGGTGTCGTCCGGAAAATGCACGCCGCCGTTGAGCGTATCGGCGGTGACCACCAGGTGTTCATTGGGACGCGGCTGCAGCAATGCGGCGTCGTCACCGATGCCGAGCAGCACGTCCTCGCGTTCGGCGGTACGGGCGCGGATGCGGTCGATCAAGGCGAATTCGGCGAGGGACATCGGCAACTCCGGCAGCGGAACATCCGCCGAGTGGGGCCCGACCGTGGGTCGGATCCGGCAAGACCGTTGGGGTGTAGCGCCGACCGTGGGTCGGCTGCCATGAAACCGGAGATCATCCCGGCTGCGACGGACCGCGCTTTGCGCGCTCAGCCCACCAGCGGTCGGCGCCAGGGACGCGCAGCGGCGGGATCCGCCGCCGGCGGACACTCGACCGGCTCAGTGGCCGCTTTCGACCTTGCGCCATTCCACGGCCGCGCGATCGAGCACGCCGTTGACGTAGGTGTGGCCGTGTTCGGAGCCGAAGCGCTTGGCCGATTCGATGGCTTCGTTGATCACCACGCGGTACGGCACGTCCATGCGGTAGCGCATTTCGTAGGCGGCCACGCGCAGCGCGGCACGTTCGATCGCATCCACCTCTTCGATGCCGCGGTCCAGGTACGGGGTCAGTGCCTCGTCCAGGTCCTTGCGGTTGTCCAGCACGCCATGCACCAGCGCTTCGAAGTAGGCCAGGTCGGCGATTTCGCGGGCCTGTTCGTGGGCGAACTGGGCGATCACCGACTGCGCGTTGCCACCGGAGATCTGCCAGGCATAGATCGCCTGCAGGGCACGACGGCGCGCACGCGAGCGCAGCACCGGGTCGATGCCATCACGGCGGACCGGCTTGCCGGACGGCTTGCCCGGGTTTGACTTGTTCACGGCAACTGCTCCAGAAGATTGACCATTTCCAACGCCGTCAGTGCGGCTTCCTCACCCTTGTTGCCATGGCTGCCACCGGCGCGTGCCTCGGCATCCTCGGCGTTTTCCACCGCCAGCACGCCGTTGAGCACCGGCACGCCGAAGTCCAGCTGCACGCGCATCAGGCCCTCGGCGCAGCCATCGGCCACGTGTTCGTAATGGCGGGTATCGCCACGGATCACGCAGCCCAGGGCGATGATCGCCGCATGCTCGTGCGCGGCGGCCAGGCGGGCGGCCACCAGTGGCAGTTCCCACGCGCCGGGCACGCGGATCACGTCGATGGACGCTTCATCGATGCCGTTGCCGGCCAGGCTGGCGCGCGCCCCGGCCACCAGGACATCGGTGATGCGGGCGTTCCAGCGGCTGGCGAGGATGGCGAAACGGCCCTTTTCCGGGGTACGGAGGTCGCCTTCGTAGTGGCTCATGTTCGGCGTGGGGTCCAAAAGGTTGATTAGTTTACCGCGCACGGGCGCGCCAGAGGCTCAGCGGTCGCCAATTCGGCCACCGCATCGCCGTGCGCCCGGGCAGGGGCGCGTCATGCCGGGCCGTCCAGCCGGGCACGGCCGGCGGAACGGGCCCGGGTCCACCCGGCTCAGGGCGTGACCGTCTCGACCACTTCCAGGCCATAGCCGGCCAGGCCGACCTGCCGGCGCGGGGTGCCCAGCACGCGCAGCTTGCCCAGGCCCAGGTCGGACAGGATCTGCGCCCCGGCACCGTTGCGGCGCCACTGGCTCACGTCCTTGTCCTTGCCGGGGGTGACCGGCGCCGGCTGCTGGCGCAGGCGGGCCAGCAGGCTGTTGCTGTCGCGCGGGGCCGACAGCACCACCATCACGCCACGCCCGGCGGCGGCGATCGCGCGCAGGGCATCGGTGGAGGCCACGCCAAAATCATCGCGGCGCCAGTGCAGCAGGTCGGCCAGCGGGTTTTCCACCTGCACCCGGACCAGGGTCGGCTCGGCATCCGGGGTGCCGCGGACCAGGGCGAAATGCAGGTCGTGGGCGATCCGGTCGCGATAGGTGACCAGCTTGAACGGGCCGAACTCGGTGTCGATGTCGCGTTCGTCCACGCGTTCGACGGTCTTCTCGGTGGCCAGGCGATACGCGATCAGGTCGGCGATCGAACCGATCTTCAGGCCGTGCTCGCGGGCGAAGACTTCCAGCTCGGGGCGGCGCGCCATGCTGCCGTCCGGGTTGAGGATCTCCACCAGCACGCCGGCCGGCTCCAGCCCGGCCAGCATCGCCAGGTCGACCCCGGCCTCGGTATGCCCGGCACGGGTCAGCACCCCGCCCGGCTGGGCGATCAGCGGGAAGATGTGGCCCGGCTGGTGCAGGTCGGCCGGCCTGGCGTCCGGCTTCACCGCAGTGCGGATGGTGTGCGCGCGGTCGTAGGCCGAGATGCCGGTGGTGACGCCCTCGGCGGCCTCGATGCTGACGGTGAAGTTGGTCTGGAACTGCGCCGTGTTGGCCTGGACCATCGGCGCCAGGCCCAGGTCGGCGGCGCGCTCGCGGGTCAGCGGCAGGCACACCAGGCCACGGCCGTGGGTGACCATGAAGTTGATGTCCGACGGCTTGACCAGCTCGGCGGCCATGATCAGGTCGCCTTCGTTCTCGCGGTCTTCGTCATCGACGATGACGACCATGCGGCCGAGGCGGATGTCCTCGAGGATCTCGGGGATGGAGGCGAAGTTCATGCGGTGGCTCCCTGCTGCGGACCATGCGCCGGCACGGCGATCAGCCGTTCGACGTAGCGGGCGACCAGATCGATTTCCAGGTTGACCGCACTGCCCACGCCGGTGGCGGCGAAGGCGGTGTGGGCGACGGTGTGCGGAATCAGCGCGACCTCGAAGCCCTGGTCGTCGACCTCGTTCACGGTCAGGCTGACCCCGTCCACGCAGATCGAGCCCTTCCTGGCGATGTAGCGCAGCAGCGCGGCCGGCGCGGCGAAGCGCCAGCGCTGGGCGCGGGCGTCGTCATGGATGGACAGGACCTGGCCGAGGCCATCGACATGGCCGCTGACCAGGTGGCCGCCGAGGCGGTCGGTCGGGCGCATCGCGCGCTCCAGGTTGATCACTGCGCCATCGGTCAGCTGGCCGAGCGTGGTCAGCCCGAGCGTCTCGGTGGAGGCGTCGGCCTGGAAGGTGGTGGCGTCGTGGGCGATGACGGTCAGGCAGACCCCGTTGATGGCGATGCTCTCGCCCATCTGCACGTTCTCGAACGGCAGGCTCCCGACATGGAAGGTGAAGCGGACATCGCCGCCCAGGGTCTCGCGTGCGGCCAGGTGGCCGACGCCTTCGATGATTCCAGTAAACAAGGAACGTTCTCCGCGGAAAGTGAGCGAAAAACGCCGCAAGGCATATAGGCGCGCACCAGGCCGAAGGCCTGGTCGCACCGTCTTCTTTCATCCGGACTATACCGTCGGCTCCGGCATCGGACCGGATCTGCTGACCTTCCGGCGGAACCGGAAGCGCTCGCGGGCTCGTGCTTGCGCACCTACCGCCGGTGGGGAATCGCACCCCGCCCTGAAGACGTTTGTGTACCGGCGAACCGGCCTGGCCATTGTAGCAAGCGAAGCTGACTGCTCGCTTTTTGTGAAGATATGGTTAAAATCTGCCCGCGCGGCAGTGATCGCCGCCCCTGCCGCCCACGAAGGGCTGGCTGAAATGGACCTCAACGTCATCAAAGGAACCTGCATGCGCAAGATTCTCCTGGCCGCCGCCCTGCTGGCGACCACTCCGTTCGCGGCCTCCGCCGCTGAAACCATGAGCTACACCTTCGTGGAAGGCGGCTGGACCCAGCTGCAGCTGGACCGCAACGGCGCCGACTCCAAGCCGAAGCTGGACGGCGGCTACCTGCGCGGCTCGTTCGCCATCGCCGAACAGGTGTACGTCTTCGGTGGCTACAGCATGGTCTCCAAGACCTACACCTGGGACTACTACGGCTACAACGGCCGACTGAAGCAGGAGCTGCGCCAGCCGGAGCTGGGCATCGGCTACCACATGCCGCTGACCGACCGCCTGGACTTCACCACCGACATCGCGTGGCTGCGCATCAACAACGAAGCCAAGCTGTCCTACGACGGCGAGGAAGTGGATCGCCTGAAGGACCACACCAACGCCGGTCGCGCCACCCTGGGCATTCGTGGCAAGCCCTCGGCCCGCACCGAAGCCTGGCTGAAGGCCGGCTACATCGACGGCAGCGACATGGACGGCACCTGGGTCGGCACCCTCGGCGGCCAGGTCAACTTCACCCAGGCCTGGGGCCTGGTCGGTGAAGTGCAGGCGTACGACGACGTCACCCAGTTCTCGGTGGGCGTGCGCGCGAGTTTCTGATCGGGCAGCGACGGCTTCCGCCGCGCCATGATCGAACGGGCCCCGAAAGGGGCCCGTTTTTTTTGGGTTGCTCTCCCAATGGAGGGGAGCGTCGTGCGGGCCGCGCACCTGACTGCCCTGCGCCAGGCGCGGCTGCCGGGAAACGCGTTAGGCTTCGCCCCCTTCGCAGTGGACGCTGAACATGATGACGACCTCCCGGCTGCTCGCCCTCCCTCTCCTGCTGTGCGCGCCGCTGCTCGCCACCGCCGCGCCGGCGGCGGGGCTCACTCCCGAACAGACCTTCGACCTCTACGCGCGCGTTCTGCTCGAAGACGACGCCGGCGCGGCGCGCACGCTCAATGATGCGCTGCGCCCCGCGTTCGACGGCAAGGATGCGGTCACGCCGGCCCACGGCGAACTGGCCGCCGCGATGGCCGCGCCGTTGCAATCACTGTTGGCGAAACACGCGGGCGGCGCCAGGGACAGCGCCGCAGTACCAGCGCTGATGGCGGCCAACCTGCGCCAGACCCGCTGTCGCGCCACCCATGCCCAGGTCCGTGACAATGCGTACGTGGACGATGCAAAGATCGCCAGCGTCAGCTTCACCTGCCAGGTCACGGTGCTGGACGCGCTGCGTCCCTTGTTCAGCGCAGGGCTGCGGGATGATTCGGCCGAGAACCTCAAGCGCTTCACCGACGCCTACCTGCTCGCCCTGCGCGATGCGCCACGCCGTGAATTGAGCGGGCGCCTGGACCTGCATCCGGCCAAGGACAACGGCTACTGGTACAGCGGCAACCTGGACGCACTGGTGTCGCCGGTCGTGGACGCAGTGTTGCCGTTCAACGCGTGGCGCCAGGACGCCCTGGCCGACGCGGCGCCCAAGGTCACCGGCGTGCCGGCCTGCGATCTCCTGCTGCTGCAGCACCGCCAGTGCATCGCCAATACCGCGCCGGACCAGCTGCCGGGCGTGGAGGCGATGGCCGACGAGCTGAAGGCCAAGGCCGCGACCTCGACGCCGGCGGCGATGACACAGGAATGCAAGGCACTGCGCTCGATGGCCGAAGCGATGTGGGACGACGACTGCCGGTGAAGGGCGCGCACCGGCTGCGCGATCTGCAACCGATTGCATTTCAACGCCACCCCGGGAACGGGAGAATGTCCGATCACTCATGTTCGGGCCTGCTCGCATGTATCGCTCTCTGTTCCCTGTCCTGTTGCATGCGTCAACGGCGGTCGCCGGCCCTGCGGTATCACCCGAGGCCGAGTACACCCTGCAGGCCCGGGTACTGCTCCAGGACGACAACGACGCACGGGCGACGCTGTTGGCGGTCAGCCAGGATGCCGTGCCCGAGGGCACCCTCGATTGGGACGATGTCATCGATGATCTTCCCGCATGGCTGACCCGCGAGGGCATCCAGCCACCGTCCCGGGCAGTGATGCAGGAGGTGTCCGAGGCGCTCCGGATCCGGCTGCCACGGGTCACCTGTACGGCACGCGACGTCGTGCCGTTGGGCAGTCCCGAGATCGCGCAGTACACGCTTGCGTGCATGGTTCCGGATGTCGAACCGGCCTTCGCCGCCTACCGCGCGATGCGCAGTGGGGATGATGCAGACCGCGACGCCCTGAGCGATGCTTTTTTTGCGACGTTCGCCGCACGCCTGCGCGGCGACACCGCGGTGGCCCATCTCTCCACGGCCGTCGGCTGGTCGTCGTTCCGTCATGGCGACGTCCATGCCGCGCGTGCCGAACACCTCTACCGCACCGTACTGTTCGGCCTGCTGCCGTTCGCCGAGTGGGATCGACGGATCGCGTCGGACGCGGGCCGGGACGGCCACGAAGGGCCGGGCGAGTAACATCACCGGGACGTTGATGGGGCACGGAAAAGAGGGTCCAGGAGCTGGTCCGGGATGTGAACGAACAGCAAACGCTGGACTACTGCAACAACGAGGTCCAACGGCTCGTGATCGCCGAGACGGGGGATTTCAGTGCTTATGAATGGCGCGGCCTAGGGCCGCAGCAGCAGCCGCAGGTCCTCGCCGACCTGACGCTGGTCGACCACGCGCAGACGGCGCTGCTGGTCCATCGCATGGATGCCCAGCCCGGACAGCAGCGGCAGGCCATGCTCGCCGAGCACCGTGGGCGCCTGGTAGAGCAGCAGCTCATCGACCCAGCCACCGGCCAGCAGCGCGCCGGCCAGGGTAGCGCCGGTTTCCGTGTGCACCTCATTGATGCCACGCTCGGCGAGCAGGCGCAGCACCGCGCCCAGGTCCAGGCGGCCGTCCTGGCTGGGCACGCTGGCAAACTCGGCGTCGGCCGCGTCCGGCGGGCTCACCGACGCATCGTGCACGTACAACGTCGGGGCCCCGCCTTCGCGCACGCGCGCGCACTCCAGCGAGCGCAACCGCGTATCGAGCACCACGCGCAGCGGCGGCAGCACCTCGGTGTCGGGCAAACGCACGGTCAGCATCGGGTCGTCGGCCAGCACCGTGTCGGCGCCGGTCAGGATCGCGCCGGCACGCGCACGCCAGTGCTGCACGTCCTCGCGCGCGGCCGCGCCGGTGATCCATTTGGAGCGGCCATCGGCCATCGCGGTGCGGCCGTCCAGGCTGGCGGCGAGCTTGACCCGCAGCCACGGCCGGCCGCGCTCGATGCGCGACAGGAAGCCGCGGTTGAGTTCGCGCGCCAGCGCGCCCATCAGTCCTTCCCCCACCGCGATGCCGGCCTCGCGCAGCAGCACGAAGCCGCCGCCATCCACCTTCGGGAACGGATCGCGCATCGCCGCGACCACGCGACCCACGCCGGCCTCGATCAGCGCCAGCGCGCACGGCGGGGTGCGGCCATGGTGCGCGCAGGGTTCCAGGGTGACGTAGGCGGTGGCGCCGCGCGCGCGCGCGCCGGCCTGGCGCAACGCGAACACCTCCGCATGCGGCCCGCCGGTGCGCTGGTGCCAGCCCTCGCCCACCACTTCCTGGCCCTGGGCGATCACGCAACCGACCATCGGATTGGGCCGTGCGGTGTACGCCGCGCGTTCGGCCAGGCGCAGCGCGTGCGCCATGTGCAGGTGGTCGAGGGCGGAGAAGTCGGTCATGGCAACGGGAATCCGGCGGCAGGCATGCAGCGCAGATGGTAGCCCGGCAAGGGTGGCCGCGACGCGGCCGGGTTCAGCCCTTTTTCTTCTTGGTCAGCGCGATCACGTCGCCCAGCAGTTGCAGCTGTTCGGTGCTGGAGGGCAGTTCGCGCTCCAGCTTTTCGATCTCTTCGCGGAAATCGGCCACGTCTTCGAAGCTGCGATAGACCGAGGCGAAGCGCACGTAGCCGACATGGTCGAGCTTGCGCAGCTCGTTCATCACGAACTCGCCGACCTTGATCGAGGGGATTTCACGTTCGCCGCAGATCCGCGCCTGCTGCATCACCGCGCGCACCGCCAGCTCGATCTTGTCTTCGGGCACCGGGCGCTTCTGCAGCGCGCGGTCGAAGCCGCTGCGGACCTTGCGCGAATCGAATGCTTCACGACTGCCGTCGCTCTTGACGATGGCGGGCAGCTTGAGTTCGATCGTTTCCAGCGTGCTGAAGCGTTCGTTGCAGGCCTCGCACTCGCGCCGACGCCGGATCGTCGCCCCGTCTTCAGAGACGCGCGAATCGATCACACGGGTATCGGCATGCTGGCAGAACGGACAGTACATGGAACGCCTTGCATCAGGAAAACGTCATGCCGTGGTCACGGCAGCGTCGCAACGGTACCTGAGAGGGACCGGCTACAGCAAATGGCAGGGCCAGAGGCCAGCCCCGCCTAGGCGGCCCGCCGACGCAGCCAGACCAGGTGCGCCGCGCAGGAGAGCAGCGGAATGCCGGGCAGCAGCAGGATCAGGGCAACCGCCCGCTGGGGCGCCCCGGCGACCTCCACGGGGAACAGCGCCTGCAACAGGCCCAGCCAGGTCGCGGCTGTCGCCACGATGCCGACCCGCAGGCCGGCCCATCCCGCCGGGCACGCCCGCAGCGCCTCGGCACCCCCGCGCCACCAGCGCAGGGCCAGCGCGGACCACGCAACAACGATGAGGCCGACGCTGGCGAACCAGGCCATCGCCCAGCCAGGCACATCGCCCGGCCCACCATACTGATGCAGCACGTCGCGCAGACACAGCCCGACCCCCACCGCGACCGCCACGGCATGCGGGACGGCAACCAACCCCAGGTGCAGCAGCAGCGCGCGCTGCTGCCGGTGTGGCGGCACCATCCGCTCAGCTGCCCCGGGTCCGCCGCAGTTGCACCAGCCGGACGGCAGGAAACGCCATCGGCGGCCCGGCCAGCAGCAGGACCAGCCCCAGCGGGCTCTCGGTGGCGTGCCAGACCGCCATCCCCACCACCGGCACCGATGCCAGCATCCCCAGCCACAGCGCGGCCCACGCCCAGCGGCCACTCGCGCGCAGCCCGTCGCGGCCGTGACGCAGATAACAGCCACTCAACCACAGCCAGCCCGCGATCCCGATCAGGCCGGCCGCCCCCCAGCCGCCCAGCAACAACCGGGAGGCGCGGTCCAGGTAGGCCGGCTCAACGAAGGCGACCCACACCCCGATTACCGCCAGGGTGCCGCCCCCGGCCATCCCGAGGATGCCGGTGACCAGGGCCAGCACGGCGTAGGTACGCCGTTGCCGGCCCTCGTCCATGTCAGCCGTAAACCGGGTACTTGCGGCACTGCGCGCTGACCGCCTCGCGGACGCGGGCAATCACGGCCTCGTCGGCCGGGGCGTCGAGCACGTCGGCGATCCAGTTGGCCAGGTCCACGCAGTCCTGCTCGAGGTAGCCACGGGTGGTCACCGCCGGGGTGCCCAAGCGCAGGCCCGAGGTCACGAACGGCGAGCGCGGGTCGTTGGGCACCGAGTTCTTGTTGACGGTGATGTGGGCCTGGCCGAGCGCGGCTTCCGCGTCCTTGCCGGACACGTCCTTGCCGATCATGTCGACCAGCATCAGGTGGTTGCGGGTGCCGCCGGAGACGATCTTGTAGCCGCGCGCGATCAGGGTGTCGGCCATCGCCTGGGCATTCTTGACCACCTGCTGCTGGTAAGCCTTGAAGCCCGGCTCCAGCGCTTCCTTGAACGCCACGGCCTTGCCGGCGATGACGTGCATCAGCGGGCCGCCCTGGATGCCCGGGAACACGATGGACTGCAGCTTCTTCTGCAGTTCTTCGCTGGCGCCCTTGGCGATGATGATGCCGCCGCGCGGGCCGCGCAGGGTCTTGTGGGTGGTCGAGGTGACCACGTGGGCGTGCGGCAGCGGGCTCGGGTAGACGCCGGCCGCGACCAGGCCGGCGACGTGGGCCATGTCCACGAACAGGTAGGCACCGACCTTGTCGGCGATGGCGCGGAAGCGCGCCCAGTCCACCACCTGCGAGTAGGCCGAGAAGCCGGCGACGACCATCTTCGGCTTGTGCTCGACGGCCAGGCGCTCGACCTCGTCATAGTCGATCAGGCCGGCCTCGTCCACGCCGTACTGCACGGCGTTGAACAGCTTGCCCGACGCATTGACCTTGGCGCCGTGGGTGAGGTGCCCGCCGTGGGCCAGCGACATGCCCAGGATGGTGTCGCCCGGCTGCAGCAGCGCGAAGTACACCGCCTGGTTGGCCTGCGAACCGCTGTGCGGCTGCACGTTGGCGTAGTCGGCATCGAACAGCTGCTTGAGGCGGTCGATGGCCAGCTGCTCGGCGATGTCCACGTACTCGCAGCCACCGTAGTAGCGCTTGCCCGGATAGCCTTCGGCGTACTTGTTGGTGAGCTGGCTGCCCTGCGCTTCCATCACCGCCGGGCTGGTGTAGTTCTCGCTGGCGATCAGCTCGACGTGGTCTTCCTGGCGCTGGGTTTCGGCGGCGATGGCCTTGGCCAGTTCGGGATCGTAGGTTTCGATGCGGACGTCACGCGGGAACATCGGTTACTCCAGGCAGGTGAGAGAAGCGATAAGCGGTTCATTGTAAGCCCGACGACCGGGACTGGCCCCTGCCGGCAGGCACGGGCGCGATCATCGAACCGGCGCGCCCAGATGCACGATCTGAGATGGCGTTCCTTGAATTGTTCAGATTAATTCATTTCAAACGCTAAAGTCGTTCAGCCAACAGCCGATACCGCCGACTCAGATCAAAACAGGGGTTGGCTGTGAATCATGTTTACCGCGTGGTCTTCAACCACGCGCTCAAGTGCGTCCAGGTGGTATCCGAATTCGCCCGCGGCGGCCGTGCGCCGGCCCGTGCCGGCGCGCGCCGCGCGCCGCGCCTGGCGCCGCTGTTCAGCGGCATCGCGCTGGCCTGCGCGGCCCCGGCCGCGATGGCCGGCGTCAACGGCTGGAACGAGTGGCGCGCCTCGATCGACAACAATTGGGGCACGGGCGGCAACTGGGAATTCGGCGAGCCCACCGCCGGCTCGGTGGCCGCCTACATCGACGGCAGCCGCACGGCGGTGGTCTCCCAGCCTGGCGAGCAGACCGACCACCTCCACGTCGGCTATGCCAGCCGGGGCGACCTGTCGGTCCTGGGCGGCGGCACGCTGACCTCGGGGACCATCTTCGTTGGCACCGGTGACGGCGGTACCGCTGCCACCGCCGACGGGCGGGTGCTGATCTCCGGCGCCGGGTCGACCTGGACCTCGCTCACCACCCTCGGTGTCGGCCACCTCGGCCGGGGCCTGGTCGACATCGACAACGGCGGCACGCTGTCGATCGGCCTGGATTCCTACATCGGCGCCGGCATCAGCGGCGTGGGCGCGATCAACGTCAGCGGCGCGCAGTCGCTGTTCCGCACCGATCGCAACCTGCTGCTGGGCAACCAGGGCAACGGCACGGTGCGCATCCTCGATGGGGCGCAGATGACCAGCCTCGCCGGCTTCGTCGGCAACACCGACACCGGCGTGGGCCTGGCCGAGATCTCCGGCACCGGCAGCCGGTGGGTGAACACCGACGTGCTCAACATCGGCCAGCTCGGCAAGGGCACGGTCAGGGTCGAGGATGGCGCCAGCGTGGAGGTGGGCGGCGCGCTGTACATCGGCAACCAGGCACTCTCGGCGAGCAACCGCTCGCGCGGCGACCTGCTGGTCTCCGGCACCGACGCGCGTTTTGTCCAGACGGGCAGCGTCGCGGTGATCGGCAACGCGGGCGTTGGCGCGATCGAGGTCTCCGACGGCGGCGCGGTCAGCCTGGGCGCCACCACGTTCGGCCTGGCCGGCAGCGGCGTCGGCACCGCCTGGGTGACCGGCACGGGCTCGCGCCTGGAGGTGGCGTCGCTGCGCATCGGCGTGGATGGCTGGGGGCGCGTGGATATCGCCGACAGTGCCACGGCAACCGTGCGCGGCAACATCCTGCTGGGCAGCAACGCCTCGGGCGTCGGCACCCTGGTGGTCGGCCCGCAGGCGGTGCTGGCGGTCGGCGGCGCGCTGCCGGCCAGCATCACCACCGGCAACGGCACCGGCACCCTCGAACTGGGCGGCGGCACCCTGCGTGCCAACAGCGTGCTGCGCGTGGACAGCAACGTGCTGCTGGCGGCCGATTCGACCGTGGAGACGGTCAACAACGTGCTCATGCAGCGCGCCATCAGTGGCACCGGCCAGCTGCGCAAGACCGGCGCCGGCAGCCTCACGGTGAGCGCCGACAGCAGTGGCTGGAGCGGCGGCACGCTGGTCGATGCCGGCACCCTGGCGGTGTATGGCAGCAAGGCGCTGGGCACCGGCCTGGTGGCCCTGGCCGACGCGACGCGCCTGGAACTGGGGGATGCGGTGGTGCTGGACAACAGCGTGCAGCTGCGCGGCGAGGTGGCCGTGTCCGTCGGTACCGGCAGCAGCGCCACGCTGGCCGGCGGGCTCAGTGCCGGCAGCGGCGGCGTGCTGGTCAAGACCGATGGCGGCCAGCTGGTGCTGGCGGGCAGCGCCTACAGCGGCGCCACCCGCGTGGACGATGGCCGCGTGCTGGCCACCGGCAATGCCCTGCCCACCGGCAACATCGCGATCGGCAGTACCGGCACGTTCCAGATCGACACCACCCGCGTGCTGCAGTACGCCGGGCAGCTCAGCGGCACCGGCACCTTCGCCCAGGGACGCCACTGGCTGACCCTGAGCGGCGACAGCAGCGCCTTTGCCGGCACCACCGTGGTCGACCAGGGCCGGTTGATGGTGGACGGCGCACTCGGCGGGCAGGTGAACCTGGACAACGGTGCCTACCTGGCCGGCAGCGGCCGCGTGGGCAGCGTGCACCTGCGTTCGGGCAGCGTGCTGGACCCGGGCCCGAACAGCGCCGTGGGCCGGCTGACCATCACCGGTGACCTGGTGTTCGATCCGAGCGCGACCTACCGCGTCCACGTCGCCGCCGATGGCAGCAGCGACCACGTGGACGTGGCGGGCGTGGCCACCCTGGGCGGTGCCGGCACCGTGGCGGTGGCGGCGGACGGTGACTGGAAGGTGTCCACCCGCTACACCGTGCTGAGCGCTGGCGACGGCGTTGCCGGCACGTTCGGCGGCGTCACCAGCAACTTCGCCTTCCTCGACCCGAGCCTGGCCTACGACGCCAACAACGTCTACCTGACGATGGCACGCAACGACGTGTCGATGCCGGACGTCCAGCTGGCGTTCCCGGACGTGGTGGTCAACGACAACCAGAAGGCGGTGGCCGGTGCGGTGGAAGCCCTCGGCGAGGGCAATGCGGTGTATGACGCAGTGGTGCGCCTGGAGATTCCGCAGGTGGTGCCGGCCTTCGACAGCCTCAGCGGTGAAGTGCATTCGGCCACCCGCGGCGCGCTGCTGCAGAACCGGTTCCTGCACGACGGCATCGACCGCCACCTGGATGGTCGCGCGATCAGCGGCGGCATCGCCCCCGGCGTGCGCGTGTGGCTGGCCGGCAGCGGCGGCCAGCTGCACACGGACGCCACTGCGGCCAATGTCGGCACGCGCACGCAGCAGCACGGGCTGATGGCCGGTGCCGGCTGGCAGGTGGGTGAGTCGCTGCAGTTCGGCGTGGCCGCCGGCCAGCAGCAGCTGGACACCCGCCTGCGCGAGCGCGACGCACGCGCCGAGACCGATGCGACCGAGTACGGCGTCTACGCCGACTATGGCTGGCAGGGCCTGCGCCTGCGTGGCGGCGTGACCCGCGCCGATTACCGCACCGACAGCATGCGCACGGCCCAGATCGGCACGACGTTCGCCGAGTCGCTGTCGGCCCGCGAAGATGCCACCGCCACCACTGCTTTCGTGCGTGCCGGTTGGACGTTCGGCGGACCGCGTTTGCAGCTGACGCCGGAAATCGAGCTGGCCCAGGTGCGTCTGGAGAGCGATGGCAGCCAGGAACACGGTGGCCATAGCGCGCTGCAGATCGCCTCGGCCGATAGCCGTTACCGCACCGGTCTGGCGGCGTTGAAGGCCGACTGGGATATCAGCGGTGGCCTGCAGGACAAGGCGGTGGTGACCGCACGCGTGGGCTGGCAGTACGCCGACGGCGACCGTCTGCCGACGACCACGGCTCGCTTCGTGGAGGGCGCGCAGGAGTTCGGTATCGCCGGCGCGCCGCTGGCACGCAGCAGTGTGCTGGCCCAGCTCGGTGTCGCCGTGAGCCCGAGCGCCAACAGCCGCGTGTCGCTGCAGGTGCAGGGGCGCGATGGCGATGGCCAGCGCGACATGGGTGCCCAGCTGGACTGGTCGGTCGGCTTCTGATGTGAGGGGGACGCGGGTGTGCCGGCCAATGGCCGGCACACCCAGGAAAGGGCGCGCCTCCGGGCGCGCCCTTTTTTCTTTTCTCTCACTGGAGGGGAGCGTCGCGTTCCAAGGTCCGCAACACATGGCGCACCGCGTTACGTGGGGTCGCGCAGTCCAGGCGCCGTGGGGATCGGAGGGTGTCTCCGCTGGGGAGGGTCGCGAGCCCGAGGGCCCCTCAGCGGCCGGTAGGCCCCTGGTGTAGTGTCCCCCGGCCGCGGAGCGGCCTCCTCCTTTATTTTGCAGGAGCCTACCGGCCGCTAAGGGGCTCGGCTGCGCCAGGCAGGAGGAAGCCAGGCTTTTCTGACGTCCGTCGGTGGGTCGGGCGCTGAGCCCCCATGCCCTTTCCGGCGAATGTCCCCCGGCCGCTGCGCGGCCTCCTCCTTTATTTCGCCTCCAAGGGCATGGGGGCCCAGCGCCCGACCCACCGACGACCGCGTCTGGAGAGCCCCAACGCGCGCCTGGCGCATGAAATGCGAATCTTTCTAAAGCAGGCTACGCGGCTCCACAACGAAATGCGGCGCCCTCGAGGGCGCCGCATGGGTTGGAAAGAAACGGTGGGCTTACCGGCTGTTGATCACGTAGTCGGCGATGATGCCGGTGGCGATGGCGACCAGCAGCAGGTTGCCGCGGTCGTCGCGGATCCAGTGGTGGCCATACGGCGGACGACGCACCGAGTAGCGGTTGTAGTCGTTGACCACGTAGACCGGGCCCCGGTAGTACTCGTTGTAGCGGTGACCCCGCGCCCACCCGTAGCCGCGACCCGGGCCCGGGCGATAGACCACGCGCGGCGGCGGCGGTGCCGGGCGGTAATGGCCACGGTTGTCGTAGTAGCGACGATCGTGGTGCGCCTCGCGGCGGTCATCGCGCCAGTCGCGGCGGTCATGCCGGCGATCATGGCGGTCATCGTGGCGGTCGTGGCGGTCGTGCCCACGACCACGGTGGTCGTCATCGGCGAAGGCCGGTGCCACCGCGCCGAGGGCAAGCAGCGAGGCAACGGCCCCGACGACAAATCGATTCATGCGCATGATTGGCCTCGCTTGGTGGATTGATGGCTCCATCATGCGCACGCCATCTGAACGGTTTCCGGCTGGAAACGGTTTCCACTTCAAGGGCCTTGACGGCCCATTCAGGCCCCGGCAAGCCCCGCCCCATGGGCCGACCGGCGACTGTCATCGCTTCCGGCTATAATCGGGAGTACCCCTTTTATTCATCTGTTCCCGTTCCGCATGGAACGGGGGCAGGGTCGCGCCTTCGGAGACCTCATGTCCTCGCAATACATCTACACCATGAACCGCGTCAGCAAGGTGGTCCCGCCCAAGCGGCAGATCATCAAGGACATCTCGCTGTCGTTCTTCCCGGGTGCCAAGATCGGCCTGCTGGGCCTGAACGGCGCCGGCAAGTCCACGGTGCTCAAGATCATGGCCGGCGTGGATACCGACTTCGAGGGCGAAGCCCGCCCGCAGGCCGGCATCAAGGTCGGCTACCTGGCCCAGGAACCCGAGCTGGACCCGACCAAGACCGTGCGTGAAGCGGTCGAGGAAGGCGTGGGCGAAGTGCTGCAGGCCCAGGCCCAGCTCGACGCCGTCTACCTGGCCTACGCCGAGGAAGGCGCCGACTTCGACAAGCTGGCCAAGGAACAGGAGCGCCTGGAGGCGATCCTCGCCGCCGGCGACGCGCACACCCTGGAAAACCAGCTGGACGTGGCCGCCGATGCGCTGCGCCTGCCGCCGTGGGATGCCGTCATCGGCAAGCTCTCCGGTGGTGAAAAGCGCCGCGTGGCGCTGTGCCGCCTGCTGCTGCAGAAGCCGGACATGCTGCTGCTCGACGAACCGACCAACCACCTCGACGCCGAGTCCGTGGAATGGCTGGAACAGTTCCTGGCGCGCTACACCGGCACCGTCGTGGCGGTCACCCATGATCGCTACTTCCTGGACAACGCCGCCGAGTGGATCCTGGAACTGGATCGCGGCCGCGGTATTCCGTGGAAGGGCAACTACACCGACTGGCTGATGCAGAAGGACGAGCGCCTGAAGCAGGAAGACAACCAGGAGAAGTCGCGCCAGAAGGCGATCCAGAAGGAACTGGAATGGTCGCGCCAGAATGCCAAGGGCGGCCGCACCAAGGGCAAGGCCCGTCTGGCCCGCCTGGAAGAGCTGCAGTCGGTGGACTACCAGAAGCGCAACGAAACCAACGAAATCTTCATCCCGCCGGGCGAGCGCCTGGGCAACTCGGTGATGGAGTTCAAGAACGTGTCCAAGAAGTTCGGCGATCGCCTGCTGTTCGACGAACTGAGCTTCCTGGTCCCGGCCGGCGCGATCGTGGGCATCATCGGCCCCAACGGTGCCGGTAAGTCGACCCTGTTCAAGATGATCACCGGCCAGGAAAAGCCGGATTCGGGCGAAATCACCGTCGGCCCGACCGTCAAGCTGTCCTACGTGGACCAGAGCCGCGATGCGCTGGAGGGCAACCACAACGTCTTCCAGGAAATCGCCGGCGGCCTGGACATCCTCAACATCAACGGCATCGAGATCCAGTCGCGCGCCTACATCGGCCGCTTCAACTTCAAGGGCCAGGACCAGCAGAAGCTGGTCGGTTCGCTGTCCGGTGGTGAGCGTGGCCGCCTGCACATGGCCAAGACCCTGCTGCAGGGTGGCAACGTGCTGCTGCTCGATGAACCGTCCAACGACCTGGACATCGAAACCCTGCGTGCGCTGGAAGATGCGCTGCTGGAGTTCCCCGGCAACACCTTCGTGATTTCGCATGACCGCTGGTTCCTGGATCGCATCGCGACCCACATCCTGGCGTTCGAAGGCGACTCGCACGTGGAGTTCTTCCAGGGCAACTACCGCGAGTACGAGGAAGACAAGCGCCGCCGCATGGGCGACGACGCCGCGCCGAAGCGCCTGCGCTTCAAGGCGCTGAAGTAACGGAACGAGAAACGGCCGCGCACTGCGCGGCCGTTTGCATTTGGGTAGGTCATGACCGTTGGTCATGACACAGCCGCGCACTGCGCGGCCGTTTGCATTCTGGCAGGTCACGACCGTGGGTCGTGACGCCTTATCGTCACGAGATTCCACCATGTCCCTCCCCGAGCGCCTGTTCCAGCTGCAGCAGCACGGCACCTCCGTGCGCACCGAAGTGCTGGCCGGCCTGACCACCTTCCTGACGATGTCCTACATCGTCTTCGTCAACCCGGACATCCTGTCCACCACCGGCATGGACCCGGGCGCGGTGTTCGTCGCCACCTGCCTGGCCGCGGCACTGGGCTCGCTGGTCATGGCGTTTGCGGCCAACTTCCCGGTCGGCATGGCCCCGGGCATGGGCTTGAACGCGTTCTTCGCCTTCACCGTGGTCGGCGCAGCCGGGCTGCCCTGGCAGCAGGCGTTGGCCGCCGTCTTCATTTCCGGGCTGGTGTTCCTGGCGCTGTCGCTGACCGGCGTGCGCGCCTGGCTGGTGGCCGGCATCCCCAGCTCGCTGCGTGCGGCGATCGTGGCCGGCATCGGCCTGTTCCTGGCGATCATCGCGCTGCAGAAATCCGGCGTGATCATCGCCAACACCGATACCCTGGTCGCGCTCGGGCCGCTCAACACCGCCCCGCCGCTGCTGGCCCTGGGCGGCTTCCTGCTGATCGCGATCCTGGAAGCGCGCAAGGTGCGCGGCGCGATCCTGATCGGCATCCTGGCCGTCACCGGCGCCGCCTGGCTGCTGGGCGATGTGCAGTTCCATGGGCTGGTGTCGCTGCCGCCGAGCCTGGCCCCCACGTTCCTGCAGCTGGACCTGCCCGGCCTGCTGCACCACAACGGTGGCGCGCCGATCGCCGTGCTGCTGCAGGTGGTGCTGGTGTTCGTCCTGGTGGAGGTGTTCGATGCCACCGGCACGCTGTACGGCGTGGTCGGGCGGGCGGGCCTGTTGAAACTGCCGGGCGCGCAGAAGCGGTTCGGGCGCGCGTTGCTGGCCGACAGTACCGCGATCGTGGCCGGCTCGCTGCTGGGCACCAGCAGCACCACCGCCTTCGCCGAGAGCGCCTCGGGCGTACAGGCCGGTGGCCGCACCGGGTTGACCGCGCTGGTGGTCGCCGCGCTGTTCCTGGCCGCGCTGCTGTTCTCACCGCTGGCGGCGATGGTGCCCGGCTATGCCACCGCCCCTGCCCTGCTGTTCGTGGCCGGGCTGATGCTGCGCGAGCTGGTGGACGTGGACTGGGCCGACCTGACCGAGTCGGTGCCGGCGGCGCTGTGCGCATTGGCGATGCCCTTCACCTATTCCATCGCCAATGGCCTGGCCTTCGGCTTCATTGCCTATGCGGTGCTCAAGGCCGGCACCGGCCGCTGGCGCGACGTGCATCCGGCGGTGTGGCTGGTGGCCGGCTTGTTCGTGCTGCGCTACGCGCTGGAGTAAGCGCCACGGTTCACCCCTCCGCAACGCGGCTCTGGGATGATGGCGGCATGAGCGATGCTTCCCTGCCAGCCGATCTTTCCTCGCCATTGCGTCGCCGCCTGTTGCGTGCGGCGCTGCTGGCGCCTGCGGTGGGCGCGTTGGCGGCCCTGCCCGGCTGCTCGATGCCGGTCCAGGTGGATGGCACCTTCCTGCAACCCTGGCGCAGCCACCTGGACTGGACGATGGCCGACTGGCAGCGTTCGATGCAGCTGGCCGGTCGCCTGGGATGCAAGAGGCTGGTGCTGCAGTGGGCCGGCATCCACGGCGCGCCGGAAGGCGATTGGCTGCTGCCGGACGCGGGCCTGCGGATGCTGTTCACCGCCGCGGGCGAAGCCGGCATCACGGTGCGGGTGGGCCTGCCGTTCGAGCAGTCGTGGTGGACGGCCATCGGCGGCGATGATGCCGCGCTGCAAGCGTTCTTCGCCGACAGCCTGGCGCGCGCGCAGCAGTGGCTGGCGCAGGCCCCATGGGCACGCCTGCAGGCGTTCGGTGGCTGGTACCTGCCCTACGAGATCGAGCAGTACCACTGGGCCGACCCGGCCCGCGTGCAATGGCTGGTGCAGTGGCTGCACGGCCTGCAGCAGGCCGCGCAGGCGCGCGGTGGCGACTGCGCGATGTCCACCTATTTCAGCCGGCTGCAGACCGAAGGCCGGCTGGAGACGGTGTGGGCCAGCGTGCTCGACCAGGTCCCGCTGCGGCCGATGGTGCAGGACGGCGTGGGCGTCGCCGGCGCTGGCAACGTGCAGGAACTGCGGCCGCTGCTGGCGCTGCTCAAGCAACGCGGCGTGGCCTTCGATGCGATCGTCGAGTTGTTCCGCGAACTGCCGGGCGGAAACGCCGACGGTACCCAGTTCAAGGGTGAAACCGCCGACCCGGCGCGTATTGAACGGCAACTGGCCTGGGCGCGCGACAGCGGGGCCGAGCACGTGCTGGTGTACGCGCTGGACCCCTGGCTGTCGCAGGACACGCCGCAGGCCAAGGCATTGCGGCGTCACTGGGGCCTGTAAGGCCTGCCTCCCCTACCGACCGACGGTCGGTAGCGACAGGTTCGTGCCGTACGCGCGTTACAGCGTGCGGCCGATGATCTCGCGCAGGATCTCGCTGCTGCCGCCGAAGATGCGCAGCGCGCGTGCATCGGTCCAGGCGCGGCCGATGCCGTACTCGCTGCTGTAGCCGTAGCCGCCGTGCAGCTGCAGCAGGTCATCAAGCACCGTGCCCTGCAGTTCGGTGGCATTGAGCTTGGCCATCGCCGCCACCGTCGCATCCAGCCGGCCCTGCATCTGCTCGCCCAGGCACTGGTCGAGGAAACTGCGCAGCATCGCCAGTTTGGCAGCCGCATCGGCGAGCACGAAACGGGTGTTCTGGTGGTCGATCAGGAAGCGCCCGAATGCCTTGCGCTGGCGCACGTAGGCCACGGTCTCGGCGAGCATGCCTTCGGCCGAGGCCGCCGCACGCAGCGCGATGGCCAGGCGCTCGGCGGCCAGTTGTTCACCCAGGTAATCGAAGCCGCGCTGTTCTTCGCCCAGCAGGTGCGAGGCCGGCACCACGACGTTGTCGAAGAACAGTTCGCTGGTGTCCTGCGCATGCTGTCCGATCTTGGGCATCGGCGCGCCACGGGTGACGCCGGGCCACGCGGTATCCACGCAGAACAGGGTCAACCCGCGCGCACCCAGCTCCGGCGCGACGGTCGCCACCATCACCACCACGTCGGCATTGCTGCCGTTGGTGATCCAGGTCTTCTGGCCGTTCAGCAGGTAATGCTCGCCCTGGCGCTCGGCGCGGGTGCGGATCGCCTTGAGGTCGCTGCCGGCGCCGGGTTCGGTCATGGCAATGGCACCGATGGCCTCACCGCGGGCCATCGCCGGCAACCACGCATCGCGCACGACATCGCTGCCGTACTGCATCAGGTACGGCGCCACCATGTCCGAGTGGATCGAGAATCCGATGCCCAGGTAGTTCGCGCGCGCCAGTTCTTCGGTCACGCACGCGGCATGCCCGTAATCACCGCCGAGGCCATAAGGCTCGGGCAGCTGGCAGTTGAGCAGGCCGGCCTCGCCCGCTGCGCGCCACAGCGACCGCGGCGTGATGCCGTCGCGCTCCCACTGCGCGTAATGCGGCGCGATGTCGCTGTCGATGAAGCGACGCACCTGCGCGCGGAACAGGGCGTGGTCGTCGCGGAAAACGGAACGCTCGGACATGGGATCAGCGGCCCACCGCGTCGGTGCCACTGAGCTGGCCCTGCAGCACCGGGGCGGCCGCCGTGCCGGTCAGGAACAGGCTGTAGTGATCGCCGGGCTGTAGCGCCGGCAGCGCCAGCGGGGCGCTGTCCTTGCTGCCGCAGCCGGCCACCAGGCGCGCCTTGACCGGGTTGATGCCGCGCGCACTGCTGCTGCCGGCGGGCACCGCCGGGAACACCACCGGCCCCTTGTCAGCCATGGCCAGGCGGCCCTGCGTGCAGCCGCTGGCAAGATTGTAGAAACGGATCTCGGCCTTGAGCGCGTCGCTGGTGCCGCCGCCATCGGCCAACACCGCCAGCGGCCTGGTCGGGGTGGCGGCATCCAGCACCAGCGTCGTGAAGCTGCCAGCGGCGACCTGCGCCTGGCTGCGCGGCTTGCCGGCCACGCGCAGGTTGAACGGCTTGCCGCCTTCGACGATGGCGTAGCGGGTGGCGCGGGTGGCCGGGCCGATGCTCTGCTCGGCACCGTTGCCGACGGCGACCTTGAGCGCGGCGCTACCGGGATTCAACACGCGTACGAAGGCCGAGCCGGCCGGCGGCCGCGGCGCGTACAGCTGCGCGAGGCGGCCTTCCTGGCCCCCCTGCTGCGCGTAAGCGGCCAGCGGGGAAAGCACCAACAGGGCGGCGGTGAGCGGGATCAGGGTGCGCTTCATGGTCTGGGTTCCTGGCTGCGGAGCGTGCGCGCCAATGCATAGCGCTGCTCCAGTTGTCTGCGGTCGACCTTGTTGCTGTTGCCGGTGGGCAACGCATCCACGGCGATCAGTTCGGAGGGAATCATGTAGGGCGGGACGCGGCGGCCGAGCTGTTCCTTCCAGTCGTGCAACGCGGCGGGCAGCGGCTGCACCAGGCCTTCGCCGGGCTGGGCCAGTTCGACGAAGCCGATCATCCGCACCAGGCTGCCGTCGGGCCGGCGCAGCACCACCGCTGCACCCGCCACCACGCCGTCCAGCGTGGACAGCGAGGCATCCACTTCGGCCAGCTCGATGCGGTAGCCGTTGAGCTTGATCTGGTCGTCCTTGCGGCCGCGGAAGTACACGCGGCCCTGGTCGTCGAGATCGCCGAGGTCGCCACTGCGGTAGGCGCGCTTGCCGTGGTGGTCGAACAACACGCCTTCGTCCAGGTCCGGGCGGTCCAGATAGCCGCGCATGACGTGGTCGCCGGCCATGCAGATTTCGCCATCGTCGATGAAGACCTCGGCATACGGCTTGGCCACGCCGATCGGGAACGGGTTCGGGGCGGCCGCACGCAGCGCCGGGTCGATCTCCACCCAGGTGGTCGAGCAGGTGGCTTCGGTGGGGCCGTAGGAGTTGATGATGCGCGCCTGCGGGAAACGCGCCCACAGTTCCTCGGCCACGCGCGGGGTGAGCGATTCGGCGCCGAACACGAAGACCTTCAACGACGGCAGGTGCTCGGCGTTGAAGCGTGGGTTGAGCATCTGCTGGCGCACGAACGAGGGCGTGGAGGCCCACACCGCCACCGCCGAATGCCGCAGGTGCTCGACGAAACGCTCGCTGTCGGCGATCACCTCGCGCGGGCACAGCACGCAGCTGCCGCCCAGGCCGAGCGCACCGCACAGGTCGAACAGCGAGAAGTCGAAGCTGAAGAGCATCTGGTTGAGGAACGCCGGTGCTTCACCCAGCTGCAGGCAGTCGCGGATCCAGCCGGTGAACAGCGCCACGCTGTCGCGGCCGATCTGCACGCCCTTGGGGTCGCCGGTGCTGCCCGAGGTGAACATGATGTAGGCCAGCTCCGGCACGCGCAGCGCGCGCGGCGCATCGGCGCCAGGGCCGAAGGTGTCGGTGGCCGCATCGTAGATCGCCCCGGCATGGGTGAGCTGGGTGATGCGCTGCAGCCGCGCCGCCGGGTTGATGGTGTCCACCGGTACGTAGGTGACGCCCAGTTGCAGGCAGCCCAGCATGGCCACCACGAACGCGGACTGCTTGTGCCCGGAGATCACCAGCGCATGCCCCGGCTGCACGCCGGCCGCCTGCGCGCGCACGATCCAGGCCTGGGTCGCCGCGTGCAGCGCGGCCCAGTCCAGGGTGCCATCGGCATCGTGCAGCGCCGGCGCGTGCGGCGCGCGGTCCAGCTCGACGAAGCGGCAGTGGTCGAAATCGAAGCGCATGCGGGCGGCTCCTGCAGGGGGGGGAAGGCTCAGCGCTGGTGCGCGGCCACGTAGTCGGCCAGCACCTGCACCGAATCGACCAGCGCATCGATCTCGTCGACCGGCAGGGTCACGCCGAGGCGGTCCTTGACCTCGACCATCAGCTGCACCTTGGACATCGAGTCGAACAGCGACTCCATGTATTCGTCCGGCTGCACGCGGGTGCCGATCACCGCTTCGACGATGTCGATCAACTGGGCCTGGAGGGTCTGGATATCCATCGGGTTCACCTTGTCAGAACTGGAAGTAGAGGAAACGGGATTCTTTGTGCAGGCTCAGCAGCGACAGGCCCAGCATCAGCAGCATCACCAGCAGCCATTGCCAGTTGGGCTGCCAGCGCATCCACGCGCGCGGGGCCGGGCTCGGCTTGGCCAGCGACGGGCCGTACACGCCCATGATCTGCTGCGCATTGGGTGCCAGCCAGACGATGGCCAGCAGCACCAGGATGTAGAGCAGCTGCACGTGGTGCCCGGCCAGCAGGCGCCAGCTGTCGCCCAGCCCCATGCCGCCAAGGTAGCCCAGGTTCTCCAGGCTTTCCCAACCACGCACGCCGAACATGGCCTGGACCAGCTCCCAGGCATCGTGCACGCCGTCGGCGCGGAAGAACGCCTGTGCCACCAGCACCGCGGCAAAGGTGAGCAGCACGTAGCCGGCATGCTGGTACCAGCGCAGCTGGCGCAGCGCGGCCGGCTTGCGGCCACCGACGAACACGCGCCAGGCATGGTTGATGGAGAGGTAGCCGGCATGCAGCAGGCCGAAGATCAGGAACTGCAGGCCGGCGCCATGCCAGATGCCGGCCAGGCCCATCGCCCACACCGTGGGCAGCACGATCATCGACAGGAAGCCGCCGGCCGAGGCCACCGCGGCCGGGCCGGTGGCGCGGCCGTGGCGGGTGCGCCAGCGGGTCACCGCCATCGCCACCGGGTAGTACAGGTAGGCGGTGATGTAGCGGGTGAGGGTCATGTGCCAGCGCGCCCAGAAGTCGATCACGCTGGTCGCCTTGTACGGCGAGTTGAAGTTGAGCGGGAAGCGGATGCCGAACATCCGCGCCAGGCCCAGCGCCATGTCCGAGTAACCGGAAAAATCGAAGTAGAGCTGCAACGCATAGCTGAGCGCGGTGGCCCAGGCCCCCCAGAACTGGACCTCGCCCGTGGACGCGAAGCCGGCATCGGCATACGGGGCGATGGTGTCGGCCAGCAGCACTTTCTTGGCCAGACCGATCACGAACAGCATGCCGCCCACCGAGAGGTTGTCGGCCTGGAAACGGTAGGTTTCGCGCTTGCTGAACTGCGGCATCATCTCCTTGTGGTGGAGGATGGGGCCGGCGATCAGGTGCGGGAAGAAGGTCACGAACAGCACGTAGCTGAGCGGGCTGCGGTCGTTGACCACGCCGGCACGGCAGTCGAGCAGGTAGCCGATCTGGGTGAAGGTGAAGAAGGAAATGCCCAGCGGCAGGATCAGCGCGTCCATCGGGCCGACGTTGAAACCCATCTCGCCGACGAAATTCACCATCGCCGCGAAGTACTTGTAGTGCACCAGCAGCAGCAGGTCGGCGGCCACGCCCAGCGCGGTGGCCAGCAGCTGCAGCCTGGGCCGCCTGGTCAGCGACAGGATCACCAGGCTGACCAGGTAATTGAACACGATCGAGCCGGACAGCAGGATCACGAACTGCGGGTTCCACCAGCCGTAGAACACGATCGAGGCCACGCACAGCCACAACGCGGCCAGCCGCGGTCGCACCGCACCCAGCGCGTAATGCACGCCCAGTGCGATCGGCAGGAACACCAGCAGGAACAGGAAAGAGTTGAAAAGCATCGTCCGTAGCGCTCAGTGGATCTCGGCCAGCGTTGCCTGCTCACCGTCGGTCAACGGCAAGGACAGGGCCATTTCAGAGAATTCCCAGACCACCAGCTTCACTGTCGATGGCCACTGCGCACGCTGCGGCCAGGCGGCCAGCAACGCGCCCGAGAACTGCCCACCATCCAGGCTCTGGTTCCACACTTCGCGCCCCAGCGCATGGCCCAGGCGCTCGGCAAACAGGCTGCGGCGGCCATTGGAGCTGCCCAGCAGCAGTACCTCCACCGGCGGGGTGTCATCGAGCAGGCCGCCGCTGCGCAGCGGGGTGATCACCTGCTCCGGCTCGCGGTCGAGCGCCGGGCGCCAGGCCGGCGGTGCCTTCTCCAATCCGGCCAGCACGATCAGGTCGCCCATGCGCGGTTTGGCTGCGCCCGGCGCGCCGACCTCGAAGGCCTGCCCGCCCGGGCCCCCCAGCAAGGGCAGCGCAGCGGCGGCCACCGCGTCGGCGGCGCGCTGCGCGCCGAGCCGGTTCATGTGCACGTCGGTACGGAAGAACATGGGCGCGTCGGCGCCCTGCAGCACCGGGAGCAGGTCGGCCGACGGCACCTGGGCGGCCTGCAGTGCCTGCTGCCAATGGCCGAGCCGCGCGCGCATGTTCGCCGAATGCCGCAGCCCGCAGGTGTGCGCCTGTTCGATCCGCGACTTGTCCGGCACCACCACCACCAGCAACTGCACGCCCTGCGCCTTGAGCTGGGCCGACCAGTGCCGCATCAGGCGTACCCGCTGCTGGACGACCTGGTCGCCGGCACCCGGCTGCGGGCGCAGGCCGTCGCGATAGAACAGCCAGTCCGGGCACCCCAGTGCGACCTGCGGGCCGAGGTCGCCCAGCAGGCGATAGCGCACCGCCGCCGTGGCCAGGTCGGCCTGGGCCTGCACCGGCAGCTTGAGCGCTTCGTTGATCGCGCGGCCCGCCTCGCCATCGGCCCAGCGCGCCGGTGCCAGCGACGCCGCCGGAATCTTCGCCCTGCCCAGCATCCAGCCGCCAGCGAGCAGGCCGACCACCAGCAGCGCGATCACCACCACCGTCGTGGGCAGGTGGGCACGCGCCGGCGCGGCGGGGGGCAGGGGCGCGGGCGCGCCGGGACGAGCACTCATCGGGTTACTGCCCCAGTGCCTTGTTCAAGCGTGCGGTCCATTGCTGCGGGGTCATGATCGAGGCGTTGTCCCACTGGCCACGTGCATCCGGGCCCTGCACGTAGGACGGCTCGAACATCTGCCAGACCAGCACCTGCGGCTTGTGCGCGCGGAACTCGGGCGACTCCAGGTACTCCAGCAGCATCACCCAGTGGCCGACGTTGCCCGGCTTCCAGTTCACCGAGACCGGGCGGTCGAGCACGTTGGAGAGCTTCTGCGGGAAGCCGAAGTACGGCTGCACCATGCTGTGGCCGGTGACATGGACCGGCGCCGGCGCATCGTCCAGCAGCGACTGCTGCTCGGCCTGGCGGCGCACGGTGAAGGTGTCACGGCCAATGGACCTGCGCTGCTCTTCGGTGAGGAAGAGTTCGGCCAGGTCGCCGAAGCGGCGTTCCTTGATCTCGCTGCCCAGCGCCATCCCGGTGCCGGCCTCGCCCGCCAGGCTGGGCACCTGCTGGCGGATCTGTGCCGCCACGGCCGAGGCCACGGCGTCGGCCGCCGGCTGGGTCCAGTGCTGGTCGCTGCGGTAGAACACCTCCTGCCCGCCCTGTTTGACCTGGCGCAACACCTGCAACGCATCGACCGAGGACACGCCGGAGGTTTCCAGCCCGTCATGGACCAGCGCATAGCGGCCGCGTACGGCCTCGCCCAGGCGCTTGCCGTCGGGCAGCTTGTCTTCGTAGAACAGGGCCTTGTCCGGCAGCACCAGCACCTCCAGCTTGACCCCGGCCGCGGCCAGCGCGGTGCGCGCCTGGGCGATCAGCTGGGTGTTGCGGGCAATCGCCGGCGCATCGACGTCGGTGAGGCTGCCCCACGCCGGGAACAGCCAGCCATCCTTGCCGATCAGCACGATCGAGGAGTCCTGGTTGGCCGCGCCGGCCGCCGCCGGCGGCGTCTGTGCGATCGCCGGTGCCGTGGCGCACAGCGCGCCGCACAGCGCGGCCAGCAACAGCGGCCGCAGGCGGGAGGGGCGGGCGGAGGATCGGGCGTGGGTCATCGTCGGGTCCTTTTCCTGGATCAGTAATAGAGCGTGGCAGTGGCGAACAGGCCCTTGGCCCGCTGCGTATCGCCGCCGCCGATGGCGAAGCGGTACTGCACCGCCACGTCGAGATACGAGCGTGCGGCGTTGTAATGGTCTTCGCGGAACCAGTAACGCACGCCAACGCCGGGACCGGCCCCCAGCGACCAGCTGCTGGCGGTGTCGGACAGGGTGAAGGACTGCGCGCCGATCAGCGGGTACTCGATGCCACGCACCTTCGAGGTCTGGTCGATCCAGTCCGCGCCGACCACCAGGTACGGGTTGACCACCCAGCGGGTCTGCGCGGCGCCGAAGCGGTAGCTGCGCCCGGCGCGGACTTCGGCCGCACCAAACCATTGCTGGCGACGCAGGCGGCCATCGGACTGCAGGATGCGCTGCGACGGATCGCCATTGGCGTCCAGCCCATCGATGGTGAAGTGGGCGCGGTTGTCGTCCCAGCTCAGGCCGGCCTGCGCGTAACCGCTGAGCGTCCACCACTGGTTGACGTCGGTACGCACACCGGTGCCCTTGTAGAAGCCGTAGGTCAGGTAGGACATCCAACCGCCGGCGTTGCTGTCCAGGCGATACCGGGCCAGCGTGTTGATCTGCAGCGGACGATTGGAGTCGAGCTGGATGCGGCACTGGATCGCGGTGGAATCGGGATAGATGCCGCCGTTGCGGGTGGCGGTACCGGCGAACTGGCGGCGCTCGATGCCCGCGCTCAGACCGGTCTGGCCAAACGCATAGCGCACGCCGAAGGAGGCGATGGTGGACGGCCAGCCGGCGATCGAGCGCGAGCGGCTCAGGCGTTCGGCCCGGGCGCGGGCGTCCTCGGTGGCTTCACCGGTGCAGGGGTCCACGGCCAGGATCGACTCGAACGTGCCGCCCTCGTCGTACAGCGTGTTGGCGATGCGTGCGTAGGCTTCGAGCGTGCCGTGGCGGGTGTTCAACGCGGGCGGCCGCCAGAATGCTTCGAGCGTGCCGAACACCGAATCGCCCGGCGTGCTGATCGCCGCGCCGCCGAGGTTGGTGGCTGCCTGGCGCGCGCCGCGGTAGCCGGCCGAGGCGATCACGCCCCACTCGCGCGAGAGGTTGGCGATGGAGCTGCGGGTGTTGTAGCGCTGCGCCGTGTCCAGTTTCAGCGTGCCTGCGTCGGCACTGTCGATCGCGCCGCGCAGCAGGGTCACCGCGTCGCGGTTGGCGCCGCTGGCCGCGCTGGCATAGGCCTGGTCCAGGATCACGGTGGGCGGCGCCTTGCCGGTGGCCTGGGCCGCGCGGAAGTCGGCCAGCGCCTGCTCCGGCTCGCCGACGCGCTGGTGGAGGTAGCCGCGCTGCATGAGCAGGGCGGCGTCATCGGGCGTGGCCGCCAACGCGGTGTCCAGGCGCTGCCGCGCCTGCGCCGCCTGGGCACGGTCGCCGGCCGACAGGGTGGTGGTCAGCAGCGCCTGCAGGGTGCGGTTGTCGGGGTCATCGCTGACGGCCTGCTGGGCCTGGCGGATGGCTTCCTGGTAGTCCTGCCGGCCGAATGCCGCGTAGGCGCGCTGCGACGCCCCGCCCTCGCCCTGCAGGTCGGCCGGCATCACTTCGCACTGCGTGCCGTAAGGTGTATCGCGACACTGCTGGAACGGTGCCGGGTAGTCGGCCAGGGTGAGCGCCTGGCCGGGCCGGGCCTGTGCCAGCGCCTTGCTGCGTTCGGCCACCGCATCCTGCACGGCCTTGCGTGCGTCGGCGTCCAGGTCTGCATAGGTCTCCTGCTGCAGCGGCTGCAGCAGCTGGGTCGCGCGGGCGCGGTCGCCGGCGGCGATCGCCGCATCGGTGGCGAGCAGGCGCACGTTGCGCAATTGCTGGCCATCCAGCCAATCCTGCTTGAGCGCAGCGTCGAAGTCCGCGTTGGCTTGCGCGGTCTTCATCTGGCGCTGGCGCAGGTAGGCGCGCATCACCAGGGCGACGGTGTCGTCGCTGTCATTGGCCAGGGCCTGGTCGGCGGTGGTCTCGGCCGCCGGCAGTTGTTCATCGAGCATCTGCGCGGTCATCAGCAGCAGGCGGTGCGAGGCGACATCGGGCGCGTGCTCGACGGCCTGCTGCGCGGATCGGGTGGCCGCGCCGAAGTCCTGCGCGATCAGTGCCTGATAGCCTTCCTGCGCCGGCTTGACCGCCCGCTGCCGGCCCAGCGCGACCCGCTTTGCCTGCAGGTCGCCGACGTTGGGCGCGCCGAGCTGGATCGCCGTGGCCGCCGCGGCGTCAGCCTGTTCCAACTGCTGCTGGGCCTCCAGCGAGGCCACCCACAGGGTCGCCCACGCGCCCTGCTGCGGTTGCTGGCGGAACGCCTGCTCGGCCTTGCTGGCAGCCTCTGCCATGCGGTCGTTGTTGTAGGCCTCGTAGGCCTGGGTGGCCAGCGCGAACGCGCGCTGGTAGGCCAGCTCGGCCGCCGTGGGTTTCGCGGCGGCGGCAGCCCGGGGGCCGGCGGCGGCATTGCCGCGTGCCGGGGCGGCCGCCAGCGCCGGCAACGCCGGATCGGTGATGCCCGCGGCGATGGCACGCTGTGCCAGGGCGCGCGCCTCGTCGTTGCGGCCCAGCTTCTGCGCCGCGTAGATCTGCAGCAGCCGCAGCCGCGCCACGTCCGGGCGCAACCGCACCGCCTCGCTGGCGCTGCGGTAGGCCTGGGGGAAATCGCCGCGCTCATAGGCGCCGAATGCCTGCTCGGCGATGCGGTAGGCGTTGCCCGAGAGCGGCAATGATTCCTGCGCGTGCGCACAGGCACTGCCCAGGCCGATCAGACTCAGCGCGATCACGCTGGAAAGCAGGGTGGTCCTCATGCCTTCAGCTCTCCGTCGGCGCTGTATTGGGGTTGCCCGGACCGGCGATGCTGCTCGCGCACCGCTTCGGCGATCGCCGCTTCGGTGGCCACGCCGTGCTTGACCAGGTAGTCGCCGATGCGCCCGTCGCGCTGCGGCTTGTATTCGTCCAGCACGCGCTCGAACTGGTCGCGGGCGATCAGGCGCATCTCCACCAGCAGGTCGCCGAGCAACGGCACCGCGTCGATGCGGTAGGTTTCACCGCTGATCAGACGCAGGCCGGCATTGATTTCGCTTTCGCGCGCGATCGACTGCTCCACGGCACTGGCGTGCACGTCGTGCAGCAGCTGGGCCTGCTCGGCCTCGCTGAGCGGGTTGGCCACCGCGACCGACAAGGTATCGGCCGTGCTGCGCGGCAGCGGCAACAGGCGCCACTGCACGCACGCTTCCACCGACAGCGGGAACACCCCGGCCTGCAGGTAGTCCACGTCGATGACGGCACGCGCCAGGTCGCCTTGGAACGCGATGGCCTCGGCCAGGGTTTCATCATCCAGCCAGCCCTGCGAGACCAGGATCCGGCCCAGCGGCTGCTGGCGCCCGCCCTGCTGTTGCTGCAGCGCTTCTTCCAGGCGTTCGGGCTCGACCGCCTGCCAGGTGGTGAGCAGCTCGCCGAGGCGCTTGCGGGTCTGCACCAGCTGCGAGGCACTGGGGAAATCGTGCATGGTCTTGTCCCACACCATGCGCTTGCCGAACAGCAGGTACAGCAGGAACATGCGCCACGCGCGCGCGGTGGCCATGAAGTTGATCATGTTGCCGACCACCATGCGCGGGATCGACATCAACGCGTGTTCCCATCCGTACAGCTTGTTGACGAAGTAGAAGCGCTGCACCACGCGACTGGCCAGGGCAGCGGTGGTGATCAGGGCGATGTTCATCTGCCAGGTGCCGGCCTGGAAGATGGTCGGGAACTGGGTCTGCCACAGCCCGGTCATCTTCAATACCCAGAACAGCAGCAGCTGCAGGAAGATGATGTAGGCGATGATGCTGACGAACGAGGTGACGATGCCCTTGCGGTCGCGCGCCAGCAGGTACTTGGTGGCCAGCGAGCCGCGCCAGCCCAGCGTTTCCCAGCTCTGCAGGCCGATGCCGAGGACCCAGCGCGCCTTCTGCCGGTAGGAGGCGCGGAAGTTGTCGGGGAAATACTCGCGCACGCACAGCGCCATCGACTGGGTGCTTTCGCGCACCGGTCCCCAGCCGAACCACGAGGGGCGGCGCACGCGGAACTGCACCGGGAACCGGGCGAAGATCGAATGCATGCCCATCGCCGCCAGGCGCGCGCCCACGTCGTAGTCCTCGGTGAGGCTGTCGGTGTTGAACGGCTGGTTGTTGGTGGCCGCGCTCAATGCCAGCAGCGCCTTGCGCGAGAAGCAGGTGCCGACGCCCGCCGAGGGCACCATGCCGGACACGCTTTCGCGCACCACCAGGTCCTTGGCGTGCCATTCGGCGAACTCGTCCATGTAGACGCCGGCGATCAACTCGTACCACTCGCGATCCAGCGAGGTCACCGGCAACTGGATCATGTCCTTGCGCGGCAGCAGGTAGTTGAAGAAGCGCAGCTCCATCGGGTGCAGCACGTCCTCGCTGTCGTGCAGGATCACCCCGGCAAACTCGATGTCGTGGCGCTTCTCGTAATCGAAGATCGACAGGATCAGCCAGTTCAGGCAGTCGGCCTTGCTGGTCGGGCCGGCATGCGGCACCTCCACCCGGCGCAGGCGCTTGTAGCGCCGGCGCATGCGCTCCACCTCGGCGATGGTCTCGGCATCGTTGGGATAGGTGCCGACGAAGACGATGTACTCGCGGTAGTCGAGTACATCGATCATGTTCTCCACCATCTGCGCGATCACGTCGTACTCGGCCCAGGCCGGCACCATGATCGCCAACGGTTGCTCCGGGCGCTGCAGCAGGTCCTGCTGGGTCAGCGGGCGATACTCGCGCCGCTTCTTGACGGTCAGCGTGCGCCAGCTTTCGCGGACCCAGTACCAGATGTCGATGAACAGGTCATCGAGGCTGGAAATCAGGATCAACACGGCCACCGCCGCCGCCACTGTTTCCAGGGCGGCGTAGTAGTTGGCCAGGTGGATATCCCAGGGGAGACCGTTCACGGTCGATCAGTGCCCGCTGCTGCCGGACGCGCGGCGACGACGGATCTGGGCGACGCGTGCGGCCAGCAGGGCAAACACCACCAGGCCGACCAGCACCAGCAGCCACACCATGTGCTGCTGCCACCACGGCTGCGGGTTGCCGACATCGGCCAGCCGTGCGCCATACGGATCCTGGCTGTTGAAGTCGCTCACCACGCCACTGCCATCGAGCACGGCGAGGTCGCCGCGCAGCAGCCGGAACGGCTGCTCCAGCAGCGGGCCCTGCGCACCGAGGTCGGTATAGAGCACGCCGGTGTGGCCACCGCCGTCCACCACCTGCACGGCGGCGGCGCGGTCCAACCCGGTCACGTCGAGGAGCGGCTGGTTGCCGCCGTTGACCACCAGGCGACCGTCCTTGAGCCCGGCCGGGCTGATCCCGGACGGGGCCAGCGCGAAGGCCAGGTATGGATGGCCGGGGCTGATCGCGGTACCGGCGGCCACCACCTTCAGCTCGGCCGCCTGCGGCGACACGCCCACCGCACTGGCGATGGCGATCACCTTGGCCAGCGATGCCGGGGCATCCTGCAGCCAGGTGGTCGGCACGAACACTTCATTGGCGTGCGCCAGCTGGCTGGCCGCGCCGATGAAGTCGGCATCGAGGGTCCGCTTGGCCAGGGTCAGGTGGCTGCTGGGCAGCACGGACACCGGGAAGGCGGTGGCCGGGTCGTGGCAGTACGGGCGTGCCGGCTGGCGCAGGAAGCTGATCCGCACTTCGTTGCGTGCCGCCAGCGCATAGGCCGGCACCTTGGCGACCAGTCGCTGCGGCTTGCCGTCGCTGGCCAGCACCTTGGCGCCCAGCAGATAGTCGTTGAAGTAGATGCTGGCTACCGCGCCCTGCCCGGCCGCGTTGGGCGCGGCCGAGACATCGACCACCACCTGGTCGGGCAGACGGCCGTCGGCCGAGAGGGCGCCGAGCTCGAAGCTGGCGGTCCGGTCGCCGCGGGTGACGATGTCCAGGGTGCCGGCGATGTTGCCCAGGCGGCTGAGCAGCACGGCGTCTTCGCCGACCGGCGCTGCGCTGGCCTGCGCAACCTGCAGGGTGCGGCCCAGTGCATAGGCACGCCACTGCTCGCTGAGCAGCCCGGCCACCTTGGCCCCGGCGTCGGCGGCGACCACCAGCGTGGGACGCCCGGCGACCGCGGCCACGCTCACCGACGCGGTGCCGGTGCCCTTCTCCAATGCGGCCATGTCGCTGCCGCGCCACGCGGTGAATGCAGCCGCGGCGTCGCCACCGCTCGCACCGACTTCCGTTGCCAGGGCGTCCAGCGCAGCGCGCACGGCGGCGCGCAGCGGATCGGTACTGATCGCCACGTCCACCGCCAGCGGGCCGCTGTCGCGCAGTGACAGCAGCGCGCCCACCTCGGCCAGCGAGGCGATCCGGTGCTGGCTGCCGCCAGCGGCCAATGCCGCGTAGGCCGGCACGCCCTGCAGGCTGGCCGGAATGCTGATGCCGGTCAGGTCGACGGTACCGCCCACCACCGGCAGCGCCACCACGTCCACCTGCTTGCCACCGTTGCGCAGCGCCGCACCCACTCGCCACGCCGCGTCGTAGGCCGGTGCCTGCAGCGCCTTGCCATCCACCAGCAGGCGCACCCGCGCCGGCAGGGCGCCCCAGGCCTTGGCCACGGTGTTCACCGCGCGGCCGTCGAAGCGATAGCTGAAGCGCGAGTCCGGCGACAGCCGCAGCACGTTGGCCGGGGCGCTCTGGTCGGCGCAGCGATAGTCGGATACCACCGACCACCAGCCGACGTTGACCCGCACGAAGCCGTTGTCGCGCGGCAGCCCGTCGATGGCCAGCAACTGGCTGGCATCGCCCTGCGGATCGGTGATCGAGCGCGCGGCGACCGGGTCGCCATCCACCGACCACAGGCCCGAGCTGCGCCCGGTATGGCCGCGCACGTAGCGGCCATCGAGCTGCAGCTGCGCATCGCGGGTGGGCACGCCCGCCGGGACCGGCAGGTAGATTTCGCGCTGGCTCTCCTGCCCGCTGAGGGTCAGCGCCTGGCGGAAGCCAAGCTCGCGCAGGGTCATGCTGCGGGTCACGGTGGCATCGGCGGCCCACTCGCTGAACTGCCCGGCCGCGGTGTCGGCGGCGTGGGCAGGACTGAGTGGGAGGGCCAGGACCAAGGCCAGCGGTACTACCTTGGGGAAACGAGCGGTAATCCGGTTGGTCTGGGTCATGGCGTCAGTTCGGAAAGGGAGGTATGGGACATCGGCGCCGGGTGGGCCGCCACGAACTCGTCGAACGGCTCGCCGCGCAGCGCGGCCACGATCCGTGCCGAGGCACGGCCATCGCCATAGGGGCTGGCGTCGGCGATGAAGTGCGCCGCCACCCGCGGCCCGTCGCAGGCGGCATGCACCGCGGCGACGATCCGTGCCGGATCGGTGCCGACCAGGCGTACCACGCCGGCCTGCACGGCCTCGGGGCGTTCGGTGACGTCGCGCATCACCAGCACCGGCCGGCCCAGCGCCGGCGCTTCTTCCTGCACGCCGCCGGAGTCGGTCAGCACCACGTGCGCACGCTGCATCAGGCGGACGAAGTTGAGGTAGTCCTGCGGCGCGATCAGGTGCACGTTGTCCAGCCCGCCCAGATGCGCATGCACCGGGCCCTGCACGTTCGGGTTCAGGTGCACCGGGTAGACGATCTGCAGGTCCTCGCGCTGGGCCAGCTCGGCCAGCGCGCGGCAGATGTTCTCGAAGCCGCCACCGAAGTTCTCGCGGCGGTGGCCGGTGACCAGCAGCAGCTTGCGTTCGGGCTCCAGGAACGGGAAGTGGGCATCGATCTCCGCGCGCAGATGCGCGTCGCGGTCGATGCGCTCGACGGTCTGCTTGAGCGCGTCGATGACGGTGTTGCCGGTGACGCTGATGCGCCCGGCCAGGTTTTCCTGTTCCAGGTTGTAGCGCGAGCTGTCGGTGGGCGCGAACAGATGGTCGGCGACCACGTCGATGACGCGTCGGTTCATTTCTTCCGGCCAGGGCTGTTGGAGGTCACCGGTACGCAGCCCGGCTTCCACGTGCGCCACCGGAATGCGGCGGTGGAAGGCGGCCAGTGCGGCGGTCATCGCCGTGCTGGTATCGCCGTGCACCAGCACGCGATCGGGCTGCACCTGCTCGTAGAGCGCATCGAGCTTGGCGAACAGGCGCGAACACAGCCCGTTGAGGGTCTGGTCGGCCACCATCACGTCAAGGTCGTGGTCGGGGTGGATGTCGAACAGCGACATCACCTGGTCGAGCATCGCCCGGTGTTGCCCGGTGATGCAGACGATGGAGTCGATATCGGGCGCCGCGTGCAGCGCGCGGACCAGTGGTCCCATCTTGATCGCTTCAGGACGGGTACCAAAAACAGATAGAACCTTCACCGGACAGCTCCCTGTGACGACCAACGAGTGTGACTTCCATCACGCAAATCGTAGGCCAAGTGGCGAGAGCTAGCCAGTGCAACGTGATGTGGATCACATTTCCCCGTACAAGTGACGCTCAGCGTCACTTAGTGCCCCGGGTTACACCCCATTGTGGCGTTTATGCGCGTGTCACCCGGGTGAAAGTTCGAATACCTGCCGCAGGTAGGCCAGGTAACCGGGGTCGTCGCACATGCTCTTGCCGGGCGAATCGCTCAGCTTGGCCACGGGCTGGCCGTTGCAGCGGACCATCTTGATGACGATGTTGAGCGGCGTGGGGCCAAGGTCGTTGGTGAGGTGCGTGCCCACCCCGAACGCGACCTGGCAGCGCCCGCGGAAGTAGTCGAACAGCTGCATCACCTTCTCGATGTTCAAGCCATCGCTGAACACCAGCACCTTGCTGCGCGGATCGACGCGGCGGTCCTTGAAGTGCGCCAGCATGCGGTCGCCCCAGGCGAACGGATCACCGGAGTCATGCCGCACGCCGTCGAACAGCTTGCAGAAATACATGTCGAAATCGCGCAGGAACGCATCCAGCCCGACCACGTCCGACAGCGCGATGCCCAGGTCGCCACGGTATTCGCGCGCCCACGATTCCAGCGCTGCAACCTGCGAATCGCGCAGGCGCGGGCCCAGCGCCTGGAACGCCTGCAGGTACTCATGGGCCATGGTGCCGTGCGGGGTCATGCCGTACAGCCGGGCAAAGTGCACGTTGCTTGTGCCGACGAACTGCGCGCCGAGCGCGTCGCGCATCATCGGCAGCATGCGGGCGTGCCACTCCCGCGAGTAGCGGCGGCGGCTGCCGTAGTCGGCGATGCGGCACAGCTCGAAACCGGGGGTATCGCGCAGCAGCGCGGTCTTGGCCTGGAGGCGGCGCTCGCCCTCGGTGAAGTCCGGCGTGGTGGTGTTGCGGAACCAGACCTCGTTGATGATCGCCAGCAGCGGCACTTCGAACAGGATCGTGTGCAGCCAGGGGCCGGTGATGTCCAGGTCGATCTCGCCGGGCACGGTGGCCGACGGGCGCAGGTCGATGTACTTGCGGTCCAGGTGGAACAACCCGAGGAAATCGGCGAAGTCGGGTTTGACGAAGCGCAGGCCGCGCATGTACTCGAGCTCGTCGGCGCTGAAGCGCAGCCGGCACAGGTGGTCGATCTCGTCGTTGATCTGATCGATGTAGCTGGCCAGGTCGATGCCGGGGGTGCGGCACTTGAACCGGTACTGGACCTGGGCGCCGGGGTGCTGGTGCAGCACCGCCTGCATCATGGTGAATTTATACAGGTCGGTGTCGAGCAGGGACTGGATGATCATGGCCGCGATTATGCGCCTGCCCGGATGCACCGACCAACGCCCGGCACTCAGCGCCGGCGGAGCAGGCGCGGGACCTGGATGAGGGCGTGCGCCCAGATCGCGGCGAACACCGCGCCCTGCACCGGCAGGCTGCGCTGGCGCGCCTCGAACTTGCGGAAGTACCGCCACAGCCCGCGGTGCTTGTGCCATTCGACGAAGAACGGCCGCGAGCGGCTGGATACGCCGCGCACATGCACCACCTGCAGGTCGTTGGCGATGGCCACCAGCGCGCCAGCCTGGCGCACGCGGCGGCACAGGTCCAGGTCTTCGGCGTGCAGGCGGTAGCCGGCATCCCAGCCGCCGATCCGCTCGAACAGCGCCCGCGGCATCAGCAGCAGCGCGCCGGACAGGGCCGGCACCGGCTGCAGCGCCTGCGCGGGGTCGGGCGGGATGGCCAGCTTCGCGCCCTGCCCCGGCGAGCGCAGCATGGCGCCGAAATCCGGGTCGCGCCGGCGCACCGCCGCATCGGGCTGGCCGTGCTCGTCCACCTGTTCGACCCCCAGCAGGCAGTCGCCGATGCCTATCGCGCGCTCGCAGAGCAACGCCAGGGTCTCGGTATCCACCATCAGGTCGGGGTTGATGAAGGCCAGCCACGGCGCCTGGCTGTCGGCTGCGCCTTGGTTGTTGGCGGCGGCGAAGCCGGGGTTGTCCGGGTTGGCGATGAAGCGCACGCGCGGATCGGCGCTGGCGTGGCGCTGCATGATCTCCAGCGTGCCGTCGCTGGAGCCGTTGTCGACCACCCGGATCTCGACCACGCCACGGGCGGCGCGCAGCCGGGCCAGGCAGCCATCCAGGGTGCTGGCACTCTGGTAGCTGACGATGATCGCGGCGATGGCAAGGCTCAAACAGGTGACTCCGGTGGGGCGGCGGGCGCGGCGAAGAGATCGCCCTGGGACCGCGGCATTATCGCCTGCCGATGCAGTTGCTGCAGCGCCTGGCGCGTGCCGAGCAGCGGGTCGCCCATCAGGAACGCCGCCAGCCGCGGCTGCCAGCCCGGCCAGCGTGTGCCCAGTGCGTCCATGTCGCCGTCGAACGCCTGCGCTTCGCTGGCACGGGCGACGAAGGCGGTTTCGCACAATGCGTTGCGCCAGCCCAGCCCGGCCATGCGCAGGCTCAGGTCGATCAGCGCGGCATTCCACGAACCGTAGCTGTGCATGTCCAGGCCGCCGGCCTTGCGCCGCGCGTTGGCGCGCAGCAGTACCGCGTGGGTCACCGCCGAGGGCAGTTCCGGATGCATCGGCGGCAGCGCCGCGCAGGCCTGCGCCATCGCGGGCAGATCGGCCGGCACCGGATCGATCTCGCCCAGCCGCGGCCAGGCGGCGGTTTCGCCGGCGTTGCACCATGGGGTAGCCGACCCGATTGAGGGATCGCGCGCGAAGCACGCATCCATCTGCTGCAACCAGCCCGGCGCGGGGATGGCGTCGGGCGCCAGCACCACCACGTCGGCGCCGGCGCAGGCGCGCAGCATTTCATCCAGGTGGGCCACCTCGCCGATGCTGCTGGCACGCCGGGTGTACTCGGCCTGCAACGGGGTGTGCAGCAACCAGTGCGCGATCACCGCCTGTGCGCGGGGGCCGGCCTGGCCATCATCGGCCAGCCACGCGGCGGTGCCGGCCGGGGTGCCGGCGTCCAGCGCCGCCAGGCAACGGTCGAGGGCGGTGTCATCGACCCCGATCGGCAGCAACACGATCGTCCCCATCGGTCCCCCTGTGCGCGGCGTGCGGTTGGCGACCGGGGATGCCGGCCGCCGCTTGGCCGCAGCGTAGCAGGCGCGGCGGCTGCGATGACAGCGCCGCGCCGGCTCAGTTCTTCTTCGGGGGGTTGGGGAACGGCTCCATCGCGCGGAAGCGGCTGCTGTACTCGTCGGTCAGGTTGCGCGATTCCTGCGCGTTGCGCACGATCGTCGGGGTGAGCAGCACGATCACTTCCGAGCGTTCGTTCTTCTGGCTCTTCTTGCCGAACAGCGCGCCGATCACCGGGATCTTGCTCAGGCCCGGCACCCCGTTTGAACCGTCTTCGTCGGAGTTGGTGATCAGCCCGGCCAGCATGATGGTGTCACCGCTCTGCACGGCGGCCTCGGTGGAGATCTTGCGGGTGTTGATCGGCGGATTGCAGGTGCTCTTGGTCGGATCGCACCCGGCCGGGACCGCGCCGGCCGAGCTGACTTCCTGCACGATGTCCAGGAACACCACGCCATCGCGGGTGATGCGCGGGCGCACCTTGAGGATCACGCCGGTGTCCAGGTACTGCACCTGGCTGTAGGTACTGTCGCTGATGCCGGTGTTGACCGAGACCGAGTTGATCGGAATCTGGGTTCCCACGTTGAGCGTGGCCTCGGCGTTGTTGCGCACGAAGATCGATGGGGTCTGCAGCAAGCGCAGGTTGGTCACCTTGTCCAGCGCACTGACGACCGCGGCGGCATTCTTGCCCAGGAAGGTCCAGCCCACCCCGCCGTCGCCGACGGTACCGGAGATGCTGCCCCAGATGGAACGGCCCAGCGCGCTGGGCAGGTCGAGGCCGCTCTCGGTCTTGCCGGTGGTCACCGCCTGCTCGAAGAACCAGTTGACGCCGTAGCTGAGGTCGCCGGTAAGCGCCACTTCCGCCACCTGCGCTTCGATGTGCACCTGCATCGGCATCACATCGAGCTTTTCGATGACCTCGCGGATCGAGCGCCATGCCTGCGGCGTGGAGCGCACCAGCAGGGTGTTGGTTTCTTCCACGGCCGACACGCCGACGCTGTCGCCCTGCACTTCCAGGTTGAAGCTGGCATTGCCATTCTGCCGCTGCGGCAGGCTCAAGCTGCCATCGCCCAGCCCACCACGACTGCTGCCGGCGCCAGAGGTGCTGTTGTTGAGGTTGGTGGTGGTGCCGTTGTCGCGGTTGCTGCCCAGCTCCATCTGGGTCGCGCCCGGGGCCAGCGAACTGCTGCTGCCCCGCCCGCTGCGGCCGTTTTCGTTGGCGAAGGCCTCGGCCAGGCGCTCGGCCAGGTCCTTGGCCTTGACGTAGCGCAGCTCATAGGAGAACAGGCGCGCACTGCCGCCGGCGCTGTCGATGCGTTCCAGCCACTGCTGGATCTGGTCCAGGTAGCGCGCCTGCGGCGTGATCACCAGCACGGCGTTGGCGTTTTCCAGCGGCAGGAAGCGGAACATCCCGGCACTGGGGGTCTTGCTCTCCTCGCCGAACACTTTCTCCAGGTCGGCGGCGACCTGCTCGGCCTTGCCGGACTGGATCGGGAACACCCCCACCGACATGCCCGACAACCAGTCCACATCGAAGATCTCGACCGTGCGCAGGTAGTTTTCCAGCTCGCTGCGGGTGCCGCCCAGGGTGATCACGTTGCGGCCGCTGTCGACATTGACGATCGCGTTGGGGCGCGCATACGGCTCCAGCACCTTCTTCATCTCGGTGGCCGAGATGTACTGCAGCGGCACGACCCGCACTTCGAAGCCGCGCGCACTGGCGGCCGGCGCGGTGCTCGGTGCAACGGTACCGGCCAGCGCCTGGTCGGCGGCCACGATGTTGTAGCGGCCGCCGCTGTAGACCATGCGGGCGTTGTTCCAGCCCAGCACCATCTCCAGCAGGTTCAGGGCCTGCGCCGAGGAGACCGGCTTGGGCGTGGCCAGGGTCACCGTGCCCTGCACGCCCGGGGCGATGACGTAGTTCTGGCCCAGCATGTCGCCGAGGATCGCCTTGACCACCGCGTGCACCGATTCGCCTTCGAAATTGAAGGTGGCGGTGCCGTTGCCGGCCTGGGACAGCGCAGGTGCGGCGGCGGCCGCGGCGCTGCGGTTGATCATGGTGCCGGTACCGCGACGGATGACCGCCTGCGGCGCGCCGTCGGTGTCCAGCGGCTGGGCGTCGATGCCGTCGCGCGAGCCGTCGCCGGCCACCACCTGGTGGCTGCCGTCGAGCACGGCGTTGCGACGGACGTCCGGTGCGGGCACCGAGGCACACCCGGCGAGCAGGACCAGGGCGAGAGACAGGCAGAAATGACGCGGGGAGAAAAGACGCAGTGTCATGCTTTGCACTCTAGTTGTTCTGGCCGGAGCCGCCCGTGGGCGGCCGCTGCGACTGTTGTTGTTGTTGCTGCAGCTGCTGGCGGCGCGCCTGGATACGCGCACGGATGGCTTGCATCTGCGCATCGCTGGGGCCTTGTGCCGACGGCGTCTGCGTCTGCGTGGCCGGTGGAGTGGCCGGCGCTGGCGCCGGCACGGAGGGATTGGCGGCCTGGACCGGGCGCGCAGAGGGTGCCATGGGCGGCGGCGCCGTGACCCCGGCGCCGGCCGGCGGCACCGCACCATTGACCGGATTGCCGAGCACCGTCGGGGGCTCCCCGCCCTGCCCGTTGAACACGCTCAGTTCCAGCGTCTGGGTCCCGCCGGGGCCACTGACCGTGGCGCTGCGTGGCTCCAGTGCGAGCAGCTGCCAGCCGTTGACCGGCTCGCCATTGAGGCGCAGGCGCAGCGACTGCTTCTGGTCGGTGGTGAGGATGGCCATGCTGAACTCGCTGGTGAGCAGCACGCCGGTCAGGCTGACCGCGCTGGAGGCGCCCGGTTCGCTGCCACCGAGCAGGTAGGGGCGCGGCTTGCGGTCTTCGGCGAACAACGGGCGCGCGCCGATCTGCGCGTAAGCCTCGGCCGAGGCAAGGCGCTCGGGCGCGGCCGCCGGCAGGACCGGCAGCGGCGACGCCGTGCGATCGCCCTCGGCGGCGGCGGGGATGCGGCCGCCCAGGCCGAACAGGCCGGCCACCCAGATCGCCGCGGCCCACAGCAGTGCCGTGGCCAGCCACCAGCTGCGCAGGGAGGCCAGCTCAATCTTCATGGGCGTCCTCCTCCGGGCCGTCGGATGCGCGGTCGGTGGCGTCGGCAGCGGCTGCGGCCGCCGCGTCGGCCCCGTCCGAGGGCACGTCGGCGGCGGCCTGCGGGCCGGTCGGCACCGCCATCGCCGGCGCGGGACTCAACCCGGCACCGCCGGACAGGCCCACGGGCGGCGGGGCGAGCGGCGCGCCGGCGGCTGACGCGCCTGCTGGCGCGTCGGCCAACGCATCGGGTTTCAGGTAGCCCACCAGCTCGAAGGACACATCCAGCCCGGTCCCGGTTTCATTGGGCGACTGCTGGAAGCGCTGCGCGAGCAGGTTGAGGTTGTTGATGAACAAGCGCGGGCTGCCGGTCTCCAGCGTGTGCAGCACCGCGGCCATCTCCGGAATCCCACAACGCAGGCGCACCTGCAGGGCGATCCTGGGGAAGGCGTTGTCGCCGCCGCCGGTGTCCTGCAACGGCGAGCGGTTGCTGATCGTGCAGCTGCGGTTGCCGGGGCTGGCCGAGGCGACCGCATCCTGCAGGCGCGACGACAACGCGGCGGCGGCCGACTCGGCCGTGGCCTCGCGCAGGAAGCCCGGGCGCCCGGCCAGGGCGGCCTGGGCCTGCTGCAGGCCGCGTGCCACCGGCACCCGCTGCTGCAACTGCGCCTGCACGCGCTGGCCGCGCTCCTGCAGTTCGCTGATCTCGGCATTGATCGCCAGCAGCGGACGGGTGAACCACGGGTGCACCAGCAGCAGGTACGCCAGCGCGATCACCGCCACCAGCAGTGCCAGCGCCAGCCAGCGGTCACGGCGTGTCGTTGGCATGGCCATCGGCACCCTCCGCAGTGGTAGTGGCGGCAGGCGCGCTGGCGGCAACCGCGCCGGGCAAGGGCTGCAGTTCGGCGGTGAGAGTGAAGCGATCGCGTCCGGCGGCGCCGCCATCGGCCTGCAGTACGCCGGTCAGGTTGACCTTGCGCCACAGCGGCGAATCCTGCAGCAGCGGCACCAGTTGCGAGGCTTCGCGGCTGAGCCCGATCAGCTGCAGCGAGTCCCCCTCCACCGACAACTTCTCCAGGTAGGTGCCATCGGGCAGCAGCCGGGTCAGTTCATTCCACAGTTCCACGGTGCTGGCATGCGCCGTGCGCTTCTGTTCCAGGAATGCCGCGCCTTCGACCAGGGTCTGCAACTGCTGGCGTTCGGCCGCGACCTGGCGCGCATCGCGCGCGGCCGCATTGACCTGCTCGCGCAGCACATCGGCCGCGGCCTGGCGGTTGTCGAGGATCTGCTGCCCGGCCAGCGCCAGCACCACCAGGGTGGCTGCGGCCATGAGAAGGTTCCAGCGCCGCATCGGATCGCGCAGGGTCTGGCGCTGCTCGAGCGGCAGCAGGTTCACGCCCAGCGGCTGGCCCTCCGCATCGGCGACGTCGATCCCGGCCAGTGCCTGCGCCCACGGCCCCACCTGCCCGGCCCACTGCTCCAGCGCCAGGCGCGGGATGACCACCAGCTCGACCTGCAGCTGGCCATCATCGCGTGTTCCGAGCTCACGCACATCGAAACTCACCTGCGCCGGTTCGAACGGGGTCTGTCGATCGATCTCGAAGCCGACCACGTCACGCAGGCGCGCGGCGGCGGCGGCAGGCAGGCGCATCGGCCGGCGCAACGCCGCGGTGGCCGGCAACAGCCAATGCCGCGGCAGCGTGCGCAGGCGGGCGTCCAGGCGTTGTTCCAGCGTGGCCGGCGTCTGCGGCCAGGGCAGTTCCAGCAGGGTGTCGCGGTGCAGCCCGATATCGCGCTGCACGACCAACTGCTCGCCCTGCCGTTGCAGCAGCAACCGCGCGCGCGACCAGCCCAGCGCCCATTGCCAGCGCTCGGGCAGCCACGCCAGCAGCGAACGCCGCCACCAGCGCAGGCCTTTGCCCACGCCCGGCGCCACCTGCCCCTGCGCCCGCACCAGACTGTCCCGCCATGCCGTCATCGTGCTGCCATTCCCTGTTCCCAACGAAGTACTGTGTAAGTCGTTCCCGGCGTGCCCGACGCCCCCATGCGCACCACGCCCTGCAGGACCGACACCCGGCCGCGGTCATCCATTGCGCGGCTCTCGATACTATAGGTGCCGCTGCCACTGGCAAGCGTCGCACCGCCCACTTTCTGCTCTTCGTCGCCTTGGGACTGCTCACGCTGGGCCAGCAGCTGGTTCGCATCCAGGCCCAGCGCGGTGAGCACCGGGCCGGCGGCGAAGCGCGGATCCGGACGCGACTGCCGACTGTACAGGGTCAGCATCGGCGCGAGTTGTTCATACAACGCGGCATCCATGCCCAGCACGCGCTGCAGCTCGCCCAGGGTCTCGAAACGGTTGTTGCGGGGCCCGTAGGGCAGGCCGGCCGCGACATACTCCGGCAATTCCGCGCCCCCGACCGGCTGCTTGAGGCTGTCGGCGTCGCGCCAGTCCACGATCGCACCGGCCAGTTGCCGCGCACGCCCGGTTTCCACGCCCATCGCCCGCAGGAAGGCCTCCAGCAGGGCGGCATCGGCCAGGTTGAGGTTGATCTTGCCGTTCTCGTCGACGATGCGCAGGTCGATCCGGCGCTGGTCGAACTGCCAGCGATAACGGCGCCCGTCGGCCACCCACGCCGGCCGGGTGGCGGTGGGCTGCAGGCGGTAGAGCGCGTATTCCAACCCGGCGCGCGCATGCTCCTGGCCGATCGCATCGTCGCCGACCACCCGTTCCTGCAGGTGCTCCACGCGCGCACTGAGCGCGAACGCGCCCACCACGGCGGTCAGCAGCGCGATCAGCCACAGCACCAGCACCAGCGCCGCACCACGGGCCCGGGTCATGGGCGCGCCCCGCGTTGTTGCGGCAACGCGGCCACCATCGGCGGCCATGCCTGCCCCTGCTGCGGGGTGACGGTGATCGAGACCAGGCTGGGCAGGCGACGGGTGTCCTCCCAGGTGTCCTGCCAATCGCCAAGTTCGCCGTTGCGTGGGTCGATACCGCGATAGCGGAAGCGGACCTCGCGCAGTCCATCGGCCAGCACTTCCGGCGGACGCACCGGGTTTTCCTCGATGCGTTCGCCGTTCTGTACCAGGGTCAATGCCAGCTCCAGGCGCTGCGCCCCGTCGCTGCCGCGCACCTGCAGGTCGTGCACGTACGGGCCGCCACGGCCCAGATAACCGGGCAGGTCGGACACGAACAGCATGCTCTGCGCCTGCCCCTGGAAGTACACCGGCTCACGGGTGGGATCGGGCGGCGTGGTGGCGGTGAGCATGGCCATCGACAGGCGCCGGCGCAGGAAGCCTTCGACCGCGCGCATGCGCTCGTTCTGCGCCACCATGCGTTCGCCGCGCTGGCTGATCGCCATCGCCGAGCGCACCGTGGCGAACGCCAGGGCCAGGCCGCCAACCAGCAACGCGGTGGCCAGCAGCACCTCGATCAGGGTGAAACCACGCGCGCCGCGCAGGCCGATGCGCGTCATCGCGGGGCCCCGGGCGTGGCCGGCAGCAGGCGCAGGCTGCGCCACTGCAGCTGTTCACCCGCGCCGTCGCCCCAACGCACGTCCAGGCTGAGCTGCGCCAGCACCGGGCCGGAGACCGGCTCGGCGGCGTTCAACGCGCCGCCACGCGGATCCACGTAGGGCGCCACCTGCAGGTGCCAGCGGTAGCGGCCCGCGTCCCATTGCCCGCTGCGCTCGCCGGTCTGCAGCGGCGCCTCGACACCGGTCACGGCCAGCAGCGACTGTGCGTGCAGCACCGCGCGGCTGCGCAGGTCGGCTTGCCTGACCTGCCGCGAGGCACCGGACAGACCGCCCAGCAGCAGGGTCAGCGCCAGCGCCAGCAGCGCGAAGGCAACGATCACCTCCAGCAGCGAGTAACCGCGTTGACGCTTCATCGGCGCTCCCGTGGCTGGCCCGAGCGCACTTCACCGGTGATCCAGCCCACGTCGATCCGCCACACCGCCTCGCGCACCTGCAACTCGATGCTGCCGCCACTGGAGGCCCCATCGGGATAGAACGCGATGGCGCCCTGGCCGGCGGCGGCAGCCACTTCACGCGCACCGCGGAAGCGCACCTCCAGCGACTCGGGCAGCGTGCCGTGGCGACCGCTGGCCCCCTGCCAGGTGCGCGCCTGCGGATTGATCACGAAGCGCTGCCGTTCGCCGCTGGCGATGGCCTGGGTGCGCGTGTAACGCAACTGCGTGGCCAGCTCCTTGCCCGCGTTGCGCAGGCGCATGCCGTCGATGCCGCCGTTCATCGCCGTGGCGGTGACCACCCCGACGATGGCGATCAGCGCCACCACCAGCAGCATCTCCAGCAACGACAGCCCGGCTGCGCCACGCGCGGGGCGCGGCAGGCAACGGGGCAACGCGCAGCGATGCAGGGCGGCGACCGGCAAGCAGGCTTACTCGTAACGGATGTCGGCGTCGTAGCTGCTGCCACCCACCTTGCCATCCTTGCCCAGGCTGATCAGGTCGAACGGCTGGCCCTCGCCCGGCGCGCGGTACTCCAGCGGGTGGCCCCACGGATCGTTGAGGTCGGCCGGCTTGGCGTACGGCCCCAGCCAGCCAGTGCTGCCCCCGGGCTGGGTGACCAGGTCATCCAGCTTGGTGGGCAGCTTGCCGGTATCCAGCTGGAAGTTTTCGACCTTGCCGGCCACGGTCTGCACCTGGGCCTTGGCGATGTTGGCCTTGCCGCGATCGGCACCGCCGAGCACGCGGCTGCCGACCAGGGTGAGCACCGCACCGATCAGCACGATGACGATGATGATTTCCAGCAGGCTCATGCCCGACTGGTGGCGAGGCGAGGAAAAACGGGTCAGGCGGCGTTGCATGCGGCAGGCTCCTTGCGGGATGTCAGGGGCAGCGCCATCGTCAGCCGATGGCGTTGGTGAGGTCGTACAGCGGCACCAGCACGGCCACGATCACCAGGCCGACCACCGAGGCCAGCACCAGGGTGATCACCGGCACCATCGCCGACAGCAGCCGGTCGATCGCGCGTGCGCTTTCCTGTTCAAACGTGTCGGCGGTCTTGAGCAGCATCGTATCCAGCGCGCCGGATTCCTCGCCGACCTGGATCATCTGCAGCGCCAGCCGCGGGAAGCGCTTGCCGCGGGCCAGCGCCAGCGACAGGCCACTGCCGTTCTTGACCTCGTCGCTGGCGGCGTCCACGTCGTCGGCCAGCGCGCGGTTGCCCAGCACGTTGCGCGCGATGCCCAGCCCGGCCAGCAGCGGCACGCCATTGCGCAGCAACGTGCCCAGCGTGCGCGCCAGGCGCGCGGTTTCCAGCTTGGCCAGCAGCGGGCCGATGCCCTTGCGCTGCAGCAGCCAGCCATCCATCGCCAGCCGGAACGCGGGTTGCCGCAGCTTGCGCTCGATCACCAGCAGCGCCAGCGCGGGCACCACGATCATCGCCAGCCAGCCTTCGCGCACCACCAGGCCGGCCGCCAGCACCCATTGGGTGAACCACGGCAGCGCCACGTCCAGGCTTTCGTACATCAGCGCGAACTGCGGCACCACGTAGCCCAGCAGGAACAACAGCGCCCCGCCGACCACCGCCAGCAGGATCGCCGGGTAGATCAGCGCATTGATCACCCGGCCCTTCAGCTCGGCGCTGCGTTCCAGGTAATCAGACAGGCGCTGCAGCGTGTCGTGCAGGCTGCCACCGGCTTCACCGGCACGCACCATGTTGATGTACAGCCGCGAGAACAGGCCGTGCTGGCGTTCCAGCGCGGTCGACAGCGACGCGCCACCCCGCACCACGTCGCGGATCTCGGTGATCACCCGGCGGCTGCGCTCGTCTTCCGGCAGTTCCAGCAGGATGGTCAGCGCGCGGTCCAGCGGCTGCCCGGCACCGAGCAGGGTCGCCAGCTGCTGGGTGAACTGGACCAGCGCGGCGCCGTCGAACGGCTTGCGCCGCAGCAGCGAGGCCCAGGAGGTGGTGGTGGCCACGCCCTCGCTGGCCAGCCGCGCTTCCATCGGCAGGTGGCCCTGGTCCTGCAGGCGCGCGGCCACCTCGGCTTCGCTGGCGGCCTCCATCTGGCCGTCGAACAGCTCGCCATGGGCATTGAGCGCCTTGTAGCGGTACTGCGCCATGCTCAGTGGCCTGCCGGCCGGCGGACGCGTGCGTGCATCAGGATTCCTCCGTCACGCGCAGCACTTCCTCGATGGTGGTGTGGCCAAGCAACGCCTTGGACAGGCCGTCCTCGTACATGGTGCGCATGCCGGCCTCGCGCGCGATCCGCTCGATCTCGCCCATCCCGGCGCGGCGCATCACCGCCCCGCGCAGCGCGTCGTTCATCACCAGGAATTCCATGATGGTGGTGCGGCCCAGGTAGCCGGTGGGCGCGATCGCCGAGGGCTGCGCCCGATACAGGAAGATATCGCCCTCCGGCTGCAGCCGGCGCAGGTCGAACTTCTCGATCTGCTCGGGCGAGGCGGCGTAGCGCTGCGCGTGCTGCGGCTCCAGCCGGCGCACCAGGCGCTGGGCGAGGATGCCGTTGATGGTGGAGGTAAGCAGGTAGTCCTCCACGCCCATGTCGAGCAGGCGGGTGATGCCGCCGGCCGCGTTGTTGGTATGCAGCGTGGACAGCACCAGATGGCCGGTGAGCGCGGACTGGATCGCGATGCGCGCGGTTTCCAGGTCGCGCATTTCGCCGATCATGATGATGTCCGGGTCCTGGCGCACGATGCTGCGCAACGCATGCGCGAAGTCCAGCCCGATCTGCGGCTTGGCCTGGATCTGGTTGATGCCCTCGATCTGGTACTCGATGGGGTCCTCGACGGTGATGATCTTCACGTCGGCGGTGTTGAGCTGGCTCAGCGCGGTATACAGCGTGGTGGTCTTGCCCGACCCGGTGGGTCCGGTCACCAGCAGGATCCCGTGCGGCTGTTCCAACACCTTGCGGAACTGCGGCAGGAACGCATCGGTGAACCCGAGCCGATGGAAATCGAACACCACCGTGTCGCGATCGAGCAGGCGCATCACCACGCTCTCACCGTGCGCGGTCGGCACCGTGCTCACGCGCAGGTCCAGCTCCTTGCCCTGCACGCGCAGCATGATGCGCCCGTCCTGCGGCAGGCGACGCTCGGCGATGTTGAGCCGGGCCATGATCTTGATGCGGCTGATCACCGCGGCGGTCAGGTTGGCCGGCGGGCTCTCGCCTTCGATCAACACGCCGTCCACCCGATAGCGCACCTTCAGGCGATTCTCGAAGGGCTCGATATGGATATCCGATGCCCGCAGTTCGAAGGCGCGCTGGATGACCAGATTGACCAGCCGGATCACCGGTGCTTCGGACGCCAGGTCGCGCAGGTGCTCGATATCATCGACCACCGCGCCCTCGCCGTCGGCGGTCTCCACGATCGCGCCCATCGCGCTGCGGCCCTGCCCGTACCAACGCTCGATGAGGTCATCGATCTCCGAGCGCAGGCCCACCTGCAGCCGCACTGGCACGCCCATCGCCAACTGCACCGCATCGGCCGCATAGGGATCCTGCGGATCGCTCAACCACAGCTCCATGACGCCGTCGCGCAAGGCCAGCGGGCAGACATGGAACTGCTTGAGGAAGCGCAGCGACAGCGGCAGCGCGTCGAGCAGCGACTCCGGCGCCACCTCGGGCACCGCACGCGCCTCCAGCAAGGGCAGCCCCAGCACGTCGGCACTGGTCTGCGCGTGGTCACGCTCGGACACCAGCCCCAATCGCACCAGCAACTGCAACAGGCTGCCACCGGCTTCGCGGTGCAGCGGCCGCGCCCGCGCCAGGTCGCCGTCCTTCAGGCGCCCGCTGCGCAGCAACGCCTCGACGATGCGGCTTTCCGCGCTGGAATCTGCAATGGGATCGTGGGCAACCGCGTTCACAGAAGCTCTCCTGGCGACCCCGCGACTTTAGCAGTTCATCGCCGCCCTGCACCGCTTTGGAGGCGCCTGGATGAAAAGGATGGAATGCTCACCTGGCGACAACGATTGATCCCGTATGCGGGGACAAGGAGCAATCAACGGCCGCGAATATTCGACCTGCCACGGGCGTGGGCGGCTACACCGCGACCCACAACAGGCGCAGCCCTTTGCCTGGCCGCTGCACGCCGTGTTCGACGCGCGGGCGCCGGATGGGCAGCGCCGGCATCCGGGATGCAGCGCCCGAGTCAGGTCCGGGTCTCGCTGAAACGAAACCCCCAAACAAAAAGCGGGCGCCCGTCACAAAGACGGACGCCCGCAAACCACACACGCTGTTACTGGTTCGCGATCAGGCTCACACCGCTGAATGCGGACTCGCCGACCAGCTTGATGTAGTACGTGCCCGCCACCGGCGCGGTGAAGCGCACGGTTTCACTGTTGCCCGGACGGGCCGACTTGGCGTCGAACACCGTCGCCGTCGGTTCCTTGCCCTGGCTCACGTACACCGACACATTGCCGCTGCCGCCGTAGGTCAGCAGGCTCAACACCTTGCCCGCCTGCGCCTCGAAGCTGTACAGCACTTCGCTGCCGCCGGCCCCGCTCAGTCCGCCCACCGCCACCTTGTTGGTCAGCGGAATCGCGGTCGGGCCGCAGTTCTCGGTGCATTCTTCTTCCAGCGCCTTGGCCAGCGCGGCCTTGGCGTCGACGATACCGGTCCCGATCGGCGTCGCCGCCGGGATGGTCACCGGGAACTTGCGTGCCGTCGACTTCAACAGCGCCTCCAGCTCGGCCGGCGTGAACGCGTCGCGGTTGTTGGCGATGCGGGCGCTCTGCACCAGCGCGGCCACCGCGGCCACGTGCGGGGACGACATCGACGTACCGCCCTTGCCGCCGTAATCGGAGGTGCCCAGCTCGGGCGAGGTGGTGCTGCTGGAGATCGCCTGCCAGATGTAGCCACCCGGATTGCCATCGACGCTGCCACCGCCACCCGGGGCCGACAGATCCACCGCCGCGCCGTAGTTGGAGTAGTACGTGATCCCGCCGGTGATGCGCGTCGCGCCCACCGCCACCACGTTGTTGCAGTTGGCCGGACGCGCGTTGGAGACATTGCCACCGGCGTTGCCCGCGGCCACCACCACCAGCGTGCCGCGCGACACCGCACCGTTGATCGCGGCCTGGTAGACCGGATCGCAGGCGCCGCTGCCGCCCAGGCTCATGTTGATGATCTCGGCCGGATTGGCGTTGGCCGGAATCCCCGCCACCGTGCCACCCGAGGCCCAGGTAATCGCGTCGGCGATATCGGCCAGGCTGCCGCCGCACTTGCCCAGCACGCGCACCGGCAGCACCTTGGCCTTGTACGCCACGCCGGCCATGCCGACGCCGTTGTTGGTCGCCTCGGCTACGGTACCGGCCACGTGCGTGCCGTGCCAGGAGCTGTCTTCGGCCAGCGAGCCGGTGTAGCACTCGTTGTCATTTTCCACCCAGTCGCCGTAGTCCAGCGCACCCGGCACGCGGGCGTCGGTCGGACGCCGCGAGGTCTCCGCGTCGCTGATGAAATCGTAGCCCTGCAGCAGGTTGCCGCTGAAGTCCTCATGGTCGGGCAGGATGCCGGTATCGATCACCGCCACCACCACGCCTTCGCCCTGCGAGACATCCCACGCCGACGGCGCGTTGATGCCGCCGGTGGCACTGCTGAAGTGCCACTGGTACTGCGCGTAGTACGGATCGTTGGGAACCAGCTGCTTGGTCTCGGTCGGCTTGGCGCGCAGGTCGGCGCGCTGCATGCGCGCATTGACCACCGCGTATTCCACGGCCGGATCGGCCTTCAGCTCGGCCAGCACCTTCTGCAGTTCCGCATCGCCCAGGCGGCTCTGCAGGCGGATCAGGTCCGCGCCGATACCGAGCTTGCGCACCACCTGCGGGCTGAGCGCACCGGCGCGCGCGGTGCCACCGTTGAGGCTGGCGCGCGACAGGGCCGAATTGACCACCGCCAGCTTCGCCGAACGGTCCGACGCGGCGGCGGTGCCGGTACGGTACTTGACGATGATGCCGTTGCTGGTCTGCTGCGCGGCGGTTGCCGGACGCTGCGGTTCCTCGGTACGCGGGCTGGCGGCGAACGCCGAACCGGCGGAGATCGACAGCATCGCGGCTGCCAGCACGTTGATGCGAAGGTTCTGCTTACTGGTCACGTTGAAATCCTCTTCAAGGTCATGGATCAAACGACTGTTCAGGCCAACATTCCATGCGAGTTCCCTGGCCGGCCCTGGCCAGGGTCCCCGTGACCCGCCCCCTCAGGCCTTGCATTGCTTGCGACGTGGCCCGACCGGGCCACGCCTTGCCACGTTCCGCTTACCAGCCGAAGCCGGCACCCACGCCCACCGAGCTGTCATCGCTGCTGAAGGCACCGCCGATGGTCACCGTGGCGCGCTCGCTGAGCGCACGCTGGTAGCCCAGCGACAGCGCCGACTCGCCGCCCTGGTAGCCCACGCCCACGCCGACCCGGTTCTGGGTGCGGACGCCGGCGGCGCTGGTGGCCATGTTGAGCATGGCCGCGCTCATCGCCCCCTGGCGGTCGATGCGGCGATCCTGGTGGCGCAGGCGCTGGTCGATTTCGCCCTTGTAGATATCGAAGCTGTCGGCCATCGCGCCGAAGCGCTGGTCGGTGTAGCTGTTGGCCGTGGCGATGCCGCCGTCCAGCTGGCCCTTGTTGACCGCATCGGTGGCCAAGGTACCGGCAGCCACGTTGGCCACCTGGCGTTCGGCACCGACACTGCCCACCGATACCGTATCGGCCCGATCAGCGACCGAGCCCTGGCCGAGCGCGACCGAGTTGGCGGCCGTCGCGGTGGCGCCCTGGCCGATCGCCGTGGCCGACGCGCCGGTGGCGACCGCGCCATCGCCCATCACCACCGCATTGACCGCGGTCGGTGCAGCAGCCGCCGGTGCGCTGACCACCTGTGCCGCACCGGCACTGGCGGCGGTCGGCGTGCCCTGCACGCTGGCCGTTGCCACCGCGTCATCCACACGGGCCACCGAGGCACTGGCCAGGCTGGCGGTGGACGGTGCGGCCGCGCGGGCGCGGGCGGTGCTGCTGCCGGCCACGCGCTGGTCGAGGTCGCTGACCTTGCGATCCAGCGCACCTAGCGCATCGCCGACGTTGTTGTACGTCGTGCCCTGGATCACGTAGTTGGGCGCCACGAACACGCCCTGCATGCCGACGCTGGCACCGCCGCCGAGGAAACTGGCGGCATCGGACAGCGACTGGAACAGCTGGCCCCCGTTGATCGCCTGGCGGCTGCCCGAGGCGATCGAGCCGCTGCCCACGTTGTCCAGCACCGTGCCCTGTATGCCGGACAAGGTGACCTTGTCGCGGCTGGCGTCGTCGTAGCCGAGCGCATTGGCGGTGACGTTCTCGACCGAGCCGATCCGCTCGTCGATGTCGCCCACGCGGGTTTCCACCGCGCCGACCCGCTGGTTGGTGGTGTTGAGCTGGCCACCGGTGACCGCGTCGGTGCTGCCGGCAGCAATGCGGCCTGCGCCCACGTTGACGATGCGGCGCGTGGCCGGACCATCGGTGCCGTTGCCGCCACCCACCGAGACCACGTTCGCTTCCACCGCACGCGAGCCTGCGCCGAGCGCCACCGCGCCGGCGCCGGACACGCCGGCGCCCGCACCGATGGCAATGCTGCCGGCACCATTGCTGGCGAAGGCGCCGTTGCCGATCGCCACGCCATTGACCGCGTTGGTCGAGGCCGAGCGGCCCAGCACCGTGCTGTTGTCACCGCGCGCCGACGCATCGGCACCCACCGCGGTGGCGCCGGTCGCCGAGGCCACCGCCGCGGTGCCCAGCGCACTGCTGCGGGTGCCGCTGGCGGTCGCCGCCGAGCCGGCGGCGAGCGCATCGCTGCCGCTGGCCGTGGCCACGCCGCTGCCGCTGGCCTGGAAGTGCTTGCCGACCGCATCGGCAGTGGCCGCCACGCTATCCAGCTGCGCCTTGTTCACCGCATCGTTGGCGTTGACCGCCGCGCCGACGTTGGTGATGCGGCGCGTGGCCGGACCGGTGGTGCCATTGCCGCCACCCACCGAGACCACGTTGGCCTCGCTGGTGCGCGCACCGGCGCCCAGGGCGACGCTGCCGGCGCCGCTGGCCGAGGAGCTCTTGCCCACCGCGGTGGCGTTGATGCCGCTGTAGGCATAGCTGTCCTGGCCGATGGCGGTGGAGCCGGCCGAGGTCGCCCACGCCAACTGGCCGACCGCAGTGGTCTGCGCAGCGGTGGCCCAGGCGTTGGAGCCGGCGGCGACGCTGTTGGCGCCGCTGGCCTGGGAGGCATAACCGATCGCGTTGGCATAGGCACCCGAGGCGGTGCTGCCCCAGCCCAGTGCGGAGGCGTAGTCACCGCTGGCCTCGGCACCGTAACCGAGCGCGGTGGTGCGCACGCCGCTGGCGGCACTGAAGGTGCCGATGGCCGTGCTGTAGTCGCTGCCGGCTTCGGCGCTGTAGCCGAAGGCCGACGACTGCAGGCCGGCCGCGGTCGAACCGGCGCCGCTGGCCGTGCTGAACACCCCCACCGCCTGCGCACCGGCGCCGAGCGCGGTAGCGCCGATCCCGCTGGCGCTGGTGGCCTTGTCGAGCACCACGTTGCCGTTGGCATCTTCGTAGTACAGCGCACCACCGATGGCGGTGGCCGAGTCGGCGGTGGCCGATGCGTTGAAGCCGGACGCCGAGGCATTGCGGCCGGAGGCCAGCGCGCCGCTGCCATAAGCCGATGCACCGGTGCCGAAGGCATTGGCCGCTTCACCGGCGGCGGTGGCATAGGCACCGTCGACGTAGCTGCCGACGTCATCGCCGTTGCCGCTGCCGGAGGCCTTGAAGTGGCGGTTGGTCTGCTCGGCCACCTCGGCGACGGCATCGAGCTGGTTGAGGTTGACCGCATCGGTGCCTTCGGTACCGGCAGCGACGTTGGTGATCTGCCGCTGTGCGGTGGCCGTGCCGACCGAGACGGTATTGTCGCGGTCGGCGCTGGAACCCGCGCCCAGGGCGACGCTGTTGACGCCCTCGGCCGAGGCATTGGCACCCAGCGCCGTGGCGCTGGCCGCATCGGCCCACGAGTTCCAGCCGATCGCGGTGGCGTAGTCGTCGGTGGCCCAGGCACCGGCGCCGAACGCCGCTGCACCGGTGCCGCTGGCACGCGCCGGAATCAGGCCGAAGAAGGTCGACCCACCGATGGCGACGCTTTCATCGCCGGTGGCTTCGCTGGATTCGCCCAGCGCGACCGCGCTGGCACCGGAAGCCGTCGCCGAGGTGCCGACCGCAGTGGCCAGCGTGTTGGAGGCGATGGCGCCGTAACCCAAGGCATTGGACAGGCGGCCACTGGCCTCGCTGTAGCTGCCGAACGCGGAGGCGCCGGCATCGGAGGCGCTGCTGCGGAAGCCGGTGGCGGTGGCCTGCTGGCCGCTGGCCGCCGACTCAACGCCCGTGGCGGTGGCATAGGCGCCGCTGGCGATGGCACCGCTACCGACCGCGCTGGCCCCGATCTCGCTCGCGCTGGCATTGCTGCCCAGCGCCACGCTGTTGTCGCCACTGGCCTGCGCATTGCTGCCCAGCGCGGCAGCGCCTTCGGCACTGGCCAAAGCATCGGTGCCCACGGCCGTGGCGCGGGTGGCCAGTGCATTGGCACCGGCACCCAACGCGGTGGCACCGTCGCCGATCGCGCTGGCCGCTTCGCCCGCGGCGAGTGCGTCATCGCCTTCCACGTATGCCCCGGCATCGCTGTTGTCGTTGCCGCTGGCCTGGAAATACTTGCTGGTCGCCTCGCCTGCGGCCGCCACGGCGTTGAGCTGGTCGAGGTTGACCGCATCGGTGCCTTCGGTGCCGGCGGCGACGTTGGTGATCTGGCGCTCCGCCCCGGCACTGCCCACCGACACGCTGTCGTCGCGGTCGGCGATGGCATCGGCACCGAGGGCAACGCTGTTCTCGCCACTGGAGGTGGCCGCGTTGCCGAGCGCAGTGCTGTTCAAGCCCGGCGACCACGCCCCGCCACCGACGGCGGTGGAGTAATTGCCCGAGGCTTCGGTGGCCAGCAGGCCGAACAGCGAGCCGCCGACGGCGACGCTGTTGGTGCCCGTGGCCAGGCTGCCCTGGCCGGTGGCGGTGCTGTACGCACCGGACGCCTCGGCATCGCCACCCACGGCCACGCTGTTGGAGCCGGTGGCCTGGGCGAAGCTGCCCAGCGCGGTGGCGTTGAAGGCGCTGGCCACGGCCAGTCCGCCGATCGCGGTGGTGTAACCGGCAGTGGCTTCGGCACCGAAACCATAGCCGGCCGACAAGGTGCCGCTGACCACGCTTTCAGCGCCCACGGCGGTGGCACCCTGGCCGCTGGCGGTGCTGTAGTACCCCAGCGCGACCGACTCCTCGCCGGCCGCTTCGGACAACGCGCCGCCGGCCAGGCTGCCCGCGCCGGAGGCGATGCTGGCCGCACCGGTCGCGGTGCTCTGCTCGCCGGTGGCCTCGCTTTCGGCACCGGTCGCGGTGGCGTATTCGCCACTGGCCTGTGCGTTGGCGCCGACCGCGATCGCGTTGGCGCCGCTGGCGAGCGCGTTGAAGCCCAGCGCACTGGCGTTGTCGGCCAATGCGAACGCGCCGCTGCCCAGCGCGGTGGCACCGCTGCCGGCAGCGAAGCTGGCCGAGCCCACCGCCGTGGCGTAGTCGCCGTCGGTGGCGGCATTGGACCCGGCGGCCACGCTTTCCTCACCGCCGGCCACGGCCACGCCGTCGCCGCTGGCCTGGAACTGCGCGGTCGCGTCGCTGAGCTGGTCCAGGTTCACCGCGTCGGTGCCTTCGGTACCGGCAGCGACCTGGGTGATCTGGCGCTGGCGGGTGTCGCTGCCCACCGACACGGTGTAGGCACGGTCGGCAACCGATCCGGCGCCGAGGGCGACCGCGTTGGATGCACTGGCATTGCTGCCCGCACCGATGCCGATCGCGCTCTCGCCGCCGGCCACCACGTTGGTGCCGATGGCGATGGTGTTGATGCTGTTGCCCAGCGCCTGGAAGCCGACCGCGACGCTGTTGTCGCCGTAGCCGAACGCACCACGACCGAGCGCGGTGGCGCTGCTGCCACGGGCCCAGCTGTTGTAGCCGATGGAGGTGGAGCCGGTCCCGCTGGCCCATGCCGACTGGCCGACCGCGGTGCCGTTGGCGGCGGTGGCCCATGCACTGGCGCCGTAGGCGGTGGCACCGTCCTCGGTGGCCCATGCGTAGGCACCGGTGGCGGTGGTTTCCTCACCGCTGGCGAAGGCATTGTCGCCCTGGGCGACGCTGTAGTCGCCGGTGGCGCGCGCCTTGTAGCCAGCGGCCAGGCTATTGTTGCCGGTGGCCTGTGCGCCGCTGCCGAACGCGTTGCTGGTGGTGCCCGTGGCGAGTGCGCCGGCGCCCACGGCGACGGCATCCTGCGCGGCAGTAGTGCCTACGGTGACGGCATTGCCGTCGGCATCCACCAGCGGCTGGTTGAATTCGTCATAGGCCTGGCCGAGACCGCCGATGGCGACGCTGCCATTGCCGTTGGCACTGACATTGCGCCCGACCGCCACGCTGTCATCGCCGAGCGCATTGGCCCCGTTGCCGAGCGCGGCCGCGCCGGCTCCCAGCGCGTTGCTCGCTTCACCGGCAGCCACCGCGCCATCGCCTTCGGCGAAGGCGCCCACGTCGCTGTCCTCGGAGGCATTGGCCTTGAAGCGGTTGGCGGTGACGTTGGCCACCTGGGCCACGCCGTCCAGCTGCGCCTTGTTGACCGCGTCGGTGGCCTCGGTACCGGCGGCCACATGGGTGATCTGGCGTTCGTTGCCGACATCGCCGACCGACACCGTGTTGGCGCGGGTGGCGGTGGAATTGGCGCCGAGTGCAACGCTGTTCGCGCCACGTGCGGTGGCATAGAAGCCGACCGCGGTGCTGAGTTCGCCGCTGGCCCAGGTTTCCGCGCCCAGCGCGGTGGCCCCCTCACCCGGCGCGTAGGCGAAGTAGCCCACGGCGGTGGCTTCGGTGCCCGACGCCTCGGTCAGGGTGCCGTTGGCGGTGGCGTAGTCGCCACTGGCGATGGCGCCGGCGCCCACGGCGGTCGCCGCTTCACCACTGGCCTGGGTCTGCACGAAGAAGCCCAGGCCCGGCAGCAGGTCGGCCGGGCCGCCGATGGCGGTGCTGCTGTTGCCGGTGGCCACGCTCTGCGTGCCGACCGCGGTGGAGTAGTCGCCAATGGCGTTGGACACCGCGCCGAAGGCGGACGACTGCGCGCCGCCGGCGTACGCGCCGACACCGTAGGAGGACGAAGCGAAGCCCGCTGCTTCCGCGCTCGCCCCCACGGCGGTACCGCCGACGCCGGCACTGGTGGCACCGGTATCCACCGGCACGCCACCGTTGGTGATCAGCGGGTTGCCATCGGCATCCACGGCCGCGCCACCGACCGCCACGCTGCCCGGCCCGTTGGCCTGCGCGTTGTTGCCGAAGGCGGCGCTGTTCTGCCCACTGGCCGCGGCGTTGAAGCCGACCGCGGTGGCGTTCTGTGCCACGGCCGTGGCGCCACTGCCCAGCGCGGTGGCCCCATTGCCAAGCGCGTTGGACGCTTCACCGATGGCAGTGGCGTTGTCGCCGTCGGCATAGGCGCCGACATCGCTCTCGCCAGTGCCGGTGGCCTGGAAATACGTACTGGTCGTGGCCGCCACCGCGCCCACGGCATCCAGCTGGGATTTGTTCACTGCGTCGTTGGCTTCGCTGCCATCGGCCACGTTGGTGATCTGGCGGCGCAGGCCGGTTTCGCCGTTGCCCACCGAGACCGTGTCGATGCGATCGGCGTAGGAGCCGGCGCCGAGCGCCACGCTGCCGACGGCCACGGCCGCGGAATTGAAACCGAGCGCGGCGCTGAAATCGGCCACGGCCACGCTGAACGCGCCGACCGCCACCGAGGCTTCGCCGCCGCTGCCTGCGCCGCGGCCCAGCGACGTGCTGCCCGCACCGATGGCCAGCGCACCGCCACCGATCGCGGTGGCACCGTCGGCGCTGGCTTCGGCCAGGCCGCCGATCGCGGTCGCTGCGCCGTTTTCGCTGGCGGCCACCGCCGACGCGCCAAGGGCGACATCGCCCAGCCCGAACGCCACCGCACTCTGCCCGACGGCCGTGCTGGCATCGCCGAGCGCCAGCGCATTCTGGCCGAACGCACTAGCGCCCAGGCCCGCGGCCACCGCGCTGCTGCCCACCGCCGTGGTGGCATTGGCCAGCGCCTGGCTGCCCTGGCCGACGGCCGTGGCGGCATCGCCGTCGGCAGTGGCACCGGCGCCGGCGGCAAGGGCGCCGTCACCGTCGATCTTCGCCGCGTCGCTGTTGTTGCCCGCGCCATCGGCCTTGAAATAGCGGGTCGCGCCTTCGGCGGCGACCGCAACCTTGTCCAGCTGCGCCTTGTTCACCGCATCGGTGGCCGCGGTACCGGCCGCCACGTTGGTGACCTGGCGTTCCTTGCCGGCATCCCCCACCGACACCGAGTTGGCACGATTGGCCTTGGAGCCGGCACCGAGCGCCACGCTGTTGCTGGCCGAGGCGGTGCTGTTGCTGCCGATCGCCACCGCGTTGCTGCCCGAGGCCGTGGCGTTGCCGTCGACCACGCAGCTGTCGATCACGCCGCTGTTGAGCACCACGCAATTGGCATTGCCGCCCACTTCCACCGATTGCGCGTGCGCGGCCGGCGCGATCGCTGCCGTGCCCAGCCCCAGTGTCAATGCGATGGCGGCCGACAGCAGCGACGCGCCGCGTGTGTCGGTGGATCGTCGCTGGTCGATGACCACGCCGGCGGACTGGCTGCTGGCCAATTCCGAGGCGACGACCATCTGCCCCAGTGCTTTGTTCCAGACCTTGCGATAAATCCGATTCATCGATGCGACTCCTGAGTGGGCTGGTTTAGGCAAAGCGACGCCAACGCCGGACCACGTGGTCCAACGTCCCCTGGGGGCGTTTTCTCGCTTGATTTACTGCGTTGTGCCGAATGGCTTGTTACAGACGTACAGCGGACGCGCCATCCCTGCGGTTACTGTGGAACTGAACACTTTCCAAATGAGCAATCAGTGTTAACGCACCGTGCCAACAACGTCAAGACTTTGACTTCGAAAAACTCCTGACCGCCAAGCGCGTCACAAAACCGGCGGAAAACAGGCTTATTTCGTTAGCTTCATGTGAGCAATGGTCATAACGCCATTTCACATTGAAACGCGCTGTAACTCATTGCTGTCGATCACTTTCCACCGAACGCAAAAAAAAACCGCCGGCAGAACCGGCGGTTTCTTCACGCGATTTTCATCGCATCGACATCGGCAGCGTGCGCCGTATCAGCCGCACCATACTCTTGCGTTGCGGAACATCCGCAGCCACGGCGAATCGCCCTGCCAGTCACTCGGACGCCAGCTCAGGTTGAGCGCGCGCGGCGTGCGTTCGGGGTGCGGCATCATGATGGTGACCCGGCCGTCGGTGCTGGTCAGGCCGGTGATGCCGTCGGGCGAGCCGTTCGGATTGAGCGGGTACTGCGTCGCCACGTTGCCGTCGCCGTCCACGTAGCGCAGCGACACGCGTGCCGCGGCCTGGTCGACCGCCGTGGCAAACACCGCCTGGCCTTCGCCATGCGCCACCGCGACCGGCAGGCGCGAGCCGGCCATGCCGCGCAGCAGGATCGACGGCGACTCCACCACTTCCAGCAACGCCGTGCGCGCCTCGAACTGCTCGCTGCGGTTGCGGCGGAACTGCGGCCAGTGCTCGGCACCGGGGATGATGTCCTTGAGCTGGCTCATCATCTGGCAGCCGTTGCACACGCCCAGCGCGAAGCTGTCCCCGCGCGCGAAGAACGCCGCGAAGGCATCGCGCAGCGCGCTGCGCTCCAGCACCGAGGTCGCCCAGCCACGGCCGGCACCCAGCACGTCGCCGTAGCTGAAACCACCGCAGGCGGCCAGGCCGGTGAAATCGGACAGGGCCACGCGGCCGTCGATCAGGTCGCTCATGTGCACATCGAACGCATCGAAGCCGGCACGTTCGAAGATGTTGGCCATCTCGATCTGGCCGTTGACGCCCTGCTCGCGCAGCACCGCCACGCGCGGACGCGCGCCGGTGTTGATGAAGGGCATCGCCACGTCTTCGTTGAGATCGAAGGTCAGCTTGGGCTTCAGGCCCGGCGCGTTGAAGCTGCGTGCGACCGCACGCTCCTGGTCGGCGCTGTCCGGGTTGTCGCGCAGCTTCTGCATGGCGTGGGTGACCGACCACCAGGCATCGAACAGCGCTTCCCAGCGCCACTCGACCAGGCTCTCGCCCTGCAGCGACACCCGCACGACCGGCGCGGTGGTCGGGCGGGCGATGCGCTGGGCGCACTCGGTCAGCGCGTGGCGCTCGACCAGGTCGGCGAAGGCCGCGCGGTCTTCCTTGGCGATCTGCACCACCGCGCCCAGTTCTTCATTGAACAGACTGCGGAACGGATCATCGCCCCAGGCATCCAGCGTGATGTCCAGGCCCAGCCGCGAGGCGAAGGCCATTTCGCACAGCGCGGCGAACGCGCCGCCGTCGCTGCGGTCGTGGTACGCCAGCAGCAGGCCGGCCTGGCGCGCATCGCGGATCAGCTCGAAGAACGCGCGCAGCCGCTGCGCATCGTCCAGGTCCGGCACCGCGCCGGCGAATGCCGGCAGTGCGCTGTGGTCGGCATGCACCTGCGCCAGGATGGAGCCACCCAGGCGCTGCTTGCCGGCACCCAGGCCGATCAACCACAGCTCGCTGTCGGTGTCGCGATCCAGCAGCGGGGTGAGCTGGCCGCTGGCATCGGCGACCGGAGCAAAGGCGGAGATCACCAGCGACACCGGTGACACCGACTTGTGCGCCTGGCCGTCGGCCTGCCACTGCGCCTGCATCGACAGCGAGTCCTTGCCCACCGGAATGCTCAGGTCCAGCTGCGGGCACAGTTCCATGCCCACCGCGCGCACCGCGTCGTATAGCAGTGCGTCTTCGCCGTCGTGGCCGGCTGCCGCCATCCAGTTGGCCGACAGCTTCACCGTCTCCAGCGCATCCACCGGGGCGGCGCACAGGTTGGTGATCGCTTCACCCACGGCCATGCGCGCCGAGGCGGCCGCGTCGAGCAGGGCCAGCGGCGTGCGCTCGCCGATCGCCATCGCTTCACCGGCCAGCGTATCGAACCCGGCCAGGGTGATGGCGACGTTGGCCAGCGGCAACTGCCACGGGCCGATCATCTGTTCGCGTGCGGTCAAGCCGCCGACGCTGCGATCGCCGATGGTGACCAGGAAGTTTTTGGAGGCCACCGACGGGTGTGCCAGCACGCGCAGGCCGGCTTCATGCAGGTCCAGCCCGGCGGTCTTCAACGCCGGCCAGCGCGGGGCGGCCGGGTGCGCGGTATCGCGATGCATCTTCGGCGCCTTGCCGAACAGCACGTCCATCGGCAGGTCGATCGGCGCATCGGCCGGGATGGTGTCCACGGTGGCGCAGTAGGCCACCACCAGCCGCTCTTCGGCGGTGGCGACACCGACCGCGGCGAACGGGCAGCGCTCGCGCGCGCACAGGGCGGCGAACTCGGCCAGGCGCGCCTGCGGCACGCCGAGCACGTAGCGCTCCTGCGATTCGTTGCACCACAACTGCATCGGCGACAGCGACGGGTCATCGCTGGGCACCTTGCCCAGGTCGATCACACCGCCCACGCCGGAGTCGTGCAGCAGCTCGGGAATCGCGTTGGACAGGCCACCGGCACCCACGTCGTGGAACCAGCGGATCGGGTTGTCCAGGCCGAGCGCGACGCAGCGGTCGATCACTTCCTGGCAGCGCCGCTCCATTTCCGGGTTGTCGCGCTGCACGCTGGCGAAATCGAGGTCTTCGGCGCTTTCACCGGAGGCCACCGAACTGGCGGCGCCGCCGCCCAGGCCGATCAGCATCGCCGGCCCACCCAGCACGATCACCGCATCGCCGGGCTGCAGGCGCAGCTTCTCGACCTGGTTCTGGTCGATGGCGCCGAGGCCACCGGCCAGCATGATCGGCTTGTCGTAGGCGCGGGTCAGGCCCTGCCCTTCCGGCAGTTCGAAGCTGCGGAAGTAGCCAAGCAGGTTCGGGCGGCCGAACTCGTTGTTGAACGCAGCGCCGCCGAGCGGGCCGTCCAGCATGATGTCCAGCGCCGGGGCCATGCGCGGGTTCAGCGCACGCGGCGCCTCCCACGGCTGCGGCAGGGTCGGGATGCGCAGGTGCGAGACCGAGAAGCCGGTCAGGCCGGCCTTGGGCTTGCCGCCGCGGCCGGTCGCGCCTTCATCGCGGATCTCACCGCCCGCACCGGTGGCCGCGCCCGGGAACGGGGCGATCGCGGTCGGGTGGTTGTGCGTTTCCACCTTGATGCAGAACGCCGAATCGACCACCGCCTCGCTGCGGTACTGGCCGCTGGCCGGGTCCGGGCGATAGCGCGCGGCCGGGAAGCCGGCGACCACCGCCGCGTTGTCGCTGTACGCGCTCAACGTGTGCTGCGGGGTCTGCTGGTGGGTGTTCTTGATCATCCGGAACAGCGAATGCGACTGGTCGGCGCCGTCGATGGTCCAGCTGGCATTGAAGATCTTGTGCCGGCAGTGCTCGGAGTTGGCCTGCGCGAACATCATCAGTTCCACGTCCGACGGCTGCCGGCCCAGTTCGCCGAAGCGCTGGCGCAGGTAGTCGATCTCGTCCTGGGCCATGGCCAGGCCGAGGCGGCGGTTGGCCGCTTCCAGGTCGTCCAGGGCGATGCGTTCCAGCTCGCCGCGCGCCGGCGCGCTGAACAGCGCCTGGGCCTGGTCGGCCTGGACCAGCACGGACTGGGTCATCGGGTCGTGCAGCGCGCGGCTGACCGCGTCCTGCGTGGCCGCATCGGCCGGCCAGCCGGCCAGGTCGATGCGCAGGCCACGTTCCACCCGGCGGATCGGCTGCCCGGCACCGCGGACCAGCTCGGTGGCCTTGCTCGACCAGGGCGACAGCGTGCCCAACCGCGGGACCACGAACCGGGAGACGGCCCCGTCCTCACGCCCGGCCAGGTCCGGCTGGGCCTCCAGGATCCGGCTCAGGATCGCCGGGTCCGGGGCCGCATCGCCCTCGGTCTGGATGAAGTAGACATGCCAGGCACCGGTGATGCGCAGATCGGCGGCCAGGGACTGCAGGCGGGATTCAAGACGTTCGCGGCGGAACGGCGAAAGGGCGGATGCGCCCTCGAGGACCATCATGTCCGGGGAACCGTGGTTGGGAACGGGGCCCACCATTGTACCCAAGTCCGCTCCCGGGGCTGCCCCGGCGGGTAGGCGGCCGGCCCGGTCTTCACGGCCGAACCTTGCGCTGGCTCACGGATTGATCCGGGAATGCATGACAACGTTATCACCACCTGGCCCACGGCCAGGTCCTTGTCCGCCCCCTGCTGTTGCCGGCCTCTCCCCGGCGCCCGGACCTGCTGCACGCGGGCCGCCCCACCCGGCGGCCCGCGCCCATCACTAGATCGGAGTAAGACCATGCCTGACCCGATGATGCGCAGTGCGGTGACATCGATATCCCTCCATGCGGCGGGCCGCCGCAAACGCTGGTTGCTGGCCCTGGCCCTGGCCACGGCGGCCACCACGCCCACCCTCGCGCTGGCCGCCAACTGTACCGGCGCGCCGGAATGGAACCCGGCGGTGATCTACCTCTCCGGCACCACCCTGCAGAAGGGCGGCGTGCTGTACCGGGCCAACCAGGACATCTGGAACGCCCCGCCCGACCACCCGGCCGGTGCGCCGTACTACACCAACCTCGGCGCCTGCGATGGCAGCGGCAGCAACCAGCCGCCCAGCGTCAGCCTGACCTCACCCAGTGCCGGGGCCAGCTTCAGCGCCGGCAGCAGCATCACCGTCAGTGCCAACGCCAGCGACAGCGATGGCACCGTGAGCAAGGTGGAGTTCTTCCGCGGCGGCACCTCGCTGGGCATCGACACCAGTGCGCCGTACAGCGTGACGTGGACCAACGCGAGCGCCGGCAGCCACACCTTCAAGGCGGTGGCCACCGACAACAACAACGCCGTGACCTCCTCGGCCACGGTGAGCGTGACCGTCACCGCGGCCAGCAACGACACCACCCCACCCAGCGTCCCCGGCGGGCTGGCTGCGCCGTCGAAGACCGCCACCACGGTCAACCTGGCCTGGAGTGCGGCCACCGACAACAGCGGCGGCAGCGGCGTGGCCGGCTACGACGTGTACCGCAACGGCAGCCTGGTCGGCTCGCCCAGCGCCACCCAGTACACCGATGGCGGCCTCACCGCCAGCACCGCCTACACCTACACCGTGCGTGCGCGCGACAACGCCGGCAACGCCTCGGCACAGAGCGGCGCGATCAGCGTGACCACCTCGGCCGGCGGCGGCGGTGGCGGCGCCAAGCGGGTGATCGGCTACTTCACCCAGTGGGGCATCTACGGGCGCAACTACCGGGTCAAGAACATCGACACCAGTGGCTCGGCCGCACGCCTGACCCACATCAACTACGCCTTCGGCAACGTGCGCAACAACCGCTGCGAAGTGGGCGTCACCCAGGCCTCGGACCCGAACACGGGCGTGGGCGGGGATGCCTTCGCCGATTACACCAAGGCCTTCGGTGCCGGCGAGAGCGTGAGCGGTGGCGCCGATACCTGGGACCAGCCGCTGCGTGGCAACTGGAACCAGCTCAAGCAGCTCAAGGCCAAGCACCCGAACGTGAAGGTGCTGATCTCGCTGGGCGGCTGGACCTGGTCGCGCGGCTTCTCCAGCGCGGCACAGCCGGCCAACCGCCAGGCCTTCGTGGCCTCGTGCATCGATGCCTACATCAAGGGCAACCTGCCGGTCACCGACGGCGCCGGTGGCGTGGGCGCGGCGGCGGGCGTGTTCGACGGCATCGACATCGACTGGGAATACCCGGTGGCCTGCGGGCTGAGCTGCGGCACCCCGGCCGACAACGCCAACTACACCGCGCTGCTGGCCGAGTTCCGCCGCCAGCTCGATGCGGTGCGTCCGGGGTTGTTGCTGACGGTGGCGGTGGGCGCGGGCATCGACAAGGTGCGCGTGACCGACCCGGCCGCGTACCACCCGTACCTGGACTTCATCAACGTGATGACCTACGACTTCCACGGTGCGTGGGACCCGCAGACCAACCATCACTCGGCGCTGTTCGACTCCCCGGCCGATCCGTCCACCGGTGACCAGAAGCTCTACAACAGCAACGATGCGATGGAGGCCTTCCTCAGCCGCGGTGTGCCGGCGTCCAAGTTGAACCTCGGCATCGGCTATTACGGGCGTGGCTGGACGGGCGTGGCCAGTGGCAACAACGGCCTGTACAAGAGCGCCAGCGGCGCGGCGCCGGGCACTTACGAGGCCGGCATCGAAGACTGGAAGGTGCTCAAGAACCTGGCCTGGCCGGGCTATACCGACACCGTCGCCAAGGCCACGTGGATCTCCAACGGCACCACCTTCTGGAGCTTCGACACCCCGGCGATGGTCACCGAGAAGATGGGCTACGTGAAGGCCCAGGGGCTGGGCGGCGCGTTCTTCTGGGAGTTCAGCGGCGATGATGCGCAGGGCACGCTGACCAAGGCGGTCAGCGACGGCCTGAACTGACCGGGCGCCGGCCCCTGACCGGGCCTACCCCGTAACGACAACGCCCCGGCCATGCCGGGGCGTTGTTGGTTTCAGCGGCTGCCGCCGGCGGAGATCCGCTCCAGCGCGGCCTTCATCTGCGCCGGCGGGACGTAGCCACCGAGCTGGGTGCCATCGGCGGCGAAGATCGCCGGGGTGCCGTTGACGCCGATCTGCTGGCCCAGCGTGTACTGCATGGCCACCGGGTTGGTGCAGTTCTTCGGCGCGACCGGCTTGCCGGTCTTGGCCGCGGTCAACGCCTGCTTGCGGTCGTCGGCACACCACACCGAGATCATGTCGGTGTAGTCCTGGCTGCCCAGGCCCATGCGCGGGAAGGCGAGGTATTCCACGCTGATCCCGTTGCGGTTGAGCTCGGCGATGTCCTGGTGCAGCTTGCGGCAGTAGCCGCACTCGATATCGGTGAACACGCTGACCGTGTACTTGGCATTGGGCGCGGCGAATACGATGCGCTCGCTTCGCGGCACCTTTGCCAGCAGCTTCTGGCGGTAGGACAGCAGGCCCGCACTGCTCACCGGCGCCTTGTTCTGGATGTCGTAGGGCTGGGACTGCATCAGGTAGCGCCCGTCATCGGACACGTACAGCACCTGGCCGCCAACCAGCACTTCGCGGAAGCCGGGGAACGGCGCTGCACCGATGAAGTCCGGCTGGAACTTCGGGTCCAGGGTCAGCAGCGCGCTGCGCACGCGCTGGTCGGCAGTGCCGCCGGCCGAGGCGGCCGTGCTGGCCGGGGCCGCGGCGCCCTTGCTGGCGGCCGGAGCGGAGGGCTGCTGCGCACAGGCAGTCAGGCTGAGCGCGCCGAGGAGCGCGGCAAAGGCAACACGGAGCATCGAGCGATCCGGGGGGAAAGAAGGTAGCGCTGATTCTCGCACAGCCACCCGGCGCCGCAGCTGGACCGCGACGGAACAGTGACGTGCAGCGGCTCCCGCCACCGCACTCAGCCCCGTGGGTGGTGCTTGGCGTGCAGCTTCTGCAGGTGTTCACGCGCCACCAGGGTGTAGATCTGGGTGGTGGACAGCGAACTGTGCCCCAGCAGCATCTGCAGCGCGCGCAGGTCCGCGCCGCGGTTGAGCAGATGGGTGGCGAAGCTGTGGCGCAACCCATGCGGACTGATCCGCACCGGGTCGATCCCGGCCAGCACCGCGTACTTCTTGACCAGTCCCCAGAACTGCTGGCGGCTGAGCGGCTCCAGCGAGGGGGCCAGGAACATCGGCACCGCGCCATCGGCGGCCACCGGCACCGCCCGCTTGCCGGCCAGCAACGGCCGCGACTCGGCCAGATAACGTTCCAGCCAGTGCTGCGACTCCTCGCCCAGCGGCACCAGCCGCTCCTTGCTGCCCTTGCCGGTCACCCGCAGCACGCCCTGGCGCAGGTTGACCGCGTTGGCCGGCAACTGCACCAGTTCGCTGACCCGCAAGCCGGCCGCGTACATCAGCTCCAGCATCGCCCGGTCGCGCAGGCCCAGGGGCGTCTCCACGTCAGGTGCGCCCAGCAGCGCGTCGATCTGGCTCTCGGCCAGGGCCTTGGGCAGCAGGCGGGGCAACTGCGGCGGATCCAGCAGGGCGCTGGGGTCCTCGTTGCGCTGACCGCGGCGCACCGCATCGGCGAAGAACGCGCGCAGCGCCGACAACAGCCGTGCGTTGCTGCGCGGCGACCAGCCATGCCGCGCCCGCCAGGCCAGGTAGTCGAACAACCCCGCGCGGTCGATTGCCCCCAGCCCGCCGCCCGCCCCATCGCGCCAGCGCGCCACCCCTTCCAGATCGCGCCGATAGCTGTCCAGGCTGGCCCGCGCCAGGCCATGCTCGGCCCAGATCGCATCGAGGAAACGCTGGATCAGGATGTTGTCGTCATCGCGCAACGGCGGAAGCTGCTGGACCAACTGGCGGCGCAGCGCGGGAGTGGAGGCATCGGACATGCCGCCAGCATACGGAGCGACGCCGGCCGCGGCCATCGAAGCCGCGCCGATGCACAGGTATGCTCGGCCGATGGCCACCACCCCCGCTCCCGCCGCGCGCACCGACCGCCCCGCCAGCCTGCTGCTGTGGCGCCTGCTGGCCCTGCTCTACGACCTGTTCCCGGCACTGGCGCTGTGGATGCTGGTCGGCACCCTGTTCACCGTGGCCTATACGCTGTCCGGCCATGCCGAACGCGAGAACATCCCGGCCTTCAGCGCCCTGCAATGGCTGCTCTGGCTGTGCTGCTGGATCGTCACCGGTGTGTACGCCACGCTCAGCTGGCGCCGCGGCGGCCAGACCCTGGGCATGCGCCCGTGGCGGCTGCAGGTGGTCAACCCCGATGGCAGCGCCCCGACCCGCCGGCAGCTGTGGCTGCGGTATGCGGTGGGCACGCTCTCGGTCCTGCTCGGGGGCCTCGGCCTGTGGTGGGCATTGATCGACCGCCACCGGCTGGCGTGGCATGACCGTGCCAGCGGCACCCGGATCCGGCGCCTGCCCAAGCGCTGATCGCGCCGCCGGGATCAGCCCGGCCTCATCCGGACTTGCGTCGGAACAGCATCCCCGACACCGCCAGCATCACGATCGGTGGCAGCGCGTAGGCAATCCGGTAATCGAACTTCAGCGCGCCGGCCATGCGCCCGAAGAACAACTGCAGCAGCCAGAAGCCCAGTGCGAACAGGATGCCCAGGAACAGGCGCTTGCCCATGCCGCCGCTGCGCAGCGAGCCGAAGGCGAACGGCACCGCCGCCAGGCACAGCGCCAGCACGTTGACCGGGTAGAACCAGCGGCTCCAGTAGATGTCCTCGTAATCGCGCGCATCCAGCCCGTTGCGCTTGCGGTACTCGATGCTGGTGCGCAGGTCCATCGCGGTCAGGTTGCGCGGCTTGGATATGCCGCTGGCCAGCGCCGCCGCATCCAGCCGTGAATTCCACGGCTCGGACTCGACCGTTTCACGCGTGGCCGAACGCTCGCCAAAGGTATCCCGGCGCACTTTCTTCAGCACCCAGCCATCACTGCCATGCTCGGCCGACCCGGCATAGGTCAACGAGGCAAGCCGGCCATCGTCGCCGATCTTGTACAGGCGCACGTCGCGCAGCACCAGCTTGGTCCCGCCACCGGGCAACAGCTGCTCATCGCCCGCGCCGGCATTGAGGAACGTATCGCCCTCGCGCGCCCAGACGCCCGAGTAACGCGCCACGGCCATGCTGTTGCCCCACTTGGCGCTCATCTTGATGTCGTCGGCACGGCTCTGCGCCCACGGCGCCAGCGTCTCGCCGCTGAACACCATCACCGCCGTCAGCAACGACAGCGCGATCGCCACCGATGCGCTCAGACGCTTGCGCGACAGGCCCAGCGCGCGCAGCGCGGTCAACTCGGAGGTCGCCGCCAGCTGGCCCAGGCCCATCAGCGAGCCGATCACCGCCGCCGTCGGGAAGAAGGTGTAGGCCCGGCGCGGCACCGTGTACAGCACCCAGGCCGCCGCATGGCCCAGCGTATAGCTGCCCTTGCCCACGTCCTTGAACTCGCCGGAGAAGGCCATCACCACGTCCAGGCCCACCAGCACCGCCCAGGTCAGCAGCACGGTGCTGAACACCGCCCGGCCCAGGTAAACGTCAAACCGCATCGGGCGAAGCTTCATGCGGTCCTCCGCGGGCGCGACAGCTTGCCATCACGCAGGTACATCCAGATCGCCAGCGCCAGCAGTGGCAGGCTCAGCCACCACAGTCCGACGCTGCCGGACAATTTGCCATCGGCGATCCAGCGCGTGCCGATGAACATCAGGTTCATGCCCACCATGTAGGCCAGGAAGGCCAGCATCATGCGGCCGTAGCGCTGTTGCCGCGGCGAGCTGCGCGCCAGCGGCAGGGTCATCAGCGCGAAGGCCAGCGCGATCAGCGGCGGGGTGATCCGCGAATGCAGCTGCGCCTGCGCGGCCGGACGTTCATCGCCGAACAGCCGGCTGGTCGGCAGCAGCTCCGGGTCGTCCTTCTCGCGGGTATCGGCGCCGTCGGGCATGGCCACGTCGTTGCGCGCGAAGGTCATCAGGCGGTAGTCCAGCGCGCCGGCGGCCGGCCCTTCCACCTGGTGGCCATCTTCCAGCTCCAGATAGCGTTGGCGGGCGCCCTCGAAGAACATCCGGCCGCGGTCGGCCGAGACCACCTCGATGCGGTCGTCCTTCTGGCGCTGCATGAACACCTTGCCCAGCTGTGTGCCATCGGGCGACACCGAGGACAGGTAGACCACCCCGCCGTTGGGCAGCGTGGTGAACTTGCCCGACTCCAGCCCGGCCATGACCACGCTGCGGTTGGCCTCCTCGATCATGGTCTCGCCGGTGCGGTCGGCCCACGGCCCCAGCCACAGCGAGCACAGCCCGATCAGGGCCACCACCGGCAGCACCAGCATCAGCACCGGGCGCAGCAGCCGCTTGGGCCCCACCCCGATGGCGGTCAGCACCGCCATTTCCGAGTCCCGGTACAGGCGGGCCGTGGCCAGCAGCAGGCCCAGCATCAGCGCCAGGGGCAGGATCAGCGGCATGTACACGATGAACTGCAGGCCCAGCTGGGAGAACAGCAGGCGGGCGGGCAGCCGGCCATCGGCGATGTTGCCGAGGATGTCCACCAGGACACCGCCGACGCTCACCACCAGCAATACGATGAGGGTGGCCAGGAAACTCTGGACGAAATCACGCAGGAGATAGCGATCGAGCTTCGACATGGGGCGGTGGTTTAAACTCTCGGATTCGTTCGCGGTGCTGCCCAGTCTACTGACGGGACGTAAACAGCTCGCGATTGTACGGATTTGCCAACGGAATCTGATCAATGGCCCTGGAATTCACCCTGAACCACGCAGCGCCGGCCTCGGCCGCGTTCGATTGCGTCATCGTCGGCGCCTTCGCCGACCAGACCCTGAGCCCGGCGGCGCAGGCCCTGGACACCGCCGCCGGGGGTCGCCTGTCGGCCCTGCTGGCCCGCGGCGACGTCGGCGGCAAGACCGGCAACACCACGCTGCTGCACGACCTGCCGGGCGTGACCGCTCCGCGCGTGCTGGTGGTCGGGCTGGGCGAGCCGGCCAAGTTCGGCGTGCCGCAGTACCTCAAGGCGGTGGGCGATGCCAGCCGCGCGCTCAAGGCCGGGGTCAACCACCACGCGCTGTTCACCCTGAGCGAGCTGGAGGTCAAGGGCCGTGATGCGGCCTGGAACATCCGCCAGGCGATCATCACCGCCGACCACGCCGCCTACCGCTACAGCGCCACGCTGGGCAAGAAGAAGGTCGACGAACCCGGCCTGACCACCCTGGCGGTCGCTGGCAGCGACACCGAGGCCCTGGCCCAGGGCCAGGCCATCGCCGCCGGCGTGCAGTACGCCCGCGAGCTGGGCAACCTGCCGCCGAACGTCTGCACCCCGGCCTACCTGGCCGAGTCGTCCGTCGCCTTCGCCCAGGCCCATGACGGTGCCGAGGCGGAGATCCTGGACGAGGCGCAGATGGAAGCGCTGGGCATGGGCTCGCTGCTGGCCGTGGCCCGCGGCTCGGCCAACCGCCCGCGCATGATCGTGCTGAAGTGGCGCAACGGCGGCGACGCCAAGCCCTACGTGCTGGTCGGCAAGGGCATCACCTTCGATACCGGTGGCGTCAACCTGAAGACCCAGGGCGGCATCGAAGAGATGAAGTACGACATGTGCGGTGGCGCCAACGTCATCGGCACCTTCGTCGCGGCGGTCACCGCCAGGCTGCCGCTGAACCTGGTGGTGGTGGTGCCGGCGGTCGAGAACGCCATCGACGGCAATGCCTACCGTCCCTCGGACGTGATCACCTCGATGTCGGGCAAGACCATCGAAGTGGGCAACACCGACGCCGAAGGCCGCCTGATCCTGTGCGACGCGCTCACCTACGCGCAGCGCTTCGAGCCGGCCGCGCTGGTCGACGTGGCCACCCTGACCGGCGCCTGCGTGGTCGCCCTGGGCCACCAGACCGCCGGCCTGATGACCAAGCACGACGACCTGGCCAACGAACTGCTGGCCGCCGGCGAGCACGTGTTCGACCGCGCCTGGCGCATGCCGCTGTGGGACGAGTACCAGCCGATGCTGGATTCGACCTTCGCCGACGTCTACAACATCGGCGGCCGCTGGGCCGGCGCCATCACCGCCGGCTGCTTCCTGTCGCGCTTCACCGACGGCCAGCGCTGGGCCCACCTGGACATCGCCGGCGTCGCCAGCGACGAAGGCAAGCGGGGCATGGCCACCGGTCGCCCGGTCGGCCTGCTGAGCCAGTGGCTGCTGGACCAGGCCGCCCGCGCCTGATGCTGTCCCGATCGCGGCCGCCGCACGGCGGCCGCGGTCCTGCCCGGCCCGCGCCGGGCCTTTCCCTCCGTTCCTGGCCTGCCCATGTCCCGTGCTGATTTCTACCTGATCGCCAAGCCCCGCTTCCTCACCGAGCCCCTGCGCCTGGTCTGCGAGCTGGCCCGCAAGGCCAATGACGCCGGGCTGTTCACCCTGGTGCTGGCACGCGACCAGGCCCAGGCCGAGGAGCTGGACGAGCTGCTGTGGGCATTCGACAACGATGCCTACATCCCGCATCAGATTGCCGGCGAAGACATGGACGAGGAAGAGGCCCTGGTGCTGATCGCCGTGCCCGGCACCCCGGCCCCGGCGCGTCCGCTGGTGATCAACCTGCGCGACGACCCCTACCTGGCCGAGTGTGACCGCGTGCTGGAAGTGGTGCCGGCCGACCCGGAAGCGCGTGAACCGCTGCGCGAGCGCTGGCGCCAGTACAAGGCCCTGGGCTTTGACCTGAACAAGTACGACATGTAACCGGCGCGGCGCCCGCCGCGGTGCCGCTGCCTACCGGAGCCCTTGATGCGCCTGCTGATCGCCCTGATCTTTCCCTGGTTCGCCTTCTTCACCATCGGGCGCCCGTTCGCAGGCATCCTCTGCCTGATCCTGCAGATCACCCTGATCGGCTGGCTGCCCGCGGCCATCTGGGCCGCGTATGCGGTCTCGCAGTTCCATACCGACCAGAAGATCCGGCGCGCCCTCGGCCGCTGATCTTCCGGAACCCCATCTCCCGTCTTCGATCCTGGTTCCCGCATGACCCAACTCGCCTCCAGCTACGACCCCACCTCCTTTGAAGCCGAGTTGTACGACTCGTGGGAGAAGGCCGGCCATTTCAAGCCGTCCGGCAAGGGCGAGCCGTACACCATCCTGCTGCCGCCGCCGAACGTGACCGGCACGCTGCACATGGGCCATGCCTTCCAGCAGACCCTGATGGACGCGCTGGTGCGTTACCACCGCATGCGCGGCTACGACACCTTGTGGCAGGTGGGCACCGACCACGCCGGTATCGCCACCGAGATGGTGGTCAGCCGCAACTTGGCGCTCGAAGGCAAGGGCGAGACCCGTGACTCGCTGGGCCGCGAAGGCTTCATCGGCAAGGTCTGGGAGTGGAAGCAGCAGTCCGGCGACACCATCGAACGCCAGATGCGCCGCCTCGGCACCTCGGCCGACTGGTCGCGCAGCACCTTCACCATGGACCCGCAACCGTCCGAAGCGGTGATCGAAGCCTTCGTGCGCTGGCACGAACAGGGCCTGATCTATCGTGGCCAGCGCCTGGTCAACTGGGACCCGGTGCTGAAGACCGCCATTTCCGACCTGGAAGTGGAGAGCGCCGAGGAAGACGGTTTCCTGTGGTCGATCGCCTACACGCTGGACGAAGGGCTGAGCTACGAGCACGTCGAGCGCGATGCCGATGGCGTGGAAACCCTGCGCGAAACCCGTGATTACCTGGTCGTTGCCACGACCCGCCCGGAGACCCTGCTGGGCGACACCGCGGTGATGGTGCACCCCGAAGACGAGCGCTACCTGCACCTGATCGGCAAGCACGTGGTGCTGCCGCTGACCGGTCGCCGCGTACCGGTGATCGCCGACGACTACGTCGACCGTGCGTTCGGCACCGGCGTGGTCAAGGTCACCCCCGCGCATGACTTCAACGACTACCAGGTGGGCGTGCGCCACGACCTGCCGATGATCAACCTGTTCACCCCGGTGGCGGCGATCAACGAGAACGCGCCGGAGCGCTTCCAGGGCCTGGACCGCTACGAGGCGCGCAAGGCCGTGCTGGGCGAACTGGAGGACCTGGGCATCCTGGTGGAGACCAGGGCGCACAAGCTGCAGGTGCCCCGCGGTGACCGCACGGGCCAGGTGATCGAGCCGTACCTCACCGACCAGTGGTTCGTGAAGATGGACGAACTGGCGCGGCGTGGCCTGGAGCTCGTCGAAGGCACCGATGGGCAGCCGGGCGCGATCGGCTTCGTGCCACCGAACTGGATCAACACCTATCGCCACTGGATGGCCAACATCCAGGATTGGTGCATCAGCCGCCAGCTGTGGTGGGGCCACCGCATTCCGGCGTGGTTCGATGCCGCGACGGGCACCTGCTACGTGGGCCGCAGCGAAGTGGAGGTGCGCGAGAAGAACGCACTCGGCGCCGAGGTCGTGCTGCGCCAGGAAAGCGACGTGCTGGAGACCTGGTTCTCCTCGCAGCTGTGGCCGTTCTCCACCCTGGGCTGGCCCAACGCGCAGGCGATGGCCGAGCGCGGCTTCGACCGCTACCTGCCGTCGTCGGTGCTGGTCACCGGCTTCGACATCATCTTCTTCTGGGTGGCGCGCATGATCATGGCCACCGACAACCTGACCGGGAAGATCCCGTTCAAGGACGTCTATTTCACGGGCCTGATCCGCGATGGCCAGGGCCAGAAGATGTCCAAGAGCAAGGGCAACGTGCTCGACCCGCTGGACATCATCGACGGCATCAGCATCGACGACCTGGTGGCCAAGCGCACCGGCGGGCTGATGCAGCCGCGCATGGTGGAGAAGATCGAGAAGGCGACCCGCAAGGAATTCCCCGAGGGCATCATCGCCCACGGTGCCGATGCGCTGCGCTTCACCATCGCCGCGCTGGCCACCCACGGCCGCGACATCAAGTTCGACATGAACCGCGCCGAGGGCTACAAGAATTTCTGCAACAAGCTGTGGAACGCCAGCCGCTTCACCCTGATGAACACCGAGGGCAGCAGCTTCACCGGCGTGCCGAAGCCGCGTACCGATGCCGAACGCTGGATCCTGGCGCGCCTGGCCGCGGTCTCGGCCGAGGCGCAGGGCCACTACGCCACCTACCGCTTCGACCTGCTGGCGCAGTGCCTGTACGAGTTCGCCTGGAACGAGTTCTGCGACTGGTTCCTGGAGCTGAGCAAGCCGGCGCTCAACGCCGGCGACGCCGCCGATGCCGACAGCACCCGCCACACCCTGCTGTACGTGCTCGAAGCGCTGCTGCGCCTGCTGCACCCGCTGACCCCGTTCATCACCGAGCAGCTGTGGCAGCAGGTGGCCCCGCGCCTCGGCCTGGCCGAGGCCACCCTGTCGCTGCGCCCCTACCCCACGGCCGCCGAGTTCGCGGGCGATTTCGCCCAGGCCGAGGCCGACGTGGAGTGGCTGAAGGGGACGATCAGCGCCCTGCGCCGCGTCCGCAGCGAGCTCAACGTGGCGCCCTCCAGGCTGGTCCCGCTGCGCCTGCTCGGCGGGCTGGAACTGGACCGTGCGCGCGTGCAGCGCTACAGCGCGTCGCTGTCGTTCCTGCTGAAGCTGGAGAGCATCCAGTGGCTGGATGACGCGGCCAGCGCGCCGCCGGCCGCGGCGGCGATCGTCGGCGAGCTCAAGCTGCTGGTGCCGCTGGAAGGGCTGGTCGACCTGGGTGCCGAACGCGCCCGCCTGGACAAGGAAATCGCCCGGGTGGAGTCGGAGAAGGAAAAGAGCGAGACCAAGCTGGCCAAGTTCACCGACAAGGTGCCGGCGGCGGTGGTCGAGCAGGAGCGCGTGCGCCTGGTCGAGTGGACCGCACAGCTGGCCGGCCTGGTCGAGCAGCGCGCCAAGCTGTAAGCACGGGAGCAGCGCGCCACGCCATGCGTGGCGCCTCCCAGCACGGTTTACGTGCAGCCACCCATGGGGTGGCTCTACCCGGATACCTGATAGGCGGGCCTCGGCTGGAGGATAGCGCCACGCCATGCGTGGCGGCCTCCCGGGCCGGTCTACGTGCAGCCACCCATGGGGTGGCTCTACCGGATACCTGATAGGCGGGCCTCGGCTGGAGGGTAGCGCCACGCCATGCGTGGCGCCTCCCAGCACGGTTTACGTGCAGCCACCCATGGGGTGGCTCTACCCGGATACCTGATAGGCGGGCCTCGGCTGGAGGATAGCGCCACGCCATGTGTGGCGCCTCCCGGGCCGGTCTACGTGCAGCCACCCATGGGGTGGCTCTACCCGGGCCGATGGCGGACAGGGTGCCGGCGCGCGCGGCAGACGATACGATGCCCGCGCATCTGCGGCATCATGCGGGTTCGTCCACGCAATGACTGTCCGCAGACACGATGTCGCTTTCTCTCTTCTGCATCGTGCTGTTCGCGGCACTGTTGCATGCCAGCTGGAACGCGATCGTCAAACGGGGTCGCGACACGCTGCTGACCACGATCCTGGTCACCGGCTCGGCGGCGATCCTCGCTGCGATCGGCCTGCCGTTCCTGTCCGCCCCCGCACCGCAGAGTTGGCCGTGGCTGGCGGCATCGACCGCGCTACAGGTCATCTACTACGCGCTGGTCGCCCGCACCTACCAGCTGACCGACATGAGTGCGTCATACCCGCTGATGCGTGGCTGCGCGCCGCTTCTCGTCGCGCTGGTGGGCACATGGTTCATTGGCGAACGCCTGGCGTGGATCGCCTGGGCCGGCATCGCGCTGATCTGCGCCGGCATCCTCTGCATGACGCGTGGCATCTCGCGCCATCACCTGTGGTTGCCGCTGCTCAACGCCGGTGTCATTGCCACGTACACGCTGGTGGATGCCTGGGGCGCGCGTCACTCCGGAGCGGCGCTGAGCTACACGCTGTGGCTGTTCCTGTTGTCGGGCCTGCCCTTGCCGATCTGGGCGCTGTGCACGCGTGCCGCCGCGCTGCGCACGTATGCACGTGCCAACTGGCATTACGGGGTGGTCGGCGGCGTCGGCACCCTCACCTCCTACGCGCTGGCGCTATGGGCGATGACGGTCGCCCCGGTGGCGATGATATCCGCGCTGCGCGAGACCTCGATCCTGTTCGGCATCCTGATCTCGGCATTCCTCCTGCATGAGCGGGTCACCCGGCAGCGCTGGATCGCGGCGGGGTTGATCGTGCTGGGGGCAGCGGTAGTGAGGCTCGCATAACCCATTACCACGCACAACCCGCCGAGCGCCGGACGCAGATCCAGCGAAGCAAGACGCCGATGGTAGAGCCGAGCCATGCTCGGCTGCCGCAGCGCAGCTGCGGCAATCCTCCGACGGGCGATGACGGCGGCGCCACCGGGTGCGTGTCGGCCTGGGATGCACGCGCCGTCAGAGCGGCGGCATTGTCTGGATGTCGTCCTCGACCAGCTCCATGGCCATCAGACGCAGATCCAGCGAAGCAAGACGCCGATGGTAGAGCCGAGCCACGCTCGGCTGCCGCAGCGCAGCTGCGGCAATCCCCCGACGGTCGATGACGGCGGCGCCACCGGGTGCGTGTCGGCCTGGGAGGCACGCGCCGTCAGAGCGGCGGCATTGTCTGGACGTCGTCCTCGACCAGCTCCATGGCCATCAGACGCAGATCCAGCGAAGCAAGACGCCGATGGTAGAGCCGAGCCATGCTCGGCTGCCGCAGCGCAGCTGCGGCAATCCCCCGACGGTCGATGACGGTGGCGCCACCGGGTGCGTGTCGGCCTGGGATGCACGCGCCGTCAGAGCGGCGGCATTGTCTGGATGTCGTCCTCGACCAGCTCCATGGCCATCACCAGCGCATCCTCGCGCCCATCGCGGGCCGGGTAGTAGCGCGGGCGTCGACCGATCTCGTTGAAGCCTTCGCTGTGGTACAGCGCCACCGCCGGGGTGTTGGACGGGCGCACTTCCAGGAACACGCGGTGCGCACCGTGGTCACGCGCCAGCTTGACCAGCGCGCGGAACAGGTACCGCCCCAGGCCGCGCGATTGGGTATGCGTGTCCACGCAGACGTTGAGCACGTGCGCCTCGTCGGCGGCGATGCTCAGCACGCCGTACCCCACCAGCACGCCGTCCTCTTCCAGTGCCAGCGCCGGGTAGCCGGCGCGCAGGCAGTCCACGAAGATGCCGCGCGTCCACGGGAACGGATACCCGCGCAGCTCGATCGGCATCAGCGCATCCAGGTCGGCCTCGCGCAAGGCGCGCAGGGCGACCGGACGCGGCGAGCTCACCGCGCTCACGCACGGCCCCGCTTGCGCAGCGCGCGCAGTTGCGGCCACAGCGCGCGCTTGGCCGCGGCATTGCCGCGCAGCTCGTCCAGGTTCCAGCCAGCCATCAGCGCCTGGGTATCGGGCTCGGCCGGATTGCAGCCGGAGGCACGCAGCAGCGCGATCTGCAGGCGATCGGGCATGCGTACCGCGGTCCGGCGCCCGGGGGCGGCGCTGCGCGCAGGGGGCGCAGCGGCGGGGGCCACCGGCTCGCTGGGCGGTGCGGCGCTGCGCCGCGGCGGGGCCGCCGCCGCCGCGTCAGGCGCGGCCACCACGGCCACTGGCGCGGGCGGCGCAACAGCCACGCTGAGCTCGATCGGTGCACTGGCAGCCACCTCGTCGACCTGGGCATCCACGAACACCGTATAGCCCATCGCCTGCAGCCACGACTGCTGCGCGGGCGACCACAGCGGCGGCAGGCCGGTCTCGCTCACGCGCTTGGCTCGGCCGTCTTGCGGGTCCGCTGCCACAGCCAGAAACCCGGCCCGGACAGGGCGTAGACCACGCCCACCGCGAACAACACGCGCGGCAGATCGATCACCATGATCGCGATCGCGATCGGGACCAGGGCCAACGCCAGGAACGGCACACGGTCGGCGCGCGGGCCCTTCTGGCCGCTGCCCTTGAAGCTCCAGAAGCGGATCCGGCTGACCATCAGCAAGGCCGCCACCAGGGTGACGCCCAGGGCCACGTAGCGCAGCTGGTTGCCGTCCCAGCCCAGGTTGCCATCGGCGAAGGCCCAGACGAAGGACATCATCAGCCCGGCCGCGGCCGGGCTGGCCAGGCCGATGAACCAGCGCTTGTCGACCACGCTGACCTGGGTATTGAAACGGGCCAGGCGCAGGGCGGCGCAGGCCGCGTACAGGAACGCCACCGCCCAGCCGACCCGGCCCATCACCGGATCGTCGAACTTCAGCCACGACAGCGACCAGTGGTACATCACCAGCGCCGGGGCCATGCCGAAGCTGACCAGGTCGGCCAGCGAGTCGTACTGCACGCCGAATTCGCTGCTGGTGCCGGTCAGCCGGGCCACGCGGCCGTCCAGGCCGTCCATGACCGCGGCCACGAACACGGCGATGGCGGCATTGACGAAGTCGCCGTTGGCCGCGGCGATGATCGCGTAGAAGCCGGCGAACAGGCCCGCGGTGGTGAACAGGTTGGGCAGCAGGTAGATGCTGCGGTTGCGCGGCGGGGGTTTCATCTCATCCATGCGGCCAGTTTAGTGGGTGCGGTGGCCTTTGGGGCAGCCCGGGCACCCGCCCGTCGCCGCCGGCTTGCCAGCGCCCGGCCGGGATGCTGCAATCGCCCCCCTGACCTTGATGCCCGGAGTTGCCATGCGTGCCCTGCCCTCGCTGTGCTGCCTGCTGCTGCTCGCCAGCGCCTCGGCCACTGCCGGAACCGTCTACAAGTGGAAGGACGCCAAAGGCGTGACCCAGTATTCGGAGAAGGCCCCGACCGGCCAGAAGTACGAATCGCGCGAGGTGGACACCCGCGCCCCGGTGGCCCGCGCGGCGCCTGTCGCCGAGGCGCCGGCCGAATCGGCCGATTGCACCACCGCACGCAACAACCTGACCCTGCTCAACGGACAGGGCGCAGTGATGCAGGACACCAACGGCGACGGCAAGGCCGACAGCCCCCTCAGCCCGGAACAGCGCAGTGCGCAGAAGGACCTGGCCAACGCGGCGATCAAGGTCCACTGCAAGCCGGCCGGCTGAGCCGGCCCCGGTCGGCGCCGCGGCATCGGGGGCGCTTCCGGCCCGCCCGGCCGGCGTGATGGGCAGGGCGGCGGCTGGGCTGGCAGAATATCGGCTTCTGCCGTTCAGCGAAGCCGACGATGCGCCTCTCCCAGTTCCACCTGCACACCACCAAGGAAACCCCCAGTGACGCGGAGCTCACCAGCCACCGCTTGATGCTGCGCGCGGGCATGATCCGCAAGCTGGCCTCGGGGTTGTACACCTGGTCGCCGCTGGGCCTGCGCGTGCTGCGCAAGGTCGAGCGCATCGTGCGCGAGGAAATGGAGCGCGCCGGCGCGGTCGAATTCCAGATCCCGACCATCCAGCCCAAGGAACTGTGGGAAAGCACCGGGCGCTGGGAAAAGTTCGGTCCGCAGCTGCTCAAGATCAAGGATCGCAAGGAGCAGGTGTTCTGCTACAGCCCCACCGCCGAAGAGGCCGCGGCCGACTTCGCGCGCCAGGAGCTGTCCAGCTACAAGCAGCTGCCGGTCAACTTCTTCCAGATCCAGACCAAGTTCCGCGATGAGATCCGCCCGCGTTTCGGGGTGATGCGCGCCCGCGAGTTCCTGATGAAGGACGCCTACTCCTTCCACCTGCACGACGACTGCCTGGTGCGCGAGTACGAAAACATGAAGGCGGCCTACAGCCGCATCTTCACCCGCCTGGGCCTGGATTTCCGCATGGTGCAGGCCGACTCGGGCGCGATCGGCGGCGACGCCTCGCAGGAATTCCACGTGATCGCCGAGTCCGGCGAAGACGCGCTGGTGTTCTCCACCGGCTCGGACTACGCCGCCAACATGGAAGCGGCGATCGCCGCTGCCCCGGGTGAGCGCCCGGCCGCCAGCGAGGCGCAGCGCAAGGTGGAGACGCCGACCCAGAAGACCTGCGAAGCGGTGGCCGCGCTGCTGGGCCTGGGCCTGGAGCGCACGGTCAAGTCGATCGCGATCATGAGCACCGATGGCTTCGTGCTGGCGCTGGTGCGCGGCGACCACGAGGTCAACGAGATCAAGCTGGGCAAGGTGGCCGGGTTGCAGGGCTACCGCATGGCCAGCGAGGCGGAGATCGCCACGCACCTGGGCAGCGAACCCGGCTTCCTGGGCCCGCTCAACCCGGCCCAGCCGATCCGCATCGTCGCCGACCGCGACGTGGCGGCGCTGGCCGACTTCGTGGTGGGCGCCAACGAGGCGGGTTTCCACATCGCCGGGGTCAACTGGGGCCGCGACCTGCCCGAGCCGGAAGTGGCCGACATCCGCAACGCGAAGGAAGGCGACCGCGCCGCCGATGGCGGCGAGCTGAAGATCGCGCGCGGCATCGAAGTCGGCCACGTGTTCCAGCTGGGCCGGCAGTATGCGCAGGCGCTCAAGGCCACCGTGCTGGATGAGAACGGCAAGGCGGCGGTGATGGCGATGGGCTGCTATGGCATCGGCATTTCGCGCATCGTCGCCGCAGCCATCGAACAGAACCACGACGAGGCCGGCATCATCTGGCCGGCCGCGATGGCGCCGTGGCAGGTGGTGGTGTGCGTGATCAACCCGAAGCAGGACGAGGCCGTGGCCACCGCCGCCGCCGAGCTGCTGGCGCAGTTGCAGGCCGCGGGCCTGGATGCGGCGCTGGACGACCGCGGCCTGCGTCCGGGCCAGATGTTCGCCGACATGGAACTGATCGGCGTGCCGCACCGGGTGGTGGTGTCCGAGCGCGGCCTGGCCGCCGGCACCTACGAATACCGGTCGCGCAGCGCCAGCGAGGCCGAGAGCCTGGACCGCGACGCCCTGCTGGGCCGACTGGCGGGTTGATCAGGAAAAGCCGGGTGGAATATCCCGGCTTTTCTTTTGCTTGCGGCGATTGAATATGCCGGTTAACTCTGTGCAGCATCCGGCTGGATATGTATGCTGTCGCGCAAGCCAAGGACTGGCCCACCCCGTCCTTAATTAGATTCCGGAGCAGTTGATGAGTATTGACCTGAGTGGCCTGTCCGCCAAAGAGCTGGGCGCCCTGATCAAGAACGCCAAAAAGCAGCAGACCATCGTGGCCAAGCGCCCGGCGGTGACCAAGGTGCGCGCGCAGCTGACCAAGCTGGCCAAGGCCCACGGTTATTCGATCGAGGAAGTGTTCGGTGGCGCCGCCCCGACCCGCGGCCGCGCCGCGAAGGCAACCAAGGCCCCGGCCAAGAAGGCCGTGCGCAAGCTTGGCAAGGTGGCCCCGAAGTACCGCAACCCGGCCAACCCGAAGGAAACCTGGACCGGCCGTGGCAAGCAGCCGCGCTGGCTGGCCGCGCTGACCACCAAGGGCAAGAAGGTCGAAGAGTTCCTGATCAAGAAGTAATCGTCTCCGGTTTCATCGGAAACTGAAAACGGAAAACGCCGGCGCGATGCCGGCGTTTTTTTTGGTCTGCGCGTTTTTCAGCTGCGCGAAGGGCCGTTGCTGGAGCACTGCAGGATCAACGACTGGCGAGTGCGTGCCCTGCTGGCTTGGGCGGGTACGGGTGGGTTGGCGGGACACGCCGTAAATACGTCCGTGTAGGCTCGCATGCGCCATCCATGGCGCATGACGGTCCCGCCAACCCACCCGCACCCACCCGTTGACAGTGTGCTGGTGCGCAACGGAAAGCGGGCCACCAAGCGCTTTTTCGCCGCTGTCTTTTCGATGGCCACATCCCCGCCCAGCCACGGGACAAGCGGCCCTGCGCTCTGACACGCCTACAAGAAACCCCAAAACCCCAACACCCGTCAGAGATTCTTCCGCGCCGGAATCAGCAGATTGCCAAACAGCAAGCCGGCCACCAGCGCCATCACCACGTTGAGGACGGTCATCAGCACGGTCTGGCCGGCGCTCATGTCCTGCTGCTGCACCAGCGTCAGCACGCCGCGCAGGCTGGTACTGCCGGGCACCAGCATGATGATGCCGGGCAGGCGGATGATCGCGCCCGGGCGCTGCACCAGCCGCCCGAACAGATTGCCGGCCGCGGTCATCAGCATCGCCGACATGAAAATACCCGCCGGCAGTCCCCAGGCCTGCCCGGCGAATTTGGAAATCGCGTAGCCGGCCACCGAGGCCGCCATCACCCACGGATAATCGCGGCGGTTGGCCTTGAAGAGCATTGCGAACGCGAACGCCGCCAGCAGCAGCGCGCACCACTCCACCCAGTCGGCCTGCGGGCGCGACGCGCGTACGTGCGGCTCCAGCCCGATGATCCCCGACAATGTCACCGCGATCACCGCACCCACCGTCAATTTGAGGATCGTGGTGATCGCCCCGGCAAACCGCGCCGTGCCCGACACCCAATGCTGGCTGGCCAGCTCGTTGACCGCATTGGTCAGCGACATCCCGGGCAGCATGACCACCAGCGAGGCGATGATGACGGTATTGAGATTGAGCGGCCCCAGGAACGAGGCCACCAGCGCCGCCACCGTGCCCGCCAGCAACGCCGCCAATGCCTCGCTCGCCTCGCGGCTGGCCGGGCGCCGATCGGTGTACAGCGTCATCACCCCGATCAGCAGGCCGATCACCCCGGCGGTGGCGATATCCAGCCACGGCAACTTCCACAGCCCGGCCACGCCGGCCGCGCCCAGGCTGTAGGACAGGATCATCCGGATCTTGCCGCGCCGGCCCGGGTCCTTGTCCAGTTGCCGCAGGGCGGTATGGCCCTGGGCGATGCTCATGCTGCCGGTGGCCACCGCATCGGTGATCTGGTCGGCGATGCTGAGTTTATGCAGGTCATTTTCGCCCGGTGCCAGCCGGATCACGCGGGTGATGTCCGACGAACCGATCGCCTTGGTCGGGTCGCTGAAACTCAGGATCAGCCCGGTCGGGTTCGACCAGGGCTCGCAGTCCAGGTCCAGCCGCTGCGCCAGCGCCACCACCGCCGCCTCCAGCCGCTGCGCGGTGGTGCCGTAACTGTGCAGGCGCCCGGCGATTTCCGACACGAACGCCACGCGCTGCGCATAGGTGGCCTGGGGGGTGGCAATGGTGGCGGTATCGACGGACATGCTTCGTAGTATTACCCGAAGCCCGCCCCGGCTGAACAATCATGTCGCAACGCACACACTTGATGTCGACACGGACAAGGTATGCTGCGCGCAGGACGCCCCATGACGCCAACCCAAGCCCCCCATCTCGAACTGGATGCGCAGGATTCCGGCCTGGTCCGGTTGTCCGGCCACTGGACCCTGCATACCGCGCTGGACGCGGCCGAAGTGCTGCGCGGCATTCCCGATGCGCTGACCGGCATCGACGCCAGCGGCATCACCCAGCTCGATTCGGCCGGCGTGCTGCAGGTCCTGCGCGTGGCCCGCCGCGCCGACCTGGCCGACGAGGCGTTGCAGTTCCGCGAGGAACACCGCGCACTGGTCTGCACCATCGAGGAGGTCGCCGACGACCGCCCGCGGTCCAAGCGCGACTTCGGCGTGCTGGCCGCGCTGGAGCGCCTCGGCGTCAGCGTGCACGGCATGGGCCACAACATCGTCGCCCTGGCCAGCTTCCTCGGCGAGAACCTGGTCAAGGGCGCACGCCTGATCAAGGAGCCACGTCGGTTCCGGCTGACCGCCACCGTGGCGCAGATGGAACAGGTGGGGCTGGATGCGGTGCCGCTGGTGGCCCTGCTCTCCTACCTGGTCGGTGCGGTGATCGCCTTCCTCGGCTCGACCATCCTGCGCGATTTCGGCGCGGAGATTTACGTCGTCGAGCTGGTCAACATCGCCTTCCTGCGCGAGTTCGCCGTCCTGCTCACCGCGATCGTGCTGGCCGGCCGCACCGCCAGCGCCTTCACCGCGCAGATCGGTGCGATGAAGGCGCGCGAGGAAATCGATGCGATGCGCACCCTCGGCCTGGATCCGATCGACCTCCTGGTGCTGCCGCGCCTGGTCGCCCTGCTGATCACACTGCCCCTGCTGACCTTCATCGCGATGGTCGCCGGCCTGGCCGGTGGCATCACCGTGGGCGCGTTCGACCTGGACATCCCGCCGCAGATGTACATCGCGCGGATGCACGAGACCATGGAAGTACGCAACATGCTGGTGGGCCTGTCCAAGGCGCCGGTGTTCGCGCTGGTGATCGGCCTGATCGGCTGCCTGGAAGGCCTGAAGGTCGAAGGCACCGCACAGTCGGTCGGCGAGCGCACCACCTCCAGCGTGGTGCAGGCCATTTCGTTGGTGATCATCCTCGATGCGTTCGCCGCGTTGTGGTTCATGAAGATGGGCTGGTAAGCGATGACCACCGAGACCGCCGCGCTGGCCGCACCCGAGGACACCACCGGCGATGACGCCGGCCTGGCCATCCGCGTACGCGGGCTGACCAACCGCTTCGGCGCGCAGACCGTGCACGATGGCCTGGACCTGGACGTGCGCCGTGGCGAAATCCTCGGCGTGGTCGGCGGCTCGGGCACGGGCAAGTCGGTACTGATGCGCAGCATCCTCGGCCTGCGGGTGCCCGATGCCGGCCAGATCGAGGTGCTCGGCGTGGACGCGCGCTCGGACGATCCGGCCAGCCGCCTGCACATCGAACGCAATACCGGGGTGTTGTTCCAGGACGGCGCGCTGTTCTCCTCGCTGACCGTCGGCGAGAACGTGCAGGTACCGCTGAAGGAACACCACCGCGAGCTGCCCGAGCGCTGGCATTACGAGCTGGCGTTGCTGAAGGTGAAGCTGGCCGGGCTGCCGGCCGACGCGATCAACAAGCTGCCCTCGCAGCTGTCCGGCGGCATGCGCAAGCGCGCCGGCCTGGCCCGGGCGCTGGCGCTGGACCCGCCGCTGCTGTTCCTGGACGAGCCCACCGCCGGCCTGGACCCGATCGGCGCGGCCGCCTTCGACCGGCTGATCAAGACCCTGCAGGAAGCGCTGGGGCTGACCGTCCTGCTGATCACACACGATCTGGACACCCTGTATGCGATCTGTGACCGGGTGGCGGTGCTGGCCGACCAGAAGGTGATCGCCAATGCCCCGCTGCACGAGATCGAACAACTGGACCACCCGTGGATCCAGGAATACTTCCACGGACCGCGCGCGCGTGCTGCGCGCGATGCAAAGCACGAGAGCGAGTAAGCCATGGAAACCAAAGCCAATTACGTCCTGATCGGCGCGTTCACCCTGGTGGTGGGGCTGGCGCTGCTGGCCTTCGGCCTGTGGGCGGCCAAGTACTCCTCCGACCGCACCTGGACCGAGTACCGGGTGGTGTTCCGCGAGGCGGTCACCGGCCTGTCGGTCGGCAGCCCGGTGCAGTACAACGGCATCGCGGTGGGCTCGATCACCGAGCTGAACCTGGTCCCGGACGACCCGCGCCAGGTGGTCGCGCGCATCCGCCTGAACTCCAATACCCCGGTCAAGACCGACACCCGCGCCAAGCTGGCGATCACCAGCCTGACCGGCCCGTCGATCATCCAGCTCAGCGGCGGCACCCCGCAGGCCGCGGCGCTGACCGCGGTCAACAAGGACCCGGCGCCGATCATCCCGACCACCCCCTCGGCCCTGCAGAACATCACCGACGTGGCCAACCGCATCGTCGAGCGCATGGACCAGGTGTTGAGCGACCGCAACGTGGCCAGCATCAACGCCACCCTGGCCAACCTGGAAACGATCAGCGGCGGCCTCGCCGACCGTGACCAGGGCACCCAGGCGCTGCTGCTCAGCGCGCGCGATGCCGCGCGCAGCCTGGATGTGACCCTGAAGAGCACCAATGGCACCATCCAGCGGCTGGACCAGAATCTGGTGCAGCAGTTGCCGCCAATCCTGGACAAGCTGGAAACCACCCTGTCCAAGCTGGATTCGGCCGCCGGCAGCGCCGATTCGATCCTCGGCGAGAACCGCGCGGCGATCAACAGCTTCGCCAACGACGGCCTGGCCCAGCTCGGCCCGACCCTGACCGAGCTGCGCGGACTGATCCGCGACCTGCGCCGGGTCAGCGACAAGCTGGACAACAACCCGGCACGCTATCTGCTGGGCCGCGACGCGCCCAAGGAGTTCGAACCCAAATGAGCCGCCCGACCCTCACCCGAATCCTCCTGCCGGTGGCGATGATCGCCACCCTCGGCGGCTGCTCGCTGCTGGGCAGCAATGAACGCAGCGCAGTGACCATCTATTCGCCGATCGTGCGCATCCAGGCCGATCCCGGCTGGCCAAAGGTCGACTGGCAGCTCGTCGTGGTCAAGCCCAGCGCCGCGCGCGTGGTCGACAGCCCGCGCATCAACGTGCGCCCGTCGCCGTCCGAGCTGGAGGTGTACAAGGGCGTGAGCTGGGCGCAGCCGGCCACCGACATGCTGGACGACGCGCTGGTGCGCGGCTTCGAGGATTCCGGCCGCGTCGCCGGCGTCGCCCGTGCCACCACCGGCATTCGCGCCGACTACAAGCTGGCCCTGGACGTGCGCCGCTTCGAGGCCGACTACCGCGGCCAGGCCACCCCGGCGGCGCTGATCGAGGTCAACGCCAAGCTGATCCACGTGATCGACCAGCGCGTGGTCGCCGACCGCACCTTCCGCCAGGAACAGCCGGTGCCGACCACCGCTACCGCCGATGTGGCGCGTGCCTTCGAGCAGGGCCTGCAGGCCATGACCACCGAGCTGGTGGGCTGGACGCTGGTGACCGGCCAGGCCGACTACCAGCAGGCGCAGGTCATGCCGAGCCGGCTGCGTCAATCCAGCGGAAGGTGAGGTTGATGCGCTCGGCCAGCGGCCGCGCGCTTTTCGGCAGGGCATGCTGGTAATGGCGCTGGGTCTGCCCGCCCATCAGCAGCAGGTCGCCATGCCCCAGCGTCACCTCGGCCTTGCGCGCGTGGTCCTCGCGTCGGCGCAGCAGGAAACGACGTTCGGCGCCCAGGCTCAGTGACGCGATCATTGGCGTCGGCCCGAGCTCGGGCTCGTTGTCGCTGTGCCAGCCCATGCCGTCATCGCCATCGCGGTAGCGGTTGAGCAGCACGCTGTTGAACGGCGTGGCGCAGAACGCAGCCAACCGCTCGCGCAGCGGCAGCAGCGCCGGGTGCCATGCTGCCGGCACGAAGTCGGTGCCCGAATAGCGATAGCGCGCGGCCGGGTCGCCCATCCAGCAACTCAGCCGCGGCGAGTCGACCTGGCGCCCGAACATGCGGATGCGGTGCACCTCCCACGGCACGTCCTCGCGCAGGGTGCGCTGCAGGGCATCGGCATCGGCGGCGGCAAGCCAGTGGCGGTGCCAGTGCACCTGCGCATCGGGAAGGTGGAGATCCATGGATGAACGCTAGCACGCGGCGATTTGCCGGTGCGCGGGCAAAGCCCGAGAATGCCCCCACCCGTTGGAGCGCTGGAGCCCGCATGCCTGCTGTCGTTTTCCCCTGGATCGAGGTCGGTCGCGCGTGACCACGCTCAAGGCCCGGCTGCGCCAGGCGGTCTTCGTGGCGCTGCGCGCCGGTTTCCGGGCGCTGCCACTGTCCGATGGCCAGCGTGATCGACTGCGCGCACGCTTCCTGCGCGATCACGGCGACTGGGTGCCGCCGCCGCCGCGCGGCCGCATCGATGCCAGCCCGGGGCAGGTGAATCGTCCCCTCCCTCGCCCGCTGCTGCGTGCCGATGAAGCCGCGATCGGCTATGTCGCGCATCGCAGCGAGGCCCTGCCTGCACCGCTGCCGGCCACGCTGGTGGCGTTCTACCTGCCGCAGTTCCACCCGTTCGCCGAGAACGATGCGTGGTGGGGCAAGGCCTTCACCGAGTGGCGCAACGTCACCCGCGCCCTGCCCCAGTTCGAAGGCCACATCCAGCCGCGCCTGCCCGCCGACCTGGGCTTCTACGACCTGCGCACCCCGCAGGTGATGCGCGACCAGGCGCAGTTGGCCCGCGAATACGGCATCGGCGCGTTCTGCTTCTATTACTACTGGTTCAGCGGCACTACGCTGATGGAGACGCCGCTGCGCCAGTGGCTGGCCGACGACAGCATCGACCTGCCGTTCTGCCTGTGCTGGGCCAACGAGAACTGGGCGCGGCGCTGGGACGGTCGCGACGAGGACATCCTGATCGGCCAGCAGCACAGCGCCGAGGACGACCTGGCCTTCATCGCCCACGTCGCCGACTACCTGCGCGACCGCCGTGCCCTGACCGTGGACGGCAAGCCCATGCTGCTGGTGTACCGCCCGCACCTGCTGCCCGATGCGCGCGCGACCGCCCGGCGCTGGCGGCAGTGGTGCCTGGACAACGGCATCGGCGAGATCCACCTGGCCTACGTGCAGGGCTTCGAGCGCCCCGATCCGCGCGACATCGGCTTCGATGCCGCGGTCGAGTTCCCCCCGAACATGAGCAACCCGCGCTCGCTCACCGCCGACCAGTACCTGATCAATCCGGATTTCCAGGGCGACGTACGCGACTGGCGCGAACTGGCCGCGGAGATCGCCGCGCGTCCGCTGCCGCCGTACACGCTCTATCCCGGGGTCAACCCGGGCTGGGACAACGAGGCACGCCGCTCCGGCAAGGGCCGGGTCTACCTGCACGCCTCACCGCGTGGGTATGGCGACTGGCTGTCGACCACCGTGCACACGCGCCTGGCCGCCGCGCCGGCCAACCAGCGCCTGGTCTTCATCAACGCCTGGAACGAGTGGGCCGAAGGCGCAGTGCTGGAGCCGGATGCACGGCTGGGGCATGCCTACCTGGAGGCGACGCGGAAGGCGCTGCATGCGCCGACCACTGGCAAGGCCAGCACGCGTCCGTGCGTGGTGATCCATGCGTGGCATCTGCCTGAGTTCGCCGCCCTGCTCGAGCAGCTCAAGCGCAGCGGGCTGGCGTGCCGCCTGGTCATCACCACCGCGCAGGAACATCGCCCGGCGGTGGACGCCGCATTGCACCTGGCCGAGCTGCGCGGCGAAGTGATGGTCTACGCCAACCACGGCCGCGACATCCTGCCCTTCCTGCAGGTCGCCGAGCTGCTGCTCGGGCAGGGCGAAACGCTGGTGCTGAAACTGCACACCAAGCGCTCGACCCACATGCAGCAGGGTGCGCAGTGGCGCGATGAGATGCTGCAGCAGCTGCTGCTCGACGGCCACGCGCAACAGGCCGTCGACGCGTTCGGCAGCGATCCCTCGTTGGGGCTGCTGGCGCCGCGGGGCCACCTGTTGCCGGTCCGCGACTTCATCGGCGCCAACGCACCGGCGCTGGCCCGATTGCAGGCCAGGCTTGGCCTGTCGGTAGCGCCGCTGGACACGCAGTTCAGCGCCGGCAGCATGTTCTGGGTGCGGCTGGCGGCATTGCGGCCGCTGCTGGATGCGCACCTGTACCGCAGCGCGTTCGAGCACGAGCAAGGCCAGATCGACGGCACCCTCGCGCATGCGATCGAGCGCCTGCTTGGCGCGGTCTGCGCGCATGCCGGTTTCAGCGTGGACAGCCTTGGCAAGGGCGCACCGGACGCAAGCGGCTACGCCTACGCCAGGCGCGGATGAGCGTCCGCCCCGGCTGGCCGGGGCGGCGCCATCACCTCAGGCGGCGGCGAATGCCACGCCGGTCTTTTCCTTCAGTTCCTCCACTCCCACGCCCGGCGCTGCCTCCACCAGCAGCAGGCCGGCGTCGGTCACGTCGAACACGGCCAGGTCGGTGATGATGCGGTCGACCACGCCCACGCCGGTCAGCGGCAGCGTGCAGTCGGGCAGGATCTTGTGCTCGCCGTTCTTGGCGGTGTGCTCCATCAGCACCACCACGCGCTGCACGCCAGCCACCAGGTCCATCGCCCCGCCCATGCCCTTGACCATCTTGCCGGGCACCATCCAGTTGGCCAGGTCGCCCTTGTCGGTCACCTGCATCGCGCCGAGGATGGCCAGGTTGACGTGGCCGCCGCGGATCATGGCGAAGCTGTCGTGGCTGCCGAAGTAACTGGCGCCCGGGCGTGCGGTGACGGTCTGCTTGCCGGCATTGATCAGGTCGGCGTCGACCTCGGCCTCGGTCGGAAACGGGCCGATGCCGAGCAGGCCGTTCTCGGACTGCAGCCACACATCCACGCCCTCGGGGATGTGGTTGGCGACCAGGGTCGGCAGGCCGATGCCCAGGTTCACGTAAGCACCGTCGGTCAGTTCGCGCGCGGCGCGCGCGGCCATTTCATCGCGGGTCCACGCCATGTCAGTTGCCCTCCGCACGCACGGTGCGCTGTTCGATTCGCTTCTCGGGATGCGGGTTGTGCACGATCCGGTGCACGTAGATGCCCGGCAGGTGCACCTGGTCCGGATCGATGCTGCCCACCGGCACCACCTCTTCCACCTCGACGATGCACAGCTTGCCGGCCATCGCGCAGGCCGGGTTGAAGTTGCGCGCGGTCTTGCGGAACACCAGGTTGCCCGACGCGTCGGCCTTCCACGCCTTGACCAGCGCCACGTCGGCGCGCAGCGCGGTTTCCATCACGTAGTGCTTGCCGTCGAACGCGCGGGTTTCCTTGCCCTCAGCCACCACCGTGCCGTAGCCGGTGGCGGTGAAGAAGGCCGGGATCCCGGCACCGCCGGCGCGCAGGCGCTCGGCCAGGGTGCCCTGCGGGTTGAACTCCAGTTCCAGCTCACCGGCCAGGAACTGCCGTTCGAACTCCTTGTTCTCGCCCACGTAGGACGAAATCATCTTGCGGATCTGGCGGGTCGCCAGCAGCTGGCCCAGGCCGAAGCCATCCACGCCGGCGTTGTTGGAGATCACCGTCAGGCCCTTCACCCCCGTGTCGCGCAGTGCGCCGATCAGCGCCTCGGGAATGCCACACAGGCCGAACCCGCCCACGGCCAGGGTCTGGCCATCGGCGACCACGCCGTCCAGCGCGTCGGCCGCGCTGGCGTACTGCTTGCCACGCCGTCCGGCGTTGCCTGGGGAAGTACTCATCTACGCCCTCACCTCGTTGATGTAAGCGGCCATTGTAGCCAGTACGCCGGGGCTGCCCGACGTGCCCGGGGTGCCGTTCACCGGCCGTCGGCGTTGAAAACGATTCACATACATGCCTGCGGCTAAACTAGCCCGCTGACTGGCAGAAGGACTGAATAGATGACCCTCCCCGCATTCAAGGCATACGACATCCGCGGCCGCGTGCCGGACGAACTGAACGAAGACCTGGCCCGCCGCATCGGCGTGGCGCTGGACGCGCAGCTCGCCCCCGGTACGGTGGTGGTCGGTCATGACATCCGCCTGACCAGCCCCGCCCTGCAGGACGCCCTGGCCGCCGGCCTGCGCGGCGCCGGGCGCGACGTGCTGGACATCGGCCTGTGCGGCACCGAAGAGGTCTATTTCCAGGTGGACCACCTCAAGGCGGCCGGCGGGGTGATGGTCACCGCCAGCCATAACCCGATGGACTACAACGGCATGAAGCTGGTCAAGGAGCAGGCCCGCCCGATCAGTTCGGACACCGGCCTGCTCGCCATTTCCGACGCGGTCGAAGCCGACAGCGCAGCACCGGTCGAGCCCAAGGCCGGCCTGCAGTCGCACCCGGACAAGAGCGCCTACATCGCGCACCTGCTCAGTTATATCGACCGCGCCGCACTGAAGCCGCTGAAGCTGGTGGTCAACGCAGGCAATGGCGGCGCAGGCACCATCGTCGACCTGCTCGCCCCGCACCTGCCCTTCGAGTTCATCCGGATCTGCCACGAACCCGATGGCAGCTTCCCCAACGGCATCCCCAACCCGCTGCTGCCGGAGAACCGCGCGATGACCGCGCAGGCCGTCCGCGAGCATGGCGCGGACTTCGGCATCGCCTGGGACGGCGACTTCGACCGCTGCTTCTTCTTCGACCACAACGGCCGCTTCATCGAGGGCTATTACCTGGTCGGCCTGCTCGCCCAGGCGATCCTGGCGCGCCAGCCGGGCGGCAAGATCGTGCACGACCCACGCCTGACCTGGAACACCGTGGAGATGGTCGAGGCGGCCGGCGGCCAGCCGGTGCTGTGCAAGAGCGGCCATGCCTTCATCAAGGAAAAGATGCGCAGCGAGAACGCCGTGTACGGCGGCGAGATGAGCGCGCACCATTACTTCCGCGAGTTCGCCTACGCCGACTCCGGCATGATCCCGTGGCTGCTGATCGCCGCCCTGGTGTCCGAGTCCGGCCGTTCGCTGGCCGATCTGGTCGAGGCGCGCATGGCCAAGTTCCCCTGCAGCGGCGAGATCAACTTCAAGGTGAGCGATGCCAAGGCCGCAGTCGCCCGGGTGATGGACCACTACGCCGCGCAGGCGCCGGCGCTGGACCACACCGATGGCATCAGTGCGGATTTCGGCCAGTGGCGCTTCAACCTGCGCAGCTCCAATACCGAGCCGCTGCTGCGCCTGAATGTCGAAACCCGTGGCGATGCGGCGCTGCTGCAGCAGCGTACCGATGAACTCTCCCAGTTGATCACGGCATCCTGAGGCCCCCACCCCGATGAACGACCTGCTTCCCGTCATCCTGTCCGGCGGCTCCGGCACCCGGCTGTGGCCGCTGTCGCGCGAGGCCTATCCCAAGCAGTTCCTTGCGCTGGCCGGTGAGCAGACCATGCTGCAGGCCACCTGGCAGCGCATCGCGCCCATCGCCGGGCGCGCGCCGCTGGTAGTGGCCAACGAGGAACACCGTTTTGTTGCGGCCGAGCAACTGCAGCAACTCGGCGTGCAGCCGCTGGCCATCCTGCTCGAGCCGGTCGGTCGCAACACCGCGCCGGCGATCGCAGTCGCCGCGCTCGAGGCGACCCGCGACGGCGACGATGCACTACTGCTGGTGCTGCCGTCGGACCATGTGATCGCCGATGAAGACGCGTTCCGAGCGACCGTGCTGCGCGCCCTGCCCGCCGCGCGCGAGGGCAAGCTGGTGACCTTCGGGATCGTGCCGACCGGCCCGGAAACCGGGTATGGCTACATCAAGGCGGTGTCGGGCGGGGACGTGCGCGCGGTCGATCGTTTCGTCGAGAAGCCTGACGCGGACACCGCCCAGCAGTACGTGCAGTCCGGCGAGTATTTCTGGAACAGCGGCATGTTCCTGTTCAAGGCATCGCGCTACCTGGCCGAGCTGGAGAAATTCAATCCGGCCATGCTCGCCGCCAGCCGCACGGCGTGGCAGCAGGCACGTCGCGATGCGGATTTCACCCGCCTGGACAAGGAGGCCTTCGCCGCAGTCCCGTCCGATTCCATTGACTACGCGGTGATGGAGAAGACCGCCGACGCGGTGGTGGTGCCGCTCGACGCGGGCTGGAACGACGTCGGCTCGTGGACCGCGCTGCGCGATGTGTCCGCGCAGGACAGCGACGGCAACGCCCACCACGGCGATGTCATCGCCATCGACTGCCGCAATACCTATGCCTACGGCGAGCGCCTGATCGCATTGGTCGGGCTGGACGATGTGATCGTGGTCGAAACCGATGACGCGGTGATGGTCGGCCGCAGCGACCGCATGCAGGAGATCAAGCAGGTGGTGGCGCAGTTGAAGGCCGCCGCGCGGCCCGAGGCCACCTGGCATCGCAAGGTGTACCGCCCATGGGGCGCCTACGACTCGATCGACCATGGCGAGCGTTTCCAGGTCAAGCGCATCACCGTCAAGCCCGGTGCCACGCTCAGCCTGCAGATGCACCACCACCGTGCCGAGCACTGGATCGTGGTCAGCGGCACCGCCGAAGTGACCCGCGGCAAGGAAGTGCTGCTGCTCACCGAGAACCAGAGCACCTATATCCCGCTGGGCGTGACCCACCGCTTGAAGAACCCGGGCAAGCTGCCGCTGGAACTGATCGAAGTGCAGTCCGGCAGTTATCTGGGCGAGGACGACATCGTGCGCTTCGAGGATACCTACGGCCGCACGTGATCGAAGCGCGCCGCACAGACAAAAAACCCGGCCGAGGCCGGGTTTTTCATTGCCTGGTAGCGCCACGCCATGCGTGGCTGACGTGGTCCAGGTGATCGGGCAGTGCAGCCACGCATGGCGTGGCGCTACCGTGCAGCGTCAGAGCGCTGCGATGACCCGCTTCAGCCCTTCCTGCCAACTCGGCAGCCCGATGCCGAAGTCCGACTCCAGCTTGCGCACATCCAGGTGCGAATACGCCGGACGCCTGGCCGGGGTCGGGTAGTCGGCGGTGGTGATCGCCTCTACCTTCGGCGCGCGCGCCAGCTTCCCAGTCGACACCGCCTCGTCGAAGATCGCTTCGGCAAACCCATGCCAGCTGGTTTCGCCCGTAGCGGTCAGGTGCCAGGTCCCCGACAGGCCACCGGCATGCTGCAAGGCCTGCGCGGTGACATCGGCAATCAGCGCCGCCGGGGTTGGCGTGCCGACCTGGTCGGCCACCACGCGCAGCACATCACGTTCGGCGCCCACGCGCAGCATGGTGCGCAGGAAGTTGGCGCTGTGCGAGGCATATACCCACGCGGTGCGGAAGATCAGGTGCCGTCCACCGGCGGCCCGGATCGCCTCTTCACCGGCCAGCTTGCTGGCGCCATACACGCCCAGCGGCGCGGTGGCGTCGTCCTCGCGGTACGGGCGGGTGCCCTGGCCGTCGAACACGTAATCGGTGGAGTAATGCACCAGCGGCACGCCCGCTGCCGCGCACCAGCGTGCGATCACGCCTGGTGCCTCGGCGTTGGCGCGCCAGGCCGCATCGCGGTCGTCCTCGGCGCGGTCCACCGCGGTGTAGGCGGCCGCGTTGACCACCACCTCCGGGCGCACGCGATCAAGCAGCGCTGCCAGCGACTCGGGCTCGTTGAAATCGGCCGTTTCGCAGGCGCTGCCATCGGGCAGGGTGCCACTGCGGGTGGTCGCCACGAGCGTCCCCAGCGGCGCCAGAGCGCGCTGCAACTCCTGGCCGAGCTGGCCGTTGCCACCGAACAGCAGCACGGTCACGGCTGGTAGACCGGCAGGCGATCATCGGCGATGTCCTTCAGGAACGGCGCCGCCTCGTCCTTGCCCGACAGCGTCGGTGCGCTGATCGGCCAATCCACGGCGATGTCGGCATCGTTCCAGCGCACGCCGGCGTCGAAGTCCTTCAGGTACACCTCGGTGCACAGATAGCTGAAGACCGCACGTTCGGAGAGCACCGCAAAGCCATGCGCGAAGCCTTCCGGGATCCAGAACTGCTTCTTGTTCTCCGCGCTCAGCACCACCGCCTCCCACTGGCCGAACGTCGGCGAACCACGGCGGATGTCCACCGCCACGTCATACACCTCGCCTTCCAGCACGCTGACCAGCTTGCCCTGCGGCCGCGGCCACTGGTAATGCAGGCCACGCAGCACGCCCTTGGCCGAGGTGGACACGTTGCTCTGCACGAACTTCGTCGGCAGCCCGTGCTGGCCAAAACGCTCGGCGTTCCAGGTCTCAAAGAAGAAGCCGCGCTCGTCGCCGAACACCGCCGGCTCGATCACCACGCAGCCCGGGAGCTTGGTCTCAATAATTTTCACGGCACCACTCCTCGTACAGCCAGTTTATGCAGGTACTGGCCGTAGCCATTCTTGATCAGCGGGGCGGCCAGCGCCTCCAGCTGCTCGGCGCTGATCCAGCCCTGGCCGAAGGCGATTTCTTCCGGGCAGCAGACCTGCAGGCCCTGGCGGGTCTGGATGGTCTCGATGAAGTTGGACGCTTCCAGCAACGACTGATGGGTGCCGGTATCCAGCCATGCATAACCGCGGCCCAGCGCTTCCAGGTGCAGGTTGCCCTCGCGCAGGTAACGCTGGTTGAGATCGGTGATCTCCAGCTCGCCGCGCGGTGACGGCTTCAGCTCGGCCGCATGATGGCTGGCATTGCCGTCGTAGAAATACAGCCCGGTCACCGCATAGTTGGACCTCGGGTTGGCCGGCTTCTCGACCAGGTCGATCACCTTGCCGGCCTTGTCGAACTCGGCCACGCCGTAGCGCTCCGGATCGTTGACCCAGTAGCCGAACACGGTGGCGCCGGTATCGCGCTGGTCGGCATTGCGCAGCACTTCGCGCAGGCCGTGGCCGTGGAAGATGTTGTCGCCCAACACGAGGCAGCTCGGCTTGCCGTCGATGAAGTCCTTGCCGATCAGGTACGCCTGCGCCAGCCCGTCCGGGCTCGGCTGCACCGCGTACTCGATGTTCATCCCCCACTGCGAGCCATCGCCCAGCAGGCTCTGGAACAGCGCCTGCTCGTGCGGCGTGTTGATGATCAGCACGTCGCGGATCCCGGCCAGCATCAGCACGCTGAGCGGGTAATAGATCATCGGCTTGTCGTACACCGGCAGCAGCTGCTTGCTGACGCCCTTGGTGATCGGATACAGGCGCGTGCCCGAACCGCCCGCGAGGATGATGCCCTTGCGTTGAGTCATGCGTTATTCCTCTGTCTGGTGATCACCGCCACTCAGGCGGTGGTGCCGATGCGCTGCAGGCGGTAGCTGCCGTCGAGCACGCCGTTGACCCATTCCTGGTTGTCCAGGTACCAGTCCACGGTGAAGCCGATGCCCTGCTCGAAGCTGTACTTCGGCTCCCAGCCCAGCTGGTCCTTGAGCTTGGAGGCATCGATCGCGTAGCGGCGGTCGTGGCCGGGGCGGTCGGTGACGTACGTGATCTGGCTGCTGCGCGGCTGGCCGTCCTCGCGCGGGCGGCGCGCGTCGAGCAGCGCGCAGATGGCGTGCACCACCTCGATGTTCTGCTTTTCCGAGTTGCCGCCCACGTTGTAGGTCTCGCCGACCTGGCCCTTGGCCAGCACGGTGCGGATCGCTTCGCAGTGGTCGCTGACGAACAGCCAGTCGCGTACCTGCTTGCCGTCGCCATAGACCGGCAGTGGCTCGCCGGCCAGCGCCTTGGCGATCACCAGCGGAATGAGCTTCTCCGGGAAGTGGTACGGGCCGTAGTTGTTCGAGCAGTTGGTGGTCAGCACCGGCAAACCGTAGGTGTGGTGGAACGCACGCACCAGGTGGTCGGAGGCGGCCTTGGACGCCGAATACGGCGAATTGGGCGCGAACGGGGTGGTTTCAGTGAACTTGCCGGTCTCGCCCAGGGTGCCGTAGACCTCGTCGGTGGACACGTGCAGGAAGCGGAAGGCCGCGCCCTTGTCGGCCGGCAGCGCCTTCCAGTAGTCGCGCACGGTCTCGAGCAGGGCCAGGGTGCCGACCACGTTGGTCTGGATGAAGGCACCCGGGCCATCGATGGAGCGGTCCACGTGGCTCTCGGCGGCGAAGTTGAGCACCGCATCGGGCTGGTGTTCGGCCAGCAGGCGCGCCACCAGCGACGGGTCGCCGATGTCGCCGTGCACGAACACGTGGTCCGGGTTGCCGTCCAACGGCGCCAGGGTCTTCAGGTTGCCGGCATAGGTCAGCGCATCAAGGTTGACCACCTTGACGCCCTTGGCGACCGCTTCCAGGACAAAGTTTCCGCCGATGAATCCGGCTCCGCCGGTGACAAGCCATGTGGGCACTACCCGTTCTCCTGTTCGGTTCTAGAGTCTCCGGCCGCCAATGCAGCGCGCCGGATGCAGCGCTACAGGATACATGCGGGCCGTCTTCACGACTGCGTGCTGGACGTGAACGAAGACGACGGAATGCGCAGATTATGCCGCACCGCAGCATAACCATACGCATTCGCATGGTTGCCTCCGGCCAGTTAGAATCGCGGTCCCACCCCCGAACCGGTTGCTGTGAACAGAACCGGACGTTCCCCCGTTATTGAAGGATCCAGCACCAGATGAAAATCCTCGTCGCGTACAAGCGCGTGGTGGACTACAACGTCCGCATTCAGGTCAAGCCGGACGGTTCCGGCGTGGTCACCGACGGCGTCAAGCTGTCCCCCAACCCGTTCGATGAGATCGCCCTGGAAGAAGCGCTGCGCCTGCGCGACCAGGGCATCGCCACCGAAGTCGTGGTGGCCACCATCGCCCCCGCCGACGCCCAGGCCCACCTGCGCAACGGCCTGGCCATGGGCGCCAACCGCGCCATCCACGTGGTCACCGACCAGGCCATCCAGCCGCTGACCGCCGCGCGCACCCTGCTCAAGCTGGTCGAGAAGGAACAGCCGGACCTGGTCATCCTCGGCAAGCAGGCCATCGACGACGACGCCAACCAGACCGGCCAGATGCTGGCCACGCTGTGGGGCCGCCCGCAGGCGACCTTCGCCAGCAAGCTGCAGATCGAAGGCGGCAAGGCCACGGTCACCCGTGAAGTCGATGCCGGCCTGGAAACGCTGGAAGTGGACCTGCCGGCCGTGGTCACCACCGACCTGCGCTTGAACGAGCCGCGCTTCATCAAGCTGCCGGACATCATGAAGGCCAAGGCCAAGCCGATGGAAACCCTGCAACTGGCCGACCTCGGCGTGGACGCCGCCGATACCGTCAAGACCACCCAGTACGCCGCGCCGGTCAAGCGCAGCAAGGGCGTGATGGTCAAGGACGCGGCCGAACTGGTCGCCGCACTCAAGCAGAAGGGGTTGCTGTAATGACCAAGATCCTCGTTGTCGCCGAGCACCACGACGGCAAGCTCAACGCCGCCACCGCCAAGACCGTCAGCGCCGCCGCCGCCATCAGCGGTGCCAGCATCGACGTGCTGGTGCTGGCTGCCGACCCGGCCGCCGCGGCCGCGGAAGCCGCCCAGCTCGCCGGCGTAGCCAAGGTGCTGACCGTGGCCAACCCCGCCAACGCGCAGGCGCTGGCCCAGGTGCTGGCCCCGCAGATCGCGCAGTTGGCCAAGGGCTACACCCACGTGTTCGGCCCGTCGACCACCTTCGGCAAGGACCTGATGCCGTGCGTGGCTGCCCTGCTGGGCGTCAACCAGGTCTCGGACCTGATGACCGTCGAAGGCAGCCACAGCTTCAAGCGCCCGATCTACGCCGGCAACGCCATCATCACCGTCGAGGTGCCGGCCGACCAGATCGTGGTCGCCACGGTGCGCGCGGCGTCCTGGCCGGAAGCGGCCAAGGGCGGCAGCGCCGCGGTGGAAGCGGCCAGCGTCGATGCGGCCCTGCCGACCCACACGCGTTTCGTCGGCCTGGCCGCCGGTGCGACCGACCGCCCCGACCTGCAGAGCGCCAAGCGCGTGGTCTCCGGTGGCCGTGGCGTGGGCTCGGAAGAGAACTTCAAGGTGATCTTCCAGCTCGCCGACAAGCTCGGTGCCGCCGTCGGTGCCTCGCGCGCCGCCGTGGACGCCGGCTATGTGCCCAGCGACCTGCAGGTCGGCCAGACCGGCAAGATCATCTCCCCGGAGCTGTATGTGGCCGTGGGCATCAGCGGCGCGATCCAGCACCTGACCGGGATCAAGGATGCCGGCACGATCGTGGCGATCAACAAGGACCCGGACTCGCCGATCTTCGAGATCGCCGATATCGGCCTGGTGGGTGATCTGTTCACGCTGCTGCCGGAGCTGGAAGCGGCGCTGTAAGCGTGGCCGAGGGCACCTCCCTCACCTCCCCCGCCCCGGTTCGCCGGGGCCGGGCGCTGGGCTGGCTGTCCGTCATCGCCTTCGTCTACGTGGTGGCACTGTGGTATGTCGATCGCGACAAGCATGTGCTGTCGCGATTGAGCCAACTCGCGGCGCCGTTGTGCGGTTGCGTCGTGCTGGTGCTGTGCAGCTACCTGGTCCGCTACCAGCGCTGGCACACGGTGCTGCGAGCCCAGGGCCATCGCGTGCCCTGGCGCTCTGGGCTGTATGCGTACCTGGCGGGCTTCGCCTTCACCGCATCGCCCGGCAAAGCCGGCGAACTGCTGCGCATCCGCTATTTTTCCCGACTCGGCGTGCCTGCATCGACCACCCTGGCAACGTTCGTCTACGAGCGGGCGCTGGATCTTCTGGTCATCACCGCGCTCAGCGCGGCAGCCGCGCGTCTGGTGCCGCTGTTCGGCGTGCTGTCGGCCGTCGTGCTGGCACTGGTCCTGGCGCTCTGCGTACTGGCCTGCTGGCCCGGGCTGCAACGGCTGGCCGCCGCCCTGGTTTCCCGACTCCCGGGTGCGGGCGTGCGACGCCTTGCCCGCTTTCTGCTCGGCGGTGCGCAGGACCTGCGCCCATTGCTGGCACCCGGCCTTACCTCGGTAAGCGCCCTGTATGGAGCCGTGGCGTGGCTGCTCACCTCCCTTGCGTTCGCCTGGCTGTGCCTGGCGCTGGGCATCGAGGTGTCGTGGCAGCATGCCCTGTCCATCTATCCCCTGGCGATGCTGGTGGGTGCGTTGTCGTTCGTGCCCGGTGGCGTGGGCACCACCGAGGCGGCGATCGTGCTGATGCTCGGCGCGCTGGGCGTCGCGACGGACGCTGCACTGGCGGTGGCCATTGGCATCCGTCTCGCCAGCCTCTGGCTGGCCGTCGCCGTCGGAATGCTGGCGATGGCCTCACTGGAGGCACGGACCAAGCCCTGATGGTGAGGGGGATCGTTTCACCGCGCGCGCTATACTATTCGGTCAATTTTCAGGTATGTGAAGTCGGCCGCCATGACCCGATTTGGATATTCGACGCAGGAGTCGCCCCGCCATGAAGGCTGATAACCGTGCGCTTTGCGTCGATCTGGACGGCACCCTGCTGCGCAGCGACATCCTCTACGAATCCCTGCTGGCCTTGTTGGCCCGCAACCCACTGTATCTGTTCCTGATCCCGTTCTGGCTGCTGGGTGGCAAGGCCGCGGTCAAGCGCCAGCTGGCCTCGCGCGTGCAGCTGCCCGCCGAGACGCTGCCCTATGACGAGCGCGTGCTGGAGATCCTGCGCACCACTACGCAGCGGCCGCGCGTGCTGTGCACGGCGTCGGACCAGATGCTGGTGCAGCCGATCGCCGACCACCTGGGCCTGTTCGAAGAGGTGATGGCCAGCGACGGCCACACCAACCTGTCCGGCCACAACAAGGGCAAGGCGCTGGCCGAACGATTCGGCGAGCGCGGCTTCGACTACATGGGCAACGGCCGGGTCGACCTGCAGGTCTGGGCCCACGCTGGTGGCGCCATCGTGGTCAACAACGGCGAGGGCCTGGCCCGTGATGCGGCCAAGCGTACCGAGGTCCTGGCGCACCTGCCCGCGCAGAACGGCGGCCTGCTCACCTGGATCAAGGCACTGCGCATCTACCAGTGGCTCAAGAACCTGCTGGTGCTGGTGCCGCTGCTGACCGCCCACCGCTTCCTGGACCCCACCGCACTGGTGGATGCCGGCACGGCGTTCCTGGCGTTCGGGCTCTGCGCGTCCGGCGTGTACCTGCTCAACGACCTGCTCGACCTCACCCCGGACCGGATGCACCCGCGCAAGCGCAAGCGCCCGTTCGCCGCCGGCACGCTGCCGCTGCTGCACGGCCTGCTGGTCGCGCCGCTGCTCACGCTGGCCGGGTTCGCGCTGGCGCTGCTGTGCAGCCCCTCGTTCGCGCTGGTCCTGCTGTGCTACTACGTGATGACCCTGGGCTATTCGCTGCAGCTCAAGCGCATCGTCATGATCGACGTGGTGCTGCTGGCGGCGCTGTACACCGTACGCATCATCGGCGGCACCGTGGCCATCGGCTCGGAACTGTCGTTCTGGCTGCTGGCATTCTCGATGTTCGTCTTCCTCAGCCTGGCCATGCTCAAGCGCTACACCGAGCTGGCCGCCGCCCTGGCCAATGGCAAGGAGCTGGCGATCGGGCGTGGCTACTCGGTCGCCGACCTGCCGCTGGTGCAGTCGCTGGGCGCCGCCGCCGGTTACATCGGCGTGCTGGTGTTCGCGCTGTACATCAACAGCCCCGAGAGCCTGGAGCTGTACCGGCACCCCAAGGTGTTGTGGCTGCTCTGCCCGATCCTGCTGTACTGGATCAGCCGCATGTGGATCGTGTCCCATCGTGGCGACATGCACGATGACCCCATCGTGTTCGCCGCCACCGACCGTGGCAGCCAGATGGTCATCGCGCTGGGCGTGGTGATCGTGTTGGCCGCGATATGAGTGCTGCCGGCGGCCAGTCCTGGGGGCGTTATCCCCGGGCGACGCAGCAGTTGGCGCCGGTTACCGACCGTGCTGCCCTGCTGCCGGCCGTCGATGGCCTGATGCTGCCCCATGGCAATGGGCGCAGCTACGGCGACAGTTGCCTCAATCCGGACGGCACGCTGCTGATGGCGCGGTCGCTGGACCGGTTCATCGCCTTCGACCCCGCCACCGGCGTAGTGCGCTGCGAGGCCGGCGTCACCCTGGCCGAGATCATCGAGCTGGCGCTGCCGCAGGGCTGGTTCCTGCCGGTCACCCCGGGAACCCGCTACGCCACGGTCGGCGGGGCGATCGCCAACGATGTGCACGGCAAGAACCATCACCGCGCCGGCAGTTTTGGCCACCACGTGCAGGCCTTGGAACTGCTACGCAGCGACGGCCAACGGATCGAACTGGACGGGAACGACGGCACCGGGCGGTTCGCCGCCACGGTGGGCGGGCTGGGCCTGACCGGGTTCATCACCTGGGCCGAACTGCAACTGCGGCGCGTTCCCGGGCCGTGGATCGAAACCGAGTCCATCCGGTTCGACTCGCTGGACGACTTCTTCGCGCTCTCGCGCGACTCGGCGGCCGGCTTCGAATACACCGTGGCATGGATCGATTGCCTGGCCACCGGCAAGCAGCTCGGGCGCGGCCACTTCCTGCGCGGCGACCATGCCCGGGGCGACCCGCGCGCGGCCACGCCCAGCGCGATGCCCCGCCGCAGCATCCCGTTCGTGCCGCCGGTCTCCATGGTCAACGGCCTGACCCTGCGCCCGTTCAATACGCTGTACTACTGGCGGCAGCCGGCACGGCGCAAACGCCACCTGTCCCACTACCAGAGCTATTTCTACCCGCTGGACGGCATCAACGACTGGAACCGGATGTACGGCCCCGGCGGGTTCCTGCAGCACCAGTGCGTGTTGCCCCCGGCGGCCGCGCGGGATGCCACGGCCGCCCTGCTTTCAGAGATATCGCGCAGCGGGCGCGGGTCGTTCCTGGCGGTCCTGAAGGAATTCGGGGACGCCCCGGCACCGGGTATGCTTTCCTTCCCGCGCCCGGGCACGACGCTGGCGCTGGATTTCCCGAATACCGGCCCTGACCTGTTCAGGATGCTGGAGCGGCTCGACCGTATCGTCGCCGAGGCCGGTGGAGCGGTGTACCCGGCCAAGGATGCGCGCATGTCCGGCGCCCTGTTCCGCCAGGCATTCCCGGCCTGGGAGGCCTTCTCCCAGCATATCGATCCCCGTTTTTCGTCCGGCTTCTGGCGCCGGGTCATGGAGTAAGCATGCAAAAGGTTCTGATCATCGGCGCCACCTCCGCCATCGCTGAAGCGGTGGCACGGCTGTATGCCGCCCGCGCCAGCACGATTTTCCTGGTGGGCCGCAATGCGACCCGCCTGGACGCCATCGCCGCCGACCTGCGCGTGCGCGGCGCCCACCAGGTGGATGCCTATGCGCTGGACGTCAACGACCTGGCCGGTCACGCGGCCATGCTCGATGCGGCCTGGGCAGCCAGCGGCGGCATCGATACGGTGCTGATCGCCCACGGCACCCTGCCCGACCAGGCCGCCTGCGACCAGTCGGTGGAGTTGGCGATGCGTGAGTTCATCACCAACGGCACCTCGACCATCGCGCTGTGTACGGCACTGGCGCAGCGCCTGTCGGCCGGCAGCAACCTGGCGGTGATCTCCTCGGTCGCCGGTGACCGCGGCCGCGCCAGCAATTACCTGTACGGCAGCGCCAAGGCGGCGGTCACCGCGTTCCTGAGCGGACAAGGCCAGCGCCTGGGCAAGCTGGGCATCAATGTGCTGACCATCAAGCCCGGCTTCGTCGATACCCCGATGACGCAGGCCTTCAAGAAGGGCGCGCTGTGGGCCTCGGCCGACAAGGTCGCGCAGGGCATCGTGCGCGCCTCGGACCGGCGCCGCGCGGTGGCCTACCTGCCGGGTTTCTGGTGGGCGATCATGATGGTGATCAAGAATATTCCCGAATTTGTTTTCCGCCGTATTTCCCTTTGATCCAGCCCTGACCAAGGACGCCTACCGATGCCGGATATCGACCACGATCTGGATGTGCTCTATCAGCACCGTTTTCCCAAGGAAGAACTCGCCAACAAGAACCGTATCTGGCAGGTGCTCTGCACGCAGTACTTCAGCCGGTACGTGAAGCCGGACGAGACCGTCGTGGATATCGGCGCCGGCTACTGCGAGTTCATCAACAACATCCCGGCCGCGCACAAGATCGCGGTGGACCTCAACCCGGACGTGCGCAAGTTCGCCGCCGATGGCATCCGCATCATCAACGAATCCTGCACCGCGGTGAGCTCCATTCCCAGCGGCAGCGTCGATGCGGTGTTCATGAGCAACTTCCTGGAGCACCTGCCCACCAAGGACCTGGTCCTGCAGACGCTGCGCGAGAGCGCGCGCATGCTGCGCCCGGGCGGCCGCGTGATCATTCTGCAGCCGAACATCCGCTTTCTGTACGACGAGTACTGGGACTATTTCGACCACCATACTGCATTGAGCGATCGCAGCCTGGTCGAAGGCGTGCTGATGGCCGGCCTGGACCCGCAGGTGGTGGTGCCCAAGTTCCTGCCTTACACCACCAAGAGCCGGTTGCCCCAGGCCCCCTGGCTGGTGTCGCTTTACCTGAAGATCCCGCTGGCCTGGCACGTCCTGGGCAAGCAGGCGCTGGTCGTTGCGTACAAGCGCTGATTACCGTCGTTCATACCTATACCGGGCCCGAGCATGGCACAGAAGAGTGACAAGATCGTCCTGACCGGCGCCGCAGGCCTGGTGGGACAGAACCTGATTGTCGAGATGAAACAGCAGGGCTATACCCAGCTGGTCGCCATCGACAAGCACGAGCACAACCTGGCCATCCTGCGCGAGCTCCATCCGGACGTTCAGACCATCCTGGCCGACCTGGCCGAGCCGGGCGACTGGACCCAGGCGTTTGCCGGTGCGCGTCTGGTAGTGCAGCTGCATGCGCAGATCACCGGAAAATTCCGGGCGTTGTTCGACCGCAACAACCTGCAGGCCACCGAACGTGTCCTGTCTGCCTGCGCCGAGCACACTGTGCCCTACATGGTGCACATCAGCTCGTCGGTGGTGAATTCGGTCGCCACCGATGACTACACCGAGACCAAGACGCTGCAGGAAGCCCAGGTGCGCAACAGTGGCATTGCCCATTGCGTGCTGCGGCCGACCCTGATGTTCGGCTGGTTCGATCCCAAGCACCTTGGCTGGCTCTCGCGCTTCATGGCGCGCACGCCGGTGTTCCCGATCCCCGGCGACGGCAAGTTCATGCGCCAGCCGCTGTACGAGCGCGATTTCTGCCGCTGCATCGTGCAGTGCATCGCGCGCGAGCCGGACGGCGACATCTACGACATCGTCGGCGCCACGCGCGTGGACTACGTGGACATCATCCGCACGATCAAGAGGGTCAAGAAGCTGCATACCCTGATCGTGCATATCCCGATCGGGTTCTTCGCGTTCCTGCTGCGGGTCTACAGCATGTTCAGCAGCAAGCCGCCGTTCACCGCCGACCAGCTGAAGGCGCTGAGCGCTGGCGATGACTTCAAAGGTATCGATACCGAAGCCGTGTTCGGGGTGAAGCAGACGCCGTTCGAGGAAGCCATCCGCGAAAGCTATACCGACCCGCGTTACAGCCACATCGTCTTGCAGCGCTGACCGAACAAAACAGACGGAAGAACAATCACATGAGCAATTTCGCCATCATCGGCAGTGGCCCCATGGGTCTTATGGCAGCACTGGAGCTGCTCAAGCAGGGGCACCGGGTTGACGTGTACGAGCGCGACGACCGCATTGGTGGCATGTCGGCAGATTTCGATTTCGACGGCCTGCGCATCGAGCGCTATTACCATTTCATCTGCAAGACCGACTATCCGTTGTTCAAGCTGCTGGATGAAATGCAGCTGTCCGAGCGCCTGCACTGGACGGACACCAAGATGGGGTACTACTACGAAGGCAAACTCCACAAGTGGGGTACTCCGTTCGCGCTGCTCGGTTTCCCGCACCTGGGCCTGATCGACAAGGTCCGCTATGCCCTGCACGTGATGCATACCAAGGGCATCCAGGACTGGACCGCGCTGGACAAAGAGAACGCGCGCGACTGGATCACCCGCTGGATTGGGCCCAAGGCCTACAAGGTGATGTGGGAGAAGGCCTTCGCGCTGAAGTTCTTCGAGTACCAGAACGACCTGTCGGCCTCCTGGATCGGTACCCGCATCAAGCGCGTGGCCCTGTCGCGGCGCAATCTTTTCAATGAAAGCATGGGCTACCTGGACGGTGGTTCGACCGTGCTGCTGGAGAAGATGGCGGCGCACGTGCAGACGCTTGGCGGTCGGATTCTGCTGTCCCAGCCCATCGAGGAAGTCGCCTCGACCGACGGCAAGGTCACCGGCATCGTCACCCGCGACGGACACATCGCGTACGACCGCGTGGTCTCCACTGCGCCGATCCAGTACGTGCCCAAACTGGTTCCGGGCCTGCCGGTCGCGTTCGCCGCGCAGGTCGGCGCCATCGAGAACATCCCGGTGGCCTGCGTCATCCTCAAGCTCTCCAAGCCGGTGAGCGAGAATTTCTGGATGAACATCAGCGACGAGCGGATCACCATCCCCGGGCTGATCGAATACAGCAACCTCAATCCAGGCAACGGGCCGGGCGAACACATCGTCTATGCCCCGTACTACATGCCCAAGACGCACCCGAAGTGGCAGTGGAGCAACCAGCAGCTCATCGATGAAGTGCTCAGCTATCTGCCGATGATCAACCCGGCATTCAAGCCGGACTGGATCAAGGCCACCCATTGCCACCGCTATGAGTATGCCCAGACCATCTGCCCGCCAGGGTTCCAGGACATGCTGCCACCGATGAAGACTCCGCTGGAAGGCTTCTACATGGCCGACACCGCGTACTACTACCCCGAGGATCGCTCGATCAACGAGAGCATTGCCGTAGGCGCGCGCCTTGCCCAGGTTGCGGCGGGCGAGCCGTGATCAGCAAGCGCTTCATCATGTTCATCGTGTCCGGCGGCATCGCCGCCGGCGCGAATTTCTGCTCGCGCATCGTGTTCAGCCTGTGGCTTCCCTACTCGGTTTCGATCGTACTGGGTTTCATGGTTGGCCTGGTCGCAGCCTTCATCCTGATGCGTAAACTCGCATTCACCGAGACCAGCAACGCGCCCCACTCCCAGGTCATGTGGTTCCTGGTTGTCAACGCGTTCGCGTTGGTCCAGACCTTCTGCGTGAGCCTGTTGTTCGCTCGTTGGCTGCTACCGATGATGGGCGTAACCCGTGGTGCGGAGACCATCGCACATGCGATTGGTGTAGCCACGCCTGTTCTGACCAGCTATATCGGGCACAAGCGCCTGTCTTTCCGTAGTTGAAGCAGGCAGCCTCCTCCTCCCCACATCCAGACCGAGCGTGACATTTTGACCACGTCCAATACAGACACGCTCCCGCAGCAGGTTCGGCCAATGGCCGTTCTGGCAGTGGCATTCGGCTTTGCCGTATTCATCGCAGCGTTCTGCAGACTTGCCGACGTCAATGTAACGCCGTTCAGAGCGGAATCTGGTTGGTTCATCGCCCGGGCCTGGGCAACTGGCGAGAGAATGGACTTCATCCAGCCATTCCTGTTCAAGGCATACAACGGCCACTACACGCCGTTGTTTTTCAGTCTGGAATTCCTACAGGCCAGGCTGTTCGGCGCCAATGCGCTCCTGTGGTTTGCGCGACAGATGCTTGTCCTGGGCCTGCTGGCCACCTCACTCTCATTGTTATGCAGGTCCGCCTGCGCGTTCGGTGACCTCAGCCGAGGTACGGTGAGAACGCTGTCCGCTACGTTCCCGCTTATCTTCATCCTCCAGCCAACCGTCCTTGAACTTGCTGCGTGGCCCTTCATGGCCGCCCAGCTGCTTTGCCTGGCCTGCGCGTCGATGTCTGCTTGCCATGCATTGCAGCTGATCAGGTCGTCTTGCCGCCGGGACGCCACGCTGTCGTTGGCATGGGCCTATGGGTCGATGCACCTGTTCGGCATTGGCCTCACATTCAGTGCCACGGCACTGGTAGTCATCACGGCGATCATCTGGGCGCAGCGTCTTCCGGCGCGGTTCCTGGCGCCGGTGGCGGCATTCGCCGCTGCTACCTGTATCCACGCGGTGCTGATGACCACCAATGGATCCCCTTCATTGGCGGAGCCGCAGACGCTCAGCACAAGTCTCGAGCGCTTTGGCGCCCTGTACATGGGCTCTGTGCAGTCCGGCGCGCGCTCACTCTGGGCCAATGGCCGCTTCCCGTGGCCCAATCCAGCGACCTACGATGTAGATGCGGTCTATGGCATTGCGCTGATGAGCTGCATGGTCACCGTGTTCGGCGTGCTGCTGTGGCGGGCCAGGAAACTCCAACGACCGGATCTGCTCTTTGTCCTGGTAATCATCGCCCTTCCTGCCCTGACATTGCCGGTCTATTGCAGTCTGATCATTTTCCGCCTGCACACCGTCGCTGATCCAAACGCGATCGCCCCGTATCTCTTTGGAACCCGTTACCTGGTTTTCCCTGCGTTCTTCCTGTTCACCGCCCTGCTCGTCGCGCTGCCCCCTGCGGCTCGCCTGTTGGGCCGTGGCCTCGCGGTCCTGTCGGCAATGCTGGCTACCGGCGCAGGCGCGGCCACCATCGTGTTCTTCGCCTCGGTGGCGACACTGTGGCCGTACATGAACGTCAAGCCAAGTGAGGAATGGAACAAGGTCGTAAGCCAGGCACGCACCGAACGCGCCTCGCTGGGATACGTGGTTGATCGCCCCATGGACGCACTTGACCCCGAGCTGCGGCGCAATCTGAGCGAGTTCCGCGGGCTGCTCGACGCAGAGATGGACTGCCAGGAGTGCGTGCGGTTCTCACCCCGATGAAGCCGGCCCAAGTGCGGCCACTACCCGATGCAGGGCGCGCATACCGCAACAGCCCCGCAGCGGGCGAACCGCAGGACGCTCAGTATTGCCGCATCATGAGGTTGAGCGCTTCCCCGCGTTTGTCATCGCCATGAGTCAATGACGTCTGGCTCCCAATGCCCGGATACGCCCATACCGCGACGCTCCGCGAGCCGGACTCGCGTTTCAGCGAGTACGTCACCACGCCCGCGTCGAAGCTTACTGGAAGTGCGGGCTTCAGGGGCACCTCAAGATAGTCATTGTCCTTGGATCCCTGGACCTGCGCGTGGCCATGCACGCAGCGACCGTCCTGGCAAAGCTCAATTGAGATTTCACCATCTGCCCGTCCCCCATCGTTTCCAATCTGGACTCCCACTGCATCGACGCGCAGCGCTGCCGTCGGCAGAAATGAGCCGCGTACGCTCTGTCCATTGCCCATGGAAATCGAACGATTTGCCGAATCGTCGATCGGTGATCTCACCTGGACGCCCACCTCCGGGCCCAGCGTGCACTCCCGCGGGGGAGGCTGATGGCAGGCCACCAGGAAAAGCGGCACGAAGCCAGCAAGCATGATGTTACGCATGTACCCTCCGGGGATGATGCTCATCCATGCACCAGTGCATGGCCGCGATATACCAACACCACGATATTGAGGAAGATCTGAGCGCCTACAAGAGACCACATCCAGCGCGACATGTTCCGCACCTGCATCCACCGCAGCGAGATCGCCAGCAGGACCACGGCGATCGCCTGCAGACCGTGAACGGCGGGCACTGCCAAGGCACTGAACACACCGATCAACAGTGCCGAGGGAAGCATGACCAGGATGATGAACTCAGAAGAGCGATCGCGTACGCACTGAATGGCAGCGAACAGCGCCTGTGGGAGGAGAAGCACCCCGACCCCGCCGACCAGCCCCAGCACCGCAGCCTGCACCAGGCCAGCCGCCGACGGCCACGTACTGCTGCTGTAGATGATCGGCACGAAAGTGTTGATCACATTGATCGCACGCACATACAGGTGACGAGCCAGCCCAGCACTTACAGAGAGGTTCTGCTCTACCAGGTCAGATGATATCTGGAGGTACCACGTTGCCCATGCCCACCAGAGAACCAGCCCGACGCCGCACACCAACGCGAACGGGAGCAGCCCTCGGCGCGGATCGGGATCATTACGCTCGCGGATCAGGAGGAAGACGGCAAAGGCCACCATGAAGACAAGCGCATAGGGGTGAGCCCAGTAAGCAAGTACAAGCATCAACCCTGCCACCCAGGTACGGTGGCGGGCAATCAGGGTGTACGCCGACAGCAGCACGAAGAACGCTGCGAGTGACTTCGGCCACGAGAACAAGGTCTGCCCGATGAAGTACGGGCTACTCATGAAGACCAGCAACCCGGCGGTCCAGTATCCACGACGAAGGCCGACATGCTGCAGCAGCAACGCCGCCCCCACCAACAGTGTCGCGTTCAAAACAAGAGACACTGCTAGAAATCTGCGGAAGCTACGGTCATCACCGAAGCGCCCGACATCCGGCCATTGTTTTCCGACATAGCGGAAGGTCGGCATCTCACCCTCATGCCTGGGAGGCGGATCGAGCACTGCAAGCAGGGGGATCGCAGCCAGCGACATCAAGATGGGGCGGTTTGCCAGTTCCTGCCCGGGCATCAATGGGCGCACCTCCGAGAAGGGGATGTCCCTCAGCAGGTATTGCGCCGCAACGAACGGAATGTAGTTATCAGCCGGAAAATCCCCAAGCATCACCTGCACCTTTACGTGCACATGCGCGTTCTTGATGACATACGGGCCATCAGGCAGCTCGGCCGGCATCTTCACCGGAGCGAAGGTCATCAGCATCGGGATGACCGCCATCAGCACCCAGCCCGCAGCAGCCAAGCGCGCGCGGAACGCATCCTCTCCCCCTTGTCGGCCGAACAGGCGAGCCAGCACTCCCGTCCGGTACCACTGCGCGGCGGCGAACAGCGTCGCCAATGCCAATAGAATGGTCGCGTTTCGGTGATAGTCGAAGGTAATCGACACTACTCCGACGCCCAGCACCGCAAGCGCCAGTACACCGAAGCCGATGGAATAGGCGAGCAACTCCACGCCCTTCAGCGCCCGCCCAACGGTCGAACAGGAGACCACGGCTCCGCCGAGAAGAAGGACGAGCACGGCTGTCGCAGCCGTCCAGCCCAAAGCACCCAACAGCTCCACCATCATCACTCTCCACCTCGCAAGGGGCCGGCCTTCCGACCGCGCGGAATGAAGAATAGAGCAATTGGACCGGCGCATCACCCGTGACGTCCCGGATGACCCCGCGCCCTCGGGGAGCCGGGCCTGCTGCGTGCGGCTGCCACCGGTGACTGGCCCGCGTCCATGGGCCGGCCTAATCTATAATCAGCCGCCACATCCCGCTCAAGCCAGTGGGCAGCGCATCATCCGGGGAATCGTAAATGAGTCAGTTTCAGATCGTAGCGATGGCAGCTCTCCTGGGGCCCAGCTACATTGCCAGCGTGTTTCTTATTGGAAGCGCGCTGGGTGGGCGTTTTGTATCGGACCTGTCGTCCCGATGGGAGCGCTGCGGCCTGATTCTATTGACTGGACTGTTGGCGCATGCGGCCCTTACATCCTTGCTGCTGTGGCTTGCGCCCGCCTGGTCTGGGGCGGCGCTCTGGCTCCTCGCGGCCGCCAGCCTGCTTGGGGTTCGTTCGCAACTTGCAGAGATCAAGGCTCTCGCCAAGCCCATGCTTCTGCTTTGCCTCTATGCGTTCGCCTGCTACATCCTGCTGATTGCGTACCACTACGGCCCGGCACGCGGGCCCACGCTCTTCTGGTCCATCTACAGCCTGACCAACGTTACGCCGGGTGACTCTCCCCAGGCCGCCTTCCAAGCGCAGTACCTGCTCCATGCTGGGCGACTGGTCGGCGGGCAGGACTTCGCATTGTTTGATCGCCCCTTCCTGGCCGGCATCCTCACGGCAGGCGCCCTGCCCTCGTTCGGCCTCAACTTCAATGACAAGTTCTACGATTATCCGGAGCTGCTTGCATTTTCGTACGCCAACCTCTGGATGGCGATCAATGCAATCTGCATCCTGCCCCTGCTCAATCTGATTGAAAGGTTCACCAAAGAGCGTACGACGCGAGTCGTGGCGGTACTGCTTCTCGCGTCGCCATTTCTTGTCTACAGCATCATCGGCCTCTGGCCCAAACTACTTGCGGTGGCCCTCCTCTGCTGCGCCGGCACACAGGCGCTGCGCGGAAACTGGAAGATGGCGATACTGCTGAGTGGCGCCTCTTTCTTCGCTCATGGATCCTTCCTGTGGGCGCATATCTCCCTCTGCGGCGTCCTGGTGCTGTCCACGCTTGCAGTTGGCCTGCAGCGGGCCTCGGTGCCGTGGTCACGCCTGAGCGGCATGCTGCTCGCGTGCGTAGCGGTACCGGCTGCATGGTTCGTCGCAGAACATATCTCGGGGGGGGCCACGCCGCTGCGGGCCTACTATCTCTACAACGTTGATGTGGCGTACGGATTGCATCACACCGCAGATGAGGTCGCGCGAAGCTTCTACTCTTCAACCAGCATGGCGAACATCTCGGCGCTGCCATGGATGAACATGCTCAAGGCGGTGCTTCCGGCCGAAGCCCTGGACCTGGTCCTTCGTTACGGCGTCGCCAGCGGATCGATCAGTTGGCGGCAGATCGGCGAATCGCTGTTCTTCCAGCAATTCATGCGCATCTGGTTTGCTCTGGGCCTGGTCGGTGGCATCGTCACCTGGCGGGGCGTCTTCCATAAAGAGTCGGCACAGTGGGTACCCCGCCTTGCGCTGATCGCGTTCTTCATTCTGCCACTGATCCCTGGCCTCGGCCTTTACCGCCGAGATGATCACTTCATCCTGCCGACCATGATGTTCTCGATCATCCCGGTGCTGATAGCGTTCTGCATCAGCGTCCAATCGCTTGCCCAGCGAACAGCGTCGCTCCTGGCGCTGGGGATCTTGTCCGAGTACTCCATGGTCTATTTCTGGCGCTATCCCCCAGGCAGATATGTCGGTGAGTTCCATGCCTATTATCTGGCGTTCGTGGCAGTGGTGCTGCTGTGTGCCGCGATCACCTTGCTATGGCCGCATCATCGGAAGGGAGACCTACGACAGCGCGTGGAACAGCGGGAGACGGATCAATGACCATGAAGCAACTGATCACCCCCAACGCCTGCCTGGGCAGCGCCCTTGCATTGCTGTTCGCATGCGCATTGGCAGCGCCCAAACTGGTCTACAGATTCAGCCACGACGGCGGCTTCGTGGCGGCCGGCGAGCGTATCGACCTTGGACGCTGGACGCATATCTCCGCCAACCGCAACGCAGGCGCGATCCTGGCGATCAACAAGCCCGCCGGCGATCCACCCAGCCATGTGGAATCCTGGATCAACGCAGGGCAGTGGCTGCGCTTTGATCACGTACAAGCGACTCGCCGCAGCCTGTTTACCGCAGAAGTGCGCGTGCATCCGGAGTGGCCGCGTGACCGCGCCACTGCAGTCACGTTCACCGTCAGCGTCCAGGGCAAGGGCACCCAGGCGCTCAGCACGTCGATCACCCCGAACGTGGACACGCAAACGGAATGGCAGAAGATCACGCTGGATTTCTCGCCACTCGCCGGCAAGGAAGTGCACATCAAGCTTGCCCCCACCTCCGAGCAGGAAGTGTGGACACTGATGCGCGATCCCAGGATTCTGGTGGCCCCTACTCCGGGCACTCATCGACTGGAGGCGAGCGAATAGCGGAGGTTCTGCCGTACAGGTGCCTCAGTTCCCCGCTGCCCGCCACTCATCGACCACGTGCAGAATGTGCTCCGCCCGCGCCTGGTAGGTATGTTCGTCCATCGTCCGTCGCTGCGCCGCCGCGGCGATCTGCATGCAGCCCGCGCGATCGGACAGCACGCGATCCATCAGCGTGGCGAACTCCGCGGCGGAGTTGTACAGCAGGATCTCGCTGCCAGGCGTGTAGTAATCGGTGATTTCCAGGCTCTCCACGAAGAAAGCCTGCGTGGTGCCTGCCATTGCCGCTTCAAATGTCCGCGGACCGGGCGTCGACGGCTCCAGCTTGAACCGGTCATTGGCGTAATTGAAATCGCGCCCCATGTTCAGCGTTACCCACGAGCGTGCGTAGTGATCCGACAGTTGATCGTTGGGCAGGCGACGATTGCTGCAGAAGGGCAGCTCGCTTGGCCAGCCGTCCCCCAGGATCATCGCATCGTGCGCCTGCAGCGTCCGTCGAAGGTCACCCAGCAGCCGCTTCCGGTTGGCGAACGCCACACCGCAGAAGAAGATGCTGATGTTCTTGTCGTCGCGCACCGGTCGCCAGTGGGCCTGCTGACTGGCGGCCAGCGGCAGGTGGCGTGCGAATGGGTGCGGGTAATGCTCGGCGCACCAGCGGTCGTTGCTGAAGACGATATCGGCTACGTCGCGGATCTTGTAGTTGTAGTCGAACTCATAAGGGTCGTCATGCAGCCAGAACACCATCGGCACACCGCGCTGCGTGCAGTAGCGGCGAAGCGCGGCGTACTCGGCGTCATCGGGCATGCAGGAACCAAAGCAGACCACCACGTCTGGATGAAGTTCACCTGCCCGCTCTGCGGCGAACTCCAGCGGCGTCGCCAGCACCTGCGCGACCTGCGGCAGCTGCGAGAACCCTTCGGCGACATACTGCCGCAGCACCACATTGCGATTCTGGTTGTCCGGCGACGCGCCGCTGACCAGCACCTTCAGGGCGACGGGCATCATGATTGCCCCCCGACCCGGCGCATCACTTCCTGGAGAATTCGCACGATCGTGTTCCTGACACCGTTTTTCTTGTAGAAGCGATACGCCTTTCGCAGCGCGCTTACCGGCAACACCGGCAACAGCCCGCCGCCCTCGTCTGCAACATGCGCTGCGCGTGGCGGAATCACCCAGTTGGGCTCGACCAGCAGGATGCCGAGGTCGCGGATGGTATTGCCACGCGTGGCCTTCTGCGTGCGCTGGAGGAATGCCTCGGAAGGCAGGAGTTCGGCATACAGGTCGCGGACCCACTGCATATGGTCATCGTGGTGCGGGCCGATGGTCGCCTTTACGCGGACGCGGATGGCCTCCATCTCGGTGCGGTCGGCGATGAGCTGGCGGATCAGGCGCACCATGGTGCCTGGTTCACTGACCGGCAGCGAATAACCGTTCATCCCGTGGACCACCCGCTCGCCGAGGGCGCCGATGTTGGAGACGATCGGAACCAGCCCGGCTGCCCATGCCTCAGACAGGCTGATGCAGTACGTCTCAGGCCAGATCGAAAAATGGATCGACAGATCGTGGCCGGCAAGGATCTGCTTCAGCGTGCCTGGCTTGTAGGCGCCATGCTGTTTGAGATTGGGGATCTTCAGGACATCCAGGACCGTTTGGTACTCTTCCGGCACCGGTCCGACGATGCTGATTTCGACCTCGTCGTCGCGCAACTGGTTGAACGCATGGATCAGTTCGTTGCCGCCCTTGTTGCGCGTGAAGTTGCCCGGCACCGCAATCCGCAGCCGGCCTGCGTGCGACTGCTGCATGGGCAGCGCTGCCACCTCGTCGTCCTTCGGCATGGGCACGGCGTTGACGCGGATGCGCCCAGGCTGCAGCAGCGCCGGGTACATCCGCTGGTAAAGCGCCGCCACGCCATCGGTGTTGGCATGCAGGACGTCGATGTGCTCCAGCACACGACTGAAGAACGCCCGCCGACGCGCCTGGCTGCCGGTGGCGGCACCCGCACAGGCATTCAGGCAGACATCGCAGGTCTCGATCGGCAGGGACGGGATGTCGCAGTAAACCCCGCGGTAATCGAGCAGGTTGAACCGCGAACAGACGGCGTGATAGTCGTGGAGGCTGAGTACCGAGCGCAGGCCGAGCGCCGACGGGAGCAACCCCAGCGATGGCGGGTGGCCGATCAGGTGTTGGAAGTGGACCAGCTCGATGCCGTGGCGATAGAGCAGTTCGGAGAAGGCCGATTCGCGTCGCGGGCAGGTCAATGCCGCCTCATCCAGGCCGTCATCGAAGTCCACTGAATCGATGATCTGCAGGGATTCGTCGCGCAGGGTATAGCGACTGCCCATCGGCTGGACGCTGCGGTCAGGCGTGTAGAACAGGAACTCGATCTCGCCGCTGAGCGCCTGTCGGACGGATTCCTGGTACACCTCGACGCCGCCGTAGGGGGCAACGCCGAGGATATTGTGCGAGACGACCAGCACTCTCCGGCGCGTGGCGGCCGGCGCGTCCACCGCGATCGGGGCTACTGCCGCCGGCAATGCCTCGACACGTGCCAGCAGCTGCCGGACGCGATGCAGGTAAAGATGCTGCTCAAGCGTGGCTTGCTGGGCCGCACGCGCGATGGCAAGACGCTCGGCGGGGTGCGCAAGGTAATGCCTGAGTTTCTCGATGCAGTCGGTCGGACCATTGAAGCCGATGAACTCGTGGCCTTCCCTGTAATAGTCCTGCACGCGGATCTCGGCGATGGACGTGTCCACCAGCTGGAAGCCGCCGGCCAGGGCCACCTCGAAGAACCGTGGCCCCGGGGTATGCGCCACCGGGTCATTTCCCGACGAAGAGAACGCACGATGCAGCGTGAGGACCGACCGACTGCGATTGGCGAACCTGGCAAACTCGGAATTGGGCGTGCGCCAGTCGTAGGCACTCGGGTCCATGTCCAGCTTGGGCGCGGGAATGTAGGGGTTGGCCGGCAGGGCCAGCTTGAGGTTGATTTCCGGAATGGCCGACTGCAGCCGCGCCAGGAACTCCGAGCGATTCGGCCAGGCGGTTCCCGCGAAGAACAGGTCGTACAGGTAATGATCCTGGTCCTGTTCCGGAATCGGATGGAAATGGAAGCGCGGGTCAGCTGCCAGGGGCAGCGAGACGCCCTTTGCCCCGTAGCCGGCCACGCTTCCCGAATCGTTCGTGCAGACCAGATCGAACAGATCCGCGTTGGCCACGTTGACGCTGCGCTCGTACGGGTCTTCAGTGACCCACAGGACGCTACGCCCGCAGACCTGCGCGATCCGTTCGACGATGGGCCGATCCAGTTCTTCGCCATCAAAGGCGATGAACAGGTTGCAGTCGTGGCGCTGCGCATCCTGGATCGCAGTAGCGTAGTCGGCTCGAATCACGCGCTCGACCCCATCCGCTTCTGCCAGGGCCCGTGTCATGGCCAGGCAGATGTAGTGGTTGGGGTTGCTCTTCTTCGTGTCGAGGATCAGAACACGCCATTGCTTCATGGAGACATCGCCGTCATTTAGGGGAGGAAATCCTTGTCTGCTCAACCAAACATCCGGCGTAGACGCCGGAACGGCCCCATCAGGCGCCAACTCATCGACGAACGCATGCGTTCCAGCTCCACGGTCGACTCACGCAAGGCAGCATTCAACCGCTGCGCTTCGGCATCCTTTTCACCGAGCAGGGACTGAGTGCGCTCCAACTGGCCACGCAGATGCTCGACAACGCCCACGGCCTCGGCCGAGGACACCAGCTCCTGATTGCGCGCGACCACGGCCTGGTACTCACGTGTCCGATGCTCCAGCTGGGCCTGTGCCTCGGCGACCTGCGCACGGAGCTGCCCGTTCTCCTGCTGGAGCGCGTCGCGCGCGACCTCGCGCTCGTTGACCAGGCCGGCAAGACGGCCCTGTTCACGGGCCAGGGTGCCGATGTCGACATTGGCACTGATCAGCTTGCCGAGCTGATCGAACAGCCGGTTGCCGATCACCGCATCGCCATTGGCCGTATCGAGACGGCAGAGGTCAAGCAGCGGCTGCGGCTGCTCGGGACCGACCAGCAGCACGCCCAGGCCGTGCGTATGGGTAAAGGCGAACGAGGGATACTGGGTGCGGATCTCATCCCAGTACTTCCAGACGCCGAAGCCACGCTCGCGCACGTTGATGTCGTGGAAGAGCACCACTGCACGCCGGGAGAGCTTGGCTTTCCAGGTCTCGAAGTCGTTGCGGACCGCCTCGTAGGTGTGCAGACCGTCGATGTGCAGCACGTCCACGGTGCCGTCATCGAAGTACTCCACCGCTTCTTCGAACCGCATGCGCATCAGGCGGGAGAAATCGGCGTAATTGCGCTGGTGGTAATCCAGCAGGGACAGGAACACTTCATCACCGTACTCGCCGGCATGCTCATCGCCCTGCCACGTATCGACCGCATAGCAGCGCGTCGGTGCAGCGCAGGCCTGGATGGCCTGGCAGAACGCCAGATAGGACGCGCCACGGTGCGTGCCCAGTTCGACCAGGATGTCCGGCCGCATGGTTTCGACCAGCCATGCTGCGAAGGGAATATGGCCCAGCCACGCGCTCTCGGGCGTATTGCGAGGCTGGATGAACATCGAATTGTTGATGGCGAAGCTGATCATTGTTCCCTCGTGAGTCCTGTCTGGTGCGGTGAGGCCGTGGGCCTGCGTGCCGTCTGGTTCAGCGAAATCGGGTGACGAACGTCTCGACGCTGCCTCCGCAGAGTTCGGCCTGACGTGCATGGATGTCCTCGATGGGCCAATCCCACCAGCGGATCTTGAGAAGTGCGTCCACCTGCTCCTGCGGGAAGCGCATCTTCACCTGACGCGCAGGATTGCCGATCACTACCGCATACGGTGGCACGTCGCGCGTGACCACGGCCCGGGCACCGATGATGGCACCGTCTCCCACGGTGACGCCGGAGATGATGGTGGCGCCGTAACCGATCCAGACATCGTTTCCGATGCGTGTCGGCCCCTTGTTGGCCGGGTGGCCATCACGACCGGCGAGCGGGTCACCGAAAGCGATCCGCAGCGGGAAGGTGGTGACCCACTCGCTCCGATGCTCTCCACCCCCGAAGATGACCACCTCGTCGGCAATCGAGCAGAAGGCGCCGATGCTGATCGATTCATCCTCGCTCCACACCTTGAACTGCGGGGTCCCATAGGTGAAACGGCCGACCTGCACGCGCGGATCGTGGCTGATCAACGGCGCGATCTGGCTCTCGTATCCACTCATGGCTTTTCCACCACCTGCATCGTCACGCTATCGAACGGAATGCCCACCAGGCCGTATCGCAACGTGGGGGACGACACCTTGAGGATCACGGCATCATGCAGCCAATGGTGCTGGGTGTTGGCAACCGGATCGCCTTCGGCGATGGAAACGGTCATGGAGTAGTCGCCGTTGGGCAACAGCGGCAGGTAGAACTCGAACTCCGCCTCCACCACCTGCCCCGCCTGCAGCTGCATCGGCGGCTGTACATGGGTGTAGGTGTGTTCACCGAACAGCGACTGGCCCAGGCTGTCCTTGACGAAGAAGCCGAGGATCGGGCTGCTCATGTCGCGGTGCACCTGGGCGGCGATCCGCAGCAGGACGTGTTCGCCGCCGTAGAAGAAGGGACGGGACGGGTCGTCCAGATTGGTCAGGGACACGCCTTCGATGCTGGCTTCCCCCGACTTCCAGCCATCGGAATGGGCGATGTTGTCGAACATCTCCAGGGTGACTTCCTCGACCGCCTTGGCCGGACCGCGCACGGTCGGCGTCACGCCCCCCTTGAACTCCCGGCGATCCAGTGCCTGCAGCTTTACCTCGTCACCGTAGCTCTCCTGGGCGCAGTACTCGATGTAGGCCTGGGTGGTCTCCTGCGCGCTGGAATGCATGCGCATGACCCCCTTGTCCAGCCAGATGGCCGACTGGCAGAAGCTGAGGACCGAATTGGTGTCATGGCTGACGAACAACAGCGTGCCACGCTCGCGGAAGGAGCGCAGGAAGCGCATGCACTTCTGGACGAACACGGCGTCACCCACGGCCAGTGCCTCGTCGATCACCAGGATGTCCGCATCCACGTGCGCGATCACGGCGAACGCCAGCCGCACGTACATGCCGCTGGAGTACACCTTCACGGGCTGGTCGACGAAGTCGCCGATATCGGCGAAGGCGACGATGCGGTCGAAGCGCTCCACCACCTGCTCGTGGGTGAGGCCCAGGATGGCGGCACTCATGAAGACGTTCTCGCGCCCGGTGAACTCGGGATTGAAGCCCGCGCCGAGCTCCAGCAGGGCGGCCACGCGGCCTTTCACCTTGATCTCGCCGGTGCTCGGCGACAGCGTGCCGCAGATCATCTGCAGCAGGGTCGACTTGCCCGAACCGTTGCGACCGATGATCCCGACCGTATCGCCCTTGCGCACCTCGAAGGAGAGATCCTGGAGGGCCCAGAACTCCTTGAAGTACCGGCGGGGCTTGAGACCGATTGAACGGCGAACACGCGGCATGACCGCCTGCTTGACCCGGTCATGCGGCTTGTCATACACCTGGTAACACTTGGAAACACCCGTAACCTGGATCGCCAGTTCGGACATGGAGGAGCCCTTAATTCAGTTTCACAAAGCGGATACCACTGTCAGACAACGTCGGCGAAGCCGCGACGAACCAGCTGGAACCAGTAATAGCCAAGGTAGGCAAGCACTACGCTGCCGATGAAGTACTTGAGCAGGCTCGACCAATCCGGTGCGACCCCCCACATCAGCACGTTGCGCGACTGCTCGATGATGAAGGTGAGTGGATTGAGATAGATCAGCTTCTGCATGCTGGGCGGCAACGCCGACACCGGGTACAGCGCGGGACTCATGAACAGCAGGACCGTCGCCAGCAGGCCGGTGATCTGGCCGATGTCGCGGTAGTAGACGCCGAGCGCGGCGAAGAACCAGGTAACGCCTGCCGCCACCAGTACCAGCGGGAAAATGACCAGCGGGAAGTACAGGACCGTCAGCGGCAGGCGGCCCAGCAGCAGGTACTGCGCGATGAGCAGTACGGTCAGCGTGATCAGCATATGGAAGAACGCCGACGCGACCGCAGACCATGTCAGGATCTCAAGCGGAAACACCACCTTCTTGACGTAGCTCGCGTTGCCCAGCACCAGGTTGGGCGCCTTGCTCATGCATTCGGTCAGGAAGCCGTGGACCATGATGCCGGCGAACAGGATGATCGCGAATTCAGCCCGGCTGCCCTGCACCGAACCTGCCCAACGCGCATTGAACACGTAGGAGAACACGAAGGTGTACACCGCCAGCATCAGCAGCGGGTTGAAGAAAGACCACGCCATGCCTGCAATGGAACCGCGGTAGCGCCCCAGCACTTCGCGCTTGGCCAACTGGTAGATAAGCTTGCGATGCAGGCGCAGGCTTTGCACGGCTGACAGCGCGGACAGCGGATTACGCATTTTCTGCAGCCTCCGCTGCGGACGCCGCGTTGAGCGCCTGCTCCAGATCCACCTGGAGATCCCCCAACTCCTCAACCCCCACGCTCAGCCGCACCAGCGCATCGCTGATGCCCAGCTGCGCGCGGCGCTCCACCGGGATCGACGCATGCGTCATCACCGCCGGGTGGTTGACCAGGCTTTCCACCCCGCCCAGCGATTCGGCCAGGGTGAACAGCTCGGTCTTCTCGCAGAAGCGCTTGGCCGCCTCGTAGCCGCCCTTGAGCACGATCGAGACGATGCCGCCGTAGCCGTTCATCTGGCGCGTGGCCAGTTCGTGCTGCGGGTGGCTGGTCAGGCCCGGGTAGATCACCTTTTCCACTGCCGGGTGGGTGTCCAGCCACTGGGCCAGGGCCAGCGCGTTGGCGCAATGGGCCTTCATGCGCAGCGGCAGGGTCTTCAGGCCGCGCAGGGCCAGGAAGCTGTCGAACGGGCCCTGCACGCCCCCGATGGAGTTCTGCAGGAAGGCCATCTGCTCGGCCAGCTCGGCGTTGTCGCCGACCACCACCATGCCGCCGACCATGTCCGAGTGCCCGTTGAGGTACTTGGTGGCCGAGTGCAGGACCAGGTCGGCGCCCAGTTCCAGCGGGCGCTGCAGCATCGGCGAGGCGAACGTGTTGTCGACCACCACGATCAGGCCATGGCGCTTGGCGATGGCGGCCACCGCGGCGATGTCCACGATCTTCAGCATCGGGTTGGTCGGGGTTTCGATCCAGACCATCTTCGTCTGCGGGGTGATCGAGGCCTCGAAGGCGGCCAGGTCGGTCAGGTCGACGAAGCTGAACTGCAGGTTGGCGGTGCGCTTACGCACGCGCTCGAACAGGCGGAAGGTGCCGCCGTAGATGTCGTCCATCGCCACCACGTGGCTGCCGGCATCCAGCAGTTCCATCACCGTGGAGCTGGCGGCCATGCCCGAGGCGAACGCGAAGCCGCGGCTGCCGCCTTCCAGGGAGGCCACGCAGCGCTCGTAGGCGAAGCGGGTGGGGTTGTGGGTGCGCGAGTACTCGAAGCCCTGGTGCTCGCCGGGGCTGGACTGGGCGTAGGTGGAGGTCGCGTAGATCGGCGGCATCACCGCGCCGGTGCTCGGATCCGGCGACTGCCCGCCGTGGATGGCCAGGGTAGCCAGGGCAAGCGCACGGTTGCCGTGCCCGGAGGAAGCGTGGTCGGACATGTTGTTTCCCAGCAATGGAGGGCCCCGGAAGGGGCTCCCGCAAAAGGAGCGGAAGTCTATCAGCGGCGGCTTAATCGGCCGTTGACGCGGATAAACGCTGATTCACGGCGGCGCCGGCCGGCGCCGGGCGGTTACTGAACCCGGCGGCGCAGGTAGTTCAGCAGGTCGATCCGGGTGATCAGGCCCAGGAAGGTGCCTCCGTCCATGACGATGGCGACCTGGCCGCGGTCGAACACCGGCAGCAGGGCCTCGATCGGCGACTTCACGTCCAGCCGGTCCAGCTTGCTGACCATCGCGGTGGCGACCGGGTCGCGGAAGCGGGCTTCGTCCCCGTAGACATGCAACAGCACGTCGCTTTCGTCCACGATGCCGACCAGCTGGTCGCCGTCCATCACCGGCAGCTGCGACACGTCATACAGCTTCATGCGCTGGTAGGCGGTGGTCAGCAGGTCGTTCGGCCCGATCACGACGGTGTCGCGCTGGCCGTACGGACGCAGGATGAGGTCGCGCAGGTCGCCCGACTGCGGGCGCTCCAGGAAGCCGTTGTCCAGCATCCAGTAGTCGTTGTACATCTTGGACAGGTACTTGTTGCCGGTGTCGCAGACCAGCACCAGAACCTTCTTCGGGGTGGTCTGCTCCTTGCAGTACTTCAGCGCGGCGGCCAGCAGGGTGCCGGTGGACGAACCACCGAGGATGCCCTCCTTGCCCAGCAGCTCGCGCGCGGTATGGAAGCTCTCGGCGTCGCTGATCGCGTAGGCCTTGGTGACCCGGCTGAAGTCGGCGATCGAGGGCAGGAAGTCCTCGCCGATGCCTTCCACCAGCCAGCTGCCGGACTTGTCGTTGAGCACGCCGTCGTTGATGTACTCGGCCAGGATCGAGCCGACCGGGTCGGCCAGCACCAGCTCGGTCTTGGGCGAGGCGGTGGCGAAGGCGCGCGACAGGCCGGTCATGGTGCCCGAGCTGCCGCAGCCGAACACGATCGCGTCCAGGTCGCCGTCCATCTGGGCCAGGATTTCCGGGCCGGTGCCGAATTCATGCGCGGCCGGGTTGTCCGGGTTGCCGAACTGGTTGATGAAGTAGGCGCCCGGGGTTTCCTCGGCCACGCGCTTGGCCATGTCCTGGTAGTACTCCGGATGGCCCTTGGCCACGTCCGACCGGGTCAGGCGCACTTCGGCACCCATCGCCTTGAGGTTGAAGATCTTCTCGCGGCTCATCTTGTCCGGCACGACCAGGATCAGCTTGTAGCCCTTCTGCTGGGCGACCAGCGCCAGGCCCAGGCCGGTGTTGCCGGCGGTGCCCTCGACCAGGGTCGCGCCCGGCGCGAGCTCGCCACGCTTTTCAGCCGCTTCGATCATCGACAGGCCGATGCGGTCCTTGATCGACCCTCCGGGATTGGCGCTTTCGAGCTTGAGGTAAAGCTCGCAGACGCCGGTGTCCAGGCGCTGGGCCTTGACGATCGGGGTCTGGCCAATGAGGTCGAGTACGGAGGAGTGGATTGCCATCGGTTCACATCGATTCGCGCCGCAAGGCGGCCGGACCGGTGATTATCCGACGGTTGGCGTCGAAAGTCAGGTTGCCGCGCTCCAGAGCCGGTGCCCGGCGGGAAACGCACGCACGTGCCGGCCCGGAAAGAGCGACGCGGACGGCGCCCGTCGACGAGGAGACGGACGCCGCCCGCGGCGGTCGGTGGCGGGTGCCGGCGGCAGGCCGGCACCCTTGAGGCGTCAATGCGTGGGGGAGTTGTACATCCTTTCCAGCTTCTGCTTGGCCAGCAGCTTCTCACGCTTCATCTGGCCCAAGGTGAGATCGTCTATCGGAAGTACACCCAGCTGGGCATCCGTGCACTTTTTATTCAACTTCTGGTGCCGCTCGTAAAGTGCCTTGAATTCCGGGTCACGCTTGCGGCGTGCATCGATCTCGCTCTGGGGCTGACCTTCGAACATGATGAACCTCCTATCGCTGTCTTGCAGAAACAAGAACGCCCCGGCCTTACGGCACGGGGCGTTGCTTTTGGGCGGAGCGCCAGACGATGACCGCGACCGAACCCGCGTGCGCAACCGGGACTGCCCGGACTGCAGACTGCTGTGGTTCGTGCCCTCGGTTCATCGGCCCGGCCCTCCAATCGTCCGGGTCGCGGAAGGCAACCCGGACAACTGACCCTACGCTTGGTCGGGAGGGTCTTCAAGCGTTTCATTTGAAATGGTCGACGCGTGCCAGCAAAGGTTCAGGCTGAACACGCAGAACAACGAAAATTAAACGAAAACAAGAAGTTGCGTCACAACCATCGGTCATGACCGATCCCTCGTCCGGCATCAGGGCGCGATGATCACCTCGGCCGAGCGGGCCTTGGTGGCCGCGGCCTTCTTGCCGCTCACCTGCAACCGGCTGGCGCTGACGCCTGCGGCCACCAGCGCATCGCGCAGCGCCTGGGCGCGCTGTTCGCCGACCCCGGCCGCGGCGTCGTAGGCCTCGATCCGGACCCGGCCCTTCTTGCCGATGTTCAGGTATTCGGCCAGCGCCTTGGCCTGGCCCTTGGCGCCACCGGACAGGCTGCCCTTGCCGGCCGCGAAGGCATCGCCATTGAAGGTGAAGACTTCGCCACGGGTGTCGAACTTCGAGCCCGGCAGCTTGCTGCCCGCCACCAGTTCGGCTTCCTCGCGGGCCAGCTTGGCCGCGCTCTGCTGGGCTGCGCTGAGCCGGGCGGTCTGCTTGCCGGCCACGCTGGTCAGCGCGGTCTCGGCGTCCTGGCGGGCCAGCGCCTCCTGCTCGGCGGCCAGGCGCAGGCGCTCGCTTTCCTCGGCCTGGATCTGCGCCTGCACGCGCAGGCGCTCGGCCTCCTGGCGGGCGCGCTGGGCGTCGCGGCGGCTGGCCTCGATCAGCAGCTCGCTGCGGGTGCGCTCAAGCTGGTCGACCTCGCGCTGGGCCAGGGCGGCGCGCACGCTGGTTTCGGCGATTTCGACCCGGCGCTCGGCCAGGTAGCGGGCCTGGTCCAGGTCGCGGCGCTTGGCCTTGGCCAGCTCGGCCACGGCCTGCTGGGCCTGCAGGCGCTCGAAGGCGGCCAACTGCGACGCATCCGGGTTGGCCTGGATGGCCATCAGGCGCTGGGTGAGCTGGGCCACGGCCGGGTCTTCGGCGGCCTGGGCGAGCAGCGGCAGGGCCAGGCCGGCGGCCAGCACCAGGGTGGACGCGCGCAGCATGCGCGACTTCTTCGGTGCGACGGTCATCAACGGTTCTCCCCGGTGGCGAGCTGGCGTTGCAGCTGGGTCACCTCATTGCGGCGCAGTTGCAGCTGGGCGGTGGCGGTGGCTTCTTCGCTGCGGGCGCGGGCCAGGTCGGCATCCACCGTGGCGCGAACGGCCAGGGCCGGGGCGTTCTTGCGCTCGCGGCGGTCACCGGCGGCGCGCTGCGCCTGTTCCAGCCCTTGCCGGGCCACGGCGATCAGGTCCGGGGCGTACTGGTCGGCATCGGCCTGGGTGGCCTTGTCGACCGCTTGCCGGGCCTGCATCAGCTCCAGCGCGCCCTCCTGGGCCTGGGCGGTACCGGCGAACGCGAGTGTGCACACCGTCACGCATATCAGCAGGGTGAGGTACGGGACACGTCGTATTTGTGCGAAGCTAGGATTCATTGGGGGTGCCGTCGCCAGAAGTAGGAGCGCGGCCATTGTCGGAAGCCTGCGGCGTGCTTGCAATGGCACGCGGCCGATTGTTGGGGAAACATTTCGCATGGATATCGGCTATTTCCTGAAGCTGATGACCGAAAAGAACGCGTCGGACATGTTCTTGACCACCGGAGCCCCGGTCTACATCAAGATCGAGGGCAAGCTGTACCCGTTGGGCAACACCGGCCTGCCGCCGGGCATGGTCAAGAAGATCGCCTACTCGCTGATGGACGAGGGCCAGGTGCCCGAGTTCGAGCGCGAGCTGGAGCTCAACATGGCCATCGCCCTGCCCGACGCCGGGCGCTTCCGCGTGAACGTCTTCAAGCAGCGTGGCGAGGTCGGCATGGTGATCCGTGCGATCCGCAGCAAGATCCCCAGCATCGAAGAGCTCAACCTGCCGCAGGTGCTCAAGGACGTCATCATGACGCCGCGCGGGCTGGTGCTGGTGGTCGGCTCGACCGGTTCGGGCAAGTCGACCTCGCTGGCGTCGATGATCGATCACCGCAACAGCACCACGACCGGGCACATCCTCACCATCGAGGACCCGATCGAGTACCTGCACAAGCACAAGATGTCCATCGTCAACCAGCGCGAGGTGGGGCTGGATACGCATGCCTTCCACAACGCGTTGAAGAACGCGATGCGAGAAGCGCCGGACGTGATCCTGATCGGCGAAATCCTGGATGCCGAAACCATGGAGGCGGCCATCGCCTTCGCCGAGACCGGGCACCTGTGCCTGGCCACGCTGCACTCCAACAACGCCGACCAGACCATCGAGCGCATCCTCAACTTCTTCCCGGAAAGCGCGCATCGCAACGTGCTGATGAACCTGTCGTTGAACCTGCGCGCGGTGGTGTCCCAGCGCCTGGTCAAGGGCAAGGACGGGCGCCGCCTGCCGGCCACCGAGGTGTTGATCAACACCCCGATGATCCGCGACCTGCTGCGCCGCGGCCAGGTGCACGAGGTCAAGGCGGCGATGGAAGCCTCGCTGGAAGAAGGCATGGAGAGCTTCGACCAGTGCCTGTTCCGGATGGCCAAGAACGGCATCATCGAGCAGGAGGAAGCGCTGCGCGCGGCCGACTCGCGCGATGGCCTGGCGTTGAAGTTCCGCCTCTCCGAAGGCGGCAGCGGCGAGCACGATCCGTACGCGGACTTCTCGGCCAACAGCGCACCGGCGGCGATCACCCACGGCTTCTGAGGGGGGCGCGGAGCCACGCATGGCGTGGCTCTGCCGATACCGGTTTCGAACAATGATGTTGAGAGCCGGCCAACGGCCGGCACGACCGCGTCCGTTGCCGCCGGTCAGGCGGCGTCGGGCTGGTGTTCCGGGCGCGCGGCGTCGAAGGCTGGCAGGGCCAGGCAGGCCGCGTCGATCCGGGCCAGGGTCGGGTACGGCGCCATGTCCACGTTGAAGCGCCGCGCGTTGTACAGCTGCGGCACCAGGCAGCAGTCGGCCAGGCCGGGGCTGTCGCCATGGCAGAAGCGCCCGGTATCGACCGATTCGACCAGCATCCGCTCCATGGCCTCGAAGCCCACCTGCATCCAGTGCCGGGTCCAGTCGTCGCGCTCGGGCTGCGGCACGCTCCAGGTATCGCTGAAGAACTGCATCACCCGCAGGTTGTTGAGCGGGTGGATATCGCAGGCCAGCAGTTGCGCCAGCGCACGCACCCGCGCCCGCCCGGCGGCATCGTCGGGCAGCAGCGCCGGCAGCGGGAACACCTCGTCCAGGTAGTCCAGGATCGCCATCGACTGGTGCAGCACCTGGCCGTCATGCCGCAGCGTGGGCACCAGTTCCTGCGGGTTGAGCGCGGCGTAGCCTTCACTGTGCTGCTGGCCACCGTCGCGCAGCAGGTGCACCGGGGTGATCCGGTACGGCAGCTGCTTGAGGTTCAACCCGATCCGCACGCGATAGGCCGCGCTGGACCGCCAGTAGCTGAACAGTTCGATCGCGGTGTCTGCGCTGGCGGCGGTGGCGTTCAGGGCTTGGCGGCCTGTTCGATGCGCTGCTCGATGGCCCCGAAGATGCTCTCGCCGGCGGCGTCGAGCATTTCGATGCGGACCACGTCGCCGAAGGACATGAACGGCGTGCTCGGCTTGCCGTCGCGGAGGGTTTCCACGGTGCGCTGCTCGGCGAAGCACGAGGCCCCCTTGCTGGTGTCCTCGTTGGCGATGGTGCCCGAGCCGACGATCGCACCGGCGCCCAGCGGGCGGGTCTTGGCCGCATGCGCGACCAGCTGGGCGAAGTTGAACTGCATGTCCACGCCGGCTTCCGGGGCGCCAAACCATTCGCCATTGATATGGGTCAGCAGCGGCAGGTGCACCTTGCTGTCCTGCCAGGCCTCGCCCAGCTCATCGGGGGTGACGAATACCGGCGACAGCGCCGAGCGAGGCTTGGACTGCAGGAAGCCGAAGCCCTTGGCCAGCTCGCCCGGGATGAGGTTGCGCAGCGAGACGTCGTTGACCAGGCCGACCAGCTGGATGTGGCCGGCGGCCTGTTCCGGGGTCACCGCCATCGGCACGTCGTCGGTGACCACCACGATCTCCGCCTCCAGGTCGATGCCGTACTCCTCGCTGACCACCTTGACCGCGTCGCGCGGGCCGTAGAACCCGGCGCTGGTGGCCTGGTACATCAGCGGGTCGGTGTAGAAGCTTTCCGGCACCTCGGCGCCACGGGCACGGCGCACGCGCGCCACGTGCGGCAGGTAGGCGCTGCCGTCCACGAACTCATACGCCCGCGGCAGCGGCGCGGCCAGCGCCTGCAGGTCGATGTCGAACACGCCGTCGGCGCTGCCATCGTTGAGCGATTCGTACAGCGCGTTCAGGCGCGGCGCCAGGTGGCTCCAGTCTTCCAGCGCCTGCTGCAGGGTGGTGGCGATGCCGGTGGCGCGCACGCCATGGCGCAGGTCGCGCGAGACCACGATCAGGGTGCCGTCGCGGCCGCCTTCCTTCAAAGAACCAAGCTTCATGGGTGGGTATCCGGGATCGCGAAAATAGGTTTCAAGTGTAATCAAATGCGCGACACGGTCACCAGCTGCACCGCCGCATCGCCCACCCTAAAGCATCCTTGCCGCTGCCGGCGACCTGCCCCCGTCGCGCCGCGGGCCCCTGCCAGGCCCGTCCCGCCATGCATGGCGTGGATCCCGGCGCCTGGCGCCCTCGGCCAAACTGAACAGGGGCATTTGGTAGGGATCTCAACTATCCGTTAGACTATGCGGGTCTGCAGCGGCCGTCCGTTTCCCTTCGGGATCGCCGGCGATATGGATCAACGATCCGTCGCCCGCCCCCACTCCGACGCCATTCGTCATGCATTCCAGTCTGCGCACCGCGCCGGCTGCACCCAATTCTCGCAGCGCGGTTCACGGGAACGCTCCGAGTCAGCCGATCACATTCTGATCTGCCTCGCGTCTGGCCATTCGGTCTGGCGTTACCTTGTCTTTGGAGCTTCCACCCGATGTCTTTTGAATCCTTGGGCCTTGCCCCGTTCCTGCTGCGCGCGTTGTCCGAGCAGGGCTACGATACCCCCACCCCGATCCAGGAACAGGCGATCCCGCTGGCCCTGGAAGGTCGCGACCTGCTCGCCGGCGCGCAGACCGGTACCGGCAAGACCGCCGCCTTCGGCCTGCCGCTGCTGCAGCACCTGGGCACCAACCCGCAGGCCGTCAACGGCCCGCGCAAGCCGCGTGCGCTGGTGCTCGCCCCGACCCGCGAACTGGCCACCCAGGTGCATGACAGCCTGCGCGGCTACAGCAAGTACCTGCGCATCCCGAGCGCCTGCATCTACGGCGGCGTCGGCATGGGCAACCAGTTCGACGTGCTGCGCCGTGGCGTGGACCTGCTGGTGGCCTGCCCGGGCCGCCTGATCGATCACATCGAGCGTCGCAGCGTCGACCTGTCCGGCATCGAGATCCTGGTGCTGGACGAAGCCGACCGCATGCTCGACATGGGCTTCCTGCCGTCGATCAAGAAGATCCTGGCCAAGCTGCCGCGCCAGAACCGCCAGACCCTGCTGTTCTCGGCCACTTTCGAAGAGAGCATCAAGCAGCTGGCCCTGGAGTTCATGCGCGATCCGGCGCAGATCCAGGTGACCCCGAAGAACACCGTCGCCGAGACCATCACCCACCGCGTGCATCCGGTCGATGGCGCGCGCAAGCGCGAACTGCTGCTGCACCTGCTGGCCCAGGACAGCCGCGAGCAGACCCTGGTGTTCGGCCGTACCAAGCACGGCTGCGACAAGCTGGCCATGTTCCTGGACAAGTCCGGCATCAAGACCGCGGCGATCCACGGCAACAAGAGCCAGGGCCAGCGCCTGCGCGCCCTGGGCGACTTCAAGGCCGGCCGGGTGACCGTGCTGGTGGCGACCGACATCGCCGCGCGCGGCATCGACATCAACGAGCTGCCGAAGGTCATCAACTACGACCTGCCGATGGTGGCCGAGGATTACGTGCACCGCATCGGCCGTACCGGCCGCAACGGCTCGACCGGCCAGGCGATTTCCCTGGTGGCGCAGGACGAAGCCAAGCTGCTGCGCCAGATCGTGCGCCTGCTCGACAAGGACATGGACATCCGCGACGTGCCGGGCTTCGAGCCGCAGACCCCGATCCGCTGGGGCAACAGCGCGCCGGGCAAGGCCGAAGTGCCGGGCGGCGATCGTTCGCCGCGCAAGCACGCGCGTCGCCCGCACGCCGAGGCCCCGCGCCACGCCCATGCCGGTCCGAAGAAGACCGGCGGCGGCCAGCGTGATGGTGCCGGTCGCGGTGCGCCGCGCGGCGGCCAGCCGCAGGGCCAGCGCCGTGGCGGCGCCAATGCCGGCGGCGGCCGTGGCCAGGGCAGCGGCGGCGGTCGCGCCAGCTGATCCGTTCGCGGACCGGTTGAATTGAAAAGGGCGACGCATCTGCGTCGCCCTTTTTTTTGGGCTTGCCTCCGGCCGTAGAGCCGACCGTTGGTCGGCTGCCGTTCGCCCGGGTGCTCCGATAGCCGACCAACGGTCGGCTCTACCGGGATCGCGATAGCCGACCAACGGTCGGCTCTACGGGGATCGCGATAGCCGACCAACGGTCGGCTCTACGGGGGCCGCCGTTGCCTTATCCGCGCGGCTTGGTCGGGTTGAGCTGGTTGCCGAAGAAGATCGCGTTCAACAACAGGCGTTCGGTGCCATGCCAGTACTTGCGGTGGGCCGGGTCGTCAGCGAACAGCACCACGTTGCCCTGCCCCTGTGGCGACACCAGCAACCAGGCGCTGCCCGCAACGCGGCTGCGGTTGCTCTCGGACAGATAGCCATTGACGCGCGGCGTCTCGTCCACGCGCACCACCGTGGAGAACGGATTGCGACTGGGCTTGAAGCTGATGCCGTTTTCCTTGTTGATCGCCAGTTGCGTGCGCGGCAGGCCGAAGCCGAGCGGGTGGCTGGTGTCCACGTCCGCGCTGAGGATGTTGCCGCTGACCCGCTCGATCGCGGCAATGTCGCGCTGGTCGCCGAAGGCACGGCGTGCGCTGTCCGGTTGCTGCTCCTCTTCACCGAGGCTTTCCTCGGCCAGCTTCTGTTCGATCGCCCAGCGCGCGGCGGTGCCGTAGGTGACCAGCGAGCCGCCGGCGTTGATCCAGCGCTTCAGCGCCGCCACCGCGGTGGCGTCCACCCCGGCGTAGGTCCCGCCGGCCAGCACGATGGTGGTGTAACGATCCAGCGCGACCTTGCCCAGCTGGGCCGGGTCGAGCTTGCTGGCCGGCAGCTGCACCTGCTGGTCGAGCACGAACCACGCCGAGCCGATCTCGGTGGCGCTGACACCCTCGCCCATCACCAGCGCCACCGCCGGTTTGCGCAGCGACCTCACGCTGTCGCTGCCCAGGTCGATGCCGCTGCGGCTCTGCCCGCTGGCCAGGGCATGCACGCGCACGCCGCTGCTGCGTGCGGCGTCATCCACGGCAGCGAGCAACGCCGCCCCGGCCAGTGGCTGGCCGGCTACCGGGATTACCACGCTGCCCCGCGCGAAGGATTGCTCGCCCTCGGCAGTCGCGGCGGTGAACGGCTGGAACGCCGCGCGGGTGAGCAGGCCGCGTGCCTGCAGGGCGTACAGCGCGCGGCTGGCGTTGTAGTCGCGCCAGTCCAGCACATACGCATAGCCGGCCTGGCCCCCCACTACCCCGCCCTGCGCGGGCGCCAGGGCACTGACCCGTGCGCCGCCGGCGATGCGGCTGCGGCTGCCGGCGAAGGCCACGCCGTAGGCCGGTGCGATCGCATAGGAGGTGCTGCCGTAGAACACGTCGCCCTTGATCGGCGGCGTATCGGCGAAGATCGAATGGACCAGCCGGAACTGCGGCTGCGCGGTGGGCACCACGTAGGCGCTGCCCGGCTCGAAGCGCTGGCCATCCACCGTCACCGCAGCGCTCAACGCTTCCACGGTGATCTGGTGCTGCAGCAGCAGGTCCAGCAGCTTGGCAGTGAGCCCGGGATCGTGCGCATCGCCGAACACGAACGCCTTGACCGGCTGCTGGCCCGCCTGCTTCAGCGCGGACTGGAAGAAGTCCTTCTGCAGTTTGAGCAGGCCGCTGCGCTCGGTCACCGCGCCGCGGATCGTCCCCAGGCCGGTGGCGACCTGGTTGCGGATGGTGAACGGGAAGGTCAGCAGGCCATTCACCGATTCCTGCACGCGGCCTCGCGAGCTGGCCTGCTCGACGGTCACCCCGACCGCGCCGTGGAAGTCCGGATAGGTGGAGCCGTACACCGGCGAGAAATTGTCGAAGTTCTCGCCGGTGTAGTACAGCGAGCCCAGCGCATCCAGCGCCTGCGCGTGGTACTTGGCCAGGGTCTTGTTGAACGCGTACGACGATGCCGGCAGCAGCGGGCTGTGCATGCTCGCCGGCGACGGTTCGAAGTAATAGGTACTGTCCTTGCCCATCTCGTGGAAGTCGATCTGGACGTTGGGGTACCAGCGGTGGAAGTAGGCGATCTTCGGCCGCGTGTCCTGCTGGGTGAGGGCCAGCCAGTCGCGGTTGAGGTCGGTGAAATAGTGATTGGTGCGGCCCTGCGGGAACGGCTCGACATGTTCCTTGTCGGCCGGATCGGCCGAGGCCGGTGAGGAGGCATACGCGTTGTGCCAGCTCGCCGCGCGGTCGCGCCCGTCCGGGTTCTGCGCCGGGTCGAACAGCACCACCGCCTGCTGCAGCCACTGCGCGGTATCAGCGCTGCGGCTGGCCACCAGGTAGTAGGCGGTCAGCAGCGCGGCTTCGCCGCTGGAGGTTTCGTTGCCGTGCACGCTGTAGCCCAGCCACACCACCACCGGGCTGCTCCCGACCGCGCTCAGCGGTTGCGCCGGGTCGGCCAGGGTGACGTGCTGGCGGCGCAGGGTCTCCAGCTGCTGCTGGTTCTGCGCCGAGGTGATGGTGGCGATCAGCAGCGGGCGGCCTTCGTAGCTGCTGCCGATGCGCTCGACCTTGATCTTGTCCGAGTGTCTGGCCAGTTCGTCGAAGTAGGCCACGAGCTGGTCATGCCGGGTATAGCGGCTGCCGATCTCGTAGCCGAGAAACTGCTGTGGGGTGGGAATGGACGGATCGAAATCGCCGCCCTGCGGGAAGAAATACGCGCTCTGCGCGAACGCCGGCGCTGCCAGCAACCACAACGACCCCACCAGCCAGCGGATGGGACGTGACACGAGACGATGCAAGGACACAGCAATTCCCCATGGAACGGGGGCCGGCATCGCGGCCGGCCCCGTTGGATACAAAGGCGTTAGAAGCGGTAGTCGAAACCGACGGTGAAGTAGCGCCCGCGCAGGTCGTACTGGCTGAAGTCGTACGGCGCGCGGATGCCCGGGAAAGACGCGTCGTACGGCGGTTCCTCGTCGGCCAGGTTCTGGATCTTGGCGTACACGGTCAGCTTGTCGATGCCGGTGTAGCCCAGGTACAGATCGAACTGGCTGTAGGAATCCACGCGGTCCTGCACGGCGGTAGCGGCCGCGCTGGCCTTCTGGTCGTAACCGCTGGTGTAGTACCAGGTGAGCGCGGTGCGGAAGTCGCCGTAGCTCCAGTCCAGGCTGGTGGTGGCCTTGTTCTTGGGCAGCGTGGCGCCGAGGTTGCTGCCGGCGTAATCCACCAGCGGGCCGCCGACCACGGTGGGGCGGCTGTAGTTGCGTACGTGGGTGAAGGCGCTACTGAGCGCGAAGTCGCCGGCGCGCTCGGTCGGGAAGCGCTGGCGCAGTTCCACGTCGATGCCGGAGGTCTTCAGCTCGCTCAGGTTCTGGTAGCGGTTGTAGACGGCCAGCAGCTTGCCACGCTCATCGCGCAGCACCGCGCCGGGGACGTCGTCGGTGACCAGGGTCTGGGTGTTGTTGGTGCCGACCAGGTTTTCCAGCTCGATGCGGTAGTAGTCCACGCTCAGGCTGGTGTTGGACCACGGCGAGAGCACGATGCCCGCGTTGAAGCTCTTGGTGCGCTCGGGCTTGAGGTCGTTGTTGCCGACGGTGAAGAAGGTCGGGTTCTGGCGCGAGCCCGGCACGTCCGGATCGCGCGGATCGATCACGCTGCCGTAGGCGATGCTGGTGCTGTTGGAGTTCTCCGACAGCGACGGCGCACGGAAGCCCTTGGAGGCGGCCGCACGCACCAGAAGGATGTCCCACGGCTGCCAGCGCAGGCTCAGCTTGGGCGAGAACGCGTCGCCGAAATCGCTGTAATGGTCGGCGCGCGCGGCGGCCTGCAGTTCCAGGCGCTCGGCCAGCGGCACGTTGACTTCGGCATAGGCGGCGGTGACCTTGCGCTCACCATGCACTTCGGCGATGGCCGGGCGGATCTGCAGGCCGGCGTCGATCTGCCAGGGATTGTTCGAATCGAGCTTTTCGCGGCGCCATTCGGCACCGGCGGCAAAGCCGATCTCACCGGCCCAGGTACGGCCCAGCGCCCCGGAGATCTTCGCATCCACGCCCTGCAGCACCGACTCGGCCGGGCGCAGCGTGCTGATGTTGATCGCGTTGAGCACGTCCGGGGAGGTGGCCGCCGGATTGAGCAGGTTGTAGCTGCCGCTGGCCAGCGCATCGGCCAGTGCGTACCGGTTGGCGAAGCCGCCGGACACGGTTTCCCGCTCGCTGCTGCGCGCACCGAACGCGCCCACTTCCCAATCCCAGTCCTGCAGGCTGCCGCGCAGCCCGACCAGGCCGCGGTAGGCCTGCGACCGGTTGGTCTTGATCGTCGCGCCGAGGTTGAAGAACGTGTACTCGATCGGCACCGCGCGGCCGTACGGATTGTAGGGGCTGCTGGCCGGCAGGTTGGAGGAGACCGGCTCGGCCAGGCCGGTGTCGGCGTTGAGCGCGAAGCGACCGCTTTCCAGGGTGAAGAACGGACTGCTGCCGAACCAGGACACGCCCTTGATGTCGCTGTAGAGCACTTCACCGAAGGCTTCCACGTTGTCGTTCACCTTGAAGGTGCCATTGACGTAGGCCTGGTAGCGCTTGGTCGAGGGAATCAGCGTGGTGTACGGGGCCTGGTTGAAACCGCAGGTGTTGCCGGCCAGGCCATCGATCGGCGCGCTGGCCACCAGGGTGGTGCCTTCCGGGCAGTTGCCGTTGGCATCGAGCATCGGCACCGAAGTGCCGTTGACCAGGTAGCGCGCGCCCTTGGCCGACCAGCCGTTCCAGCGCCCGCCGGGTTTGTCGGTGTAGATGCCGGACTTGGTCAGGTCGCGCTGGTCCTGGTCCAGGCGCTCGCGGTTGTAGCCTTCCAGGCTGACCAGGATGTTGTAGCCGTCGGTGTCCAGGTCGCCGATGCCCCCAATGAACTTGAGCGTCTGCTCATCCAGCCCGCCCTGGTCGGCGGTACCCAGGCTGCCACCGAGTTCGGCGCCCTGGAAGTTCTGCCGGGTGATGATGTTGACCACCCCGGCGACCGCGTCGGAGCCGTACACGGCCGAGGCGCCGTCCTTGAGCACTTCGATGCGCTCCACGGCCACCAGCGGCAGTGCGTTGAGGTTGACGAAGGTGTCCGACAGGCCGCCGGCCGGGAAGCCGTAGTTGGCCAGGCGGCGGCCGTTGAGCAGCACCAGCGTGTTCTTCTGCGACAAGCCGCGCAGGCCGATGCCGGCCGAGCCGGAGGCCCAGCCATTGTTGGTGGTCTCGTTGTTGGCGTTGCCGGTGTTGGCCGAGATCGAGCGCAGCACGTCGGCGACGGTGGCCTTGCCGGTCTCCTCCAACTGCTGGCGACCGATCACCTGCACCGGGTTGGCCGACTCGGTATCGGTGCGCTTGATGTTGGACCCGGTGACCCGCACGGCGGCGAGGGTCTTGCTGTCGCCGGCGGCATCGGCGGTTGCATCGGGGGCGGCATCGGCAAACGCAGGCAAAGGCGTAGCCAGAGCGGCGGAAAGCGCCGCTACAAGAAGGGTGTGCTTGGGCATGAACTTCAGTGGGGTGGTGGACGACGAGTTCCGCAGTAATCCATGCCTGGCCATGAACCGGCCAATAACATCTCTTCATACGGATATAAGAGAAACTACCATCTCTTCATCCGGATGGAAATGTTTACGTGAAGGCAGCCGGGCTGTTGGCGTCACCGCCGGGCGGGTCCACCAGTACAATGCGCCTATGGAAATCTTCAAAGTCTTTACCCTCGAGGCCGCCCACCTCCTCCCCAACGTGCCGCCGGGCCACAAGTGCGCGCGCCTGCACGGGCACTCGTTCCGGGTGGAACTGAAGGTCGAGGGCGAGCCGGGCGAGCAGACCGGCTGGATCATGGATTTCGGCGACGTCAAAGCGGCCTTCCAGCCGATCTACGACCGCCTGGACCACCACTACCTCAACGACATCCCCGGGCTGGAAAATCCCACCAGCGAGCGCCTGGCGATCTGGATCTGGAACGAGCTCAAGCCGGCCCTGCCGCAGCTGAGCGAAGTGACCGTGCACGAAACCTGCACCTCCGGCTGCCGCTACCGCGGCTGAGCCGGCGGACCGTCCCCAGTCCGGCCGGCAATGCCGGCCGCTGGCCGGCTTGCGCGCCCGCTGCACGGGGCGGGTCGCCCACCCACTCCATTGATTTATAACGGGTTTTCCGGAAACCGGACCACAACTGGCAACAAGTTGTTGCAATGCAATATTTTCGGCGTATGCTGCATTGCATCAACGTTCTCGAGCCGTCCTCCATGGCGTCCGCGTTCACCGATTCCTTCAGCGACTACACCCGCCAGCTGGCCGCCGCGGCCACGCGTGCCCATCGGCTCGCACTGGAAAATGCCGAAAGCATGTTCGGGGTGCAGGTGAAGACGCTGGAGAAGAACATCACCGCCACCAGCGGGTTCTTCGGTGACATCGTGCAGTCACAGGATGCCGGCACGCTGCAGTCGCTGCTGCCCAAAGGCGCGCAACTGGCACGTGACAACCTCGCCCGTTGGACCAGCGCCAGCCAGGAAGTGGCCGGGCTGGGGCTGAAAGCCTCTGAAGCCTTCAGCGAACTCGCCCGGCAGCCGTTCGCGGCCGCCGCGCCCCGCCCGGGCAAGACCCGCGGCTGAGCCGGACAACATCGAATTTGCGTGGGTCCCTCCCCCCACGCAATCCCAGACCCGACAGAACCCTCCCTCTGTCGGGTCTTTTTTTGGGCGGTGTTCAGGCCTCGGCGATCGCCTGCCGGTGCCGTTCCAGCCACGCCTGGAACATCAGGATCGGCCACAGGTGGGTATGCCACTTGCGTCGGCCCGCGCAGAAATCGGTCCAGATCCGCGCGACCTTGGCCGCATCGAAGAAGCCTTCGCGGTGCAGCCGTTGCTCATCCAGCAGCGCGTTGGCCCACGGAAACAGCGGGCCCGCCAGCCACGCGGCCACCGGCGGGCCAAAGCCCTTTTTCGGGCGATACACCAGCCTTTCGGGCAGGTGCCGCGACAGCAGTTGCTTGAGAATCCACTTGTGTTCGCCGCCGGCGAACGTGAGGTTGCCGGGCAGCGACCAGGCAAAGCGCGCCACGGCCGGATCCAGCAACGGCGAACGGGTCTGCAGCCCGTGCGCCGCACCGGCGCGATCGATCTTGGTCAGGATGCCGTTGCCCAGGTCCATCAGGAAATCCAGGTACTGCACGCGATCCGCCGGATCGCCCGCCTCCAGCCACCGCGCGCGATCGGTAAACACCGTGCTCGGCTCGCGTGCGTGCAGCACCACGCGCGCCGGATCGCGCCAGCGCGACACCCGCAGCAGGTAATGCGCTTCCACACTGTCCGCGCCCAGTTCCGAACGCACTGCAGGCCAGCCACCCAACCGTGCCCGCTCCGGATCCGCCGCAGGCCATCGCCGCAGCAGGCTGCGCACCGCCCTGGGAACGCGCGCGTTCCATGCCGCATTGCAGATGGCGCGCTGGTACGCACCGTGCCCATGGAACAGCTCATCCCCACCATCGCCGGTCATCACCACGCGATGGCGATCGGCCACCAGCATGCTGGCCAGCAAGGTCGGCACCTGCGACGCATCCGCGAACGGCTCGCACCAGATGTCCGGCAGCGCCTCCACCAGGGTGGCCGCCTCGCCCCGGCGCAGGATGTGACGGGTATGCCGGGTGCCGAGCCGGGCCGCGACCTGGTCCGCCCAGTCGGCTTCATCGTGGCGCGGATCGTCGAAGCCCACCGTGAAGGTGTCGACCGGCAGCGTGGACTGCGATTGCAGGACAGCGGTGACTATTGAGGAATCCGTACCTCCGGACAGGAATGCCGCCGCGCCGCCCCCTCCTGGCGTCCGCCGCGCCACCGCCTGGTGCAGCAGCATCTCCAACCGCTCCAGCGCATCGTCACTGGACACCGGCATGTGTGCGCGCTCATCGATGGCCGTGCGGATGTCCTCACGGGCGTCCCAGTAGCGGCGACCGCCCGCGTGCACGCCGTGGGCCTGCGCCCCCGCGGCGCGCATGGCCGGGGTGAGCCGGACTACGCAGCCCGCAGCGACCTTGAAGATGCCCTGCTGGATGCTGTGCGGCGCGGGAATGTAGCCAAAGCGCAGCAACAGCGGCAGCGCGTCGCGATTGATCGGCGCCTGGAAGCCGGGATAGCCGTGCAGCGAGGCCAGCCCCATGCCGAACAGCAGATCGCCCTGGCACCAGCCGTAGTAAAGCGGCCGCGCGCCAACCCGGTCGCGGGCCAGCCACAGGACCTGTTCCTGGCGGTCCCATACGGCCAGCGCGAAGTCCCCATCGCACTGGGTCAACGTGCGCTGCAGCCCTCGGGCAGCGATGGAGCGCAGCAGCAGCGTCGCATCGTCCTCGGTGGCTCCCACCGACGTCGCAAACTCGCGCTGCAGCGCCCCACGGGTATACAGCGTACCGTCCAGGCACAGCACATAGCGCCCGCACGGGGAACGCTGCGGCGATGATGGCGTGCCGCCCACGCGATGCACTCGTGCCATCGCCACGCCATTGCTCTCGTCGCACCAGGCCGACGGCGCGCGGCCGCCGTGGCGCGACGCCGCACTCATGGCGTCCACGCGGTGCGGCAGGCCAGCCGAACATTTTCCAGGGCGCACGACGACGCCACAGATACCACTCATACAGATGTTCCTCCCGCCAGGATCGCGAAAAGGCCACCGCCGACCGCAGCGGTCGGCGATGGCGATGGCGTTGCCGATCAGAAGGCGTAGGACATGCCCACGTTCCAGCTGTTAAGGCGCATCTTCTCCACGCCGGCGGCCTGTTGAACCTTCTTGTTGGCCGACATCGGGATCGTGTACTCGGCCCGCAACGCGAGTGCGTCGGTTAGATACACGTTGGCACCGACGCTGGGCGTGGTGGCGAACTTGTTCTGTTTCACGCGCTTCTGGTCCGTGCCGGCCGGCGCCAGAATGCCCTGCTGGCGGCTTCCCACCGCGACCTTGCCGAACAACTCGACATGCTCGCCAACAGGAATCAGGCCTACGCCGCCGACGTTGAATGCGCGGCTGGTGAAAACGCCTGATCCGGCTTGCCGGCGGTTACCGATCGTCGTGTCGAAAGAGGTTTCTGCTGCAAGGTAAGGCCCGAAGCGGTAGCCGGCGCCGAGGACGTAACCTTTCTGCGAGCCACTCTGCTTCTGCTTCGCACCGGACGCCCCATGGGCTGCCGGCACCTTCCAGTTGCCGTGGGTCTTGCCAACGCCGCCGTAGACATAGGCGCCGTCGCGATCGTCAGGAGAGGCCTGGGCGGTGGCAGCGACCAGGGCCAACGAAAGGGCAATGAGGGAACGCTTGATGTACATGGGTGACTCCTTGGTTGGGAGTGCACAGCGTGGGTTCGCGGCGAGCGCGCGTCAGTGCAGCGCACGTGTGAGTCGCGCAACCGTTCTCGACCGTTTGTAACCGTCGGTAACAGCGGGTGGAACGCGACACTACGGCACGTCTTCCATGTGTCCGCACGCATGCCATCAGACCGTCCGATCAAGACATCCCCGGACGTGTTCCACCTCGGATCGACCACGTGTTCGCCCCACGCAGGCCTGCCGGACGCACAGGCTGACGGGTACGTTCAGCGCACACCTCGGCTCCCGCTCGTGCTGCCTTAGGATCGCGCCAGGCAGGGAAGACAAGGCAGGGCCGCGATGGTCGATATCGTGCTGGTGGAGGATGACGCGCGTCTTGGCGCCCTGGTCAGCGCCTATCTCGTGCGCCATGGCTACGACGTGGTGCATGTGCTCAGCGGCGAATGCGCGGTGGAGCGTATTCCCGATCTGGCCCCGGCCATGGTGCTGCTGGATGTGACCTTGCCCGGCATCGATGGCTTTGCCGTCTGCGCCTCGATCCGGCCGCGTTTCACCGGGGTGATCTGCATGTTGAGCGCCCGCACCGACGATATCGACCAGGTGCTTGGGCTGGAGCTGGGCGCGGACGATTACATCGGCAAGCCGATCGAGCCGCGGGTGCTGCTGGCGCGCGTACGCGCGCACCTGCGTCGCGACAACGGCCAGCGGCAGACACGGCCGACACTGTGCTTCGGGCAGCTGCGCATCGAACGCGATACGCGCGAGGTCACCCTGCAATCTGCACGTATCGAATTGACGACGGCCGAGTTCGATCTGTTGCTATGCCTGGCCGAAAGTGCCGGGACGATACTCAGCCGGGACGATCTGCTACGCGACCTGCGCGGGATCGGCTTTGATGGCCTGGACCGCTCGATCGATGCGCGCATCTCGCGCCTGCGTCGCAAGCTCGGCGATCTGGGCGAGGTGCCCGACCGGATCAAGACCATCCGCAGCAAGGGCTACCTGTTCAATCGAGCCGGATGGGACTGAGCACGGTGCCCCCCCGCCGCATGCCCGCCCAGTGCAAGGGTCACTTCCGCCTGTTCCTGCGCTACTGCCTGGGCTTCGTGCTGGCGTACCTGGTACTGATCGCCTCGGGCCTGTATCTGTGGGCAGCGCTCACCGAGCAAGGCGAGGACCTGCAGATACGTACGCAGCTGCAGGGCACACAGCATCTCCTGCACGCACGCTATGCCGACACCCCTCAGGCAGATTGGCCACAGCTCACCCGGCGCCTGCAGATGCAGTTCGCCTACCCGCTGCGGGTCATGGCGTTGGCAGATGCACCGCATGTCCTGGATCTGCCGTCGCTGGAGCATCTGGATCACGGTGGATTGGTGCTGTCGCCGGACGGGCACTTCAGCTACCAGCGGCTTCCCGGGTCCACACAGGTGCTGGTGCTGGGCGATTTCTCCGAGCCCGAGCAGGCCGATGTGGCCTGGTACGACAGCGGGCACGTGGATGCGGCGGTGATGAGCGGCATCTTCATCCTCGCCATCGCGTTGCCCCTGTATTTCCTGGTCTATCGGCTATGGCGCGATGTCTATGCGCTGGGACACATGGCGCTGGCGATCCAGCAGGGGGAGCTGGCAGTCGCGGCCCCCGTTGTCAGTACCCACCTCGTACGGCCGCTGCGTGAGGCGCTGTCCAGCATGTCCACGCAACTGCAGGACGTGATGGAAGGGCAACGGATCCTGTCCCAGGCGGTCGCCCATGAAACCCGCACCCCATTGGCACGAATGCGCTTCGCACTGGCCATGATGCAGATCGGCGACGAAGACCCGGAAGGCGCGGAACTGCTGGACGGCCTGAAAACCGATGTGGCGCGGCTGGAGCAATTGGCCGCCGCCGGGGTGACCTACGCACAGTTCGGCCGCAGCCCCCGTGTCGCCACGCACCGACTGGACATTGCGCAGCTGTTCGAGGCGCTCGGGCAGCGTTTTCCCGCCGCCGGCGACCGCAGTCCCAGGCTCTGCTTCCAGCCCCCTCATCAGCGCACCCTGGTAGCCAACCGCGATGCGCTGATGCTGGCGCTGGGCAACCTGATCGGCAATGCACGGCGGCACGCAGTCGGTCAGGTGGTCGTGAGCCTGCATGTCGCTGGATCGGGGCTGGTCATCGCCGTGGATGACGACGGCCCGGGCGTGGCCCCGGCCGATCGTGAGCGCATCTTCCAGCCTTACGTGCAGCTGCAGCGACACCCCGACGGATTCGGACTGGGCCTGGCCCTGGTCCACATCATCGCCACCAAGCACGGTGGCAGCGCGGATGTCTGCGACTCGGTACTCGGTGGCGCGCGCTTCCGGCTGCTGCTGCCAGAGGCCTGAGCCCCCGCGCGCTGCTCAGCGCGCGGCGGGCAACGAGAACACGAACAACGCGCCTTCCCGGCTCTCCAGCAGACAGATGTCACGCCCATGCAGCTGCAGGATGCGGTGCACGATCAGCAGGCCCAGCCCGCCACTGTCCGGTCGCTGGCTGCCCAGCGCAGGCATCGCGGTGAACAACGTGTCGCGCCGCTCCGGCGCGATCCCGGGGCCGCTGTCGGCCACGCTGATCTGCACCTCGCCGTCGGCCGCGCGCAGCGTCACGGTGATACGGCCACCTTCGGGGGTATGTCGGATCGCGTTGTCGAGCAGGTTGGTCAGCACCCGCTCGATCAAGGCCAGGTCCGCCACCACCGGCGGCAACCCGGGCGCGATATCGGCGCTCAGTGCCTGCCGGCGCGACTCCGCAGCCAACTCGAATTTCTGGAACACATCCTGGACCAGATCCGGCAGCGAGAACGCCTGCCGGTCCAGCACGACACCGCCGTGTTCCAACCGGGCCAGCTCGAACAGGGCCTGGGCCAGGCGCCCGACCTTGTGGCTCTGCGACAAGGCGATCGACAGATAGCGTTGGCGCTCGTCGGCGCTGAGCGTGGCGTCCTTGAGGGCCAGCGTTTCCAGGTAGCCGTGCAGCGAGGACAGCGGCGTGCGCAGATCGTGGGAGATGTTGGCCACCAGCTCGCGGCGCTGCAGGTCCTGCTCGCGCAGCTGCTGCCACTGCTCGCCCAGGCGCTGGCCCATGTGCCCGAAGCTGTGCTGCAGGATGGCCAGTTCGTCGCGCTCACCGGGACGCAGCGGGGTCGGCGGCAGTGGCGTGCCGGCGCCGGCGGCGTCCACGTCGAAGGCCTGGATGCGCCGGGTCAGCTGGCGCAGCGGCCGGGTGACCCAGCGGAACGCCACCACGCCGGCCAACAGCCCGACCGCGGCCAGGATCGCCAATGACCACAAGGTGGTGCGCAGGGTGGCGTTGGCGGCGATGTTGGCGGCCAGCACCTCGCGCTGCTCGCCCACCAGCACCACGTAGATGTAGCCGGCCTGGCGCCCCTGCACCCACAGCGGCGCGGCGTTGAAGACCTTGCGCCCGGTCGCGCTGCGCGGGTCGTCGCCGAGGATCGGCAACGGCTCGTCGCGCAGCAGCGCGCGGACCGGCGCCAGGTCCACGCGGTCGCGCCTGAGGTGCCCATCGGGCGCATCGTGGCCGAGGATGCGGCCCTCGTCGTCCAGCAGGTACACCTCGACGCTGGGATTGACCGCCATCAGCTTGCCGAACAGCGCGCGAACCTCGCCACCGCGCATGCCGCGTGCATCCATCAGCTCACCGCTGCGCGCGATGTGCTCGGCCAGCCCGCGCGACAAGCGCTGCACGGTTTCCTGCTCATGCATGGCGGTGCTGCGCATCTGGATCCACATCAGCGCGCCGCAGCACACCAGCAGCAGGGCGCAGAACACCACCGACAGGCGCTGGGACAGGGTCAGCCGGATCACGACGCGTCTCCGTCGCCGCCCACCAGCTTGTAGCCACGGCCCCACACCGTCTGGATGCGCTGCGGGCTGGCCGGGTCGCGCTCGATCTTGTTGCGCAGCCGGTTGATGTGGGTGTTGACGGTGTGCTCGTAGCCGTCGTGCTGGTAGCCCCAGACCTGGTTGAGCAGGTCCATCCGCGAATACACCTGACCGGGATGGCGGGCGAAGAAGTACAGCAGGTCGAACTCGCGCGGGGTCAGTTCCAGCGCTCGACCCTCGACCTGGGCGGTACGTGCGACCGGGTCGATGCGCAGCCCGGCCACCTCGGTTTCACCGGCATCGATGCGCGCGTTCTGCGCCATCGCCTCCACCCGGCGCAGCAGCGCCTTCACCCGCGCCACCAGCTCCAGCATCGAGAACGGTTTGGCCAGGTAGTCGTCCGCCCCGAGTTCCAGGCCGAGGATGCGGTGCACTTCGCTGGCGCGCGCACTGGTGATGATGATCGGGGTGTAGCGCGTCATTGCCCGGGCCCGCTTGCAGATTTCCAGCCCATCCACGCCGGGCAGCATCAGGTCCAGCACCAGCGCACTCCACGGCTGCGCCTCGAGCAGGGCCAGGCCCTCGTCGCCGGTGGCGGCATGGGTGACCTCATAGCCCTCGTCGCGCAGGTGCATGCGCAGCAGGTTGGCGATGTGGACATCGTCTTCGACGATCAGGACACGCTTGGCGCTGCTCATCGGTACGGGCGGGCCGGTCTGGGGAATGGCCTGCATTGTCGGCCGATCCGCCCCCGGATGTGTCACGGAAAATTTAATCCTGCGTGAGGATTCGTTGACCGGGCCGGGCGCAGCATGGCCGCATCGTATCCAGACCTGGAGATCGGCCATGCGTTACTCCCGTCGCAATGTGCTTGGCATGGGGGCCATGACGGCCGCCGCCGGCCTGTTCGGCCTGGCCGCGTGCAGCGGCCCGGCCCCGGCCGCACCGGCCGCCCCGGCCCGTCGCTTCGAGGTGATGCGCACCGACGCGCAGTGGCGTGAACAGCTCAGCCCGGCGCAGTACGCCGTGCTGCGCCAGCAGAGCACCGAACGGCCGTTCAGCAGCCCGCTCAACAAGGAACACCGGCGGGGCACGTTCAACTGCGCCGGCTGCGCGCTGCCGCTGTTCTCCTCCTCCACCAAGTTCGACAGCGGCACCGGCTGGCCCAGCTTCTGGGCACCGCTGCATGGCGCGGTCGAGGAAGACCGCGACACCACCCTGGGCATGATCCGCATCGAGGCCCATTGCCGGCGTTGCGGCGGCCACCTCGGCCACGTCTTCGATGACGGTCCCCGCCCCACCGGCCTGCGCTACTGCATGAACGGCGTGGCGATGAGCTTCAGCGCGGCCTGAGCGCCGCTTTCCCCTGCATCCTGGAAGGATCTGACCATGTTCCTGCTTGTCCTGGCCTACCTCGGCGGCGTACTCACCATCCTCAGCCCGTGCATCCTGCCGGTGCTGCCCTTTGTGTTCGCCCGTTCGGACCGGCCATTCCTGCGCAGCGGGTTGCCGCTGCTGGTGGGCATGACGCTGATGTTCGCGGTGGTGGCCAGCCTGGCGGCGGTCGGCAGCCAATGGGTGGCGCAGGCCAACCAGATCGGGCGCTGGATCGCGCTGGTGGTGATGGCCGTGTTCGCGCTGGCCCTGCTCTGGCCGTCGCTGGCCAACCGGCTGCTGTCGCCGTTCCAGCGCCTGGGCGCGCGGCTGAGCGCATCGGCCGATGCCGCCAGTGACGCCGGCCGCGGCGGGGTGGGCACCTCGCTGCTGATCGGCATCGCCACCGGCCTGCTGTGGGCACCGTGCGCCGGGCCGATCCTCGGCCTGATCCTCACCGGCGCGGCGTTGCATGGCGCCAGCGTCGGCACCAGCGGGCTGCTGCTGGCTTACGCGCTGGGCGCGGCGACCTCGCTGGCCCTGGCGATCTGGATCGGCGGGCGGGTGTTCGCCGCGCTCAAGCAGCGCCTGGGCGTGGGCGAGTGGATCCGCCGCGCGCTGGGCGTGGCCGCGCTGGTGGCGGTGGTGGCGATCGGCATGGGCTGGGACACCGGCGTGCTGACCCGCCTGTCCACGGTGAGCACGGCCAAGCTGGAACAGGGCCTGCTGGATGTGCTGCCCGTCCAGGCGCCGGCGGCGGGCGGATCGATGATGATGGCCGCCGACGCACCGGCGGGTACGCCGTTGCCGGTGGAAGGCACCCTGCCCTCGCTGGCCGGGGCCACCGGCTGGCTCAACAGCCCGCCGCTGAGCGCCGAGGCGTTGCGCGGCAAGGTGGTGCTGGTCGATTTCTGGACCTACTCGTGCATCAACTGCCTGCGCGCGATGCCCTACGTGCGCGAGTGGGCCGAGCGCTACCGCGACCATGGCCTGGTGGTGATCGGCGTGCACGCGCCGGAGTTCGCCTTCGAGCGCAGCCTGGGCAACGTGCAGGGCGCGGTGAAAGACCTGAAGGTCACCTACCCGGTGGCCATCGACAATGATTTTGCGATCTGGCGCGGCTTCAACAACCGCTACTGGCCCGCGCACTACTTCATCGATGCACAGGGCCGCATCCGCGCGCACCACTTCGGCGAAGGCAACTACGCCCAGTCCGAGCAGATCATCCGCCAACTGCTGCGCGAGGCCGGCAACACGCTGCCCGGCGAGCCGGCGCAGGCGATGGCGATGGCGGGCGCGACACCGCGCGATGGGGTGGAACAACAGGCGGACATGCGCAACTTGAAGTCGCCGGAGACCTACCTCGGCCATGCACGCGCGCAGAGCTTCGCCTCGCCCGGCGGGCAGCAGCCGGACCGGGCCACCGACTACACCGTGCCGGCCACGCTGGCGCTGAACCAGTGGGCGCTGGGCGGGCGCTGGACGGTGGGCGATGAAGACGCTCGCCTGGAGGCGCCCGGGGGCCGCATCGCCTTCCGCTTCCATGCCCGCGACCTGCACCTGGTGCTGGCCCCGGCGGTGGATGGCAGGCCGGTGCGCTACCGCGTGCGCATCGACGGCCAGCCGCCGGGTGCTGCCGCCGGCGGCGATGTGTCGGCCGACGGCAGCGGCCAGGTCGGCGGGCACCGGTTGTATCAGTTGATCCGCCAATCCGGCGAGGTGCGCGAACGGACGTTCGAGATCGAGTTCCTCGATCCGGGTGTGCACGCCTACGCCTTTACGTTCGGTTGAGCCCTGGAGGCCTTCGATGAAGATCGCAATGGACAAACTGGTTGCCGGCGGCATCGCCGCGGTGATCGCGGCACTCACGCTCACCGCCGTGCTGAGTGTGGATGGCCCGGTGCATGCCGCGCAGGCACAGGCGCCGGTCACCGTGCCCGCACCGAGCGGCAGCGCCGATGTCAGACAACCCGGCATCACGCGCGCGCAGGTGGTCTTCGCCGGTGGCTGCTTCTGGGGCGTGCAGGGGGTGTTCCAGCACGTCAACGGGGTGGACAACGCGGTGTCGGGCTACATCGGCGGCAGCACGGCCGATGCCAGCTATCCGCGCGTGGGCAGTGGCCGCACCGGCCATGCCGAGGCGGTGCAGGTGACCTACGATCCGTCGAAGGTCAGCTACGGACAGCTGATGCAGGTGTTCTTCTCGGTGGTGCATGATCCGACGCTGCTCAATCGGCAGGGTCCGGATCGCGGCACCCAGTATCGTTCGGCGGTGTACGTCGATGACCCCAGACAACGCGACGCCACGCGCGCTTATATCGACCAGCTGCAGCGCGCCAAGGCGTATGCGGCGCCGGTGGTCACCCAGGTCGACGGCGGCAAGCGGTTCTACCCGGCCGAGGGCTATCACCAGAACTATCTCACCCTGCATCCGGAATCGCAGTACATCCAGATCAACGATGCGCCCAAGGTGGCGGCCCTGAAGCAGCAGTACCCGACGCTGTACCGCGAGAAGCCGAGGTTGGTGTCGACGTTGTCTGCGCGGTGATGCTTTTCCTTTAGAGCGTCGATGTCTGCGCTTCTCCCGCGCTGGTCGGGGGTGTGTGGGTTCGCGGGACACGCTGCAAGTACCTCTTTGTAAGCTCGCGTACGCCATCCCTGGCGATCGCTGGAAGCTGATTCTTGGTGTCGACTCTTCTGCGTGGTGGTGCTGTTGCTTTGGAGCGTCGATGTCTGCGCCTCTTCCGCGCTGGGCGGGGGTGTGTGGGTTCGCGGGACACGCTGCAAGTACCTCCTTGTAAGCTCGCGTACGCCATCCCTGGCGTACGACGGTCCCGCGAACCCCCACACCCCCGCCCCAGACAGTGGGCTGGTAGCCGTCGAAAACCCTGGAAGCGCGAATCAAAGACAGCAAGGCTGATGCTTGTAGCTGATGCTTCGCTGCGGCTGCCGCTGTAGCTGTGCTTGAGCCTGTTCGCTGCGCACCAGCCAACTGTCTGGGGCGGGTACGGGTGGGCTTGCGGGACCGTCGTACGCCATGGATGGCGTACGCGAGCCTACAGGGACGTACTTGCGGCGTGTCCCGCAAGCCCACCCGTACCCGCCCAAACCAGCGAAAGCCCGCACACGCCGGCCGTTGATCTGAAAAAAAACGCACGGCGAACACCGCACCGCCGTGCGCGAGGGAATGACCAGGATGCGCGGCGGCGGTGGCCTGGCGCGCTGACAGGTCCATGCTAGGCTGCGCCAGGAAGCGGATACAGAGCCAGCGTTCGGCCATCCGCATGGTTACAGATTCCTGCGGGCACCCGATGGCAGCCAACCTCTACCAGACCCTGGCCGACGAAATGGCCGATGCGATCCACAGCGGCCGGCTCCCGGTGGGCACGCGGCTGCCCTCGTTGCGCGGCCTCGCCGCCCAGCGCCAGCTCAGCCTCAACACGGTCATCGCCGCCTATCGCCAGCTTGAAGACGCCGGGCTGGTGGTGCCGCAGCCGAAGGCCGGCTTCGTGGTCAGCGCGCGACTGGCCGAGCCCACCCGCTCGCTGCGCCAGGCCCCCTCGCTGGCGACCACCCAGGCCCAGCAGCTGATGATGGCCCGTGTGCTGGCGGCGCAGCAGCAGCCCGGCATCGTCGACCTCGCCTTCGCCGGGCCCCGGGGCCGCCGCTTCTATCCCGGCGACAAGCTCGCCCGCAGCACCGCACAGGTACTGCGCCGCGCCGGCATGGTGGAAACCTACGCGCGCCCCAATGCCGCTACCCGCCTGCTCGAACAGATCGTGCGGCGCGGCCCGCGGCTCGGGCTGCACACCAGCGTCGAACGCCTGGTGCTGACCCACGGCGCGATGGAAGCGCTGCAGCTCGCCTTGCGTGCGGTCACCCGGCCGGGCGATGCCGTGGGCATCGAAGCGCCGTCGTATTTCAACCTGTATCCACTGCTCAGCAACCTGGGCCTGAAGGCGATCGAACTGCCCACCGACCCGCGCCTCGGGCTGGACGTGGACGCCGTCGCCGCGCAGCTCGAACAAGGCGCGCTGGCCGCGATCGTGGCCATGCCGAGCGTGCATAACCCGCTTGGCTTCACCATGCCGGTGGCCGAGAAGCAGCGGCTGGCCGCGCTGGTGAACCACCATCGGATTCCGTTGATCGAAGACGCGGTGTATGCCGAACTGCAGTTCCAGGAGCCGCTGTCGCCCCTGCTCAAAGCCTTCGATGACGATGGCTGGGTGATGGTGGTCAGCAGCTTCTCCAAGACCCTGGCCCCGGACTACCGGATCGGCTGGCTCGATGCCGGGCGCTTCGCTGCGGACATCCAGCTGCTCAAGTTCCAGTCCACCGGGGCCGAACCGCGCCTGCTCGGCGAAGCGGTCGGCGCGTTCCTGGAAGCGGGCAGTTATGAGCAGCACCTGCGTCGGCTGCGTCGCCTGTACAGCGACCAGGTACGGCACGTGCGCAGCCTGATCGCCCAGCACTTCCCGGCCGGCACCCTGGCCACCCAGCCCACCGGCGGCTTCCTGTTGTGGGTGGAACTGCCGCCGGGCATCGACACCGGCGAGCTGTTCGAGCAGGCGCTGGCGCACGGCGTGGTGTTCATGCCCGGCCAGGTCTATTCGCGCGGCGCGCGCTACCGGCATTGCCTGCGGCTGTCCTGCTGCCAGGAGCTGGACGAGCGCTATGTGGCGGCGATCAGCACGCTGGGCCGACTGGCCTGCGCCCTGCGCGGCGGATGAACGCCCCCCTCAACCGCACTCCGCGCCAGCCACCCATGGGGTGGCTCTACCCGGTTGGGGCCGGCCAGGGTAGCGCCACGCCATGCGTGGCTGCATCTCTCCCACGGTAGTGCCACGCCATGCGTGGCTGCCTCGCCGCGCTCGGACGCCTTACGCCTCCTGCAGGCGAAGGCAATCCGCCAACCCGGCCGGGTCCGCCCCGGGCGCGAACGGCAGCCGCCCCAGGCAGGGCATCGCCAGGCGCGCGCGCAGCAAGGCCATGTTGTCGTCGATGCGCGCCATCTGCGGGTCCACCTCGTTGCCGATCCAGCCGATGCAGGTTGCCCCGCTGGCCGCGATCGCCGCGGCGGTCAGGCGCGCGTGGTTGAGGCAGCCCAGGCGCAGGCCGACCACCATCACCACCGGCAGCCGAAACGCCTTGACCAGGTCGGCCTGGTCGAGCATGCCCGACAACGGTGCCAGCCAGCCGCCCACCCCCTCCACCACCACCGTGTCGGCCTGCGCCCGCAAACGCGCGAAGGCGGCCTCGATCGGTGCCAGCGCGACGCTCACCCCCGCCTCGGCGGCGGCCAGCTCCGGCGCCAGCGGCAGGGGCAGGGCGTACGGGTTGAGGTCGGCATAGGCCGGGCGCGGGTCGCTGGCCGCGAGCAGCGCGGTAGCGTCCTCGTTGCGCAGGCCGTCCGCGGTCAGCTCACAGCCGCTGGCCACCGGCTTCATGCCCACCGCGCGGCCGCCCTGCCGGCGCAAGGCGTGCAGCAGCACGCAGCTGGCGAAGGTCTTGCCGATGCCGGTGTCGGTACCGGTCACGTACAGGGCGGGGGGCGGATTGGCGGTCATCGGCGTAGCGGTCGGGAAAGTGCGGTGCATTATCGACGGTCCCGGCGCAGCCCGCTGCTTGCTAGACTCGGCCCATGTTCGATACTTCCACGCTCACCGGCAGCAAGCCGGAACAGTACGGCCAGCTGCTGGCCCAGGCCCGCGCGCTGGTGCATGGCGAGCGCGACCGCATCGCCAATGCCGCCAACCTGTCCGCGCTGGTCTACCACGCGCTGCCGCACCTCAACTGGGTCGGTTTCTATTTCTACGACGGCACCGAGCTGGTGGTCGGCCCGTTCCACGGCCTGCCCGCCTGCGTGCGCATCCCGCTGGACAAGGGCGTGTGCGGCGCGGCCGCCAGCCAGCGGGTGACCCAGCGCATCGAGGACGTGGACGCCTTCCCCGGCCACATCGCCTGCGATTCGGCGTCGCGCTCGGAACTGGTGGTGCCGCTGGTCAAGGGCGATACGCTGATCGGCGTGTTCGACCTGGACAGCCCGTCACTGGCGCGCTTCGATGCCGAGGACCAGGCCGGGCTGGAAGCGATCGCCGCGGTCTTCGTGGAGGCTCTGGGATGAGCGTCAAGCTGCGCAACATCGGTCCCAAGAGCGCGGCATGGCTGCGCCAGGTCGGTCTGCGCACGCCCGAGGAGCTGACCGCGATCGGCGCGGTCGGCGCCTTCGTCAAGGTTCGCCGGGCCGGCTTCAAGCCCAGCCTCAACCTGCTCTACTCGCTGGAAGGCGCGCTGCAGGACTGCCACTGGCAGGAGCTGCCGGAAGCGCGCCGGATCGAACTGGTCGCCGAGTACGACGCGATCATCGCCGACAAGCCGCTGAAAAAGGCCCCGCCGGCATCCGGCCCGGTCTACGACCGCACCGCCGAGCGCCGCGATGACGACGACAGCGGCGATGCGCCGCCGTTCGACACGGACGACGAGCACGCCTGATCAGGCCTGCTGCAGTTCCAGCAGTTCGCCCCAGAGGCGGTCGCCTTCGCGCTCCACGCGCAGCTGCAACCGCGTGCCGTGATCGATGCGCAGCGCCCAGCACATCGCCATGGGCATCCCGCAGACCTGCGACAACACCATGCGCAGCGGTCCGCCGTGGCTGACGATCAGCGTGGACGGCGCGTCGGGCTCATCCAGCAGGCGATGCAGGCCACGCACGATGCGCCGCTCGAAGTGGCCCCAGCTCTCGCCATGCGGCGGCGGGTTGGCATGCGGGTCCAGGTGGAACGCCGACAGCTGCTGCATCGGCAGTGCGTCCAGCGCCAGGCCATCCCAGTCCCCGAAATCGAGTTCTTCCCATTCGTCATCGGCGATCACGGCCAGCCCGCGCGGCAGCGCCAGCGCATCGGCGGTGGCCAGCGCGCGTTGCCGCGGCGAGCTCAGCACGCGTTCCCAGCCAAGCGCGGCATATCGGGCGCACAGGGCATCGGTACTGCCTTCGTCCAGGGCCGGGTCGGTGCGACCGTCCAGGTGGCCATCGCGGCCGGTGCTGGCGTGGCGGATCAGGTCGAGGATCATGCCACGCCCCGCCGGCGACCCGCTGCGACGGGCCGGTGGGGGTCACGGGCGTCGGTGCCGGGGTGCTGCAACCACAGTGGGGTCATGGAGATCACATCGAAAAAGCGAGGCATATTCTAACCGCTGCGCTCCATCCCCCCGGCCGATGGCTTAGACTGCGCGCACTTTCAGGTGACCTGGGGCTGCGATGCCGCCAGGTTGAAACGGGAAGCCGGTGACGCGTCAGGCCCTGTGCCACGCCGCCACTCCGGCGCTGCCCCCGCAACGGTAAGCATGGATACACCAGGCAACACGCCACTGTGCTCCGGCATGGGAAGGCGCCTGGCGCGATGGCACCGCCATCGACATGCGAGCCCGGAGACCGGCCTGGAAGACGACTGGTTGCGATGCGGCGGGCATGGCGGCGGCAAGCGGCGCCGTGTGCCCGCTCTCCGTCGAGTGACTCCCTGCAGCGCGATCATCCCCACCCCTTGCCGCGCGGGCGTGCGCGGTGCATGGAGTCATCGATGAAGCTGCAAACCCGCGTTCTTTCCCTGGCCGTACTGTCGGCCCTGCCGCTGCTGGCATCCGCACAGGACGACACCGCCGCGCTGGACCAGGTGCTGGTCACCGCCACGCGCACCCCGATCGCCCTGCAGGACAGCATCTCGCCGGCGCAGGTGATCGACCGCGCCGAGATCGAGCGCAGCCAGGCGCCCTCGCTGCAGGACCTGCTGCGTGGTCGTGCCGGCATCAACCTCAACAACAGCGGTGGCCTCGGCAAGCAGAGCTCGCTGTTCCTGCGCGGTACCAACTCGGCCCACACCCTGGTGCTGGTCGACGGCGTGCGGATCAATACCGGCGACCTCGGCCTGGCGATGATCCAGGACCTGCCGCTGGCGCAGATCGAACGCATCGAGATCGTGCGCGGCCCGCAGTCCAGCCTGTACGGCGCCGATGCAATCGGCGGCGTGATCCAGATCTTCACCCGCCGCAACACCGGCACCTTCGCTCCGCACCTGCAGCTCGGCGGCGGCAGCAACGGCCTGCGCGAGGCCAGCGGCGGCTTCGGCGGCAGCGGCGAGCGCGGCTGGTTCGGCACCGACATCGCTTACCAGCACACCGACGGCATCAACGCCTGCCGCGGCGATGCGGCCACGTTCGCCGGCTGCGGCGCCGACGAACCCGACCGCGACGGCTACCGCAACCTGTCCATGAGCCTGCGTGGCGGCTACGCGCTGACCGACGCGCTGAGCGTGGAAGGCACCGCGCTGCGCGCCAAGGGCGAGAACCACTACGACGGTTACTACAACTACTCGGAGACGCTGCAGCAGGTGCTCGGCGGCAAGGTCCGCTACAGCCCCGGCGAGCGCTTCAACCTGACCGTCAACGTCGGCCGCGCCGACAACGAGTCGGAGAACTACAACGGCAGCACCTGGCTGGGCGCGGCGCAGACCCACCGCGACAGCGCCTCGGCGCAGGCCGACATCGGCATCGCCGACGGCCAGCTGCTCAGCGCCGGCGTCGACTGGAGCCAGGACAACCTGGACGGCAGCAGCGCCGGCTACCTGGTCGACAGCCGCGACAACACCGGCGTGTTCCTGCAGTACCAGGGCCGCTTCGGCGCGCACCACCTGCAGGCCAGCGTGCGCGACGACGACAACGAACAGTTCGGCAACCACACCACCGGCAGCCTCGGCTGGGGCATGGAACTGGGGAGCGGCTTCCGCCTCAACGCCAGCTACGGCACCGCCTTCAAGGCGCCGACCTTCAGCGACCTCTACGATCCGTGGAGCGGCGTGCCGGGCCTGGATCCGGAGACCTCCAAGAGCGCCAACCTCGGCATCGCCCAGCAGGGCGACGGCTGGCGCTGGGGCCTGGATGTGTACGAAACGCGCATCGATGACCTGATCACCTACGACGCCACCACCTTCATGATGTCGCAGGTGGAGAAGGCGCGTATCCGCGGCGCGGAACTGACCGGCGCGATCGCCTGGGCCGGCTTCGACGTCAATGCCCAGCTCAGCCACACCGATCCGCGCAACCGCACCGATGGCAGCGCGCAGTTCGACAACTGGCTGGCGCGCCGCGCGCAGAACACCGCCCGCCTGGACATCGACCGCAGCTTCGGCGGCTTCCGCGCGGGCATCACGGCCAACGGTGCCGGCAAGCGTTATGACAATGCGGCCAACACGGTGCGCCTGGCCGGCTACGGCACGGTCGATCTGCGCCTGGAATACGCGCTGAGCCGTGACTGGTCGGTGCTGGGTCGGGTCAGCAACGTGTTCGACCGCGAGTACGAAACGGTGGGCTGGTACAACCAGCCCGGCCGCGAGTACCGCCTGAGCGTGCGTTACCAGCCGAGGTAATGCCGAGCCACCCAGGCATCCCGTAGTGCCGAGCCATGCTCGGCAACTCGAATGCCGATCCACCCCAGGCATCCGTAGTGCCGAGCCATGCTCGGCAGCCCGAATGCCGATCCACCCCAGGCATCCGTAGTGCCGAGCCATGCTCGGCAGCCCGAATGCCGATCCACCCCAGGCATGCCGTAGTGCCGAGCCATGCTCGGCAGCCCGAATGCCGCTCCACCCCAGGCATGCCGTAGTGCCGAGCCATGCTCGGCAGCCTTTCCAGCCGTCGCGCCACCAAGGCGCGACGCGCTCCCGCTCCCCCAACAACACCCACGACAGCGGGCAAGCAGCCTTGGAACAGCAAAACACGCCAACCACCGGCCGTCTCACCAACCCCACGCCTACTCCGTGGACCAGGGCTTCACCCGCGCTATAGCGCCAGCAATTCCTGAAGGTCATCCATCACCGCCACGGCCTGGACGGTGTCCAGGTCCAGCCCGCGCGGATACCCATAGCGCACCAGCGCCACCGGCATGCCCGCATCGACGGCAGCGCGGTAATCGGTGATCGAGTCGCCCACCATCAATGCCGCCTCCGGCGCTACGCCGAAGTGCGCGGCGATATGCCGAAGCGGTGCGCCGCTCGGCTTGCGCTCGGGCAGCGAATCGCCGCCGAGCACCACGGCGAACACCGCCTGCAGGCCGAAATGCTGCAGCAGCGGCGCCACCAGAGCCGACGGCTTGTTGGTGCAGATGGCAAGCCGCACATCACGCGCCTGCAGTGCCTGCAAGGCCGGCTCGACGCCGTCGAACAGGCGCGGACTGCGCAGCAGGCAGGCTTCGTAGTGACGCATGAAACCGGGCATCACCGCGTCCAGGTCGGTCTGGCTGCCCGCCGCATCGAAGGCCTGTTCCACGAGCCGCCGCACCCCATCGCCGATCCAGGTCAGCACCGTGGCCTCGGGCACGCGCGGCAACTGCCAGTCCTGCAGGGTGCGGTTCAGCGCCTCGGCAATATCGGCCGCGCTGTCCACCAGCGTGCCATCCAGATCGAACACCACCAACGGATACGGATACGACAAGACGCGACTCGCTTCAACGACGTGGGAAGGCACAGTGTACGCCGCGCGCTGGGCGCGCCCGCTCACCCGCACTTGACTGCACCGCGCGTGCGAGGCGACGCACGTCGTCCTCAGATCCGCGCCAGGAAATCCGGGCTCGCGAAACGCTCCACCAGGAAATCCAGGAAGCTGCGCATGATCGTCGGCAGCTGCCGGCGCGATGCGTACACCGCATGGATGCCCAGTCCTTCCACGTCGTACTCGGGCAGCACTTCAACAAGCTCGCCACTGCGCAGCAGCGGGGCAATCTGGTAGGTCGGCAGCATCGCGATGCCCGCACCGGCACGCACCGCTTCGAGCAGCAGCGAAGCTTCGTTGGCGCTGATGTTGCCGCCTACCGCCACCGCGATCGCACGGCCGTCGCGCTGCAGGTGCCACACGCTTTTGCCGACGTAATGGTGCGTCAGGCAGTTGTGCCCGGCCAGTTCGTCGGCGGTGGTCGGCGTGCCCCGCTCGGACAGGTACGACGGCGCCGCGCACAGCACCGAGCGGCACGGCGCCAGCCAGCGCGCAATCAGCGCCGGGTCGATCGCGCGCGAGATGCGCACGGCGATATCCACGCGCTCTTCGACCAGGTTGACCACCCGATCCACCAGCAGCAGTTCCACCCGGGTCAGCGGATGGCGCTTGACGAAATCGGCGACCGCCGCGGCCAGGTGGATCTGCCCGAACGACACGCTCGCCGTGACCCGGATCAACCCGTGCGGCTCGGGATTGTCGGTGGCCAGCTCGCCGTGCAGCTCATCGCCGATCGCCAGCATCTGCCGGAACCGCAGCAGCGCCGCCTCGCCCGGCGCGGTCAGGCTGATCCGGCGCGTGGTCCGGTGCAGCAACCGCGCGCCCAGCCAGCGCTCCACCTCGGCCAGGTAGCGGGTGACCATCGCCCGCGACATCTCCAGCGCCTCGGCCGCGGCGGTGAGACTGCCGCGCTCGACCACCTCCACGAACACATGCATCGCGGTTATCCGGTCCATCTGATCGATCCGTGCAACAAATTAGACCGTTATACGCGGTTTTTCGTACGATTCATGGCGCATACGCTGGCCTTCCTTCCTCAACGGATCCGCCCCCATGAAGATTGCCCTCGTTGGTGCCACCGGCAACATCGGTCGTGAAATCGCCCGCCAGGCCCTCGCCCGCGGTCATCAGGTCACCGCCATCGTGCGCCGTGAGAACGACCTGCCGGCCGAACTGGACGGCGCCCAGCTGGCCGTCGCCGCGCTGGACGATACCGATGCCCTGGCGGCGGTGATCGCCGGCCACGATGTGCTGGCCAGCGCCTTCGGCCCGCGTCCGGGCGATGCGCCCGGCACCGTCACCAGCGTCAGCGCGGCGCTGGTCAAGGCTGCGCGCCAGGCCGGCGTGCCGCGCTTCATCATGGTCGGCGGTGCCGGCAGCCTGGAAGTGGCCCCCGGCGTGCAGCTGGTGGATACCGAGGGCTTCCCGGACGCCTACAAGCCGGTCGCCCTGGCCGCCCGCGACACGCTCAGGCAGCTGCAGGCCGTCGATGACCTCGACTGGACCTTCTATTCCCCCGCTGCCGAGATCGGCCCGGGTCCGCAGCGCGGCGGCTTCCGCACCCAGGCAAAGACCTTCCTGGCGGCCGCCGACGGCCACAGCCGGATCAGCTACGCCGACTACGCCGATGCGTTCGTCAGTGAGATCGAGACGCCGCAGTACGTGCGCCAGATCGCGACGGTTGCGTATTGAAGCAGGCGCCGGCCGGTGGTCGGCACCGACAGAGCAGCCGAGCATGGCTCGGCTCTACCCGGTCCCGGCGTGATGCCGGGGCCGTGCCGAAGCGCCGGCCGGTGGTCGGCGCCGATAGAGCAGCCGAGCATGGCTCGGCTCTACCCGGTCCCGGCGTGATGCCGGGGCCGTGCCGAAACGCCGGCCGGTGGTCGGCACCGACAGAGCAGCCGAGCGTGGCTCGGCTCTACCCGGCCCCGGTGTGATGCCGGGGCCGTACCGAAGCGCCGGCCGGTGGTCGGCGCCGATAGAGCAGCCGAGCATGGCTCGGCTCTACCCCGTCCCGGTGTGATGCCGGGGCTGTACCGAAGCGTCGGCCGGTGGTCGGCGCCGATAGAGCAGCCGAGCATGGCTCGGCTCTACCCCGTCCCGGTGTGATGCCGGGCCGTACCGAAGCGCCGGCCTGTGGTCGGCGCCGATAGAGCAGCCGAGCATGGCTCGGCTCTACCCCGTCCCGGTGTGATGCCGGGGCTGTACCGCACAGGAAACCTTGAGATGCCGAACTTCCCGCGCACCGCCCTGACGCTCGCACTGTCCGTCGCCACCGCGCTTGGCGTGACCGCCCCCGCCGTAAGCGAGGCCTCCGCTGCCGCCGCCCAGACCCATGCGCTGCACGTGCAGCCCTACCATCCCGGCGACACGGCGCTGTTCTCGGTGGCCTCCACCCTGATCACCGGCCAGCACGACGCCGTATTGATCGACGCCCAGTTCGCCGCCTCCGACGCCGCCCAGCTGGTGCAGCGCATCCGCGACTCCGGCAAGCACCTCACCACCATCTACATCAGCCACGGCGACCCGGACTACTACTTCGGCCTGGCCACCCTGCAGGACGCGTTCCCCGACGCCCGCATCGTCGCCACCGCCCAGACCGTCGCCCACATCACCGCCACCCAGGCCGGCAAACTCGCTTACTGGGGCCCGCAGATGGGCGCCGACAAACCCGCACGCATCGTCATCCCGCAGGTGCTGGACGGCACCGCCCTCACCCTCGACGGCCAGCCGCTGCGCATCATCGGCCTCGACGGCCCCACCCCGGACCGCACCGTCGTCTGGATTCCCTCCCTGCGCACCGTCCTCGGCGGCATTCCCATCGTCGCCGGCGAACACGTCTGGATGGCCGACACCCAGAGCGCGCAGTCGCATGCCAAGTGGCTCGCCACCCTCGCCACCATCAAGGCCCTCAAGCCCACCCGCGTCATCCCTGGCCACTACGCCAGCGGCGCGAAACTGGACAGCAGCGCCCTCGATTTCACAGCGGCCTACATCCGCGCCTTCGACGAAGAAACCGCACGCAGCCGCAACGCCGATGCGTTGATTGCCGCGATGAAGAAACGCTACCCCACCCTCCAGGGCGTCAGCTCGTTGGAGGTGAGTGCGAAGGTCGCCAAGGGTGAAATGCAGTGGCCGTGACGTTGGATTGAAGCGATGTAGAACTGCCGCACTTTTCGCAGCTCGAACCATCACCGCATGTTGAAACACGATCGGCGATCAATCGGGATGCGACCCGATTGCGGCGCAAACTGCCGCCAGCGATGAGGCACCCCATCGTTCGCAGCTCATGCCACCGCCAGATGATGAAGCACGGTCGGCGATCGATCCCAATGCAACCCAACTAGAAAAAAAATTCCGCCTCCCTAAACAGGGTGCTGCTCCTAGCAGTCGCAGTCACAATTGCAGTTGCAGTCGCAGTCGCAGTTGCAGTTGCAGTTGCAGTCGCAGTTGCAGTTGCAGTTGTAGTCGCAGTTGCAGTCGCAGTCGCAGTTGCACTTGCAGTTGCAGTAGCCGTTGCACTTCCCCAGCCCACCGACACGGTATCAAAGGGTGGCGTGGGTGGGGCTGCGGGACCGTCGTGCGCCATGGATGGCGCACGCGAGCCTCCAGGGATGGATTCACGGCGTGTCCCGCAGCCCCACCCACGCCGCCCAAACCGTCTGCACAAGGACACCACAGCTTTTGACGTTATTGCAGTTGCAGTTGACGTTGACGTTGACGTAGATCTTCAAACGCCACCCAACGCTCAACAGTCATCAAGATGATCGAACAACCCCGGCTGGCTCACCGCCTCACGCTCCCGGAATCCCCCCAACCCCACCCCCACCAACCGATAGCGCGTCTCCGCCGGCAGATCCACCCGCGCCCGCAACGCCAACGCGATATCGCGCAACTCTTCCAGTGACTCCGGCGGCGACTCCGGCGTAAAGCTCCGCGTAATGATCCGGAACTGCGACGTCTTCAACTTCAGCACCACCGTGTGCCCCACCCGCTCCGTCTTCCGCGTCGCCTGCCACGTCTTTCCCGCCAGCTCCACGATTGCCGCGTCCAGTGCATCCAGCGGCAGATCCTCGGCGAACGTATCCTCCGACGAAATCGACTGCACCGGCTGGTCCGGCTCCACCGCACGCTCATCGATCCCCCGCGCGCGGTGGTACAACCGCGCACCGAAACTGCCGAACCGCCCTTCCAGCTGCTCCAGCGGCAACGCGCGCAGATCACCCACCGTCGCGATCCCCAGCTCGGCCAGCTTGGCCTCCATCACCTTGCCCACGCCCGGCACGCGATTGACCGGCAGCGGCGTCAGGAAGCGCTCCACGCGATGCGGCGGCACCACGAACTGACCATCCGGCTTGCGCCAATCCGAGGCGATCTTGGCCAGGAACTTGTTCGGTGCGATCCCCGCCGACGCCGTCAACCGCGTCTCCTCCCGGATCTGCGCCCGGATGATCTCCGCGATCTCCGTCGCCACCGTCATCCCGCCCTTGTGCACCGTCACATCCAGGTACGCCTCGTCCAGCGACAGCGGCTCCACCAGGTCGGTATGCCGCAGGAAAATCTCCCGCACCTGCCGCGACACCGCCTTGTAACGCACGAAGTCCGGCGGCACGAACACCGCGTCCGGGCACAGCCGCTCCGCGCGCAACGCCGGCATCGCCGACCGGATCCCGAACACCCGCGCCTCGTACGATGCCGCGCACACCACCGAGCGTGCGCCCTTCCACGCCACCACCACCGGACGCCCGCGCAGCGACGGATCGTCGCGCTGCTCCACCGACGCGTAGAACGCGTCCATGTCCACGTGAATGATTTTGCGCAGAACGGACACGTCGGGAAGGCTCGGGCCTGGAAGCGGATTGCTAGATGAACAAGATTACAGCCACACGCCTGAGTATGGTCTTTTCATAACAACAACATGCGTTTTTCAAGCTGAAAACACTACGCCAGCGTACGGTTAAAACGTTTGATTGAATCACTTTTCCTCTGCACTCTTGCGCACTTGTAACCCAGCAACACAGCCGCCCCAGGGCCGGCTTCACCCGATGGCAACTTCTTCAGGATTGCGCTTTCCATGACTCGTCTCCACGCGTTCTCGCGCGAACAACTGCTGGCCAGCGCCCGCGGTGAACTGTTCGGCCCGGGCAGCGGTCGCCTGCCCAACGATCCGATGCTGATGTTCGATCGCATCACCGACATCCGCGACGACGGCGGCCCCCACGGCAAGGGACTGGTACGCGCCGAACTGGATATCCGCCCCGACCTGTGGTTCTTCGGCTGCCACTTCATCGGCGACCCGGTCATGCCCGGCTGCCTCGGCCTGGATGCCATGTGGCAGCTCACCGGCTTCTACCTGACCTGGCTCGGCGCCCCCGGCCGCGGCCGCGCCCTGGGCTGTGGCGAAGTGAAGTTCACCGGCCAGGTGTTGCCCGAAGCGAAGCTCGTCAGCTACGAAATCGACATTACCCGCGTCATCAACCGCAAGCTGGTGATGGCCCAGGCCGACGCCCGCATGCTGGTGGACGGCCGCGAAATCTATTCCGCCAAGGACCTCCGCGTAGGTCTGTTCACCTCCACCGAGAACTTCTGATGCGTCGCGTCGTCATTACCGGAATGGGCATTACCTCGTGCCTGGGCAACGATCTGGACACGGTGTCCAGCGCACTGCGTGAGGGCCGTGCCGGCATCCGCACCCTGCCCGACCACGCCGAAGCCGGCCTGCGCAGCCACGTCGGCGGCAACATCGAACTGGACCTTGACGCGCAGATCGACCGCAAGGTGAAGCGCTTCATGAGCGATGCCTCGGCGTACGCCTATATCGCCATGCGCGATGCGATCGCCGATGCCGGCCTGGACGAGGGCCAGGTCGCCAACCCGCGCACCGGCCTGATTGCCGGTTCCGGCGGCGGTTCCAGCCAGTGGCAGGTGGAATCGGCCGACATCCTGCGCGCGCGTGGCGTGCGCAAGGTCGGCCCGTACATGGTGCCGCGCACGATGTGCTCGACCGTGTCGGCGTGCCTGGCCACCGCGTTCCAGATCAAGGGCCTGAGCTACTCGCTGTCCGCCGCCTGCGCGACCTCCGCGCACTGCATCGGCGCGGCCGCCGACCTGATCCGCCACGGTGCCCAGGACGTGATGTTCGCCGGCGGTGGTGAGGACCTGCACTGGTCGATGAGCGTGATGTTCGACGCCATGGGCGCGCTGTCCACCCGCTTCAACGAGACCCCGGCCTCGGCCTCGCGCCCGTATGACAAGGACCGCGACGGCTTCGTCATCGCCGGCGGCGGCGGCATGCTGGTGCTGGAAGACTACGACCACGCCGTGGCCCGTGGCGCGCGCATCTACGCCGAACTGGTCGGCTACGGCGTCACGTCCGACGGCGCCGACATGGTCGCCCCGTCCGGTGAAGGCGCGGTGCGCTGCATGAACATGGCCATGGCCAACCTGTCCGGCCCGATCGACTACCTCAACACGCACGGCACCTCGACCCCGCTGGGCGACGTCACCGAGCTGAAGGCGGTGCGCGAAGTGTTCGGCGAATCGATCCCGCCGTTGTCCTCGACCAAGGCCCTGTCCGGCCACTCGCTGGGCGCGGCAAGCGTGCACGAGGCGATCTACTGCCTGCTGATGATGCGCGACGGCTTCATCGCCGGCTCGGCGAACATCGGCGAACTCGACCCGCTGGTCGAAGGTTTCCCGATCGTGCGCGCCAGCCAGGAGGCGCAGTTGAACACGGTGATGTCCAACAGCTTCGGCTTCGGCGGCACCAACGCGGCGCTGGTGTTCGGCCGGGTGTGATGCGCGGTTGATGCCGTGACGAGAAAGCCCGGCCAATGCGCCGGGCTTTTTTTCTTTGGTCTGGCGTTCATGGTGCCGGAACGAAGAGCAGCCGAGCATGGCTCGGCTCTACCGACGTGGCATCAGGCCACATGACCGGATGCCGTACCGGCAATCCCACATCACGCGTGACCGGATGACGCGCCGGCAATCCCGCACCACGCGTGACCGGATCACGCGCCGGCAATCCCGCATCACGCATGACCGGATCACGCGCCGGCAATCCCGCATCGCACATGACCGGATCACCCGCCGGCAATCCCGCACCACGCATGACCGGATCACGCGCCGGCAATCTCGCATCACGCATCACGCATGACAGGATCACCCGCCGGCAATCCCGCATCACGCATGACCGGTTCACGTGCCGGCAATCCCGCATCGCGCATGACCGGATCACGCGCCGGCAATCCCGCATCGCGCATGACCGGATCACGCGCCGGCAATCCCGCATCGCGCATGACCGGATCACGCGCCGCAATCTCACTCCGCGCATGACCGGTAGTGCCGAGCCATGCTCGGCAACCGCGCGCAGCGCGGCATACGCGTCCGAAGGCAACATCCATCAAAGCGCCCTCGGGGTTGCCGGCATGGAACCAGCCCGACGCCTTGGGTTCGGCGGTCATGTTGTCGGAACGGAGAGCAGCCGAGCATGGCTCGGCTCTACCGACGTGGCATCAGGCCATATGGCCGGATGCCGTGCCGGCAATGCCACATCACGCGTGATCGGATGACGCGTCGGCAATCCCGCACCGCGCATGACCGGATGACGCGTCGGCAATCCCGCACCGCGCATGACCGGATGACGCGCCGGCAATCCCGCACCGCGCATGACCGGATGACGCGCCGGCAATCCCGCACCGCCCATGACCGGATGACGCGCCGGCAATCCCGCACCGCCCATGACCGGTAGTGCCGAGCCATGCTCGGCAACCGCGCGCAGCGCGGCGTGCGCGTCCGAAGGCAACACCCATCAAAGCGCCGTCGCGGTTGCCGGCATGGCACCTGCCCGACGCCCTGGGTCCGACGCCCTTGGTCCGACGCCGTTGGTCAGGCGCCGTTGGTCAGGCGGCGTTGGTCAGGCGGTCATGTTGCCGGCACGAAGAGCAGCCGAGCGTGGCTCGGCTCTACCGTAGGTGCGGCAGCAGCAATGCGTGCGCGTCCACCAGCGAACCGACGATGCGGTGGCCGAGCGCGCGCAGGTCCTCGTCGGGGTGCACCAGGTCGGGGACCTGGATCGCGGTCATGCCCGCGCCGACCGCTGCGCGGATACCCGCCGGCGAATCCTCCAGCGCCAGGCAGCGCGCCGGCTCCTTGCCCAGCTTCCGCGCGGCCAGCAGGTAGATGTCCGGCGCCGGCTTGGGGTGGGCCACGTCGCTGCTGGTCACCACCACGTCGAAGAACGCCAGCAACCCGGACGCCGCCAGCTTGCGCGAGGCGCGCGGCTGCCGGGTCGAGGTGGCCACCGCGCGCGGGATGTCGTGCTCGCGCAACAACTGCAGAAGTTCCAGGATGCCCGGCCGCAACGGCAGCCCGGCATGCGTGCGTGCTTCGTACAGGTCATGGCAGCGCGCGAACAACGCCGCCACCTGCCCGGCCTCGATGTGCTGCAGCAACAGGCGCTCGCAGTCGCGATCACCCAGCCCGACCAGGCGCAGCCAGAAGCCATCCTCGATGGGCAGCCCCAGTTCCTGCGCGGCCTGGCTCCAGCACGCGATCGACACCCGCTCGCTGTCGATCATCAGGCCATCCATGTCGAAGATGACCGCGTCAGGCAGGAACGGCAGCGCCGCGATCGCACTCATGGCACGTTGAACAGTGTGTCCAGGTCGGCCGCGTCGAGCATGCGCCACTGGCCTTCGCCCAGCCCGCCCAGGGTCAGCCCGCCGACGCGGCTGCGGTGCAGCGCCTCGACGTGGTTGCCGACCGCCGCGAACATGCGCCGCACCTGGTGGTAACGCCCTTCGTGCAGCACCAGCTCGGCCTCGCGCGGCGACCGCACCTCCAGCTCGGCCGGCAACAGCGGCTTGTCGTCGGATTCCAGCAGCAGCGTGCCGCTGGCGAAGCGTGCGGCCTCATCGCCGCGCAGGTCCTCGGCCAGGGTCACCTCGTAGGCCTTGTCCAGGCGCGACTTGGGCGACACGATGCGATGCAGCAGCGCGCCGTCGTCGGTCATCAGCAGCAGGCCGCTGGTGTCGCGGTCCAGGCGGCCCACCGAGGACAGCACCGGCGCGCGGTCGCGGTACCGCGGCGGCAGCAGGTCGTAGATCAACCGGCCCTTGTCCTTGGTCGAACAGGTGTAGCCGCGCGGCTTGTGCAGCATCAGGGTGAGCCCCTGCGGCGGGTCCAGCGGCTCGCCCTCGACCCGGATCGCCTCGTGCGCGACCACGTCGTCGGCGTACAGCACCTCGCCTTCGGCATCGGTGACCAGGCCCTCGCGGAACATGCCCTGCACCTGCTTGCGGCTGCCATAGCCCAGGTTGGCCAACAACTTGACCAGCTTCATGCGCGGCCTCCGCGGCCCCACTTCGGCTCGGTGCTGCGCGGGGCACGGGCCGGGGTGGCGCTCTTGCTGGCCTTGGTCGCTTCGATCAGCTTGAAGCCATCGCGCTCGGCGGCCACGCGGACCTGGCCGAAGCTTTCGTTGAGGATCTGCTCATACGGCAGGTGGCGGTTGGCCACCAGCCACATCCGCCCGCCCGGGCGCAGCGCCTGCGCGGCCACGGCGATGAAGCGCTGGCCGATGTCGGGGCGGTCGGCGCGCGACGGGGTGTGGAACGGCGGATTGGTGACGATGAAGTCGTACTCGGCCTCGATCCCGGCAGTGACATCCTGCCAGTGGTAGGCCAGGGTGGCCGGCTTGTCGAGCCTGGCCAGGTTTTCCCGGGCCAACGCCAGCGCGCGGCCTTCGGCCTCGTACAGGTCCAGCGCGGTCACGCCCGGGCAGCGCGCCAGCACTTCGGCCGACAGGTACCCGAAGCCGGCACCGAGATCGGCACCGCGCCCGGCCAGATCGGCCGGCAGCTGCTCCACCAGCAGCGCCGAAGCCGGGTCGATGCGATCCCAGGCAAAGATGCCCGGTCGGCTCTGGAAGCGCCCGCCGAGGATCGCGCGGGGTGCGTCCAGGGTGGCCCAGCGCTGCGCCAGCGCGGCGTCGTGCTGGCCGTTCAGCGGCGCGGTCCAGTAGGCCCGGCAATGGTTCTTGGTGAGCTTGCCGCCCAGCCCGGTCAGCTGCTGCAGGTCGCCTTCGCCGGAGCGCGCGCCCTCGTTGTTGTGCTGGCAGGCCACCACGATCCCGCCCGGGGCGGCCAGCGCCACGGCGCGGGCGAACAGGGCCTTGGCCTCTTCACGCTGGCGCGGTGGCAGCACCAGCACCACTGCGTAACGGGTGGGGTCATCGGCCAGCTGCTGCTCGTCGCGCACGGTCCAGCCATTGGCTTCCAGGGCGTCGGCAAACGGGCGGAAGCTCTGCTCGCAGACCAGTTGGCCCGGCTGGGCGTGCTCGCGCAGCGGCCAGCCATCGCGGGCGCGCAGGAACAACACGGGGCCGGCGGGCCAGGACAGCACGCCACTGGCGAACGGCAGGAACAGGGTTTCCAGGGGAGCGTCGTGCTGGGCAGCCATCGGGGGGCACATCTTGAAAGAGACCGCCATTCTACCGGTTCGCCCGGATCGCCCCCGCCGTGCCCCGATTTGCGTTTATTCAACGCGGCGTTGATCCCCTGCCAACATCCCAACCGTCAGGGTGGAGGCTCACTTGCGATGGAGATGGCTCATGCGTGCATTGTTTGTCGGTGGCGTGGTGGACAACAGCGAAATGGACATCGAGGGCGCCCAGCCCCCGGTGCACTACCCGCAGGACACCGGCGGCGGGCACTCGCGCTACCGCCTGCACCAGGTGGGCAAGCAGTCCGATGGCAGCGTGGCCTATGCGGTATACGGTGCGCCGGACATGGCCGACGACGAGGTGGCGCGGGTAGCCGATGAACGCGCCTACGCGCGCCGTTTCGAAGCCGAGCCGGAAGTGTTCCAGCACTGAGGGCCCCCGGCAGGTACCGGCCATCGGCCGGTACCCCGCCGGAGAACCGGCTATTCCACTGGCGGCAACTGCCGGATCGCCGTGATCCGGTCCAACCAGACCAGATGCTGCTGCACCGGCGCATCCAGGTCGTCCAGCCGCAACTGGCCGTTGCTGCCTTCGTTCTCGTCGGCATCGCGATACTGCTGGAGGGTCGGCTGCACCGCTACCGTGCCCAGCACGCGGCTGCCGTCGTCGAGGGTCAGTTCCACCCGGGTCTGCCCGTGCAGCTGGGGCAGCAAGGCCTCCAGCGCGGCGATTTCAGCCGGATCGGTGTGGATGTGCGGGGCGTAACGGGACATGAGGGACTCCTCTGGCATGAACATGCGTGGCCACCCACCCGGGGGTGAGCGGCACGCGCGATTCGGATCGGGAGACGGTCAGCGGCGCTGCCCGCCCAGCACGCTGCGCACCGCCGACACCAGCTGCGCCACGGAATAGGGCTTGGCCACGTGCTCCTGGAAGCCGGAGGCCAGCGCGCGCTTGCGGTCATCGGCGCGCGCCAGTGCGGTCACCGCGACGGCGGGCAGTTCCGCCGCTTCCACGCCGATATCCTCGCGCAGGGTCCGCACCAGGCCGTAGCCATCCATGCCGGGCATGCCGATGTCGGTAAGCAGTACGTCGATCCCCGCGTGGCCGCCCTGGTCCAGCAGCGCCAGCGCCTCGCCGGCCGACGCGGCCGCGGTGACTTCGGCGCCTTGCTCCTCGAGCAACCGGCGCAGGTACTCCAGCACTTCGGGCTGGTCTTCCACCGCCAGCAGGCGCAGGCCCTTGAGCGGGTACGGCTCGATCACCTGCTCGCTGATCGGGCCGCTGAACACTTCGCGCAGCGGCCGGCCATCGGCATGCGGCTGGTAGCCCGGCAGGCGCACGGTGAAGGTGGCGCCGTGCCCATGGCCATCACTGCTGGCCGACACCACGCCGCCGTGCAGCTCCACCAGTTGCTGGGCGATTGCCAGCCCCAGCCCGAGGCCGCCATGGCGGCGGGTGGTGGTGCCGTCGGCCTGGCGGAACCGGCTGAACAGATGGCGCAGGAATTCCGGGGCGATGCCGTCGCCGGTGTCGGCCACGCTGATCGACCAGTGGCCGCCATCCTCGCGAAGGGTGACGGCCACGGTGCCTTCGGCCGGGGTGAACTTGATGGCATTGGAGAGCAGGTTCCACAGCACCTGCTGCAGGCGCGTGGCATCGCCGAGCACCAGGGCCGGCGTCTCGGGCAGGTCCAGGCGCATCTGCAGCGCCTTGCCTTCGGCGACCAGTTCCTGGGCGCGCATCGCTTCGGTGAGCTGCACGCGCAGGTCCAGCACTTCCACTTCCAGCTGCACCTTGCCCAGCAGCATGCTGCTCAGGTCGAGCATGTCCGAGATCAACCGCTTCTGCGCCATCGCGCTGTTGGCGATCACGCCCAGGCCCTTGAACAGCGGGCTGGTGTCGTCCACGCGCTGCAGCAGCAGCTCGCTCCAGCCCAGGATGGTGGTGAGCGGGGTGCGCAGCTCGTGCGACAGCGTGGCCAGGAACTCGTCCTTCAGCCGCGCCATGTTTTCGGCGGCACTGCGCGCGGCGCGCTCGGACTGCAACAGTTCCTCGCGCGCCATTTCGATTTCGCGGCGTTCGGTCACGTCCGGGCTGCTGCCGGCCAGGCCGATGAACCGGCCCATCCGCGAGAAACGCGGGCGCGCGTTCATTTCCAGCCAGCGCCACTGGCCATCGGCACGACGGCCACGCACCAGCGCATGCATGGAGCGCTGCGCCTTCAGGGCTTCCTGCAGTTCGTAGTCGAACACCGAGGCATCGTCGGGATGCACCAGGCCACGCCAGACGTCTTCGGGCACCCGTTCATCGCCGCCGAAGAATTCGGTGAAAGCGCTGTTGACGAAACGGGCATGGCCGCGCTCGTCGAGCACCCACACCGGCATCGGCAGGCCATCGGCCAGCGCGCTGAAGCGCGCCTCGCTCTCGGCCAGTTCCACTTCGATCTGCTTGCGGCTGGAGATGTCGAAGAACACAACGGCGACGCGGTGGTCGCCCGGCTCGCCCACCCGCACCGCCTCCACCGAATACCAGCGCCCCAAGGCGCGGGCCTCCAGCTCGAACTGCTGCGGTTGGCCGGTCAGGGCGACCTGCCCGTAGAGGCGGAACCAGTCGCTCTCATGCCCCGGCACCATGACGCTCACCTGCTGGCCCGGTGCCCCCACCAGGCCGGTGTTGCGTTCGAAGGCGTCGTTGACCTCCAGGAAGCGGTAGTCCACCGCCTGTTCCTGCTCGAACAGCACCTCGATCACGCAGAAGCCGGCATTCATCTGCTCCAGCATGCTGCGGTACATGCCAGGATCGGATGCAGGCGCCATGAAGGGAGGTCGTTCAAGCGTGGAAGCGGGCAGGCTGGACAAGGGCGTCAATGGGGCAATCGGCGAAACGGAGAGACACAGCATCTTCCAGAGCGCGTATTCGTAGCGTCAAGCGCCATGGGTGGGATTGACCTGGGTGAATTCGCGCCAACCGGGCCGACCGGCGGCGCCGCCGGCGATTGTCCCGCCGGAGCATCGGGATCACACTCGGCCTCGATCCCATCCGTGATCGCGACCGAGGAATCCCCATGAACCGCACTCCCTGGATGGCCGGTGCCCTGGCCTGCCTGCTGCTGGTCGGTACGACCGCGGCGGCCGGACCGCGCTCGGTAACCGCCGCCGATGCCCCCCGGGCCCTGAGCGGGGAGGGTCCGGTACAGGTCAATTGGACCGATCCGGCCCAGTTCACCGAGATCCGCGCCAGCAACAACCGCTTCGAGGCCGAGCGCGGCAACTGGGTGCAGCAGCTGGCGCAGTACGTGCGCACCTCGGCCGGCAAGCAGCTGCAGCCGGGCCAGCAGCTGGCCGTGACCTTTACCGATATCAAGCGCGCCGGCGATTACGAGCCCTGGCACGGACCGCGCGGCAACGACATCCGGATCCTGCGCGATGTGTACCCGCCGCGGATCACGCTGACCTACACGCTCAAGGACGCCCAGGGCCGGGTGCTGGGCGAAGGCGAGCGCAAGCTGGTCGACAACGGCTACCTGCACAACATCGGGATGCAGAGCGATACCGATCCGCTGCGCTATGAGAAGCGGCTGCTGGACGACTGGGTCCGCCGCGACCTGCGTGCGCAGGCGACGGCCAGCAACTGAGGCCGTCAGGTGCTGGCGTGGGCGCCGACGGGCGGCGCGGATCGGGCGCTGTCTCCGCCCGGGGCTGCCAGGCGCGTCAGGGCCGCGCAGGCGCCCTCAGGCGCCCAGCAGCGCGTGCGGGACCCGCTTCACCGCGCAGGGCAGCTGGTAGGCACTCACCCCGCATAGCGGCGCCAGCACGTCCAGCCGCGGCGCGTCGCCCCACAGGGTGACGCGGCTGCCCAGCCCGGCCTGCGGCAGGTCGGTAAGGTCCACGGTCAGCATGTCCATCGAGACCCGCCCGATCAGGCGGCCCGGCTGCCCGTCGATCACCACCGGCGTGCCGTTCGGGGCGAACTGCGGATACCCATCGGCATAGCCCAGCGCCACCACCCCGACCCGGGTGGGACGTTCGGCGACGAAGCGCGCCCCATAGCCGACCGGTTCGCCGACCCCGATCTCACGCACCGCGAAGATCGTCGACTGCATCGTCATCACCGGGCGCAGCCGCGCACTCAGTTCCGGGTGCCCGGGCAGCGGGTTGGCGCCATACAGCATCAGGCCCGGACGCACCCAGTCACTGCGCACGTCCGGCCAGCCCAGCAGGGCCGGCGAGTTGCACAGGCTGGTCTCGCCGGCCAGGCCCGCGATCGTGGCGGCGAACAGCTCGGCCTGCTCGCGCGTGCGCGGGCTGTCCAGTTCGTCGGCGCGTGCCATGTGGCTCATCAGCACCATCGGCCCCACCTGCGGCAGCGCGGACAGGCGCGCATGCGCGGCGCGGAAGTCCGCCGGCGACAGCCCCAGCCGGTGCATGCCGCTGTCCAGTTTCAGCCAGATCCGCAGCGTCGCGGTGGTCTGGAACGCCGCCACCGCCTCCACCTGCCACGGCGTGCCCACTGCGAACCACAGATCGTGCTGCACGATCAGGGGCAATTCGTCGGCGTCGAAGAACCCTTCCAGCAGCACGATGGGCGTGGTGATGCCGGCCTGGCGCAGTTCCAGCGCTTCTTCGATGCAGGCCACGCCGAACGCATCGGCCTCGCCCTGCAGCGCGCGCGCGCAGTCGATGGCGCCATGGCCGTAGGCATCGGCCTTGATCGCGGCCAGGGTCTTGCGACCGCCACCGAGTTCACGGGCGAGGCGGAAATTGGCGCGCAACGCGTCCAGGTCGATCAACGCGCGGGCTGGGCGCATGCTTTGGGCTCACTATGAACAACGGATGCGGCGGCATGGCCGTAACGGAAGATATCCAGACCTTCGGTGCTGATCTGCGGCTGGCGCGCGCTCATCAGGTCGGCCAGGTAACGGCCCGAACCGCAGGCCATGGTCCAGCCCAGCGTGCCGTGGCCGGTGTTGAGGAACAGGTTGCGGTACGGGGTGGCGCCGATCACCGGCGTGCCATCCGGGGTGGCCGGGCGCAGCCCGGTCCAGAACTCGGCGCGCGACAGGTCGCCGCCATGCGGGTACAGGTCGCCGACCACCTTTTCCAGGGTGGCGCGGCGGCGCGGCGACAGTGACAGGTCGAACCCGCCCACTTCGGCCATGCCACCGACGCGGATGCGGTCGTCGAAGCGGGTCACGGCCACCTTGTAGCTCTCGTCCAGGATGGTCGAGGTCGGGGCCATCGCCGCGTTGGTGATCGGCAGGGTCAGCGAATACCCCTTGAGCGGGTACACCGGCAGGCGCAGGCCGAGCGGGTCCACCAGCGACGGCGAATAGCTGCCGAGTGCGACCACGTAGCGGTCGGCGGTTTCCAGCGTGCCGTCGATGCGCACGCCGGTAATGCGGTCGCCGTCGGTCTGCAGGCCGGCGATGTCCTGGTCGAAGCGGAACTCGACCCCGGCGTCCACGCACATCTGCGCCAGGCGAAGGGTGAACAGCTGGCAGTCGCCGGTCTGGTCGCGCGGCAGCCACAGCGCGCCGACGAGCGTGTCGGCCACGCCGGCCAAGGCCGGTTCGTGGGCGATGATGCCCTCGCGGTCGAGCACCTTGTAGGGCACCCCGTACTGCGCCAGCACCTCGATGTCCTGTGCGGAGGCATCCAACTGCTGCTGGGTGCGGAACAGCTGGGTGGTGCCCAGGTCGCGCCCTTCGAATTCGATGCCGGTCTCACGGCGCAGTTCGTTCAGGCAGTCGCGGCTGTACTCGGACATCCGCACCATGCGCGCCTTGTTGATCGCGTAGCGCTCGTGGGTGCAGTTGCGCAGCATCTCCGCCAGCCACGCGTACTGGCGCCAATCCAGGCCGGGTCGGATCGCCAGCGGCGCGTGCTCGGAGAACAGCCATTTGACCGCCTTCAGCGGCACGCCCGGGGCGGCCCACGGCGAGGTGTAGCCGAACGACAGCTGGCCGGCGTTGGCGAAACTGGTTTCCAGCGCCGGACCGGGCTGGCGGTCCACGACCGTGACTTCAAACCCGGCCTGCCGCAGGTACCAGGCACTGGTGGTGCCGATGACGCCGCTGCCAAGGACTAGAACGCGCATGCTGCTTCTCCAACCCGATCATTCCCTGCACTGGCGCGTGCCGGGACCATAATTGGGCAAGTATATTCCGGCCAAACCAAGCATTTCTCCTGTTTTTAGGATTGCTTGCAGGGTATTGTCTCGCCAACCCCCATGCCTGGATGACGCCCATGGCCGTACGCCCCCGCGAACTGGACAAGATCGACCGCAAGATCCTGCGCATCCTGCAGGCCGAGGGCCGCATTTCCTTCACGGAACTGGGCGAGCGGGTGGGGCTGTCGACCACGCCCTGCACCGAGCGCGTGCGCCGGCTGGAGCGCGACGGGGCGATCACCGGCTACTACGCCAAGCTCGATCCTCACTACCTCAAGGCCAGCCTGCTGGTCTTCGTGGAGATCAGCCTGGCCTACAAGTCCGGCGACATCTTCGAGGAGTTCCGGCGCGCCGCGTTGAAGCTGCCCAACGTGCTGGAATGCCACCTGGTCTCGGGCGATTTCGATTACCTGCTCAAGGCGCGCATCAGCGAGATGGCCTCCTACCGCAAGCTGCTCGGCAGCACCCTGCTGACCCTGCCGCATGTGCGCGAATCCAAGAGCTACATCGTGATGGAAGAGGTCAAGGAAACGCTGACCCTGCCGATCCCGGACTGAGCCGGGAATGCAAAAGGCGGCGCGCTTGCGCGCACCGCCTTCGATCATGCCTCGCGCGCGTCAGCGCTGTTGCTTGGAGTCGGGGTGACGCTGCTGGTCGGGCTGTTTGCCTTTCTGGTTCTGCTGGTCCCACTGCTGCTGGTTCTGCTGGCCGGCCTTCTGGTGCTGCTGACTGCCCTGCTGTTCCTGCTGCGGCATTTTGCCGCCCTTCTGGTTCTGCTGGTTGGTCATGATTGCACTCTTCGGAAAAACCTTGGAATACGCCGCGTTCCGGCGCACGTACAGGGTCCGGGAAAAACGGTTAATCGCAGGCGAAAAAACAGTGAGCGGCATCGTTGATGGAGATGACTGCGTGGCCTGGTTGTGGGGCGTTCATGGAGGCGGCGCTGTGCTTGTACTCATGCACATGCACATGCACATGCGGGCAGCGCTCGCCGCATGTCCACGCGCAGTCGACCGCGCGTCGCGGGACAGAGTCACGCTGCGGGACAGAGGTGATCGTACGAGGCACAGGTGATGGCGCGAGACAGGCCTGATGTCGCAAGCCTGGCCAACTGCCGACCGTGTTACGCGCCGACGAACGGATGAGGCCGAACGAGGTGACGCGCGTGCTGCGCACGGCACCTGCGTTCAAGGTCGCCCTGCCGTCCATCCATGCAGCACCCCGTGCCGTCGACCCGGGATCGACCCCACCAGAATTTACGGCTTGATCTGCTGGCCGTTGCCGCTGGGGATGGCGTCGTAATACTTGCCGGTGCGCGTATCCAGCACGCGGTTGGGGCCGACCTGCCTGGCGCCGGGAATGATGCGGCCGTGGCGGTCGTACACCTTGGGCTGCAGGGTCGGGCCCTGGATCGGTTGCGCCGGCCCGTCGCCCTGGGCCTGGATCGGGTGGGTGCGCAGCTGCTGCTGGACCTGGCTGTCGGACTTCACCGGCGCCATCTGCCCGGACAGGCTGTCGGCCGGGGCCGGACGCACCGGCGTGGGCAGCGGCGTCGGGGCAGGCTGGGAGACCACCACCGGGCGGGTTTTGGTCGGGCTCGGCGGCGGGCCGATCTGCGCCATGGCCGCCGCCGGCAACAGCACCAGCAGCGCGACGGCGAGGCAGGGGTGGCGGGACATGGCGTGCTCCAGCGGGAATCAGGGCTCCACCTTGCACCCACGCGGGTATCAGCACCATGAACAACGCCGATCCACACCGCCCGGGTTGAAGCACCCGCCGCCGACCCAATCTTGAACCCACCCCCGCGAGGAACCGCCATGACCGCCTTCGATCTCTCCCCCCCCAGCGACGCCCAGCGCCAGGCCCTGGAAGCCGGCCTGAGCGCCGATGAGCGCCGCGTGCTGCTCCAGCACGGCACCGAAGCCCCGTTCTGCGGCGTCTTCCTGGACAACAAGCAGGACGGCGTCTACGGCTGCCGCCTGTGCGGGCTGCCGCTGTTCCGTTCCAGCACCAAGTTCGACTCCGGCACCGGCTGGCCGAGCTTCTTTGCCCCGTTCGACCCGGCCCACGTGCGCGAGATCCGCGACATCAGCCACGGCATGATCCGTACCGAAATCGTTTGCGCGCGGTGTGACAGCCATCTCGGCCATGTGTTTCCCGATGGCCCGCCGCCGACCCACGAGCGGCATTGCCTGAATTCGGTCTCGCTGGCGTTCACCGCCAATGGCCAGGCCTATCCGGACCCGCTGCAGCGCGGCGGCGCCGAGGCCCAACCGGCCGGCTGAGCCCGGCGGTGTGAACCGGCCAGGCCCCCCAGGCGGGCAAGTGCGGGCCGTCGGCCCGCGCGGCCCGGGGGGCAAAAGTGTGACGTTGAGCGAACGGCCCCCTTCAGAAAACCTGAATCCGGGCCGACAAGGAGAGGTATCCCCTACTCCCTCCGCGTCGGCCCATGCTCATCTTCGTTGGATTCCTCGTCGTCATCATCAGCGTGCTGGGCGGCTATATCGGCGCGCACGGCAAGCTGGCCGCCCTGTGGCAGCCGTACGAACTGGTCATCATCGGGGGGGCGGCACTGGGCGCGTTCCTGGTCGGCACTCCGATCAAGACCGTCAAGCAGACCCTGCAGGCCACCGTGGGCGTGTTCAAGGGCCCGGCCTACAAGCAGCAGGATTACATCGACGTCCTGAGCCTGCTCTACGAACTGCTCAACAAGGCCCGCCGCGAGGGCTTCATGGCGCTGGAAGACCACGTCGAGCGCCCGGCCGAAAGCAGCATCTTCGCCAACTACCCCAAGGTGCAGGCCGACCACCACCTGGTCGACTTCATCACCGACTGCCTGCGCCTGATGATCGGCAGCAACATCGAGCCGCACGAGCTGGAGCCGTTGCTGGAGCTGGAGCTGGAAAAGCACCACGCCGAAGCGATGCAGCCCTCGGCGGTGCTCAACAAGGTGTCCGATGGACTGCCCGGCTTCGGCATCGTGGCCGCGGTGCTGGGCATCGTGATCACCATGGGCTCGATCGGCGGTGAGATCACCGAAGTCGGCGCCCACGTGGCCGGCGCGCTGGTCGGCACCTTCCTCGGCATCCTGCTGGCCTACGGTTTCGTCAGCCCGCTGGCGGCCGCGGTGGAAGCACGTGCCGAGCAGGACAGCCGCATCTACGAGTCGGTGAAGACGGCGCTGTTGGCCTGCCTGCGCGGCTACAACCCGAAGATCGCCCTCGAATTCGCGCGCAAGACCCTGCCATCCAACGTGCGCCCGGGCTTCAGCGAGTTCGAACAGCACCTCAAGACGGTCAAGTAAGGCACCGCCATGGCCGAGAACAAACCCACCGTCATCGTCCGCCGGGTCCGCAAGGCCGGCCATGCCGCCCACCATGGCGGCGCGTGGAAGGTCGCCTACGCCGACTTCGTGACCGCGATGATGGCCTTCTTCCTGGTGCTGTGGCTGATGGCGGCCACCACCAAGCCCGAGCGCGCGGCCATTTCCGAGTACTTCCGCAACCCCAGCCCGCTGGCCGGGCAGAGTTCGACCCCGGCCCCCGGCATGGCTGGCCCGGGCGGCGCCAGTACGTCGATGATCAAGCTGGGCGGGGCGACCGACATCTCCCGTGGCAACAGCAACGACCCCTTCCAGAACAAGCAGGAAGCGGTGCCGCAGCCGGTGGACCAGCAGGCGCGCGACAAGCAGCAGCTGGAAGCGCTGATGAAGGAACTTCAGGAGGCGATCAGCAAGAGCCAGGCCCTGGAACCGTTCAAGGACCAGCTGCTGCTGGACCTCACCCCGGAAGGCCTGCGCATCCAGATCGTGGACAAGCAGAACCGGCCGATGTTCGACATGGGCAGTGCCGCGCTCAAGCCGTATACGCGCGACATCCTGCGCGAGCTGTCGCAGTTCATCAATCACGTGCCGAACCGGATCAGCATCACCGGCCACACCGACACCACCGCGTACAACGCCGTGCACGGCTACAGCAACTGGGAGCTCAGCGCCGACCGCGCCAACGCCGCCCGCCGTGCACTGCTCGACGGCGGCATGACCGAGGACAAGGTGACCCGCGTGGTCGGCCTGTCTTCCTCGGTGCTGTTCGACAAGGCCCAGCCGGACAACCCGATCAACCGCCGGATCAGCATCGTGGTGATGACCAAGGCCGCCGAAGCCGCCGCGCTGGCCGGTGCCGGCCAGGAGCTGGCGCTGTCGCCCACCGCCGCCGACGCCGACATCCAGGCCGCCCAGGCACCGCCGACCACGCCCTGAGCGGTACGGGGTGGTCGGTGGTCGGCCATGCGGTTGCGCGGACGCTCGGACGCGCGCCCGACGGGGCGACGCGCGCGCCGCCTTGGCAGGGTCGCGCCCAGGCCGACTGCACCTGGATCGTCAGCGCAGCGGCCGCATCCGGGCGCCATGTCGTTGCAGGTCATGCGTTTCCCGGGCGTGGGCGGAACACCGGCGGGCGGGCGGGACGCGACCCAGCCGCGGCCGTCGTTCCCCCGCTTCGTCGAGGCGACCCTGGCCGCGACCGCCCCATTGCCACCCGTGCCGACGGCAATGGCCAACCCCCATTACAATGGCGGTCTTTCCCTGTGTAGATAGACGCCACCATGTCCAAGCAGTCCAAGGCCAAGCGCGACAAGCGCAAGAAGCTGCAGCCCAAGCGCCCGATCAACCGCCTCAACGCCCAGCAGCCGGTGCAGAACCATGCCGTGCTGACCAACGAAGAGGGCCAGGTCGTGGCCGCGATCGGCCTGCAGGGCACCGAATGGCTGCTGGCCATCGGCGGCCAGACCATGGGCAACGCCGACAACCCGGTGCCGATGCTGGCCATGCTCAAGCACCTGTCCAACGTGCAGGAGAAGGAAGGCCGCAAGGTCAACCTGGAATACTCGACCCAGCTGCAGCAGCTGATCGATGACCTTGCCGCCGACGAAGGCAAGACCGCCGACGAATACCTGGCCCAGTTGGTGTCCGAGTTCGAGGGCGTGGAAGGTGAGGACGGCGACGAAGGCGACGCCGATGCCACCGCCGAAGACGCGCAGGTCGTGGAGCCGGCCGAGGCCGCGGTCGCTGCCGACGCCACGCCGGCCGCCAGCGACGACAAGCCGCAGGCCTGAGCCACGGCCACCCGGTGACGGTCTATATCGACGATGCGGTCCACCCCTGGCGCGGCGAGCGCTGGGCGCATCTGATGGCCGACACCCTGCCCGAGCTGCACGCCATGGCGGCGCAGCTCGGGATTCCCCGGCGGGCGTTCCAGAACCGCCCCAGTGGGGCCCACTACGACGTGCCCGCGCCGCTGCGTGCGCAGGCGATCGCACTGGGCGCGCACGCCATTTCGCGCCACACCGATCGGGCGCTGGTCAAAGCGGTCATCGCCAACGCGCGCACGCAATACCAAACGTAGTGCCGGCCGTTGGCCGGCAACCTCAGCAACCTGTCAGCGCACGCTGCCTGCCGGCCGTTGGCCGGCAACCTCATCAACCTGTCAGCGCACGCTGCCTGCCGGCCGTTGGCCGGCACCTGCAGTCAGGGGTCGTGGCCGCCGGATGCCCGGAGCCGCCGACCAACGGTCGGCGCTACCGGTGGCGTCTTCAGAACGGGTCGCTGCCCGGCCGCACTTCCACGCCCAGCAGCGAGCACAGCGCCAGCATGGCGTCGTCGTCACGGCTGAGCGCCATCCACCCGGCCAGGCCACCGTTGCCGGTGTCCACGCTCCACAGCGAATAGTTGTGCTCGCGCAGGCGGTCGTAGGCGGTCGCCATCAGCACCGGCGCATCGACGCGGGCCGCGAAGTCCTCGTCGTCGAGGTCGCCGCCCCAGTCCAGCTGCAGGTTCCAGCGCGCGGACAGCTCGTTGACCGCCGACATCAGGGCATCGGCATCGCCGCGATCCACCTCGAAACCGGACTGCCAGGCGATCGCCGCCATCAGCGGCGGCAGCCAGTCGGCGTCCTCGTCGATCTCCTCGCCCGCCTCCAGCACCGCCTCGCGCCAGCGGTTGAACTGCTGCAGGCCCAGCTCCTCGTCGCCGGGGTTGATCAACACGAACAGATTCCAGATCCGCGCCTCGAAATCGTCTTCGTCGAAATCGCGCTCGTCTTCTTCGAAGTCGAAATAGTCGCTGTTGTCAGGCATGGCGGGTAGTTCCTTGAGGCAGGCGGGCATTCTGCCGTGCAGCGGCGTTGTCAGGAAGCGAAATTCGGCGCCGGGCGCGCCGCGGTTTATCCTGTGCGCCTGGAAGATGGCCGTGTTGGCCATCACAACTGACTGACCATGAGCGATACCCCTCCCGACCACCTGGCGATCAACCCGACCAGCCCCTTCCATGACGCCGCCGCCCTGGAGCGCGGGGTCGGCATCCGCTTCAACGAGGTCGAGCGCGACAACGTCGAAGAATATTCGGTCAGCGAAGGCTGGATCCGCGTGCAGGCCGGCAAGGCCCGCGACCGCCGTGGCAACCCGATGACCATCAAGATCAAGGGCACCGTGGTGGCGTATTACCTGGACCAGAAGCCGGACGCCTGATCCAAGGCCCCTGCGTGGCGCCACCCCATGGGTGGCTGCCGCGATGCCGGGCGACTGGCGCGATGCCGGATGCCCGGCGCATGCCCGGCCCGGAACGCAGCCACCCGTGGGGTGGCTGTACGCGGTCCAGGCGCGGACGCGGGCGTAATTTCAATCGCGCTGGCGCGTTTCCAGCAGGTCCAGGTTGCGGATCAGCTTGCGCGAGACCTCGTCGGAAATCGTGCCGCGCCGGGTCAGCCGGAACAGCTCCTCGCGTTCGGCGGTGAGCCCGGCCCCGCGCAGCTGGCGATAGCCCTGTTCCATGCGCTGCACCTTCTCCGGGTCCGCATCCGGGCCATCGTCCTTTTCAAGATTGCGCTGGTACAGCAGGCTCACCCGCGAGGCGGCGTCGTTGTACAGCTGCACGTTCTCGGTGGTCTGGTTCTGCACCAGCTGCTGGCGCATGCGCTCCACCCCGGCCAGTGCCGCCTTGGAGGCCAGCCGCCGGGCCAGGTCCTCGGCCTTGCGTTCGCCCGAATCGGCCGGCAATTCCAGCCCCTTGAGCAGGCGCGGCAGGGCAACGCTTGCCCCCACCAGCGAGAACAGGATCACCGCCGCCGCCAGGAAGATCACCAGGTCGCGTGCGGGGAACGCGCTGCCATCGGGCAGGAACAACGGCAGCGTGAGCACGCCGGCCAGGGTGATCGCGCCGCGTACGCCGGCCACCGAGGTGGCCACCACGATCCGCCACGAGGTGCCTTGCCGGACCTCGCCGCGATGGCGTGCGCGCAGCACGCTCCAGCGCAGCGACAGCCACACCCAGGCCAGGCGCAGCAGCACCAGCGCCAGGTTGATCACCACCACGTACACCAGCAGCCACCACGCGCTGTGGTGCCCGCTCTCGCTGACGGTGGTGATCGCGCGGTCGACGATGCCCGGCAGCTGTTCGCCGAGCAGCACGAACATGATGCCGTTGAAGCTGAACTGCAGCATCCCCCACACCGCCGCGCGCTGCACGCGCATGCTGCCCGACACGCGGCCGGTCAGTTCGACGTAGCTCATGGTGATGCCGGCGGCCACCGCCGAGAGGATGCCCGAGGCATTGGCTTCTTCGGCCAGCAGGTAGGCCGCGAACGGGATCAGCAGGTTGACCAGCAGCGCCGCGCCCGGTTCTTCGCCGAAGCGCCGCCACAGCCAGCGCTGGAAGGTGGACACGCCCAAGGTGACCGCCACGCCGATCGCCAGGCCGGCCAGGGCTACCCACAGGAAGGTCATCGAGGCGGTGGCCAGCGAGAAACTGCCGGTCATCACGGCCGCCACCGCGAAGCGGAAACAGACCAGGCCGGAGGCATCGTTCAACAACGACTCGCCCTCCAGGATGTGCATCAACCGCTTGGGGATGGGGGCGCGCGAGGCGATCGAACTCACCGCGACCGGGTCGGTCGGGGAGATGATCGCGGCCAGCGCGAAGGCCACCGCCAGCGGCATCACCGGAATCATCCAGTGGATCAGGAAGCCGGCGCCGATCACGGTGAACACCACCAGCCCGAACGCCAGCTCCAGGATCACGCCCTTGTCGCGGAACAGGCCTTGCTTGGGGATGCGCCAACCATCGAGGAACAGCAGCGGCGGCAGGAACAGCAGGAAGAACATCTCCGGCTCGAGTGCGTGGCCACGGTTGAACACCCCGGCAATCACCGCGCCAAGCCCGATCTGCACCAGCGGCAGCGGCAAGGACAGGGGCAACACCCGGACCAGGTAGCCGCTGGCCACCACGGCCACCAGCATCGCCAGTACGACTTCAATGGTATGCATGCATTTTCCAGTGGCGGCGCGAGGGGAGGCTGCAGGCAGCCGGCGCCGGAAACTGCAAAAAAACTACCACACCCTCCCGCCCACGCGAATGCCGGGAACGCGCCGGATCACGCCGCCGCCAGCAGCTGGCGTGCGCTCCAGGCGTGGAAATCGGCCTGCATCGCCGGGGTCAGCGTGTGATCGGCCGGGTAGCCGTGCAACGCATGCGCCACGCCCAGCGCCTGCAGCCGCGCCGATGCCGCGGTGGCCAGCGCGAACGGCAGCTTGCTGTCCTGTTTTCCATGCAGGATCAATCCCTGCACGCCGTGCGCGGCGATGTCGGCCGGAATGTGCGCGGCGATCTCGGGCAGGATGCGGCCGGAGAGGACCGCAAACCGCTGCGCCACCCGCGGTGCGGTGAGGGCCACGCCGGCACTCATGATGCCGCCCTGGCTGAAACCGGCCACCAGCGTGTGCGCGGCATCCACGCCCTGTTGCGCCTGCAGCCGGCGCACGTAGTCGATCAGCAACTGCCGGCTGGCCTCGGCCTGGCCGGGATCGATCACCGGCCCCTGCGCGCCGAACCGCACGCTGAACCAGCCGAACGCATCCGGCCCGAACGCCAGCGGCGCGCGCGGCAGCGCCACCTGCAGGCGCGGGTCCAGCCCCTGTGCAAGCCCGAGCAGCGAACGCTCGTTGCTGCCCACGCCATGCAACAGCACCACCAGCCCCTGCGCCGCGCCGGTGGCCGGCCGCACCACGGCATGCAGCGCGCTCATGCCGCGGCGCCGTCGAAGCGATAGATGTCCATCGCCAGGAACCCGGCGTCGATGCCCGCGTCGATGCGCTGCGCACCCAGCGCGTCGCCACCGGCCGCGCCCATCGCAAAGTGCAGCGGCTGCAGGTGCTCGTCGGTGGGATGGGCCTGCACCGCATGCGGTGCGCGCGCCCGGTAATCCAGCAACGCGGCACTGTCGTCGGCCTGCAGGCGCTGCTCCACCCAGTCGATGAAGGGCCGCACGTAGGGCGCGTCCTTGCCGTCCTGGTAGCTGCCCCAGTCGTGCAGGTTGTGGGTGATGCTGCCCGAGCCGACCAGCAGCACGCCCTGCTCGCGCAGCGGCGCCAGCGCACGGCCCAGCGCGAACTGGTGGGCCGGCCCCAGCAGCGGCTGGATGGCCAGCGGCACCACCGGGATGTCGGCCTGCGGGTACAGGAAGCGCAGCGGCACCCAGGCGCCGTGGTCCAGGCCACGCCGCGCGTCGATGGCGCTGCGCAGCCCGGCAGCGTCCAGGCGCGCGGCGATGTCAGCGGCCAGGGCAGGCTCGCCCGGCGCCGGGTACTGCAGGTCGAACAGCGCCTGCGGGAAACCGCCGAAGTCGTGGATGGTGGGCGGCCGCGGGTGGCCACCCACGGCCGGCTGGTGGGTGAGCCAGTGCGCCGACGCCATCACGATGGCGCGCGGACGCGGCAACTGCGCCGCCAGCGCCGCCAGGCGTTCACCGACCAGGCCCGGGTTGAGCGCGGTCATCGGCGATCCATGGGAGATGTACAACGAAGGCAGACGGGACATCACAGGCTCCATGAGGGGGGCATCGAAAAGGCGGCGCTCAGCGCGAGGCAAGCGTCCACTTGCCATCGCCGATGCAGAACAGCACCAGCAGCGCGAGCGCCCAGAACGCGGGGTATTCCCAACCGCCGCCGGCATTGGCGAAGCTGAAGCCATGGGCGCCGTGCACGCTGACGATGGTGCCCAGCAACAACGGCACGCCCACCAGCCCGACCCAGCGCGCGTAGATGCCGAGCAGCAGGGCCGCGGCCAGGGTCAGTTCCAGCGCGATGGTCAGGTAACCAAGCGCAGCGGGCAGGCCCAGCGACTGGAAATAGGCCGCCGTGCCGGCCGGGGTGAATACCAGCAGCTTGGTCAGGCCGTGGACCAGGAACAGCGTGCCCAGGCCCCAACGCAGCAGGGTCGGACCGAACGCGGCAAGCGCGGGCGCAGGGACGGGGGTCGTTTGCATGGAACACCTCGCGGACTAGGATGGGATCAGCTTATTGCGCGCTGCCGTGGCGATAAATACGATCACCCGACGCTGTTTATTACCGGATTCGAAATAATGGACACTCTCGAGGCGATGCGGGTTTTCGTGGCCGTGGTCGAGCGCAACGGCTTCAGCGCCGCCGCGCAGGCCCTGGACATGTCCACGGCGGGGGTGACCCGGCAGATCGCCGCGCTGGAAAAGCGCCTGTCCACGCGCCTGCTCAACCGCACCACGCGTCGGGTCAGCCCGACCAGTACCGGCGCGGCCTATTACGCGCAGTGCGTGCAGTTGCTGGCCCAGTTCGATGCGCTGGAGGCCAGCATCGGCGCCCAGGCACTGGAGCCCTCCGGGGTGCTGCGGGTCAACGCGCCGGTCAGCTACGGGATCGCCCGGCTCGGCCCGCTGCTGGCCGGCTACCGGGCGCGCTACCCGCAGGTGACGCTGGAGGTGTCGCTGTCCGACCGGCTGGTGGACATGGTGGAGGAAGGTTACGACGTGGCCATCCGGATCACCCGCCAGCCCAACCCCGCCCTGATCGCACGCAAGCTGGCCGACACCCACATCACCCTGTGCGCCGCGCCGGCCTACCTGGACCTGCACGGCCGGCCGCAGCGCCCGGAAGACCTGGCCGCGCACGAATGCCTGGGCTACAGCTACTGGGGTGGCGGCGACGGCTGGCCGCTGCGCGGTCCGGGCGGCGAGGTCACGGTGGCCGTGCACGGCGGCCTGCGCGCCAACAACGGCGACGTACTGCGCGAAGCGGCACTGGCTGGCATGGGCATCATCCTGCAGCCGGATTTCCTGGTCGGCGACGCGCTGGCCGAGGGCCGGCTGGAACGCCTGCTGCCGGAGTGGGACGTGGCCCCGATCGGCATCTTCGCCGTCTACACCAGCCGCAGCCACCTGGCGCCGAAGGTGCGCAGCTTCATCGACTACCTGGTGGACGCGCTGGGCTGACGGCGGCCGCCGGCGACGGGCCTCAGGTGGCGTCGGCGGTTTCCAGCCGCGCGATCACCTTCGCCAGCGGCGCGGGCCGCCCCAGCAGGTAGCCCTGCACCTGGTCGCAGCCGTGCGCGGCCAGCCACTGGTGCTGGCCCGGCGTTTCCACGCCTTCGGCGATCACGGTCAGGCCCATGCTGTGGCCCAACGACAGCAGGGCGCGGCAGATCGAGGCATTGCGCGGGTTGGTTTCCACGTCGGCCACGAAGCAGCGATCGATCTTCAGGATGTCCAGCGGCAGGTGCTGCAGGTAGGACATGTTCGAGTAGCCGGTGCCGAAATCATCCAGCGAAATGCACACGCCCTGCTCGTGCAGGCGCTGCATGGTCTGCTTGGCCTGGGCCGGCTTGCGCATCAGGCTGCTCTCGGTGAGCTCCACGTGCAGCGCGCCGCGTTCCAGCCCGAATTCCTGGCTGGCACGGGCGAACTCGGCCACCAGGTCGCTGTTGAAGAACTGCACGGCCGACACGTTGACCGCGATCGGCAGCGCCCAGCCGGCATCGGCCAGTTGCCGCTGTGCCTGCGCCGCCGCCCGGATCACCCAGCGGCCCAGCGCCAGGATCAGCCCGGTGTCCTCGCACAACTGGATGAACTCGCCCGGCGGAATGAAGCTGCCATCGGCCTGCGGCCAGCGCAGCAAGGCCTCCAGCGCCGCCGGCGTGCCATCGCTGGCATGGCAGATCGGCTGGAAGTACAGCTCGAATTCGCTGTCGATCGCACTGTGGATGCGCCCGGCCAGGCGCAGCCGCTCGGCCAGGCGCGAGGTGACCGTGTTGTCGAACCAGGCGATCACGCTGCCTTCGTCGCGCGCGGCATGCGCGGCCTGCGCGGCCATGCCGATCACCTGTTCGGCCGGCACGTTGTCGCCATCGAACTTCACCGCCACGCCGATCCGCGGCTCGAACTGGTGCAGCCAGTCCTGCCCGCGCACCGGCTCGGACACGGTCTGCACCAGCGTATCCAGCGCGGTCTGGCGCTCGTGGTCGTCGCGGATGGCGAAGATGAAATCCTCCGCCGGCTGGAACGCGAGCAGGCCATAGCGCGTGCCGAGCCCGCCCAGGCGCTTGGCCATCGCCTGCAGCACCACCTCGCCCACTTCACGGCCGAGCGTATCGGCCACCAGCTGCAGCCCGCGGAACTGGACGTAGGCGATGGTGTAACTGCCGCCCTCCTCGTCCAGCTGCGCGGCCAGCGCGCGCGTGTTGAGCAGGCCGGTGGCCGGGTTGTGGGTGGCGTGGTAGGCCAGGTCGCGCTCGTAGGCGAGCCGGTCGCTGATGTCCTCGGCCAGCACCAGGCAGGCCTGGCGCCCGTCGAAATCCAGCCGTGACAGGTGCGCGCGCACTTCGAACAGGGTGCCGTCCTTGCGCCGGTGCATGCGCACCTGCGCATCCTGCGGATCGCCCAGCGTGGCCCGCGAGATCGCCCCGCGGATCTCGTCCCAGCCTTCGCGCGGGCGGATGTCGAGGATGCTCATCGAGAGGAACTCATCGCGGCTGTAGCCGTACTGCTGCACCGCGGCCTCGTTGACCTCCATGAAGCGCAGCGTGTCCGGGTCGAACACCCAGAACGGCGCCGGGTTGCGGTCGAACAGCAGGCGGAACTGGCGCTCGGCCTGCTGCACCCGGGCCAGCGCCTGGACGCGCTCGCTGACGTCGGTGAGCGCGCCGATCATGCGCCGCTGGCGGTCCACCACCGCTACGCGCTGGCCGCGTGCCGAGACCCAGCGCACCGCACCGCCGGGAAGGACCACGCGGAACATTTCATCCAGCACGCCGTTGCCGGCGAAGGCATTGTCGAAGGCCAGCTGCATGCGCTCGGCATCCTCGCGATGCACCCGGGCGAAGAACGCGGCCACCGGCAGGCTTTCGATGTCGATGCCGAAGATCTCGCGCGCCAGGGACGACCAGCGCAGCAGCGAGGCATCCTCGTCCACGTACCAGGTGCAGACCTTGCCCACCTGGTGCGCCATCAGCAGTTCGGCGTGGTGGGTGCGCAGCTCCTCGGTCAGCGCATCCTGGCTGCGGGTGGCGCGGCGCAGGCTGACGTACACCAGCGCGAACACGCCCCAGTACAGCAGGTACAGCACCACGGAGGCGTGCAGGTAGGGCCACCACGGCGCCAGCACGTCTTCGCGGCCCAGCCCGGCGTACACCGCGATCGGATACTGGCCCAGCGTGGTCAGGGTGGAAATGCGCTCGACGTTGTCGATGGTGCTGGTTTCGATGCCCAGCGGGGTCACCGCGTCGCGGCGCAGCATGTCGCGCCTGCCGAGGTGGAAGCGTTGGCCGGTGAGCCCGACGGTGTCCGGGCTGCGCGCCAGCACATACCCCTGCGAATCGGTGATCGAGATGACCCCGTGCTGCCCGGTATCCAGGCCGCCGATGATCGACTGCAGTTCGCTGGTATGCAGCCGGCTCAGCAGCCAGCGGTCGTCGCCCATGCGCAGCGCCAGCGGCAGCACCCAGCGCTGCGCGTTGCGCTGCTGCGGCGGCCCCAGGTACAGCCGGCTCTCGATGCCGCGGTTGGCATCGACCGCCCACAGCGGCAGGTACAGATCGCCGCTGCCACTGGTCAGTGCGCGCCCGTACTGGTCCACCACCACGATGCTGTCCAGCTCGGCATGGCGCTGCAGCACGCCGCTGATCGCGTCGTCGAGCAGGTCCGGGGCCTGGCCGGGGACGCGCTCGAACAGCAGCGCGCCGTCCTCGGCAATGCCCAGCATGGCCCGTTCGAGGTTGCGCAGCTCCAGCCGCAACAGGCGCTGCGAGCCGGCGGCCAGCGCCGAACTCTGGCGCTGCGCGGCTTCCTGGCGGCGCTGGTAATCGCTGGCCAGCATCATCGCCAGGCCGATCGCCAGCAGTACGCCCAGGCTGGCGCCCAGCCACACGAGCGTACGCAGCGGCCGCGCCAATGCGTGCTTCAACGCGGGCATCGACGACCTCTCCCGCTGCAATGGGCTGACTTCATGCGTAAACGCTTCCTGGTTTCCCCAAACCTGAGCGGCCGAAGCCTGGGATTCTTGATGTCCCGGCGGCAACAAACATACGGTCGGCCGGCCGGGGCGGAATCCTGTGCGGCCAGCATGCACCAGCGCGCGCGACACGGGAAGGGCCGGCGTTGCCGGATCGGGCGGTTGCGGCCCTGGCCTGCGGTGGCGGGGGTAACAAGCCCGGCGGGGAGGATTAGACTTGGGGTTTTCCCGTTGCCTGAGAAGTCCATGTCCAAGCTGCGCCGCCCCACCCTGATGCTTGCCATTGCCGCCAGCCTGTCGCTGGGCCTGAGCGCCTGCGACCGCGAGCCGGCCGCCCCGGCGGCGACCACCCCGGACAAGGCCGCCGCCGCCCCGGCCGCGCCCAAACCGCAGCTGGGCAGCTTCGGCTTCGATGCCGCCGGGATGGACCGCAGCGTCGCCGCCGGTGACGACTTCTTCGGCTTCGCCAACGGCACCTGGGTGAAGAACACCGAGATTCCGGCCGACCGTTCCAGCTATGGCAGCTTCAACGTCATTTCCGAGAAGACCCTGGCCGATACGCGCGCCATCCTGGAAGGCGCCGCGGCCGATACCAAGGCTACCGGCGAGGCCAAGCTGATCGGCGATTACTACGCCGCCTTCATGGACGAGGCCGGGATCGAGTCGCGCGGCGTGGCGGCGGTCAAGCCGGAGCTGGACGCGATCGGCGGGATTGCCGACAAGGCCGCGCTGGCGACCACCCTGGGCGGCACCCTGCGCGCCGACGTGGATCTGCTGAATGCGACCAACTTCTACACCGACCGCCTGTTCGGGGTGTGGGTGTCGGTGGACCTGCTGCAGCCGGACCGCAACGCGCCGTACCTGGTGCAGGGCGGCCTGGGCCTGCCGGACCGTGACTTCTACCTGCAGGGCGGGCGCATGGCCGAGCTGCGCAAGCAGTACCAGGCCTACATCGCGCAGGTGCTGCAGCTGGCCGGGGTGGCCGATCCGGCGGCCAAGGCGCAGCGCATCCTGGCCCTGGAGACCAAGATCGCGCAGGCGCATGCCACCCAGGAAGAAACCAACGATGTGGCCAAGGGCGCCAACGCCTGGAGGCAGGCCGACCTGAGCGCCAAGGCGCCGGGCATGGACTGGGCCGCCTTCCTGGCCGGGGCCAAGCTGGGCGAGCAGCAGGACTTCATCGTGTGGCAGCCCAAGGCGGTGGCCGGGATCTCGCGCCTGGTGGCCACCGAGCCGCTGGAGGTGTGGAAGGACTACCTGGCCTTCCACGCGCTGGACCGCGCTGCACCGTACCTGCCCAAGGCGTTCGCCGACGCGCGCTTCGCCTTCCACGGCACCACCCTCAACGGCACGCCGCAGCAGAGCGAGCGCTGGAAGCGTGCGGTGGATGACAGCAACCACGCGGTGGGCGAGGCGATCGGCAAGCTGTACGTGGAGCGCCACTTCGACCCGGCCACCAAGGCCCGCGCCGATGAGATGGCCAGGAACATCATCGCCGCCTTCGCCAAGCGCATCGATGCGCTGGACTGGATGTCGCCGCAGACCAAGGCGCATGCCAAGGCCAAGGTGGCCGGGCTGACGGTGGGCATGGGCTACCCGGACAAGTGGCGCGACTACACGGGCCTTGAGATCAAGCGCGACGATGCGCTGGGCAACGCGGCGCGCGCCGAGCAGTTCGAGTACCAGCGCAATATCGCCAAGCTCGGCCAGCCGGTGGACCACAGCGAGTGGGCGATGCTGCCGCAGACGATCAACGCGATGAACGTGCCGCTGGAGAACCGCCTGGTGTTCCCGGCCGCGATCCTGCAGCCGCCGTTCTTCGATGGTGCGGCCGACGATGCGGTCAACTACGGTGCGATCGGTGCGGTGATCGGCCATGAGATCAGCCATGGGTTCGATAATGCCGGTGCGCTGTTCGATGAGACGGGCAAGCTGCACAACTGGTGGACGGCGGACGATCTGAAGAAGTTCAACGCCGCCGGCGATGCGCTGGCCGCGCAGTTCAGCAGCTACCAGCCGTTCCCGGGGGTGTCGGTGAATGGGCGGCTGACGCTGGGTGAAAACATCGCCGACGTGGCGGGCCTGGCGACGGCCTACGATGCCTACCAGTTGTCGCTGCAGGGCAAGCCGGGGCAGACGCTGGAGGGCTTCACGCCGGACCAGCGCTTCTTCCTGGGCTTCGCGCAGGCGTGGCGCAGCAAGGCGCGCGAGCAGGCGCTGCGCAATTCGCTGCTGACCAACGTGCACGCGCCGGGCCAGTTCCGCGCGCTGACGGTGCGCAATCTGGACGCGTGGTACCCGGCGTTCGAGGTGAAGGAAGGCCAGAAGCTGTATCTGGCGCCGGACAAGCGGGTCAAGGTGTGGTGAGGGGTTTTATCGCGTTGCGATGAGATGCAGAAAAACGGGCGCTTCGGCGCTCGTTTTTTTTGCTGCTGTGGGTTTCTGCAGTGAAGCGCAGAAGCCAGAGCGACAGCAACAGCAACAGCGGCGAGTGCCGGGCTTTGCTGGCTGGGGCGGGTACGGGTGGGAGTGCGGGACACGCCGTGAACCCATCCCTGGGGGCTCGACATGCGCCATCCATGGCGCATGACGGTCCCGCACTCCCACCCGTACCCACCCTTTGACAGTGTGCCGGTGCGCAACGAAACAGCCGATGCGCTATCACCACGCAGCCCTGCATTGGACTGTGAGTCTCAAACTGCGCCTATCCACTTCTTCGCTTTGTGCTTCTTCGCTTTGTGCTTCTTCGCTATGTGTTCTTCATGCGACTGACGCCCAGCCCAGCGTCTGGGCCGGGCCGCGGAGCGGGATTTTCGGCGTGCCCCGCGAGCCCCCCCGCCCTGCCCCTGGTGGGCAGGGCAGAAGGCTTTTATGCCTCACCCCCACTCGCCCAACACGCTCACCGGCACGCCCATCCGCGTGCACGCGCGCGTGGCCAGGCCATCCTGCAGTGCGCGCCGGAACAACGGCGCCATCGCGCGCAGCACGTGGGCGGATGTGCGTGCCTGCGCGCGTTGCAGGGGCGTGCGCTCGAGCATCGCCGCGGCCCAGTCCGGGACCAGGGCTGCCCCCGCCCCCAGGAACAGCTCGCGCGACAACCCCGCCATCGGCACCGGCAGGCGGATGCCCGACAACACCCCCAACACCTCGCGCGAGCGCGCATCGAAGCTCAACTGCGGCAGCTGCCGGGCAAAGTAGGCGTCCACCTCCGCTTCGGTGGCCGGCACCTCCGTGGCGCCCAGCGCCTCGGCCACCCGCTTGTACTCGCCGTAGTACTGGTCCGCGACCGCCACCGGCACGTCGCGGCAATAGCGCCGGCAGCCCTGCAGGAAGCCATAGGCCTCGGTGACATGCACCCACGTCAGCAGTGCCGGATCATCGGCCGCGTACACGCGCCCATCGGGCAATTGACCGCGTACCCGCGCATGAATACGCCTGACCTTGGTCACCAGTGCCTCCACCTCGCCGGTCGGCGCATAGCTGGTGCCGGCCACGAATGCCGTGGTCCGGCGCAGCCGCCCGACCAGGTCCTCGCGGAAGTTGGAATGGTCGTACACCCCGGCCAGCGCCAGCGGATGCAGGGTCTGCAGCATCAACGCGCACAGGCCACCGGCCAGCATCCCCGGAAACTCCGAGTGCACCCGCCAGGTTGCGCTGTGCGGGCCGAACCAGCCGGGATCGCCCAGCGGCTGGTCGTAATCGATACCACTCTGGCCACGCGGGAAGGCGCCCAGGACCCAGCGCCGGATCGGCGCGGTGATCGGGCGGGAAAGACGGTGCAGCAACGGCGGCCTCACAGGGGGTCCAATCGGTGGGAAACGACCGCAGCCTGCGCGGTCGGCCACGATTCTGGCCGATCCCGGGGTCGCCAGCGAGCCTGCGTGCTCAGCGCCGGTTTCATGTGCGGCCGCAGCATGTTTTTTCCTGCGACATCTTGTCGCAGGCCGCAGGCGCAATGACGCGCTGCAGCACCGCCCGCCCATTCAGAAAACCGGGCGCGGCGGCTTCGCACCGCCCCCATTGCACGGCCCGCTGGAAGTGCTAGAACTGAATCCGCCTCAAGTTCGTCCAATGCGCTGTCGCACGTTCCAGAAGGAGCACGTCATGATCGCTTTGTTCAAGGGTTTGGGTTTGCTGTTGCAGGACAACGAGCTCTACGGGAGTCCGTTCGAAAAACAGGTCGCGCATTGGCGTAACAAGAGCGAGCAGCAGATCCGCGAGGAAGTGGATGTGCTGGCCAAGGCCAAGGGCCAATGGCTGATGGCCTCGATCGTGGGCTGGCAGGCGTCGTCCCTGCTGATCCTCGGGCTGATCAGCAACTACCTCTGGAAAGACGACTTCCATATCACCTTCACCCGCGTGGTGATCGTGTTCGGCTCGTGGATCTCGATCCTGTTCGTGATCTGGTTCATGGCCAACATGTTCGACCATACCGCCGGCTTCGAGCGCTGGATGAAGGCCTTCAACAGCCGTGCCCGGATCACCTCCGACGCTGACAGCGTGGAGTGCGTCGCCGAGGCGCTGGACATGGCCCAGCATTACCCCGAAGTGCTCGACTACAAGCAGGCCGTCACCGCCCGTCGCGAGCTGCGCCATGAGGACATCCGCATCATGCGCGAGATCGGCCGCATGAAGCAGCACTCCGAACTGGTCGGCCAGCTCAACCACGTCGGCGATCAGGACAGCCGCGGCGACCTGCACCTGCAACCAGCCTTCTGACCATCCCGGAAAGCGGGGGGAGCCACAATGCCACCGTGATCACTCACGGTGGCATTGTTCTTTGGGCTGCTCGCTCACGCATTGGCCGAAGCCCTTGGGCAGGTCCGGCACCCGTTCGGTCTTGCCCACCGCCACCGACAGGCGCCGCACGGGCGGCTGTGCGCAGGCCGCATCGGCCTTGCAGCCCGGTGCCAGCACCAGGTAGTGGCACTGGCCGCTGCTGCTGGCGATACAGGCGAACTGCGCCACCCCGTCCACCACCGTGGAGGTGCTGTACAGCGTGTCCACGCCATTGGCGCGCACGCGCGTGACCGAGGTATTGCTGGACTGCTCGCAACCGGCCAGGGCCAGCAGCATGACGCACAGGATCGGGAGGTGGCGCATGGTCGCTCCAACGTTGCGATGGACGGGGAATCACATACCGCGGAACAGGCTCATGAACGGCTGGCTGACGCTCAGCACCTCGGCACGGTGCTTGAGCTTGAGCTGGCCGCGCCCGCTGTCGTCGCGGCTGACGGCGGCCACCGCCTTCATGTTGACGATGGTGGAACGGTGCACCTGGCGGAAGCGCTGCGGATCGAGCACCTCCAGCAGTTCGCGCAGGGGCGTGCGCAGCAGGCTTTCGCCCTGCTCGGTCACCACCGTGGTGTACTTGCTGTCGGCGCGGAAGTACAGCACGTCCTCCAGCATGATCAGTTGGGTGTCGCGGCCGTTGCTGGCGGTGATCCACGCCAGCGGGGGCGTGCCCGCGGCCGCTGCGCCGCCCTGGCCGAGGCGCTGCAGCAGCTGTTCGAGCATGGCGCTGTCCGGCCGGCCCTGCTGCAGGCGCGCCAGGATCCGCTCACGGGTGGCCAGCAGGCGCTCGTCGCTGACCGGCTTGAGCAGGTAGTCCATCGCGCCCTGCTCGAACGCATCGATCGCGTACTGGTCGTAGGCGGTGACGAACACCACCTGGGTGCGTGGGCTGATCTCCGGCAGCGCGCGGGCCACGTCGATGCCGGTGATGCCGGGCATGCGGATGTCCAGGAAGGCCAGGTCCGGTTTCAGTTCGGCCAGCTTTTCCAGCGCGCAGGCGCCGTCTTCGCACTCGGCCACCAGGCGCAGTTCCGGCCACAGCCGCTGCAACTGGGCGACCAGCGACTGGCGCAGCAGGTCTTCGTCTTCGGCGATCAGGGCATCAAGCTGCATGGATGGCCTCGCGCGCATCGCGCGGCAGGGTGATGGTGGCGGCCACGCCGCTGGGGAAGTTGGACACGATGGCCACGCCGGCGCGCTCGCCGCAGGTCAGGCGCAGGCGCTCGCGCAGGTTCTTCAGGCCGATGCCGGTACCGCTGCTGCCGCCCTGGCCGAAGCCAAGGCCGTCGTCGGCCACGGTGAGGGTGACATGGTCATCGAAGGCGCGCGCGATGATCCACACCGTGCCGCCACCGGGCTTGGGTTCCAGCCCGTGCTTGATCGCATTCTCCACCAGGGTCTGCAGGGCCATCGACGGCAGTGGCAGCCCGAGCAGCGCCGGCGGCACGTCCACCTGCAGCGCCAGCCGCGCCCCCATGCGGATCTTCAGGATTTCCAGGTAGGCCTGGGTGCGTTCCAGTTCCACGCCCAGGGTGGACATCGACTCGTCGACACTGGGCAGCGAGCTGCGCAGGTACTGGATGAGGTGGCCCAGCATCTGGTCGGCACGCGGCGGGTCGGTGCGGGTCAGCACCTGTGCGTTGGCCAGGGTGTTGTAGAGGAAGTGCGGTTCCACCTGGGCGTGCAGCAGGTTGAGCTTGGCCACCGAGAGTTCTTTTTCGGTCGCGGTCTGTTCGGCGGCGGCCTGCTCGTCGCGGCGCTGCTCGGACACACGGCGGGTGATCGCGCGGGTGACCGCTTCGGCGTTTTCATGGTTGCTGCCCTCGTCCACCGCCAGCAGGTCGGCCCAGACCCCGGCGTCCGGCTCGAACAGCAGGGTGACACTGCTGGTGCCCTGCCCCGGGGTCACCGTGGCCAGCACGCTGTTGTGGCGGATCGCCAGCCGTGCCGGCAGGTTCCAGCGCGATGGCGGGCGGCCGTTGTAGGGGTCCACGCGGCGCACGCAGGCCCGCACCTGCAGGCTGCCGGCGGCACTTTCGATGTTTTCCACGCGGGGCAGTTCGGCGATGGCTTTTTCCACCAGCGCAAACGCCGGGCCGGCGTCCATCGGCAGTTCGATCTGGCGGCGCTGCCGGCTGGACAGGGTGGTGCCGTCCAGGCGACCGGCGATCAACCAGACCCGGCGGATATGGGTGATGCAGCTGCCGATCGCGGTGACCACCAGGAACATCGCCAGCAGCCCGAAGACCCAACCGGGGCCGTCGTCCATGCCGCTGAAGATGCCACTCCAGACGAAGCCGGCCACGACGATGGCGGCGGCCCAGGCCAACAGGATGCGGAGAATCAGAGCGAGGCTGGCGAACACGGCGGCGTCTTCACATAGGGAGTGAGGCGAGCATAGCCCTGCCGCCAGCGGGAACAAGCGGCATGCGACGAAGGCGGGGAATGCGGGGATGAAGCCGGCCAGCGGCCGGCCGCACCCGTGTCGATGGCTGCGGCGGGGGCACCGGCCCCGCGCCGGGGGGCCGCGCGCCCCGCCGGCGGCACCGGCGGGGCAGTAGGTCAGTTGCGCTCGGCGGCGCTGGCATCGCGCGGGGCGCGGAACTGGGAATCATTGCTCCAGTTCGGCCAGGCCCGCGCGTTGGCCAACTGGTTGCCCAGCGTGTACAGCACTTCCAGGTCGCGCGAGGCACCGGCGAAGGTCCAGTCCGGCTGCCACTGGTCGCCCTGCTGGTGGTAGCGCTTGGCGGTGTAGTCATCCGAGGCGGCCTTGCCCGCGGCCACGCCGCCGTCCACCCAGTCCTGCCCGGCCGAGTACGACACCGCCGGCACGCCGCGCTTGGCGAACGGGAAGTGGTCCGAGCGGAAGAACAGGCCGGCTTCCGGCTTCGGGTCCGGGGTGTAGCGGATGTCCCAGCCCTTGGCCACGTCCTTGAGCTGGTCCAGCAGTTCCAGCTTGGCCGACCCGTAGATGCCGAAGTCGCGCGACGGGCCGAACGGCGCCATGCCGTCCATGTTGATCACCGCCACGGTCTTGCTCAGCGGGTACAGCGGATGGCTGGCGTAGTACTCCGAGCCGAGCAGGCCCTTCTCCTCGGCGGTGACCGCCAGGAACAGCACCGACCGCTCCGGGCGCTTGCCCTTGGCAAAGCCGCGGGCCAGTTCGACCAGCGAGGCGGTGCCGCTGGCGTTGTCCAGCGCGCCGTTGAAGATGGTGTCGCCGGTGGCGTCGGGCTTGCCCACGCCGATGTGGTCCCAGTGCGCGCTGTACACCACGGTCTCGTCCGGATGCCGGCTGCCTTCCAGGCGCGCGGCCACGTTGTGCGAGGTGATCACCTCGGTCTTGACCGCGTATTTGGCCGAGAAGGTCTCGCCCTTGAGCTCGACCGGCTTGAAATCGCGGCGCTGGGCCTGCGCCTTGAGCGCCTCGAAATCCAGCCCCGCGCGCTTGAACAGGTCCACCGCCAGGTCACGCTGGATCCAGCCCTCCAGCAGTGGGTGGGCCTCGGCGGGCTTGTCGCGGACCACATCGAACATGGTGTTGGTGTTGGAACCGGCCACCGTGGCCCAGCCGTAGGAGGCCGGGGCGGTCTCGTGCACGATCAGCACGCCGAGCGCGCCCTGGCGCGCGCCTTCTTCGTACTTGTAGGTCCAGCGCCCGTAATAGGTCATGCCCTTGCCGTCGAAGTCGCCCTGGCCGCTCTCGAAGTCGGGGTCGTTGATCAGCACGACGGCGATCTTGCCCTTCAGGTCCACGCCCTTGAAGTCGTCCCAGTTGCGCTCGCCGGCCTTGACGCCATAGCCGAGGAACACCAGCGGCGCGTTCCTGATGTCCACCTCGCTGGCACCGTTCATCGCGGCGCGCACGGCGATTTCCTTGCCCTGGCTCAGCGCCTGCGGCGTGCCCTTGCTGGTCAGCGACAGGCTCGGCGTGCCGACGATATCGCCCTTGAGCAGCGGCACGGCCTGGGTCCACAGGCGCTTGCCGTCCTTGAGGTCGCCACCCGGCTGCAGGCCCGCCGCGGCGAACTGCCGGCTCAGGAAGGCGATGGTCTTTTCTTCGCCGGCGGTGGCCGGCGAGCGCCCCTCGTAGGCGTCGGAGGCCAGCTCCTTGACGTCGGCGGAGATCCGCGCGCCATCGAATTTGGGGGTGGCGGCCATCAAGGCCGACGACACCGACAACGCCAACAGGCTGATTACCACACGCTTCACGCTGCACCTCATGACTGACCGACAATCGTACGAGTGTAGGCCAGCGCCGTCGCCCGGTGCAGTGCCGCTCTACACGGCCGCCGCGCGCGCCAGCAGCAGGGCCTTCTCGCGGCCGTTGGCGGTCAGCGCGGCGGCACGTTCGAATGCGGCCCGTGCCTGCTCGGGCCGCCCCAATTGGGCCAACAGGTCGCCCTGCACCGCCGCCAGTGGCGCGTAGTCGCGCAGGCGGGCATCGGCACCCAACCGCTCGACCAGCGGCCAGGCCGCCGCTGCGCCCTGCGCCCGCGACACCGCGACGGCGCGGTTGAGCTCGACCACCGGCGACGGTTGCCGTTCGGCAAGCCGCGCGTACAACGTCGCCATCCGCGTCCAGTCGGTGTCCGCGCTGCGGCGCGCACGCGCGTGGCACTCGGCGATGGCGGCCTGCAGCACGTAGGGATCATCGCCTCCCCCCAGCGCCACCGCCTGCTGCAGTGCCGCCTGGCCGCGCGCGATCTGCAGCCAGTCCCACCGCGCGCGGTCCTGGTCGGGTAACAGGATCGGGGCACCACCGGCATCGGTGCGCGCGGCAAGCCGCGAGGCCTGCAGTTCCATCAGCGCCAGCAGGCCCTGTACCTGTGGCCAGGTCGGCAGGCGATGGGCCAGCACGCGGCCCAGCCGCAATGCCTCGTCGCATAACGCCGGGCGCATCCAGTCATCGCCGGCACTGGCCGCGTAGCCCTCGTTGAAGATCAGGTAGACCACCTCCAGCACCGAGGCCAGCCGCTCCGGCAGGGCAGCCTGGCGCGGCACTTCAAACGGCACGTTCTTCTGCGCCAGCGTGCGCTTGGCGCGCACGATGCGCTGGGCGATGGTGGGTTCCGGGGCCAGGAAGGCACGCGCGATCTCGTCGGTGGTCAGCCCGCCAAGCAGGCGCAGGGTGAGTGCCACGCGCGCATCGGCCGCCAGCACCGGGTGGCAGGCCACGAACATCAGCCGCAGCAGGTCATCGCCGATGTCGTCTTCCAGCACTGCGCTGTCGTCCGGCGCGGGCAGCGGCAGCGGTTCCAGCGCACTGCCGTGCAGCGCATGCTGGCCGGCCACGCGCTGGTGCTGGCGCAGCACGTCGATGGCACGGTTGCGCGCGGTGGTCATCAGCCACGCTCCGGGGTTGTCCGGGATGCCGTGCGCGGGCCAACGCTCCAGCGCGGCCAGCCAGGTGTCCTGGGCCAGTTCTTCGGCACGTCCTACATCGCCGCGCAGCATCCGCGCCAGGCGTGCGATCAGGGCCGGCGATTCCATCCGCCAGAGCGTGTCCAGTCGTTGCGAAAGCGCGGTGTCCATGCGCGGATCAGAGCATCGGCGGCGGCCTGGCACAAGTCCGCCGCCATCGCCCGCGTAGGCCTTATCCCGGCTCGCCATCCATGTGCGCGATTTCCCACAGGTGGCCATCCAGGTCCTGGAAGCCGCGCTGGTACATGAACCCGTAGTCGCGCGCCGGCATCGGTTCGCTCGCCCCGGCCGTGAGCGCCGCGTCCACCAGCGCGTCGACCGCGTTACGACTCTCCGCCGACAGGCAGGTGATCACCTCGGTGCTGCTGCGTGCATCGCTGATCGGCTTGGGCGTGAATCCGCTGAAGAAGGGCTCCACCAGCAGCATGACGAAGATGCTGTCGCTGATGATCATGCAGGCCGCATTCTCATTGGTGAAGGTGGGGTTGAAGGCGTAACCCAGCGCCGCGAAGAAGGCCTTGGAGGCCTCCAGGTCGCGCACGGGAAGGTTGACGAAGATCATCTGCAGGGGTGCGGTCATGGTGTCGTTCCTTGGCGGGACTCAGGGCTGTTTCATGCAGTTGACCATCCACGGCTTGCCGTAACGGTCGATCAGGAAGCCCCAGCGATGCGCCCAGAACGTCTCGCCGATCGGCATCTTCACCTCGCCGCCGTCGGCCAAGGCCTTGAACACGCGCTCGGCCTCTTCCACCGTGTCCACATCGATGTTGATGGTGGTGCTGTTCTCGCCACCGCTGGATGGGCCATCGGCGGCCATCAGGATCGCGCCATCCACCTCCAGCTGGCTGTGGGCCACGTGGTCGAGCGTCTCCGGCGGCATCTCGCCGCAGCCCTCGGCGCCCTCCATGGGCGGCATGTCGCGGTACTTCATCTCCGAGGTGACCTTGCCGCCGAGGACCTGCGCGTAGAAGGCCATCGCCTCGTGGGTCTTGCCGTTGAAGCCAAGGAACGGAATCAGTTTCATGGGTGTGCTCCAGGGAGAAATGGGTCAGTCGGCGGCGCCGATCTGCTCGCGCAGACGCTGTTCCTGCGCCTGTAGTTCCGGGGTGAAGGCGGCGCCGAAATCCTCGGGACTGAGGATCGGGCGCAGTTCGACCACATCGCCGGGGGCGAACGGGGCGCGCTTGAGCCATTCGGTGGCCTCGTCCAGCGACCGCACCTGCCAGAGCCAGAACCCGCAGACCAGCTCGCGGGTCTCGGCGAACGGGCCGTCGATCACCCGTGGCGGCTCGCTGCCGAAGGCCACGCGACGGGCGCGCGAGGTCGGGTGCAGGCCCTCGCCCGCCAGCATGATCCCGGCCTGCACCAGCTGTTCGTTGTAGGCGCCCATGGCGCGGATTTCCTGCTCGGTCGGCATCAGGCCGGCCTCGGTTTCCTCGGTCGCCTTGACCAGGACCATCACTTTCATCGTTGTCTCCTGCCGGACAGGCCCGGGACCCGGGCCCTTCATGGAGTACAACGTTGCACGGGCCCGGAAATCGACACACCGGCGCAAAAAATATTCCGGCGATGCGGTGGGCGCGCCGGGCCGACAGCCTGAACAGGTAAGTCCTGTCGCGCTGCAACACCGTCGCTGCGGCGCCTGGGGCATGATGATCGCCCCGTCCCCGGAGCGTTCGGCCATGCAATTCCTGCTGCTGATCTACATCGATGAAGGCCTGCTGCAGGCCCTGCCCGCCGAGGAATACGACCGCCTGATGCGCGACTGCCTGCAGCACGCCGACGCACTGCAGGCGGATGGCACGCTGGTGTTGGCCCAGCAACTGGCGCCGGTGGACAGCGCGCGTACGCTGCGCACCCGCCAGGGCCAGGCCCGGGTCACCGACGGCCCGTTCGCCGAAACCCACGAACTGCTGGCCGGCTTCAACCTGATCAACGCGCGCGACCATGCGCAGGCGCTCGCCATCGCCCGGCAGTTCCCGTGGTCGCGCTTCGGCAGCATCGAAGTGCGTCCCCTTGCCGACATGCAGGCCGAGCGCGCGCGCGTCGGTCTGGAACGCACGCTTACGGCAACAACGTGATCTTCAGCTCGCGCGCGCCCACGCCTTCGTTGCCGCTGTAGTCGCGCACACTGGCGCGGATCACGTAGTCGCCCGCCGGCAGCGCATCCGGCTGCCAGCGACCGGTCTCCACCACGCCGTCGCGCACGGTGTTGCTGACCAGGTAGCGGAAGCGGGTGACCGCGCTGCCGTGCACGGTGATGCCGCTGTCCGGCGCATAGGCCACCACGGTGGCGCTGTTTTCCGGCGGCATGCGGTTGAACACGATGTTGAAACGCGGCTGCTCGTAGCCCGGCAGCGGCTGGCCCTGCGCGTCGAGGATCTGGTAGCCCACCTGGTAGGCGCCCAGGCGCCGGCGCGGCAGGTTGCGGTCCACCTGGTCCCACGCTTCCACCACGATCTGCACGCCCGGCCCCTGGCGCGGCACCGGCACGCGTCCGCCGGCGGCGGCCCTGATCGGCTGGTCCAGGTCGTCCAGCAGTTCCACCGCGGTGATGCGCGGGGCGAAGCGGTCGGCATAGCCGGTAAAGCCCAGCGCCACGGCATTGCGTTCGAAGCCACTGGCACCCACGCTCAGGTGCACGTGCGCCATGCGGTTGATGCTGCCCAGCGGTTCGCCCACGCGGAAGCGGGTGCCGCGACGGACGCGGATGCGTTCCAGCTTGCCATCCAGGTCCAGCAGTGGCTGCCAGCGCGCGTCGAAGGGCTGCCCGCGTGGGTCGCGCCCGACCTGCATGTGGATGTACTTCAGCCGCCCCAGCGCCAGGCCCTCGCCCTGCCCGCCCACCGCCCAGCTCGCCGCCGCGCTGTCGACCTTGCCATCGGCGACGGCCAGCACGCGCTGGCCGACATCACCGCGGATGTCGAAGCCGCCGTGCAGGTGGTGGCGGCTCTCGCCGCTGAAGTTGCCGCGCACCTCGCCCAGCGTGCCCACCACTTCATGCCAACCGTCCTGCGGTGCCAGTGGCCAACGGCCTGCGGTGGCCGGCAGGGGCGCGTCCGGCGCCGGGCCGGTCACCGCCGGTGCGGGCGCACTGCCATCGGCGGCGGCACGCAGCCGGTGGATGCGGTAGGCCGCCGCGTCCGCCAGGTACAGCCCGCCCTGCGCGTCCAGGGCCACCCCGCTGGGGCGGGCAAAGCGCGGCTGCGGGGCTACCCCGGCCAGTGCCACCTGATGGCCCTGCGGGGACACCTGCACCACCTTGCCGTTGATGTCGCCCACGTACAGCACGTCATCGTGGGTGACCGCCACCGAGAGCGGCCCGCTGAGCACCCCACCGCCGACCACCTGGGTGCGCAGCGTGCCATCGGGGGAAAGGCGCCGGATCGCATCGTTGTACAGGTCGGCGATGAGCAGGTTGCCGTGCGCGTCCAGCGCCAGCGCCACCGGCGTGTCCAGCCGTGTTTCCGCGCCGATGCCGTCCACGTTGCCCGGCGCGTCGCCACCGGCCAGCGTACGCACGTTGCCATCCGGTTCGATCACGCGGATACGGTCGTTGTAGGTGTCGGCCACGTACACGCGGCCGGTCGCATCGACGGCCACGCCCATCGGCCCGTCGAAGCGCGCCTGCAGGGCCGCGCCGTCGGCGAACCCCGGCTGGCCATCACCGGCCACGGTGGTCACGTTGCCGTCGGTGCCGATCCGGCGGATTCGATGGTTGCCGGTATCGGCCACGTAGACGTTGCCCGCCGCATCCAGGGCGATACCCGAGGGCGTGTTGAACTGTGCCTGCAATGCAGGGCCATCGCGCCAGCCTTCGCCGGTGCCGGCCAGCGTGTCCACACGCCCGTCCGGATGCAGCCGGCGGATGCGGTTGTTGTCGCCCGCGTCGGCAATGTAGGCAACCCCGTTGCCATCCAGGGCCAGCGCATAGGGGTCGGCGAAGCGTGCCTGCGCGCCGGCGCCGTCGCGCAGGCCATCCACGCCGTCACCGGCCGCGGTCTCGATATGCGCCTGCCAGCCCAGTGGGGTCGGTGCCGGGCCGCGTGCCACCGGCGCCTGCACGGCCGTGGGAAGGAAGGTCCACGCCAGCCCTGCCGCAGTGGCCACCACCACCGCCACCACCATCCACTGCCAACGTTTCATTGCGTTCCTTGCATGCATCCGGGCCACGACCTTAAACGTTGCCCGTGTGCGTGCAAACCCCTTGCGCTTGTGTCACCCCGGTGTTCCGGGTTCAATCGTCGTTCTCTCCACGGAAGGATGATCCATGCCAAGCCTGCGCCATCGCCTCACCGGCTGTTTGCTGCTGGCGCTGTCTGCTACCCCGGCGCTGGCCGGCCCCGACAGCCCTGCCGCACCCACCGGCACCCTGCGGGAAGACGCGGCGGCGGCCATCGTGGACAGCATCACCCTGGCCGAACGCGGTGACAGCGTCGGCGCGCTGCTCGGCTTCGAACGCGCCTTCGCCGATCCCGATACCGCGCTGCTGTCCGAGCCACTGCGCCTGGACGGCCTGATCACCGCCGGGCGCACCGCCTTCAACGCACGCCAGGCGGCGCAGGCCCGCACCTACCTGGACGCGGCGCTGCAGCAGGCGCCGGACGACCCGCGCGCCCTCTACGTGCTGGGCCGCCTCCTGCTGTGGCAGGAAGACATGCTGGAAGGCACCCGGTTGATCACCCGCGCACTGCGTGCGTCCGATGCGATGCTGGGCGACGTCGACATCCAGATGGCGCATGCGCTGGTCGACGTGCTGCAGGACCAGCCCGATGCACGGCGCGAGCTGCTGCAGGTATTGTTCGACCGCGACTGGAAGGACGAGGGCATCGAGCCGACGTCGCTGTGGCTGCAGCTGGCCGTGCTGCAGGCCGACGCCGGCCAGCGCGAGCGCCTGGCCGCGACCGTGGCGCGCATCGATACGCCGATGGAGGTGGTCGCCCTGCGCACCGACAAGCGCTTCGACGCCGTGGTCGACCGCCGCGACCCACGCTTCGATCCGCTGCACTCCGCCCGCCGCTACACCGATGCCTTGCGGGTGGAAGGACTGCTGCGGCCCGAGCGCAGTGACCGCGTCGCCGACTTCACCGACACCCTGCTGCTGATCGGCGAGCACGAACAGGTGCTGTCCACCAGCGAGACGCTGTACACGCGCCTGTCCGCGCCGAACGCACCGCGCAGCTTCGTCGGCGCCGATTACGCGGCCTGGGTGCTGAGCCATCGCGCGACGGCCGAACACCGCCTGGGCCGCGATGACGCCGCGGAGGCCACGCTGCTGCTGGCCGCGAGCCTTGGCGAGGCGGAGGCCCCCGGCAACCCGCTGCTGCAGCTCTACCTGGCCAGCTGGTACCTGGCACGGGAGCAGCCCGAGCGCGCATTGGAGGCGATCGCCGGCCTGGACCCTGCGCCGATGTTCGGCGAGTACATGCGCCAGTGGATCCGCTTCAGTGCCTACCGCACCCTGGGCGATGCCGACCGCTCGGCGCAGGCGCGCGCCTGGCTGCAGGCCAACCAGGGCGAAGGCCGCGCCGCTTACGTGGACGTGCTGCTCACTGAAGACCGCATCGACGATGCAGCGCGGCAGTTGATCGCCGACCTGCAGACCACGGCGCACCGCCAGGACGCCCTGCTGCTGATGCAGGACTTCCGCATGCTGGCACCGATGGCCGGCGACGTGGCCAACGACAGACGCTGGCAACAGCTGCTGCGGCGCGCGGACGTGCTGGCCGCGGCACGGGCCGTCGGCCGCATCGAAACCCAGCCGATCTACGGTCGCAGCGCCTGGCGGTGAGGCGTAGCGGCGCGGCTTGTGCGCGCCGTGCTTCCGGGGTTCAATCGGGCCACCGCCATGGAGGCAAGGATGCAACGATGACCCGAGGTGCCGGCCTTACCCTCGCCCTTCTGCTTGCGCTGCACGCCGCACCCGGCGTGCACGCCGCGCCGCATGCCCCGGCCCCGGCCAGCGCCGCACGGCCACTGGTGCCGGTACCGGCCGACCTGGCCGCCGCACTGGATGCCGCGGCCGAACAGGGCCAACAGGGCGATGCGCGCGGTGCGGGCGAAGCGTTCGACCGGTTGCTGCAGGACCCGCGCCTGACCCTGCTCGATGACACGCAGCGCAGCGCGGTGTGGATGGCGGCGGCCTGGACGGCCGGCACGCTGGAGCAGTGGACCCTGGCCAGGCAGCGCGTGCGGGAAGCGCTGCGGCTGGACCCGTCCAACAGCCTGGCGCGCTACTTCCTCGGCTCGCTGCAGATCGATGCGGGCGAACTCGACCAGGGCGCGGACAGCATCATCCGGGCGGTACAGACCGAACCGGGCACGCCCACCCTGCGCACGGCACTCGCATGGGCGCTGGCCGCGCACCTGCGTGACCAGCCTGCGCGCCTGCGCCCCTTCCTGCAGGCGCTGTTCGACAAGGGCTGGACGTCCGATGGCGTGGAACCGGACGACCTGTGGCTGAGCCTGGCCACCCTGCAGGCCGACGCCGGCGAGGCCGAGGCGCTGGCCACTACGCTGTCCCGCATCGACGGCCCCCGTGAGTTGATCGCGTTGCGCAGCGACAAGCGCTTCGATCCGTACCTGAAGCGCGATGATCCGCGCCTGGACCCGGTCCGCGCCGTGCATGCGCGCATCGCGTCGTTGTCCGACACCCTCCGGCGCACCCCGCAGTTCAACGACCTCACCACCGAGTTCGGCCGGCTGCTGCTGGTCGCCGGGCGGGAGGAGGAGGTGCTGACCCTGACCGAACCGCTGCTCGCCATCGCTGCAGGGCCCGAGGCGCTGCCGGCGGAGCAGCGCCGCAGCGTGGCCTGGCTGCTGGACCAGCGCGCCACCGCGCTGCGCCGGCGTGGCGAGCATGCGCAGGCCGTCGCGTCCCTGCGGCTGGCCGTGCGCGCGGCCGATCCGACCGGCGATACCGTCAGCCAACGGTTGAACCTGGGCGTGTTGCTGGCCGGCCTGGAGCAGCCCGAGCCGGCGCTCGCCGAGGTCAGCGGGCTCGGCGACGTCAGCGCGTATGGCGAAAGCACCCGCGCACTGGTCGAGCTGGTCAGCGCGCTGCAACTGCGTGACGCGGCCAGGGCCGATCGCGCGCGCACGGCCCTGGCCGCGGTGCGTGCGCAGGCCCCGCAGAACCCACTGGAAGGCCTGCTGGCCGACGACCGCATGGACGACGCGGCGACCGCGCTGATGGCGATGCTGGCCTCGCCGCGTACGCGCGTCGATGCGCTGCTGTCATTGCAGGACATGCGCACCGTGCCGGCGTTGCCAGGCGATGCCGCGCGCACCGCGCGCTGGCGCCAGCTCAAGCAGCGCCCCGACGTGCAGGCCGCGGTGCGGCAGGTCGGGCGCATCGAACGCTATGCGTTGTACGGCGACGACGACACGCGCTGAGCCGGCACCGCGCCCCGACTACTTCGCCGGCGTCTCCAGCTTGAACCCCATCGCCTCGCGGTAGCGCTGGTACAACGCGCTGACCTTCTCCACGTAGGCGAGCGTTTCGGCATACGGCGGCACGCCCTTGTAGCGCGTCACCGCGCCGATGCCGGCGTTGTAGGCCGCCGCGGCCAGGGTGCGGTCGCCCTTGTAGCGTTTCAGCAGCGCCTTCATGTAGCGCGCCCCGCCGTTGATCGACTGTTCGGCGGAGAGCGGGTCGGCCACGCCGAATTCGGTGGCGGTGTCGGGCATGAGCTGCATCACGCCCTGGGCGCCCTTGGGCGACACCGCGCCGGCATCGAAGCCGCTTTCGGCATGCGCGATCGCGCGCAGCCATGCATCGTCCACGCCGGTGGCCTTGGCCGCGGCCTTGAACTGCCTGACGTGGCGGTTGAGTTGCGGCGTGCCCACCTTGCCCAGCCCTTCATGGGCCGGCTCGCCCGGCGGGGTGGCCACGGTGAACTTCAGGAACACCCGCGAGCCGGGCAGGTTGCGCGTGGAATACACCATCGCCCCGTCCTGCTCGCGCTCGTACAAGGTGCCGCTGAACACGCCCATGTTGCCCCAGAGGTTGGGGGTCTGCACCGCGTTGTCATCCACCTGCTGGGCGGTGCAGCGCGAGCCGGGTTCCGGCGCGGTCGCCAGGCTGACCGTGTTGTTCTGCACGCAGCGGTACACCGTGCGCGCCGCCACCGGCCAGGGCAGCAGCAACGACAACAGGGCCAACGCGGCAGGCAGGGTCGGTTTCATGGGCTCGGTTCGGGGCACGCAGGTCGTGCGGCGCGATCATCCGGCGGTGGCCGCGAACCGAAGGTGAATACCGGGCCCGCCGCCATGGCGGGCCCGGGGGCGCGTCAGCGACCGCCGCCCGCCAGGCGCTTGCCGGCGTAGCCCAAGCCCAGCAGCAGGAACCACAGCGGGCTGATCGCCAGCGCGTACAGGGTGTCCGGCTGCAGGGTCAGCAGCACCAGCACGAAGCCGAAGAACGCCAGGCAGACCACGCACATGGCGATGCCGCCGGGCATCTTGAACCGCGAGGCCGCATGCAGGTCCGGGCGCCGGCGGCGGTACACGATGTACGAGCACAGGATCAGCGACCATACGAACATGAACAGCACCGCCGCCAGCGTGGTGACCAGGGTGAAGGCGGTGACCAGGTTGGGGATCAGGTAGATCAGCATCGCCCCCAGCAGCAGGCAGACGCAGGAGAACAACAGCCCGCGCGCCGGCACCGCCGCCCGCGACAGGCGCGCGAACATGCCCGGGGCGTGCCCCTCCTCGGCCAGGCCGTACATCATCCGGCTGGTCGAGAAGATGCCGCTGTTGGCCGACGAGGTGGCCGAGGTGAGCACCACGAAGTTGATCAGGCTCGCCGCGGCCGGGATGCCGGCCAGCACGAACAGCTCCACGAACGGGCTCTTGCCCGGCACCACCTCGCGCCACGGGGTGACCGCCATGATCGCGATCAGCGCCAGCACGTAGAACACGATGATGCGGATCGGGATCGAGTTGATGGCCTTGGGCAGGTTGCGCTCGGGGTCGGCGGTTTCGGCGGCCGTGGTGCCCACCAGCTCGATGCCGACGAAGGCGAAGACCGCGATCTGGAACCCGGCGAAGAAGCCGGCCAGGCCCATCGGGAACATGCCGCCGTCATTCCACAGGTTGGCGAACGAGGCCTGGTGGCCCGACGGCGCGGTGAAGCCCCACGCCACCAGCCCGAAGCCGGTGATGATCAGCGCGCAGATGGCGATGATCTTGATCAGCGCGAACCAGAACTCCATTTCGCCGAACAGCTTGACCGTCACCAGGTTCAGGCTGAGCAGCAGGATCACGCACAGCAGCGCCGGTATCCAGGGCGCCAGGTCGGGAAACCAGAACTGCGCGTAGGCGGCGATGGCGATCACATCGGCGATCGCGGTGATGATCCAGCAGAACCAGTAGGTCCATCCACAGAAGAACCCGGCCCAGGGGCCCAGCAGGTCGGTGGAGAAGTCGATGAAGGACTTGTACGCCAGGTTGGACAGCAGCAGCTCGCCCATCGCGCGCATCACGAAGAACAGCATCGCGCCGATGATCAGGTAGACCAGGATGATCGACGGGCCGGCCAGGCTGATGGTCTTGCCCGATCCCATGAACAGCCCGGTGCCGATGGCCCCGCCAATGGCGATCAGCTGCAGGTGTCGGTTGGAGAGGCTGCGCCGGAGGTGGTCGGGGGGAACGGTCGGATCGGACATGGATGCGGGCCAGCAGGGCGATGGCTAGGAACATAGAAGAGCGCCGCCGGTTTGACCACTGCCGCGTGCAGGCAGCGTCGGCTTTGCCCCGGCGCCCGGCACCGGCCGGCCCGGCCGGACCTGCCCGGGCGGACGCGTGCGGGGTATTCCGATTCCCATCGCCGCCCACAAATGGTGATATAGCGCACCGGGGGCATCGATCAGCCGCCGCCGGCCATGGCGTTCGACGTCCCCCACCCTCCCGGCATCGAGGTCTGCTTGAACCGCCCCAGGATCATCGCCGCCACCGTGCTGTTCGCCCTGCTCGGCGCGCTCGTGCCGATCGCCTCGGTGGCCTATGCCACCTGGAGCCGGGCCACCGATGCCGAGCACGACCGCCTGCAGGTCACCGCCGAACGCACCCTGCTGCGCGCCCACCGCGCGTACGAGACCGGGCTGGTGGCGCTGCGCCGGCTCAACCAGAGCACCCTGCCGCCGTGTTCGCCCGAGCACCTGCAGCTCATGCGCAGCCTGACCCTGGGCACCCGCTCGGCCGAGCAGATCGGCTACTTCGAGGACGGGCGGCTGCGCTGCACCTCGTGGGGGATGATGGACAACCACGTGCCCGAGCCGACCCCGGACCACATCACCGCCGATGGCGCCGGCATCACCCTGGACGTGCACCCGATCGCCGGCGATGGCACCGCCCTGATTGCGGTCAAGCTGGACCGGTACGACATCCTGATGGATCCCGAACGCTTCGTGGATGTCATCACCGACCCGAACGTCCGCCTGGCCGTTGCCAGCCCGGACGGGCGCCTGATCGCCCAGCAGGCCATCCTCGACCAGCAGCTTCTGCAGCGCCTGCTGCGCGAACCGCACAGCGGCATGGACGGCCACACCCTGTACGCCACCGCCCAGGACCAGGAGTGGCTGGCCATCGCCACCGCGCCGCGTACCGACCTGATCGCCAGCTTCCGCCAGCAGTTCCGCCAGTTCATCCCGCTGGGCGTGCTGGGCGCGCTGGCAGCGGTGGGCGGGGTGGTCTGGCTGTCGCGCCGACGGTTGTCGCTGCCGGCCGAGCTGGCCACCGCGGTGCGCCGGCGCGAGTTCTTCATGCACTACCAACCCATCATCGAGCTGGACACCGGCATCTGCATCGGCGCCGAGTCGCTGGTGCGCTGGGCCCGCCCCGATGGCACCCAGGTGCGCCCGGACCTGTTCATCCCCCTGGCCGAAGAACACGGCCTGATCGACGCGCTCACCGACCAGGTGATCGAGCGGGTGATCGAGGACATGCGCGATCTGCTGGTCCAGGACCGCAGCGTGCACATCGCCATCAACCTGTCCGCCAGCGATGTCAGCAGCGGGCGGGCGCTGAAGGTGCTCACGCGCCAGTTGGCCGGCACCGACATCCATCCCCAGCAGATCTGGCTGGAAGCCACCGAGCGGGGCTTCATCGATGTACAGCGCGCGCGCAACACCCTGGCGGTCGCGCGCCGCGCCGGGCACTGCGTGGCCATCGATGACTTCGGCGTGGGCTATTCCAGCCTGCAGTACCTGCAGCAGTTGCCGCTGGACGCGCTGAAGATCGACAAGTCCTTCATCGATGCCATCGGCACCGACAGCGCCACCAGCCCGGTCACCTCGCACATCATCGACATGGCCAAGACGCTGGGCCTGTCCATCGTCGCCGAAGGCATCGAAACCCCGGCCCAGCTGGCCTACCTGCAGGCGCGCCAGGTCGACTTCGGCCAAGGCTGGCTGTTCTCCCGGCCCTTGCCACCGGACGCCTTCATCGCCTTCCACCACCAGCGCCTGCAGCAGTACGGCAAGGCGCCGGAAAACATGCAGAACCCCAACAACGCCGTCGAGGACTGAGCGCGCGCGCCTTCATTCGTCGGCGATGCCCGCCAACGCCAATACCCAGCGTGGCACCTTGGGTTCGCCGGCATAGAAACTGCGCGGCTTGCCCTCGGCCATCGCCCAGCGGTGGATCCAGCTGATGCCGCCGGCGCCGTTGTAGCCATCGGCATGCGCGTAGACCGGGTCCTGCAGCGCCTGTTCGAGGGTGATGAACGTATAGCCGCGGCGCCGGGTGGCCGCGATCAGCTCGCCGATGCTGTCGGCGTTCAACGCATTGGCGTGCATCAGCCATACCTGGGCCGGCAAGCGCCCGAACAGCTGCCGCGACTGATCCTCGTAGTAGTCGAGTTTGTTGAGCATGTAGGGCACGTAGCCACGCCGCAGCTGCCGCAGGCGCGCCTCGCGCAGCGCCGGATCGGTCTCGGTATCGCGCACGTGGTCGTAGGCGAACGCCCAGATCCATTCGCTGTTGTCCACCGTGACCGGCGCGATCCGGTAACCGTGCTGGTCCAGGAAGGTCGCCAGCGCGGCGCGTTGCTGTGGCGTGCGCCCCGCGCGCAGGTAAGGATGGCGGAACCAGCGCGGCGCCTGGCCGCGCTCGGCCAACAACGGGCGCAGGGTCTTCTCCCCGTCGAGGATGTCCTGCTCGTAGGCCTCCAGCCCGATCGCGTGCAGGTCGACATGGCCACGCGTGTGGTTGCCCAGTTCCAACCCGGCATCGCGCCAGTCGCGCAGCATCTGCACGCGTGCCGGCTGCACCTGGCCGCCCTGCTCCAGTTTGACCTCGTTGACGAAGCCCACCACCGGCACCTGCGCGGCGGTCAGCGCGGCCAGCAGCTGCGCATAGCGCTGCGCCAGTTCCGGGTCGTTGCGCTCATCCAGCCGCTGCCAGGGCAGATCGTCGATGGTCAGCGCGATGCGCTGGTCCGGCGCTGCCTGCACCACGCCGGCCACGGCCAGCATGCCCATTCCCATCCATCGCAACACGGTACGGCGCACGCCAGACTCCAACCCCTCATCCAGATCCCAGCATAGCGCCCCATCCCGACCCGTTGTTTTCAACGCAAGGCGATAGCGCCGGGCCATGCCCGGCGGCCTTTCCCTGTCAATGCACGGCGGGCGCCCAGGCACGCGGCCGCCGCACCACCACCATCAGCGTCATCACCAGCAATACCAGCAGCACGCCCGGCAGCCAGCGTTCGCCCAGGGTTTCCAGCATCACCCCGCCCACCACGCCACCGATGGCGATGGCCAGGTTCCAACCGGTCACCACGAACGACTGCGCGATGTCGCCCGCCGCCCCGGCGCGGCGTGCCACGGCGGTCTGGAACTGGGTCGCCACGCCACCAAAGGCCACGCCCCACAGCACCGTGCCCAGCACCAGCACCCACGGCGAGGTCGGCCACAGCGCGAACGCCGTGGCCGCCACGGCGAAGGCCACCGTACTGGCGATCACCAGCACGCGCAGCCAGCGGTCCACCCAGATCCCGGTGATCCAGATGCCCAGCAGCGCGGCCACGCCGAACACCAGCAGCAGGCGGTCCAGCCACGGCGCGGCACCGGCCAGCGCGGCGAACGGTTCGATGTAGGTGTACAGCACGTTGTGCGCCAGGACGTACAGGAACATCGTCAGCAGCGCCGCGCGCATGCCCGGCAGCCGCCACACATCCCCCAGCCGCTGCCGCGCCCCCGCGCCCGGTGCCGACAACGCCGGCAATGCCAACCGCGCCCACAGCAGCAGGCCCACGCTGAGCAGCGACATCAACCCGAATGCCCAGCGCCAGCCGATGGTCTGGCCCAGCAACGTGCCGGCCGGGATGCCCAACGACAACGCCAGCGGCGTGCCCACCATCGCCACCGCGATGGCGCGGCCCTGCAGCCGCGGCACCACCATGCGGCTGGCATAGCCGGCCACCAGCGACCACAGCAGGCCTGCGCTGATCCCGGCGATGAAGCGCGCCACCAACATCACCGCGTACTGGTGGGTGAAGGCGGTGAGGGTATTGACCACCACGAAGCCGGCGATCGCGGCCAGCAGCAGCGGGCGACGTGGCAGGCGCTGGGTCAGCGCGGTCATCGGCAGGGCCGCCACCAGCGAGCCGATCGCATAGATGGTCACCAACTGGCCCACCAGCGCGCGGCTCACGCCCAGGTCGGCGCTCATCGGCGACAGCAGGCCGGCCGGCAACGCCTCGGTCAGGATGGTCACAAAGCCCGCGCAGGCCAGGGCCAGCAATCCCGCCAGCGGCAGGCGCGCGGACGCGGCCGACTCGACCGCCAGTGCGGCGGTGCCAGCGTCTCCATGCATGCCTGCGCCACTCATGCCGACACCTCCAGCGCGGCGTACACCGCATCGCGCAGTTGCTCGACGAACGCGCCGTGCATGCCTTCGTACAAGGTATTGGTGAGGGCCACCACGCTCAGCCCACGCGCCGGGTCCACGAACCAGCTGTGCCCGTACGCGCCGCCCCAGCGCCAGCTGCCGGGCGCCTGCGGCGTGGCCGTCGGACCGGCATCGTCCAATACCGCAAAGCCCAGTCCGAAGCCCCAGCCCGGCGCATCCGGCGGTCCCTGCTCGCCCACCTGCGCGCGCGCCATCGCCGCCACGGCCGTCGCCGGCAACCAATCGCGGCGCGACTCCCCACGCAACGCCTCGAGCAGACGCATGACGTCGTCGGCCGTGCCGACCATGCCGCCGCCCGCCGAGGCGAACGCCGCCGGATCGCTTGCACGGGCCAGGCTGTAACGGATGCCGGCGCTGCCCTCGAACGGCGCCACCACCTCGCCCTCGGCCAGCCGGTGCGGCTGCGGCGTGTCGGTGACATAAGGCGTGACCAACCGCGCCGGGCTGTCGGTATGGAAGCCGGTGTCCTGCATCCCCAGCGGCAGGCTCACCTGCTCGCGCACCACCTGCGCCAGCGGCACGCCGGTGGCCGCCTCCAGCAGCGCGCCAGCCACGTCCACGCCCAGCGAGTACCGCCACGCCGTACCCGGCGCAAACAGCAGCGGCACCCGTGCGATCCGCTGCAGGTTCTCGCGCAGGCTGACCGGGCTGTCATCCATGCCGTCGCTGACGCCCGCCCGTGCATGCGGGCCGTCGGCGTCGGCATCCAGGAAGCGATAGCCCAGCCCCGCGCTGTGGCTGAGCAGATGGCGCAGGGTGATGTCCGGGCGGCGGCCGTCGGCCAGCGCCGGGCGGAAGTCGGGCAGCCAGTCGGTGATCGGCGCATCCAGCGACAGCAGGCCCTGCGCCACCAACCGCATCGCCGCGGCGGTCACGATCGGCTTGCTGACCGAGGCCAGCCGGAACAGCGCATCGCGCGACATTGACCGCTGCCGCTCGCGATCGGCCCAACCGCTGGCGCTGGCGTGGACGAGCTGGCCGTGCCGGCGCACCAGCACCACCGCGCCCACGATCTGGTGGCGGGCATGGGCGGCAGACAGCACGGCATCGACCGGCGCCAGGCGCGGATCGGCAGCGGCAACGGCAGGGAGGTCCAGGACGGAGGACATGGGGGACGGTCCAGCAGGAGGGGAGCGCCATCCTCGGCCTTCACTGCCCCGGCAAACACCCAGGCAGCGCTCCAGACATTCCGGACACCAGATTCCGCAATGATGGACAACCCCATACCAGCAAGGGATCCGGCCGAGGGCCGTCCCGACGCACCACTGCGTCCCATCTCGAGGGGCGCCAGCGGCCCCAGGGCGGCTAAAGTGGCCGCTTTCCCCCTTGGTACGGCCATGTCCGCGCTGGAAAACATGGGCAACCTGCAAACCTTCGTGCACGTGGCCGACACCCGCAGCTTCGTCGAGACCGGGCGCCTGCTCGGCGTGTCCGCCTCGGCCACGGGCAAGACCGTCACCCGGCTGGAACAGGCCTTGGGCGTGCGCCTGTTCCACCGCAGCACGCGCAGCGTCACTCTCACCGCCGAGGGCGAGCGCTTCCTGCTGCGCTGCCGGCGCATCCTCGACGAGCTCGACGCCGGCCGGACCGAACTGGCCCAGCAGGCGGCCGCTCCCTGCGGCACGCTGCGGTTGAGCCTGCCGCTGGTCGGCGACCTGTCGCTGCCGATCCTGTCCGACTTCATGGCCGCCTACCCCGGCATCCGCCTGGAACTGGATTTCGACGACCGCATGGTCGATGTGATCGAAGAGGGGTTCGACGCCGTGCTGCGGGTCGGCGAGCCCTCCGACTCGCGGCTCAGCGCACGCCGGCTCGGGGTATTCCCGCGTTATCTGGTCGCCTCGCCGGATTACCTGGCGCGGCGCGGCATCCCGCAGACACCGTCGGACCTGCTGCAGCACGACTGCCTGCACTACCGCTTTCCCACCAGCGGCAAACTGGAACCGTGGCCGCTCCCGCGCGAACCCGGCGCGCCCGCGCTGGAGCTGCCGGTGGCGATGGTCTCCAACACCATCGAAGCGCGCCTGGCGTTCGCCCTGGCCGGGCGCGGCATCGGCTACATCCCCGAGCACTCGGTGCGCGAGGCGTTGGCCGACGGCCGCCTGGCGCGGGTGCTGCCCGAGCAGATCCATGCCTGTGGCACCTTCCACCTGCTGTGGCCCTCGGGCCGCCACGTGCTGCCCAAGCTGCGGGTGTTCATCGATTTCGTCAGCGCCCGGCTCACCGGCGTGAGCTGCTGAACAGCCGCCATTCACCGCCTGCGGCCACGGCAAACCTATACTGGCCGCGCGACAGCCAGTCGCCTGTGTAATGAGGTATGCCCGCATGCGCCATTGATGCCCCGCCGTCGCCAGACGGCCAGTGACCTTCCCGCCTTCGCGGGGAGCATCCACGGCATCCATGGAGGTCGCATGACCGCATTCTCGCTCACGCTCGACCGCGTGACCTGCACCCTGCCCGATGGGCGGGTCCTGTTTTCCGATATCAGCACCCAGTTCGATACCACTCCGACCGGCCTGGTCGGCCGCAACGGTGTGGGCAAGAGCGTGCTCGCTGGCCTGCTCGCGGGCCAGCGCACACCCAGCAGCGGGCAGGTCCAACGCCAGGGCCGGGTCCACCTGCTGGCCCAGCACGCCGGGCCACCGGCCGGCAGCATTGCCGCCCTCGCCGGGGTCGCCCCGCTGCTGCACGCCCTGACCCGCATCGAGGCCGGCAGCGTCGATCCGGACGATTTCGCCACGGTCGGCGAGCGCTGGGACATCCGCGACCAACTGCAGGCGCAGTGGACGCGGCTGGGCCTGCCCGCGCTGGATCCGGCACGCCCGGCGGCCTCGCTCAGCGGTGGCCAGGCCATGCAGGTGGCGCTGGCCGGTGCGCTGTTGTCCAACGCCGATGCGCTGATTCTCGACGAGCCCAGCAACCACCTCGACAGTACCCACCGCACCCGCCTGCTCGACGCCCTGGCCGGGTGGCGCGGTGGCCTGATCGTGATCAGCCACGACCGCAGCGTGCTCGGCGCGATGCAGCGCATCGTCGAACTCTCCCCGGCCGGGCTGCGCAGCTATGGCGGCAACTACGCCTTGTATGCAGGCCAGAAACAGGACGAACGCGCCGCTGCCGATGCGGTGCTTGCGCTGCGCCGGCGCGAGCGTCGCCAACTGCAGGACGATCAGCGCGAACAACGCGAGCGCATCGAGCACCGCCAGTCACGCGCGCAGCGTACGGCCCGCACCGCCAACCAGGCACCGATCCTGCTCGGTGGCATGAAGAACCGCAGCGAGAACAGCACCGGGCGCTGGCAGGCCCGGCAGGTAGAGCGCGCTGCCAGCGTGGACGCGCGCGTGCGCGACGCTGCCGCACAGGTGGAGGAGGCGGTGGAGATCGCGCTGCTGGCGCCCACCCTGGCCGATCCCGGTCCGCAGCGCGTGGCCGAACTGGTCGACGTGCAGCTGCCGTGGGTGGCCCCGCCGTGGCAGCGCATCAGCGTGTGCGTGCAGCGCGGCCAGCGCATCGGCGTGCGGGGCCGCAACGGCAGCGGCAAGTCGACGCTGCTGCGGCTGCTTGCCGGGCAGCTCGGCGCCGAGGCCGGCCAGTGCACGGTGGCTGCGCGCACGGCGCTGCTCGACCAGTCGCTGTCCGCGTTGCCGGCCCAGGCCACGGCCCTGTCACTGCTGCAGGACGCGCATCCCGACGCCAGCGAGGCAACGCTGCGCACCCAACTCGCCCTGCTCGGCCTGGCGGGCGATCGCTGCCTGCGTCCGCTGTCCACCCTCAGCGGCGGCGAGCGCCTGAAGACCGCGCTGGCCGCCGTGCTGTATGCCCGCGATCCGCCGCAGTTGCTGCTGCTGGATGAGCCGGGCAACCACCTCGACCTGCCTTCGCTGGCCGCGCTGGAGCAGATGCTCACCCGATACCCCGGCACGCTGATGATCGTGTCCCACGACCCGGCGCTGCTCGATGCGGTCGGCGTGAGCCACTACCTGGACGCGGCCGAGGCAGGCTGGGCGCTGACGGTGGTGTAGGCAGTATGTCGGCGTGGTCGGGTTACCCGCGCGACCACGCCGGGACGGCATCGGGCAGCAACTGCCACAGCATCGGCCCGGCCTGCATCTCCGCATCGATCAGCAGACAGGCGTCGAACGCCGCCGCACCGTGCGCTCATCCATCTCCACCCCGATCAACGGGCGGCGATCGCCCAACCAGGGGTGCCACATCCGGCGCATCGCCTGGTCCTGGCCGGCGTCGTCCATCTTCTCCATGCCAGGCATCGGCGCGGTCCAGCAATCTGCCGGTTGGCGTACCCAGCCCACCTCGGTATACGGCACCCGCGGTGCCGGCAGCAGCGGGGAGGTGTCTTCCAACCCGGCCGCCACCCGCGTGCGCGCGACATGCCCGACGCCGGCCGGTGCGGTCCGGGGGCCGCGTCCACGCCGGACAGCGCGCCACCCGGTCCACGCGGTTGGCCAGCATGGCAAGGCGGGCATCGGACACGCATTAGAAATGTTACTCTATAACATTAACTGATCCCGGGCCCCCACCCATGAAGCGTACGTCCACCCTGCTCGATGCGAGCGCCATCGCCCTTTCCAGCCTGTGCCTGCTGCATTGCCTGGCCCTGCCGCTGTTGGCCGCGGCGCTGCCGCTGTTGGGCGTGTGGGCAGAGGCCGAGTGGGTGCACGGGCTGTTCGTGGCCGTCGCCGCGCCCATGACCGGCTTCGCCCTGTGGCGCGCGCATCGGCAGCAGCGCCTGCCCGCGGCCGCGGTCACCAGCGCCGTAGTGGGGCTGTTGCTGCTACTGGCCGGCGCTGCCGGCTGGCCCAGCCACGACAGCGAAACCCCGATGACCGTCGCCGGCAGCCTGCTGCTGGCCGCCACCCATGCGTGGAATGCGTGGCGCCGTCATCGCCACTGAGCGGGCGCGCTATTTGCCGTAGGCGCGCAGCAGCCTGACCAGCACCTGCGCCTCGGCGGCGCGTTCGGCCGGGTCGGTCGGGCTGACCACGTGTTCCTGCAGGTGCTCGTCCAGCAGCGCCATCAGCAGGCCATGCGCCGCGCCGCGTACCGCCGCGGCCTGCATCAGCACGTCCGTGCAATCGGCATCGGTCGACTGCAGCGAGGTTTCGAGCGCGGCCACCTGGCCGGCCATGCGCCGGACCCGGGCCAGCAGCGGGTTTCGTTGGTGTTGGACGTGCGACATGGGGCAGAAGAATATACCCTACGGGGGTATACCTCAACCGAGTCGCCATCATGTCCCTCGCCGCTGCCGCCGATGCCCGCAGCCACAGCCACCGCTTCGACGACGGCAATCCGCTGGCCGAGCGCAACACGCGCCGCGCCCTGTGGCTGACCGCCGCCATGATGGGGGTGGAGATCGTGGGCGGCTGGTGGTTCAACTCCATGGCCGTGCTGGCCGACGGCTGGCACATGAGTTCGCATGCACTCGCCCTCGGCCTGGCCGTGTTCGCCTATGCGTGTGCCCGCCGCTACGCGCAGGACCCGCGCTTCGCCTTCGGCACCTGGAAGATCGAGATCCTCGGCGGCTACACCAGCGCGATCGCCCTGCTGGGTGTCGCCCTGCTCATGGCGGTGCAATCGGCGCAGCGGCTGTTCTCCCCCAGCGCCATCCACTACGACCAGGCCATCGCCATCGCGGTGGTCGGCCTGGCGGTGAACCTGCTGTGCGCGTGGTGGCTGCGCGACAGCCACGGCCACGGCCACGATCACGGCCATGCGCACACCGGCCATGCCCACCACGGGCATCACGCGCATGACCATGCCCATGACCACGGCCACGCCGCGCATGCGCAGGACCTCAACCTGCGCTCGGCCTACCTGCACGTCCTCGCCGACGCTGCCACCTCGGTGCTCGCCATCGCCGCACTGGTCGGCGGCAAGTTCTGGGGCGCGGCCTGGCTGGACCCGGTGATGGGACTGGTCGGTGCCGTGCTGGTCACGGTGTGGGCCATCGGCCTGCTGCGCGATACCGGCCGCGTGCTGCTGGATGCGCAGATGGATGCACCGGTGGTGGCCGAAGTGCGCGAGGTGATCGAGCAGGGGCCGTGGCCGGCGCAGTTGGCCGACCTGCACGTGTGGCAGGTGGGCCGCGGCAAGTACGCGGTGGTGGCCAGCGTGGTCACCACGGCAGAGGTGAGCGCCGATCAGCTGCGCGCCGCGCTCTCCATCCATGAGGAACTGGTCCACGTCACCGTGGAAGTGAACCGCCTCCCCGCCCCGCTCAGCGGTGCAGCAGCATCGAACCGATGAACAGCGCCAGAGGTGCGGCACCCACCACCGCGCCCACGATTCCCAGCCACGCCCAGCGCTCCTGACGCACCCGCGATCCGAGCGCCGCCAGCAGCGCCACTGCCGCAGAGGCGAGCACGCCGATCGACACGCCGGTGGTGCTCGCGCCGGCAGTCACCCCGTGGTTGGCCCACTGCGCGCCGTACGCCACCGCGGCCCCCAGCGGGAGTGCCGCGAAGCTGAGCAGCCCCAACAACGGCGCGCGTGCCGCCGTGGCCTTCACCGGAGGCCGGCCGACCGTGCCCATGTCGCTGTCGTTGTGCATGCATGCTCCTGACGGGTACATCCCGTGGACCAGCCTCGTTCACTTGTCCGCCGAGTTCAAGCGCGCGCCTGCACACCCCGCGCGGGCCCGCGACCTCTACACGCCCGCCCGCGCGAGGCGCCCTTACACTCCGGCGACACCCGCCCAGGATGCCCGCCATGCGCCCCGGCCTTTGCCTGTTGCTGCTCGCCCCGCTCCTGCTCAGCGCCTGCCGGAACGGCGACAGTGGCGTGGGCACGTTCTCCGCCGACCCGCTGCTGGGCTGCTTTGCCACCCGTCCACGCACGCCGGCCGAGTTCCGCATCGAACACCAGCAGGGCCAGTACTACGTCGCCTTCCGCCGTGACGCGCACTGGCAGCGCGACGACACCGCCCTGCAGGTATCGACCCGCGCCGACATCGGCCGGTTCTTCAAGGACGATGCCGACCAGATCGACAAGGCGCTGGTGCGGCCCACCGGTGGCTTCGGCCTCTTCCACCTCACTCCCGGCGCCACGCTCAAGGGCAAGGCCAAGGACAGCGACTACATGGCCCTGGTGCTCATCGGTGCCGGCCCGGTATTCCAGGTGCGCTGCGACTGACCCCGCGTCGCGGCAGCGGCGAGCCCCGGATATGCAGCTGCCGGCAGCGCCGCCTCGCCACGGCGGTGCCCGCAGGCCCGATACCCCACGATGGCCCCCTCCCCAGGGACCGTCGCCTCCCCCGCCAGCAAGCCGGCGTCCGGCCGCTATCGGCGGCTTCCCATGCCCCAGCCGCCCTCGCCGCCATCGCCAGACCACCGCGTGCCGGCGCGTCCGTGCACCGTGCCACGCGTGCGCCCGCTCCCCGCGCCACCGGCCGCGCCTTCTCCCCCAGCAGCGACCTCAACAACCGCCGCGTGCAGCGCCCCGCGTGCACGCGCGTACAGGGCGGCAGTGTCCGGCCGTACTTCAACATGGCCCCTTGCCCCGGCCACGGCGATGGATCGAGCTGTAGGGCCAGTCCGCCGCGTCACGCACGTGGCCATGTTTGACCGGGTTCTCGTGCACGTACGCCACATGCCGCAGGAAATCCTCCCCGTCCACGATGCGGTGCTCGCGGAAACTGCTGTGCCAGAGCGGTCGCGCACTGCGGTCGCGGCGCAACACCGCGCGCGGCGGCATGCCCGGCAGCTGGCGGTCGAAGATGGCCTGGATCTGGTTCCAGCGCCGGTGCCCGTCATCATCGGCCGCGGGCAGCGTCCACACGCCATGCAGGTGGTCGGGCAATACCACGATCGCATCCAGACGGAACGGCCGCGCCTGCTGTGCCACCCGGAACGCCAGCCGCAGGCCCTGCGCGTGATCGACCAACAGGCGGCTGCGCTGATCGCGCAGGTGCGCACTGAAGAAGTACGCGTTGCCGGGTTGCCAGGGGCGGTGATCGCAGGACATGGCCGCAGTGTGCGATCCATGGCGCGCTGCGAGGATCGGCCTGCGCCTTATCCTGGTTTCGGGCTTGGTCGCACCGGCCTATAGGCATCGCCGCATGCGCCACATCAGACCATGCGGCCACCGCCGTCAGCGCTGCGCCGCCTCGCATGCCATGCGCGCATCGCGGGCGAGGTCGTCCAACAGGTAGTCGTCCTCACGCGCGGTCAGCCGCGCCACGGCCCTGGACGTATCCGGCAGCAGCCGGCGCACCGCCTGGCTGATCGGCAGCGAATAGCTGCGAGGTGCATCAGCGCCACCGGCCGGCGCCTCGCCCACCGTCCACGGCAGCATCATCAGCTTCTGCGAACGCGACGCCAGTACCTGCGCGGGGGCCGTTTCGTACTCGATACGCACGCTGATCACCGGGTCATCGTCGGTCCACACGCCCCCCGCGTAGTAGGCGTCCAACCGCCTGCGCAATGCCGTCACCCCCAGCATCGGCTGCAGGTAGCCCTGGATCCGCGCGATGGTGCAGGCGGGCACCGTATCGGAGGCCGCGATCGGGGCATGCTTCAACACCTGAGCAGGGCGCACGCGGCGCGCCATCTCGGTGGCGGCGCGCTGCTGGCTCCAGGCGGGCGCGTCCACTGCCCACAGCAGCTCGGCCACGCGCTGCGCCGGCACGCTGTCGGTACTCGCCTGGCCATCGGTAGCGGCCGGCGGCGGCGGCGGCGAGCGTCGTACGAAGCCACGCCGGCCGGGGCCGGGTTGCAGGCGATGCACCTCATCCACGCGATCCCAGCCTGAGTAGCTGTAGCGGATCTCGATCGCACGGATGTCCTGGATCGCCGTCCCGGGCGGTGGCGCATGGCCGCCGCTGCATCCGCCCAGTGCTGCCATGGCGACCAGCAGCAGCGCGCGCCGCAAGGTCATTGCAGGAACTCGACCGGCACGGCAGCGGTGAGCCACACCCCGTTCTGCGTGCAATGGAAGACATGCCCCGCTGCATGCATGCGACCGGCCTCCACCACCAGGATGTGCACCTTGCCGTGGCGCTGGCCCACGGCCTGGGCGGTGTCGCGGTCGGCCGACAAATGCACGTGGTGGCGCGCGCCAGGCTGCAGCCCCTGCTGACCGATGGATGCCAGGAAACGCCTGGCCGTGCCGTGGTAGAGCTGCGCCGGCGGCACCACCGCTGGCAGGCCCAGGTCCACCGCTACCGAGTGGCCCTGGTTGGCGCGGATGCGCAGGCCATCGTCGCTGAGCGCAAAGCGCTGCTTGTCGCTGCTGCGCACCAGCTCGTCCAGCAGCGCGCGGTCCAGGCGCACGTGCGGCCGTGCCTGGCGCAGCAGGTCCTCGACCCCCGCCCAGCCCTGCGCGTCCAGCTGCAGGCCAATGCTGTCGGGCGCGTGGCGCAGTACGCGGCTGAGGAAGCGGCTGGTCGTCTCGGCGTCGGTGCTCATCGTTGGTCCATGTGAAAACAGGTCGAGCGGGCAGCGCCGCACACCGGCGCACTATAGCGGCGCACGACACCGGCCCGAGCCCTCAGGCCCTGTTGCCGCCTTCTCGGGTACGATGCCCACCCCTTGGCCATGCCGCCCACCGGCTGTTCCGCAGCCCCGGCGCCCCCCTCCCGTGCCCCATTACACCGGTCCCCTGCTCACCCGCCCGCTTGCCGAAGCCCTCCTGCGCGCCCGCGACAGTGGCGCCGGGAGCTGGACCGGCTCGCTCGATCTTGCCCGCTCCACCGGCACCGCGACCCTGGCCGCCGACCATTGGACCTGGAAAGAGCAGCGCTACCCCTACCCCGGCAAGACCAAGGACCGCACCCTGTACTACTGGGACGGCGAGGAGTTCCTGGCGGTGTCGCGGTTCGGCACGGCGCTGATCAAGCTGGTGCCCACCGACTGGGATGCGCCCACCTTCGAGATCGACGGCATCAAGATGCTGCCCAGCGCGCAGGTGTCGCCGTTCGAGGATGCACGGCGCAAGGTGGCGCTGATCGCCCCTGCGGGCAAGACCGTGCTGGATACCTGTGGCGGGCTCGGCTACTTCGCCGCGTGCTGTCTGGAAGGCGGCGTCGCCCGCATCCAGTCGTTCGAGAAAAACCCGGACGTGCTCTGGCTGCGCACGCTCAATCCGTGGTCACCCGACCCGGACGCGCCGGTCAGTGGCGGCCGGCTGTCGCTCACCCACGCCGACGTCTCCGTGGCCATCGAGGGCCTGGAAAGCAGTTCGGTGGATGCCATCCTGCACGATCCGCCCCGCTTTGGCATCGCCGGCGAACTGTACTCGCAGGTGTTCTACGACCAGTTGGCACGGGTGATCCGCAAGGGCGGGCGCATGTTCCATTACACCGGCGCGCCCAACAAGCTCACCAGTGGCCGCGACGTGCCGCGCGAGGTGGCCAAGCGCCTGGAGAAGGCGGGCTTCAAGGCCGACCTGGCGCTCGATGGCGTGCTCGCCGTGAAACGCTGAGCGCGGCATCGCACGCCGGAACCCGAGCGGTCGATGACCGCCCGGGTCAGTCCTCGCGGGGCAGCTTCTTCGCCCACATGTTGTCCACCAGGTTGGGATAGGCGCGGCCGTTTTCTTCGGCCCGCTGCCGCGCGGCCGCTTTCTGGGCCGGCGACAACGGCCGCGACTTGCCCTTGTTGGGCGTCGGCTTCTTCCAAGGGGGCGTGCGAGGCGCGGGCATGTTGGCCGTTACTTCTTCAGGAACGCCACCAGCGCCGCGTTGAACTGCTCCGGATGGCTGGCGTTGCAGCCATGCGGCGCGTCCTTGAGCACCACGGCCTCGCTACCGGCAATGGCCGCATGCGTGCGCTTGCCCGACCCCTCGTAGGGCACCGTGCCGTCGCTGTCACCATGCAGCACCAGGGTGGGCACGCTCACCTTCTTCAGGTCCTCGCGGAAATCCGTAGTGCCGAAGGCCTTCATGCAGCCCAAGGCCGCGGTCTGGTCGGCCTGCTGGCACAGCTTGATCGCCGCCTGGCGCTCGCTCTCGCTCACCTTCAACTCGCCCTTGGCGCTGAAGAAATCGGTGGTGAAGTTGTCGAAGAAGCCGTCGCGGTCGCGCTCCAGGTCCTGGCGCATCTGGTCGGCCTTGGACGGGGTGAGCGGGCCGTCGGGGTTGTCGGCGGTCTGCAGCATGTACGGCGGCACCGCCGAGGCGAATACCACGCTATGCAGGCGCTGCTCGCCGTGGCGGGCGATGTAGCGGGCCACTTCGCCGCCGCCCATCGAGAAGCCCACCAGGGTGACATCCTGCAGGCCGAGGTCGTCGATCACCCCCGCCAGATCATCGGCCAGGGTGTCGTACTCATAGCCGTCGGCCGGCTTTTCCGAGCGCCCGAAGCCGCGCCGGTCGTAGGCAATGACGCGGTAGCCGGCATTCTTCAGCACGGGCACCTGCGCCTTCCACGATTCGGCCGAGAGCGGCCAGCCGTGGATCAACACCACCGGGCGGCCGGAGCCACCGGTGTCTTCAACGTGCAGCTTGACGCGTGATGCCATGGGGGCGCTCCTGTCGGTCGAATAGGTGGTCGATGCTAGGTGGCGCGGTTGACAGATGTTGTGAAAGAAACGGGTGGATTGATGACATGGCGTGCACGTTTCACCGGCCAGCGGTGAAAGTAGGGAATATTCCTATTCACGCGCAACGCATCGGCGGGCAAGCTCCCCCCTCCTCAGCAACGGACAGCGCCATGTCCCTTATCGGATCCTCGACCGAGCCAAACTGGAAGAAGGAGGTTGCCCTGATTGCAACCGCCATTCGTGAGAACAGCCCATTGATCGCAGCGGGCGTGGTGTTCCTCACCAGTGCCTCCATCTACAACTTCTCGAACAGCGAGAAGGTGGCCATCAACGTGATGTCGGCCGAGCTGGTGGCCTCCATCCCGCTCTATTTTTCCATCATCACGCTACTGGTCATACTCCTCAGTTTCAGCCTTGGAATGACCTCGATGGTGACCTTGGAGGGCGCGGCGCGCGATCAACGCGGGCGCCTCCTTGCCGTGCCAATCGTCCCCACTGGCCGTGGTGAGTTCATGACGGCGCCGGTGCGGCGTGCTGCGTTGGTGGCGGCTGGCGCATGGCTGCTTGCCTACTGGTCACCCGCCTTGATCTTCATCGGGCTTGGGCTGATCACCGTTGCCCTCGATGGCGAAGACGCCAGCTATATCGTGATGATTCTGTTGGGCCTTGCAATGTCAATCGTGGCGATGTCGTGGCTCTCCCTGCGCATCCGTCGTCCGCATCGAAACCGTGCCGTGGGCAAATCGCGCTCCACCCTGCTGCTTGCCGGCGTCGTGCAGAGCATCCTCATGATGACCGCCATCGTGATCGCCATTCGCTACTACAGCGAACAGGGGTACGGTGATTGGGGGATCGCCGCGTGGACGCTGACCGTGACGGCACTCCTGGCCGGGCTGCAGTTCGTCGCCGCACTGGCCATCGCACGTACCAGCAGCCATGGTGGCGTCCTTCGCCAGTGCGTGATCGGCGGAGCCGTGCTGGTCACGCTGGTGTGCCTGGTTCCGACCACCTCCGTATTCGTTTCGCGGTGGGTCTTCAATATCAGTACCACCGGCCCGGTTTCGTGCGTGCAATTGGCGCTTCCCCCAGGCTACAGCGCCAACATCATGACCGACGCGGCCGGCGCGGCGCCCTCAGCGTCGGCGCCGTCCTCATGGACACAGCCCCTGCGCGTCATCGCGCCCTACGACGATAGCGTCCAGGTACGTCTGCGCGATATTCCAGACACCGTGTTCCGGATCAAAAAGGCCGACATCCAGGCGGTACGGGTGTGTCCATCACGCCAGTAGCCCCATGGACCACTGGCGCGTCTCATTATGTGAGACGCGCCAAGCGCAGCATCGTGTCCTGATCCAACTCCCGAGGCGGCCCAGATGGACCTTCGCCCGCTATACCCCCGCGCCACCGCGCCCGCTGTCCTCGCCCTGCCCCGCGTGGCCTGCGGCGGCCTCGCCCGCACCTTGCTGCTGCACGGGCTGGGGGCGCACCCGGCGTCGCGGCTTGCCTTGCGCCAGGCGTTGCGCCGCACCGGCCAGGCCGCGCGGTGCACTTGCTGCCTGGGCCAGCATCCGTTGAACACCTGCGTAAGCAGCCGACCAGCGGCACTCGCGGGCGCCCCGCGCGCCGAGACGGCGGTCGCCGCGAGCGCCTGAGCGCCGCGCCCGCGGCAGTGACGCACCTCGGCAGTCTTGGCCGGCGCGACGGTCACGCGGTTGTCGCCACCCTCCACGCCTGGGCGCTCCATGTCCCACGCGTGCAGATGGACGAAGCGGCTGGCGGGGTGATCAGCCCCACGTCGCTGGCGGCAAAGCGGGACACGCCATCGAACACCGGCAACGGCTGATTCACAGGCGAGGACGCCGCCACGGCCGTCCCGGCCAGGCACAGCCCAACCAGCGCGAGCAACCGTCTCATGCGGCATCGCCAGTAACCGCAACCGGGCACGCAGGCGCGTACCGGGCCGCGCGGCGGTGGTCAGCCCGCGTTACCTAGCGTTGCCACCTGGCGCAGCGCAAGCCGGCGCTCACCCAGTACCGCGTAAGCGAGTGCAACGCCACCGGGCAGCGGCGCGCCCGGCTGCAGCGTCGCCATGGCATGCGCCTCATCAAGCCGGTACCAGGCCCCACCCACGCGCACGAACGTTGCCGTGTCCGCGCCCTGCCGGCTCGCCCGCTCGCGCGCCTGCATCACTTCCTGCACCGGCCCACTCACCTCCAACCGGGTCACCAGGCGTCGCCGGCCCCACATGCGCAGAGGCGGCAGGCATTGCCACACCGCCCACAGCGCGGTGAGCACCATGCCGCTGCCCAGCCACACGTTGAAACCACGGCTCACTGCCGGCAGGATCGCCAGCACCACCAGCCCCAGCAGCATCGCCCCACACAGCCACGCCGCCGCGCGCAGCACCGCGCGTGGGCGCGCCATCAGCCCCGTCCAGTCGCGCGCCTGCATCGGCGACTCGCTGGCCGGCAGCGCGTCGAGGTCCGGGTAGGCCACCTGCAGCAGATGGCCGGGCCGCAATGCACTGAACACCAGTCGCACCTGCGTACCGGCCGGCGGCCCGGTCACCTGCCGTGGCACGAAGCCCAGCTGTTCGTCGCTGCTTGGCGATTCCTCCAGCACCGCGTGCACCGCACCGTCCACGGCGTACACCCGCGGCCGTGCGCCCAACGCGCCGCCTTGCGGCAGGATATCGGCCGTATCCAGCCGCCCCTCCACCACGGTTACCTGCCCGTCGGCCAACACCGCGCGCAGTGCCTCCGTGCGCCGCCGGCGCGCGATGACCGCCGCGACGATGCCTGCCACGCCCAGCAGGGCCGCGACGCACATCGGTATCACGGTGGGCGCTGCATTTGCCGGATACAGCCCCAGCCACGCGAAATAGGCGGTGGCGAGCAGGCCGATACAGGCGGCCAGCAACACCCAGGCCGTGCCGGTTTCCTGCTGGAAGGCGAGGTCGGCTTGCAGGCGGGTGCGAAGCTCAGGCGACAGCGGCTGCGGCTGGTGCGCGGGGGCAGTGGACATCCTTGATCTCATGCGACGGCGTGTCGGGAAGTATGACCGAGATTCATCGCGGGCTCCGCAGCGTGCCAGCAAACACCTGCTATCGTTGCGGCCACTGCTTTTCACGGACCGAAACCATGCAGACCACGCTTCAAGGGCGCTCCTACCAGCGCGGTGAAATCACCCTGGAGGAACTGGCGGCCCTCACCGCAGGCTTCAACTACGCCAGCGCGCTGCTGGACGACGATCTGCTGGGCAACGACTACGATGCCGTCGTGGTAGACGGCGACCTGCACCTGCCGTCACTGACCCTCGGCGAGCCCCTCGCCTTCCTGGTGGTCACCGGCAACCTCGTCATCGACGGCGCCTGCGTGGACTGCGACGAGCCCGCCACCGGCCTGTACGTGCTTGGCAACCTGCAGGCCGGCTCGGTGTGGACCGGCGGCATGCTGGGCGTGCAGGGCGACCTCACCGTGGCCCGCACCCTGGCCGGGTTCTACAACGACTACGCAGCCATCGTGAAAGGCACCACGCGTGCCGCGGTGTTCTTCCCGGAAAACCATTATTTCCAGTTCGAGGGCGCCCCCATGTTCGACGTGGTGCTGGGCAATGCCGCCCCTTACCGCGTGCCGAAGCAATGGGCCGCCCAGGTGACCGAAACCCTCAAGGGCCGCGCGCTGCTCGACCGCGCCGTGGGCCTGGAAAGCGACGATCTGCCCGCGCTGTCGGCCGAGCAGATCGAGACCTTCGGTGCTACCGAACTGCTGGATGCCCATGCGCTCTACACACGCGTACAGGCCGACAGCCCCGTGCTGAGCGACTGACCCAGCCGCCGGCACTACGCGCGTTGCCCAGCCGCTCACGGCACCGGGCAACGCGTTGCGGCATCAGTCCAGCGCAATGCGGGCCACGGACTCTTCGCTGCCCTTGGCATCCTTGTCGCCGTTCTTCACTGTCACGTACAGCACATTCCTGCGGGCATCCAATGCCAGGCTGTTCGGATGGGTGGGCACCGCGTAGCTGGCCACCTGCGTGTAGGTATCGCTGTTGTATGCCGTCACGCTGCCGCCGTCGCGGTTGGTCACGTACAGGCGCTTGCGCGGCGCATCCAGCAGGATACCCAGCGGGCCGGCGTCGGTGGCGATGCTGGCCAGTTCCTTGCCGCTGGTGCGGTCCAGCACCAGCACGCGCTGGCCCGGGTGCGAGGAAGTGAAGCCCGAGCTGCTGGCCTGGTACTTGCGGATCATCTCCGAGCCCTGGTCCGTCACGAACAGGCGCTTGCCGGCCGGGTCCAGCGCGATGTTCATCGGCTGCTCGGCGCCCACCTTGAAGCGCTGCTCCACCTTGCCGCTGTCGGTGCCCACGGTGACCACTTCGGCCAGCAGGTTGGAGGTGTACACGCGCTTGCCCTTGGCATCCAGCGCCAGCCCCGGCGCCTTGGCATTGCCCAGGCCGGAAATGGTGTTGATCACCTTCAGCGTCTGCGTATCCACCACGAACAGCACGCTGCCGTCACCGGAGTGGCCGGTCACGTACAGGCGGTGATTGGGCGCATCCACCACCAGCTCGCGCAGGTCGTGCGTGTAGGCGGCCTTGCCATCCTTGCCGACCACTTTCTCCATCAGCTGCACGGTGCCGATGGCCTTGTTGGCGGCGGTGTCGACCACGGTTACCGAGGTATCGACGGTATTGCCGACGTACAGGCGATCGCCCGCGTCATCGAGCACCACGCCGAAGCCTTTGCGCTCCAGCGGAATGTTGGCTTCTACCGCCAAGGTGTCCGGGTTCAGGCGCAGCACCTGGGCCGGGCCGGCAGCATCGCCGAAGCCACCGGAGGACGCGACAAACACGGCGTTCTGCCTCGGGCTGAAGGCCAGCTCATACAGGCCCTGGGCCACCGGCTTGCGCTGGACGGCGGCTTCAGTGGCAGCGGACGGGGTGGTCTTGCCGAGGGCGAAGGCCGACGGGGCGCCGAGGGTGAGGCTGACGGCGAGGGCCAAGGTGGCCGAACGGAGGAGGGAACGTGGGTGCATGCGAGCGTCCTTGTGAGAGGCAGAGGAGAGAGATCCTTGGCTCGCGTGGCCGCTGGGGAGCGGCCATCCACACGCAGGGGACGGTGTGGGAAGGCTGGCTGGCGGGGACATGGTAGCAGCTGGGCCGCTATTCTCCTCCGCCGCCCCCGCCGTCGCCATCCATGGTCATGACGCGTGCGTTGGCCTCCAACTGCGCCTGCTGCCCCTGGGCCTGCTGCTCCATCTGCTGTGCCTGCAACTGCTGCTGTTCCTGATTCTGCGCCTCCAACTGCTGCATGGCCTCTTCCACCGGCGTCTCCACCGCCTGCCGCGTACGTATCGACGCACGCCGGCCTGCGGGGTCGCCGATGTCGCCCTCTACCAGGAAGACGAACTCTGCCTCGGGGGACGTGGCCGTTGCGCTGCTCATCACCACATGGTCTGCCCGCGTCAGCCCGTTGCCCTTTGCGAGTACGAACAGGCTTGCCGACATCCGTTCGCTGGTCGCGTCGAAGGTCCGTCCATATTCGGCATCCACGGCCGCTACGCCATCGCGTATCTGCTGGAAGAGTGGATAGTCTGGGTGGTCTGGTTTGCTTGGCCACGCTTGGTTTCGCTCTGCATCCTGCTGGGTTGGAGCCCACACGCCACCTTCCAGGGGGGTGTGATCCGACCCGGCAGTTTGTGGCGCGGGTTTCGCGGCCGGTAGATCGTTGGACGACAATCGAACTGGGCGCGTCTCGTGGAAGGTGAACCCAGATCGCTCGAGGTCTTGGTCGTCATAAGGCGTATCTGCGGCAAACGGCAGCGCCGTCTCCTCGGGTGCACGCCGCTCCTTCCGCTCCACCTCCACGGGCGTGACAAGCGTGGCTTTTTCGCGAACTGCAGGATTGCCAAGGACGCGCGGCGACTCATCCACGTGGCCGGCGTTATCCTCATGCTGAGGCAAACGCGCACCCCTCACCTGTTGTGGCGCATGGTCAGGATGAGCGCCACTCGCCCCGGCGTGCTCGTACGCCGCCGATTGGGGCGAGCTGTGCGAGGCGATGGCGCCCGCCCTGGCTGCCGGCCGCGCTTCTGGCGTCGGATCCTTCTGTTCAGCTGCTTGATCATGCCCGTGCTGACCGACAAGCGAGCCTTGGTGCGCAGAGGTGTGACTTACTGCAGGCTCGCTGACCTCGGCGGGCGGCTTTTCGCCCCGAGAGGACACTCGACCCTGATCGGGCATGAGTGCGGCCGCCGGTAGCGTCACCGCAGCCGGCGAGACCGTCACGGTCTGCTGCTGAAGAACAGGCGCCGAGAGATCAGCGGGAGCACGGTCCGCGCCGCGTTCCTGCGGTGCGCGAGCAAGCTCCGGGGTAGAAGCATGCACATTCACCGCCGCCAGCGTGGCAACGTGCTGCACCTCCTCGGTGGAGCCTCCTTGGCGATTTGCCTCACTCATCGCCTGTTGGTAAGCATCGCGCTCCTGTGGCGACAGCGCGGCGATCTCCAGCACGGGTGTGCCAGGAATGGGCGACTGCTGCTGGCCGACGGCGCGAACATCTCTCAACGCCTGCCGCAGCTCCTCCGAGCTCGTCGTTGCAACGTGTCGCGCGACGCCATCTTCACCCGTCTGGAAGTGGGCAATCGGGCTGTCGTATCCGAAAACGCCGGCGTCGTTGCGCTGAATCTGCTGCATGGTGGGACCAGGGATGCCATTGGCCTCCCGCGTCCGACTCACGGCCAGTTCGATGGCCTGCTGAGTATCGGGATTTACATTGAGATCGACGCCAGCGCTTCTGTATGTGTGTAGCAGTTCGTTCTTGGCGACCTGGGCGGTGGTGGGCGGCGGTAGCGCCTGGATGGCCGCAATGCTCTCCTCGGCGCGCTCTATCGACAGCAGACGCATCTGGTTGGTGAGCTCCAGCTCCATCGCAAGATTGCCGCTGGCCAACGCGCCCTGATTCTCCCACTGCCCCGTTTCGTCGCGGTGATATAAACGGTTGTCGGAGCCAAGTACGGCATCGGGCCTGGCCCGCGCGTACTCGACCGCTTCCGGGACCGCTACGCCTTGGTCCTGGGAGCGTTGTGCCGCATGGTTCTCCAGATAGTACGTAGCAATGGCCTCTCGACCCGTGGCGATGTTCTCCTCGATACGGCCCAAAGCCTCCTGGTTGAGCTGCCGAGCGCGCTCGGGGGTTGCAGTCTGGGTTTCATAGGAGGCGCGGTCGTTTGCGCCGGAGAAAGCCGTCTTGACCCGGCGTTCCCACGTAGCCGTGTCCGGGTTGTGGCGCCAGTCCTGGTTGTCCAAGCCGCGCTGGTCACTGGGTTGAGCGGGGATCTTGAACGGGTCCTGCGGCGGGGGCACTTTGCCGAGCGCGAATTCCACAGCCTTGGCGCTCGCCAAGGCCCCCAACTTCTGCGACTGTTGGTAGCTGGCCGCTACACGTTCTTCAGTGGGGTTGCTGCGGCCCTCCTGAGCGCGGTCGAAGGCCGCCTCACGCGTCCAGTTGATGCCATCGAATTTCCACTCCACTCCAGCCACGGTCTGGTGGTAGATGGCGCGGTTGTCCAGAAGGTCGGCCCCCTTTTCGAACGCCTTGGCGAGGAGCAACGCATCCGCAGCAACTGCGGCCGCAGGCACGAACCCGCTGCCGCCCAGTGCCATGGCCAGGGAGGTACCGCCTGCCCATCCGCCAACGTTTCGAGCGACGGCGTGGGTGACCTCTGAGCGTGCGGCGGTGGCGTTGCCTTGGTCCAGGAGTTCGGAGGCGCGGCGGGCGGTTAGCGTGGCGTCGACACCAGTTGCCAGTAGGCCCCCGGAACGTACGAGCATACGGCCCGAAGCTTCACCCATGAGAAGCTCCATAGACACTGCACCACTCTGTCCATGGTAACTGCGGAGGGCGCGCGCCGCTTCTTCGCCCAATGTGTTCTCGACGACGCCAACGCCTCTTTCCGAGATGTTCAGGCGGCCAGTTTGATGAGCAGCATTGATGGCCTGTGAAAGACTGTGCCGCTGGAGGTCGGGATTACCGCCTGCGACCAATGGATGCCCTGATGCCTGAAAGGTCTCCAAGGTGGAGATCACACGTCTTTCGCTTTGCGTTACCACACTCCACTGACGCTCATTTGGCGCGGCCCGCAGGTGCAGCTCGAACTGTGATTCATTCTTGACCGCGTAGTCGCTGGCATTTCTATAGAAACTTTGAGTAATTTCTCGCGCCTGAACAACGGACAGATCCACCCCTTTGTTTGTGCGCAGATCGCCATTGATTAGGGCAACCTGCATGAGGTCGCCCAATCTATGGACTTTGAGCGAAACTCGATCCAAGGCCTGTGCATCTCCGCTTAACGCAGCCTGCCCGTCCTTTGTCGCAGCCAGCCTATTGAGCGCCTCCGCCAGTCCAGCCTGATAGTCTTTTATTGGCCTTCCATTATGCGGAGAAACACCAAGCAAATGCGCAAGCGCCTTATCGCTTGGCATATTTATAAGGTTCGTACCTGCATCCATCTTGAATCGTCCGCCTTCTTCTAGAGTCTGGAGAAAGGTGTTCAGATTCAGGGTCTGCTGCTCAATAGCATGATGCCCCTGGAATAGCGGAGGCTTGCTTGGCGGCTTGCTCGGCATCGCTTATTCTCCTTCCTTGGATGTGCCGCTCTCAGATGTTTCTTACGTCAACGAATGAGATACCACTTTTGCCTGAATCAATCGGCACGCCTGCCTCACGGACCGCATCCCTAAACGATCTATCGCAGAACGCGGAGGGATTGAATGGCGTCAAGAAGACGTGCGCGCCGCAAATCACATCTCGCTTGAAGGCCAGCCTCGCACCGCCTCCCAAGAAATAGAATTTTCCGCGCACGTAGTCTTCACTAACATTGATCTCCAGTTGAGACGCGTCTTCATCGAGAGCATCCAACTCTCGAACCACATCACATAGGAAGTGAGTTGGACCTTTCGAGCCATCCACGAAATTGGTTTCACACTCGACGAATTCAAAAGCATCGCGATCCACCGCGAGCATCACTTGGCGGAGGCGGTCGGATACCAGCCAATAGCCACTAAACCCTCCTTCAAGGTCTCGCGGTGGGGGGCCTTTGGATTCATCAAATCTTAGGCGAGGCGTTTCCAATATACGAGGAAATCCACCTGACTCCGGCCGAAGAATGCGTCGCGGGGGGGACAACAGATGTTGTATGTTTTCGAGTATCACACCTCGAAAACGAGCACCGCTCCCCATTTCGGGCCCAAACAGGAAGAACTGCCCGCGCTTAGGCTGGTCACTGGTTGTATTCGCCATCTGGAGACTTCCTTCTGCTATTGATTGAGTACTACCGCCTAGGAAAACCAATCTGGGCCCGTCGCTGCAACGAGGATATCTGGCGCAAGGCTATCAGCATTCCCCTACCTGACGCATCCGACGCGGCACAAGATGGCGGCAATGGAAGGCGGCACTGCCGCTTTCGCCCACCCTCAAATCAATGCGACTCCACCACCACCGCAACACGATCAAAGCGGTGGCTGGCCAAATCCTCCCGACTGATCCAGAACGTTGCCTGGCCGCAGTCGCCGAACGTCAGGTCGATCGCAGGATCCGAGGCAAGCTGCAATAGGCAAACCTCACCGCCCTCGCCTTCTACGTCGGGCATGACGCCCTGCAGAAGCGGAACATGCCCAAGCATCTGATGCACCCTTGGCTCGGCGCATTGCCTGCGTCCATCATGATGGGTGCAGTGGCTATCCTCAGGGCGGCGTAAAGAGAGTTTGCCGCCTGGACCGGGCTCAGGGATATAGGATATTTCCTACACATTCTTGATCCATAGAGCCCAATCGGGTGCTGGCTTATCGGGTTGCAACTCTTCCCCAGCCCTCGCCAACTGGGATATACCCCCTCGGCGAGAACGATGCGGCCAGCTACGCGCAGCGGTTTCGTTTGGGAGCGGCTGATGCCACGTCGCGAGAGCGCGTCATCTGTAGTAAGGCCGACATACCGGATACTGTACCTGCTGCTGCTTTGATCCATGTTCGCCATTACAAGTCCCTGTGCAAGTCCGTGCTCCGCCGCTCGTGATCCCTCGATGCTGGCACGCCGCGTCGTAACCTCCCCCTGCTGACATGGGATTGTCCACCCTACGCTGTCAGCATTTGTTGCTGCGCAAAGATGTGAGTACGCTTGCAGTGCGTGGCACACCGCCAATACCACCGAGGGACTTTCATGAGCTGTATCCGGCGCTGCCTGATGTCACCGCCCCTCGTGCTGCTTTCAACGCTTTTGCCCGCCTGCGCGAGCCCGGCAGAGCCCGGGCCGCCTGAACCCCCTGCTGCGGGCGCCAAGCCAGCAGCTACGCTCCCCGAGCTCCAGAATCGGCTGATTCATTACGCCGATTCCCTGAAGCAGCCAAAGGACCCCGCCCAGCACGTCTTCACCTCCATGCTGGGCGTAACTCTGACCCCCATCGCACCCGGCGCAAAGAGCGGACGCGTCAAGGACATGCCACTGAGCGGTGGCTACATGTTCTACGCCAGTTCGTTGGCAACCCAGCCACCGCATACGTTCGGCGATTACGAGGTCGGCATCTATCGACACGGCGGACCTGCATTCACTGAGGACGAGAGATCACCCTGCGTCTGGGACGCCGCTGTAGCGCGGCAGCGTCTGGAGTCGATTGGCTATCAGGCGGGTGGCGAACGACCGTTTCAGCGCGGCAGGCGACAGGAATTCTGGCGGCCAATTGAAGACAGCGAAAAGGAGTTCTATGTACATCTGCTTACCTACACGACGGTGGCTGGGCAGGAAAAGACGTGCGTCTATGCAATTCGCTTCTCTGGGGGTAATCCATGAAGCCGCTTGACGCTCGCATCGAACCACTTCTGGCAGGCCTGTCCGGCGACCCAAGGCTGCCCAAGGGCACCGAAGAGAGCATTCGTCGAGCCATCTCTGAATCGCCGTTCCTCTCAAACCTTCTTGCAAATGCTGCCGGTGATCGACAGATCGGACGGATAGCGATCTCGTACGGCGAAAACAACGTCGGACATTTCCAGGATGGACCCAATGGAGGGCCTGGCACCATCTACGTGAGTTCAGCTTCCTTTGTGGACCGCAACGAAGCGCAGAGGCTCAACGTGCTGACTGAGATCCTGGGGCATGAAACGATGCACGGGGTTCTAACCAAGCATCGAGCGCAGGCACTATCGGAATAAGTTGGCAGCTACAGAGGCTTGATGGATGAGGCCTATCAATCCAGAGCTGCAGTGGTGGATCTCACTGGTCCAGTCCGCACCTACCTGGACAGAGGGCGGCAGGAGGAAGCGCTGGCTGAGGTGGCGGGCTTGAGAGCACTGAACAGTCGAATCGCCCATGCAGACCCAACCGCATCCAAGGATGATATGGCAGCGAAGCTGCTGTCGTCTTCAACCTCACGGTGTGTAGAAGGAGGTGCCGGTGACCGCAGGCTCGCGCCAGGGCTCTCCTACGAGGAGATTTCGAGACGGACTGCCGACGGCGACAGGCCGCTACACCACGCGGTCGAACGTTGCTTCTACGATGGAAAGGGCACCTTGGGGCGGCATGGCGACTCGGACTACCGCAATTACTATGGTGTAGCACCGATAACCAGCGTCGCCCAGGATTACGCCTATCAGTCACGCGGACGCCAGCCGCCCGAGGTGCGCATTGACTTTCGAGAGCTCGGCCTGGAGCCCAGACAGCTTGAGCGAAACGGATTGGACCTCGGTTCCGCCAGAGTTTTCCCTGTCTCAGACTTTGGGAAGGATGGCTTTGGCAGGATCGAGCTGAACAACACCGGTGCAAATGGCCGGAGGGCTGATCCCCCCAATCGTGCGCTTCCGTCGGATGGCCCGCCGTCTATCGAGCTTGGCGCGCATGACCGACACCTGCTCAATCAGATTCGGGACAAGGTGGGTGAACTGGATAGAGCACACGGACGCCAGTTCGACCAGACAAGTGAGCGCGTATCGGCCAGTCTGCTTGTCAGTGCGAAAATGGCAGGATTGAGCAGTGTGGATCACGTTATTTCCAGCAACGCGACCGCGAACGTTCCTGCTGGTCATACGCTGCACATAGTGCAAGGTGACCTGACCAATCCCACGTCACCGCGTGCACATGTGCTTGCATCGCAGACCGTGCAACGGTCTGCACAAGAGAGCCTGGAGCAAGCCGCAGCGATGGAACAGCAGCAGTCACAGGTAATGGACACGCAGCGGGCTGTGGAGCGCCAGGAGCCCCCGCCGCTCCATGCCAGGTAGTCGGTCAGGAGGGCCGGTAGACCAGTGGCTTGAAATGCGCCCGCCGCTTCAGCGAGCGCACTTCCATGGTCCTCGGCTTGCGCGACTGTTGCCACTTGTCCCGCTCGCCGCGGCGCGACGCCTGTCCGGCGCGGCTGGAGGGCAACCGTTTCCGACTGACGCGGCCACATCAGAGGCATCTTCGTCGTGCCCGCCCAAGACCCTCACGTCGTCAGCCGGCGCGGACTGGGATACGTCCCTCGGCCAGGACGATACGGCCTGCTTCAGAAGGAAGGTTCATTTGGGAAGGGTTGATACCACGACGCGAGAGCGCGTCATCTGTAGTAACGGCAACATACCGGATACTGTACTTACTGCTGCTCTGATCCATGTTCGCCATTACAAGTCCTTGTGCAAGTCCGATCAAGAAGGTGAGATCTTCGTCTGTACTTCCCAATATTCTCTTGAAGCTAAAAACGGATTCAAGCACCCAGTCACGTCCCATGTCGAGCGTAAACACTCGTTCGCGCCCACGCTCAGCTTCCATCATCGCCTCACTTCCAAACAATCCCAACCCATCTACGCGCACACCATCAACGTAGAACAGGTACTGATACTCGTCGTGACTTGGATCCTCCGGTGGACTGGCGGGAAGCACTCGAGGTGATGTGATTACGATTCGATTGCCTTGATCAACGGCGGAGCCTGGTTGAGGCGTGAAATTCAATCGCATGGCGGGCCCTTCAACTTGGACGGATCCAGAGCGTGGAATGTAGTCCGGCGGCCACCTGTCGCCGCCTCGGCCAACTCAACAGCGCCATCCGACAACGCGGCGGCTGTGTCACGGACAAAGACATCGGCGCGGACCACTGCACTACGTGAGGTTGGCCGGAACGGCCGACTCCGCCAACACAATATTGCCCGTTGGCCTGGGCGCGCCTGCGACCAGGATCGAGACTCCAGCCCGATCAAGCGCTTCAGCTGTTGTGACAGCTACATACCGAACGTTGGCCCTGTTATCGGTTCGCCCCGCGTAGGCCAACACCAGAACCCGCGGTTGCGGAATTGAGATGCCCGTACTCGGATCAAACGACGAAGCGGGTTCAGCCTGGAAACAGAGAGGCACAATTCATCCTTGATCTGCATGGACGGCGAGACGTCGATTGGCGCCCTCCTGCACGTAGAGGCTTGTTGATGCGCCTCGTCCACTGAGGGAGAACCAGATGTTAACGCTTGCGGCGCGGGGAGCAAGCCTACCGGGTCGCATCCTCTGACCTTGGTCCATGTGTTCGCCATCATCCTGATGGCCAAGCGTTTTGGGACGCTTTCTTTCGGTACCAGTGCGCTTCAAACAATCCGCCATCATTTCGTGGAGATCGGCGGAAATGGTGATGCGGCTTGAGGCATACCGGACTATAGATTGCTCTGGCTGCCGCCGCGCCGGGTGTGGTTCGTACGAGATCGTGAGAAGTAGAGCGATGCATCACCTCTCGGCTCATGCCTCATCGGCGGGAACGAAAACATTGGCCAATACAATCGTGCCATCAGGAAGTGGATGCACTGCGTCTGGCACCCCAATGCCGTGGCGCCCAAGCGCCTCAACAGTGGTCACCACCACATTTCGCTGAGCATCGGCGTCGTTGTTTCGTCCTGCGAAAACATTGACCAGGCCACACGCAACATCGCGAATGAAGTCGAAATCACTGTCTGCATTGCCAATGGCCTGCTTGAAGCGGAACAACGCCTCGAATGCCGCGTCCTGGCTGAGATCAAGGGTGTACAGCCATTCGCGTTGTCCCGACACTTCCAGTGCAACTTCGGAACCAAAGATGCCCAGCGCCCCGATACGTTCGTCTTTGAGGCGAAACACGTACTGGTACTCAACGCCATCCCTCCCGTCCGGGAGAGTGGCTGGCAGCATTCGAGGCTGGGGGATCGAGACGCCGCTTCGCTCATCGAAGGCGGCGCTGGCCGTGGGCTTGAAATCGATAGGCATCACGCGTCCTTTAGCTCGTGTCGATTGCGCGGCATTCAATTCCCCCTCATTGCCCAACAAACATACTGCATAAAAGAAAGCGAGGCATGCCGCGATGGTGGCTCTTCGATGCTGGGCTGGGCCCATGCTCGATCAGTCCGTCGTCCTGAACAAGCCCGCCGAGAGCGCCTTTCTCCAGGTGCGCCCCCAGCACTGACCTGGATCGCCGCTTGCTGGTGCTGGATGCCAAAGACCGTACCGGTCTGAGCAACATTCCAGGCGCCATGCGCTCGGCTCCTCCATATCAGATAGTCTTGAGCAGGGCATGCAATGGAATGATCATGAGCGAACTGTCTTATCGCAGATGGGTGGCACTGGTGCTGGGTGTGATCGTGAGCGTCGGCGGCTGTGCGAAGACATCGGACGTGCACGGCCAAGGCAGGGAGGCTGGCCCGTCAGGAGAGCCGATCCTCAAGAAGGACGTGGCTGGGCGCACGTACACCAACGCGCCGGCAGAGGCACGCCTTGGGCTGCATCGCTTCATGATCCCCGCCAACTACTTCAACGACCAGGTGGGCCCCTCTCCGGACATAGGGCTTGAGCTAACGTTGTTCTGGCCAACGCTGGACGCAGCTCCGCCTGGCAACTACCCGGTGCGAACGGCAGATGAGCAGTATCGTCAGGTCAGCGCGACCGTTGTACCCATAGACAGGATACCGATCGAGTCCGTGCTTGATCGAATGGTCACCACCGATGGGACCACGGAAGCCGGTTCGCTGCGCCGCCGGGATCCGCGCGCGCGTCTCGAGCTTCGCGCAAGGCAACCGGAGGTTTTCGGCCTGTCCCCGTACGTGATCGACGAAGTCCGCATGCCGCCGTTCGCCGCGGAGTATGAAGCCACATACGGTCAGCAGCTTCTGCGGAATCCCGATGGCGAGAAAGACTGGTACATCGCCCGTTCGACAGACGGAGCGCTGGTTACCTTCATCGCGTGTAGCAGTCAGCGCCTGAGACAGGATGGGCTGCTATTAAGCGGAGACCAGGTGACTCCCGACGGAAGTGGGCGAGCCGCAATGTGCAGCCATCACTTCGTGGATGCACAGAAGCGCATCGCCTTCGACGTGAGCTATCCACGCGTCCTGCTCAAGGACTGGAGGCGCATGGAGGATGCCATGCGCGGTGTGATGGACAGGTACCAGGTCAACTGAGAGCAGATTGAATCAAGGGCGGTCTGGCTGCGTGGCCACGTACTCCCGCATCAGCGGCCTGAGCACCTGTGCAACTGGAAGGTGCTGGCGCCCCAGGCGATCGCGCGCTTCATGGAGCACCACGCCGAGTCCCTCGCGCGCCAGCGGGATACGCACCTCGACCGCCAGCACCCCGGGTTGAGACGCACCACCTGGGCTGGGTCGGCGGCGTCGCCCAAGCCTCCGGAGGAGGTCACGAACACGGCGTTCTGCTAGGGGCTGATGGCCAGTCCGTTCGGAAGACGTGGAGCACGACCATCCTTATGCACCTGCGAAGTGTCCAGAAAATGCCCTATCAGTCATCCATGCATGCTGTAGACGAATCTGCGACATCAGACTGAACTTCGCTTCGGCAGCTGCAATCAGACGAGGATCGCCACTGGCGTTTGCCTGGTTGAGTTCACTTCTTGCTTCGACCATGAACGTACCCAACTGCCCTTGCAGCGCCTCTATGGCGCGTTCCAGTCCGGGGATGACCGAAGGTGCCGCTGCTGCAATGATGTTCAGCACCTCTGGAGGCGCTTTATATGATCGGCGTAGTCGCGGAGCTTCCCCAGCAGCTTCACAGAAACGGGGGGGGGGCGATCAGCAGTCAAGATGGCGCTCTCCTTCTATTGCGGCCAATGCCTCTTTATTTGTCACATGTCAGCCTGAACTCGGCTGCCCACGCGGAGGTACTCCTGGGGGCGTCTCCGTCCCATCTCTGCTTTTCGTCATTCGCAGCGACGAGGGACAACATGCCCTGCTCCGGCACCTGCGTATCCACGCGGGGTAACTCGGCGCAATCGATCTGCGCCAGGGGGGAGTGGACGCCTACTGGCGGTAGGTGCGCCAATCGGCTGCTTCAGACCCGGCGGCAGTTCAAAGGCATCCTGCTGAACCAGCCCAACCGGCTGATCTTCGGTAGCTCATCCCTTCTGAGTGGATGCCGTTCAATTACGTGGCTGCCTTGAGAAACAGGTCCTTTACGAGGCATTTCCCAATCTCTTCCTTGAGCCCAGATGATGAATCAAAGGTCGGCGGCATCCTTAAAGCGAAGTCCCGAAGACTTTTCAGGGCCACCGATGCCTGCGTCCCAAACGGCATCCCGCAGCAATCGGTCACAGAGGGTGAAACCCGAGTATGGCGTGCGGAACACATGCGCCTCACCAACGACGTCCTTGCGAAAAGCCAGACTGGTGCCGCCCGACAGGTCATAGAACTTTCCGGCGACGAACTCATCGCTGACTTCGATAGTCAGCTTTGAGTTGCGTTCGTCAAGCGCATCCAACTGACGTGCTACTTCACACAAGTAGTAGCGTGACCCTTCCGATCCGTCGGCCTGACGATAATCGCACTCCACGAACTCGAAGCCGGCCGGATCCACCTTGGAGAGCACGTCTTTCAGGTGCCCTGATACAAGCCAGTAGCCGCTCAGACCACCCTCCAGGTCCTCTGGCGGATCACCTACCTCTGGATAGTGACGCAGGCGAGGCTTTTCTTTGAGAACCGGGAAGCCACCTTCGCGCGGTCGGATTATCATTCTTGGAGGCGTCAGCAGCGCCTCTTCGTTTTCGATCTCTACGCCGTGCCCTCGCCCACCCCGGGTGGTATCTGGCATGAGGAGATAGAACTCGCCGCGAGTTGGCAGATTTTCCCTTGATGCCTCCATTTTTTTGAGCCTGTAGCAGTTGTAGCTATTGTGTCCGACACAGACTAGCGCGAGCTGTGCATTCTGTTCCAGCGGCGTGGTCCCTCGGGGTGCTATGCAAGTCTCTGACATTGAGCCGATGGCCGTGAGGCGACCTCCCGGAGTGTCTAAGTGGTCTGCAGCCTGGGGGGCGGTGTCCATCTTGGAGTTAAGACCATGCACGGATACCACCACCCAGATCCGTGCATCAGCAAAGACCCATTTGCACTGCTCTGACGTGAAGGCGCCAGCCGAATTTGATGATCGATCGCGATGGTGTCTCCGCCAATCTATTGAGGAGCGGTCCAGGGGTAGCTACGACTCGGACCTCGACGTGGTAGCCCTTGCTCTGCAGGTCCTTGATCAGCGATTCCGACGCTCACTTGCCATTACTCAGGGTGGTGTCAAATATAAGGTTCTTTCTTTCGGAGACAGTAGCTTCCAGCAACTCTGCAGCCCAAGCGCCAGCATCTGCATGCGTCCGTCCAGACCATGTATATGGATTTTCGCGTCTAAAGTCGCTTACCCCAGGATGAAACCTGCGAAGTTCGTCAGGATCAACGGTGATGACATCGCTGCCGAACTCGAGTTGGGCTGCCCTGGCGAGGCCGCCTTTGCCGGAGCCAGGTTGCCCTCCCAAAATCACAGCAGCAGGTCGTTGCTGCGACGCAGCCAGGTCCAGGTTGAGAGCCGGAACAACCGGATCTCTGAAGATACGGGCATGTTCCTCATCCGGCAGCACATCGCTCGAACGATCCATCTCAGCACATCCTTATGCTTATTTGAAAAATTGCCAAAGCGCCTCATCGCCTATCCAGAACTGCTTCAGGCCAATCTGGGAGATCAGGCGGAACTTTGACTCTGCTGCGGCCACAAGGCCTGGATCAGCGGAAGCCCTCATCCGCTCGAGCTCGCCTCTCGCCTCGACCATGAAGCTATCCAAGCGTCCCTCCAAAGCGTCTACCGCACGCTCAAATCGAGGGATGATGGAAGCAGGCTTCGCTTCAACATCGTTCAAAACGTCCTGAAGACGATCGATGAGTTCTGGATACTGTTGTAGCTTCTCTACGAGTTTGGCGGGAACCGGTGGCTGAGAAACAGGCATGAAGTGCATCCTTTAGAGCGAACTTTGTGCCTGGGGAACTATCACACGTTGGGATTCGCATTATCTAGAGCTCTGGATCCCATTTCGCCCGCGTTGGCGCTATCGCACATCTGTCAGCAGCGCCGCGACGATATGGGCAGCTGCTCCCTATGGAGCGAAGCAGGGAGGTCGGAACCGAATCTGCGCTGAGATCAAGGCATGCGAGGCGTGATGGTCGGCCACCAGGTCAAAAGAGAGCAGATTGAATCCAGGACAGTCTGGCTGCGTGGCGGCGCACCCCCGCATCAACACCCGGAGTACCCGTGCAACGGGAAGGTGTTGCCGCTCCCCGGCGATCGCGCGCCTCATCCAGCGCTACGCCGAAGCCCTCGGCTCCAGCGGGATACGGACCTCGCCCGCCGGCGACGTCGCCACCGGAGGAGGACACGAACGCGGCGCTCTGCTCAGGGCTGAAGGCCAGTCCGTTCGGATGACGTAGAACACGCCCGTCGTTATACACCTGAGAAGTACACGGAAAACACCTTATCAGTCATCCATACGTGCTTTAGACGAATTTGCGACACTAGACCGGCCTTCGCTTCCGCAGCTGCAATCAGACGGGGATCGCCACTGGACATTACCTGGTTGAGTTCACGCCTTGCTTCGACTATGAACGTACCCAACCGTCCTTGCAACGCTTCTATGGCGCGTTCCAATCTGGGAATTAACGAAGGTGGCGTTGCCGCAACGATGTTCAGCACCTCTTGGAGGCGCTCTATATGATCGGGGTAGTCGCGGAGCTTCTCCAGCAGCTTCGCAGGAACGGGGGGATGATTAGTGGTCAAGATGGCGCTCCCTTTTTCATTGCGGCCAATGCCTCTTCAATGATCACATGTCAGCCGGAACTCGGTTCCGCTCGTGCACGCGCTTCTGAGGTGTGTCTTCATCCCGCCTCTGCTCTTCGTCATTCGCAGCGAAGAAGAACAACATGCCCTGCTCGGGCATCTGCGGCTCCATGCGGGGCAACTCAGCGCAATCGATCTGCGCCAGGAAGTGATTGGGCGCTGGCTCGCCGTAAGTTGCGCCAATCAGCCATTTCAGTCCCGGCGGCAATTGTAGAAGTCCGCCCAAGCGGCTCCTCGCCTGTGGGAAGGCCGTGGGTGGATGAGGACGCTGTAGCATGGTCCCTGTCTTACGGTGCCTGGGGAAGTACGCCTCCAGTTCGGCTCCGGCGGGATGGTCGCGCAAAGCGGCGTCGTACGGGAAGCAGGAATCCATTCGTTGTATCTCCAAGGGACGAGGCGAGGCAAGTCATTCAGCATTGCCGGGCTAGTTTGAAACCCGGCCCATAGGGCCGGATATAGGAAACCCCTGAAAATCCCCAGCGGCAACTCTCCCATCGAGCGAGCACCGTGCAGGGAGACATGACACAAACCTCCGCCTCAACCCATCCCAAACGGACAGCAGTGCCACCCTTGCTGCCGCCGCGCCATCTCCTCCATATCCCAATCATTTGGGGCAAAGGCCGGCGCTTCTTCGGCCAAGTCACCGCCTGCCGGCGATGCACCCACACCGCACATCGCATACTGGGGGGCATCCAAGCCTCCGGCCGCCCGCACTGCGTCGGGTTCGGACTGCCTGGCCACATACTCCCGCATCAACTGCCGCAGCACCTTGGAGGCGGGGCGCTGCTCGCGTGCTGCGGCATCCTGGAAGCGGGCGCGTAACGCGGCGTCCATCTCTAGCTGCATGAAGACACTCTGGTTCATGAGTTGCTCCTTCTGCTGGGTAATGACAGGGGTTGCACATCCACGCCGCACCGGGCGCGCGGCGACGTGTTGGCGTTGCGCCTGCCGCCGCACAACGTTGCCTGGCCCGGGCACACGGTGGCGCCATGAAGCGATGCGGCTCATGCGGGCGGACACGCGACAGCCGGGCAAGTACCCACCGCCCGGGTGAGCGCTGCCGCTCAACGGGCTTGCCGCTGCAACTTCCTGGGGATCTTTGGGGGCACCACCACCGGCCGCTCCACCACCGTAAGGGTGATGATGCCGTGCGTGGCCTCCACCTTCAGGCGGGCGCCTACGTCGAAGCCGAGCTTGTCCAGCCAGCGGCCGCGCAGCTTGAGGTAGGGAACAATCTCGGTGGGACCGTACTCTTCGCGGTCCGGGTACGTCAGCGCGCCTACGCGGTAGCTGCGCGCGGGGCGGGCGTAGGGTTTGCGCTTGGGGCGCGCGTCATCGGGTTCGTCTTCCCACGGCGTCAACATGTTGGACCTCCTGCAGGGCTTGCCCTTGCCCGGATGGCAAGGGCGTCGGGAGGTTAGAAACCGTCTAGTAGCAACCGGCGGGCGTATTTCCACGAGGGTGTTGTATTAGCCACCCTCCCGACAAATAGACGTCCAACATTCTGCTACTAGAAGAGTTTCTACGCTCCGATGAACACCATGCGCGTTGGTGCGGAGGATGGGAAATCGCTTGTTCCTGTTGATGTGGCGGGGGTTGGTTGGCTGCGTCTACGGTGCGACGCAACTGGCCCGGTTCAGTCGCAGGCCTTGGGACGGGGTGGCGGCATGCTCTCTGGCCTATCGGGAGGACCACAGATGACCAGGATTGACGGGGATTGGCTTGAGGCGTTCGACGAGGCCATGTTGGGCGTCTTCGCTATCGACCGTGCGGATGCGGGCATGGATCAGCACCTGTTGGAGTGCTACTCGGACTTGCCGGCAAGGGAGGCTGCTTTGGCGTTTGGGGAGGACTATGAGCTTTCCCGCGTGGATACGTTTCGGCCCGTCCGGGGGCTCGGACTGAGCAGCTAAGGGGCCTTTTAGCCCCGCCCGTGCTCTATTCCTAGCCCGCTTCAGGACATTACATGTAGCTGATTGCGTCACACCCACCTGCTTCGACATACACTCTGCCTATCGAACTAAGAGTTCGCATAGCAGGGCATGGATGCATGAAGAGGTGGACTCATGAACAACTGCAGGCGTCCGTGGATGGCTATTTAGCCATGAGGGCGCAATTGGTTAATGGCGAAAGGGTCAACAAGACCCAAACCTATCGCGCTCTGGCCGAGGAGCATGGTAAGGACGTAGGCGCGTGGGCTCGCAGGTTCGGAAACATCTCCCAGGTGATGGACGAGCTGGGTTATCGCCTCACTCCCGGCCTGAAACCTCTGCCCAATGTCGGCACCAACGTGACCAAGCGCTTGGCGTCAATGATCCAGGCCCGCATTGGTGACGTAGAGGCGGGGTTGGCCGATAGGGCAGTAAGGGCCGAGCTCGCTGATGCCTCGGCAGGGCTCGGCTACGATGAAAACTTCTCGCCGACCACCGCCCAGGATCAACGTGTCCGGGCGATGAGAAGCATCGTTCAAAGGAGAGGGCAGCTAGCGTTTCGAAAGGCGTTGATAGAGGCTTATGGAGGGCGATGCGCCGTATCAGGATGTGGTGTGGTTGATGTGCTGGAGGCTGCACATGTATTTCCATATTTAGATGGTGAGACAGATGTTGTTAGCAATGGCCTGTTGCTTCGCGCTGACATCCACACCATTTTTGATCTCTACTTGCTCTCCGTCGACCCAGAGACCAGGCGAGTAGTAGTTAGTCCAAAGCTAGAACGGACTGAATACGGTGTGCTTCACGGGGTGCCGCTTCCAGACACTGCTACGGGCTTCCCAACCGCAGGCAAGCTGTCACTCGAGTGGCATCGGTCTATGTGCCGTTGGTAGTCTGAATCGAATCTCCGGAAAGCCGGGACCCATCGCTCGTACGAGACCTGAATTGAAGGACTTGCACAAATGACTCGATCTGAAAGAGCTTGCCAAATCTGGGCACTACTGGCTTGGGCAGCAAAGAATAGGCAGTCGCTCACCTATAGCCAGGTTTCGTCCCTAATAGGGGTTCCGCGAAGCGGCGTCGGCAGGATGCTTGAGCCGATTCAGTCGTACTGCATTCTGCAAGGGCTGCCGCCTCTAACTCTCCTTGTTGTTCAGCAAGAGTCGGGCCTCCCTGGCTCTGGATTCTCAGGTGCTAGTGCAGAAGACCTTGCCAGTGCGCAGATGCGAGTGTTCGGAGAAGACTGGCTGGCCAGAGGGAACCCCAACCCTGACGCCTTTGAGTCGGCCGTTCTCCAGCATCCGTCCAATGGACTATGAACGCTTTATTCTCTACGTTCCTAGAGGCGCTGCAAGAAGGCTCTTCCATTGACTAGTTCGCGAATCGCAACCGCTCCGCCCTTCTATTTATGTCTCTCGGATGACAGGCAAGGTGCGAACCATAATACGCCCTGCGTCAACGGAGACTATTGGAGAATCAGATTGACGCTCACATTATCGTGATGGAGCGAATGAATATCGCCCCCCCGGCCCGCGCCGCAGCTTTCGAATAACGTTCATAACTAGCAGACAGAAGGAAATACTGATGGAACAGATTCACTTTTCTGATGCAATGGCTAAAGATCGGATTCAAACTCTATTTAAGTCCTCTCGCCTTATTCCATTTTTCGGAAGCGGCTTCACAAAGGACGCACCAGCGAAGCGCGGGCGAGTCCCTGACGCTGCCGGCCTGACCGCCTTGATTGTAAAGGTCGCAATGGAGAGCAGGCCCGATGCGGCCGCGGAGCTTAAGGGCATTAGCTCGCTTAAGCTGGCATTCGGCCTGCTCGAGATGCCGGCCTACATAACAAAGAAGAAGTCTCAAGCTCTACTAGCGAGCATATTTTCTGAAGTCGACCTCTCCGACAATCATAAGACTCGCCTCTTGGGACTAGACTGGCCACATATTTTTTCCTTCAACATTGACGATGCAATCGAGAGAGTTTCCAGCTCTTATAAGATTCTAAGGCCGAACAGAAAAACATCACGCGAGTTCATAAGCTCACACAGATGTCTTTTTAAGGTGCACGGCGACATCTCAGAATTCTGCGCCGAGGACGACTCAAATTTGATATTTACATGGAGAGATTACGCCCATAGCATTGAAAGCAACAAGGCGTTACTTGGATTCCTAGAGGAAGAGGCGCAGAATTCGTCATTACTGTTTATCGGATGCAGCCTCGATGCGGAAATGGACCTCATGCACCTCACAAAGAACACTCCATTTTCGAAATCCATATTCATAAAGAGAGGGAAAGCGACCCTGTCCGAAGAGATCACACTTAGAGACTACGGGATTGAAACCGTAATTTTCTTTGACAATTACAACCAGATATATGAATGGATTTTTGGGACACTACAAGGCGTCAAAAGAACTAGTCCAACGCGGGACCTTGGCTTCAATGATTCCCGACTGACACAGAAGGACGCCATTAAGCTAATAGCCAGCGGCGGTCCGGTTTACCAAATATCTGACGGCAAGCGCATTGCGCGGTCCAGCAGTACGTTTGCGCCGAGAACCTTGGTAAACGAGGCAGTAAAATCACTAAGAAATAACCAGTGCTTATTGGTCACCGGAAAGAGATTTTCTGGAAAGACCATATTCGCCTTCCAGCTTGCCCTCGCACTGAAAGAGTATGGAATAACTTTCTGGGGGTCTACAGACTCCTACTCCCCATCTTCCCGTCGAGAGCTTCAATCGCTGCAATCTCATATATTTTTGTTCGACTCGAATTCTCTCGATCACGAGTCGTCATACGAGGTACTAAAGGCAGAGATCCAACAGACCAGTCGAATAGTATTCATCTCGAGTAATGGTGATGCCGAGAGTCTCAGGCACAAGCTGGTAGACAAGCAAATTAAGTTTGAGGAGATCTCACTGAAGAGTGACCTCGACAATACGGAAGCTGCAGCATTTAGAGGCAGCCTATCTGGAAGCGGCTTGCCTCTGTACAAGAACGACGAGACCCTTCTCAGCTTTGCTTTCCGTTGCTATGAGGAGTTTAAGGGAGAGCTTGGCAACTCCGAGCTTTTCTCCAAAAGCTTCGCGAATGAAACATATCTGGTTCTAATCTTGATCGCGGCATTTGGAGGAGCCGAGAAGACGCACATTGACGCTGTCCTGGAGCACTTCGATGTGGATGGCTTTGTGAAGGCCAATGACCGTATGTTTGAGATCGAGTACCCCCCGGTTGGCTCCCCAGTCTTGACCTGCAACTCGCCAGTCTGGCTTCTCAAGGCCGTCCAGGATCTTGTTCATAAGGACAAACAGGCCTACAAGGACTTCGTTCGCGTAATCGTTTCGCTGGAAAGCAAGGGATTTTCCACATTAGCAAGGGACCTGATTAGGTTCGACAAGCTCAATGAGCTATCAGGCGGCGGCAATGTTAAAATATTTATTCGCAGCCTTTATACTGAAATCTCTGAAATATATAAGGGTGATTCACATTACTGGTTGCAGCGCGCCAAAGCCGAGCTAATTTCGGCGCAGAACGCAGAGGAGATTGCCGACGGGGTTCGCCATGCGAAGAAGGTCAGGCTCGATACAGCGGATACGAAAAATCGCACCTATTTCAGTGCGACATTAGTGTTGACACAGCTTTTTGCCCGCGGGTACAAAATTACAAAAGACAAGAAGTATTTAGTTTCATTTGTTGATCCATGTTACGAGTCAATTAGCAACTACGCCAATAACCGTCGCCATGTCGATGACATGGCAAAAGTCAGTGAGGTGCGTCAAACAGTCCGCGCGCTGCGCGATGCTGCAATACTGGAACTCCTCCCCCAACGAGAGCGCATACAACATATCACGAGCTTTTTTGGCTGACCCCCCCCCAACTTCCATCGCGCCGGGATCCGTGGCAGGTCTTTCTGTTGCTCGGATTCCGGCCTGATCAGGGTCTTCTATTGCCTGGAACTCATCTTTTCTCTCGTAAGCTCCCCGTCAATCAGACATTTCTAAAGTGGAGCTTCTGGCGTGAGCGGTACGGTACTCGACGGGGCCCATGCCGCTGAATAAGTCATGTGGGCGGATCTCGTTGTAATCGATTATCCACCAATGCACTGCCTCGCGCACTTCCTCTAGGCGTGCGAACAGGTGTCGGCCCAGCACCTCCCCGAGGCAGGTGTGATTGAGGCGTTCGATGAAGGCGTTCTGGTTGGGTTTTCAAGTTTGGATCTATCGCAGCGCTACGCCAGAGAGCTTGGCCCACTGGGTAAACACTTCGCCAGGGACTTCGGGACCGTCTTCCGATCTTAGAACCTGCGGAAATCCATGATCGCGGTTGAGCCGCTCGAATACGCGTACCAGACGCCCGGAGTTGAGCGAGGTTTCCCGCAATGTGCCGCACCTCGCGGTTGGAGTCATCGACCATATTGAGTGTTCGGAATCGTTTGCCGCAGGCCGGTGCGTCACTCATTAAGTCCATGGACCAGATAGTATGGGAATGCTTGGGAGATACAGCGCACCCGCTAACGTTTTGGAAGACGGCGCTCGGCCGCTTTTCTCACGTTGAGCTTCATGGCCTTGTACGCGCGATAGCTTCGCTATCGTTGACGATGCCGCCCACGAGGCAGTTGCGATCGAAGCAGAGCGCGCCATATCCGGCCAAGGCGGGTCCAGGGTGCTGGGCAGACTGGCCATGCAGCGCGGCTTGCCACGGGTGATCAGCACAGACAACGGCAAGGCATTTTGCGGTAAGGCCTTGGTGGCGCGGGCTCAAGAAGGGCGTCACCTTGCGTCTGATCGAGCCCGGAAAGCCGAACCAGAATGCTCACGCCGAGTCCTTCAACGGGGTCTGCGCGATAAATGTCTCAACGAGCACTGGTTCCCGACGTTGCTCCATGCCCGAACCAGCATCGAAAGCTGGCGACGGGACTACAACGAAGAAAGACCCCAAAAGCATTTGGTGGCATTACACCTGCCGAGGATGCCGCGTAGATGGCAATGAAGACAGATAACATCAGCAACGGACTCTAAAGTTGGCCGTTAATCAGACTGGGAGACGCCGGTTGGCATAAATTTTGCCTTTCAACATGTTATGCCCAACACAAGATTCCTGACACTCCCGACAGCCGGGGCATCCAGGCCGGGCCCAAGTTACACAGCTATCTGATGTTCTGTCGCTTTATTTCAAAAGCCAGAAACGGCGCCATTTCCTCCAGCACTGCAAAATTAATCGCGCCGCTTTTATAGTTTCCAAACCACCTTACACGAGTTCTCACGCAAGTTGTCTCGTCATTGAGACCAAGATATCCGATAGTAGCATCTGCCAACGCAGTCAGTTCGGCGTCAAATCCCTCTCCCACTCGAATTAGCAGTGCGGGAAACACAATCTCAAATAAGCCAAGGGGTATGGACATCGGGTCGACCACACTGCGGGTACCGCGCCGTCCATTCAAACGACCACACACAAATCGAAAATTACTCCACTCGTAGGCCAAATCCGGCCTGTGGTCTTTAGGAAGGAAATGCTCCACTGAGTTCGCCCCTGTATCATCAGGGACAAAGTGACTGGAATATTGACAAACCCCGCCATACACATCGCGCATCATTGATATCGCGTTTCGCCAATACTCCTTTCCCCGCCATTGGCGGCCCTTGGGACGAGGAACCTCCATTAAGAATTTGAGCCCTGGTGCCCTTACCTTACTCTCAAAATCCGGTTGGTTAATCGGCTCTTTCGGCACTACCGGCAGCATCTACGATCCCCATTTTTATCGCGTAAGGTAACCACCTGGGCCAGAAGTCATCGTCTCCGGCGAGCGCAGAGAGCAATTTGCTATGAACCTCCGCAGCGAACTCTCTATTCTCGGTTCTGGATAGCATCACGAGATGAGCGCTCTCAATGGCGCGCTCACCAACTAGCGAGCGGGATTGACCGAGACCGAATACATCACTTGTAAGCCACCTATCGACACTACCCTCCTTTTGAAATTCCATTTCTCTGAGTTCGACTTCTCCATCTCTGTAGTCGAACTTGAACAAAGTATCGAGCTGTTCATCGAATACTGGCTCAATCGAAGCCAGCACAAGGGGGGAGTGCGTTGCGACATGCAGCTGCACGTTCGCCGCAGAAACCTTAGCAATCGCGGTACAAAGCGACGGGAGTACAGTTCGCTGCCACTTTGGATGGAGATGGGCCTCCAACTCATCCACAATGATGACAATGTTACTTGCAGACGGCCTATCAAAGCTTCGGGCTGCGTCCACATGCCTATACCACCCCCAGACAAGCAAGTACGCGAGAGAGAGCACCCTAGAGGTAGCCGCCGAAGCCTGCGAGAGCAGAACGTCCCCATAAGGCATCCTTATGGTTGGAAGCTCCATTTCGTTGGGCGGGAGCTTCACAGGGTCTCCTGCACGGAGTACTACGTCGTCCGGCGAGAGGGAGGCAAGCGCCGCCTCCAGCGCCTCCCACCGCTCACGGTGCCGGGATGGATTTAGCTGCCAGCTTACCCAGTCGTACATAAGTCCGTTGCAAAGCGAAATTCGATAATCCCTATTCGTCTTGCCGTTACGTATTTCGTCGGCACTGAGTTGTAATCTCACCAAATCATCCACGGCGTCTGGTGAAATCATAGGATCCCACACCAGCGCAGAGCCATCATGTCTTGCATAGATCACGAGTGAGGCACCGGGTACAGCAGCATCCATAAGCCATGAGCGATTCTTCCAGCTAAAGAGAGCTTTCCTTTTAGTATCACCCTCCTTCCTCATCGATAGAATCGCGAATAGCTGAGATTCTCGCCCAGAGTGCAACGGAGGAAGCAAACTATTTGCAGCCCAAGAACCAGTAAGTGCCCACCATATCGCATCCAATAGAAGGCTCTTGCCGAGACTATTGTCCCCAGTGATGATATTCATCCGGGGACCGGGACTATACGAAATTGAATTAATGGGCCCGACGCCCTTAATCCTAAGCTCATTCAACGCAACGCCTTTCGTGGACACAGCACCTGGGGGAGAGCCAATTAAGTCCTCTAGCACAGATGTACCCATGGGCAGATCTGCGAAATCTCGCCGAAATTTATCCTCGATGTAAAAGAGAGCAGCGAACTCGGTTTTCGTTATTCTGAAATCGGATACAAGACGCTCTAGCATCCCGTCAATTGTTGCATGATCTCCGAGATCAATCTCTCTGTAAAGCCAACTCGCCAGCGATGCCGCGGGAATCTTTACCCCCTCTTGGAGCTGATAAAGAACTTCAGTGTAATTGTCCACCCAGCACCAAGAGGAGGTACCTTTTTCATGAACAAAAGCGCGCTGAAATGTATCAACTACGATTCTCTGGAGACTAGTGCTTCCGTAACGCTCAGCCAGCCAACGCTGCGCAGGCCTAGAGGATTTGAATGGACTGTAGTAACCAGAAACGCCAGGCAAAGGGCGGAAATGTGTATTGAGATGCTGGTTCATCACTGAACTGAAATTTATCTCAGCGGGAGTTCCCACTGGCAATCCAGCACGCTTAAACGCGAGGTAAGCAAAACCGTAGAACGCATGAACACCTTGGAGGGCGACTAGCGCATCTGCCACCATGTTTGATGAGACAAACATCTTTACCCCTCGATTCGCTTTACAGCGTGCTGGCAATAATCAGCATTGAGGTCCACACCTATGGCATGGCGCCCCATTGCCACTGCAACCCTCGCAGTGGTGCCACTACCCAAGAACGGATCAAGCACCAACCCTCCGTTTCTACAGCCCAAGGAGATGCACTTCTCCACCAGTGCATCAGGAAATGGTGCTACGTGAGCCCTATCCTCTCGCCGAGGGCGTGCAGAAATTTCCCATACGTCCTCCACTCCATCCAGTGCGTCGCGATCAAAATGATACTTCGGACTCTTGGAGAAGATGAAAACGTTCTCATGCGTTCTCCATGGCCTATCATGCGCAGTCGGCTCCGGCATTGCCTCACTCCGCACCCAAATCACGGAGGACCGTAAAGTCCAGCCATCCTTCTGCAGTGCGAGTGCAACTCTCCATGGAATCCCGATCAATGACTTTCTTGGAAGACCAAGACCTGGGCCATCGACAGGCCGCAGTCCGAACCTTCGCGCGCGATGTTTCCGATCTCCTCCCTTCGGCAATCCTTTTGCAGAATAGTATGTATCTCCGATGTTAATGAATACTATGCCATCCTTTTTTAGCTTACTTTTTATTTCTTGAAATACGCTAGCGAGGCGTGAAACATACTCATCAATAGAGCTCTCAAGACCAATCTGCCCCTCTACCCCATAGTCACGCTGAGAGTAGTAGGGAGGCGAGGTAACGACGCAGTCCACGCTTTCATTTTGGAGTACTGATTCAATTACCTGCTTCGCATCTCCGCAGTAAACGCTCCATCGTTCACCAGACCCCATCAATTTGGCGAAAGAGGAGGTCCCAGGAGTCCCGATGGACACTTCGGAGTCAGCCAAATCAGCTTGGTTGGCCAACACTTGTTCACTATTCATACTAAATGTTCATCTAGGAATGCCGAGCAACTGCTACCGGTACTTCGGAGAGGCCGAGAGCTCACTCAGACGTTGCCGCTATCCTAACAAAGGAAAAGGCGGCCTTGCGGCCGCCCTTGGTTCACCAAGCTCTCACTGACTCAAACCCCGACAGGATTAGCCTTCTCAGGATCAATCTTGTACTGCTTGATCGCCCGCGCCACATCCTTACCGGTCATCTTCCCTTCCTTCGCCAGCGCCGCAATCGCGGCATGCGCGATGTAGTACCGGTCAACCTCGAAGAAGCGACGCAGGTTGGCACGCGTGTCCGAACGGCCGAAGCCATCGGTACCCAGCACCGTGTACGACATCGGCACGAACGAGCGGATCTGGTCCGCGTACGCACGCACGTAGTCGGTGGCAGCAATCGCCGGGCCCTGGCGGCCTTCCAGCAGCTCGGTCACGAACGCCTTGCGCTGCTCGCCTTCCGGGTGGAAGCGGTTGTAGCGCTCCACGTCGAAGCCGTCGCGGCGCAGCTCGTTGAAGCTCGGGCAGCTCCAGATGTCGGCGGTCACGCCGAAGTCCTTGTCCAGCAGCTCGGCCGCGGCAATGGCTTCGCGCAGGATGGTGCCCGAACCCAGCAGCTGCACGCGCAGCTCGCCCTTCTTGGGCTTGCCGGCGTCGGTGAGCAGATACATGCCCTTGACGATGGATTCGGCGGCACCTTCCGGCATTTCCGGGTGGGTGTAGTTTTCGTTCATCAGGGTGACGTAGTAATACTCGTCAATCTGATCTTCCATCATGGCCTTGGTGCCGTGCTGCATGATCACCGTCACTTCGTAACCGAAGGTGGGGTCATAGCTGCGCACGTTGGGGATGCCACCGGCCACCAGATGGCTGAAGCCATCTTCGTGCTGCAGGCCTTCGCCGTTCAGCGTGGTGCGGCCGGCGGTGCCGCCCAGCAGGAAGCCACGGGTACGCATGTCGGCGGCCTGCCAGGCAAGGTCGCCCACGCGCTGGAAGCCGAACATGCTGTAGTAGATGTAGAACGGCAGCATCGGCACGTTGCTGACCGAGTAGCTGGTACCGGCGGCCATCCACGAGGCGATGGCGCCCGGCTCGCTGATGCCCTGCTGCAGCACCTGGCCGCTCTGGTCTTCGCGGTAGAACATGAGCTGGTCGGCATCGACCGGCTTGTACTTCTGGCCGAACGGGGCGTAGATGCCGATCTGGCGGAACAGGCCTTCCATGCCGAAGGTACGGGCTTCGTCGGCCACGATCGGCACGATGTGCGGGCCCAGTTCCTTGTCGCGCAGGGTGATGTTCAGGCTCTGCACGAAGGCCATGGTGGTGGAGTAGCTGCGCTCGCCGCTGCTCTTGAGCAGGCGCTCGTAGCTTTCCAGCTTGGGCGCGACGAAGCTCTTTTCGGCCTTGCGACGGCGCTGCGGCAGGTAACCCCCCAGGGCGGCGCGGCGTTCCTGCAGGTACTTCACTTCCGGCGAATCCGGGCCCGGGTGGTAGAACGGCACCTGGCCATCGGCCAACTGCGCATCGGTCACCGGGATGTTGAAGCGGTCGCGGAAGTGGCGGACGGCGTCGTCGTCCAGCTTCTTGGTCTGGTGGGTCGGGTTGAGTGCTTCACCCGCGCTGCCCATGCCGTAGCCCTTGACCGTCTTGGCCAGGATCACGGTGGGCATGCCCTTGGTGTTCACCGCTTCGTGGTACGCGGCATACACCTTGTGCGGATCGTGGCCGCCACGGTTGAGGCGCCAGATGTCGTCGTCGGACAGGCCGGCGACCATCGCGGCGGTCTCCGGGTACTTGCCGAAGAAATGCTCGCGGGTATACGCGCCGCCGAAGGCCTTGCAGTTCTGGTATTCGCCGTCGACGGTTTCCATCATCAGCTTGCGCAGGACGCCGTTGGTGTCCTTGGCCAGCAGGGCATCCCAGTAACCGCCCCACAGCAGCTTGATCACGTTCCAGCCGCCGCCACGGAAGACGCCTTCCAGTTCCTGGATGATCTTGCCGTTGCCACGCACCGGGCCGTCGAGGCGCTGCAGGTTGCAGTTGACCACGAAGATCAGGTTGTCCAGGCCTTCGCGGCCTGCCAGGGCGATCGCGCCCAGGGTTTCCGGCTCGTCGCTCTCGCCGTCGCCGATGAAGCACCACACCTTGCGGTCGGACTTCTCGATCAGGCCACGGTTTTCCAGGTAACGCAGGAACTGCGCCTGGTAGATGGCGGCCAGCGGGCCCAGGCCCATCGAGACGGTGGGGGTCTGCCAGTAATCGGGCATCAGCCACGGGTGCGGGTAGCTGGAGAGGCCACCGCCGTCCACTTCCATGCGGAACTTGTCCAGCTGGGCTTCGTCGATGCGGCCTTCCAGGAAGGAGCGCGCATAGATGCCCGGGGCGCTGTGGCCCTGGATGAAGAGCAGGTCGCCGGGGTGGTTGTCGCTGGGGGCGCGCCAGAAGTGGTTGAAGCCCACGTCGTACAGCGTGGCGCCGGAGGCGAAGGAGGCGATGTGACCGCCCAGGTCGCCGGGCTTGCGGTTGGCGCGCACGACGGTGGCCATCGCGTTCCAGCGGATGATGGAACGAATGCGCCATTCCAGTTCGGCGTTGCCCGGGCTCTTGGCCTCCAGGGTCGGCGCGATGGTGTTCACGTACTCGGTGGTGGGAGAGAACGGCAGGTACGCGCCCGAACGACGGGTGAGCTCCACCATGCCTTCCAACAGTTGATGCGCGCGCTCAGGGCCCTCGACATCAATTACGGCCTTCAGCGACTCGATCCATTCCTGGGTTTCCACAGGATTCGGGTCGTTGTTCAGCACCTCGTTCAACCAGTTCATTTGCGCTCCCATGACCGCACGCACGCGCGCGACTGTTTTAGATTTCTAGCCGCAAAGTGTAGCGCACCAAGGGGTTTGCTTACTTCGCTACGGGTGCGTATGGAAGCGGAGGGGGCTGTCTTTGGGACAGTGGGGGGACAGGTGGGTGGGTGCGCGATGGTGGTTCCACGCGGTGTTTTGGCTGCGCTTCGTGCGATGGCCGGGGCGTTGAAGGGGGACAGTGCGGGCGTGTGGGGCGTTTGCGGGATGCGTGGATGGCGTGGTCGGGTGGGTGTGGAACAGGGGCGTTTTTGCGAGGCGTTGGCAGTGACTGTTCCATGCGGGGTACGCACCGTCGCGGTGACGGCCGCCGGGGAGCGCCGCGCTGCGCGCGGTGAGCCGGGCATGGCCCGGCTCTACCGGCTGGGTCGTGGGGTCACCGGGGGGCGGAGGATCACGGTTATCAAGGGATCACCGGGGGCGGGGATCACCGGGGCGGGATTACGAGTGGATCGCGGGATTACCGGTGGGGTCGGGAGGGAATCTCGCTTGGTGGCGCGATCGCGCGTGGAAGGCGCAGTGACGGCGGAACGCATGGCCGGAGCGTCAGGCGGTGACGCGGGAATGGCCTGGCGGAAAGCCGCAGGTCGTGCGGTTCGCCCAAGTGTCGACGTAGGTCGATTCACCTGAACGCATCCCTGCCGTGCGCGCGCCGTTGCTGGCCGCGGGTGGGTTTTCGATATATCGTTCCGCCATCGCATTCGATATATCGAAATGACCACTCCGCGTGACCTCGACCGCCCTGCCCGCCCGCTGACCGCACGCCCGCTCAGCCGCGGCGACCTGCGCCTGCTGGTGCTGGCGTTGCTGGACGAGCAGCCGCGGCATGGCTATGAGCTGATCCAGCTGATCAGCGACATGTTCGTGCGGGTGTACACGCCCAGCGCGGGTTCGATCTACCCGGTGCTGGCGCAGTTCGAGGCGGCCGGCTGGGTGGGTGCCATCGAGGAAGGCGGGCGCAAGCGCTACCAGCTGAGCGCGCTGGGCCAGGCCGAATTGACCGGCCAGCGCGAAGAGGTGGACGCGGCGCTGCGCCGGGTGCGCGACAGCGCGCGCACGATCACCAAGGCCAACCTGCCGCCGAGCGTGCGCGACGGGCTGCGCGAGCTGAAGGCGGCCCTGGGCCAGTGCCACGGGCGCTGGAACGAGGACAACGCCAGCAGCGTGGCGCAGGCGCTGCGCGAGGCGGCCGCGCACATCCGCGGGCAAGGACGCTGAGATGCCCTCCCCCATTGTTCAACGCATTCGACCCCGCCAGCCCCGGCCAGCCAGGTCTTCCCCCTACGCCGCGCTGCGGCGCATTTGAGTACAGGTGTTCCCCATGGCTTTGCATGAAAACAAGCTGCTGCGTCATACCGTGACGTTCCGCCCCCTGCAGGTGCTGCGCACCGAGGAGATCAGTCCGTGCATGCGTCGGGTGATCGTGGGCGGGCCGGCACTGGAAGGCTTCGACTCGCCCTCGCCGGACGACCACGTGAAGCTGTTCTTCCCCAACGCCGAGGGCCAGTTCGTGGTGCCCACGATGACCCCGGAGGGCCCGCGCTACCCGGAGGGCCAGCAGCCCTCGCCCGCCCGCGACTACACCCCGCGCTGGTGGGACCTGGAGGCCGGTGAGCTGGCGCTCGATTTCGTGCTGCACGGGCACGGCGTGGCCTCGAGCTGGGCGGCCAACGCCCAGCCGGGCGATGCGATCGCAGTGGGCGGCCCGCGCGGTTCGCACATGACCGCGCGTGATTTCGACACCTACGTGCTGATCGGCGACGAGACGGCGCTGCCGGCGATCGGCCGCTGGCTGGAGACGCTGCCGGAGGGTGCCAATGCGGAGGTGTATATCGAGATCCCCGAATCCGGCGACCGCCAGGAGTTGCCGGAGGACGACCGCATCCGGGTGTCGTGGCTGGAGCGCAATGGCTTCGACGCGTCCAGCAGCACGCTGCTGGAGGATGTGTTCACCGACTTCGAGGAACCGGAGGGCGATACGTTCTACTGGATCGCCGCCGAGTCGCGCCGGGCGCGGATGATGCGCAAGTACATCGAGGGTCACCTGGGCGTGCCCAAGGAGTGGATCCGCTCGACGGGCTACTGGAAGGCCCACGCCGACGAGCACGACGGCGACTGAGCCGCGACGGGCACCGGCCACGGATGCGACAATCGCGTTTTGGGCCGGTGCCTTTCCATGCAAGCAGTTTCTTCCTCGGCGCTGACCGACCTGATCGACCGCGCCGAGCGCGCCGACCCCGCCCTGGATGCGGCCTTGAACGCGCTGGCGCCCTCGGTGGCCGGCAACGTGGCGCCGCTGCGCGCGGCGCTGGTGCCGCTGGCCCAGGCGCAGATCGCGCTGGTGCAGGCCACGCTCGATATCGGCCTGGTGGCCGATGAGCTGCGCCGGTACCAGAAGTATGCGGCGCCGGGTAAGCCGAGCCTGCAGATCGTGCAGCTGCGCAAGCAGCAGGCGGCGGTGAAGCAGGCCTCGCTGATCGCCCGGCAGGGTTACGCGCAGGCCACCCACGCGTTTCTGCGCGACAGCGGATTGACGGCACCGGCCCGGCGGGTGCCCACCGATTTCACCACCGCGTGGCTGGGCAAGGTGGTCGCGGCGGTGGCCGCGGGCTGACCGCTGCTTACGGCGTAAGTAGAGCCGGGCCATGCCCGGCTGGCGGTGTGCGTGACCCGGAACGGAGGGCAGCCGAGCATGGCTCGGCTCTACCCCTGTGTGGTCGCAGCGGTGGCCGCAGGCTGACCGCCGCTTACGGCGCAGGTAGAGCTGGGCCATGCCCGGCTGGCGGTGTGCGTGACCCGGAACGGAGGGCAGCCGAGCATGGCTCGGCTCTACCGTGCGTGGGCGCGTCGGGTGTGCGTCTGGCGGTGTGCATGACCCCTACGCATCAGGTAGAGCCGGGCCATGCCCGGCTGGCGGTGTGCGTGACCCGGAACGGAGGGCAGCCGAGCATGGCTCGGCTCTACCCCTATGTGGGCGCGTTGGGTGTGCGTCGGGCGGTGTGCATGGCCCTTGCGGAGCAGGTGGAGCCGGGCCATGCCCGGCTGGCGGTATGCGTGGCCCGGAACGGAGGGCAGCCGAGCATGGCTCGGCTCTACCGTGTGTGGGCGCGTCGGGTGTGCGTCTGGCGGTGTGCATGGCCCTTGCGGAGCAGGTAGAGCCGGGCCATGCCCGGCTGGCGGTGTGCGTGAGCCGGAACGGAGGGCAGCCGAGCATGGCTCGGCTCTACCCTGCGTGGGCGCGTCGAGTGTGCGTCGGGCGGTGTGCATGGCCCTTGCGGAGCAGGTGGAGCCGGGTCATGCCCGGCTGGCGGTGTGCATGAGCCGGAACGGAGGGCAGCCGAGCATGGCTCGGCTCCACCGTGTGTGGGCGCGTCGGGTGTGCGTCTGGCGGTGTGCATGGCCCTTGCGGAGCAGGTAGAGCCGGGCCATGCCCGGCTGGCGGTGTGCATGGCCCGGAACGGAGGGCAGCCGAGCATGGCTCGGCTCTACCGTGGGGGCGCGTCGGGTGTGCGTTTGGCGGTGTGCATGGCCCTTGCGGAGCAGGTAGAGCCGGGCCATGCCCGGCTGGCGGAGTTCATGAGCCGGAACGGAGGGCAGCCGAGCATGGCTCGGCTCTACCGTGCGTGGGCCCGCCCGATCTGCGTCGGGCGGTGGCGGAGAGCTGGTTCAGGTCGCCGGAGTTGTATCGGGTGGTGCCACGCGCATCGTTTGAGCGGGCGGCTTCGTGCCGGTCGGCGCCACCGCCGGGCGGCGCCAGCCGTATCGACGGGCCAGGCCGATTTCCAGCAGCACCAGCGTCATGGCGATCAGCAACGGCAGCACCAGGCCAAGGTAGATGCCGGGCATCATGCTGGTGAGCTGGGCCTTGAGCAGGCGGATGGCGCCCTGGGTGTGCAGCAGTTCGTTCATGCGCATGCCGAGCGCTTCGCGGAAGACTTTCTTGTCTACGCCGCTGACGCCGGCGGCTTCCTTGGACAGACTGTCCTCCACCCACTGCGACATCAGCGCACTTCGCACGTGGTCAACGCCGCGGCGGGTCCAGCGTTGGAGGGTGCCCTCGCCCTGCAGGTAGCCGGCGCCGGGCAGCGGGTGGTCGGCCAGGTAGTCGTCCACCACCTGGCGGGTGACCTGGTGCACGGTGGCATCGCTGCGCATCAGCGTGGCGAGCGCGGGGTCGTCCAGGGAGCGTTCGATGTCCACCATCCAGCTGGCGACGAGGGTCTGCAGGTGCGGCTGGAAATGATCGATCTGCTTGTAGAGGGCGCGCTGCGCGCCGGCAGTGAAGCCGAGCTGCAGGCCGGTGGCGCAGAACAGCAGCGGCAGCAGTACCACGTAGGTGGCCAGCGTCCAGTGGTGCCAGCGGTTGCGCCGGGCCAGCCAGCCGCGGCGATGCATGGCCAGCCAGGTGGCGATGCCGAGCAGCAGGCCGACAAACGCGCCGAGCACGGTGCCGCCGACCAGGTCGAGCAGGCTGAGGCCGGTCCAGAATTCCATCATCCAATACTGTGCGTCTTGCACGGGGTGCTCCTTTGCGCGGTGGCGCGTGAAGCGGGGAAGTGTACGAGATGCGGATGCGTGGCTGCCGCAAGGCGGACGGTGCGCGCGTAGCGCCACGCCATGCGTGGCTACCGCAAGGCGGACGATGCGAGGTAGAGCCACGCCATGCGTGGCTACCGCAAGGCGGACGATGCGCGCGTAGAGCCACGCCATGCGTGGCTACCGCAAGGCAGACGGTGCGCGCGTAGAGCCACGCCATGCGTGGCTGCCGCGAAGCGGACGGCATGCGCGGAGCGCAGCCACGCATGGCGTGGCTCTACAGGGCGGGGACGGTCGTCGAGCACCGGTGTGGCCCGGGTCATCGAGCACCGGGCGGGCCGGATCACGCGCAGGGCGCCGGCGACAGGCTGCACCCGTTGCGCAAACAAAAAGCCCGCCTTTCGGCGGGCTTTCTGCTGTTTCTACATCAGCGACCGATTACGCAGCCGGCTTTTCGCCGGTGGCTTCGGTGGTGATGCGGATGGTCACTTCATCGCTGACGTTCGGGGCATACGCGCCCACGCCGAAATCGCTGCGCTTGATGGTGGTGGTGGCATCGAAGCCGGCGGCCGGCACCTTGGCCATCGGGTGTTCGCCGCCGCCGTTGATGGTGACATCCAGGGTCACCGGCTTGGTGATGTCCTTGATGGTCAGGTCGCCGGTGACGGTGAGCTTGTTGGTGCCGTTGGCTTCAACCTTGGTGCTCTTGAAGGTGGCGGCCGGGAACTTGGCGGCGTCGAAGAAATCGGCGCTCTTCAGGTGCTCGTCGAACTTGGCGGTGAAGCTGTTGAGGCCGGTCAGCGGCAGCTTCACTTCCACGGTGGACTTGCTGACGTCGGCGGCGTCGTACACCAGGGTGCCTTCGGCAGCGCCGAAGTGCGCGGTCGGGTGCGAGAAGCCGAAGTGGCTCCACTGCGCCAGCACGTCGGTGTGGCTCGGGTCGAGCTTGTAGGTGCCCGAGGCGATCTTGATGGCTTCTGCGGCGGGGGCAGCAGCCGCGGCATCGGCCGCCGGGGTGGTGGCGGCAGCGGCCGGGGCGGCGTCGGCAGCCGGGGCAGCGGCGTCGTCGGCCGGCTTGGAGCAGGCGGCGATGGCCAGGGTGAGGGCCAGCGGCAGCAGGAGTTTGCGGGTCATGGTCATGTCAGGTCTCTCTCGAAAGCGAAGGGAAGAAAAAAGGTCGTGCAAACAGCCCGTCCGCGCGGACGGGCCAGGGTCCGGCGGGAACGCTTATTCGATGCGGGCCGCTTCGTCGAAGCTCAGGCGAGGCAGCCGCGGGAACAGGCCCGAGGCGTCACCGTACCCCAGATTGACGAGGAAGTTGGACTTGATGGCGGTGCCCTTGAAGAAGGCCTCGTCGACCTTGGCGTTGTCGAAACCGGACATCGGGCCAGCGTCCAGACCCAGCGCGCGGGCGGCCAGGATCAGGTAGGCGCCCTGCAGGCTGCCATTGCGGAAGGCGCCTTCGGTGCGGGCTTCACGCGGGCCGTCGAACCACGCCTTGGCGTCGGTGTGCGGGAACAGGTAGGGCAGCTTTTCGTGGAAGTCTTCATCGAAGGCCACGATCACCGTGACCGGGGCGGCCAGGGTCTTGTCGTGGTTGCCTTCGGACAGCGCCGGGGCGAGCTTGGCCTTGGCCTCCGGGGAGGTGACGAACACGAAGCGCGCCGGGCTGCCGTTGGCCGCGGTGGGGCCCCACTTCAACAGTTCGTACAGCGCCTTGAGCTGGCTTTCTTCCACCGGCTTGTCGAGGAAGGCGTTCTGGGTGCGGGCGGTACGGAACAACTGGTCGAGCGCAGCATCGTTGAGTACGTTGGACATGAAGCCTCCGGAGGACAGGGGAACCTGGGCGACATCGGCTACCGTTACCAGGCGGCCGCGCGATCGGCGAAGGCTGGCAGTGTAGAGTGTCGCGACAGTTGCAACACCCAGCCTGACTGAAACGAATTAATGCCATACGTGAAACGATCGAGTCCGCCCTGGACGATCACTGACGGCCGTGCCGGCAATGTGCGGCAGGCGGTGGCGCTGGCCTCCGCATTGAAACTGGGGGCGCACCAGCCACTGGTATTGAGCCCGCGTGCGCCGTGGCGCTGGCTGGCGCCGCGCTGGCTGCCGGGCGCCGCCGACGGCTTCGGCGAGGGCTTCCGGCAACTGGCGGACATGCCGCCGCCGCTGGCCATCGGCTGTGGCCGGCAGGCCGCCGGCGCGCTGCGCGAACTGCGCCGGCGCGGCAGCCAGGTGGTGCAGATCCTCGACCCGCGCATCAGCGCGCGCCACTGGGACCTGCTGGTGGTGCCCGACCATGACCGCCTGCGCGGCGACAACGTGCTGACCCTGCTGGGCAGCCTCAACCCGGTCAACGATGATTGGCTGGCCTGCGGGCGGGCCGCGTTTGCCGCGTTCAGTGCGCTGCCCGGGCCGCGCACCGCACTACTGGTGGGCGGGCCTACCCCGCACGCGCCGTGGCACGAGCCGGCGATGGTGCAGGTATTCCAGCAATTGGCCGCGCAACTGCGCGCCGAGGGTGGCAGCCTGCTGGCGACCACCTCGCGGCGCACGCCACCGGCATTGGTGGGCGCGTTGCGCAGTGCGTTCGCCGAGCTGCCGCATGTGATCTGGGGCGACGGTGGCGACGGAGTGAACCCGTATGCCGGGCTGCTGGGCTGGGCGAACCGGGTGGTGGTGTCGCCCGATTCGGTGAATTTGCTGTCGGAGGCCTGCGCCACGCGCATGCCGGTGGCGGTGGCCTTGGCCGACCAGGCACAGGCGCGATTGGCACGGTTCCAGCAGGCCCTGCGCGAACGCGGGCGGCTGCAGTCGCGCTGGCTTGACTGGCACACTGAAGGCCGTATCGAACCGTTGCGCGAGACCGCGCGGGTGGCCGCGCAGGTGCGTGCGCGCCTGGGCCTGACGGACTGACGCCGCGATGGACACGCTAGCGATCACGCGACGCGCGCAGTAGATTCATACCCCCATGGAATGGAGAACCCGCATGCGCATGTGGATGTTGTCGGCGTCGGCCCTGCTGCTGACCGCCTGTTCGAGCCTGGAGACCGCGCAGGACCCGCTGTCCTGGCACTGCCAGCACCAGGTGGATGCCGCGCGCGAACAGCCCGCGCTGCGCGATCGCAAGGGCGAACGACCGCCGCTGCCGGTCGCACCGATCAGCGCCGACTGTGAACGGGAAATGCGCCGGGGCGAACCGGCACGCTGAGCGCGGCGCTATGATGCGCGCGCGGCACGGTGCCGCTGGAGAAATGCCGCCATGGACGACGCCCGCCCTGCGCTGATCAACCGCCTGTACCCCGCCGTGCTGTGCGCGGCGCTGCTTGCCAGCGCCGGCATCGCGCAGGCCGACCCGCAGTGCGTGGAGCGCTACCCGACACCGGCGGGGTTGGCCTCGATGTTCGACGTGGCGTTGGCCACCACCGAGCGGCTGGACGCGCTGGAGGATGTGGACGTGGTGCTGATCGCACGCGGTGGCCAGGACCTGAGCAAGTACGGGTTGCGCCACAGCCATGTGGCGTTCCTGCTGCGCGAGGACGATGGCCAGTGGCGCGCGGTGCACCTGCTCAACCCGTGCAAGACCGCCGATTCGCAGTTGTTCCGCGAAGGCGTGGCCACCTTCATCGGCGAGACCTCCGCGCATACCGACCTGCGCATCGGCGTGCCCTCGCCTGCGCTGCGCACCGCGCTCAAGGCGATGCTGACCAAGCCGGCGATCCAGGCGCGCGCCCTGCACGAGGCGCGCTACAGCGTGGTGGCCTACCCGTTCAGTACCGAGTACCAGAACTCCAACCAGTGGGTGCTGGAGGTGCTGGCGGCGGCGCTGGCGCAGATCGAAGACGACACGCTGATCGTCAACCGCACCCAGGTGCAGGCCTGGTTGAAGCAGCACCAGTACCGGCCCAGCACACTGCACATCGGCGTGGCCAAGCGGCTGGGTGCGCGCTTCTTCGTGCCCAATGCGGCGGTGACCGACCACCCGGCCAGCGAGCGCATCTCGGGCAATTATTCGGTGGTGACGGTGGAATCGGTGTTCGATTTCGTACAGCAGCAGAAAGGCCTGCAGATGGAACTGCCGATCGCACACGTGCCGGTGCAGGGCATCACCGCGCCCAAGCCCTGAGCCCCCAAGCCGCGCGTTACCCGCATACTGCCCCCTCTCGACGCACCCCAGGAACTGCCCCATGACACGGATCTGCCGCCTCGTTGTTTCCCCGTTGCTGGCCGTTGCGCTGTGCGCCACCAGCGTGCCGGCGTCGGCCCAGCTGTTGACGGGCAACAAGCACCCGGTGGCCAGCAGCGTCATCGTGACCTCCGTGGTGAGCGTGGTGGTGGTGACTGCACCGATCTGGCTGGTCTCGGCCGGGGTGAGCAAGGCCGGCGATGCCTCGGCCCGGCGCAGTCGCGCGCGCGCCGAGGCGAAGAAGGCCAAGCCGCTGCCACCGCTGACGGTGGAGAAAGTGGAGCGCACCACCGAGGGCGGCGTGCAGCTGGAACTGCAGAACCCGCAGGCGCCGGACGAACCGGCGGTGCTGGCCTGGCCGGCAGGGGCCGATACGTCGGTGAACGCGGTAAAGGTGGGCGATGTGCTGGACTTCACCCCCACCCAGGGCGGCGCCGGCTGGAACGTGGCCAATGCCGAGGGCACGACGCTGGCGTTCCTGCCCACCGACCCGGACGCGGCGCAGCCCAGCGCGCGCTGGTAAGCCCCTCCTCCGTACCCAGGAACCACGTTATGAAACGGCCTGCCCCGATCTCCCTGTCGCCGCTGCTGGCGCTGGCGTTGCTGGCCACCGGCCTGCCCGCCCCGGCCCAGGACCTCAGCCGTGCTTCGCCGGTCACCAGCAGCGTGCTGACCGCCTCGGTGGTGAGCCTGGCGGTGATCACCGCGCCGGTGTGGCTCAGCGCGGTGGGGGTGAGCGAGCTGCATGACGCCTCGATGCCGCACAACCGGGCCGCGCGGGCCGCGAAGAAGCACAAGGCCGGCCCGCTGCCACCGCTCACCGTGGAGCGCGTGGCGCAGCAGCCCGACGGCGCTTACCGGGTGGACCTGAAGAACCCGCAGGCACCGGATCAACCGGCCGTGGTGGAGTGGCCGGCGCGCGCCGACAACCCGGCCGCCGGCGTCAACGTGGGCGATGTACTGGAGTTCACCCCGACCCCGGCCGGTGCCGGCTGGATGGTGGCCAACGCCGACGGCGCGGCGCTGGCGTTCCTGCCCACGGACGGCGCGGCGGCCACCAGCATGAGCGAACGCTGGTAGGTGAACCGGCCCGGGCTGGCCCTGCGCGGGCCAAGCCGGGATAATCCGCCGCTTCCCCGACTCCCCCGGTGCGCCATGCCTGTGCGTCCTGCCATCGCCTTTGCCCCGTTGACCGTGCCGTCGCTGCTGCTGGCGGTGCTGGCCATGGGCGTGGTGGTGCTGGGCAGCAACGTGCTGGTGCAGTACCCGATCAACGACTGGCTGACCTGGGGTGCCTTCAGCTACCCGGTGGCGTTCCTGGTGAGCAACCTGATCAACCGCCGCTTCGGGCCGCAGGCCGCGCGCAAGGTGGCGTGGGCCGGCTTTGCGCTGGCGGTGCTGTTGTCGATCTGGATCGCCACGCCGCGCATCGCGGTCGCCTCGTGCCTGGCCTTCATCGCCGCCCAGCTGCTGGACATCACCGTGTTCGACCGGCTGCGCCGGGGGCATTGGTGGCGTGCGCCGATGGTGGCCACCACCTGCAGCGCCACGCTGGACACGACGATCTTCTGGAGCATCGCGTTCGCCGGTTCCAGCCTGCCGTGGGTGAGCTGGGCCGCCGGCGACCTGGCGGTGAAGCTGGCCATCGGCGTGTTCCTGCTGGCGCCGTTCCGCGCGTTGCTGTGGAAGATGGCGCCGCGCACGGCGTAACCGATCCGCGATCACCGTTGCAGGTGCTGCGCCGGCTGGACAGCGCGCCCCCGGGTGCGCAGGCTGTGGCGATGGAAACCGATGCTGCTTACAAGATCGCCGTGGAGCGCCAGGTGCGCGCACGCATGGCCGACGTGGCCGCCAGCCACCCGGGCGTGCGTACGCGCGGGCTGGACTGGGTGGTGCGTGAGGGGAAGACGGAACTCGCCAGCGCCGGCCTGTACCCGCTGCGCGCGGCACGCGGTTGGGCCGCAAGCCTGGTGGTGCAATGCCCGACCGCGCTGGCGTTCTGCAGGACATGGGCCGATGGCAGCGTGTCGACCCAGCCGAACCCGGACCTGCTGATGGCCACGATGTCGTCTGCGCACGGCATGCCCGGCTTTGCCGGTCACAGTGGGGTGATCGTGCGCGCAGGCACCCACGATGCCGATGCGCTGGCCGCGCACCTGGTGGACCGCCTGGCCGCTGCGGCGCTGGCGCGTGCGTTGGCCTGGCGCGAGGTGCCGGTGGCGCTGGTCGACGACGTGGTGGCGCACGCCGCGTTCTACGCGTGGCCGCTGCAGACGGTGCTGTATATCGCCACGCGCAATGGCCTGCGCGCCGACGACCCCCGGTTGCGCGACGCGCTGCAACGCCGCGCGATCATGCGCCGCGGACAGCGCGACCAGGCCCTGGTGCAACGCGTGTTGCCCGCGTAGCGCCACGCCCTGCGTGGCTGCGCGGTGCCGGATGCAGCGCCGCCGCGCGTGGCGCAGGGCTACGCGAGCGGCGCCTGGAACGGCAGGCCGGCGGCCTCGCAGGCGGCACTGATCACCGCACGGGCTTCTTCCAATGCGGGCGTGGGTGCGGCCAGGCGCGGGCGGCGGTCGAGGGTGCAGGCCAGGCCCACGTCCAACAGCGCGGCGTGCGCCTCGTGCAACCCTTGGCGGGTGCCACCGGGCAGCCAGGCGATGTCGGCGAGGACGTCGATCAGGTGGGGAGTGTCACGCGGCTGCAGCACCTGCGGATGGCTGCCGGCGCTGTCGAGCACGCCGGTCTGCAGCAGGAATTCCAGATCGACGATGCCGCCGGGGCCCTGTTTGAGGTCCAAGCGGGCGGCATCGCTGCGGTCGAGTTCGCCGCGCATGCGCGCGCGCATCTTCAGCACGTCGGCATACACCACCTCGGCCTCGCGCGGACGCGCGAGGGTCTGCGCACGCACGCGCTCGAAATCGGCGAGCAGCGAGGCATCGCCGGCGATCCCCCGCGCGCGCACCAGGGCCTGGTGTTCCCAGGTCCAGGCGCGCTCGCGCTGGTACTCGGTGTAGCTGGCCAGCGAGGACACCAGCGCGCCCTTGCCGCCGTCCGGGCGCAGGCGCACGTCGATGTCGTACAGGCGGCCGGCGGCGGTGACCGCGCCCAGCAGGGCCATCACCTTCTGCGCCAGGCGCGCGTACCAGCGGCCGGGGTCGAGCGGGCGCGCGCCGTCGCTGCTGTCCTGGTCGGCCGGGTGGTCGTGCAGGAACACCAGGTCCAGGTCCGAGCCGAAGCCCAGTTCCAGCCCGCCCAGGCTGCCGTAGCCGATGATGGCAAAGCGCCCGCCGGGAATGCGCCCGTGCGCGTTGCCCATGTCGGCCTCGGCCATGGCGTGCACGGTGACCACCACCGCCTGGGCCAGTTCGGCCAGCTGGCGGGTGCTGTCGACCGCGCGCTGGCGGCCATCGAGCGTGGCCAGGGCCATGCGGAAACTCAGCGCCAGGCGGGTTTCATTGAGCAGGCGCAGCGCGGCCTCGGGATCGTCCACGGCCAGCGCGGCATCGCACTCGGCCTGCATCTCGCCGGCGTCGGGCATCGGCCCGGACACGCGCACGTCCAGCAGTTCGTCCAGCAGCAGCGGATAGGCGGCCAGGCGCTCGGCCAACAGTGCGCTGCGCGCCAGCACGTCGACCAGACGGGCCAGCGCGCTGGGTTGTTCGTCGAGCAGCGCCAGGTAGCTGGTGCGGCGCAGGACGGCCTGCAGCAGGCCGAGCACGCGCTTGAGCGCGGCATCGGGCTGCGGCGAGCGGGTGGCCGCGTGCAGCAGGGCCGGCAGCACCCGGTCCAGCCGCGCACGCGCGCTGTCGGACAGCGACTTCACGCCGAGTGACTGGGCGAAATCGCGCAGCGACTGGTCGGCGCTGTGCGGGTCGTGGAAGCCGGCCTCGGCGAGGATCTCCGCGCTGCCGTTGTCGGGCAGCCCGCGCCAGTAGTTGGACAACGCATCCGGTGCGGCCTGGCCCTTGCGCGGGGCCAGCAGCGCACCGAACTCGGTGCTGACCCGGGTGCGCTGCACATCGAGCGCGGCCACGAGGGCGTCCCAGTCGGGGTAGCCCAGGCCGGTGGCGATGCGCAGGCGGTCGCTGGGATCGGCCGGCAGTGCGTGGGTCTGCGCGTCGCGCAGCATCTGCAGGCGGTTTTCCAGGCGGCGCAGGAAACCGTACGCGTGCAGCAGGTCCTGGCCATCCTGCGCGGCCATCTGCCCGCAGGCCACCAGCGCCGGCAACGCATGCAGCAGGCGGCGCTCGCGCAGGCTGGCCTCGCGGCCGCCGCGGATCAACTGCAGTGCCTGCGACAGGAATTCGATCTCGCGGATGCCGCCGGGGCCGCGCTTGATGTCGTCGAACATGTCCCGGCGCGAGACTTCGGCGGTGATCGCCGCCTTCATGTCGCGCAGGCCGTCCAGCGCGGTGTAATCGAGGTAGCGGCGGTACACGAACGGGCGCAGGGTCTGCAGCCACGCTTCGCCGGCGGCGATGTCGCCGGCCACGGCGCGGGCCTTGAGCCAGGCGTAGCGTTCCCAGTCACGGCCTTCACGCTGGAAGTACTGGTCCATGCCGGCGAACGACAGCGCCACCCGCCCGGCACTGCCGAACGGGCGCAGGCGCAGGTCGACGCGGTGGCTGAAGCCATCCACGGTGGTTTCGTCCAGCAGCCGCGCCAGGCGCTGGCCGAGCCGGGCGAAATATTCTTCCGCCGCCAGCGGACGTGCGCCATCGGACTCGCCGCCCTGCGGGTAGGCGTAGACCAGGTCGACGTCGGAGCTGAAGTTGAGCTCGCCGCCGCCGAGCTTGCCCAGCCCGAACACCACCAGTTGCTGGGCGCTGCCGTCGGCGGCGCGGACCACGCCATGGCGGCCGGCAAATTCCTGCTCGAGCGCGGCCAGGCCAATGCCGAGGCAGTCTTCGGCCAGGGCGGTGGCGCCGGCCAGGGTGGCGGGGACGTCGTCGAGCCCGGCCAGGTCGCGCCAGATCAGCCGGGTGGAGGCGGCGGTGCGATAACGACGCAGGCGCTGCGGCCAGTCGCTGGGCTGCTGGGGGGCCAGCTCGGGCAGGGGCAAGGGCGGGCAGCCGGGCTGGGTGAGATGCGCCAGCAATGCCGGTTGCCGGCACAGGGTGTCGAGGGCGAAATCGCTGGTGATGGCCAGCAGGCGTATCTGGTCCAGAACCTCGGCCGGTGGCGGCCAACTGCCGCTGTCGGCCAGCGACAGGGCCAGGCGCGCCAGGGCGCGGTCGACGAGGGGAACGAGGGCGGCGGGGACAGCGTCGGCGGGAATCGGCATGCAGGGATTATGCAGGGCGCCGGGCGCGCCTACGCATGGCCGGATGGTCGAAGCAGGGGCGGTAGTGAGACCGGCGTCGGTCGCTCCCCGGCCAAGGTCATGCGTTTACCGCGTTGATGGGCGGTATCGGTGGTGGAGCGGGATTCGTCCGTACCGGGTGGGTTCGCCGGCGTGCAACGGGATGCGGCCATGTCGCGATGGCGCCGCCGCCGCTCTGGGCTCTGCGCGGCCTGGACCGGCGTTCATGACGTCGGGGCGGGACGCCGATCCCGAACGTCAGGCAATAAAAAGCCCGCTTGCAGCGAACTGCCAGCGGGCTCTGCTCCCTCCCCCACGTCGGGATGCAGGTCGATCTTCTAGGGTCCTCGTAAAAGTTGCACGCTGCACTGCAAAACAATACTGGCGGGTACAGAAGCGCGCGCAAAGCTGAACAGGGGCCGGCTGTAGCCGCGATTGCCATGCCACCTTGGTCGCACACCTTGTGCGGCAGGGATCGCCGATAATGATGGTCCCCCACACACGTTGTCGTCATGTCTGTCGATCGCATTGCCAACGCGCGTCTGCGTGATCGCGTCGTAACCGCCGAAGCGGCCGCCGCCCTGATCCAGCCCGGTGAAACCGTGGCCATGAGCGGCTTCACCGGCTCGGGCTACCCCAAGGCGGTGCCGGTGGCGCTGGCCCAGCGCATCGAAACGATGCACGCCCAAGGCCTGCCCTTCCAGATCAGCCTGATGACCGGCGCGTCCACCGCCCCGGAGCTGGACGGCGCCCTGGCCAAGGCCGACGGCATCGCCATGCGCATGCCGTTCCAGAGCGACCCGGATGCGCGCAACCGCATCAACGAAGGCAAGCTGGATTATATCGACATCCACCTCAGCCACGTGGCCCAGCACGTGTGGTTCGGGTTCTATGGACAGATCGATACGGCGGTGGTGGAGGTCTCGGCGATCCGCGAGGACGGCTCGCTGGTGCCGTCCACCTCGGTGGGCAACAACAAAACCTGGCTGGACCTGGCCAAGAAGGTGATCATCGAGGTCAACGAGTGGCAACCGGCCGGCGTGGATGGCATGCATGACATCTACTACGGCACCGCGCTGCCGCCGCACCGCAAGCCGATCCCGCTGGTGCACGCCAACGACCGCATCGGCGAGACCTCGCTGCGCTGCGACCCGGACAAGATCGTGGCGGTGGTGCGCACCAACGGCCCGGACCGCAACAGCCCGTTCAGTCCGATCGATGCGACCAGCGAGCAGATCGCCGCCCACCTGATCGACTTCCTCAAGCACGAAGTGGCCAAGGGCCGCCTGCCCGCCAACCTGCTGCCGCTGCAGAGTGGCGTGGGCAATATTCCCAACGCGGTGCTGGCAGGATTGGCCAAGAGTGGTTTCCGCGATCTGGCCGCGTTCACCGAGGTGATCCAGGACGGCATGCTCGACCTGCTGCGCGACGGCGTGCTGAGCTACGCCTCGTGCACCGGTTTCGCGTTGAGCCCGCAGGCCAACGAGACGTTCAAGGCGAACATCGATTTCTACCGCGAGCGCATCATCATGCGCACGCAGGAAATCTCCAACCATCCCGAACTGGTGCGCCGCCTGGGCTGCATCGGCATGAACGGGATGATCGAGGCGGACCTGTACGGCAACGTCAATTCCACCCATGTGATGGGCACGCGGATCATGAACGGCATCGGCGGCTCGGGCGACTTCGCGCGCAACGGCTTCCTGTCCGCGTTCCTGAGCCCGTCGACGGCCAAGAACGGCAGCATTTCGGCGATCGTGCCGATGGTGAGCCACGTCGACCACACCGAGCACGACGTGTCGGTGATCGTGACCGAGCAAGGCCTGGCCGACCTGCGCGGGCTGCCCCCGCGCAAGCGCGCGCGGGTGGTGATCGACCGCTGCGCGCATCCGGATTTCCGCGACCCGCTCAACGATTATTTCGACCGTGCCAGCCGTGACAGTTATGGCAAGCACACCCCGCACCTGTTGCCCGAGGCGTTGTCGTGGCACCAGCGATGGCTGGATACCGGGACGATGAAGGCGTGATGCAGAAAGGCCGGGCAGATGCCCGGCCTTTTTTTCGACCGCGGTCGAGTGGGTTAGCGGCCCGTGCCGCCGCCGGGTACGCCGCCGAGGTGGGGTCGGTTCCCGAACGAGCGCCGTGGCCGGCTCAACGTGCGGAAACGCATGACCCTGGCACGCAGCGAACGCACTCCCCGACGAAGGTCATGCCCTTCCCGATCGCGGCAGCTGCCACGGCGGTTGGTCGGGATGCGCCCTTACCTCATGCGGCGCGCAGGGCCGCCAGCGATTCGGCCTGCAGGCGTTCGTAGATGGCGAACTCGTCGTCAACCCGCATGCCAAGCGCCTGCTCGAACGCATCGCGGTTGGCATGTGCGGCATAGGCGCGCTGCTCTTCGCCGCCGAGGTTGGACTGGAAGATGCCCGCGGCACTGACCGGCAGGAAATCCTCGTAGACGATGGGATCGGCGCTGGCCAGGCCGGCGCTGATCAGGGCCTCTGCCGGGAGGTCGCCGATGGCGGCCGGGTCGCCGCGGCCGGCGTCGGTGAGGGCGTAGCGGTAGTAGCCGAGACCTTCGCGGCGCAGGGTGTCGTGGTCGTCCGGGAACGCCTGGAACGCGGCGGCCAGGCGGGTCGGGTAATCCTGGCCGGTGCTGCCGGCGCCCCCGCTGTCGCGCGCCTGGGCCAACAGTTGGTCGTACAGGGCGCGGCCCTTGGGGGTGAGCGCCAGGCCGCGCTGTTCGATCTCGCCGAAGCGCGCGGTGTGGGTGCCGGCGTCGGCGGCATCGCCGGCGGGGAAATGCACGGTTTCCTGCAACGCCTTGAAGCTGGTCTGGCGCAACAGGATCGGGCAGCGGCGCGGCGGCGGGCCTTCGACCACGGCCTTGGCGTCGATGCCACGGGCGAGCATGGCCGCCTGCGCCGCGTCGATGTCCAGCGTGCGCGGGGTGAGGTGGTTGATGTGCGGGCCGCGGAAGCTGACCACGTCGGCGATCAGGCGGTGCGCGTCATGCAGGGCGTGGTAGGTGGCCAGCGACACGGTGGCATCGCCGTGCCAGCGGAAGGTTTCCAGCGATTCGATGACGAAGCGGCGGGCGTCGGCTTCGTCCAGCCCCCCATCGCGCTCGGCCTGCGCGATCAGCGCCAGCGCGGCATCGGTGAAGATGCGGCGCTGGGCGAGGATGCGCGCCGCTTCGTCGCGCAGCGCGGCGTCCTCGATCAGCTCCAGCCGCAGCAGCGAGGTGAACACCCGGAACGGATTGTGCGCGAGCGCCTTGGCGGTGCGCGGGCGGAACGCGGTGGAGTGCACCGGCACGCCGGCCACGGAGAGGTCGTAGTAGCCGACCGGGTGCATGCCCATCACCGCGAACAGGCGGCCGAGCGTGGCCAGTTCTTCGGCGGTGCCGACCCGGATCGCGCCATGGCGCTCCTGGTCCAGGCGCGCGCGCTCGTCGGTGCGATCCAGTTGCTCCACCAGCGCCGGATCGGCGGTGAGCACGGCATCGTTGATCTCGGCGACCAGGTCGACCAGGGTGCCGTACAGCGGCACTTCGGTGCGGTACATGGTGGACATGGCCTGGGCGAACAGGCTGCGGATATCGTCGGGTGAAACGAAACGGTCGGCGCTCATTACGTACTCGGCAACGGATCACGGGGGGAACAGCAGGTGCCCATTGTCGCCGAGGCAAGGGCGATACCGCGATCTGCACAGCAGCAAAGGCGGGCGAGTGCAGGGTTCGCGCGAACGGCAGCCATGCATGGTGTGGCTCTACGTGGGGCTGTAGAGCCACCCCACGGGTGGCTGCGCGGGGAATCCGGTCCGCGCGAGAAGCAGCCACGCATGGCGTGGCTCTACGCGGGGCCTCCCCATGGGTGGCTGCGCGGGAATCCGGTCTGCGCGAACGGCAGCCACGCATGGCGTGGCTCTACGTGGCCACCCCATGGGTGGCTGCGCGGGAATCCGGTCTGCGCGAGAAGCAGCCACGCATGGCGTGGCTCTACGTGGGGCCTCCCCATGGGTGGCTGCGCGGGGAATCCGGTGCGCGCGAACGGCAGCCACGCATGGCGTGGCTCTACGTGGGCCTGTAGAGCCACCCCATGGGTTGCTGCGCGGAATCCCGGCCGCGCGCCTGCTCAGCGCCCGGCTGGCGCGGCGATGGCGGCGTCGCGCTGGCGCTGGGCGCGATCGCCGAGCTGGCGCTGGAGGGTGGCGTCGAGCTTGATCGGGCGGTCCCAGTGGTCGTGGCTGGCCACGATGGCATGGCGCAGCGCGCGCCAGTGCAGGTTGGTGGGCTTGACCGGCAGATCGGCCACCACCGTCTCCCAGCGTTTGGGCTCGCCCTCCTCCGGCACCGCGCGGCTCCAGGCCTGCACGCTGTCGCGGCACGCGCGTTCGATCGCGTGCGCCCAGAAGCAGGCGAAGTAGATGTCGCCGGCCTGCCAGCCGTGGGTGTACATCAATGCGGCGATGTAGCCGCGCGACACGCCGGCGTAGCGCGCCACCTCGTCCAGGAAACTGTCCGGGTAGCGCTCGGCGTAGTGGTTGATGTCCTGCAACTGCCCATCCACCCAGGCGTCGCCGGTAGCGACGACATAGGCCTCGGATTTCTCGGCGGTCTGCTGCGCCGAGGCCGCCAGAGGCAGCATCAGCCACAGCAGCACAAGCAGCGCGCGCAGGGTCATGGAACGATTCTGCCGCAGCGCTGCATGCGTGTCAGGCCTGCGATGCCTTGCGCTCGATGGCCTGCAGCGCCTGCGGCCAATCGAAGGCGGTCGGCGCGTCGACCATGCGCGGCTCATCGTCGGCCACGCCATGCTGGGTTTCATGCGCCCAGGTCACCGCGTACGGGGTATGGATGCCCCAGCCACCGAGGGTGATGACCGGCTCGATGTCCGAACGCAGCGAGTTGCCGACCATGCAGAAGCGCTCGATCGGCAGGTCGAACTCTTCCAGCACGCGGGCGTAGGTTGCCGGGTCCTTCTCCGACACGATCTCGATGCGCGGGAACAGGTCGCGCAGGTTGGCCAGCTTGATCTTGGCCTCCTGGTGGAACAGGTCGCCCTTGGTGATCAGCACCACCGGGTACTGGCCGGCGATCGCGGTGACCGACTCGCGCACGCCGTCGATCAGTTCCACCGGGTGGCGCAGGGTGTCATGGCCGATGTCCAGGATCTGCTGCAGGTCGCGCGCGGTGATCATCTGCCGGGTGATGTCGATGGCCGCCTCGACCATCGACAGGGTCATGCCCTTCACCCCGTAGCCGAACACGCCGAGGTTGCGCTGCTGCACTTCCAGCAGGTGGCGCGCGGTCTGGGTGTCGTGTACGTCGATGTAGCGCGACAGGATGTCGAGATAGTCCTGCTCGGCCTTGCGGTAGTAGTCCTCGCTCTTCCACAGCGTGTCGTCACCGTCAAAACCGACCAGGCCGATGGCGCCGGTGGGCGCGGGCAGGGAGGTCATCATCGGGTAAGGATAACAACAGCGGCCGGACGGCCCAATGACCGCATCGGCTCAGTAGCCGAACGGCTGCGGACCACCCCAGCCCAGCACCCCGCGCTGCGGCAGCTCGATGCGGGTGAGCCGCCACTGGCCCGGGCCCTGCCAGCTGAATTCACGGTAGCTGCTGCCCAGCTGGCCGGTTTCCTGCCACCACGCCATCAGCGCCGCAGGCCCGTCGGGCGCGTGCGGCTGGTACTGGAAGGGCAGGCCGCGGGTATTGAGCTCGGCCAGCAGCTCCTGCAAGCCCGGGTTGGCCCAGCGCGGGCCATGGTCGTCGAAGGCGATGGCGTCGGACACGCCGCCCGGCGACGCTCCGGTGACCAGCACCACCTCGCCGGGCGCGATATGCGACACCCGCTGCGGTGGGGGTTCGCCCGGAACGGGCAGGTACACGTCGAAGGGAGGCCGGCGGCCGGGATGATCCATGGTCTTCATCATAAAAGAAGGGCGACCGAAGCCGCCCTTCCCCCTCACTGCCTGACGCCGGTGTCCAGCGGCATCAGGCCTCTGCGCTCAATGAACTGCGGGATGGGCCCGTGGATCAGTTGCCGGGCTGCGCGCCGCTGCCACTGGCGGCCTTGCCCTGCTGGGCAGCCACGTAGGCCTTGTACTCGTCGGCGGAAAGCTCGCCGTCCTTGTTGCTGTCCGCCTGGTCGAACACCTGGGCGAGGCCCGCATTGACCTGTGCCTCGGGCTTGCTGATGGTGCCGTTGCCGTCGGTGTCCACGCTGGCCCAGGTCTGGCCGCCGCCACCGTTGGCCTGCTGCGAGGCCTGCGCGGCAGCACCCGCCGCCGAGTCCGCCGCCTGGCCGGCCTGTGCCGCTGCCTGCTGCGCCTGCGCGGCCTGGTTCTGTGCCTGCGCGGCGCTCTGCTGGGCGGAGGACTGGGCCATCGCCGGGAGGGCGAACACGCTGCCGGCGGCGACGATCAGGGCGATCAGGGGCTTGCGGTTGCGAATAGTCATGTGGGTGGTCTCCTTTGGGGATGTCGCACGGTTCGTTGTTTCCGCACGGCCTCCACCCTGCCAGCCCGTTTGTGAATCGACTTTGCGCCGCAATCGGGGCGCGCACGCGGTCTTAACCACCTGCGCGCGGCGCTCGTTTACCGCAGTGGTTATGCGTGGGTGAGCGCGTGGTAATACGCGCATTCAATGGCCCCGGATTTAACGGGATGCGAACGCAACCTCACGGTTCGCTGGCGCTTTTTTCGCCTGAGCGGGAACTGAACACCACCCACCCCAATGCCACGCCGGCCAGCGCGCCGGCGACCTCCAGCACCACCCGCGAGCCCAGTTCGTTGGGATCGTGGATGCTGGAGAGAAACAACCGCGCGTACAGCGGCGACTCCAGCCGCACCATGCCCATGTAGAACAGCTTCCATGCATCGATGCCGGCCGACACCACCACTGCGATCACGCAGGACCAGCCGATCGCATGCCCGGCCGTCCATGCCAACGCGCGGGCCAGGCGATGCCACAGCGCATACACCAGCAGCCCGACCAACAGCGCGATCAGGCCCGCCTCGAGCGTTCCCAGCAATCCAAAGTGCAACGGCAGGTTCATCGTGATCCGGGGGTGCGGTGAGCGCACAGTGTAGCGGCCCGCCCTGCCCGGCCGATGCTCAGCGCACCGGGACGTCGTAGGCGGTATGCGGGTCTGGCTCGGGGCGGAGGGTGTAGTGCCACCATTCCAGCGGGTAGTTGGCAAATCCATGGCGCCCCATCGCGGCGCGCAACTGCTGGCGGTTCGCGCGCTGCACGGCGCTGATGTCGGCCGCGTCGGTATGCGCGCGCGGGCCGAAGAAATCAAACTCGCTGCCCATGTCCAGGGCGACGCAGGGGCCGCTGCGGCAGTCGAGCAGGGTCAGGTCGACAGTGGCGGCCCGGCTGTGGCCGGAGGTTTCGGCGATATAGCCGTCGAGCAGCGCGGGCTTGTCCAGGCCCGGGTAGTGCAGCGCCTTGCGCGACTGCTCGGTCGGGTCGTGCGCCCAGGCCACGAAGGCGCGCACCGCCTGCACCGGTCGGTAGCAGTCGAACACGCGCAGGGCGTAACCATCGGCGTGCAGTTCGGCCTCGACCGCGGCCAGCGCGGTGGCCGCCGGCGCCAGCAGGTAGCACGTGGGCGCGTCGTAGCCGGGCACGCGACGGCCGGTGAAGTTGTCCGCGCCGGCATAGCGCATGTCCAGGGCGATGTCCGGCGCCAGCGTGCGGATGTCGACCAGGCCGGCGGCGGCCGCGTCGCGCGCCGGCGATACCGTCACCGTGCCCGGCTGCGCGCTGGCCACGCCGGCCAGCAGCAACAACGCGACGGCGCTACGGGCAATCGCCGACGCGGGTGAACTGCAGGTCCTGGTAGTCATAACTGAAGTCGATGTCCGGATCGATGGCACGCAGGGTAAGCGTGGGCGGCACGCCGGGCTGCACCTGCAGCCACGGCTGGGTGTCCTCGCCGAGGTTATCCCACTGCACCAGCCAGCGCTCGCCCACCTGCATCACCTGGCCGTGCAGCCAGCCCGACCGGGCCACGCGGAAGCGCAGTTGGCCCTGGTCGGGGCAGACGCTGGCCGGGCCCAGCCACGGGTCTTCATAACGCCCCTGCCAGGCGCGGGTGGCCTGCAGGTCGGCCGGGCGCCGCGCACCGGTATCCGGGCGCACGTGGCCGGCGGCCGCGCGCTGCTGTCGCTCCCAGGCCAGTGCGTCCAGGTACCCGCCCACACCCTCGGTAGCGGTGGGATCGGTGTAGTGCTTGAGCGCGGCCTGCACCAGCGCGGTGCGCGCATCCTCGGCCTCGCCGTTGATCAGCACCACCACGCCCACGCGGCGGTCCGGCAGCAGCGCCAGCGAGGAATACATGCCAGACAGGGTGCCGGTGTGCGCCACCTTCCACTGCCCGTCCATGTCCGACAGGCGCCAGCCGTAGCCGTAGGCGGAGAAGTGCGCGTTGTCCCACTGGCGTTGCCGCTCGCTGATCGGCATCGGCATGTGCGCGGTCCACAGCGCGCGGCGCTGGGCGGCGCTGAGCCAGCCCGGCGCACGCGCCGGGTCCAGCAGTACCTGCATCCAGCGGGTCATGTCGGCCAGGCTGCAGCGGATGCCGCCGGCAGCCATCGAGGGGCGGTCGGTGGTCATGTCCGCATCGGTCCCCTGCATCGCGTTGCGCCCATCGATGCGCACATGCGGCTGGGCCACGTTGCCCACCTGGGTGACCGACCAGGCCCCCACCTGGCAGCGCTGCATGCCCAGCGGTGCGAACACCTCCTCGCGCATCAGGTGGTCGTAGGGCTTGCCACCGGCAGCGGCGGCCACTTCGCCGGCCACCACGTACATCAGGTTGTCGTAGGCATAACCGCTGCGGAAGCTGGTCACCGGCTTGAGGTGGGCCAGCCCGGCGATGACGTCCTGGCGGGTGAAGGCATTGGGCTCGGGCCAGAGCATCAGGTCACCCGCGCCCAGGCCCAGCCCGCTGTTGTGGATGAGCAGGTCGCGCACCTGCATGTGCTCGGTCACCCACGGATCGTGCATGCGGAACTGCGGCAGGTAGCGGGTGACCGGATCGTCCCAGCGCAGCAGGCCGCGGTCGACCAGCCGCGCCAGCAGCGCGGCGGTCATCGCCTTGCTGTTGGAGGCGATCTTGAACAACGTGTTGGCGTCGATGCGCTGGCCGGTGCCGGCCCTCCGCTCGCCGCGGGTGGCCGAGAACACCACCTCGCCGTCCTCGACCACCGCCATGGCAATACCAGGCAGGTCCTCGCGGGCAACGGTCTGCTCGAGCATCGGGTCAAACACGGCGCGCGCGTCAGCGCCGGTGGCGGCGACGCCAACGCCCGGCAGCAGGGTCAGCGCGGCGGCCAGCGCGAGCGTGGTGCGGTGGCGATGGATACGCGATGGCAGGCAGGAAGGCATGGAGTGGACGGGGCCTTGAAAGGAAACCGGCGCCCCGTCGAGGCGGGGCGCCGGTGGATCACAGCTTACCCAGTGCGGGCCGGCAACGGTGCCCGGCTCAGAAGTTCCAGGTCACCATCAGCTGGGTGTAACGCGGGGCCTGCCAGCGCGTGCCGGTGTTGAAGGTGTTCTCGCGCACCTGGCCCGGCTGGGCCTCGTAGCGCTGGTGCACGTTGACCACGGTCTGGTTGTTGAACAGGTTGTAGACCGACAGCCGCGCACTCAGGTCGATGCCCTCCACCGGCAGGCGCCAGGTGACATTGGCGCCCATGGTCCAGGTCCACGGCAGGCGACCGAATGCTCCGCGCGGGGAGTACTCGAACTGGCGCTGGTTGTACGGGCCGGAGCAGTTGGCCACGCACAGCCAGCCGGTACCGCCGCCGCTGCCTTCGCTGGAGGTGCTGCCGCCGGCAACGGTGTCGTTGGGCCACATCACGCCGAAGGCGGTGATCGGGCCACCGGACATCACCTGCAGGGTGGTGCCGAAGGACCACTGCTCGTTCAACGCGTACGCGGCGCGGAACTTGAACTGGTGGCGGAAGTCGTTGAACAGCGGCCCATAGCGCTCGTTGTTGGCCGGGTGGTCCCAGTGCTGGACCATGCCGGTATCGCCGTAGTTGGTGTCCGAGTTGACCGGCCCTTCGACGTTGCCGTCGCTGCGCGACCACAGGTAGGACGCATTGAACAACCACTTCTCATCCCACGCACGATCGATCTGCAGCTCCAGCGCCTTGTACGTGCGGCGGGGCTTGGAGTACCCCACCACCTCGCCGCTGCCGCCCTTGCGGTAGCCGCTGTTGGCGGTGTCGATGGTGATCCAGCCTTCCTCGGCGCAGCCGATGCTGGAATCGCCCCAGAGGGTGAGGCTCTCGCCCGGGTTGGCGATCGGCCACAGGGTGCTGGGGGTCGGGCCGCACGGGGTGTAGTTGATGCGCATGTCGTCCAGCGCGCGGGTCATGCGCCGGTAGGTGGCGTTGATGCCCCACGACCAGGCCTGGTTGATCATGGTCTGGAAGCCGAGGATGTACTCGTCCTGGTAGACCGCCTTGAGGTCCTTGTCCACGCTCTGGCGCAGATCGGCCGCGCCGGTGTTCATGCGGGTGTCGACCGGGCCGATCTGCTGGCCGATGATCGGGGCCATGTACGGGGCGCCAGTGACCGGGTTGGCCTGTTGCTGCCAGCCGTTGAGCACGTAGTAGGAATACTCGTCGGTGAGCCCGCCGGCGAAGTTGACGTTGATGTTGTTGGTGACCGGCAGGTAGTAGCGGCCGGCGTTGCCGAACAGCTTGGTGCTGCCGTCGCCCTTCATGTCCCAGGAGAAGCCGAAGCGCGGGGCGATGAGGTCGTCCATCTTGATGAAGGCGTCACCGTCGGCGGTGCGGTTCTCGAAGCGGTCCCAGCGCACGCCCAGGTTGAGCATCAGGTTGGGGGTGATGTTCCAGATGTCTTCGAGGTAGAACGCGTTGGCTTCGGTTTCGAAGGTGCCGCCGGAGACGCGGTTGCGTGCGCGCAGCATCTCGGTGACGCCGGCCGGCACGTAGGCGTTGGCGCCATCCCACACTTCATCGCCCGGGCGCGCCACGTAGGCGGTGTAGCTGAGCTGGGTCGGGCCGGGGTAGCGGGTGGACTGATCGGTGGTCATCAGCTCGCGGTCGACGCCGAAGCGCAACAGGTGCTGGCCGAGCTGCCATTCGAAGTCCAGCCGGGCCACGTCGCGGGTGTCGTCGCGCTCGGCCACGGCGGCGCCGGTGGGGTGGCAACCCGGGCGCAGCCCGTTGAGCTTGGACAGGCGCGAGGCGTAGGTGCTGTCGGTGAACACCGGGCTGCAGGCCTCATCCAGCGAGGAACTGGTGAAGGCGCGCTGGTTGTTCTGGCCGACCATGGCGCGCGCGGTGAAGGTTTCGCCAAAGTGGCCGGTGTAGGTGGCCGACCAGTTGCGCCCGCCGGTTTCGGTGACCGAGTCGCCGCCGTAAGCACCCAGTTCCGCATCGTCCCAGTCGTAGTTGTAGGACGCGTTGGTGACCTCGCCCTCGTCGGAGAAGGCCAGCAGCGCCAGGCTGTGGTTGTCGGTGATGTTCCAGTCCAGCTTGGCGCCCCAGAAGCCGTTGTCGGCCTTGTTGTTGAACCAGGTCAGCGCGTCGGAGGAGGTGTTGTGGCCCTTGTCGCTGCGGTCTTCGTACATCGCGAACAGGAACAGCTTGTCCTGCACCAGCGCGCCAGACCCCCACACGTTGGTCTTGAAGAACGAATTGTCGTCGCGGCTGGCGTAGGAATGCGCGGTGCCGTCGCGATGGAAGTGGTCGCGGCCGCTGGAGCGCCAGGCGCTGGGCTCGGCAGTCACTTCGATGCCCCCCTGCAGCTCGTTGCTGCCCGAGCGGGTCACCGCGTTGATCACGCCGCCGGTGGAGCGGCCAAACTCGACCGAGTAGCCGCCGGTCTTGACCTGGAACTCGTTGAAGAAGGCGAACGGGGCGCTGGAGAAGCCGCGCCGGGTGTACATGTCGGTGACGTTGAGGCCGTTGATGAAGACCGCGTTCTCGGCCACCGAAGAGCCGGCGAAGGACAACCCGCCGAACGAGGAATTGCCGCCCACCACGCCCGGTGCCAGCAGCGCCACCGCCGACAGGTCCTGCGCCACCGGCAGGCGCGAGATCTCCTGGCGATTGACGTTGAACGAGGTCTCGGTGGAATACACATCGACGCGGTTGACCACGCGAGTGCCGACCACCTGCAGCGCATCCAGGTTGACCACCCCGCCGCCGCCGGCCAGGTTGACCGTGGTGGTGCCGCCCACGGCCACGCTCACCGCCACCGGTTCGCCCAGCGTCTGGCCTTGGCGACTGAGCTGCAGCCGGTAGTCGCCGATCGGCAGCTGGCCCAGGCGATAGCTGCCGTCGCCGCTGACGGTGACCGTGCGGGTCAGGCCGGTGGCGGTGCTGACCACGGTGACCTGGTCACCGGCGGTGGCCCGCCCGGCGACCGCGCCGCTCACGTTCTGGGCCGAGGCCAGGGTCGGCAGCAGGCTGCCCAGACAGACACCCAGCGCGGCGTACAACGCCGCGCGCTTCATACGATGTGCATTCATTCCCTGCTCTCTCCTGCAGATATGGAATCGTGGATACCGCCGTTTACCGCGTGGCGTCCAGCGGCACGATGTGCGACTGGACGTCGTAGTCCCATTGGTCGAAGTACAGGTTGCCGCCGTCCCACTCCACTTCGCCGCGCTGCGAATCCACCGTGTCCGAGCGCGGGTAGCGCTTGGCTGGCAGCAGCGGCTGGCCGATGTCGTCGTTGAAGGCGATGCGGTAGGCATCGAGCCCACCGAAATAGAAGTCGCGCAGCGCCGGCTGCGGGCTGTCCAGGCGGCCGCTGGTCACATCCATCGGCACCCAGCCGTACGGCGCCAGGTACAGCGCGCCCCAGTCGTGCAAATTGCTGTAGTGCGCCGCGTCGTCGGCGTAGACCATGCCCGACTGCCAGCGCGCGGGAATGCCGTTCATGCGCAGCAGCGTGATCAGCAGCAGCGTCTGCTGGCCGCAGTCGGCGTGGCCGGCGCGCAGGGCGTAGTCGCTGATGTTGGACAGCGTGGAGTACTCGCGCGCGCCGGCCCAGGGAATCTGATCGACCGCATCGAACAGGCGGCGTGCCACTTCATACGGTCGTGTCTCGCCCTGCAGCACCTGCGCGGAGAACAGCCGCAGTGCCGGGGTAAAGCGCACGTGCGGCGGTTGCTCGGCCAGGTACGGGGCGAGCGCCGGATCATTGGGCGTGGGCCGCACCGTGGCCGGGTCGATCGCGGTATGCCGCGCCGAGACCGTCAGCGCGTAGCGGATCTCGAAGCGGGTCGGCTGCCCGGCCACGGCCGTGCCTTCCAGGTAGGCGGTGCGCTGCAGGGTGCCGGGCGGGGCGATGCGGGCCTGGCCGGGCGCGCTGCCGCGCCATTGCAGGTGGTCCTGCTGGCCGGCGATCTCGCGTGGATAGGGAATCCAGGCGCGCAGCGTGGTGCCGGCCGGCACCGCATCGGCCTTCACCGTGAGCGACTGGCTCACCTCCACCCGCTGCGGGAGCACCGAGGTGCGGCCGCTGGCCGTGGCCGCCTGCACCACCTTGGCGTGGTAGGCGTTGAGGGTTTCCAGCGGGCCCGCGCTGGGCAGCGGCGCATCGGCGTGACGGCGTGCGCGCGCCTCGCTGCTCAGTCGGAACAGGTTGGACGGCGCGCGCTTGAAGTACCGCCGCGTGCCATCGATGTCCAGGTGTTCCAGCAGGCCCTGGCGGTCCCAGCGCTCGAACTCCGCATCGCGCAGGTCCGGGACGGCGCGGCGCACCGCCGCCTTTGCCGCAGCCTCGTCCAGGGTGAAGTCGAGCCGGATCCGGCGCATGCGCTCGTGCTGGAAGGCCCAGGCATCCTCTGGCTCGCTGGCGGCGGTGGCGTGCGCGTCGATGAGCATCGCGGCACGGGTAAAGTGGCCCGCGTCGATCAGGTCGATCACCTGCGCCAGCGCTGCCGCCTCGGCCGAGTCGTCCGCAGGCACCGGCGTTGCGGCCACCGAGACGGCCGACAGCAGCAGCCCCGCCAGCAGGGCAACGGCAACGGGCACAGGCGGTTTGCGAACGGCGTGATCCACAGCGACACTTCCCCAGCGCGGGTGGTAAGGGCTGTGTAACACGGGCCGTGACACCGGTCAATAATTTATTCTTGCATTCCAGATCGAAAGGAATAAGTATTCCATGACACCCGCAGCGGCTGGAGTACGAGCGCGATGACATCCCCTGAGCTGCGCTGCGACCATTGCGAGGCCACCTTCGTGGCAGAGGGACCGCAGGCGGCGCTGTTTGCGCGGTCGCGCGCCAAGGGCATGCGTTTCCTGATGCTCGACTGCCCGCATTGCCTGCACGGCACCGCCGTGGACCCAGCCGCCCCCGGCCAGCCACGTGCCGCGCCACGACTGCCCGAGCTGCCCTGCCCGGCCCGCGCCTGCACCGGGGTGGCCTGCTTCGTGGATACCCTGGCACCGCCGGTCTGGGGCTGTGGCAGCTGCGGCGACACCTGGCCTGACCGGGCCACGCTGGATGCAGCCATCGCCGCGGCCATCGCGCGTTTCCCGTGGCGCGCCGGCGCCTACGTCCGCGCTGCCGATGGTTATCGCGCGGCCGCACCGCTCCCGGCGCGCTACCCGGACGATGTCGCGACGGAATGGGCGGCATGATCCCCGCGCACCGCTTCTGCCCGCCCACCAAGGACGCCGCCTGCATGACCGCATCCCTTACCTCGTCGTGGCGCTCGCCTGCGCGGCACGTGCTGGGCCTGCTGCTGGCCGTGGCCAGCCTACCCACCTGGGCGGCGGACACGCCGGCACCCGATCCCGGCGCGCCGCTGCCCTACGTGGTGGGCCTGCACGAGGCCTACCTCACCCCGCAGTACTGGGCTGCGCGGCTGCCCTCGCCGGATGCCCTGCTCCTGGATGCAGCCCAGATCGCCGCGCAGAACGCGCGCATGCGCGCCGACGACGCCTCCATCCACGACCTGCGCGCCCTGCCTGCGCAGCTGCCGCGTGCGCAGGTACGCGCCACCATCCAGGCGCTGTCCAACTGGCCGACCAAACCCAGCTTCGGGCAGGACGGCCAGCCGCTCGATGCACGCCAGCGCGCGCAGGCCACGGCCAACCTCGCCCTCGATGCGATCCCCGCGCAGCGACCGCTGCGCTACGGCCTGGTCACCCACCGCGCTGCGTTGCGCGCGTTCCCGACCGCTCTGCGGGTGTTCACCACCCAGGGCGACACCGACATCGACCGCATGCAGGAATCGGCGCTGTTCCCCGGCGACGCGGTCGCGGTGCTGCATGAAAGCGCGGACGGCCAGTGGGTGTTCGTCACCAGCGAACGCTATTCGGCATGGATGGAGAAACGCTACGTCGGCATCGGCGATGCGGCCACGGTGCTGGGCTATGGCCAGCGCGGGCCGTATCGCGTGATCACCGGCGCCACCGCGTTCACCGCCTACACCCCGGACGAACCCCGCGTCTCGCGCCTGCAGTTGGACATGGGGGTGCGCCTGCCGGTGCTGGCCGACTGGCCGCAGGCCACCCCCGTCAACGGGCAGCAGGCGCATGCCGCCTACGTGCTGCAACTGCCGGTGCGCAACGAGGATGGCAGCCTGACGCTGGTGCCCGCGCTGCTGCCGCGCGCCCAGGACAGCGCCGCCGACTACCTGCCGCTGACCCCGCGCCATCTGCTCACGCAGGCCTTCAAGTTCCTGGGCGAGCGCTACGGCTGGGGCCATGACTACGGCACCCGCGACTGCAGCGGCTTTGTCTCGGAGATCTACCGCAGCTTCGGCGTGCTGGTGCCGCGCAATACCAGCGCGCAGGCGGTGAGCCCGGCACTGGATCGGATCGCGTTCGATCCGAAGGACGGCAAGGCCAGGCGCGCGCAGGCAGTGAACCAGCTCCAGGTCGGCGACCTGGTCTACATCCCGGGCCACGTCATGGTGGCCATCGGCCATGTCGACGGGCGCACCTGGGTCATCCACGACACCGCGGGCGGCAGCTGGTTCGGCGCCGACGGCACGCGCGTCCAGGCGCATCTGAACGGCGTGTCGGTCACGCCGCTGGAGCCGATGATGGCCAGCGACACCGTCAGCTACATCGATCGCATCACCAACATCCAGCGCCTTCGAGCCAAGACCCCTGAATGAAGATCACCGACATCGAACTCGGCATGCTGCGCGTGCCGCTGAAAACCCCGTTCAAGACCGCGCTGCGCACGGTGGATACCGTCGAGGACGTGGTGGTGCTGGTGCGCACCGACAGCGGCCACACCGGCTACGGTGAAGCGCCGGCGACGGCGGTGATCACCGGCGACACCCATGGCTCGATCATCGAGGCCATCAACAGCTTCATCAAGCCGCGCCTGATCGGCCAGGACGTGGCCAACCTCAACCGCGTGTGCGCGCTCATCCAGACCTCGCTGGAGCGCAATACCAGCGCCAAGGCGGCCGTGGAAATCGCCGTCTACGACCTGTGGGCGCAGCTGCACAACGCGCCGCTGTACCGCATGCTCGGTGGTGGCGACCCGGTGATCACCACCGATATCACCATCAGCGTGGACTACATCGACAAGATGGTGGCCGACTCGCTGTCGGCGATCGAACGCGGCTTCGAGTCGCTGAAGATCAAGGTCGGCAAGGACATCGGGCTGGACATCGAGCGGGTCAAGGCGATCCACGCCGCCGTGCAGGGCCGTGCGCTGCTGCGCCTGGACGCCAACCAGGGCTGGACCGCCAAGCAGGCCGTGCACGCGATGCGCGCGCTGGAGGATGCCGGGGTGGTGCTGGAACTGCTGGAGCAGCCGGTCAAGGCGGCCGACATCAGTGGCCTGAAGTACGTCACCGACCGGGTCAACACGCCGGTGATGGCCGACGAAAGCGTGTTCAACCCCGGCCAGGTGGTCGACCTGATCCAGCAGCGCGCCGCGGACATCATCAACATCAAGCTGATGAAGACCGGTGGGCTGTCCAATGCGATCCGGATTGCCGACATCGCCGCCATCTACGGCGTGCCGTGCATGATCGGCTGCATGATCGAGTCGAGCATCAGCGTGGCCGCCGCCGTGCACCTGGCCGTGGCCAAGAGCGAGGTGATCACCAAGGTCGACCTGGATGGCCCGTCGCTGGGCCAGTTCAACCCGGTCACCGGCGGGGTCAACTTCAACGAGTCGGAGATCACCATCAGCGATGCCCCGGGACTGGGCATCACCGAGGTACGCGGGCTGGAGATGATCACCCCGCCGCGGTGGTAACCCGGACATCCACGCGGTTGGCGTCACCGCGTCCACCTGGCCGGGCGGGCCGACCCGGGGTTGAGCCACCCCATGGGGGCTCTTTCGCGCGCTCCTGCCCGGTGCAGCCGACCAACGGTCGGCTCTACCGGGTGCATTGCGTATTCTCTCCCAAACGGACCTGACGCCCTTTCCATGCCGCCCCTGGTGAAAATCCGCTCCGAGCGTGACCACATGTCGGCGATCGAACGCCGCATCGCCGACTTCATCCTCGACAACGCCCACCTGCTGCGCGACTACTCCTCACAGCAGCTGGCCAGCGCGCTGGGGATCAGCCAGTCCAGCGTGGTCAAGTTCAGCCAGAAACTCGGCTTCAAGGGCTACCCGGACCTGAAGTACTCGATCGGCGAAGCCGTGGCCCGCGCCGGCAACGGCACCCAGGCACAGGCGCCGGTGGCCAGTGACGGCGATGACTACAGCCGCATCGCCGAGCGCCTGCGCCTGAGCAAGGCCGCGGCCGAGGAAGAAACCCGGCTGGCCAACCCGCCGGCCGACGTGGAGGCGATCGTGCGCCTGCTCGACGGCGCGCCCAAGGTGTTCGTGTACGGGCTGGGCGATGACGGCCTGTATGCGCGCGAGTTCGCCATGCGGCTGTCGCTGCTGGGCATGCTCACCGTGCACCACGCCGACCCGATCCTGATGATGGCCAACCTGTCGGCCGCCCGCCCCGGCGATGCCATGCTGGTGTTCTCCGAGTTCGGCAAGCTGCCGCAGCTGTTCCAGTTGTCGCGGCAGTTCCAGGACGTGGGCGGCAAGGTAGTCTCGATCACCCGGCACAGCGCCAACCCGCTGCGTGCGCACGCCGACGCAGCGCTGGTGGTCTGCGCCCACGACCCGGCGCCGCACATCGCGCAACTGCTGTACCGTGCGTCGTTGCAGTCCCTGCTGGACTTCGTCTTCGTGCTGTTGTGCCACGCCAACCCGGACCGCCACCGCCAGCTCGGGGTGAACCTGGAACGGATCGAACACCTGATCGATACCTGATCGACACCTGGTCTTTTGGAGTCCGCCACGATGCTGCCGATGTTCCGCTCCGTATTCGCCGTCGTGCTGGCCGCCAGCGCCCTGCCCGCCATCGCGCTCACGCCGGCGGTGGCGCCCTTGCAGGACCACCAGCAGATGATCGTGGTCATCACCGACGGCTGGGACGCCACGAATGGCCGGTTGCAGGCCTATGCGCGCACTCCCCGGGGATGGGTACCGCACGGTGACGCATTCGCGGTGGCCGTCGGCCGCAACGGCAGTGCCTGGGGCGAGGGCGTGCTGCCGGCCCAGGGCAGTGCCCCGCATCAGCCGGGTGATCCGGTGAAGCCCGGCGACCCGGTAAAGCAGGAAGGCGATGGCCGCAGCCCGGCCGGCATCTTCAGCATTGGTCCGGCCTTCGGCTATGCACCGACGATCGCCACGGCCCTGCCCTACCAGCCGATGCAGGCCAGCAGCTACTGCATGGACGTCCCCGATTCGCCGTACTACAACCGCATCGTCGATGCCGAGGCGGTGGGCGCCGACGCGGTGGAAGGCTCCACCGAACCGATGCGGCTGGACCTGCACAACAAGGGCGACGTGCGCTACCGCGAGGGCTTCGTGATCGAGCACAACCCGAAGGCCGAACCCCGCCGCGGCAGCTGCATCTTCGCCCACCTGTGGCGCACGCCCGGTGAGCCGACCGCCGGCTGCACGGCAATGCAGCCCGGGCACATGCGCAGTCTGCTGGCCTGGCTGGACCCGGCCCAGCGGCCGTTGTTCGTGCTGCTGCCGCGCGCGCAGTACCAGCAGCTGCAGTACGACTGGAACCTGCCGGTTCAACCGGACGCCGCGTCATGAGCGCCCCGGCCGATCCGCAACTGGAACGCGCGGTCAGCCGCTGGCAGATCGTCGGGCTGTCGATCAACGACGTGATCGGGAGCGGCATCTACCTGCTGCCCGCCGCCACCGTCGCCCTGCTCGGGCCGTTCAGCCTGTGGGGCGTGGTCGCCGCCGGCATCGTGGTGGCCTTGCTGGTGCTCTGCTATGCGCAGGCGGCCAGCTACTTCGACGAACCCGGCGGCAGCTACCTGTATGCACGCGAGGCGTTCGGGCGGTTTGCCGGGTTCGAGATCGGCTGGATGATCTGGCTGACCCGGATCAGTTCGGCGGCGGCCTTGAGCAATGCACTGGCCGATGCGGTTGCACGCTTCTGGCCGTGGGCCGGGCACGACCTGGGCCGCGTGGCGATCATCGTGGTGTCGCTGGGCTTCCTCACCGCCGTCAACGTGGCGGGCGTGCGCTCGGCCGCGCGCACCGGCGTGATCCTGGTGATCGGCAAGCTGGTGCCCCTGCTGCTGTTCGTGGCGATCGGCGCGTTCTACGTGGACATGGACCTGGCGTTCTCCGGCGTGCGCCCGGACCCGCATGACCTGCAGCGCATGGGCGAGGCGGCGTTGCTGCTGCTGTACGCCTATGCCGGCTTCGAGAACATCCCGGCCGCCGCGGGCGAGTACAGGAACCCGCGCCGCGACATCCCGTTCGCGCTGATCACCATGATCGTCAGCGTCACCGTCATCTACGGCGCGGTGCAGCTGGTGGCGCAGGGCACGCTGGCCAACCTCGCGGCGTCGCCGACGCCCCTGGCCGATGCGGCCTCCCGCTTCGGCGGTGAGGCGCTGGCCCTGATCCTCACCGTGGGCGCCACCATTTCCATCCTGGGCACCAACAGCAACACCATGATGATGGGGCCGCGCTTCCTGTTCGCGCTGGCCCGCGACGGTTATGGCCCCAAGCTGCTGGCCAACGTGCACCCGCGCTTCCGCACGCCGGCCGCGGCCATCGTCACCCAGGGCGTGATCGCACTGGCCCTGGCCCTGTCCGGCTCGTTCGTGCAGCTGGCGCTGCTGTCGATGACCACCCGCCTGTTCGCCTACATCGGCACGGCGGCCGCCGTGCTGGTGCTGGCGCGGCGCTTCCGCGACCGGCCCGGCGCGTTGAAGCTGCCCGGTGGCCCGTTGATTCCGGTGTTGGCGCTGCTGCTGTGCGTGGCACTGTTCGTCAGCGCCAGTTGGCAGAACATCGCCGCGGCCGGTATCGCCTTCGCGGTGGGCGCGGTGATCTACCTGCTGCCGCGCAAGGACCGGCCGGCCTGAACGGCAGCCTCGCGCTGAAGCGTGCTTGATCCAGCATTCACCTCGTCGGTCCATGGCGTTAACCGGCCGCTGGGTAGGGTGGAACCTCACCCAACCGGAGCCATCCCATGCCTACTGACTACCAGATCCCCGGCCGGGTGCCGGAAGACGGCGTGCCGCGCCAGGCCGTATCGGACTACTGGCGTGAGCGTTTTCCCAGCGAGCCGTATTACGACAACACCCAGTTCTTCGATGACTACGAGCCCGCGTATCAGCTGGGCCACAACTCGCGCGCCGATGATGTGATCCGCGCCTACGAGCAGGTCGAAGCGGAGCTGGAAACGCGTTGGGCGCAGGAACGTGGCAAGAGCAAGCTGACCTGGGAACAGGCCCGCAATGCCGTGCGCCGCGGCTGGGATGAATCCACCGCGCTGCGCCAGTCGCACCTGGACAAGGGCGTGCCGCGCGGCACCTGAGCCCGCGCGCGGCATTCCCGGGGGTGACTCAGTCGCTGCTGGGCAGCGGCGGCACCTCGCGTTCACGACCACCCGCGGCCATCAGGTCGCGGGTGTTCTTTTGTACGGCCACCGCACCGAACAGACTCAGCGCGAAGGCCATGCCGTAGAAGCCCTTCTCGCTGAGCAGCAGGGTGGCATTCCACAGCCCGACCAGCAGCAGCAACAGCGAGACCATCAGCGCGAACCAGCACAGCGCGTAGTACAGCCCGCTCACCGGGATGTCTTCCACCCGGTCGCGCACGCTCTTCTGCAGCGATACCGCGGCAAACAGGCCGAACAGCAGCAGGGTGAGGTAATAGCCCTTCTCGTTGAGGGCCATCTCGGCGTTGAACAGGCCGATCAGGTAAGCGACCGCGCCGAGCAGCAGCGCGCTCCACGAGGCGGCGATGAAGGCCGGGGACGGTTTGTGCACCTGTTGCTTCATGGATCCAACTCCCTTTGATGGCGGCAAGCCGCACGCGCCGCCCCACGGGCGGCCGGCGCCAACGTTAGCCGATCCCGGTGCGCGCGCCTACCGGCAGTGACGTATGGTGCACGCGGTGTTGATGGGCTTGCTGTACAACGAGGGCTGGCCATCGCATCCCCACCCGGAGATACCTCATGACCCGCAAGCGCCTGCTTTCGCTCGCCATCGCCCTCACCCTGCCCGTGTTCACCACCGCCTGCGTGGCCGCCGACAAGGCCGCCGCCCCCGTGCTGGAGAAGGCCCAGTGGCCGTTCGCCGCCACCGAAGTGACCCGCTTCGACGAACCGTGGGCGATGAGCTTCCTGCCCGATGGCAGCCTGCTGGTCAGCGAAAAGGCCGGCGTGCTGCAGCACGTGGACCTGACCACCGGCAAGGCGGCCCGCATCACCGGCGTGCCCAAGGTGGCCTACGGCGGCCAGGGCGGGTTTGGCGATGTGCTGCCGCACCCGGGCTTCGCGAAGAACCAGTGGGTGTACCTGAGCTACGCCGAAGCCGGCGATGGCGCCACCAGTGGTGCCGCCGTGGCGCGCGCGCGACTGGTGCTGGCCGCCGATGGCAGCGGATCGCTCAATGACCTCAAGGTCATCTGGCGCCAGACCCCCAAGGTGGAGGGCAAGGGCCATTACGGCCACCGCCTGGCGTTCGGCCCGGATGGCAAGCTGTGGATCACCTCCAGCGAACGCCAGAAGTTCGACCCGGCCCAGGACATGGCGGCAAACCTCGGCAAGATCGTGCGCCTCAACGACGACGGCAGCGTTCCGGCCGACAATCCCTTCGCCTCGCAGGGCGGCGTGGCCGCTCAGGTCTGGTCGCTCGGCCATCGCAACGCACTGGGCATCGCCTTCGATGCACGCGGCAAGCTGTGGGTGCATGAAATGGGCCCGGCCGGCGGCGACGAACTCAACCTGATCACGCGCGGCGCCAACTACGGGTATCCGATCGTCTCCAACGGCAACCATTACGACGGCCGCGAGATCCCCGACCACGCCACCCGCCCGGAATTCGCTGCCCCCAAGGTGACCTGGACCCCGGTGATTTCGCCGGCCGGCTTCATCATCTACAGCGGGTCGCTGTTCCCGCAGTGGGGGGGCCGGGCCCCGGGGCCGCCACCCCGGGGATCAATCCTGCACGGTGACGATGCCCACCTTGGCCTGGCTGCAATCATTGGCCGGGCACACGCCGTTGATCCAGATCTGCCCGTTGCCCAGCATCACCCCCTGCCCGTTGACGAACACGCCCTCGAACGTCTGCGCGGCGATGGTCTTGGCGATATCGGCGGTGATGATGCGGTCGTACTCGCGCTCGAAGGTGGCGGCATCGGCCACCTTGCGCTTCTTGCCGCCCACGTTGACGTTCACCGGATACAGCACCAGCGCGGCGACGGCCTTGGCATCATGCGCAGCCACGCCCTTCTTCAGGGCCGTGAACACCGCTTCGTAACGGGGCGCATCGCCGAGCAGGCGCTCGATGCGCTGGCGTACATCGCCATCGGTGTCGGCATCGATGTCCCCCGCAGCGGCCGCCGCTGAGGCGGGCTCCGTCGCTGGCAGCGGGTCGGTCGCGGCCGGCGGCGCCGTGGCGTCTACCGCATCGGGGGACAGGCCGGCGACCGGGGCATCCTCGCTGGGCGTGGCCGTGGCGGCCGGCGGCGAGGTGGCCGGGGCAGCCCCGTCAGCCGCCGGCGGTGCCGGCTGCGAACATGCCGCCAGCAATAGGGTAGGTAGCAGGATTCGGATCACACGCATGCTCGGCTCCATCGGTTTCGCAAGGACGCCAGCGTACCCGCCCCCCTGTCAGCCGCCAATGACGGCCACCGCGTAGAGCCGACCGTTGGTCGGCTGCGTTGTAGAGCCGACCGTTGGTCGGCTGCGTTGTAGAGCCGACCGTTGGTCGGCTGCGTTGTAGAGCCGACCGTTGGTCGGCTGCGTTCATCGAAGGCGGGCTGGAACGTGGGCGGTGGCGCGTAAGAGCAGCCGACCAACGGTCGGCTCTACGATTGACGGCCGCCGGGTAGAGCCGACCGTTGGTCGGCTGCGTTCATCCAGGGCGGACTGGAATGTGGGCGGTGGCACGCAAAGGCAGCCGACCAACGGTCGGCTCTACGGGGCCGCCGCTATGCTTTCAGCCGGCCAGCAGCTCGAAGATCACCGGCTCGCCGCTTGCCGACGACGCGCACACCCACAGCTCGAACTGGCCCGGCTCGGCGCGGAACACGCCATCGCGGCCGGTGAAGCCCAGCGCGTGGCGGTCCAGGGTGAACACCACCTGGGTGCTCTGGCCCGGCTGCAGCGCCACCTTGCGGAAGTCCTTCAGCTCGCGCACCGGCCGCACGCGGCTGGCCACGCGGTCGTGGATGTACAGCTGCACCACTTCCTCGCCCGCCACCGCACCGGTATTGGTCAGCGTGGTGCTGATGGTCAGGCTGTCGTCCCAGCACAGGGTCTGGCTGCTCAGCTGCGGCACGCCATAGCCGAAGGTGGTGTAGCCCACGCCATGGCCGAACGGGTACAGCGCCTCGTTCGGGATCTCGCGCCAGCGCGCCTTGAACTCGGACATCGTCGGCAACTCCGGGCGACCGGTGCGCGGGTGGTTGTAGAAGAACGGCTGCTGGCCCGACACCTGCGGGAAGCTCACCGGCAGGCGCCCGGACGGGTTGTAATCGCCGAACAGCACATCGGCCACCGCGTGGCCGGTCTGGGTGCCCAGGTACCAGGTGATCGCCACGGCGTGCGCGTTGCGCACCGCGCCCTGCAGCGCCAGCGCACGGCCATTGCGCAGCAGCACCACCAGCGGCTTGCCGGTCATCGCCACCGCTTCGGCCAGCGCCTGCTGCGCCGCCGGCAGGGTGATTTCCACGCGCGACTGCGCTTCGCCGCTGTAACGCTGCGGCTCGCCGAGCGCCAGCACCACCACGTCCGCCCGCAGCGCGGCGGCCACGGCCTGCTCGATGCCATCCTGCACGGGCGCTTCGAGGTCGCAGCCGGGCACGATTTCCAACAGCGCCTCATCGCCGATCGCCGCGCGCACGCCGGTTTCCAGGCTCACGTAGCGCGTCTTGTCGCCGAACAGCGTCCAGCAGCCCTCGATGTTCTCGCGGTCCTGCACGAACGGGCCGATCAACGCGATCTTCTGGCCGGTCTTCTTCAGCGGCAGCACCGCGTCGGTGTTCTTGAGCAGCACGATCGAGCGACGCGCGGCATCGCGCGAGAGCGCGTCGTGCGCGGCGATATGCGCGGTCGACGCTTCGCGGTCCAGGTCCAGCGAGCGGTAGGGGTCGTCGAACAGGCCGATGGCGTCCTTCAGGCGCAGGATGCGGCGCACCGATTCATCCAGCGTGGCCATCGGCACCTCGCCGCTTTCGATCAGGCCCGGCAGGTGCTCGGCATAGAAGCCGCTCTGCATGCTCAGGTCCAGGCCGGCGGTGAAGGCCTTGGCGGTGGCATCGCGGTCGTCGGCCGCATAGCCGTGCGCGACCAGCTCCATGTCGGCGGTGTAGTCGGAGATCACCACGCCCGGGAACTTCCACTCACCGCGCAGGATGTCGGTGAGCAGTTCGGCGTTGGCGCTGGCCGGCACGCCGTTGATGTCGTTGAAGGAGGACATCACCGTCAGTGCGCCGGCGTCGAAGGCGGCCTGGAACGGCGGCAGGTGCACGTCGCGCAGGGTCTGCGGCGAGATGTCGACCATGTTGTATTCCATGCCGGCCATCACCGCGCCGTAGGCGGCGAAGTGCTTGGGCGTGGCCAGCAGCGCATCGGCGGCGCGCAGGTCCGGGCCCTGGAAGCCCCGCACGCGGGCGGCGGCAAAGCGGCAGCCCAGCACCACGTCTTCACCGGCGCCCTCGGCACCACGGCCCCAGCGCTGGTCGCGGGCGATGTCCACCGCCGGCGCGTAGGTCCAGTGCAGGCCGGCAGCAGTGGCCTCCACCGCGGTGGCGCGGGCGGTGCGCTCGGCCAGGTCCGGCTCGAAGCTGGCCGCTTCGCCCAGCGGGATCGGGAACACGGTGCGCATGCCGTGGATGACATCGGCGGCCAGGATCACCGGAATGCCCAGGCGGCTTTCTTCCAGCGCGACCTGCTGGATGCGGCGACCGGCTTCCACGCCCACGCCGTTGAACAGCGACCCCACCTTGCCCTCGCGCACCTGCTGCAGCACCTGGTCGGCGTTGAGCACGTTGGCTTCCGGATTCACGTCCGGGGCGAACGGCCGGACCATGTCGGCGAACACACCCAGCTGGCCGACTTTTTCTTCGACGGTCATCTGGGCAATGAGGGTTTCGATACGATCGGCGGCCACCGGCTGTCCTTATGAAAACGTTTACAAGGCCGGGATTCTAGCGTTCCCGGACCCGTTGTGAATGATTTTGGCGTTCATTTTTCTTCCCGCGGGGGAAGCGCCCGTCGCCGCGAGCACCGCGACGCAGGCTCAGGAGCTTACTCTGCGGCGGCCAGGCGCTGCTGCCCCGCCATCAACATGGCATCGCTGGAGGCCTGGAACACGCGCAGCCCAAAGGCCGGCAGGATCGCCAGCAGGTGGTCGAACACGTCCGACTGCACGCCCTCGTACTCGCCCCAGGCCGTGCTGCGGGTGAAGCAGTAGATTTCCAGCGGCAGGCCTTCGGTGGTCGGCTGCAGTTGCCGTACCAGCAAGGTCATGTCCGTATGGATGCCCGGGTGCTGCTGCAGGTAGCGCTCCACATACGCGCGGAAGGTACCCAGGTTGGTGACCCGGCGCGCGTTGACCGCCGCCATGCCCTTGGCCTGCAGCCCGGCATTCCACTGCTGCAGCTCGGCCTGCTTGTCGCGCAGGTAGTCGCCCAGCACCGCGAACTGCTCCAGCTGCGCCAGCATCGGCGCCTCCACGAACCCCACGCTGTGCTGGTCCAGGTACAGCGCGCGCTTGATCCGGCGCCCGCCCGCCTCCTGCATGCCGCGCCAGTTCTTGAACGACTCGGTGACCAGCTTCTTGGTCGGAATGGTGGTGATGGTCTTGTCGAAGTTCTGCACGGTGATGGTGTGCAGGGCGATATCGATCACATCGCCATCGGCGTTCTGGCTGGGCATCTCGATCCAGTCGCCCAGCCGCACCCGGCCATCGCCGCTGATCTGCACGCTGGCCACCAGCGACAGGATGGTGTCCTGGAAGATCAGCATCAGCACCGCGGTGGCCGCGCCCAGGCCGGTCACCAGGTAACGCAGGTCCACGCCGGCCAGGGTGGCCACGATCGACAGCCCGGCGATGACGAAGATGACGATCTTGGCCACCTGCAGGTAGCCCTTGATCGGCTTGTTGCGTGCGTCGGGGCGGCGCTCGTAGATGTCGTTGGCCGCATCCAGCGCGTGCGAGATCGCCAGCGTCACGGTCAGGATCGCCCAAGCCTGGCAGGCCCCGATGACGAAGGCCACCAGCGGCGGCGGCAGGTCGGGCACCACGGTGATGCCGGCGGCGATGACCTGGCTGGGCACCACGTTGGACAACCGCGACACCACCCGCATCACGTTGCTGCCGCGCCCGCCGTGGGCGGCGCCGCCGGGCAGGCGGTTGATCAACCCGCGCAGGCCGCGCAGCAGGATTTTCTTGGTGACGAAATTGGCCAGCCACGCCGCCAGCGCCAGCAGGCACAGCACCGCGCCCGTATAGGCCCACGGCCAGGGTTCCAGCGCGCGCTGCAGGTCGTCCAGCCAACGTACCGCCACTACTGCATTCAACATCGTGTATCGATCTCCGTTTGGGGGCTGTCAGGGGTGTGCCGGGGACGGCGCGCTGCGCTCGATGATCACGCCCACCGCGCGCGCACCGCGCACCGCACCGGGCTTGCTCAGCTTGAGCCGCAGCCACTCCACCTTGAATTCACGCAGCACGATCTCGGCGATGCGCTCGGCCAGGGTTTCAACCAGGCCGAAATCGGACTCGCGCACGAACTGCTCGATGCGCTTGCTCACCGCCTTGTAGTTGAGCGTATCGGCGATGTCGTCGCTGGCGGCCGGGCGGCGGTTGTCGAAGCCCATTTCCAGGTCGAAACGCAGGGTCTGGCGGATCCGCCGTTCCCAGTCGTAGATGCCGATCAGGGCATCGATCTCGAGCCCTTCGATGAATACCTTGTCCATAGCCATGCCACGTGGAAGATGCCGGACATGGTAACGGCCCGGCCCGGAACGTGCCGGGAACCAGGGGCAGGCGCCCTGGTGCAGCGCCCGAGGCGGAAAAGACAAAGGGCCCCTTTCGGGACCCTTTGCTTACCTCTTGTCCCCGGGGGGAGATGGGATTCCCATCCGCGAGTCCCGGTGGCGCGTAGGCGGAAAATTACGGGGCCGACCCGGCCGCGTCAACCATTGTTGACGCAAAACGGGACGGGGCGCGTGGTTTGCGACGCCTCAATTGAACGCGGCAATCGAATGAGGAAAAACGGTAATCAGAACAATCACGCAACGGCCGGATTCCCGATGCCCGGCATCCAGCCACGCTCGTAGCCTCGATCGTCTCCAGGGACCAGGGATGCGATGACCATGCAGATCGAAGATGCCGTGAAGCGGGCGCTGTCAGCCGACCGGATGGGCACGTACGAGAACGCTGTGGCCCGCCTCGATACCCGTAGTACCCCGCTTGAACTGTATCTGTGGAATGCCCGCATTTCCGCCGCCTTCCTGGTGCCGCTGCATATCGGCGAAGTGGTCATCCGCAACGCGGTTTCAGATGCACTGACCCGGATTCACGGACCACGATGGCCGTGGGTGCAGGGCTTCGCCGACAGCCTGCCCAGTCCAAGCAGCGGCTACAACCCACGCCGTGAACTGCAACGCGCGACCACACGCTGCAGTCACGGCACCGCGCAGGTTGTCTCCACGCTCAGCTTCGTGTTTTGGCAGAAGATGTTCACGCAACGCTTCGATGTCCGGGTGTGGTCACGATGCATGGGGACCGTACTTCCCGGCGCCAGCGAGGCTGCGCCCCGGCATGTCACCCGCGCCCGCATACACAATGATCTGGAGCAGATCCGGCGGCTGCGCAACCGTATCGCCCACCATGAACCCATCTTTGCGCGCGCCTTGGACGAGGATTTCGCCGCCATCCAGCGGCTGGTGGCGCTGCGCTGTACACGCACCGCCGATTGGATGGCCGGGCATGAGGCCGTCACCCCGCTGCTGCGCAATCGCCCGCCGTGACCGGCGGAGTACTCACACCGCCGGCAGCGTCGCCATATCCCAGCGCGGGGTGACCTGCACCTGCGGCGGGGTGTGCTGGCCAGCCTCCAGGCGCAGCGCGCCGGCAAAGGCGATCATCGCGCCGTTGTCGGTGCACAGCGACGGGCGCGGGAAGCAGGCGCGGCCGCCGCGGCGGGCGGCCATCTGCTGCAGCTTGGCGCGCAGGCGCTTGTTGGCGCCCACGCCGCCGGCCACCACGATCACATCGGTGCCGGCCGCATCCAGCGCGCGCTCGCACTTGATCGCCAGGGTATCGACCACCGCGTCTTCAAAGCCACGGGCGATGTCGGCCCGGGTCTGCTCGCTCTGGTCGCTATCGCGCCAGGCCAGCAGCACCTGGGTCTTCAGACCGGAGAAGCTGAAATCCAGCCCCGGGCGGTCGGTCATGGGGCGGGTGAACTTGAACCGCCCCGGGGTGCCGCGCTCGGCCAGCGCAGCCAACTGCGGTCCGCCCGGGTACGGCAGGCCCATCAGCTTGGCGGTCTTGTCGAAGGCCTCGCCCGCCGCGTCGTCCAGGGTCTCGCCAAGCAGGCGGTACTGGCCGATCCGGTCCACGGCCACCAGCTGGGTGTGACCGCCAGACACCAGCAGGGCGACGAACGGTGCCTGCGGCGGGTCGTCTTCCATCAGCGGGGCCAGCAGGTGCCCCTCCATATGGTGTACGCCGACCGCCGGCACCTCCAGCGCCCAGGCCAGCGAGCGGGCCACGCCCGCGCCCACCAGCAACGCCCCGACCAGGCCGGGGCCGGCCGTGTAGGCCACCCCGTCGATGTCGGCCACGTCCATCCCGGCCTCGGCCAGGGTCTGCCGGATCAGCGGCAGCAGCTTGCGCACGTGGTCGCGGCTGGCCAGTTCAGGCACCACCCCGCCGTACTCGGCGTGAAGGGCGATCTGGCTGTAGACCGCATGGGCGCGCAGGGCGTCCGGGCCGGCCAGGGCGGTGTCGTACACCGCCACGCCGGTCTCATCGCAGGAAGATTCGATACCAAGGACTCGCATACCGGGTATTATGGACCGCTGAGGCCCCGGCAGCGTTACCGCCAGCCCACCCGACACCACCTGTGGCCAAGAAGTTCGCCGGGGTGGGTTGCAACTTCTTTTGTCGCCGCTATAATGTGCGGCTCTCACCGGGCGTGACCCGGTTCTACTGTGTCCCGGAGATTCCATGCCCAGCGTTAAAGTCCGCGAGAACGAGCCCTTCGAGTTTGCGCTCCGTCGCTTCAAGCGCACCTGCGAAAAGGCCGGCGTGCTGGCCGAAACCCGCAAGCGCGAGTTCTACGAAAAGCCGACCCAGGAGCGCAAGCGTAAGGCTGCTGCTGCTGTGAAGCGTCAGCTGCGTCGCTCCTCGCGCGACGTCACCAAGCGTCAGCGCCTGTACTGATCTACGCAACTTCGATGCGGCAGGCCCTGTGTCTGTCGCGGCGGAGCCGAAGCCGGAACGCGCGAGCGTTACCGGCTTTTTGCGTTCCAGTCGTTCTGGCGTCCGTCCCGCACTTTTGACCGATACGAGGTGTTCCATGAGCCTGAAACAGCAGCTCACCGATGACATGAAGGCGGCCATGAAGGCCGGCGAGAAGCACCGCCTGGGCGTGATCCGCCTGATGCTGGCCGATATCAAGCGCAAGGAAGTGGACGAGCGCATCGAGCTGGACGACGCCGCCGTATTGGCCGTGCTGGAAAAGATGGTCAAGCAGCGCAAGGATTCGGTCAGCCAGTTCGAAGCGGCCAACCGCGAAGACCTGGCGGTCATCGAGCGCGAGGAAATCCTGGTCATCGACCAGTACCTGCCGACCAAGCTGGGCGAAGCCGAGATCGTGGCCGCCATCCAGGCCGCCATCGCCGAAACCGGCGCAGCCAGCCCCGCCGACATCGGCAAGCTGATGGGTGCGCTCAAGCCCAAGCTTGCCGGCCAGGCCGACATGGGCCTGGTGTCCAAGCTGGTCAAGCAGCAGCTGGCCGGGTGATCGGCGCCGGGCAGGTAGCGACCCACGGTCGCTACCTGCCCGGCCGGATGCGCCAACATCCGGCACCACCGGCATTGCGGCAGGCACCGAGAGTGGATGGTGGTGCATCGACGCACGCCCCGCTTCACCCCGCCTTCGACCCGGGCCTGCAAAAATCGGTGGCATGTCTTCACTGCCGCCCGCCCCCGCTCCCGACGCCGCTCCCACGCCCGCCCACGCCGGCGTACCGCAACGCCTGCACAAGTACGTCGACCGGCTGCAACGCAGCTTCCCGATGGCCGTGGGCAAGCGCTTCGTCGATATCGACGTGCTCACCCAGGCCGCCTCGGTCTCCTTCTACGCCCTGCTCTCGATGGCGCCGCTGCTGGTCTTGCTGCTGTGGCTGACCGCCTCGCTGTACCCGCCCGCGCAGCAGGCCCTGATCACGCAGATCAATGACGTGGCCGGCAGCAGTGCCGCCACTGTCGCCGACACCGTGCTCAAGAACGCCGACAACCAGCCCGATGTGGGCTCGCTGGCCGGCGTGTGGAGCACCCTGTTGTTGTTCATCGGCGCCACGGCGGTGTTTGCCCAGCTGCAGAACGCGCTGAACCTGATCTTCAACACCAGTGGCGAGCGCCTCGACGGCCTCGTGGCCTGGCTGCGCAAGCGCGTGTTCTCGTTCGGCGTGGTGCTGGCGCTGGGCTTCCTGCTGATCCTGTCGATGACCGCCACCACCATGCTGCAGGTCGCCTTCGCACAGCTGCCCTCGGTGCTGCCGGCGGTGGGCTACCTGACCAGCCTGGCGCTGTACACGGTGGGCTTCGCCTTCCTCTACCACTACCTGCCCGACCGCCGCGTCGCGTGGCGCCAGGCGTTCATCGGCGGGGCGATCACCTCGGCGTTGTTCGCGCTGGGCCGCTACGCCATCGGCCTGTACATCGCCACCGTCGCCCCGGGCAGCGCGTACGGCTCGATGGGCGCGCTGGTGATCTCGCTGGTGTGGATCTACTACGCCACCGTGGTGTTCTTCGTGGGCGCGCTGATGACGGCAGTAATCGACGAGCGCCTGCGCGCGCGTCATCACCTGGCCGTGGCCGGGATCCCCGAGCCGAAACCGGGCGAAGCGACCGGCAGCTAGTAGACTAGTCCGACCCTCGCTTCCGCGCGTGGCCGTCGCCGGCCATGCCCCTGCCTGCTGCCCATGGCCCGTATCCCCGACGCATTCATCGACGACCTGCTGGCCCGCTCCGACATCGTCGAGGTGGTGGGCAGCCGCGTGCCGTTGAAGCGCCAGGGCAAGGAGTACGCCGCGCGCTGCCCGTTCCATGACGAGCGCTCGGCCTCGTTCACGGTCTCGCCCACCAAGCAGTTCTACCACTGCTTCGGCTGCGGCGCGCATGGCACCGCGATCAGCTTCCTGATGAATTACGACCGCCTCGAGTTCCTCGACGCGGTCGACGAACTGGCCAAGCGCGTGGGCATGGAAGTGCCGCGCGACACCCAGCCGCGCACCGCCCAGCAGCAGGACGACAGCCGCGAGCTGTACTCGGCGCTGGATGCGGCCACGCGCTTTTTCCAGAAGTCGCTGGAAGGCAGCGACAAGGCCCGCGCCTACCTCGACCAGCGTGGCGTGGACGAAGAAAACCGTACCCGCTTTGCGATCGGTTACGCGCCCGACGGCTACAGCGCACTGAAGGATGCGCTGGGCAAGGACGAGCGGCGGATGAAGCTGCTCGACCGCGCCGGGCTGTTTTCCAAGAACGATCGCGGCCACGTCTACGACAAGTTCCGCGACCGGGTGATGTTCCCGATCTTCGACCGCCGCGGCCGGGTGATCGCCTACGGCGGCCGGGTCATGGAGAAGGATGACGGCCCCAAGTACCTCAACTCGCCCGAGACCGCGCTGTTCCACAAGGGCCGCGAACTGTACGGCCTGTGGCAGGTGCGCCAGGCCAACCAGAAGATCGAGCGGCTGATCGTGGTCGAAGGCTACATGGACGTGGTCTCGCTGTTCCAGTACGGGGTCACCCAGGCGGTGGCCACGCTGGGCACGGCCACCACCCCGGACCACGCCGAGCTGCTGTTCCGCAATGCGCCGGACGTGTTCTTCTGCTTCGACGGTGACGCCGCTGGCCGCCGTGCAGGCTGGCGCGCGCTGGAGTCGGTGCTGCCGCGCATGAAGGACGGCCGCCAGGCGTTCTTCCTGTTCCTGCCCGATGGCGAAGACCCCGACACCATCGTGCGCAAGGAGGGCCGCGAGGCCTTCGATGCGCGCCTGCAGCAGGCCACCCCGCTGTCGCAGTTCTTCTTCGACGAGCTCACCCGCGAGGTCAACATGGCCACGCTGGATGGCAAGGCGCGGCTGGCCGAGCGGGCCAAGCCGATGCTGGCGCAGATCCCCGATGGCGCCTTTGGCGACCTGATGAAGCAGCAGCTGACCACGCTGACCGGGCTGGGTGCCAAGCCCAGCGCCGCTGCACAGCCCTCGCGCCCGCCCTCGCGCGCGGTCGCGCCCACCCAGCGGCGCAGCCTGGTGCGCGCGGCGATCGCGATCCTGCTGCAGCAGCCGTCGTTGGCGATGACCCTGGAAGGGCATCACTTCAACGGCCTGCGCCTGCCCGGCATCGAGCTGCTGCTGGAGTTGCTGGGCCTGGTGGAGCAGCGCCCCGACATCAGCACCGGCGCGCTGCTGGAGCACTTCGAGGGCCGCGAAGAACAGGAATCGCTGCACAAGCTGGCCGCGCAGACCTTGCCTGGCGACGAGGCGATGTGGACCCAGGAACTGCACGATGCCGTGGCCCAGCTGGAAAAACAGCTGTTGATGCAACGCCTTGACGAGCTTCAGGCAAAGCAGGGCCAGCAGGGTCTGGACGATACTGACAAGTACGAGCTGCGTGAACTGCTGAAGGCGCGCAGCACCCTCCGCTTCTGACTGACGGAGCCGCCATGGCGCTTCCCACCGTGAATCCCGCCGCAGCGTTCGCCCGCTGCCTGCTGCGTGGCACGCTGGCCACCCTGATCGCGCTGGCCCCGTGCGCCTGGGCCAGCGAGCTGCCCTTCGCGCAGCCACGCCCCCAGCTCTACAGCGCGGGCCAGCCGAGCGCCGCGCAGCTGCACCAGGCCGCCGACGCCGGCGTGCGCACCGTGATCGACCTGCGTCAGCCCGAGGAAGATCGGGGTTTCGATGAGACCGCCGCCGCCGAACGGCTGGGCCTGCGCTACGTGCGCATCCCGGTGGCCGGCGCCGCCGGCCTCACCGAGGCCAATGCACGCGCACTCCACGCCGTGCTGGAGAACAGCCAGGGACCGGTGCTGGTGCACTGCGCCTCCGGCAACCGCGCCGGTGCCTTGCTGGCGCTGCTGCAGGCACGCCAGGGAGCTTCGCTGGACCAGGCCCTGGAATTCGGCCGCAAGGCCGGCATGACCTCGCTGGAGGCGCCCACCCGCGCCCGCATCGAACAGGCCGGCGCGCGTTGAGCCCGCGCGCGTTCCCGCATTCTTTTTCCCCATGACAGGAGCATGCCGCGCATGAAGCCCTGGTGGTCGCGCCTGCGACCGGACAACTTCACCCTCGCCCTGCTCGGCACCGTGCTGCTGGCCTCCCTCCTGCCGATGCACGGCGCGGCGGCGATGGTGCTCGACGACGTCACCGACGTGGCCATCGCCGCGCTGTTCTTCCTGCACGGCGCGCGCCTGCCGCGTGAGTCGATCGTGGCCGGCGTCCTGCACTGGCGCCTGCACCTGACCATCCTGGCCTGCACCTTCGTGCTGTTCCCGCTGCTGGGGCTGCTGTTCAAACCACTGGATGGCTGGCTGCTCACGCCCGAGCTGTACATCGGCGTGCTGTTCCTGTGCGCGCTGCCGTCCACCGTGCAGTCGTCCATCGCCTTCACCTCGATGGCGCGCGGCAACGTCCCGGCGGCGGTCTGCAGCGCCTCGCTGTCGAGCATCCTCGGCGTGTTCCTCACCCCGCTGCTGTTGGCCCTGCTGGCCGGCACCGAGGGCGGCATGCACAACCCGGTGCAGGCCATCGTCAGCATCATGCTGCAGCTGCTGGTGCCATTCGTGGCCGGCCACCTGTTGCGCCCATGGATTGCCGGCTGGGTGGAGCGCCAGCGCGCGCTGCTGCGCTACACCGACCAGGCCACCATCCTGCTGGTGGTGTATTCGGCGTTCGGCGAGGCCGTCAGCGAAGGCCTGTGGAGCAAGACGCCGCTGCTGTCGCTGCTGACCGTGGCGGTCGTGGCCGCCGTCCTGCTCGGCATCGCGATGCCGCTGATCCGCTTCATCGCACGCCGGCTGGGCTTCAACCGCGAAGACGAGATCACCATCCTGTTCTGCGGGTCCAAGAAGAGCCTCGCCACGGGCGTTCCGATCGCCAAGGTGTTGTTCGCTGGCGGCAGCCTGGGCGCGATCGTGTTGCCGATCATGATCTACCACCAGATCCAGCTCATCGTCTGCGCGATGATCGCCCAGCGGTATGCGCGTGATCCGGTGGAGCCGGTGAAGGGTGACGGAGGCAGTTGAGCTCGCTCGACTGCCTCCGTTTGTCAGACCTCACTTCCAGGCTGCTCAGGATCAATCAGTGATTGCCGCAGCGATCTCCTGCAGTACGCGCGCCTTGTGATCCACGTCGCTGTCGCCGGTTGCCGTGAGTGTGTACGCCTTTTCCCCGGCCGCCCACGACAACACCACGCGACCACGTCCTTGGCCATCAACATTCATCTCGAACTGCGCAGGCGAGCCGTTGACCGCGGTGTTCTGGGCTTCGGCAATGACCTCAATGAGGGTACCGGGAACCCGGAAGTTCTCCTCATTGAACGCGACGATGCCCACGTCGCTCAACCGATAGAACCGCGTCAAGCCGGTGGAATTCACACCATTCAATGCACCACTGGGCTCCATGCCGATCACCTCCGCGGCACCGAGCACCGTCCCCAGAAGATTGGTCGGCGGACTCGGCAGGCGTTGGCGCAGAATCGCATCCGATCGCTGAGTTCTCGGCAAGGTTTTCAGTAATTCAGATTGCGATGGGATAGCCCCACCAGGAACACGAATCGGCTCATTTCGACTGCGACCAATCTGCGCCCGAAGTTGCTCCTTGACTGCCTCCGGAGCATCCAGATCGGCCAACTTAACGATGCGATAGCTACCTTCATCAGCGGCCTGTCGTGCGTCGGCAAAATCGTCGCTGGACGCAGCACGCATCGCGCGCGCCTGCAGCCATTGCCCAACGGCATCCACGTCGCTCGACTCAGCGTGCGCAACTGCGATTGGCGACAGCATGGCAATCAATACCAGGGTTGACGTCGATTTCATTGAGATCACCATTCGCTAAGACTGCAGTCGGCAGCGGCGGTATGCCGTGTATGTACAATTCTGTTTAGAATCCAGGTGTGATACCCACGCACGAGCATTCGCTCAGGATCTGACCTGTCGCCTGCATAGAAGCGCCATGCAAATGCGCCATTGTTTGGTGCACCCAGGATATGTTTAGGCTGCGTGTTTCCCAATGGAATGTGCCTACTGGCCGCAGAGCCTTGTATGCTTCTGAACTGCGGCCTGTCATAGGTAATTGATTCATTGACAAAGCCCATACAGTTCGCGCGACTAATGGCCTTTACTTCTGCGGATGCGTTCCAACCGGTAAACCCAGACATCAACAGGATGCTATAGCCAAGAACTTTTGTTGATTTCATGGTAACTCCCTCTGCTTGGCGAGCCAGCTCGCACCGACTCTATAGGCCGCCATCCGAGAGTAAGAACGAGTCACTGATCCGAGTTTTTGAAAGCTGATAGGTGACCGACAGACCGACGCGGCATACACCGACGGCCCACAGGCACGTTGCCCGTCAATCCCCGCATCAGGGCACCGGGCCGCAGTGCGCTGAACTACCGGCGTAAGTGCGCGGCCACGACGTCATTGTGCGCCCCGTCTCAAGCGGACAATCCGGTCTCCACGTCATAGTCGGCGACGCCTGCATCGCGTCCCTGTATCCGCAGCGCCGAGCATGGCCAGACTGCCGCCCGTCGTGCTGGTCGTCCTCGGCGAGCCAGAACGGGGAGGTCCGCAGTGCTTCATGCGCGTCCGAATCACCATTGGAGCGCAGGGAGCGCGGGCGCGCGACGTTCCCGCTCATCGGCATCTCCATCGCCAGCGAAACCATGTCACTGTCGCGGCTGTAGCGCTCGACAAGATCGGCCACGACCCGAGGCGTTTCAGGGGCGCCGTGGCACTCGCCCGGTACGATCAGGCGCGCGTCGCCTGCACGCCATGTGATCTGCGCAGCAGAGTCGTCCGCTGGCGCTGCCGGCCGCAGGCACCGCCGCACCAGACGCCATCCCGACCACCCCAGCGCCATCGCTTTATTCCGTCACTTCATGCTTGGTCAAGAAGCAATGGCGCCGGCAAACCACCGATTCAAAGCGATTGACGCAACCAGGGCAACATCCAGTGGTCCACCATCAGGAAGGCGAACAGCGCCATCAGGTAGAAGATGGAGTAGCCGAACATCTTCATCGAGAACAGTTCGTCCGGCGGGTTGAGCATGCGCCACGCGTACCAGAGGAACACCGCGTTGAGCACGATCGCCCCGCCGAGGTAGAACACGCCGCTCATGCCGAGTACCACCGGCAGAATGCTCACCACGGCCAGCGCGATCGAATACACCATGATCGACTTGCGGGTATACGCCACGCCGTGGGTGACCGGCAGCATCGGGATTTCCGCCTTGGCGTAATCCTCGCGGCGGAAGATCGCCAGTGCCCAGAAATGCGGCGGGGTCCAGATGAAGATGATCAGTACCAGCAGCGACGCATAGGCCCAGTCCCACGGGCCCTGCATGCCGGTGATCGCCGCCCAGCCTAGCAACGGCGGGGTGGCACCGGCGAGGCCGCCGATGACGATGTTCTGCGAGGTCGCGCGCTTGAGGTACACGGTGTAGATCACCGCGTAACCGATCAGCGAGGCGAAGGTGAGCACCGCAGTGATGACATTGACCCAGACCACCAGGATCGTCATCGACAACGCGATCAGGATGCCGGCGAACACCAGCACCTGCCACGGCTTGACCTTGCCCACCACCAACGGACGCCACGAGGTGCGCGCCATCTGCGCGTCGATGCGCGCGTCCAGCAGCTGGTTGATCGCCGCGGCGGCCGAGGCGGCCAGCCAGATGCCAAGGAAGCCCAGCGCGCCGTCGATGGCCTGCTGCGCGGTGGGCACCCCCGGAATGGCCAGGAACATCCCGACCAGTGCGGTGAACACGATCAGGGCGACGACCTTCGGCTTGGTCAGGTCCCAGTACTGACGGTAACTGGCCATGCCGTCAGCCTGCCTGCACGGTGGACGACGCGGAGACGGCCTTGCCGTCCGCATCCGGCGCGCGCAGGCGTGCCAGCAACGTCACCAGCACGAACAGCAGCGCCACGGCCCCGCCACTGTGCGCGACGGCCACTTCGAGCGGCACGGCCAACTTGACGTTGAGGATGCCCAGGGTGATCTGCAGCACCACCAGCAGGCCCAATGCGCTGGCCCAGCCGCGCATGCTCGGCAGCTTGAACAGGCGCACCGACAGCCACAGCAGGTACACCGCCACCACGATCGCCATCATCCGGTGCGCCAGCTGGATCGCGATCCGCGAGGCGCCATCGAGCACGCCGCCTTCGTAGTCCACGCCGATGCCGCGCCACAGGGTGAAGCCTTCCTTGAAATCATGCTGCGGCCACCACTGGCTGACGCAACGCGGGAAGTTGTCCAGCGACGCACTGCCACCGCCGCAGGCCAGCGCGGCGTAATTGGCGCTGACCCAGCCGCCCAGCGCGATCTGCAGCACCAGCACGGCCACGCCGGCCCGGATCAGCCACTTCAGCTTCGGTGCTTCCACCAGCGTGATCGGCATGTGCGTGGCACGCCACGCCATCCACACCAGCAGGCTGAACATCAACATGCCGCCCAGCAGGTGCCCCATCACCACGATCGGCTTGAGCAGCCAGGTCACCGTCCACATGCCCAGCAGCGCCTGGAAGATCACCACCGCCAGGGTCAGCAACGCGGCGCGGGCCAGGTCGATGTTGTTCCAGCGCAGCGCGGCGATCAGCAGGATGGCCTCGCCGAGGATGGCCAGAATGCTGGCCGGTACGTGCATGCCCATCATGTACAGCGGTATGCCGGTGGCCACCAGTACGCACGCGGTCACCACCGCGGTGCTGCCCCAGCGGCGACGACGCGTGGCCAGCAGCGCCAGGGTGAGAATCTCGATGCCCAGCGCGCCAGCCAGGAAGCGGTGGACCTGCTCGCGCCAGGCCTTGTGCGTTTCCAGCGGCCGGATCTTGGCGGCCTCGTGGCCCACCACGTCGGCGGCATGCTGCGGCCAGGTGACCCGGCCATAGCAGGTCGGCCAGTCCGGGCAGCTCAGGCCCGCATCGGACAGGCGCACGAACGAACCGAACATGATCGTGCTGGCGGTCATGATCAGCGCAAACCACGCCAGACGGTGGAAATTGCGGTGCAGCACCGGGCGTGCGGAAAGGCTCATCTAAACGGAACTCACTTCAGTTTCAGCAGCGTGGCCAGGTCTTTGCGCAGACCGGCCATATCGAATCCCGGTGCGTAGCGCATGATCACGAAACCGTTGGGGTCGATCACATACACCGGCGTGCCGGCGGCGTCATCCACGGCGGGAAGGGCGGAACGCAGGGCCGGTTGGTCGCGCAGCGCGCGCAATGCGGGCAAGCCCTGGACCTCGGCCGGCGGCGTGCCCAGCCACAGGATCTCGACATTATCGGCGTTATGCCCGAACAGCTGCCACACCTTGCCCAATCCCTGCGACAAAGTGACGCACTCGCTCGTACAGCCTGCAGACGGCGCCACCAGGATGCGCCAGGTGCGCGCGTCGGGGTTCCACGGATAGACCTGGCCATCGGCGAGCAGCGGCGGGCGCTGGCGCAGATCGACCGGCGGTTGCAGCAGCTGCCCGGCGTTGCGGTGCGCGGTGGGCTGCCAGCCGGAGAAGCGCAGCACGCCGGCCAGGGCCATTGCGCCGAAGAACAGCGCGAACAAGGCGATCAACGTCCAGCGGCCGCGTGAGCGCGAGGGCAGCCGATCCTGGGAAGTGGCATTCATGGGCGGCATTTTCTCATGTTGGGACGCTCAGCGCCGGGAACCGGCGGCAGGGCGGCGACGCAGGCGGAATTCCAGGACCAGCGCGACCACCAGGACGGTCAACGCCAGCGCGAACCATTGCACCGCATAGCCGAGATGGCGGCTGGGCGGCAGCGTGTTGGGCAGCAGGTCGAGGTCGCGCGCATAGCCGCCGGGCAGCGCCGGGTCCAGCCGCAGCACCCGCTCGGGCAAGCTGCGCGGCGGCAAGCCGAGCGCGCGCGCCACCTCGTCCGGTGGCAGGCGGTTGGCCAGCCACACGCCGGCCTGCGGGGTGGTGGCCAGCGCCGGGCCCAGCGCGATGCCGCTGGCCGGTGGTGGCGCCAGCAGCCCGGCAATGCGGGCCGGCCCCTGCGGTACGTGCAGGCGGGGCAGCACCCGGTCCGACGGCATCGGCTGCCAGCCCAGGTCGACCAGCACGTGCGCCCCGTCTTCGCTCAGGAACGGCTGGTACAGCTTGAAGCCGGCGCGCCCGGCGCGGGTCTGGTTATCCAGCAGCACGGTGCCCGGCAGGTAACGGCCGCGGTCCTCCACCCAACGCAGCCGCAGCGGTGCCGCCAGCGCCTCGGCAAGGCGCAGCGCCTGCACACGCACGGGGACCTGCTGGTCGAGCAGGGCCTGTTTTTCGTGCATGCGCTGCAGTTGCCAGCGCCCCAGCTGGCAGAAACCGACGATCACCAGCAGCGCGGCCACCCAGGCGATCAGGCGTGTGTGCTTGCGCATCATGACAACGGCGACCAAACGCGGTGATATAGGCGTACCCGCCCCGCCATCGAGCCGCGCATGAATGATTCGTTGAAGACCCTGCTGGTAATCGCGTTTCTGATCGTCATCGTCTGGAATCTGGGCGCCGGGCTGTATTACCTGCTGGTCGATCGCGGCCAGACCAAGCGCACCGTCAACGCGCTCACCCGCCGCATCGCGGTGTCGGTGGCACTGATCGCGCTGGTGGCCATCGGCATCTACACCGGCTGGATCAAACCCCACGGCATCGGCGGCTGAAACCGCACCCGCCTCGGTGCGGCACGCGGTGTCGCGCCGACGCTACAGCACGTAGACGAACAGGAACAGCATCAGCCACACCACGTCGACGAAGTGCCAGTACCACGCGGCCGCTTCGAAGCCGAAATGGTTGTCACGGGTGAAGTGCCCCTTGGCCGAGCGCAGCCACATCACGCCCAGCATGATCGTGCCGAGCAGCACGTGCGCGCCGTGGAAGCCGGTGAGCATGAAGAACGTCGAGCCGTAGATGCCCGAGCCCAGGGTGAGGTTGAGTTCCTTGTAGGCGTGGATGTATTCCTCGGCCTGCAGGGTCAGGAAGAACACGCCGAGTGCCACCGTCAGCCCCAGCCAGACCAGCAGCTGACGGCGATGCCCGGCCTTGAGCGCATGGTGGGCGATGGTGAGGGTGACACCGGAGGTGAGCAGGATCAGGGTGTTGATCAGCGGCAGGCCCCACGCGGGGATGGTCTGGAAGTGGCCACCGATCGCGCCGGGGCCGTTGGTCGGCCATGCCGCCGAGTAGCCGGTCCACAACAGCTCGTTGGTCATCACCCGGTCGCCCTCGCCGCCCAGCCACGGCAGACCCAGGTTGCGGGTGTAGAACAGCGCCCCGAAGAACGCACCGAAGAACATCACTTCGGAGAAGATGAACCAGACCATGCCCATGCGGAACGAGCCGTCGACCTGGCGGTTGTAGCTGCCGGCCTGGGATTCGCGCACCACGTCGCTGAACCACCAGAACAGGGTCAGCACCAGCATCGCGATGCCGGTATAGAAGGTCCACTTGCCCCAACTGGAATCGTTGAGCCAACTGGCCACGCCGACCATGGTCACCATCATCGCAATGGAACCGATGAACGGCCATTTGCTGTGCGTGGGCACGAAATACACGGTGGCATCGGGATTTTGCTGGGCCATGGTCTCAGGATCCGGTGCGTATCAGGGAGCGGCGTGCGCGTTGGCCGGGACCGCCGCGGCGGCGGCAGGCAGCTGCGCGGACAGCGCGTCGTTCTTGTAGAAGGTGTAGGACAGGGTGATCGTCTTGATGTTGGCCGGCAGGTCGGGATCGACGATGAAACGCACCGGCATGTCGCGCTTCTCGCCCGCCTGCAGGGTCTGCGCGGTGAAACAGAAGCACTCGGTCTTGCTGAAATAGCCCGAGGCCTTGGCCGGTGCCACCGAGGGCACCGCGCTGCCGACCAGCGCGCGGTCGCTGTCGTTGCGCGCGAAGTACAGCGCCTCGTTGAGCTCGCCGGGCACCACGTCCATGGTCAGCTGTTCGGGGTGGAAGGCCCAGGGCAGCTTGGAGTTGACGCCGCCATCGAATTCCACCCGCACGGTGCGCTTGCCGGTGGCGACCGCGCCGCCGGCCGCTGCGCCCGGACCACGCTCCAGCCGCACCCCGAACACCTTCTCGCAGGCGATCCGATACAACGGCACCAGCGAGAAGGTCAGCACGAACACCGCCAGCGCCACCCCGATCAGGCGGGGCAGGCCCGCCGTGCGCGCGGGGGCGACCGGGCGGTCTGCGCTCATCGCCCGATCACCCCGCTGAGGATGAAGCCCACGTACACCGCCACCGCCACCAGCCCCACCTTCCAGGCGGTGCGCTGTGCGCGGCGGCGTTGCAGGGCCTGTACCTCGGCAATGTCAGGATGGCTGTCCATGGTTGCCTCAGTGGGTGATGTCGTCATGAGCCAGGTCGCCGGGGCGGATCGTCGGCGGCGTGGTGAACGTATGCGCCGGTGCCGGCGAGGGAATGGTCCATTCCAGCCCGCGTGCGCCTTCCCAGGCACGGTCAGCCGCCTTCTCGCCGTTGCGCAGCGACGCCAGCAGGATCGCGGCCATCATGAAGGGCGTGGCGAACATGCCGAACGCACCGATGGAACTGATCATGTTCCAGTCGGCAAACGCCACGCTGTAATCGGGGATGCGCCGCGGCATGCCGGCCAGGCCGAGGAAGTGCTGCGGGAAGAACAGCAGGTTGACGAACACGATCGACCACCAGAAGTGGAATTTGGCCCACTTCTCGCTGTACATGCGCCCGGTCCACTTGGGCCACCAGTAGTACACCGCCGCGATCAACGCGAACACCGCGCCGGTCACCAGCACGTAGTGGAAGTGCGCGACCACGAAGTAGGTGTCGTGGTATTGGAAGTCGGCCACCACGATGGCCAGCATCAGCCCGGAGAACCCACCGATGGTGAACAGGATGACGAAGGCCACCGCCCACAGCATCGGCGCCTCGAAGGTGAGCGAGCCGCGCCACATGGTGCTGACCCAGTTGAACACCTTCACCCCGGTCGGGATGGAGATGAGCATCGTGGCGAACATGAAGTAGATTTCGCCGCCCAACGGCATGCCCACGGTGAACATGTGGTGGGCCCAGACGATGAACGACAGGAACGCGATGGCAGCCACCGCGTAGACCATGGCCTGGTAACCGAACAGCGGCTTGCGGCTGAAGGTGGGGATGATCTCGCTGACCACGCCGAAGGCCGGCAGGATCATGATGTACACCTCCGGGTGCCCGAAGAACCAGAAGATGTGCTGGAACATCACCGGGTCGCCGCCGCCGGCCGCGTTGAAGAAGCTGGTACCGAAGAACTTGTCGGTGAGCAGCATGGTCACCGCACCGGCCAGCACCGGCATCACCGCGATCAGCAGGAACGCGGTGATCAGCCAGGCCCAGCAGAAAATCGGCATCTTGAGCAGGTCGATGCCCGGCGCGCGCATGTTGAGCACGGTGGCGATGATGTTGATCGCGCCCATGATCGAACTGATGCCGGCGACGTGGATGGCGAACACGCTGAAGGCCACGTTGTAGCCGCCCTGCAGCGACAGCGGCGGGTACAGCGTCCAGCCACCGGCCGGTGCGCCGCCGGGCAGGAACAAGGTGACCAGCAGCAGGCTGAAGGCCACCGGCAGCAACCAGAACGACCAGTTGTTCATGCGCGGCAGGGCCATGTCCGGCGCGCCGATCTGCAGCGGGATCATCCAGTTGGCCAGGCCGACGAAGGCCGGCATCACCCCGCCGAAGATCATCACCAGTGCGTGCACGGTGGTCATCTGGTTGAAGAACTCGGGCTTGACGAACTGCAGGCCCGGTTGCATCAGCTCGGCGCGGATCACCACGCTCATGGCCGCGCCGATGATGAACATGATGAAGCTGAAAAGCAGGTAGAGCGTGCCGATGTCCTTGTGGTTGGTCGAGAACAACCAACGCTCCACAAAGCTCTGCTGATGCCCGTGGTGCCCGTCGTGGTCAACTGCGGAATGCGCCATCGCAACTACACCTCACTGGATCCGGTGGTACCCCCGCCTGCCGGTTGGCAGGCGTGGCTCGATTTCAGGCGTTGCTGTCTGCCGGGGCCGCCGCGGCCGGTTCGGGCGTGGCGGCCGGTGCCGCCTCAGCCGGGGCCGGCGCGGGTGCCGCCGGAGCCGCCTCGGGAGCAGCAGCCGGCGCAGGCTTGCGCGAGGCCAGCCACTTCTTGAAGTCCTCCTTGGACACCGCCTCGACCACGATCGGCATGAAACCATGGTCCTTGCCGCACAGCTCGGCGCACTGGCCGCGGTAGACGCCGGGTTTTTCGATGTTGGTCCAGGCTTCGTTGATGAAGCCGGGGATCGCGTCCTGCTTCCAGCCCAACGCGGGCACCCACCAGGCGTGGATGACGTCGTCGGAGGTGATCACGAAGCGGACTTTGGTATCCACCGGCAGCACCAGCCGGTTGTCCACTTCCAGCAGGTAATGCGGGTGCGATTCCAGCGTGGGCACGGTGCCGCTCTGGCGCACGCGGTCGGACTCGCGGTCCAGGCGGCTGGTGAAGGTGACATCCTCGCCGAGGTATTCGTACTTCCACATCCACTGATAGCCGGTGACCTTGACGGTCATTTCCGAATCGCGGGTGTCGTAGAACTTGATCAGGTTGGCCGTGGCCGGCCAGGCCATCACCACCAGGATGATCACCGGGATCACCGTCCAGATCACCTCGGCCTTGGTGTTGTGGCTGAAGGTGGCGGCGACCGCGCCCTTGGATTTGCGGAACTTGAACATGGCGTAGAACATCGCGCCGAACACCAGGATGCCGATGATCGTGCACACCCAGAGCGAGAACAGGTTGGATTCCCAGGCCAACCGCGCGCTCTGGGTCACCCCCTTGCCCATGTTCAACTGCCACGGTTTGGGGTCGGCCGCCTGGGCCCACGCCAATGCGGGCGCCAGCAGCGCGGCCCCGCTTGTTGCTGTCTTCCCGAACGTACTGCCCCACTTGATGCGTTGCTTCATTGCCTAGACCCTTAGCGTCGTCGGTTGCAGCCATCGCTGGCCGCGAGCAAGCCTTCTAGTTTCTGAGCCAGTGCCCTGCGTTCGGCCGGTGCGAGGAAAGCCCCCACTTCCACCTGCCTGCCGCTGGACGCCAGCCGGACCCTCTGCTCGTCGGCGATCAGGCGGACCCAGTGCGGGTGCGCGCTGAACACCGGCGAGTGCCCGGGTGCGGGGATGACCTCCACACACGCCGGAACCACCCGGATTTCTTCCTGCCGTTCTCCACTACGCCACACACTACGCAGTGCCGCTGCCAGCAACAGGCTGTACAGCAGCGCGAACAACGGGGCAAATACGTTGCCGGCCAACCAACCCAGGCTGGCCGCCAACCCCATCACCCCGCACAACACAGCAAACAACAGGACGAACTGCCGGGCATCGAGCGCCCGTGGGGGACGCAGCCGCAGTCGCGTCCCTGATCCGTCCGGAGCTGTCAGCACCTCGATCATGTCGCAACCGCGTTTTCCTGCCGCGGGAAACGTCTCGATGGTAGCCCTGCACTCGCGACAGTAGCAAGGGTCCATTCACACTTTCAGGAATGGTGCAATACAGCATCGAGATCGGCGGCACTTTTGACGAAATCAGCACAATAACCGGCGCCCCGTTGTGAAACGCCGAATCCCTTTGTATCAAAGGCTATGACCATGATGAGGGTTGCCGTGGATATTGCTTCCGCGGCCAGAAAAACGATTAAAATGGTCAAGTTTTCCACGAGCCGACCGGCATGACCGCACCCTCCGCACCGATTCCTGCCCCGGCCCCGTCCGGCGCTCTCCGTCCGCCGCTGCTGTCGCCCGAGCTGCCGACGCCTCCCCCCGCGTTCCGCCAGGCGATCACCGATGCCTGGATGAAGGACGAGGCCAGCCATGTGCGCGAACTGCTGGAGCAGGCCCGCCTGCCCGCCGCCGAACAGGCGCAGGTGCAGGCGGTGGCCGCCGACCTGGTGGCGCGCGTGCGCGTGCGTGCGAAGGACCAGGGCGCGATCGAAGCCTTCATGCGCCAGTACGACCTGGGCAGCGAAGAAGGCGTGCTGCTGATGTGCGTGGCCGAAGCGCTGTTGCGCATCCCCGACCAGGACACTGCCGACAAGCTGATCCGCGACAAGCTCGGCGATGCGGACTGGAAGAAGCACATGGGCGGCAGCGACTCGGTGCTGGTCAACGCCTCCACCTGGGGCCTGATGCTGACCGGCCGCCTGGTGCAGATCAACGATGCCACCCGCGCCGACGTGCCCGGTGCGTTCGCGCGCCTGATCGGCCGCGTGGGCGAGCCGGTGATCCGTCTGGCCGTGCGCCAGGCGATGAAGATCATGGGCCACCAGTTCGTCATGGGCCGCACCATCGACGAAGCGCTGTCGCGCTCGCACAAGGGCGACAACGCCAGCTACCGCTATTCGTTCGACATGCTTGGCGAAGGCGCGCTGACCATGAAGGACGCCAAGCGCTACCTGGAAGACTACCGCCGCGCGATCCACTCCATCGGCGGTGACCACAAGGCGCGCGGTGGCCGCCCCGATGGCGACGTCAACGCGGCCCCGGGCATCTCGATCAAGCTCTCCGCGCTGTACCCGCGCTACGAGCACGCCAAGCGCGCGCGCGTCATGGCCGACCTGGTCCCGGGCGTGCTGGAGCTGGCGCAGCTGGCCAAGTCCTATGGCATCGGCTGCACCGTGGATGCCGAGGAAACCGACCGCCTGGAGCTGTCGCTGGACATCATCGAAGCGGTGGTCACCGACGCTTCGCTGGTGGGCTGGGAAGGCTTCGGCGTGGTCGTGCAGGCGTACCAGAAGCGCACCCCGTACACGATCGATTACCTGGCCGACCTGGCCCGCCGCATCGGTCGCCGCCTGCAGGTCCGCCTGGTCAAGGGCGCGTACTGGGACGCGGAAATCAAGCGCGCGCAGATCGATGGCCTGCCCGCCTACCCGGTGTTCACCCGCAAGCAGAACACCGACGTGTCCTACCTGGCGTGCACCCATCGGCTGTTCACCCATGCCGATGCGCTCTACCCGATGTTCGCCACGCACAACGCGCACACCATCGCCGCGGTGAAGGCGATCGCCAAGGGGGGCCAGTACGAGCACCAGAAGCTTCACGGCATGGGCGACGACCTGTATGCCGAAGTGGTGCCGGCCGATCGCCTGAACGTGCCGTGCCGCGTGTACGCGCCGGTCGGTTCGCATGAAGACCTGCTGCCGTACCTGGTGCGCCGCCTGCTGGAAAACGGCGCCAATTCCAGCTTCGTCAACCGCATCACCGACGACGCGGTGGCCATCGACGACCTGATCCGCGATCCGGTCGAGGCGGTGTCCTCCTTCGCGTCCATCCCGCATCCGAAAATCCCGCTGCCGGTCGATCTGCTGCGCAGCCAGAACCATGACAGGAAGAACTCCATGGGCGTCAATCTCGCCAACGACAACGATCTGCGCGCCCTGGCCGAGCAGCTCAACGCCGCCGTGAAGCCGTGGAAGGCCGCACCGCTGGTGCCCGGCGCCAACCCGACCGGCGCGCTGTTGAACGTGACCAACCCGGCCGACACCCGTCAGGTGGTTGGCCAGTGGCAGCCGGCCGACAGCGCCACCGTGGAGAAGGCGCTGGCCAATGCCGTGGCCGCGCAGCCGGCGTGGAACCGCACCCCGGCCGCCAGCCGCGCCGCGATCCTGGAACACGCCGCCGACCAGCTCGAGGCGCGCCTGCCCGAGTTCATGGCGCTGTGCGTCAAGGAAGCCGGCAAGAGCCTGCCCGACGGCATCGCCGAAGTGCGCGAAGCCGTCGATTTCCTGCGCTATTACGCCAAGCAGGCGCGCGAACAGTTCGGCCATGCCGAGAAGCTGCCCAGCCCCACCGGTGAGTCCAACGAACTGCAGCTGCACGGCCGCGGCGTGTTCGTCTGCATCAGCCCGTGGAACTTCCCGCTGGCGATCTTCCTGGGCCAGGTGGCCGCCGCGCTCGCCGCCGGCAACAGCGTCATCGCCAAGCCCGCCGAGCAGACCAACCTGATCGGCTACTACGCGGTGCAGCTGCTGCTCGAGGCCGGCGTGCCCGAAGGCGTGGTGCAGTTCCTGCCCGGCGACGGCGCCACCGTCGGTGCCGCGCTCACCGCCGACCCGCGCGTGGCCGGCGTGGCCTTCACCGGCTCCACCGACACCGCCCGCGCGATCAACCGCGCGATGGCCGCGCGCGACGCCGCTATTGGCGTGCTGATCGCCGAAACCGGCGGCCAGAATGCCTTCATCGCCGACTCCTCGGCGCTGCCGGAACAGCTGGTCAAGGATGCGATCGGTTCGGCGTTCACCTCGGCCGGCCAGCGTTGCTCGGCCGCGCGCGTGCTGTTCGTGCAGGACGACATCGCCGACAAGGTGATGACCATGCTGTCCGGCGCGATGGCCGAACTGAAGGTCGGTGACCCGGGCCTGCTGTCCACCGACGTCGGCCCGGTGATCGATGCCGACGCCCTGCGGATCCTGCAGGACCACGCCGTGCGCATGGAGAAGGAAGCGCGCCTGATCGCTGCCGCCGAACTCAGCGAAGCGGCCGCGCATGGCACCTTCTTCGCCCCGCGCGCGTACGAACTGAAGAACCTGGACCAGTTGCACAAGGAAATCTTCGGGCCGGTGCTGCACGTGATCCGCTGGAAGGGCGACCAGCTCGACGCGGTGATCGATCAGATCAACGCCACCGGCTACGGCCTCACCCTGGGCGTGCATTCGCGCATCGATGAAACCGTGGAGCGCATTTCCTCGCGCATCAATGTCGGCAACGTCTACGTCAACCGCAACCAGATCGGTGCGGTGGTGGGCGTGCAGCCGTTCGGCGGCCAGGGCCTGTCCGGCACCGGCCCCAAGGCCGGCGGCCCGCACTACCTGCTGCGCTTCGCCACCGAAAAGACCGTCACCGTGAACACCACCGCGGCCGGTGGCAATGCCTCGCTGCTGACGTTGGGCGATTGATGCACGGCAGCAGGTGTTGAACGAAAAACCCCGCGAACGCGGGGTTTTTTGTGGGCGTCATCCGGCGCCATGCAGCGCCGCGCCGCGGCCGCGGTTACGGGGCGTCGATCGACTCGATTTCATCGCGCATCAGCAACTCGTTGCCCATGTAGCGCTCGAACCGGATGCGGCCGAAACCGGGGGCGTACCAGCCCTCCATGCGGTTGTCCTCGAAGCTCGCGCTGAGGTGGCAGGTGGCCTTGAAGGTGCGCGGCTGGCCATCGATCTCCACGTCCACGTCCTCGAAGCCGACGAAGGTGTAATCCGAGAACCCCTCGAAGTCGAGCGGCTCGACGGTCTCTTCGACGTGGTGGGTGCGCTCGCCCTTCCCGGTGTACTGGAAGCGGTCGCCCGGCTTGGCCGTCGCCGGGAACGTCGGCGCGGGGTTGAAGGCGTCGGTCATCACCGGCGTGCCCGCCTCCCCACCCCAGGCGGAAATCCCGTAGCGCTCCTCGCCCAGGAAGGCGCGCCCGCTGGCATCGAAGTAGCTGGCCGTGCCGATGCCGCCGCCGGCGCTGTTGACCTTGATCGCCTCCTTGCCGGCGAAAGTCGCCTTCTCGATGGTCAGCGTTGCATCGGCGGTGGACCAGGTCAGGCCCGGGGTGAGGGTGAAACAGGCGCCGAAATCGGCCGCGCAGGCAGGGGCCGACAGTGCGGCCAGGCCCAGGAAAAGGGTGGAACGAAACGCGAGAGACGACATGTACAGATCCTTGTCAGACAGCATGACTCCCGCCGTGCGGGAGCGGTGCGGGATTGTACGCGCTGGGCCGGCGCGGACCGCGCTGAAAAGGCCCATCCCCATCGTTGCAATGGGCCAACACCGTGGCAGAATCCGGACATCCGCGCTGCCCTGCTCCCGATCGTTCTGCTGGCATCGATGCCCGGGCCCACGGCCTGCGCGGCGCCGGCGGCCGACCGCGTCCTGGTGTCCACGCGCACCGTGCAGGTCCGCCACGATGCAATCCCCACCGCCATCGCCACGCTGCAACGCGTGACCGCCGCCGAAGGCATGCAGGCCGACGCCACCGAGGTTGACCGCCGATTTCACGCCGGTCCGCCTCGCCCGCTACCGCGTGGTCGTGTTCGCCAATACCACCGGCGACGTGCTCGATGCCGCGCAGCAGCGTGCGCTGGAAGGCTTCATCCGCGCTGGCGGCGGCTTCGCCGGCCTCCATGCGGCGGCCGATACCGAGTACGACTGGCGTGGTATGGCGCACGGGTGGGCGCCTACTTCAGGGCACATCCACCGGGCCTGCAGGACACCCGCGTACAGCCCGAACGCGATGGCCGCACACGTGGCACGGCCTGGCCGATACGCGGCGAAATTTACACCTACCGCGACAACCCACGCGCGCGCGCACGTGGTCGCCACGGTGGACGAACGTCTTTACGATGGCGGTGGATGGGCGATGACCACCCGATCACCTGGTGCCACACCTTCGATGGCGGCCACAGCTGGTACACCGGGCTGGGTCATGACGAGGCGGTGTATCGCGATCAAGACTTCGTCGCGCAGTTGCGGCAGGGGCTGCGCTACGCGGCCGGCTCATCGTCGCGCTGCTGAGTGGCATCGAGCACCCTCGCGCGCGCCCTCACCACGTAGATCGTCCCGTCTTCGCCGTCCTTCGCACCGACCTCGAAGCGCGAGGCGTCGAGCAGCGCTTCCAGCCACACCGGGATCGTCGCCCCCCAGATGTAGCCGGTGAACTCATGCGGGTAGTTCGCCCGACCATTGGGATTGGCCGAATGAAGGTACACCCCGTCGTTCATCGTGTTCGGATGCAGTTGCGCCCAACACTGCGCCTCGCGTGCGTCTGCATCGAGCGAACGCTGCGCATGGTCGAGCAGGCGCAAGGCGGAATGCGCGACGGCCTCGCGGTCGGACGGGTCACGTGCAGCTTTGCCATACCAGTCCGGGTGCACGTGCCAGAGATCGAACCAGGTCGATTTGGCAAGCGTCTTCTGAAGATAGCGAAGGTTCTTCGCTTCTTCGCGCGCCCAGTAAGCGCGCATCTTTTTGAGGTATCGGCGGTCCATGACGATGGGATGCAAACGGGCCGCCAGTCTACTGAAGGCGTCGCCGCCGGAGTGCCCTGCACATGCGGTGGAGCGGAAGCCCGCGTGCATGCAGACAAGCGCCGGTCACCAAGAGCGGGGCCGACAGGGATGCGCTCGCGGCGCGCGGCGGACGCGGCGCAAACAAAAGGCCCCGCTTTCGCGGGGCCTTCTGCCGTTCAAACAACCGGTGCGGCTGTGTCGATCAGAACTTGTAGTTGACCGACGCGGCCAGCACGTCGCCGCGGACCTTGTACTTGCCGGTCAGCGAGTTGCCCTGGTTGTTGGTGGTACCGGCGATGTTCACGTCCGGATCGCTGGTGAACAGGTGGGTATAACCGAAGTTGTACTCGATGTTCTCCGACGGGGTCCAGCCCACGCCCAGCGACAGCCACTTGCGGCTGGTGTCCGGCACGCGCACGTCGCGGTGGGCGTTGGTGGTCGGGGTCTGATCCAGCGCGATACCGCCGCGCAGGGTGACGGTGTCGCTCAGCTTGAAGTCGGTGCCCAGCGAGACGAAGGTCGTGTCGCGGTAGCCGAATTCCAGCACCGAGTCCGGCTGCGCCGAGGCGTAGTCGATGGTGACCTGGTCAAAGGCGGTGGACCAGGCGGTGCGGGTGACGTCACCCATCACGGTCCAGCGGTCGTTGACGTTGTGGGTCACGCTCAGGGTGGCCGAGGCCGGCAGGGTCAGCGTGGCCTTGCCCGAGGTGCTGGTGAAGCGGCCCGGCTGGGCCACGGCCAGCACAGCAGCGGCGTTGGCCGGCACGTCGAAGGTAGCGTCGCCGCCGGTGATCTTGTGCTCGACCTTGGAGCGGTAGCTGATGCCGATGTGGGTGTTCTCATCGGGGCTGAACAAGCCGCCGACGGTCCAGCCCACGGCATTGTTGTCGCCTTCCACGGTCAGCTTGCCATCGGCGCTGCCCGGGGCGAAGCCCGGCACGCGCGACTGCGCCAGCGCGGTGCCGAAGTCGATGTTGTTGCTCAGCTCGATGGTCAGGTGCTCAACGAACACCGAGGCGCCGAAGGACACGTACGGGTTGACGTCGTACGAGGCGGCAAAGCCCAGGTCGATCGCCTTCAGGTCGGTCTTCAGGCCGCTGTAGCGACCCACCCAGCCGTTGTCGTATTCGGTCTTGAAGCCGAACGGAGCGGTCAGCGACACGCCGAAGTGGGCCTGCTCGCCGATCGGCATGTGGAAGTACGCGGCCGGGACCGGCGCGATCATGCCGGCGTCGCCGCCATTGCCGCCGGTCTGCGGCTGGCCGGTCGGCTTGCGGCCGGTGCCGCTGTACTTGGCCGAGAAGCTGATCGCGCTCAGGTCACCCTGGATCTGGGTGCCTTCCAGCTGGCGCATGCCGGCCGGGTTGACGGCGATGATGGAGGCGTCGCCCTGGGCGCTGCCGGAACCGGCAAAGGCGCGGCCGAGGCCCTTGGCGCTGTTTTCCTTCAGCTGGAAGGCAGCAGCGTGGACGTGGCCGACAGCCAGGACACCGGCAATGCCGACGGCCAGGGCGGTGACGCGGGCAAGCGTGGAAGCGGTATGCATGTTTGGTTCTCTCCGGAATTGCGGTGATGTTTGGCAACGCGCGCCTGCGTCATCCCGCGCCTTGCGGCCGGAACAACGCGCCGGATTCCCCTCCCGACATACGACGCCGTATTGGAGTATACCGAGACCGGTTAATGAAACAATAACGTGGGCCGCCCCAGCGGCTATTCAGGCTGAAGCCGACAATTCCCCGTCGGGGCTGCTGCCGCGCTAGGCTAGCGCCATCCATGTTCGTGTCGATCCCTTCCCGCAAGAAGTCCGCCTTCCGCTGGGCCACCCCGCTGCTGTTCGCCGCCCTGTGGCTGGCGTTCCTGTGGTCGATCTCGCGGCCGGACGATGCCCGTCGCAGCCTGTGGCTGGACTGGGGCGCGCTGTCGACGGGATTGACCCATCCACAGGACTGGTGGGCGACCCTGCAGGACGGCAGCGTGCTGCGCCTGTTCACCGCGTTGTTCCTGCATGCGGACTGGTCGCACCTGCTGGGCAACCTGGTGTTCCTGCTGATCTTCGGGCTGCCGGCCGAGCGGGTGCTGGGCCCGTGGCGGCTGATGCTGCTGTTCCTGGTCGGCGGGGCGATCGCCAACCTGACCGCCATCTACGCCATGGGCAGTCCCGACCAGATCATCATCGGCGCCAGCGGCGCGGTGTCGGCGCTGATCGGCGCCTACCTGGCGCTGTTCCCCGGCGCACGCCTGGGCGTGGTGATCCCGCTGGGGCTGTTCCTGGAATTCGTGCGCGCCCCGGCCTACCTGCTGATCGGCGTCTGGGCGGGGCTGCAGGTGGTGTTCGCCCACATCGGCCCGAGCTTCGGCATGGTGGCCTGGTGGGCGCACATCGCCGGCTTCCTGTTCGGCCTGGGCTACGGCGTGTACGTGCGCGCCGCGATCGCCCGCCGGCTGCGCAAGCGACACGGATTCTGAATCGGCGGTCGGCTGCGGCTAGGCGCGGATGCGCCCGCTGGAGCCGGCCGTTGGCCGCTTTCCGCAACGCCGGTCGACTGCAGCGCCGGCCAGCGGCCGGCACTACCGGTCACGGTTTGGTTGGCACGTCTGCTGAGGGCTTGGCCGGCACGTCCGCCGGCTTGGCTTCGGGCTTGGCTTCGGGCTTGGCTTCGGGCTTGGCTTCGGGCTTCGCTTCGGGCTTCTTCTGCGCCGCCGTCCTGGCGCCCTCGGCCTTCTGCCTGGCGACCACCGACCCCGGCTGCTTCAGCTCCGCCAGCGCAGCGTTGATCGGGCCATCGCCGGGCAGCACGTCACCGGCCTTGTAGCCGTCGCCGCCTTCTTCGTCGCCGCGCAGGTGGCCTGGCAGGGTGGCTTCGCTGTAGTCGGCCAGGCTGGCCGGCAGCTCGTCATCGCCGTCGCGCTTGTCCGGCTGCAGCACCACGTCCGGCACGATGCCGGTGGCCTGGATCGACTTGCCGCTCGGGGTGAAGTAACGGGCAGTGGTGAGCTTGACCGAGTCGCCGTTGTCCAGCGGCAACACGGTCTGCACCGAGCCCTTGCCGAAGGTGCGGCTGCCGACCACGCGGGCGCGGCCGTTGTCGCGCAGCGCGCCGGCCAGCACCTCGGAGGCGCTGGCCGAGCCGGCGTCGGCCAGGACCACCACCGGGGCGCCCTTCAACAGGTCGCCCGGGGTGGCGTCGAAGCGCGCATCGCTGATCGAGATCCGACCGCGCGTGCTGACGATGTTGCCCTTGTCGAGCAGGTCGTCGGCCACTTGTACCGCCGCGGTGAGCAGGCCACCGGGGTTGCTGCGCAGGTCCAGCACCAGGCCCTTGAGCTTGCCCCCGGCCTGCTGCTGCAGTTGGCCGACCTGCTTCTGGAAATCGGCCCCGGTATCGGCCTGGAAGGTGCTCAGGCGGATGTAGCCATAGCCCGGCTCCAGCATGCGGCTGCGCACGCTGGTCACGCGGATGGTCTGGCGGGTGACGGTGACATCGAACGGCTTGGGCTTGCCGGTGCGCACCAGGGTCAGCACCACCTTGCTGCCGGCCTTGCCACGCAGCGGCTCGGTGGCCTCGATGGCGCTGATCGGCTTGCCGTCGATGGCGATGATCAGGTCGCCGGCGAGGATGCCGGCCTTCGCGGCCGGGGTGTCGTCAATCGGCGAGATCACCTTCAGGCTGCTGTTGTCCGGCTGCTGCTGCAGCTCCACGCCGATGCCGTCGTAGGCACCGGTGGCCTGCTCGTCGAAGGCCTCGGCGTCTTCCTTGTCGAAGTAGGTGCTGTGCGGATCCAGGTCCAGCAGCAGGCCGCGGATGGCCGACTGCATCAATTTCTTGTCATCCACCGGGTCCACGTAGGCGGCGCGCACCGCGTTGTAGACCGCCACATAGCGCCGGATCTCTTCCAGCGGTACCCGCGATGTCACCGCTTCCTCGTTGCTGGCGGCGTCACTGGCGCTGCTGGCGGCCTCGCTGGTCTGCTGCGCCCAGGACACGGCAGGCAGCAGGGCCAGCAGCAAGGTGGCGGTACGGGCTACGCGCATGAAGCACTCCAGGTCGGCGGGGGACGGAAAACACGCACGGGGTGCGTCGCCCGATTATGCGCGAAGCGACGATAAATTCCCGTTGAACCCGCGGCGCTGCGACCGTGCGCCGTTTGGCTGGGTGTCAGCGTCGCTGCAGCCAGCCGCCCGGATCGACCGGCTGGCCATTGCGACGCAGCTCGAAGTACAGCGCGGTCACGCCCTGCCCGCCGGAGTTGCCGACCTTGGCCACCGCATCGCCCTTCTTGACCGTGGCCCCGGCATCGCGAAGCAGGGTGTCGTTGTGCGCATACAGGCTCATGTAGCCATTGCCGTGGTCGACGATGAGGATCATGCCGTAGCCGGTCATCCAGTCGGAGAACACCACGGTCCCGTCGGCCACGGCGGTGATCGTGCTGCCGGCCGGCGCGCCGATCAGCACGCCGCTGCTGGTGCGCCCATCCGGCAGCTTGCCGCCGTAGCGCGCCAACAGGTTGCCCGACAGCGGCCAGCCCAGCCCACCCACCTTGGGCGGCGGCGCCGAGGCCACCGCAGGCGGGGTCTTGCCCGGGCGCGGCGGCGGGCGGGTGCCGTTGGCGGCCGCCGCGCGTTCGGCCTTTTCCGCGGCGGCTTTCTCGGCGGCCGCCTTGCGCGCGGCAGCGCGCCGTTCGGCCTCGGCGCGCGCGGCGGCGGCGCGCAGGTTGGCCAACAGCGTTTCCAGCGCCTTGGCATCCTGGCCAAGGGCCTTCTCGCGTTCGCTGCGGTCCTTGTAGCGCTCCTCCAGGCTGGCCACGGTCTCCGCACGGGTACGACGGTCGTTGGCCAGGGTGGCGGCCTGCTGCTTCTGCTGCTGGCGGGTGCCTTCCAGCGCCTGGCGGCGCTCGACGATCTGGGCTTCCACGGCCTGCAGTTCGGCCAGATCGTGGGTGATCCGCTGGATGCGCCGGGCGCGCTCGCGCTGCAGGTAGCGGTGATAGGCCAGGCTGCGATTGGCGTCGGCGACGCGGTCCTGGGACAGCAGCAACTTGAGCGGTGCGTTGTTGCCGATGCGGTAGGCCGAACGCAGCAGGGACGCGAGCTCGTCGCGCTGCCGGGTCATGCCGGCCTGCAGGTCGCTGCGCTTGCGCTGCAGCTCCTCCATGGCACGGGTTTCGCGCTGCAGCGCGGTTTCGGTCTGGGCCAGCACCCGCCCGGTGCGCGCGACCTTTTCATCGGCATCGCGCAACTGCCGCGAGGCCTGCCCACGCTGGCCCTCCAGGGTCCTGCGCTCCTGGGCCACGTCCTTGAGCTCGGTGCGCAGCTTCTGCAGCTTGCGCTCGGCTTCCTTGGAACTCTGTGCCAGCACCGGGCCCGCCACCAGCACTGCCAGCGCCAGCAACAGCCCGCGCGCCAGCCAGGGCGGGACGATGCCGCCGCGGTCTCCGGGCGACGGTTTGTTATTCCGGCGTGAGGGCAAGGCGTTGTGGCGCAAGGGCTTTCCAGTGACTTCAGGCAGATGCGGATTGTAGCGATGCATGGTGACATCCCCACAGGCGGCCTGCCAGCCGCATACCCGATACGAGGTCACCATGAAACGCATTTCGCTCTTGTTGCTGTTGGCCCTGGTGCTGCCTTGCGCACCGGCCCTGGCCAGCGAGGACATCAGCAAGGTCAACGGCAGCATCCACGCCACCGGTGGCCAGGTCTACGGTGACCTGGAAACGGTCAACGGCGGCATCACCGTCGACGAAGGCGTGGTCACGGCCGAGATCCAGACGGTCAACGGCAGCATCAAGGTCGGCGACCGTGCGCGCACCACCGGTGTGTCCACGGTCAACGGCAACCTGCGGATCGGGCGCGACGTGGTCGCTGCCGGCAACGTGGAGACCGTCAACGGCGGCATTTTCATCGACCGCGGCAGTGTGATCGAGGGCAACCTGGAGACCGTCAACGGCGGCATCGGACTCGTCGAGACGCGGCTCAACGGCAACATCGACACGGTCAACGGTGACATCACGGTCGGGGTGGGCTCGCAGGTCGAGGGCGGCATCCGGGTCAAGAAGCCCAACTTCAACCTGTCGCTGACCGGCGGTCGCAAGCCGCGCGTGATCATCGGCCCGAAGGCCAGCGTCGCCGGCAGCCTGCAGTTCGAGCGCGAGGTCACGTTGTACGTGCACCGCACCGCGCATATCGGCCCGGTCAGCGGTGCACAACCGCTGACCTTCGACACCGACGCCGCACCGCAGGATTGATACCCTTTCCCGGTGCCCCTGTGCACCGGCCCACTGGATCCAGGAATCGATGATGCCCCGCAAACTTCTGTTGTGCCTTGCCGCCACCGCCGCCCTTGCCGCGTGCAAGGGCGAAGCCACCGCACCGCCGCCGACCGCCGCCACGCAGGCACCTGCCGCCACGGCCAGCCATGCCTTTGCCGCCGACATCAATGCGGCCGACTTCGCCGAGCTGGTCAAGACGCTGGCCTCGGATGCGTTTGAAGGCCGCGCCCCGGGCAGCAAGGGCGAAGAGCTCACCGTCAACTACATCCGCGACCAGATGCAGCGCATCGGCCTGCAGCCGGGCAACGGCGACAGCTGGTTCCAGGACGTGGCCATGACCGAGACCACGGCTGATGAGTCCACCGTGCTCAGGCTGGACCAGGCCGGCAAGACCCGCGAGCTCGCGTTCGGCACCGACATGGTGATCGGCACCCGCAGCGGGCAGCCGGAGGTAAAGGTCGATGGCAGTGAGCTGGTGTTCGTCGGCTATGGCGTGGATGCGCCGGAGCAGAAGTGGAACGACTACGCCGGCCAGGACTGGAAGGGCAAGACGGTGGTGATGTTCGTCAACGACCCCGGCTTCCACGTGGACGACGCCAAGCTGTTCGACGGCAAGCGCATGACCTATTACGGGCGCTGGACGTACAAGTTCGAAGAGGCCGCACGCAAGGGCGCCGCTGCCGCGCTGATCGTGCACGACACGGCCGGCGCCTCCTACGGCTGGGACGTGGTGAAAAACTCGTGGGCGGGCCCGCAGTACGACCTGCCGGCCAAGGACGATCCGGACGCACGCCTGCCTGCGCAGGGCTGGCTGAGCGCCGAGGCGGCACGCCAGTTGTTCGCCGACGCCGGGCTGGACCTGGACAAGGCCTACAAGGACGCCAGCAAGCGTGGCTTCAAGCCGGTCTCGCTGAAGGCCAAGGTCTCGTTCGACCTGAAGAGCACCATCGCCGAGAAGAAATCGCGCAACGTGGTCGGCGTGCTGCCGGGCACCAAGCGAGCCGACGAAGCGGTGCTGTACATGGCCCATTGGGATCACCTGGGCAAGCACGAGGGTGAGCAGGGCGACAACATCTACAACGGTGCGGTCGACAACGCGACCGGCGTGGCCGGGATCCTGGAAGTGGCCGACGCGATGGCGCACCAGCAACCGGCGCCGGAGCGCTCGGTGGTGTTCCTGGCCGTGACGCTGGAGGAGTCGGGCCTGTTGGGCTCCAAGTATTACGTCAGCCATCCGACCTTCCCGCTGGACAAGATCGCCGGTGTGATCAACATCGACGCGATGTCGGTAGCCGGCCGCGCCAAGGATGTCACCGTGACCGGATTCGGCAGTTCCGAGCTGGAGGACATGCTCAAGCCGCTGGCCGCCAACCAGGGCCGCACCCTGCATGGCGAGACCTCGGTGCAGAGCGGCTTCTACTTCCGTTCGGACCACTTCAACTTCGCCAAGGCCGGCGTGCCGGCGTTGTATGCCGATGGCGGCGAAGACCTGCGCGACGGCGGCGTCGAGGCCGGCCGCAAGGCAGCCGAAGCGTATGGTCGCGACCGCTACCACGGGCCGAAGGATGAGTTCGACCCGGCCACGTGGAAGCTGGACGGCACCGTGGAAGACCTGCAGTTGCTGTACGGGGTGGGCAAGGAGCTGGCTGGCGGCGATCGTTGGCCGAACTGGTATGACGGCAACCCGTTCAAGGCGGCGCGCGACGCGATGATGAAGGACAAGGGCGCTGCCCCGACACCGGCAGCACCGGCCCCCTGAGCGGCTCGCGGTTGTCAGGTTGAACACGAAACGGCGCCTTGGGGCGCCGTTTTTTGTTGGGGGCTCCGCACGTGATCGGCCGCCGGTAGCGCGCCAGCAGCCGGTAGATGTCCCTCGGCCCGGTAATGGCGTGGCAAGGATGGGCAAGGCCGTGTTTACAGGGGATCGGGATCAGGGGTGCATGCGTGGATGCGGTCGCAGGCAGGATCGAGGGGCTCGGGAAACGACCGTGGCGGGCCAGGTGAGTGCATTTCCCGCGGTCGGGTAGTGCCGAGCCATGCTCGGCAACGCAGGTGAGTGCAGTCCCTGCGGTCAGGTAGCGCCGAGCCATGCTCGGCAACGCAGGTAAGTGCATTCCCTGCGGTCAGGTAGTGCCGAGCCATGCTCGGCACCGTAGCGGTGGGGCTCATGCAGAGGTGTTGGGAAAGCAGCCGAGCATGGCTCGGCTCTACCGAGGCAGGGACACGGGGAACCGACACAGGGACARTGCCCAGCCATGTCAGTCACCTCAGGTGAACGCATTYCCTRCGGYCMGGTAGTGCCGAGCCATGCTCGGCACCGYAGCGGTGGGGMTCATGCAGAGGGGTGGGGACATCAGCCGAGCATGGCTCGGCTCTACCGAGGTAGGGACACGGGGAACCGACACAGGGACAGTGCCCAGCCATGTCAATCACCTCAGGTGAGCGCATTTCCTACGGCCCGGTAGTGCCGAGCCATGCTCGGCACCGCAGCGGTGGGGATCATGCACAGGTGTGGGGAAAGCAGCCGAGCATGACTCGGCTCTACCGAGGCGGGAACACGCTGAAGCGATGCCGGGACTGTGCCTAGACAGGAGCACGATCGACGCCGGGAAGACGCACAAAGAAAAAACCCCGCTGCGTGAGCAGCGGGGTTTTTGGGTATAAACCCTGGCGATGACCTACTCTCGCATGGCTTGAGCCACACTACCATCGGCGCAGCTGCGTTTCACTTCCGAGTTCGGGATGGGATCGGGTGGTTCCACAGCGCTAATTTCACCAGGGAGACGGTTGGAGCAGCGCGTTGCGCCAGCTCGGCATGGGTCTCTTCCGAGAAACAAGCACCTTCGAAAACCGGGTGCCTGCAAAAAAAGAAAAACCCCGCTGCGTGAGCAGCGGGGTTTTGGGTATAAACCCTGGCGATGACCTACTCTCGCATGGCTTGAGCCACACTACCATCGGCGCAGCTGCGTTTCACTTCCGAGTTCGGGATGGGATCGGGTGGTTCCACAGCGCTAATTTC